>NZ_WWFG01000001.1:0-1427500 GCF_026127265.1 Nostoc sp. KVJ3
CTCTCCTGCCTCGTACACCCTAGAAAGTTTAACAGCACCTTTCAAAAGAAAATAAACTCGTTCGGCAGGATCGCCAGGAAAAAAGATCGTTTTATTGCGTTCAAACGTTTCCACAACTGGCGGAAACGCCCCGGTCGCCATCTGACGAAATACATTTGCTAGGGCTTTATCTTGTGTCACGATCATCTCCCTTCCCCTACCCAATGCCGGAAAAACAAAAACTGATTACCTAAGAATACACCTGAAAAATGAATAAAGCACCGTCAACCTTTCTGTACTTTCCTATACTCAAACAAATCACTTCATAACTCTTTGTTTATAATGATACATAATTGTTGATCCTTTCAGCTACTAATTGTTGATAAGTAGTTCCAATAGCCGTATTAAAAAGGGTTTTTTAAAGAACAAATAAAGATATCTTGATAAAATCTTTAGGAAAAATCAAGATTTTTGTCACAGCAAACACCCTTATCAATATTCATTTTTGCAAATCCTGTATAAAACAAAGACAAACTGCCCTCAGATTCTAGTATGCTCCTAATGATCGATCGCATTAACAATTTCTATGCTGAATCTGACTGGAAAAAATGCTCTTGTTACAGGTATTGCCAATAACCGCTCGATCGCCTGGGGCATCGCCCAACAGCTGCATAAAGCCGGAGCAAACCTCGGTATTACCTACCTGCCGGATGAACGCGGCAAAATGGAGAAAAAAGTCGCGGAGTTGGTAGAACCTCTCAACCCAAGCTTATTTCTTCCCTGTAATGTCCAAGATGAGGAACAGATTCAATCTACCTTTGAGACAATTCGTGAGCAATGGGGGAAGTTAGACATCCTCATCCATTGTTTGGCTTTTGCCAGCAAAGACGATTTGAGTGGAGATTTTAGCCAAACCTCTCGTTCTGGCTTCAACACCGCCTTAGAAATCAGTACCTACTCACTGGTGCAGTTAAGTGGTGCAGCTAAACCTTTGATGACAGAGGGAGGTAGCATCGTCACCTTGACATATTTAGGTGGTGTTAGAGCAATCCCTAACTACAACGTTATGGGAGTTGCCAAGGCGGGATTAGAAATGAGTGTGCGTTACCTAGCTGCTGAACTAGGGCCGCAAAATATCCGCGTCAATGCCATCTCCGCAGGCCCCATCCGCACCTTAGCATCTTCAGCAGTAGGCGGGATTTTGGATATGATTCATCATGTAGAAGAAGTAGCTCCCCTGCGTCGTACCGTCACTCAGCTAGAAGTAGGCAACGCTGCCGCTTTCTTGTGTAGTGATTTGTCCAGTGGTATTACCGGACAAGTTCTATATGTAGATTCAGGATATGAAATTATGGGAATGTGACGCGATAAAGTTAGGAGTTAGGAGTTAAGAGTTAAAAATTTTTAACTCATAACTCATAACTCATAACTCATAACTTTTAACTCTTTCCATTCCCTATGCAAATCAGCCAAATTAATTCAAACTACGATCGCTTAACTCAAACCCCTCGGATTGCCACTGTTCATCGTACTACTGGTGAAACTGATGTGCAAGTTACCATCAACCTCGATGGTAAAGGAACTTGCACAGTAGCAACAGGCATTCCGTTTTTGGATCACATGTTGCATCAAATTGCCTCCCACGGGCTAATTGATATAGATGTCCAAGCCAAGGGAGACTTAGAGATTGATGACCATCACACCAATGAAGATGTAGGCATTACCTTGGGCCAAGCTTTCAACCAAGCACTAGGCGACAGAAAAGGTATTGTCCGCTTTGGTAATTTTCTTGCACCATTGGATGAAGCCTTAGTTCAGGTAGCGCTAGACTTTTCTGGACGGCCTCACCTCAGCTACGGCTTGCAAATTCCTACCCAGCGTGTAGGAACTTATGACACCCAACTCGTACGTGAATTCTTTGTGGCGATCGTGAACCATAGCCAAATGACACTCCACATTCGGCAACTGGATGGCATTAATTCCCATCACATCATAGAGGCGACATTTAAAGCCTTTGCAAGAGCAACACGGCTAGCGGTGGAAATTGACTCTCGTCGTGCTGGTGTAATTCCCAGTTCTAAAGGCGTTCTATGAAACGAGTCAAATGGGGTATGAGTTATTCCCCCAATCCCCAATCCCCAATCCCCAATCCTCAACAATTGACACACCGCTCGGTGATGGTTATTATCAGCCTACTAGGTAACTTGTAATTAATACCAAGCTGGTAATTAGTGGTTGAACCGAGATGAAGTCTGTTGCAGATGACCCTGATTCTCAACTTAATACGATAGACACTCCACCAGTAGTCCTAACTTCTGAGTTGCGAAAAGTCTATCGCACTGGTTTTTGGCTAAATCAAAAAGTTGTATCTCTCAAAAATTGTTCTTTAACGGTTTATAAAGGCGAAACCTTTGGGTTGCTGGGGCCAAACGGTGCTGGTAAAACCACCCTTTTAAAATTGTTGCTGGGAATTATTCATCCCACTTCGGGGCGGGGATTATTATTGGATAAACCTATAGGCGATCGCAGTGTTAAGCAACATATCGGCTATCTGCCAGAAAATCCCTATTTATATGACTATCTCACTGGCTGGGAATTTTTGCAGCTAGCTGCTGGACTATTCAAAATTCCCCAAAGTGTCCAACGCCAACGTATTCCCCAACTGCTGGAATTAGTAGGTTTATCCCAAGCCGATGCCCGTAAAAAAATTTTACGCCGCTACTCAAAAGGAATGCTACAGCGTGTCGGGATGGCACAGGCGCTAATTAACGAGCCAGATTTGGTTTTTCTTGATGAACCCATGTCTGGTCTTGATCCGGTGGGACGTTACCAAATGCGGGAAATTATTCTGGCGCTCAAAGCTGCTGGAAAGACGATTTTTTTCAATAGCCACGTTCTTAGTGAAGTAGAACAGATTTGCGATCGCATTGCCATCCTTGCTCAAGGTGAATTAATTTGCTCTGGTTCCCTCAATGAACTTTTAGGTGTTGAAAACACATATCACGTAAAAGGTCAAGGAGGTGACTGGGAAATTCTCAAAAAATGGATACCCACTCTCAAATTTGAACCTGATGGTTCCTGGCAAGGTACACTACAAGACGATTATTATGATTTTCTTGCTAGTCTTCGTCTCATGGAGGGTAAAATTATTGCCATGAACTTGTCGCGTTACTCCCTGGAAGAGTTTTTTATTCAACAAATCCAAAGAAAAAAGAACTCACTTAATTAATCTTGTTGTCAAATACTCAATATAGATTTGTTTTAGCAACATATATACGTGGTATCTTATTGCAGAATAACCTCAATTTTCCCTCTTTTTGAGTTTGTCTTTGCTCAAGCCAACTCACAAAATACTAAATTCCGACCTCTTTTTAAGGTTATTTGTAGTTAGTCAATAATGGAGTTAATAATTTTTGCAAAAATTACTGCTAATAGCATATTTAGAATCACAGTTTAGGTGTCATTTAATTCACTTTGGTCGAAATGCGTTGTTCGTAAGTACATCTTTACATAACAGATAATTTTTTATAAACTTCGTTTATCTACGTAAGTCGTATATTTTTTGATCGTTCCTATATTCAAGTTTGCTTAACTTTAAATTAACTTCACTAAAAATTCAAATTCAATAAACAAATTTCCTCCGGAAAATTACACTTTTCGAGGAAAATAAGAGTGTCGGGGAACTTGAATACTTAGGTATAGTCAAAATAAAAATGTTTAGACAGTACTTTATTGATTGTAGTTTCAGAATCTCAGGTGAATATGCTTAACACAAGTTTGTTTAAATTTATAACTCAGCCAGTTGTGGGTGCGGCTTTGTTAAGTGCTGTCAATGTCGCTGTGCCATTTGCGAGTCTAGCTCAGGGACAACCATTACCACCAACTACACAATCACCAAGCACACAAACACAATTAGATACTAATTATTCATTAGGAGGCGGCGATCTTATCCGTGTAAATGTATTTGAAGTACCTGAATATACAGGTGAATATCAAATCCCCCCAGGTGGAGCCATCAACCTACCTTTAATTGGCAGTATTTCAGTCCTTGGGTTAACAACTGAACAAGCTGCCGACGAAATTGCTAGAAGATATGCTCGCTTTCTCAAACGTCCCTTAATCTCAGTCAATTTGTTATCGCCTCGTCCCATCAATATTTTCGTGGCTGGAGAGGTGACACGTCCAGGAGCTTATACTCTAAGTTTGAGTGGAGGCGCAGGGAACAATCCTGGTGTACAATATCCTACTGTATTAGCCGCATTAACAACAGCGCAGGGTGTAACCTTGGCGGCAGATGTCACTCAAGTTCAATTACGGCGTAAAGTAGGACGTTCTTCAGAGCAAACTGTCACAGTCAATTTAAAAGAACTCATCCAAACAGGTAAATTATCACAGGATATTACCTTGCGCGATGGAGACACTATCGTTGTGCCAACTGCAACCAACTTCAACGTAGCAGAATCCCGAAATATATTTGCAGCGAACTTTGCCGCCAGCCAAACCACACCCCGCACGGTAACAATTATTGGTGAAGTTAACCGTCCCGGTTCCTATCTTGTCACTCCTGGTAACACAGATGCTCAAGGGGGTGCAACCACAAACAGTGGCTCTGCTAGTCCCACCGGACTACCAAATGTTACACGGGTAATTCAACTAGCCGGGGGAATTACAGCACAGGCCGATGTTCGTAATCTCAAGCTACGCCGACCTACAAGAACTGGCTCAGAACAAACTATAGATATTAATCTTTGGCAATTATTGCAGAGTGGTGATGCTAATCAAGACATCATCGTGCAAGACGGAGATACGATTGTTATTCCGACGGCAACTGAAATTAACCCTGCGGAAGCTACTCAATTAGCTACCACTACTTTGTCTCCTACATACATTCAAGTGGGTGTGGTCGGTGAAGTTAAAAAACCAGGGTTAACACAGGTTCAACCCAATAGTTCTTTAAATCAAGCTATACTTGCTGCTGGCGGATTTAATGATGCCAGGGCTAGCAGCAGTGCCGTTGATTTGATTCGCCTCAACCCTAACGGTTCTGTCACCAAACGTATAGTCAAAATTGATTTCTCTGCTGGGATTAATGAGCAAACTAATCCGATACTCCGTAATAATGATGTTGTGGTAGTCAATCGATCTAGTTTAGCTAGGATTGGTGATACCACAGGTACTATAACTGGACCTCTAGGTGTTATCTTTAGCCTTTTCAACTTGTTCAAATAGTTTATATAAATGTAACTTGGGGACGCTGGTTAACCCCATCAGTCCCCAAAATTAAACTGTCTATGAGTTGAAGTTTAATAGTCAAAAGTTAATATAGCCCTACTTAATCATTTATTAAGAGATAAAAAATCTGAAAAGCTTATAACTACGTACTTTAAATCTAAATATTTTTCCGTAGGTTCATTTAAGACTTTTTATACTAGCTTTATAAAAATATTAATCAATATTACTTATTACCAAATTCTGAAACCTGAAGTTATTACTGAAAATTCTTAATTTGCTATTGATAGGCTTTGGAAAACTTCGTTTGAGTTATTTTTATTTATGATGATAATGAGAATAATTTAAAGTGTGTAGTCTTATATTAAGTGTTGCAGCTACTTATGATTATCATTATCATAAGAATTATTTAAGTAAATTAACTAATTGATGACAGATATACTATCTTAACCACAGATACTGCATATACACAGTAGAATGATTTCGAATTGGAAGTGACGCCATTTGTACGGTTACTTTATGTCCATTAATCGAGTAACTCTGGATACTGAGCATTTTTATTCAGTACTTTTACCAGATATTTACCATTTTTTGGAACACAAGACAGAAAGGCATTGCAGCCATATTTACGTGGAAACTCTCAGGTATAAACCTGAGAAACCGTGTATAAACTTACAAATGGCAGTTACACGACCGTATCCAATACTGAGTGACTGACTAAGGCTAGAGTTACTGACCGTTGACGATTCAGTTTTTGCAACATACCCTATTTTTTCCCTATGATGATTCATGGTTTAGGTTTTCTCGGTTTGAGTGCATCTCTTGTACTCCCCTGGGCATTAACAGGTCTGGTTGGAGGAGAGAGAATAACACAGTCTGTATTTAAAGATGCTCGTCAGTCGTCGACTGTTCAAGAAATACCACTACCTAAACGCAAGCTGATTAGTGCTATACCAACTGCGACGACGTACTATGTTAGTGGTAACGGAAACGACAAAAATAGCGGACTCTCTACCTCATCCGCATTTAGGACAATTCAAAGGGCGGCAGATCTGACTAACCCTGGCGATACAGTCTTGATTATGAACGGAGTGTACACAAATGCACCCGGAGCTGGAACCGTAGTCAATATTAAACGCCCTGGAAATTCAACAGCATGGATTACGTATAAAGCATATCCTGGTCATTTCCCAAAAATTCAACACAACACATGGCATGGTATCGCGTTCTCAAATGGAGCCTCATATATCCAAGTTCAAGGGCTAGAGGTCGTAGGGAATAATGCCAATATCACCCTCGCTTATGCATTAAGTCAGAAGACCAACGGATCAAATCCTCTTACAAACGGATCGTGCATAAGCATTGGTGGAAGCAATGCTTATGTTCATCACATCCGTATTCTGAACAACAAAGTGCATGGCTGTGGAGGAGGAGGTATCGGAGGAGCGCAGGCTGATTATGTGACAATAGATAATAACATTGTGTTCGATAATGCCTGGTATAGCGTTTATGGTTGCAGTGGCATTGGGTTCTTGAGCAGTTGGAATTCTGACAACAATCGGGGATACAAAATGTTTATTACCAACAACAAAGTCTACCGCAATCGTATGTACATACCTTGGATTGCCGTAGGAAAAATTACAGATGGTAATGGCATTATTATCGATAGTTCAAAAAAGGGCCCAAATGGTGCATATCAAGGACGGACTTTAATTGCAAACAATATCAGTTACTGGAATGGGGGTTCGGGTATTCATGCTCATGACAGTGAGCATGTGGATATTGTCAACAATACTGTTTATGGGAATGGGCAAACCCCAGAGCTTAAAAAAGGACAGTTATATGCAGGTTATTCATCTGATGTCAAGATTTTCAATAACATTATCTATGCTTACTCTGGTCAAAATGCTAATAGCAATACCAAAAATGTCAACGTAACCTATGACTACAATCTTTACCCCAAGGGTGCAGTAATTGCGGCAATGGGACCTCACGATATTATTGGAGATCCACTATTTGTGAATACCTCAATTCCTGACTTCAGAATCAAACCAGGCAGTCCAGCGATCAATAGTGGTTACTATTGGAAGGATTTGAAAACCGATTACTTAGGTAAAACTCGTCCTGCTGGTGGTAGATATGATATTGGGGCATACGAGTACCAATAATCCTAATATCATCTTCTACTATCTGCCCACAGTTTTGTAAGACTGAAGTCTACAGTTAAATAAATAATAAGCCTACGTAGGCTTATTATTTATTTTGTGGCTACTGAGTCTTTTCAGAAATCAAATATGATTCCTATATACCAATTATGGTATTCAGTTCTCTTAATAATACAAAATCCAAATTTATACAGAGCTTTTGTCTGGAATCCGTTTTTGTCGCTTTATCTCTTTTGTCAAATCTTTATCAGTAAAGTATTCTTTAGCGTGGTTGAAATAACTATTAGATTCATTTTTATCAATGATACCATTCACAACTAAACCTAAGACGTTGTGACTGGATCTCTGTAGCATTTCTTGAGCGGCAACTGCACTGTTAGAATCAATTACCCCAGGTCGAGCTACTAACAAAATTCCATCGGTCATCTGGCTTAAAGTCAAAGCATCGGCTGCCAAAAGTAGGGGAGGAGCATCAATAATTACAAAATCATAGTTATATTGAGATGAGAAATTTTCAATTAGTGATGCCATCCGTTGTGAGTCAAGCAAAGCAAGTGGGCTGGGAGGTCTGGCTCCAGCAGTTAAAACATCAAGGTTATCCATTACTTTAGATACAGCAATCTCAAATTCAGCCTGATCTATAAGAACCTCACTTAAACCAACTGAATTGCTTAGTTGCCAAAGATGATGCTGAGAAGGAACTCTCATATCTGCATCAATTAGTAAAACCTGACGTCCTAATTCAGCGATCGCCGCCGCTAAATTCGCTGAAACTGTTGACTTGCCTTCTTTAGGAACTGCGCTAGTTACCACAATAGTTTTGAGCCCTTTATCTGAACTCAGGAATTTCAGATTGGCTTGAATCATCCGGTACATTTCACTCGTCAAAGAGTGAGGCGTATCTCTGACAGCAATTGTTTGAGTTGTTGATCCCGCGTTTAAATAACGAGAACGAGCTTTTTTAACAGACAAAGGAACAATTCCCAGCAAAGTATATCCAAATACATCTCTAACTTCTTTAAGTGTTTGTAGAGATCTATCTCTCATACCTAGAAATAGGACAGTTGTAGTGGCGAAAAATAAACCGAACATCACTCCTAGCACCAATACAATAGTTTTTTTGAGTAATACTGGTTGTTTAGGTACTAAAGCCTGAGCAATAATCCGCGAACTGGCTGTATTTGTATTCTCAACTAACTGTAGTTCTTGAACCTTTTTCAAAAGAGTTTGATATGTGGATTCTGCAACTTCAACTTTTCGTTCTAACTCCCTCTCATTTTGTGCCAACTGGGGTATAATTTTCACTCGTTGCTCATAGCTGGAACGTGAGTTATACAGAGATGAGAGTCTTTTAGTTAAGCCAAAGCGCTGTATTTCTGATTGCAGAAAATTTTGTATTAAGCTTTGTCTGAGTTGTCCAATCTGCAATAGGCTCTGGGGAACTTGTGTCTTATTGCCAACAGTCTGACTAATTTTCTGTTGCAAGAGAGATTCTAAACTAGCTTTTTTTGCTTCTAGATTAATAATTACGGGGTTGTCATCCAGGAATCGGCTGTGCTCAACGGCTAACTGTCGCTCGGTGTCTTGAAGTTGCGACAGAACTCCCTGTACAGCAGGGGATTGACTGAGAGTACTGACAGCGATCGCTTCCTGAGAGTTTAGCTCAACTTTCTGGCGCAGTTCATTGGTCTGGGCATTTACCTCATCCAGTTGAGCCTTGACAGTATTCATGTCATTGTCTAAATTTCCAATAGTTGCAACGGCTGACTTTGTCTCCTCCGATAAATCTGCAATCTGATGCTTTTGTTTAAATATACGTAGTGCTACTTCCGCATTATTAACAGCAGCTTGAGTTTTTGGAAGCTGCTTGGCCATAAATTGACGAGTTGCTGCTGCCTCAGAGCGGTTTGTCAGAATATCATTTTCTAAATACAAACTCATAACTGTGTTGACTACTGCCGCAGCTTCTTCGGGGTCAGGGCTGCTATAGGTAATTCGCAATACATCTGTACCACCAATAACTTTCAGGGTCAGTTTCTTCTGTAGCTTTTCTACCTCCAAAGGTTCACCTTCGTTGTCTTTGAGTTTTAGTTTGTCTATTGTCCTCTGCAATAAGCTAGGAGAAGTAATAACTTCTATCTGAGTGCTTACAGGATTTTGAGTTGCGACCAAAGCTTTCAAATCTCCTGAGTCTCCTCCTTCAGAGGAACCGGGGGAAAGATTACTTCCTGCTACCTTAAAAGAAGGAACTCTGAATAAAAGTTTTCCTTCTGCTTCATAAGATGGCTTCATAAATTTTGTAGCTATAGCACTCAGTACAACTGTAGCCACAAATATACTGACAGCAGGCAGCCACCACCGTTTCAATATCAGTAAGTAACGATTAAGGTCTAAATCAATAGATTCTCTAGATTCCATAGATTTTTCTGACATATATCTTCCAAAGTACAGGTCTTAAGCAAGAAACTAAAAATTGACTTAGAGCAATCCTAAAACAGTGCAATTGATTAAGACTGATATGATTTGACAATATTATAAACTATATTAAGTTACAAAGTTAAAAATCTACTCTCTATTTAGACATAAATGTGCCACAATATCGTATACTCCACTGGTGAGTAGAAGCTTCGTTAAATTTGGGATTTAAGGTTAACTCAAGGTTTTCTAAAGTACATTACAATAGCATAATTTGACCCTTTAGGAACAGGAGGTTAAGTTAATAATTAATTTTGCGCCATTAACCATTTATTAAAATTTATTTCTGGATTGTCAAAGACTTGAATTTTTTCATTAAATACTAACATACATTGTTCATAACCTTTGTAAAATCACTCATGCTAGCTAAAGTCTCCTCTGTCAAGTAAAGACTTTACATTTAGTCATTTGGTGTTTTTGAGCAGACTCGCTTGGTATAGTGATTCTGAAATTTAAATTGAGCTACTAGCTTTGCCAAGTTTTATCATAAGCTTCTAATAGTTTGGGGGCTTGATACTGCCACTCAAGAATCCCCTCCATTCTACGTCGTCCTTCGGCTCCTATCTTTTCTCTAAGTTCAGGATCATCTAGAAGCTTCAGAATTTTCTCAGCAAATTCCACCTCATCATTAGGCTTGGCATAAAGAGATGCTTCCTGTGCAGAACGTCTTCCCTCTCGCAAATCAAACTGGACAATTGCTTTTCCCATCGCCATGTATTCGAGGATTTTATTCATAGTACAATTTTCGTTATAAGCAGAGGTTGGAGAAGGTTCTACACAAACGTCGCAACTGGAAAGCCGCTCTAAAAGTTCTTCTCCTTGCTTAAACCCTGTAAATTCTACAAATTCAGTTACTCCTAACTCTTGAGATAAGGCTTTGAGTTTTCCAATAGCAGGGCCGCTACCAATTAACATAAAGTGAATATCGGAACGATTTTTTTTCTTGACAATGTAATATACCATTCTCAATAGATAATCAATTCCTTCTGGTTCGCCCATTACACCCATATACCCTATCAAGTAGCTTCTTCCTCTACGGTAATTCGGGTTCTGAGGCATTCTGTGAAAGCGCGAAAGGTCAGGCGCACTACGAACGACAAAGACCTTCTCTGGTTTCTTTTGCCCACGCTTAAGAGCTACCTCCCGATGCGACTCATTCGTTGAAATTACCATGTCTGCTGTTGCATAGGTTAAGCGTTCAGCCCAACGTAATCCATGATAAAAAATATCACGCCTTTGATATTTAGCTTCATACATTTCCGGGCTGAGGTCATGATGATCAAAAATAACCCCTGTGCCATGAAACAATTTAAACCATCCTGCTACTAAGAAAAGTAAGTCTGGTGGATTACAAATATGGATAACATCAAAACCACGCTCTCGCCATACCCGTTGAGCTAGACGGAATTGCCAGTTAATCGCCCAACTGTACTCTCGAAGATATCCAATAACAGAACTTTCTTCCGGCGGTAGAGGATGACGGTAAATATGAATATGCTCAATCACCTCATAGTCTTTGTCAAAACCATTACCTGTGGGTGAAATTACAGTAACTTCATACCCAGCTTTTTGCAAAGTAGTTGCTTCCATCCATACCCGCCGATCAAATGGGACTGGCAGATTTTCAACGATAATTAGTACTTTCTTAGGCGATGCCATAGTAATCTCAATTCTTTATTACGTTAGTAAAACAATTGTTGATTTTAAAATCTACTTTTTTCTTTGGAGAAGTAAGTTTTAATCATTCCTGGCAACATTGGTCTAAATAATCTGTATATCTATCTTGATTTTCAGAGCTTATAGTCTTGCAATTTATGGCTAGTTTACACTCATGTTATTGAGCATCTGAATTTAGGACTGAATGATATAAATCAAGGAAAGAAAACCAATGATTTTTGATATCAAGAGCAAAAACACTTGTTCTTGCTTTAGATCCCAAAGAAAGCCTTAGAGTCTCATTTTCAATCAAAGACTTAATAGCATCTGATAACTGCTGAACATCACCTGGATTAACAATTAATCCATTTTCCGAATGAGTAACTATTTCAGGTATACCTCCTACTGGTGTAACTATGACTGCTAACTCACAAGCCATTGCTTCCAGCATTGCTAATGGAAGACCTTCATTGTAAGATGGCAACACAAAAATATTGGCTTGAGTTAGAAGGATATCACGTTTATCTGACCCTATCCACCCAGGCAAGGTTATGTAGTCTTCTAGATTTAAAGTTGTAACTAAATTGCGCGCTTGTTCTATATCTCCATCTCCTGCCATAATCAGACTTGATGTTGTTTGATATTCAGTAGGCAAAAGAGAAAAGGCTTTGATCAAATCAAATGCTCCTTTCCGTTTACCAATTCTTCCTAAAAAAAGTAAGTTTAATTTTTTAGATAATGAACGGTGCGGAACTTCAGCAGGAACTTTTACTGGATTATAAAAAACTACAACTTGTTCAGGTTTTAAACCAAGGTTTTCTATATAGAAGTTCTTCCAACTTTCTGATAAGACGATTAAACGTTGACACTTGCAAAATACCCAATTTAGTAAGTACTGCATCCATTTTGCAAGTTCAGCGTAGAAAATATGAAATTGACTCCCATGAGCATGTATGATTATCGGTTTGTGAAATATCCAAGCCAAAAATGTCATAATTCCTTGACGTAAAACACTTCCACGCTGTGAAATTTCAAGCTGAATAATATCAACCTCTTCGTTTATTAGCATCCACAAAAACTTCCATACAGCATTCAAAAACACTATGATTTTGAATGCTGTAGTTCCTTCCTCGTGAGTAACAATATGACATATTTGGACTTCAGAAGGAGCATATTCCAAGAAAAGCTTCTCGTAATTGGAAATACCACCCTGCTGGAGTAAACTAGGGCCTAACAGGATGATCTTGAGGCTTTTTGCTGTACCCATAGACTGCACATTTTCAATATTTTGTGAACCTTTGGTTAGTGTATTAATGAAAGAATTAAAATTGCTCATTTTGACGTTCTTCCATGCTCCAAACAATTCTATAAAAAATATTATCGAAATCTGGTTATTTTAAAATCCTATGAATTTAAAATATTTAAAAAGAATGAATTACTCCTACTCAGAAAAAGATTATAGCGAACTTATTATGGTATTGATCCCGACTAGAAAAACCAGAGGTTGAGAAGATTTCATAACTTTTATGCTGTAACTGGTTTTGAAGATTTAATCTTTCTTCCATATGTCATTCTCACTGATAAACAAATTGACACATATAACATCCAATTCAAACTATTAGATTCCAGCAAGCAAGATTCAGTAAGACTAGCTAAAGCCATATACGTCATAAATAGAAGTGGCCAAATATCTAATGCTGTTTTACTACCACGCATCCAAGCAAATCCTTGCAGATAACTGCTCGCAAACCCTATAAAGAATAAACCTAACCCTAAAACACCCAAATCAAGGCAAAGAGCTAAATAACCATTGTGGGGGTGGTTCGGTGTCCATCCAGCATTGAGCCAAATATAAGCAGATTCACCATTCCATCCTTGCCAGAATCCACCATAACCATAACCAACCCAAGGATGTTTCCAAATCATATCTATTACTAATGGCCACAAGTCTGTTCGCCCCGTAAGTGTTGGATCTTTACCAATTGAAGTTAGAAAAACACCAGCGTTATTAGACAACCAAAAATATAAAATTTGACTGATAGTTGCCATAATTATTAAGGTTGGTAGCATAATCTTATATGGCCAACGCCAAACTTTAAAAGCAAAAAATGCCACTATTATAATTAATAGATTAAGTACAGATGCCGTAGAACCAGCAAGCAGTAAAAGTAGTATTGACAAACAAAATGCCCCCCAGAAAAGCCAATTGCGTTTTTGATTTTGATAACCAAGGATGAAAAAAATCATACTACTAATTACCATTCTGGCTCCCAGACCGTTTTTGTGCGTAAATACTCCACGCCACTTGGAGCCATCACCATCTGGCTGTATACCGTATTTAGGCAAGGCTATAGCAAAAACAAAACTCAAAACTATAATAATTGCGAAAGTCCAAGCAAGTAAATACAATTGCTGTTTTAAGCTATATCGCGAAGCAAAATATAGACCAAACAAACTGGAGTTAATGAGGGTAAAACTATTTTTTAATGTTGTTGATGGTTCAAAAGACCAAGTAATAGAAATAACTGCCAATATTATTAAAGAATAAAGCCAAAGGTCTTTACTCACCACAAGTAAATAAAGAATTTTTTTCCAACGCAAAACTAGTAGTAAGAAGGTAACTGCATAGATTAAAAATAAAATCACCCGAATCACGGAGCTATCATACTCTACTGATTCACTCTGTCCTGCTCCTCCTGACAGAACAACAGTGAAGATTGCCCCTGAATAAATCAACAAAGCTACAACTGTGAATACATACTCTGCATAAATTAGTAGTTTTTTCATAAATTAACTAATGTTTATTTTGCATATTCATTTCTTTCTGATAAATTTGGGCTGTTTGAGCAGCAATATTTGACCAATTTAAATCTTGCTGACAGCGAGCTATTGCCGCAGTTTGCAAACGTTGTTGCAAGTCGCGATCGGTTAACAAACAAATTATGGCATCAGCTAAGGCTCGAACATCACGGGGTGGAACTAGCAATCCATCTTTTTGATGCTGAACTATTTCACTCAATCCCCCTACTTCAGAAGCTACAACAAGTGTTCCCATTCCATAAGATAAGGCTGCTACACCACTTTGAGAGGCTTCGATATATGGTAGAACTGTTGCTATGCTGCGTTGAAATAGATTACCTACTTCTTCAAGAGGAATAAAGTCATTAATAATCTCGTAGCGTTTTTCATCATAACCATTAGAAAAATACTGCTTTACGTTTTCTCCCCTTCCAGCAATAATCAGTTTAACTTCAGGTATGCATTCAGCAATTAAGGGTATAGCCTCAAGCAAATATCTCAATCCCTTATAGGGCAAGATGCGTCCAAAAAATAGCAAGGTATAAGGCTCACGGACTGGAATATGTTGACTACGCCGACGCTGATATAAAGTACCAAGTTCCCCATGAGGTAAAACATTGACTCGCCCTTCAGGTATACGAAATTGTTCAATTAAAACCTTTTTGAGTTGATTAGTATGGACAATCAATTGCTGGGAACGGTAAAAACTAATACGTCTAGTATACTCAGAACCAAAGGGAGTGATAGTATCCCCTGGGTGACGAAATATGTCATGGATAGTTGTAACCAATGGTGGCATCTTGTTCAGCAACAAAGTCAAATCGTACCAAGGATCGTTAGTTTCTTGGACATGTAAAACATCTGGCTGTATGTCTTTGATGATACGCATCACAGTCTGCATAGACAATAGGTTACGTGGGTCGCGAATCCGTGGTTTTTGAAAGCTAATGACGCGAATATTAGAATCAAGAACATTACTACAGACATCTGAGATTTTTTCTGGATGAATTAGCGTTAAATCAACATATTTAACCAGATTATTTGCTAATTCGATAGTATAGTCTTCAAAGCAAAAATGTATTAGAGCAACCTTAATCATAAACAAGTTTTCATCAGATTAATATTTATTTCATAACGCAGCTTTTATCAACCTGAGACATTTTAGTTTTTGTATTTTTTATATGAACTTATTAAGTCTTACTAAATAGTTTTAACCATATAGAACGGACACCCCCGAATTTATGCATTGCCAAGCAAGCAGCAAAAAAAGCGTATGAGCAAGTTGAAATAAGCAAAATCAATATAAAGTCTAGTTGAAATTCCTGTAGGATTAAAAACACCAATATCATCCCAATGCTAATTAGAAGTGGACGAGGTATTATCCGCCATAGACGTAACGAAAATAACTGACTGTACACAGCGTATGTGAGTAAGCTAAAACCAGTAAAACCCATTGCTAATTGCATAAATGCTGCACCCATTAGCTTATACTGTGAAATCAATATTACGCCTGATGATAATCCTACTACATTGGTAGCAATAACCTCAATTAAGTTAAATTTCTCAAAACCATTGGCTAAAAGCAGATAGACAAATGTCCGTACAAATGGGTATGTAATGAGTGATAAACAACTTACCTTAAGTACTAAGTTTACCTGACTAAAATGAGGATTTTTATAAACAAATGTTATTAAATCATTTCCCAGAAAAAATATTACAACAATAATTGGTAATGCGATACACAAAAGCATTTCAATAATGTTTTCGGTAATTGAACGTGATTTCTCCTTTCCTAGAGCTACTGCCTTTGTCATTGCAGGAAAAGCAGCCATACCTACACTATCTGTAACTAAGGAAAAAGGTAGCATTAATTGTCCAATCACGCCATAGAGACCAACCATCAACTCACTTCCTAAGAGCGAGATAATTAAAATAGCCATTCTACTACTAAGTATACCTACTGCATCAATAAGCATAAATGTCCAAGCAGACTTGAATAAGTGCCATACAAAATCTTGCTTAATTTCCCATTTTGGCGTAACCATTTTTGTAATTAGAATCCATTCAATTACTAAAACTAGGGTTTCGGAAATTGCTAAAATTCCTGCTAAATAATTTATTCCATAATTAAGATGCAAAAACCAGAGCATTACTAGTAAACGTAGAATATAGACTGGAACTGTAGAGATGGAAATTAAATTCATCCTCTCTTGAGCCTGAAAAATTGCCTCTGTGATGTTGGAAAGCGAAAACGGAATGATTGTTAATCCCATTATGTAGCAAGTAGTTGAGGTGTCCGAACTATAGGGGAGTACAAACACGACAACGACCTGTACTAAATAAGCAATAATGCTTAAAAGAATTTGCAAAAAAGTACCACTCACCAGGTAAGCAGGCATTTCTTGTGGATTGCGAGATAGTTCTCGCGTAAACAAGGTTTTTAGACCCTGCGAACCAATGACCATAAAGATATAGTAGTAGCTAAATGCTAGTAGATATCGCCCTAAGTCATATGGACCTAAAGTACGAGCGATAGATGCCACTAGCACAAAACTTGTAATACTTTGCACTAACCGATTCACTAACAATGACAGAGAATTTGTTAGTAATTTTCGTTGTCCCATTCTTTGCAAATTGTAGTTTAATTAAAATTAATAAATATAACGGCATCTTTACTTAACATTTTTAAGTTTAAGAGTATTTACTCACTCACGTTTTTCTAAGCCTTATTTGTTCGTTGTTAATCCTCAATAAAACCTAATTTCAGAGACAGTATAAAAAGCTAATTTGTCAAGCAAGTATGCCTTAGAGGGTGTTTGAAAAGTCCGGGAAGGTATAATCTAGCCCTTCTGATGGGCTTAACTGCAACGATAAATCAAGGTTCTAGCCCTATACTGAGATACTTCGCTGTGCTAACGATGAGGTCAAACGACCATTTTGAAACATCCTCTTACACCTCAGTGTTCAAAGTACTTATAAAACAAGCGTTCCAGATTTAAGCTAAAGATGTGACTAATGAACAGCCTATAAGGGAAGGTGAGTAAGATTCAAAGTCTCTTTCCTAAAAGGGGCTTTGTTGTATATGCAAGTCCTAAAATCGTTGCCTGGTAAAATACAAACCTTTCTAGGCAAGCTTTTGAATATATCAGGCTGATTATCAATAGTGTCAGATTATTGATAGATATATAATGGAAAATAAAGGATTTTAAACACAATTTTCCGTTCTTTTCCGTCCACTTGATCCCAACTCAACTTGTGCATGTACGATAGCCTAAAAGGAGACAGGTCAAAGTATATTGCATCTAAAAGAGAATCGCTATACAGCGTTTTTCAAACAACTTATGTAAACCCAAATCTTTTTTAGAAAAATGAGTAGTTTTCAAAACTTACCTCACCACGTTGGTAAACGCTATAAGATGGGTTTGTAAGATTCTATTTTTGGGCGACTAAAAAAATATTGTCCGCAAACAAATAAACTTTTCTCAGCAACTTACTAAAAGAACGACGCACTTTTTTAGTGGGAATTATGAAAATAATATTTTCTACAATAAACATAAAATTCAAGTAGAAAATACTAATTGCTATTATTTGCTCTTCTTTCTTTAAGCCTAGTACAGACAATAATTTTCTCAAATTAGCTGGTATAGCACAATAAACATATTTGTATCCAGCTATCTTTAAAGAATCATGTAATTCTCGATATGTATACTCTTTAAGATGCATACCATGAGGATTATCATATCCAAAAACCGACGATACATCGTGAGGACCTGTATGACAATGAGGTGTAGTAAATATGTATTTCCATGCGGGACAAGAATTTTATAAGCACTTTGAAAGTGTGTAGTTAAATCGTCTGGATGGAAGTGTTCAATAACTTGATTAGATACTACTAAATCATAAAACTCCTTTTGTTCAAAATTGTCTAAGTTTACACCATCAGAATTACCCCAAGACAAATTAATTGACGAATCAGTTATATATTTAGAACCACGTTCCCTTGTAATTTCTGTAGCTTTGCATTCAAATCCACATTTAGCCAAATGTTCTATCATTTCTCCCTTACCAGAACCAACTTCGTAAATTTTTTTAGGTGGAGATCCGATCGCTTCTAGCCAAGTTTTATATTTATCCAGACTTGGTTTTGTATCTGGTAAAAAAGAGTTTTGCCATTGTAATTTATTATAAAGAATAGTATAGGCTTGCTCAAACACTTCCCATCGATTTTGTGAGTTCGATTCTAAAAGGTCTTTTGTCAATTTTCTTTCTAATTCCCAGTGTTCAAGTATCATTTGTTCCGTGATTTCTGCTTCAGCAGGGATGCGGTAGTTGCGTTTATAGCGAGTGATCAGTTCAATTCCTCTTGGTTCCATAATTAACTCTTTCAGTTTAATAGGTTTATGTGTAAGTAAAGTAAAATAAGGGTCTAAATCTCACTTTCCATAAGGTTCAAACAAAAATGGATCGTTTTAGAAATTTAGTAGCCTTGATAAAGAAATTGCAATTATTGCGTTACTTTTATGGATAATCAATACTACAATACCAGCATAATAAACTACGGAGTCTCAAATTACTAAAGTTATGAAAGCTATATCCAAGTCTTTTAATATTTAAATCTATCTAAAAGTCTGTCAACCCTTTCTTAAATAAACTTTTGGACTTCTAAGAAATGAAAATTTTGCTCATTCAATCGTAGTAATTTTGGTTTTCACTATAGAATAAGTCAAAGAACTGAAATTGCCTTCTTAACTGATTCCTTGGTTTGCTAGCATTCACCTTAGTATGCACCTTCTTTTTTCAAAACTACCATAACTGTTTTGAGCAGAATTTCAAAGTCTAAACTAAGTGACCAATTTTCAATGTAGTTAAGATCAAGATTTATTACTTGTTCAAAATCTACAATATCCGAACGGCCTGAAACTTGCCAAAGACCTGTAATACCAGGTAAAACTTCATGTCTAATAAAATGATGTTCAGAAAATTTATCTACATCTCTGGTAGGTAAAGGACGAGGTCCTACTATGCTCATTTCTCCAAAGATAACGTTAAAAAGTTGAGGTAATTCATCTAAGCTGTAACGCCGAAGAAATTTTCCAACACGGGTAATGCGAGGATCGTCTTTAATCTTAAAGATAATCCCATCTTTCGTTTCATTTAAAGCCTCTAATTCTTTCTGTAATTTTTCTGCATCAGACCTCATCGTTCTGAATTTCCATACTTTAAATTGCTGTCCATGTAAACCTATGCGGGTTTGCCTGTAAAATACCGTGCCGGGAGAGTCCAGTTTTATAGCTACAGCTATAGCTATATAAATAGGGAATGATAACATTACAAATAAAGTTGCGAAACAAAAATCACAACTACGCTTTATCCAAAAATCTTTACCTGTAATTATCGGACAATCTAAACTCAGGCAAGGCATTCCACCTATTTTGTTAAATTCTACGTTTTTATAAATTGGTTTTAATTCCATCGGTAAAATATGTACTTGGATACCAGATGCTTGAAATAACCAGCATAAAAACATTCTGTTTTTTAGAGCATCCCAAGATATAAAAACCTCTGTTACACCCAATTGATTAAGTTTACTCAATGTTTGTTGACGTTGATATCTGTCTAATGAACTAGCATGAGCTGTTCCAGAGATAATGTAATGTTTTTCTTTTTTTATAAAGCTAGAAATTTGTTCATGATCTTGAGGATCGCAAATAATGAAGACAGAAGAACGAACTATTTTTTTCTGCTTTCGCAAATATTCAAGAGTAATATTTACAGCATATCTACCAGTGCAAATAAATAATATACTTAGTAGCCAAGATAGTAGTATTAATCTTGGGTGTGTAATATCAACAACTGGTTTATACAAAGAACAAACAAGTACTATTAATCCATGAGCAAAAGTTAGAGATTTAATTATATTCAAATAGTCATAGCGTTTTTGCCCTTCACGATAAATACCTTGGAGAGCTAACGATCCTATTTGAATCCCAATAGTTATTAAAATGGGTAAATAATGACTAGGTATATACCAAGTAAAACTTCCATAAGAAGATTGGTATCCGGCTAAAAACCAAGCTAGGGATAAGAGGGTATAGTCTACTAAAAATAATGTTGTTAATCTCAACCACCACGATCCCTTGCGTACAGTGACAAATGAAGATGCACGTAAATCCAAAGGCACTTCACTGAATTTACTTGTTGTAATGCTTTGATTACTCATAATTAGGAACGTTTAGTGTAGTTAAAATCTGATAGAAACTGATACAAAACAAGTAGGTCCTCTCAATTTTTTTCAAACAAGCTTGGATTTGGTGGTCAGTTTACTATTTATTTTGAGCAACTTTTAAGTTATTGCTCAAAAGCATCTTCACAGGGTTGGATTGAGTACGGTTACTAGGCAAATATTCAGATTTGGTTGTAGGTTTAGAATCAGGTTTAGTCTGAAGGCTTTAAGATTTAAATACCAAAAACAAGTTTTTTGGCGGGTTAAGTTATGTTTGAAAGAAATTATTGACCTTGATTAATAATCAAGTAATTGCAGTGAAAATATTAGGATTTTGTTAGTATTTTTTGAATTGCGTAATACTTGAACTGAGATTACTTCAGTTTTAATTGATCGCAAGAGTTATGCTTCTATGATAAAACTATGTTCTTTCGGAAACTACTGTAGCATATTTAGCTAGACTAATTTAGCTGTGCTTAGAAGTTTTCTGTTTTTTTACGCATAATTACTGATTAGCAAAACTTACACACGTAATATATAACAAAATGCATTAAAAATTTGACTATTGTTACAAAACTTTACATATCGAATATTGTTATTAAACCTGGATTTATCTATAGATTTTAGGTGTATTTGCCAGTAGTAGCTATTTCCAGAATATCTTAAGTGTACTTGCTTAAGCACTAGTACTATCAGAATATTCTCTTTGTCTTTTCCTTGCTCACTTCCAAATGTCCCCTTTTTTGCTTTATTTTAAGTATCTATCTTAACCTATCGCTACTGTAAATTCTCAATATTGTTAAGCTTTTGAATCCCTAAAAGTGAAGTTGCTTTATCGATATAGACTGTACTTCTGACTAGAGATATGAAGGTTAATGAAACTTGTATAATTCTTCAAGAAAATAATATTATAGCTTTACAATAATTTTATATATGAGTAAACCAAATGAAGATTTGGTAATATTTTTTTTTTGCTCAGTGGATTCTCATAAAATGAGAATAATCTATAAACTGGATCGATAAAAATATGATTGAGTACGAAGAAAAAGTCATGAATCAAAAATCTTATTTTTAAGATAATGTGATGAGTAAAGTTGAAGTCTTGAAAAAATGCTAAATGCCTTTTTCTATCCTACACAATACTGCAATGTTTGCATGATGGGATCGTTAGGAACGTTTTGCCAGAGCTTAATAGTACTGATATTATACTCAATGAGCAAGAATTCTTGACAATTTACTTAGTAATTGCCAAGCAAAAATCAACCAAGTTTTGTAGATGTAACCTGTACCAAATATAAAAATCATCATCAACCTCTGCTCAATGCTGAAATGAAGGTACTGGTAATAGTCAAAAATCAGGTATTAAGTTAAGTGGGTGTGAATCATTAAAGGTTTACAGTAATGGCTGAAACCCTATTGTATAAAGTTAATCCCTTTCTACGGATGATTTTAATTAACTGCCTTGTGTAATATAGTTCAATTTATTCTTACGCACTTACTTAGCCTTTGAGTTAGAGAAATTTTCTAGTGACAGGTGAGAATTTAGTGCATTTACTAATAACAAGCACTGTATCTGGACTTTGTGAGTGGTTCTAGATAAATATTTGTAATTATAAGCTTTCTAAGTCAGAATTACCGGGTTTAGAGATTAGCGATCTGAACTCTTAATTTAAAGCGTTTTGGTGAGAATTTACAGATAAAATAAAATTTACAAGCACCCAGCAAGCAGTGGCTTTAGCAAAAATACAACTGAAAGCGCAAACATACTGATTTATTACCACATTATATATAAAAATGCAAAATGCAAATAAATAGCCAAACTTCAGAGTATAAGCAAAATATTCCCCTAAACAACCTAACTCACGTCATCTGCACTCAAGTTATACAGGAATTGAATGATTCCAAAGCAGTCTGTTACGAGGATCTGTGCATTCATCAAATGTTTGAGATGCAAGTAGAGCGATCGCCCCAGTCCATTGCTGTAATATTTGAAAATACACAACTTACTTATCGGCAGCTAAATCAGCAGGCTAATCAACTAGCGCACCACCTACGTGCTTTAGGCGTTGGCCCCGAAGTGCTTGTGGGCATTTGCCTAGAGCGCTCCTTGGAGATGATCGTAGGAATACTGGGAATTCTCAAAGCTGGAGGTGCTTACGTACCTTTAGATCCGGCATATCCCTCAGAGCGTTTAGCCTTCATCTTGGAAGACACCCAGGCACCAGTATTGTTAACCCAAGAAAAATTGCTCAAAAAGTTGCCACCGCATCAAGCACAGGTGGTTTGTCTGGATTCAAATTGGCAAGAGAATATTCAAAACAGTCAAGAAAATCCTGTAAATGAAACGACAGATTATAATCTCATCTATGTGATTTACACATCTGGTTCTACAGGACAGCCTAAGGGTGTTATGGTCTCTCACCGTGGTATCCGCAACCAACTGTACTGGCGGCAAACAACCTTTAGATTAACTCAGGCAGATAAGGTTTTACTGACTATTTCTTTTAGCTTCGATCCCTCAGTGTGGCAGATATTGTGGCCATTGTGCTTCGGGGGACAATTGATCGTGGCTCGCCCTGGTGGACATCAAGACACTGCCTACCTTGTGAAGGTGATTACTAAGCAGCAAATCACTGTCTTGGCCTTAGTACCTTCTATACTGCGTGTCTTATTAGAAGAAAAGGGAATTGAGAATTGCCGATTTCTGAAGCATATTACCTGCGGTGGTGAAGCTTTACCTGGCGAACTCATAGAACGCTTCTTTGCCAAACTGAATTTGGACAATGTTCTCCATAATTGCTATGGCCCGACAGAAGCCTCTATTGATACCACTTTCTGGACTTGCCAACGCGATACAAATTATGCTATAGCCCCCATTGGTCGCCCCATTACTAATGCAGAGATTCACATCCTCGATGAAAATTTGCAGCCTGTGCCTGTTGGTGAATCAGGTGAACTGCACATTGGCGGTATTGGTTTAGCGCGAGGCTATCTTAACCGTCCAGAATTGACCATAGATAAGTTTATTTTTAACTCTTTTAGCTCTGAATCTGGGGCACGTCTTTACAAAACTGGCGACTTGGCACGTTACTTAAGTGATGGTAATATCGAGTTCCTTGGTCGGATTGACTACCAAGTGAAGATTCGTGGCTTCCGAATTGAATTGGGAGAAATTGAAGCTATATTAGGCCGACATCCTGCGCTGACACAGACTCTAGTTATCGCTAGAGAGGATATTAATGGTGACAAACAACTCGTAGCTTATGTTGTTGCTAGTGCAGAGCAAATTCCTAGTCGAGTTGAATTACGTCGCTTTTTGCAAAGTCAGCTACCTGAATATATGGTGCCTGCTTACTTTGTATTTTTGGACACTCTACCATTAAACCCTAATGGTAAAATAGACCGTCATGCTTTACCAGCACCCGATCTATCAAGGCAAGAATCGGAAGTTAATTTTGTTGCTCCCCGTAATGAAGTCGAACGCGAGATAACACAGATTTGGGAACAGATTTTAGGTGTCCAACCCATTGGCGTAAAGGATAACTTCTTTGAGGTAGGAGGAAACTCAATATTGGCAGTAAAACTATTTTGGCAAATTGAGAAGATATTTAATAAAAATCTGCCTCTTGCTATTCTCTTTCAGTCTGGTACTGTAGAGGATCTAGCCAAAATAATCTGTCAAGAAGAAGATTTAGCAACAAACCTGGCTTCAGTAAATGCCTTAGACAAATCAAAATCTAGCTGGTCATGTCTGGTAGAAATTCAACCCAATGGTTCCAAGCCACCTTTTTTCTGTATTCACGGACTCGGTGGAGAAGTCTTGTGTTTCCGTGAATTGGTATTGCATTTGGGGCCAGACCAACCATTCTATGGACTACAGCCACAAGGACTAGATGGAAAACAGCCCTTGCATACGCGGGTAGAAGATATGGCAACTCATTACATTCAAGAAATCCAGACCATTCAGCCCAATGGGCCTTATTTTCTGGGAGGTTATTCTTTTGGGGGTGTAGTTGCTTTCGAGATGGCTCGGCAACTTCAGGAGCAAGGTCAACAAGTTGGTATTCTAGTTATGCTTGATAGTTGCCGTCCAGGTTATAGTTGGCGGGCACCATTTCTGAAGCGAGTTTTTTTGCATTTAAATAATATAGTTCAACAAGGGCCTGCATACCTTTGGCAAAGGACTGTGAAATGGACTAGTTGGCGTAAGCAGCATCTCCTAAATAGATATAAGCGTTACTTGGAAGGGGTAATTGATTTACCTGTAAATGACAAACACTTAAAGATTATGGATGCTAATATTCAAGCCATGAGTGAATATACCTTTTCGCCTTACCTTGGTCGAGCTGTTCTCTTGCGAGCAGACGATCGAAGTCGAGACGATGCTATAGGCACACAATACGATCCTCAATTCGGCTGGGGCGACCTAGTTGCTGGAGGATTAGATATCCATTACATTCCTGGATCTCACCATAACCTATTTAATGAACCGCATGTACAGGTGTTAGCCGAAACATTGAGAAATTGCTTAATCCAAGCGCAGTCTCCAAAGAATTAATTTGACAAACTGCTACCTTCACAAGAGAAGTCACGTTGCTTCACTCCGAATTCAAAATTCAAAATTATTGAAGAAGAATTCAGCTATTCTGAATTCAGGAGTCAGAATTACTGATGCTATATAGACGATTTGGACGCACAGAATTACAGATGCCAGTGTTTTCCTGCGGTGGCATGAGATATCAGTTCAAGTGGGAGGATGTTCCCAGTAATGAAATTCCTGCTGATAACCAGGCGAATCTGGAAGCGACGATTAGAAGGGCAGTTGAGGTTGGGATTAATCATATTGAAACCGCTCGTGGGTATGGCACTTCCGAAATGCAATTGGGAAGAATATTACCCAAGTTTCCCCGCGAAAAATTGATTGTTCAGACAAAAATCAGTCCAAAGGAAGATGCGAAAGAATTCCGCGAGACATTTGAACAATCGTTGAAAAATCTCCAGCTAGATTATGTTGACCTTTTAGGATTGCACGGCATCAACCATGCTGAGTCATTAGATTACAGCATCCGTCCTGGTGGCTGTTTGGAAGTAGCGCAGCAGTTGCAAGCTGAGGGAAAAGTCAGATTTATTGGCTTTTCTACACACGGATCAACAGAGTGCATTGTGCAGACAATTAATACTAATCAATTTGATTATGTAAATCTGCACTGGTACTACATTAATCAATGGAATTGGACAGCAATTGAAGCAGCTAAACGCCATGATATGGGGGTGTTTATCATTAGCCCATCTAATAAAGGAGGCTTATTGTATGAACCTCCACAAAAATTAGTAAATCTTTGTGCCCCATTGAGTCCAATGGTGTTTAATGATTTGTTTTGTTTGAGTCATCAAGAAGTGCATACCCTGAGTGTGGGAGCAGCAAAACCACAAGATTTTGATGAACACTTGAAGACTTTAGAATTAGTAGATCGGGCATGGTCAATTTTGCCACCAATTTTAGCCAGGTTAGAAAAAGAAGCGATCGCTACTCTAGGAGAAGATTGGGTAAAATCCTGGGAAACGAATCTACCAACTTTTGACCAAACCCCTGGTGAGGTAAATATTCGGGTGATTTTGTGGCTGCGGAATTTAGCGATCGCCTACGATTTGGTAAACTATGCCAAAATGCGTTACAACCTGCTTGGTAATGGCAGTCATTGGTTTCCTGGTAACAAAGCCGATCGGCTAGACGAATTGAACTTGGGGCAATGTCTTGCCCGCAATCCTCACGCTGATAAAATCCCCCAACTTCTAGAACAAGCGCATCAAATGTTGGCAGGTGAGGCAGTCAAACGTCTATCTAAAACTTGATGAATTGGGAATTGGAAATTGGGAATTGAGCATTGGGAATGGGAAATTGGTTAATTCTTCCCCTGCTCCCCCTGCTCCCCCTGCTCCCCTACTCCCCACTCCCTGCTCCCCAAAATCGCTAATCAGATTTTATCGTATCCGCTAATTTATTTCCTTTAGGTACTACTAGCACTTTATCAACACGGTTTCCATCCATATCCATCACTTCAATTCGCATACCTTGCCATTCAAAATAATCTGCTGCGCTAGGAATACGACCTAAATGGGTGATCACAAAACCACCTAATGTTTGATAACTGCCGCGTTCGTCAGATTGCCACTCCTCCATACCGAAAAGCTCCAAAAACTCTTCTACAGGCAACATCCCATCCAAAAGCCAGGAACCATCTTCGCGTTGCACTGCTTGGGGTTGATCCTGCCCATCTGTTGAAGGAACATCACCCACGATTTCGCTCATGATGTCGTTGAGTGTGACTAATCCTTGAATTACACCGTATTCATCTACTACTAGCGCCATGTGAGTGATAGTTTGCTTGAATAATTCCAAAACCTTCAAGCCACGGGTGCTTTCTGGCACAAATACGGGCTGTCGTAATCCGATGGTCAAGTCTAGTGGTTCGCTTCGGAAACTCCTGGCCAATAAGTCAGTTACCGGGATCACACCCAGCACGTTGTCCAGTCCCCCCTGACAAACTGGATACCGAGAATAGGCGCTATCAACCATTTTTTGGCGGTTTTCTTCGGCAGTGTCTTCTAAGTCTAACCAGACAATATCTGGGCGGGGTGTCATTAAGTAGCTGACGGCGCGATCGCCTAGACGAAAAACTCGCTCCACCATATCCTGTTCGGCTTCTTCAAAGGTTCCTGCCTCAGTGCCTTGCTCAATTAAAATTTTAATTTCTTCTTCGGTGACTTGTGGCTCGGTAGAAGCTGTAATTCCCAGCACTCGCAGGATCAAATCTGTAGAAGCGCTTAAAAGATAAACTATTGGAGAAGCGATCGCAGCCAAGGCTTGCATCGGAATCGCTACAATCGAGGCAATCCTTTCTGGATTATTTAATGCCAGACGTTTCGGTACCAATTCGCCAACAATCAGGGAAAAATAGGTAATCAGCAAAACCACTATTCCAAAAGATATCGGTTCACTATAAGGTGCTAAAAAGGGCACGAGTTTTACATAGACTACCAACCGACTGGCAATTGTTGCTCCTCCAAAAGCACCAGTCAAGATACCGATTAGGGAAATACCCACTTGAACGGTTGACAGAAAATGATTTGGAGACTCAGCAAGTTTCAATGCTGCCCTGGCCTTGGCATCTCCTTGATTAGCAAGCTGTTGTAGCCTGACTTTCCGGGCTGAGACAATTGCCATCTCAGACATAGAAAACACGCCGTTGGCAATAATTAGCACCAGAATGATTAAAATTTCAAAAGTGATGGGAGACATGTTTAAAATTGCCGCTTATGAAAGCGAATGTAGCTCAATACCTAGTATCTAGTATTAAAGGTGCTTCTATAAATGCTTTGAGTGGACTCAAAATAGTAGTTATAGTTCTTAGGTCTATTAGTTGCCGCGCATTATTCTTCCACCGAAAAAATAAGAAGGCTGTCAACACTTTTAAAATAGTTGACATAAAGTGCCTCAAGATTTCCTGACTCACAAAGACTCCCACCGCTAGTAGTACTTATGTCATTTTCTTCTATTGTGCGTGCCTTAGCGCGATCGCCACTGACCACTGAATTTATTTCTAAGTTAAACCGACAACAAGAATTGCGGTTAAATGGCATTTCTCGATTACCGAAGGGTTTAGTCGCTTCGGCATTGGCACAGGCTCAAGGCAAAGATTTGTTTGTAGTTTGCGCCACTCTGGAAGAAGCTGGACGCGTTTATGCACAACTGGAGGCGATGGGATGGCAAACAGTACATTTTTACCCCACCTCTGAGGCTTCTCCCTACGAGCCTTTTGACCCGGAAACTGAAATGAGTTGGGGACAAATGCAGGTATTGGCGGATTTGGGAATGGGGAATGGGGGAGGCAGTGCGGTCTTGGGGTTTCCCCAAGTGAATCAACTGCCGTCATTGGGTATGGGGAATTGGGAAGAAAACCAAAACCAGATCCCAAATTCCTCGCAATTACCTAAGATGGCGATAGTGGCTACTCAAGGGGCACTGCAACCACATTTACCACCACCAGAAGCTTTTGGGCAATTCTGTCTTACCTTGAAGCGGGGGATGGAATTAGACTTGAATGCCTTCAGTGAGAAAATAACTATTCTGGGGTATGAACGAGTTCCTCTGGTAGAAACAGAAGGGCAATGGAGCCGACGGGGTGATATTGTTGATGTGTTTCCAGTTTCATCTGAGTTTCCAGTCCGGCTGGAATGGTTTGGCGATGAAATCGAGCAAATGCGGGAATTTGACCCTGCTACTCAACGTTCCGCCCTCGATAAAGTTGACCAGTTAATTCTTACCCCTACTAGCTTTTCTCCTATCGTCATGGCGGCACTGAAAAAAAGTGATGAGTTAGGAGTTATGAGTTATGAGTTAAATTCTGACTCAGAACTTAGCACTCAGAACTCATTACTGTTGGAGGGTAGTCGGCGGTTTTTGGGGTTAGCTTTCGAGCAACCGGCATCTCTGCTAAATTATTTATCAGAAAATACCCTGATTGCCATTGATGAGCCAGAACAGTGTCATGCTCATAGCGATCGCTGGGTGGAAAATGCCCAGGAACAATGGGGAATTGTCCATAGGGCAGTGGGTATGGGGCATGGGGAAGAATCTACTCCCCTAACATTGCCGAAAATTCATCGGTCGTTTGATGAGTGTTTGGCTGACATTGCCAAATTTAAAACGTTATATTTATCAGAACTGTCAGAAGAAAATAGTGGGGTCAATCTTGCTAGCCGATCGCTTCCAGTCACGCCACACCAGTTTGCGAAACTAGCTGAAACCATCCGCCAAGAACGCGATCGCAATTTCTCGATCTGGCTGCTTTCTGCTCAACCTTCGCGTTCTGTCTCGCTGTTGCAAGAACATGATTGTCCGGCTCAGTTTATCCCCAATCCCCGCGACTACCAAGCGATCGATAAGCTGCAAATTAACCATATTCCCATAGCCCTAAAATATTCTGGTCTTGCGGAACTCGAAGGTTTTATTCTGCCAACATACCGAATAGTAATCGTTACAGATCGGGAATTTTTTGGACAACATTCCTTGGCGACTCCCGGCTATATCCGCAAACGCCACAAAGCTACTTCTAAACAAGTTGATCCCAATAAACTGCGTCCCGGCGATTATGTGGTTCACAGAAATCATGGTGTTGGCAAATTTGTCAAGCTGGAAAGTTTGACAATTAATAACGAAACCCGTGATTATTTAGTGGTGCAGTATGCTGATGGGTTATTAAGAGTTGCAGCCGATCAAGTCGGGGCTTTATCTCGGTTCCGCGCCGGAGGTGATAAAGCACCAGAACTCAACCGGATGACGGGTAAAGCTTGGGAAAATACCAAGAATAAAGTCCGCAAAGCTATCAAAAAATTGGCGGTGGACTTGTTAAAACTGTATGCAGCGCGATCGCAACAACAAGGTTTTAGCTTTCCAGGTGATATGCCTTGGCAGGAAGAATTGGAAGATTCTTTCCCGTACCAACCCACAACGGATCAACTCAAAGCTGTTCAAGATGTAAAACGCGACATGGAAAGCGATCGCCCAATGGATCGCTTAGTTTGTGGCGATGTCGGTTTTGGAAAGACGGAAGTGGCGATTCGTGCTATTTTCAAAGCAGTCACCGCCGGTAAACAAGTGGCACTCCTTGCGCCAACGACAATTTTAACACAGCAGCATTACCATACACTCAAAGAACGTTTTGCACCTTACCCTGTGAATGTCGGTTTACTCAACCGTTTTCGGTCTGCTGAAGAACGCCGCGATATTCAAAAGCGATTAGCAACGGGTGAACTAGATGTAGTTGTTGGTACACAGCAACTTTTAGGTAAAGGCGTGGCATTCCGGGATTTAGGACTGTTGGTAGTGGATGAAGAACAGCGGTTTGGGGTAAACCAGAAAGAGAAAATTAAAAGCCTAAAAACTCAAGTAGACGTGCTTACCCTTTCAGCCACTCCCATTCCCCGTACCCTGTATATGTCTTTGTCGGGAATTCGGGAAATGAGTTTAATTACCACGCCACCCCCAACCAGACGAGCGATTAAAACCCATCTTTCACCGATAAATTCCGAAGCTATCCGTAGTGCAATTCGTCAAGAATTAGACAGAGGTGGACAGGTTTTTTATGTAGTTCCACGAGTAGATGGAATTGAAGAAACAACAGCCAATTTACGAGAAGTGATACCGGGGGCCAGGTTTGCGATCGCTCACGGTCAAATGGATGAAAGCGAGTTAGAATCAACCATGCTCACCTTCAGTAATGGCGATGCAGATATCCTTGTTTGTACGACAATTATTGAATCTGGCTTAGATATTCCGCGAGTCAACACGATTTTGATTGAAGACGCTCACCGTTTTGGATTAGCACAACTATATCAATTACGCGGTCGTGTGGGACGTGCAGGTATCCAAGCTCATGCTTGGTTATTTTATCCGAAGCAACGGACATTATCTGATGCGGCTCGGCAACGATTACGAGCGATTCAAGAATTTACTCAGCTAGGTTCAGGGTATCAACTAGCGATGCGTGACATGGAAATCAGAGGCGTCGGTAACTTGTTAGGTGCTGAACAATCCGGTCAAATGGATGCCATCGGTTTTGATTTATACATGGAAATGCTGGAAGAAGCAATTCGGGAAATTCGCGGACAAGAAATTCCGAAAGTGGAGGATACCCAAATTGACCTCAACCTCACGGCATTTATTCCGGCAGATTATATCACCGATTTGGATCAAAAGATGAGTGCATACCGGGCGGTGGCTACAGCTAAATCTAAATCAGAATTAAAGCTAATTGCAGCCGAGTGGAGCGATCGCTATGGTACTTTACCCGTCCCTGCAAATCAACTTTTGCGAGTCATGGAACTCAAACAGCTAGCGAAAAAACTCGGATTTAGCCGGATTAAGCCAGAACAAAAGCAGCACGTCGTTTTAGAAACGCCGATGGAGGAACCCGCTTGGAATTTATTGGCGGCGAATTTACCAGACAATCTCAAGACGCGCTTTGTGTATTCGCCTGGTAAAGTGACGGTGCGGGGGTTAGGAGTATTTAAAGCAGATCAACAATTGCAGAATTTGATTGATGCTTTTGGGAGAATGCAAGGTGCGATTCCAGAGGCGGCTATTGTTTAATCGGTAGAAAAAGATTAGTCATCAAGTGAAAACCTATGTCAGACTTACTTAGAAAAATTACAGTTAATCCCAAACAATGTGGTGGTCGCCCATGTATTCGGGGCATGAGAATTCGGGTGTCAGATGTACTGGACTTGTTTGCATCTGGACTTAGTGCTGAACAAATCTTGGAAGAAATGCCCGATCTTGAGGCCGATGATCTCAAAGCAGCACTTCTATACGCATCGCGTAAGCTTAATCATCCAGTGTTAGTAGCATGATGATTTGGGTAGATGCACATTTGTCACCTATGATTGCAACTTGGATTACTAGCACTTTTGGGATAACAGCATTATCTTTACGCGATGTTGGGCTGAGAGATGCTGAAGACCTTGAAATTTTTGAACTAGCCAAAGCTAGAGGAGTTATCTTTATAACCAAGGATAGTGACTTTGTTGACTTGGTTGATCGTCTTGGATCACCACCACAAATTATTTGGTTGACGTGCGGTAATACATCAAATACTCGGTTACAAGAGATATTGAGTGCTACTTTGCTAGAAGCATTAGAGCTTTTGCGAACAGGTGAAGCGTTAGTCGAAATCAGAGGGAACTAGGAATTTTACTGAGTCAATGTAGTTTTACTTACCTACTCTTTTTGCTCAAGTTTCTATCAATTTAGAACCAAACTTACACAGGATAACCAGAGTGAGTATTAATCTTGATTTGCCGCCAGAGCTAGAAAACGAGCTTTTTACTGAAGCTTCTCGGCTAAACCTGACTCTTTCTGAATACATTCTTCGGATTCTTTCTGTGAGGCAGATTTTAGCAAATCCACCGAGGACAGGAGCCGAACTCGTTGCTTATTGGCAGAGCGAAGGTGTGATCAACTCACGACCTGATATTACAGATAGTCAAGCATACGCTCGCAAGTTACGTCATGAGGCCCAAACCCGTGAGCGAGAATAGGTAAAGTTGATGTATTTGCTAGATACTGACGTTTTGATTGATATTCAACGAGGTCATGCTCCTGCAATAACTTGGTTTGCCAGTTTATCAGAGTTGCCCAGTGTGCCCAGCTTTGTAGTCATGGAAATGATTCAGGATTCTCAAAACAAGCAACAATTGAGTAATGCTTTAAAACTGGTTGCGCCGCTACCTGTAGTCTGGGCTACTGAGGCTGACTTGACTCGCGCCTTGTCTGACTTTACGACCTATCATTTATCTCACAGTTTAGGGTTGTTAGATGCGCTGATAGCTGCTTGTGCTGTTGGGCAAGGTGCAACACTTTGTACATTCAATGTGAAACATTACCGTGTTGTTCCTGGTCTTGTTATGGAACAGCCCTACACGCGTTAATACCTTTCCAACACTCCGACGTTTTGAGTAAAATGCAAAGTGCGTAGGCATAGCCAGTCCTAGACATTGCTGTTATCTGTGTAAATTCGGTGGTGAGTTAGTTTTGTCTGTGAGAGATTAGGCATCTAAGTTTCTATAGCGCGGACAACCAACGGTGGAAAAAGAAAAATTTAACATTGGCCCAACATACCTTGGTATTGAGGGTATTTTTGATAGCACGGATATGTATGGAAATCAAATTAAGCGTCCTGACTATTGGGAGGATGAGGGAGAAGTTGTTGTTTGGGGATATCGAATATCTGGTTCAGCAGTTTCTTTTCATTCTCAGATTGACTACTTTCCAAAAAATCGACTTGGGTATGTAGATATATGTCAGTTTGTTTGCGATCGTATGGCAGACTTACTTGATGAATGCATTCAGAGGATCAAACAACATAATAATTTAGAAGATTCATCTGTAGACCTAGCAGATTCTGGATTTAGAATTTATCATTATTGCAAATATTTTTTGGGGGAAGAAGAAGAGACTCTATCTCTGAAGTTAAACCGTCTTTCTAAAAGCGGGAAATTAAAGCAGGTAAACCGTAAAGGTGGGCTGTCTGAAAAAGTTGCTCAAATTGGGGAGATTGATTTCTGCCTCAGTTCTGGATCGATAACTTTGATGAGAAAAATTAACAGTGAAAAAAAAGTATTTGTTAGAGATGTTGAGCAACACAATCTCAAAACATATCAAGAATATTTAGATTTAAAAAAAGGGAGAATAAATCATTATAATCTGCTGGATATACTTAAACTTTAAAGAGAAGTGTAGGCAGTCAACGTAGTCTAACACTTTGTTGGAGTGGAAAACATTAATTTGAGTAGCCACACTTAAGAGAAAACAATTATGTTTATTAGCATATTCTCACAAACAAGCTCAACAAGTGCATGAAAATCAGATCAATCATTCATCCAGCAGAAGAAGGCGGCTATTGGGCAGAGGTTCCCACGCTTCCCGGTTGTATCACTGAAGGAGACACCATAGAAGAGGTGATGGCTAATTTAAAGGACGCTATTGAAGGTTGGCTTGAAGTTGCCAACAGTCGTAATGCAATTGAGTCAACAGATCAAGTTGTCGAAATTGCTGTATGAAATAGATTTCTGAAAAGCAACTTTGTAATATTGTTAAACAACAAGGTTGGGTTTTGCAAAGAATTACTGCTCTGATTCATCCACTAACTTACTTGGTTCACCGGGGTAAAAATCAGAGTCCACAATCTCTGACAAGCTGTAAGGACACTCTACCGGAAAAGTCCGCTTAGGCAAATCTGTTTCTCCAACAGCCAATTCGACACCTTTAAGGTAGGCTTTGCGAAGTGCTTCTTCAAGGTAGGGTTTTAGACTAGGATTGTCTTCGAGCAGTTCAGCAATATCTAAGCGTTGAATACGAAGTGTTGCTAACCAGCTACGGCTACGGCGTTGGGACTGGTACTGCCATTTTAGTAAATGTCCAATCAATATACTAAGACGGTTTCGCAGTTCTTGACGTTGCTGTTTACCCAAAGATTGAATCTCCTCAATCAGATTTTGCAGATCAATCTGACTCCACTGCTCATTGCGAAGTAAAGTTGCTTGTTCCTGTGTCCAAGCGTAAAAATCAGTTTCGTAGAGGCTTGGTGAAAGCATTGGGATCTTTGGGTTTGTTTCAGGTACACCCATTAGGTTAGTTCAACCTCAACGTCTTTGTTTTTATTGTAGAACTGTCTCAAACTCTCTTAGTGCTATTGAGAGAGATCGCTTGCTCGTACTCAAACCCTACTACTTCGGCTATGGAGCGATCGCACCCTAAAAACCCCAACAGAGTGCAAGCAGAGATAATTTATAGTATGACTTTCGTAAAGATTGACAGCTATGACAGAGCTACTTGAACAAGCGATCGCTTTCAAACAAGATCCGAGCCATCCAAGCTTGCGCTTCAAAAAAGTACATCCAGAACTACCAATTTATTCAACACGGATTAGCAAAAATTATCGAGCGGTTGGACAGTTAGATGGAGATACCGTTATTTGGTTTTGGCTTGGTTCACACGCAGAATATAACAAGTTACTCTCTCAGTTGTAGCGACACAGTGCGATCGCATAGCCAATTTAGAGCAAAAGATGAGCGCTTACCGTGCAGTAACAGCAGCGAAATCTAAAGAAAAATTAATGCATATCAACCTTGATTAGAGCGATCGCTTTTTATATCTCACAATATAGTATCATCTCTAAATCAGCAAATTCAGAAAATTAGTAAATCGGTTCCTAAAACAAACTCCAGAAGGGCGGTTTCAGGAAATCTACTATCTAGTAAAAGCTTTTAACTTTGAATAAAAATGCTATTTTACCATCTTCATAAACTTCTGATTTCTCCTATTAACGATGTCTCTCATGTCAGCGATCAACGTGACAGAAAATTACTTTTATCATGGTTAATTCTCAGCCTATCATTCGCAATATTTTACGGGATTTTAGGATTACAGAGAGCTTTCAGAAGTGAGTACGTTGCTCAGGATGACGCACGAGAATATGTGTTTTGGATGCAGCAATTTATAGATCCCAAAATACTACCCCATGATTTGATAGCAAATTATTTTAAATCAATTACGCCATTTGGATTTGCTACTCTTTACAAACTGATAGCTAGTTTAGGAGTTCATCCTCTTTGGTTGAGTAAAATATTACCCATATTTTTGGGATTGATTGTCACTATATACTGTTTTTGGCTTTGTCTTGAAATTTTTCCAGTCCCCATTGCTGGATTTATTAGTACTTTACTGTTAAATCAAAGTCTCTGGTTTAAGAGTGACTTAGTTTCTGCTACACCTAGAGCTTTTGTATATCCCTTGCTATTGGCATTTCTATACTATCTTCTGCGTGAATCATGGCTAATTATTTGTCTGATAATTGTCCTACAAGGACTTTTCTATCCTCCACTAGTATTCATATCATTAGGGATATTATTGATTCGTTTGCGGCGTAATTATGTTTGGCTAGCAGTTATTTTAGGATTGGCATTTTTGGTGATGCTACCCTATGCCTTAACTTCTTCTGAGTTCGGGCCAGTCATCAATACCTCTCAAGCTAAGGTAATGCCGGAATTGTGGCCAGGCGGACGGCATCCATTTTTTGACAAGAATCCTTGGCGATTTTGGTTGATTGGAGAACATAGCGGTATACTCCCACCTTTAATGCCGCCTTTAATTTGGTTAGGGTTGTTGTTACCAGCAATACTGCGAAATGCCTACCGCTTTTCATTAGTGAGTTTGATAAAGATTCAATTCAAAATAATACCGCAGATTATCATAGTCTCTGTATCTCTATTTTTTGCTGCCCATTTTTTGATATTAAAGCTATTTTTTCCTACCCGCTATACAACTCATACTTTTCGAATTGTTATGGCTATTGCGGCTGGCATTACTTTAACTGTAATGTTGGATAAGTTTTTTCAAATTTATCAGCAAAAACGCAATTTTTGGCAAATAATATTAACAGCTATCGTAAGCATCGCACTCATTGTATACCCAAATGTTTCGGGACGTTTCCCCACAACCGATTACAGGCAATCTGGTGAATTAGCTTTGTATAAGTTTCTCCAACAACAACCTAAAGACAGCCTAATTGCTACTCTCTCAGACGAAGCCGATAATATCCCAACTTTTGCCCAAAAATCTATTTTAGTCGGGAGAGAATATGCGCTTCCTTTCCATATAGGCTACTACTCTCAGATTCGCCAACGTACTACTGATTTAATTAATGCTCAGTACAGTCAAAACTTGGCAGCAGCAAAAAAACTAATTCAAATGTATAAAGTAAATTTATGGCTACTGGAACGTACAGCTTTTAATTCTCAGTATTTAACTACAAAAACCTGGCTAAAAAGTTTTCAACCAGCGTTTACAGAAGCTTTAAGTAACTTAGAAGAGGGAAATACCCCAGCATTAGGAAGGTTAACAAAAAAATGTTCAATTTTAGAAACTGAGAATTTTATTCTCTTAAAAGCAGACTGCATTTTGACACTCTCTGAGCTAAAAGCTACTGAGACTATTGGTTCAACAAATAATTCATAATAACGCTCTCAATACTGTTCGGTTAAGGCAAGAGACGGCGATTTATCGCATCTTTACGCTCTAGAATTAATTTCCATCAAAAAACCTTAACCGAACCGTATTGATAACGCTCTTACGTTGCTAATGTAATTCGCAATTACTGTTCTGTTCCATAAAGATGTTAGACATTTAAAATGAGTATTTTCAAAGAACTTATATAGGAATCATCTTTAATTTCTGAAAACACTCAGTGCAACTTAAAAAGGCTTCTTCCCTACTTCCCACTCCCTACCTACGCAAATATTTTTATAAATCAAATCGGATTGCTATAGATATTCAAAAAATGCTTCAGGTACTAATCTGAATTCCCCAGATTTCAAGCGAGAGATATCAATCCATAACGCTTTATGTTTATGAGTTTGTGATTCTGAAAAAACTAAACTTTCTAGTTGATAAAATTTTGAATCAACAAAATCGCATTGATAAAGCTGAATAATCTCATGACCTTGCCTACCATTAAATGTAAACAGGTTTTCTATACAACCTAGATATTTAATATTCGTTAATTCTGCCTGAATTTCCTCTTGAAACTCCCGTTGTAGTCCTTCACGACTGGTTTCGCCAAATTCAACCCCACCGCCTAAAGCCCGATAAAATGTCTCTTGCTTTACAGGATCGTAGCCTTCAGAAAGAAATATGCGTTCGCCATCCCGAATTAGCCCCAAGGCTATTACCCTAATTTCCCCTGCTTTATTCATTTTGGTAACTAATTATCGTAAATAGATTGAGGACGGCTTTCGCTATCCTCAATAGGCCAGTCTGGGTTTTCACCGCCGATGTACAATTCTTCAATAGTGACATATTCTTCACTTAGCTGTGTGAGAGCGTTGAGTAGAATATCCAGAGCGATCGCATCACTGGTTCCTAAGTCAAACCAACAACGCCCCCACTGTCCTTCATATTCAAACTCACCGATGTTGTGCATCAGTGCTAACAGGCTTTTGTCATACCCCTGTGCATCATAATTCATGTAGCTGATATCGAGTCCAGTATCCTGCACCTGAAGATTCTCTGCATTAAATGCACCCAATTTACCTAGATAAAACCAGGAATTGAAAACTTCTTCTACATACTGCTTTTCACGCGCAGAAGGATTTGTGTTAAATTTCAGCCAAATCCACATATCAAAAGGATTAATTTCGCGGAACTGAATTTCCATTTTTGTCTAATATCTCTAGTACTCTTCTGAAAATAAGCATATCAAAGTGGGGAGTGGGGGTAGAGGGGATGAGGGGGCAAGAGGACAAACAAGTATTTTCCCAATGCCCAATGCCCAATTACCCAGCATTATTTAGGCTAACAGCACTTCTGCGTTCACGCTCAATTTGTTTGACTAAATCGCCTGGGAGTTGGGGTTTTTTAGTCAATGCTTTGTCAAAATTAGCGATCGCTTCCTGGATCATCTGCTGGCTTTTTTGCTGTTGTCCCAGTTTTTTCAGGATTTGGGCTTTGAGATAATAAATTTCTGGATTATCGGATGTGGTTTTAAGTGCGCGATTGACATATTCTAGTGCTTGTGGATACCGTTTTAAATCCCGGTAAGCAAGAGCAATACCCCGATCTACTAGATACCCAGGAGCAGCATTTTGTTCTAAACGTCCAATTGCCTGATCTGGGCTAGCAAACGGCAAATTAACCGCTAACAATAAATCCATATAACCCTTGATTAAATTCAGTTCTGGATCGTTGGCAGAAATTGCTTCAGCTTTATCTAAATATTCATAAACTTGCCGTAATCGACCAAAGGCTTGCGGCACACCGTTGACAGTACCCTCACGGGTGAGAATAACTGCTCCCTCTAAAAAATGACCAACGGCAGTGTATAAATTACCACGTAATGGATCGCTAGAAATCAGTTTTTGTCCGGTTTCTAGAGTTTTCTGACTGTAGGTGTCTAGTTTCGCCCAATCCTTATTTCCGTGTGCTAAAGATGCCTTTATCGCATAAGCTAGAGGTTCATTTGGTTCTTTCGATATTGCTTGTTCTAGATAACGATCTGCTATTGGATAGTTGCCCTGTTGGAAAATCGCTTTAAAAGCTGCTTCTGTTTGGTCGCCAATTTGATGGGGTTCACGATTGCGAAACGGATCGCCAGCCAGGGAGGGATTGACCCATAGATTAAGTGCGATCGCAGCGCTAAAAGTAGTCTGAGCAAGGGTAGTCAGTCTTGCAGACACTACTAATCTAGGCGAAAAAAACCTTTTATTCATTTTAACCCTCAGAATAATTGCGGTTGAAATAGTTGTATGTGTTACTTAGAATGCAAAAAATGATTAATTTTAACTTGCCTTTGCTTCAACCAAAATTTTCGTGTATGAAGGTTGACTTTGGTAATTTTTTCGGGTTCCTAGGCTCGTTATAGCCATTGTTTGAGAGTGAGTCTGCCACAATGGAGAAAAATTGAATAATTCTTGCTGCTAGATTAAGGTGTTAATCCAGGTAATGCTCTATAAATTTTTCTAGGATTTTCCAGATCCTCTCAGTGTAGCTAATCAGTAATTTGCTGACTTTTTGGTAATCTTAACAAATGCTCTATCTCCGAAATGTAAATTATCATCCTACAGCGTGTCCAACAGCGATTCTTAAATCGATCAACTTAGAATTAGCACCCCAGCAACTAGGTCTGATTATTGGCCCCAGTGGTTCAGGAAAAAGTACCTTATTAGAAATTTTGTCGGGATTAGCAGAACCCACTACAGGCGCACTCTTCTGGCGGGAACAAGAACTTATAGCCGAACAGCTACAACAATTGGCTGGGTTGGTATTTCAGTTTCCAGAACGACACTTTTGCGGTGGTTCGATTTTAGAAGAATTGCGTTTAGGACATCCTGAGTTAGGCTCAGAACGAGTCAGACAATCCTTAAGTGAGGTGGGATTAGAGCATTTATCGCTTTCTGCCGCCCCTCATGCTTTAAGTGGTGGTCAGCAACGACGTTTAGCTTTGGCGGTGCAATTGATTCGCCAGCCAAATTTACTGTTATTAGATGAACCCACCGCTGGGTTAGATTGGTCAATGCGTCGGCAACTGGTAAATTTATTAGCGAAATTGAAACAAGATTGGACGTTGTTGGTAGTGACACACGATGCTGGGGATCTGTTAGCGATCGCAGATAGTTGCTGGACACTTAACCACGGCGAACTACAATCAGTAGACCCAAAGACACTAGAAGCCAAAGTCAAAGAACCTTTACCATCGGTATGAGTGGGGAGTGGGGAGGATGAGGGAGACAAGGGAGACAAGGAGGAATTTTTAACAAGTTTCTTCCCCAGTTCCCAATTCCCAATTCCCAATTCCCAATTCCCAATTCCCAATTCCCAATTCCCAATTCCCAATTCCCAATTCCCAATTCCCAATTCCCAATTCCCAATTCCCAATTCCAAATGACTAACTTATTGCCTGAGATGGCAGAAATATGGCAGCAAACTTTGAATTGGCAACCAACTGTCCAACAACAAGAACAATTTCAAAGGCTTTATGAGTTAATCCTAGAAGGTAATCGCCAACTAAATTTAACTCGCATTACTGACCCTCAAGAGTTTTGGGAAAAACATCTCTGGGATTCTCTACGAGGAATTGTACCTCTGTTATCAGCAAATTTATCCTCTGCTCCTCCTGCTCTTATCGATATTGGTACAGGTGCTGGTTTTCCAGGCGTTCCAGTGACAATTGCAGTGCCTAATTGCACAATTACCCTTGTCGATTCAACTCGGAAAAAAATTACTTTTCTCGACAATATATTAACTGAACTTGCTCTTACAAATGCCAAAACTCTCGTTGATAGGGCTGAAGAAATTGGTCAGCACCCCCGGCATCGACTAGCTTATGATATTGCATTGATCCGTGCTGTAGGGCCAGCCTCTGTCTGTGCAGAATATACCTTACCACTTCTCAAACAGAGAGGTTTAGCCATAATCTATCGCGGTAATTGGACAGAGGATGAAACAACTACTTTGCAGAATGCTGTAAAGCTGTTGGGTGGAAAAATTGAATTAATTGAACAATTTACAACACCCCTGAGTCACAGCATTAGGCACTGTGTGTATTTGCGGAAGATCGCCACCACACCAATTCAGTTTCCCCGTCCTATTGGTGTGCCTACTCAAAAACCTCTTTGACTAACAGTAGTAAGAGACGCAATAAAAGAGACGCGATAAATCGCCGTCTTTACAATAATCAGTCCTTCGTTCTGACGGCAATTTATCGCGGATTTGGGATCTATATATTTTTATTTCTCTCTTCGTCCCAATTTTTAAGCAAATTTACTTGCTGTTGCAAACCGCTTATTAATCTCATCCCAATTAACCACGTTCCACCAAGCATCTAAATAATCGGCGCGGCGATTTTGGTAATTGAGATAATATGCATGTTCCCATACATCATTACCCAGAATAGGATATTTACCTACACTTAAGGGACTATCTTGGTTAGCTGTAGTTGTCACTTCCAACTTGCCACCTTTGTTACGCACTAGCCAAACCCAACCACTACCAAAACGACTGGCACCAGCTTCGTTAAACTGTTTTTTAAAAGCTGCAAAACTGCCAAAATTTTGATTAATTGCGGAGGCTATATCTCCTGTGGGTTCGCCTCCACCTTTCGGCTTCATAATTTTCCAAAACATTGAGTGGTTCACATGACCACCGCCATTATTGCGTACTGTTTTGCGAATATCTTGTGGTACTTTGTCAAGTTTCTGCAATAGTTCTTCGACAGTTTTACCTTTGAGTTCTGGGTGTTTATCTAAGGCTGCATTCAGGTTTTTTACATAAGTTGCGTGGTGTTTATCGTGGTGAAATTGCATCGTTTTGGCATCGATATGTGGTTCCAGGGCTTCGTAGGCGTAAGCTAAAGGCGGTAGTTGGATCGCACCTGTTTTATCTGATGTTTTATTTGGTGTTGTTTCAGGAGTTGTTGCAGGTGTTGCAGTGTTTCCATTAGGAGATTTCTCTGCCAATGCACAAGCATCTAATGCAAAAGCACCTGCTCCTGCTGTGAGTAAAAACAACAAATGCCGTCGATTAATAGTCATATAAGTTTTTGCAGCGAATCAATTATGTCTCTATTGCAGTTTTCATTTTCTTAGATTTTGGCTACAAAAAATTGGGAATTGGGGATTATTTCTGGCAGTTTAAGAAACTATTTATAAGTGCTTCGGAGTGTAAAATATAATTATTTTGTGTGCAATCGCTGTAATTGGTGGCGAGGGATAGGTTAGCGATCGCATCCAGAATCATTACCACACCGCCGTTAATCCAATTTTTTCACAAGCTCACCAGCGATAATTGCCGCACCACCTCATCAATTCGTTCGCTAACGTTACCACCACGCGCTAGCCATTTCTTAGTTTGTGGAAGTATCGTGACCGTAACTCTGACCTTGCCTTTCTTTGCATCGTGCGATCGCACAAGGGGGAATTTTGAGAAGGATGTGAGATTTTTGGCGCTAGTCTTCATTCTCAGAGTTATTCATTAACTCGCGTAGGCGGTGGATATTTTCCGGCTTGACGGTAAGCAGCGTGGGTTCTCTAGCAGCTATCACAAATCATCCTCAGCATTCTTTTTGGCGATTATCAGCGCTGCAAATAGGGTTTTTATCAGAAAAATGGGTTTAAAACCCCGTACTTCTAGCGCGGCTTTAATTAGTTAGTATTCTTACAGAAAAGCGCTCTCGCCGCAAGGACACAAGCATGGTATGAAGATCAAAAACGAGTTGGTTACATTGAAACTTCAGCAATGCTAACTAATTGGAAAAAACAAGACGACTTGCAATTTCTTAATGATGTTAGCAGTGTGCCATTACAGCAAGGCTTGCGACATCTGCAAACAGCATTCAGCAACTTCTTTGCGGGACGGGCTAAATACCCTAACTTCAAGAAAAAGCATAGCGGCGGTAATGCTGAATTTACCAAGGCAGCTTTTAAGTTCAAAGATAGGCAAATATTTCTTGCTAAAAGTCCTACAGCATTAGACATTCGTTGGAGTAGAGAACTGCCCCAAGGTGCGGAACCATCCACGATTACGGTAAAACTGTCGCCCTCTGGACGCTGGACTGTTTCAATGTTGGTAGATGTCGAAATTCAAAAATTACCTGAATCTACCAACCAAGTTGGCGTTGACTTGGGTATCATGTGCTTAGTTGCCTTGAGTACAGGTGAAAAAGTTGCTAATCCCAAAGGATTTAAGGCAAAAAAAGCGAAATTAAGTAAAGCGCAAAAAGCGTTAAGTCGTAAGCAAAAAGGGTCTAATAATCGCCATAAAGCTCGACTTAAAGTAGCCAAGGTTCATGTTCAAATAAGTGATGCCCGAAGCGATTTTCTTCATAAGTTAACGACTCGATTGGTACGTGAAAACCAAACAATTGCTGTTGAGGAGCAAAGCTCGTGAAGAATATGGTGAAGAATCAGAAACTTGCTCTTGCTATCAGTGATGCTAGCTGGGGTGAATTGGTCAGGCAACTTGAATATAAGTGCGACTGGTATGGTCGAAACTTTGTCAAGATTGACCGTTGGTTTCCAAGTTCCAAACGGTGTACTGAGTGTGGACACATCGTTGATAAGCTGCCCCTGAATATCAGAGAGTGGGATTGCCCAAAATGCAGTACACATAACGATAGAGATATCAATGCTAGTAAGAATATTTTGGCTGCGGGACTCGCAGTTTCAGTCTGTGGAGCGAACGTAAGACCCTTCAGCCTTAAGGCTGAAGGGCAGTTGCAAAAAACCCGTAAGGGAAAGAAGCAGAAACCTAAGTCGTGAGTCTTAGGAATCCCCGACCGTTTACGGCGGGGAGGATGTCAACAATAACGCACTGAAAAAATTTGTTCAACAGTTAGATTTAAATCTGGAAATGTTGGGGATTCTATACGCTCGTCTCCTCTAAACTGTTTACCACGATATTCACCCTCATCACTTAAAAAGTAAATAGTGATTGTTGGCTGTTTGGGGTCGCCTATCAATTCCTTGCTACCCAAAGCAGCATAATCCACAATCCAATATTCTTGAATACCCATTTCTTCATAGTCGGCAAACTTTTTATGATAATCATCTCTCCAGTTAGTACTGACCCTTACGGGTTTGTCAGTTGCTTTAACGCGGGGAACCCGCGCAACGCACTGACTCACAACTTCAATCACTAATGGAATTGAATCTGGTTTACTAAGGATAGATTGTTTCTCCCATAATGGTTCATTACCCAAGTTAGAAAAATTCATTAATAAAACATCAGGATAGTAGCCTGAAATTTTATTTTCTGGCTTCACTGTGGCGGTTTTAGGTATACCGTAATAAAGTTTAAGACGAAGACATTCATACCCTAACATCATTGTTAAAAATGCTACTATTTGCTCGTGTTTCCCTGATGGTGGCGGCATTTGAATAATATGTCCATCGTGTAATTCATAACGAATGTTTTCCGATTGTGTTTCTAAAAACTCTAAATATTCATCAAATGTAAATAGTTTTTGTAGTGATTGAATCATTATTTCATCCTGATTATGGATATAAACACTTCTCACTGCTGTAACCTGAAAATTAAGAGTTAACGGGGTGTAGCGGCCAAAGGTGAAAGTAAATCGGCATAGACGCGCCAAGGTTCTTACTCAGCAAGAGATACAGCAAATTTTCGCTATTTGATTAACAAATGACCGCGATCGCACGACGCAAGGGCAAGGTCAGAGTTACGGTCAAAAATTGGATTAACGGCGGTGTGGTGATGATTCTGGATGCGATCGCTAACCTATCCCTCGCCACCAATTACAGCGATTGCCCCTACACTCCGTCACAGCGATCGCCCACAAAACAATTATATTTTACACTCCGAAGCGCTTATAATACCCTGTCCCCAGTTTTGGGATCAAATACAAACAAGTGATTTAAATCGAGTTGTAGAGAAAGGCGATCGCCTGGACGCAAACGCACGTCCCCACCCACCTGAATATTTAACATCACCGCCGAACCAGGTAAGCCAGCGCGAATCAAAGTTTCCCTTCCCAAAGGTTCCACCACCTTAACTTCTACAATCAGCCGACTCTCATTTCCTTCTTGGCGACTTGGTGAATCAGCGCTGTAGGCGGGTTTCCCGCCGTAGGCGACTGTGAACCCGGAGGGCGGTTCGTCAATAAAAATATGCTCTGGACGAATCCCCAAATCATAACTGTATCCCTGACGAAAATGTAATTTTTCATTCACCTCTGCCGAAACCGTTAATAACTGTCCACTCACATCAAAACCGTTATCTTGATAGATTGCAGGCAAAATATTCATTGGTGGACTACCTAAAAAACTTGCCACCATCTGATTAGCAGGACTTGCGTAAATACTTTGGGGATCGCCGATTTGTTGAATTCGCCCGCGATTTAGCACGACAATTTTATCAGCTAAAGTCATCGCTTCAACTTGGTCGTGGGTAACGTAAATAGTTGTAATGCCTAACTTTTGATGTAACTGTTTCAATTCTGCCCTTGTATCATCGCGCAATTGGGCATCTAAATTAGATAAAGGTTCATCAAGTAAAAACACTTGGGGTTCACGAGCGATCGCTCTTCCTAATGCTACTCGTTGTTGCTGTCCCCCAGAAAGTTGTTTGGGTTTACGATCCAGCAGGTGATCCAGAGAAAGCGATCGCGCCACATTCAGCACCCGTTCTTGAATGATTTTTCGGTCAACCTTCCGCATCTGCAAGCCAAAGCCGATGTTTTCCGCCACGCTCATGTGAGGATAGAGGGCGTAGTTTTGGAATACCATCGCTACATCCCGTTGTCTGGCTGGGATATTATTCACCAAGCGATCGCCAATGAAGAGTTTACCTGATGTAGCAGTTTCTAAACCTGCGATCGTTCGCAAAATTGTAGACTTACCACAACCCGATGGCCCCACTAAAACCCAAAACTCGCCATCAGGAATTTCAAAGGTAATATCCTCAATCGCGGTGACATTATTAAATCTACGCTTAATATCTTCTAGACGAACGTTTGCCATTATCTAATTTGATATTTTCAGTTTTGGATCTGTGGCACTTCCAACTAAGCATTAGGAGGTTTTATCCGCCCCATCTGAGGAATTTTGAGACTGCTTTGTAAGTGCAGAAACTTGGTTGTCCTGCATAACTCTAATCAGAAACCATAGAGCCTCATTGACAGTATCGGCATTAGGAAAAACCTCTGCGACATCAGGTTCTAAACGGATTGTTGTCTTACCAAAACTCTTTCGTTCAGAACCAAAGTTTCTGACTTTTAGGCTCTTTAAGTCATACTCTGATCGCAGACTACAGCATGATATTTCTGACTTCTCACACATTCTCTAAACAAAGTTCAATTACTTCTTTCATATTAGCCATCAACTCATCAATTGTTTCTCCTTGACTGTAACAGGCTTGTAGCTGAGGGACTTCTCCGACATAGTAGCCATCTTCATCTCGTTCAATGATGACGTAGAATTCTCGCTTAGTGGGATTGATCATAATCTATTTGTCCGTAAGCTCAAAATCATTATTTTTCTAAATTCTTTGTCCAAGCTGGGTGAGAGAGTAAAGAAGCAAAGACTCGTACCCCCCGCAGTTGATTAGAGAGGGGTAAATGACCTCTAGGCGCACTCAAATCCCAGGTAAAGCTGTTTGGGTATCGCGTCCAGTTATTACCTTCTTTCCAGCCAATTTTTGGCCAGAAATTCTCCCAATTTTTACCTAAACTCAACCAGATTTCTCGCTGCACCGAAAAGCCAAATTTACCTTCAGAGTGGACTAACCAAAGGTTGTTAATGGTTTGCAAATCAACAGCCGAGGTATTTTCTACCTCAGTAAAGTACAACCATTTGCGTTGTACAGCCGTTGGCCCTGATAGTTCACACATTTTTTCGATGGTGACGCGATCGGCTGCTTGGAAGTCTTGAGTAGCAAGTAGCTGTTGCAAAGAATTGTAGTTAATCCCGCACTCTGATTTTAGAGGTACAATTCCTTCAGGAAAACACGATCGCAGAAATTCTTTGGCTTGAGGTGCATCGGAATTGTAAAGGACTTGGTAAGCTTTGCCATCAATCCAAGTTGCTGGGTTCTCACGTCGTTTCAGTAAAAATTCCATCAACACGTCTAATCCCTCATTACCCAACTCAGCTAACTGTGGGATTATCTGTTGTTGGACTTTTTCAGACCCGGCGATTAACGGTCGTCGCAGGGAGTCGATGTCATTAGCAGGGCCTGATAAAATCATTGGGTCTGTCATGCCATTCTCGTTTTAGCGGTCAGTGAAAGAGTGGTAAGCTATCGGGCATTCTCCAAAGTGGAGCATTGATAGCGAAAAGTAGTTTACTATTTTTGATCGTACAAAATTGCGATCGCTTCACTGAAATCCCACACTTAATCCCCAAATAATGTACAAGGGGAATAGGGGGAAAATCTGTGCCTTCTGGCTTGGTGAACAAAAGACATAGCAAAATATACAAGCCTGCCACATAAAGATTTTTTGACTAGCAGCGTATCGATTAGGAGTGTGTGAACGATGTACGACAAGATTACCCCCCCCGCAGCCGGAGCAAAGATTGCCTTCAAAAATGGTGAACCAATCGTACCGGACAATCCAATTATCCCTTTTATTCGCGGCGACGGCACAGGTATCGACATCTGGCCTGCTACCCAAAAAGTTCTCGATGCTGCGGTAGCTAAAGCATACAAGGGTCAGCGTAAAATCAGTTGGTTCAAGGTTTACGCTGGTGACGAAGCTTGTGATTTATACGGTACTTATCAGTATTTACCTCAAGATACTCTCACGGCAATTGAAGAGTATGGTGTGGCTATTAAAGGGCCTTTGACAACTCCCATTGGGGGAGGAATTCGTTCTTTAAATGTGGCACTACGCCAAATTTTTGACTTGTATGCTTGCGTGCGTCCTTGCCGTTACTATGCAGGTACGCCCTCTCCCCACAAAAATCCCGAAAAGCTGGATGTAATTGTTTATCGAGAGAATACGGAAGATATTTATTTAGGCATTGAATGGCGACAAGGTAGCGAAATCGGCGATCGCTTAATTAAAATTCTCAATGAAGAATTAATCCCCGCCACCCCAGAACATGGTAAAAAACGCATTCCTCTTGATTCTGGTATTGGCATTAAACCCATCAGCAAAACTGGTTCTCAGCGCCTAGTCAGACGTGCCATCAAACACGCCCTACTATTGCCCAAAAACAAGCAACAAGTGACTTTGGTGCATAAGGGCAACATCATGAAGTACACCGAAGGCGCTTTCCGCGATTGGGGGTATGAACTAGCAACCAGTGAATTTCGCCAAGAAACTGTCACTGAACAAGAATCTTGGATTTTGAGTAACAAGGAAAAAAATCCGAATATTTCCTTGGAAGAAAATGCCCGCCAGATTGAACCTGGGTTTGATAATCTCACCCCAGACAAGAAAGCGCAAGTTGTCAAGGAAGTTGAAACTGTTCTTAACACAATTTGGTCAACCCACGGCAATGGTAAGTGGAAAGAAAAAGTTTTGGTGAATGACCGGATTGCTGACAGTATTTTTCAACAAATCCAAACCAGACCGGATGAGTATTCGATTTTGGCAACGATGAACTTGAACGGCGATTACTTGTCTGATGCCGCCGCCGCTATTGTTGGGGGATTGGGAATGGGGCCAGGGGCAAATATTGGTGATTCTAGTGCCATATTTGAGGCTACCCACGGCACTGCACCTAAACACGCCGGCTTAGATCGGATTAATCCTGGTTCAGTGATTTTGTCTGGGGTGATGATGCTGGAGTTTCTGGGTTGGCAAGAAGCCGCAGACCTAATTAAGAAAGGTTTAAGCGATGCGATCGCAAATAGTCAAGTCACCTACGATTTAGCCCGGTTGCTAGAACCACCAGTTGAACCCTTAAAATGTTCTGAATTTGCCGACGCAATTATTCAGCATTTCGGTTAATTTCATTAGGGTTAATCAACAGCACCTAAAAGGCTAATACCGGGCTACAACAAATAAGTTCTCTGAGTACATCAGATTTAGTCCTTGAGGTTTGCTCACAATAAGCCTCAAGGACTTGATATTCTTCACTAGAAATACTAAAAGGATGTTTTAAAAGTCCTCTGGTCGGTAGCAAAAAGTTTTAGATCCCCCTAAATCCCCCGATAAAAAGGGGGACTTTGATTCTTCCCCCTTTTTAAGGGGGGTTAGGGGGGATCAACAAGTCCCTAAAATTACAGCCAACCACTTTTAAAACATCCTCTAAGAAACTTTCGGTTGCTGCCATAAGATGAGTTTCAATTCAGAGCAGTTGCAAGCCCCATTACTAATTTCTCCTTCGTGTTCAGCTAACCAATCATAAATTTGTGCCGCTTTTACCAATGCTATCTTTTCTGAACGATAAAGTTCAGGAGTAGGGCAGTAGGCTTGACCATTGATGTGTATAGCTACAATCTGCCAATAATCGCTCTCTGGTACAACTTCTAAAAAACCGTTACTGTAAGACTCGATTATTCCTATATTCATCTATATCATCAAACTTTCTAAAGTTGTCCACAACAAAGCCGATGCCAGCCAATTCTTGCAAGTCGAAGCTGGAATCATTAAAGAATGCAGTAGCAATCCCTGCTCATAATTGTGGGTTCGTAGTCAATGGAAATCTGAATTATTGGTCACTTTTGGCAAAAATTAAAAGAAAAAACTTCACTATTTCCACTGTTTCCCTAAATCCAGAGCGGTTTCCCCTTTATCAAGCCTCACTTAACAATTTTGGTTGAGGAAGGCAGACTACTGCTAATTTTCCTCTCCTCCAGTGGTATTACCAATAAATTTTAAATAGATAGCGATCGCTAACTCATAATTGGGAACTCTAGTAAAAATTCGATCGATCTGAATTAAGGCAATACAAAAATGAGAGCTAATCAGCAAGTCATGGAAATTACAGGCGCTCCCGGTCAAGTATGGGGATATAGCTTAATTCCAGCAAGGGGAACAATATCTGTCAAAATTACAGGCGATACTCTTGTTGGAACAACCAAGACTGGGTTAGAAAAGAAAGAGACTTGGATACGCATTCAAAATATTGATTCAGTAGAAACATTAGAAGCTCCCATTTATGCATTATTTGGTTTTGGATTATTCCTATCTTTTTCAGCCTTGGGTGCATTCAGTAACTCTTCTTTACTAGGTTTAATTCTAGTTGTTATAGCCGTAGCCCTGATTGTGTATGCAATAACTAATAAACGGAGATATTTAGCTATCTATAGTCATCGAAATACAATGATTGTTTTTATGAATAAGTCCCCAGAAATTTATCAGCAGTTTGCGATGAATGTACTGGCTCTTTCTCGGAAGTTGAATGCACCTGGTAGTATACCAGCAAAACAATCTCAAACTACAATTCAATCTTAATTGATGAAGGTATCTATTTGATTCTAGTTCAAGAAGTACGTGAATCAGCATGCGGTGGTTTTTACTTTGCTTATGGTGATATTCAAAAATTGAGCCAGTAATAAGTTTGGAAATATTTTAATGACTTGAGAAAAATCGCACATCGCGCTAGTCTTCATTGACATAACTGCACGCTGTAACATTAAGCGATGATAAATCAACTCTCTCCAGAAATTCCTTCTTGCACTTGGAGCCGTCCTATCGGTTTAGGCTGGGACAAACCTTATACCGTCCGCTACGTAAGTAATATCGATGATGGCCCTTGGCATGGTATGCCTTTAGGTGGTTTTGGTGCAGGTTGCATCGGTCGTTCTTCACGAGGAGATTTTAATCTATGGCACATCGACGGCGGTGAGCATACCTTCAAAAATATCCCCGCTTGTCAATTCAGTGTGTTTGAATCCAATGGCACGTCTTCCCAAGCCTACGCTTTATCTACGGAAGCGCCTGATGATGGTAGTCTCAAAGCTTGGCAGTGGTATCCGACACTTGCCGGCACTGAGAGGACAGGTAATTATCATGCACTATATCCACGTAGCTGGTTCGTGTATGAAAATGTATTTAAAGCACGGTTGACTTGTGAGCAATTTTCCCCAATTTGGTCAGGTAATTATCAAGAAACTAGCTACCCTGTGGCAATCTTCCTCTGGAATGCCCACAACCCTACAGATGCACCCATTACTCTCAGCATCATGCTCACCTGGCAAAATATGGTGGGTTGGTTTACAAACGCCCTGAAATCTCCGCAAGTGCAGGTGCGTGATGATGGTAGTCCGGTTTACGAATATCAACCGCGCTGGGGCGAAAGTCAAGGGAACTATAACCAAATAGTTGAAAATACACAACAGTTTGGCTGTCTTTTAAATCGGGTTGGTAGCGATCAACCTTTGCAGGAAGGTGATGGAACCTGGTCTATTGCGACGATAAAACATCCCCAGGTGGAAGTATTTCACCACACCCGATGGAATCCTGAAGGTACAGGGGATGAGGTGTGGCAAAGTTTTGCGAAAGATGGTTCTTTAACCAATTATCTAGATCGGACTCCCGTAACAGAAAATACACAATTAGGAGTTGCGATCGCACTGCGTTTCACTCTCCAACCAGGCGAAACTCTAGAAATCCCCTTTTCTCTCGCTTGGGATTTGCCCATCACAGAATTTGCGGCTGGAGTCAACTATTATCGCAGATATACAGACTTTTTTGATCGAAGTGGAAATAATGCTTGGGCGATCGCATCTACTGCACTACAAGAATACCAAACCTGGCAATCGCAAATTCAAAGTTGGCAAAAACCCATTCTCGATCGCGAAGATTTACCCAACTGGTTTAAAATGGCTCTATTTAATGAGCTTTATGACCTCACTAGCGGCGGTACTCTCTGGAGTGCAGCATCAGAACTTGACCCCATTGGTCAGTTTGCAGTACTGGAGTGTCTAGATTACCGTTGGTATGAAAGTCTCGATGTGCGGCTGTATGGCTCTTTTGCCCTGTTGATGCTATTTCCAGAATTAGAAAAGTCGGTAATTCGGGCATTTGCACGGGCGATTCCTGAAGGTGATGATACACCCAGAATTATTGGCTATTATATGACAATTAAAGCCGAAAGCCCAATTGCAGTTCGGAAAGTTCCAGGTGCAACACCCCACGATCTAGGCGCACCCAATGAACACGTTTGGCAGAAAACCAACTACACCAGCTATCAAGACTGCAATTTATGGAAAGACTTGGGTAGTGATTTTGTCTTGCAAGTATACCGCGATTTTCTGCTCACAGGCGCTGACGATGTAGAATTTTTGGCAGATTGCTGGCCTGCGATCGTTCAAACCCTCGACTACCTGAAAACTTTTGACCTTGATGGCGATGGGATTCCCGAAAATTCTGGTGCGCCCGACCAAACCTTTGATGATTGGCGGTTACAGGGTGTCAGCGCCTATTGTGGCGGGTTGTGGTTAGCGGCGTTGGAGGCTGCGATCGCTATTAGTGAGGTTTTATTCGAGAGAAACCTTGTGAATCTAGGGGACTTAGTAGTAAAAAAATCCATCTATCAAGCTTTGTTGGCAAAATCTCGCCCTATCTACGACGAAAAACTTTGGAATGGAAAATATTACAAACTTGATAGTGAAAGCGGTTCTGATGTGGTAATGGCAGATCAATTGTGCGGACAGTTCTACGCCCGATTATTGGACTTACCTGATATTGTACCGAGCGATCGGGCCCTTTCTGCCCTAAAAACAGTTTATGATGCGTGCTTTTTGAAATTTGGCAATGGAGAGTTTGGTGCTGCTAATGGTGTTCGTCCTGACGGTTCACCAGAAAACCCCAAAGCTACCCATCCCCTAGAAGTCTGGACAGGTATAAACTTTGGACTGGCGGCTTTTCTTGTACAAATGGGAATGAAGGACGAAGCTTTGAGGTTGACACAATCTGTAGTGCAGCAAATTTACGACAATGGGCTGCAATTTCGCACCCCTGAAGCTATCACCGCATCGGGTACTTTCCGTGCTAGCACTTACTTACGAGCAATGGCAATCTGGGGAATTTACTTAGTTATTAATTGATTAGCTATCTAAGCGGCTCTTGTTTTGATGCAATAAGTAAGTCGGCGTGAAAATTTCAATGTATGTTATTGCGAGTTTAACGTAAAGTCTCTCCCCGTTGGCCTTAGCCCACCGTTGGGTAAGCAGGGAGAGGCTTTAAAAAGCTATGCCGCAAAATAAGAAATCAAGACTTGCAGTAAGCAGTTCAATGAGGAGCATTTTCAACATCTGGCTATAAACGAGATTTAGTTTCAGTTTTTAGCTTTTCGGTAGAACGAGTCTAAATACTGTTCGGTTAAGGCAAGAGACGCGAAATAATCAGTCCTTCGTCCTGACGGCGATTTATCGCGGATTTGGGATCTATTATTTTCATCAAATAACCTTAAGCGAACTGTAAGTGCGTATGCAAAAATATTTATGTCATTGCGAACGAAGTGAAGCAATCCCAAAGGCTTGGGATTGTTTCGTTTCGCTTCTCTACGAAACGCTCCGCGATCGCTCTACTCTATATTTAATTTTGCATAACTGCTTATGGGAAATAGTCTGTCTTCATCTGAGAAAGCAGAGTATAAATTTGTGATTTTATTTCCTCACTGTTTCCGGAAACTAACGAAAATTTTAGTAATGGTAAGAGTTGAAGGATTGAGAATTCAAGACTAGTGTATACCGACTATATCTTTGTTGTAGACCTAGATATTCTTGTTGAGCAAGGGCACTCATCAGAAACTTGTCTAAATTGGTATTTTCTACTACCCTTTAGCGCAACTACCACTACATCCAAAATCTCAACTTTATAAATATTTTAAATATTAATCATAGAAATTACTGAGGAATTACCTCAATAGTATTATGTGTCTAATTAGCTATGTCTCTATTATTAGATGGGTAATTTTATTTCATAACTAGACTATCTATAAATTACTGACTGATAATCATGAAATATTCATCTTTGTTTTACAGGACTTTTATTTAGTTAAGCTGAAGCTATATTTCTTGTAAATCAAGAAATATTAGGTAATAAACATTATCAGCTAATTGAACTTATTAACAAAATCTGTTCAACGCTATAGCTGATGAATTTTTTATTGTCTAGATTTTCCTATTTGAAAAGTTGTTTTACCTCATACTTAATGGTAAGATTTTCTAGCGACTAGACAATAGTAAAGGTTTTAAATTGGTATTGTGTGGGGGTCAGACCCCTCATAAATTAGCCGAGGAGGACAAAATTCAAAGTTGCACAATAAGCAAGTACGTATCGAAATATATTCAGTAAATTTAGCTTAAAAATCTGCTAGTTTAGTAGATGACATTAACGACAAAAAATAGTATAAAGACGAATGACGTTGTTAAAGCTCAAAGATAAATAAATTTTTTACACTACTCAAAAAAATATGGAAACTTGCCGGAAAATGCTTAATTAAGCAGTAGTAAGAAATACAGGCGTGTTAACAGACAAAATTTATTGAATTAGGAGTTGAGAAAGTTTCAGAGGATAAAACTGCATCTACGAAGAGCTACACCGAGACTTTTGTCCTACCAATCCGATGACACGACAAAAGGTAAATTTTGACTTTTTACTTACTAACAAGCAAAGGCTACAGTTTCCTCCATTCATGAGGGGAGTCTGGATGATTAGGAATGAGCAATTACCAAACTTGATTAAAAATTTGATTGTTTTTATTTTTAATCAAAAATTAACATCTAACACCATCCGATTGCTGATAATTTCCAGCAATTTAACAGCGCCAAAAAAGTTAGTGCAGTTTGTAAACCTCAATTGAAACATCAACAATCGCAGAAATTGAAATAGTTTACTTCATCCAACATAACTAAACACTATGATGAATCAAGACATTGCTGGTATTAGTAGTAACTTAGAAACAACGGTGAAGGCTCAACAATTTGACAAAGTAGTTGAAGCAATTATTGCCGGAAAGTATTCCTGGGCATGTGTTTTAATGCTGAGATTTGCTGGTTATAATCCTCTTCATTACATTCCGTACCGCACCTACAACCGATTGCTCAAAGAAAACTCTCAAGCCAACAGAACAAAACAACAGCAAAGTGAAAATCTCAAAATGCTGAAAAATGCTAATGATTCGAGACCTGCTTATCTTGAAGTAGTTGGAAAGCAAAAAACAGAAATCCGTGGTAGTAGCTTAGACCAGAGATTGGGACAGCCAATTAACGAACATAAATCAAGGAAATCGCCATTAAAATCAGAAAGCACTCAGGATATTTCCTTGAAACGTTGTGGAGTCAATTAAAAATAATTTGGAATCAGTAGATTCTGCACTAGACTTGATTAAGTGTCTGAGAACCTGCCATGCTAATTTGAAATTAATAGCACGGCAGGTTTTCTATACCCATGATTAATTTGATATTTTTTTGCAAAAATCTGGCAAAATGGCAAATATTATACTAACGAGATTGATAAACTGATAACAATTACAATTTTAACCAAAATAGAGGTGATTGGCGGCAAGCAAGTTAATTTTAAAACATAAAATCCATGATTAGTTCCGACTATGAAATAAATCAAACTGATGACAAAAGTAGTCAGCATTTCATAGAGTAAATAATTCCTATACCAAGACCAATGAGCCAACCGTTGCTACTGGTGGTTCTTTTTCTGAGAAAGTCTGAGCAAAGAGAATTTGGGGAGGTGGATTCCCCCAATCCAAATTTTACAGAGCTTTCATCGACTGCAGACGATGGAGTAATGCTGATAAAACTTTCTATCCTGTGGTTGGTGTTGCTTTAGTTAAATATTGCAAACGCTTAACACCAATAACAGGAACGGAAACAGAAAAGTTACGGTGAAATCGTTGTGGTGGCTGGTGGAACTGGTAAGTCATACGCTTCTCTTTCGACTATTGTAATCCTAGTCCTCCCAACCTGGATTATCTCTGCTTTCTAAATTTTCAATTTACATAAAAACTACTGGAAGTTAAAAACTTGAATAGCTTCCAGTTTTTTATGTTTACACAAAAATAAGGTGAGCAAATTACCCACCTTATTTTTTGTCGAAAATAAACATTTCCACAAATTAAATATGCGTTATGTAGAGACGTAGAATTGCTACGTCTCTACATTTGTTTTCACTCCAATGAATTAAACCTTAGCTAATTCTGGGGTAGGACGTTTGCTGTTACGAATTGATGTGATAGCCTCAGCATAATCCTTAGCGTTAAATACAGCTGAACCAGCAACAATTGCATTGGCTCCCGCTTCTAAAACTTGCCAGGTATTGTTTGCCTTCAGTCCTCCATCCACTTCAATCCAAGGGTCAAGACCGCGTTCATCACACATTTGACGCAACTTGCGGATTTTGGGTAAGACACCAGGGATAAAGCTTTGACCACCAAAACCAGGATTGACGCTCATAATCAGTACTAAATCGCACAAATCTAGAACGTATTCAATTAGCTCTAGAGGACTACCAGGATTAAGTACAACTCCAGCCTTCTTACCAAGCTCTTTAATTTGCCCCAAAGTACGGTGCAGGTGTGGGGAAGCATTATGTTCGCAGTGTACGGAGATAATGTCAGCACCTGCTTTAGCAAATCCCTCTACATATTTTTCTGGCTCCACAATCATCAAGTGGACATCCAGTGGCTTGGTTGTAATTGGACGAATCGCCTCCACAATCAGAGGGCCTATCGTAATATTAGGTACAAAACGACCGTCCATTACATCAACATGAATCCAATCTGCTCCAGCTGCATCTACGGCGCGAATTTCGTCACCCAGACGACTAAAATCGGCTGATAGGATAGATGGGGAAATTACAATGGGCTTTTGAGATAGGTTTTGGGTCATGGCTAGTGGGTTTTTAAGCGTCCTCGTCTGTACGCATTGTAACAAAACATTGAGCAAGACTCATAATTTTGATCCCTGTATTTTTGGGGAGTGGGGAGTGGGGAGTAGGGAGGATGAGGGGGACAAGGGAGACAAGGAGGAATTAGTTAACAATTTTCTTTCCCAATGCCCAATAACTAATAACTAATAACTAATGACAAATGACTAAAAAACTAACCTGGATAATTTGGGGATTAAGTGCTTCTTGTCTGAGTGCGCCGGTAATTGCTTCAGCTTTAGAATCGGCTCTGGGAACTAACGGCATTGACGCTTTAAAGCTACATCAAGCTCCTTATAATTTAATCGGTCGTAAGATTGCTATTGGTCAAGTAGAAATTGGCCGACCGGGAATGTTTGGGTGGGATAAGGCAGTGTCTAAAAACCGCGCCATATCTTTAGCGGCGGTGTTCTTACGCAATGGGCCAGCTAAATCAAATAGTGGTGTTGACTCCCACGCCTACAATGTCGCTAGTATGATGGTGAGTCAAGACAAGGCTTTGCCGGGTGTTGCTCCGGGAGCGCGGCTGTATTCGTCTGCGGTGGGTTCTACTAAGAACATGGGTCAGCCAGAAGAATGCTTATCGGCACAGCACATAGCGCTACAAAATAGTGGTGATGTTCGTGCCATTAACTTTAGCTTTGGTGAACCTTTAAGCCGCGACCCTCGACCGGAGGCTACTTTAGACGGTAATGCTTTACTAACTTTATGTGTTGACTGGTCTGCTCGGGTTCATGATGTTTTGTATGCGATCGCAGGCAATCAAGGTAAAGGTGGTATTCCTATTCCTACAGACAACTTTAACGGCATAAACGTGGCTTTTTCATCTAGCCGAGGGGGGGTTTTTAACAAAGTAGACGTAGCTAATCTGGCAGGTGCTAACCAAGGAGTGAGCGGAAGGCTGGCTGGAAGAGAATTTAATCTTGGTGCGCGTCGCGCCATCGGTTTAGTTGCTCCTGGAAATAATATTCCCTTGCTCAATCCAGATGGCAAATTGAACAAGGTGACGGGTACGAGTTTTGCCGCGCCTCAAGTTACGGCTACTGTTGCTCTGTTGCAGGAATTTGCTGACCGACAGATACGGACAAAACAACCCCACTGGAGCATCTATTCTCGCCATCATCAAGTTATGAAAGCTGTATTGCTGAATTCAGCAGACAAAATTCAAGATAGTGGTGATGGCTTGCGGTTGGGAATGAGTCGAACGCTAATTGATAAACAAAATAAAAACTGGCTAGATTCCGATGCTTATAAAGATCCCAAGATTCCTTTAGATTCCCAAATGGGGGCGGGTCATTTGAACGCATTTCGCGCTTATGAGCAATTTAGTGCTGGTCAATGGCAGCCATCAGCGGCGATACCGCCCATTGGTTGGGATTATCACACAGTTGATGCTGGAGCCTCTGTTGACTATATATTGGCAAAACCATTAAAGCAGGGGAGTTTTGTTGCTGTCACCTTGAGTTGGGATCGATTGGTAGAACTTAACGATAAAAATAAAAACCAGCAATATGATGTGGGCGAAAATTTTCGCGATCGCGGCTTAAATAATCTCGACCTATACTTAGTAAAAGCTGATGCTCAAAATTCCGATGCTGGTGCTGTTTGCTCTTCAATCAGCCAAATCGATAGTGTAGAACATATTTTCTGTCCCGTTGCTGCTAGTGGTAAATATAAAATCCGCGTCCAGTTTCGTCAAAAGGTCAATGAACCAACTCAACCTTATAGTCTAGCTTGGTGGAGTGTACCTATTAATTAAGACAATTAGACTACGTAGAGACGCAAAATTTTGCGTCTCTATACGCTGTATTGCATTTGATCTCCAAAAACCCAACAGAAATGGTTATTTGGTCATTACGTAGCTTACAATACGTTTATAGATAAGTAGGAAAATTCCTCCAAATCAAAGTTATTCATAACTCCCTTGCATAGCCCTCTGAATAAGGAATTAGCAACTCTAACAAGTTGTCCTTAATTATTCTGAGCTACTAACTTGCTGTTACAGTTTCTGTAACAGTCCCATTTTTTGATTAGAGCAGATGCAATAGTTAATCATTGACACAGTCTCTGCGTCAACTCTGATGCACAAATCGGGAATCTTTGGCAAGTGAGGTAGCAGAATGAATCGGCAAAAATTTAGTGATGCGAAAGAAAACTTCCTGCAAAGACGTTACGGTGTTAGTCTAGGCAGACGTTATGCTCTGGCAGCTGCAAGTGTTGTTCTATTCAGTGTATTAGGGTGTTCTCAAGTCGATAGTAATAAAAGTGCCCTAGCCCAATCTAGTTTACCTCAGCCAGAAACACCATTGCAAAAAAAAACAGCCAACTCTGATACAAAAATAGTTGGCTCTAACAATAAGTTTGGCTTCAAACTGTTTTCACAAGTTCTCAAAGGTAATGTGGGTGAGAAAAATGTTTTTATCTCACCTTTGAGTGTCGCTAGCGCCCTTGCCATAACCTACAATGGCGCTAACGGCTCGACTCAACAAGCAATGGCAAAAACCCTGGAATTACAGGGAATGAATCTACCAGACATTAACTCTTATTACGCGGTGGCATTAAAGCAGCTTTTAGAAAATCCCGATGCGAAAGTACAACTAAGTATTGCTAACTCACTTTGGGCAAATCAAGATGTTAGCTTTGCACCAGACTTTCTCAAGAGAACTCAGGATTTTTATCATGCTAAGGTCAGTAATTTAAACTTTCAAGATGCCGCCGCATCTACTATTATCAATAACTGGGTAAAAGAAAATACTAAAGGCAAAATCCCTCAAATAGTTGAAAAGATTGAACCTAATCAAGTATTATTTCTGATTAACGCTATATATTTCAAAGGTAATTGGAGTCAGAAGTTTGATAAAAGTCAAACTGCTCAATACCCTTTTTATGTCACACCTGGTAGGCGAAAACAAAACCCAATGATGTCACAAAAGGGTGATTATAGATATTATGAAAGCGAAGAATTCCAGGCAATTAGTTTACCTTACGGAAAAGATGGTAAGATTAGTTTTTATATATTTTTACCCAAACAGAACTCTAACCTCAAAGCTTTTTATCAAAACTTAAATGTTGAAAACTGGGAAAAATGGATCGCTCAGTTCAGCAAACAAAAAGGGTTTATTCGTCTACCCCGCTTTAAAACAGATTACGAAGTTACACTCAATGATGCTTTGAAAAGTTTAGGTATGGAAGAAGCTTTTAGTAGCAAAGCCAATTTTTCTGGCATGGGGAAAGGGAAAAATTTTGCCATTAGCGAAGTTAAGCATAAAACTTTTGTCGAAGTGAATGAAGAAGGCACCGAAGCAGCTGCGGCTACTTCCGTGGGAATAGTAGCAACATCTTTTAGACAAGAACCAGAACCATTTAAAATGATTGTTGACCGTCCTTTCTTTTGTGCTATTAGAGATAATCAGACGGGAAGTATTTTGTTTATGGGTTCTATAATTGACCCGCATTGAGAAGGCAGGAAACCTCCTGCCTTCTCCTTAAGGTAATGTCGCTTCAGAAATACTCAGAGTGTTGTTGGCGTTTGCTTTCGGGGATTCGTTTGCTGCACCAGTGGTGCTGTCGTTTGTCTCGCTATCAGGACGCAAGGCACTTAAAGCAGTCTTAATGACAACAGCTGTGGGTACTGCCACAATTACACCCAAAAGTCCGCCAATTCTTGCGCCTGTTAAAACTGAAATTAATATCCAAACTGGATTTAAACCTGTAAAGTTGCCTAAAATTCGGGGAGCAATTAAGTTTTCGAGAATTTGCTGAACAATGACTGCTGCTATCAGCACTCTCATACCCATTGAGAAATCTTGCAAGGCTACCAATAGTGTAGTTAGGGCGATACCCACAGAACCACCAAAGGGGACGAGAGCCATCAGACCAATAGTTAGACCAAATAGCAGCCCGAATGGTACTTTCAGCCACAAAAAGGTCGGAATCAGGGCGGATGCCATGCAGGTAGATAAAATCAACTGGGTGATGAAGAAATTTTGGAAGCTGAGGCGGACAGTTTTGGAGAAAGGATCGCGAAATTTAAAGGGTAGCCATTCCACTAAACTTTCCCAAAGTTCACTCCCATGCTGTAAGAGATAGAAAGTCAAAACCATCGTCAAGAGAAAATCTAGCAGACTGGTAACTGTAACTACCGCCAGATTTAAAACTTGTCCAGCGATCGCTTGTAGTTGTCCTTTGACGCGATCGTTGATTTGCACTACCAGAGCATCGAGGTTAATCGGTAAACCAAAAGTCTCAGCTTTTTCGTTTAAAATCATTAACTGAGAGCGTCCAGAGTCGATCAACTCTGGCAAACGAGCCACCAATTGTTGAGCTTGGGTAAGGGCTAACGGAAAAAGTGTCACACCCAACGCCAATAGAATCGATAAAGCTAAGAGAAATACTAAGATAGCAACTTGCTCTCGCCTCGCACCATGATGTTCCAGCCAACTCACGGGGTAGTTGAGCAGAAATGCCAGCACTGAGGCTCCAACTAAAATGACTATGAGAGAATGGAAATAATTGAAAAATACCGAAAGTGCCCAACCATTTAGAACTAGCAGCGGAACGAATAACGCGATCGCCCCGATTCGCGCTATTGGTGTGAATGTTTGCCACCAGTCGAGTAGCTTGCGTGTCTGCATTTTGAGCTGATTGCTGGATAGAACTAAATTAAATCTTTCTTTACAGCTTATTATCTCTAACTATATGAGTCTTATTCATCCTTCTAGTTTAGGAGTTAAACTAATCTCAATGAATAATTTTGAATCAAAAGAGAATGGGGAGTGGGGAAGTGGGGGAGCAGAGGGGAAAGAGGTAATTTTTAATTCTCCCCCTTGCCCCCTGCCCCCTGCCCCTCTGCCTCTTCTGCCCAATGCCCAATACCCAATATCCAAAACCCATTTGCTTTTATATTTAGTTCCGATTATCGGCTTTTTTCCGTCCTTGTGGACTCTCTATCGGGGCCAGGGCAGTCGGGAACAACTTGCTATTAGCCGACTGTCTATTACTTTGGCAATTACTTGGCTATTGGGATATCTATTATTATCTACCGGAGCCGCAACTTCAGATTTTTTTCCGCTACGTCTATTTATCCTGAATAGTTTTCTCACATCGGGTTATTTTTTAGTGAGTCTCTGGTTGATTTTGCGCCTGATGCAAGGCAAATCTGGGCGTTTACCAGGGTTTAGTACTTTAGCAGAACGAGTGCTTGGCAAGTATTTATCTTAATTTTTTAGAGTAACAATTTATCAGTGTTTTTACCTATTTCCAAAAAAATTACAGTTGATTTATTAAGATATCTAGTCAAATCCAGTTTATTATTGCCATACTTCAGTAAAACATCTCTGATTGGCCCAAAAGAAGAAAAAATGCTGCTATAAGTGTTGTGGTTGCTACTAACTGAAAAAAGTTAGCACTGATAATTAAGAGTTAGCTATTATGGGTTGATTTGTTTGTATTTTTTTGGTCTGCAAATTTACCGAATTTAATTATTGAGTAAGTGTGAGGAAGTCTGTGACCAGTCAAAGAAGTTCGGCGGAAGAAAACCAGTCGGGAAAAGCCTCAAAGTCCAATAAAAAAATTTCTCAGAACTCGAAATCTGGACGTTGGCTGTGGTTTTGGGTAGGAATGAGTGGGATTGCAATGGTGTCAGCAACAGCAGGGGCACTTTTGGCAGTTTCTTTAACCAGCACGCCTTTGCAGCAAGCCCAACTCAGTCCACAGGAGGAAGCGGCCTTTGATGGCGATCGCATTTCTGGAGGTGTAATGCGATTTTCAGAATTAACTCGTCCGGTAAATCTCTTGGTAATGGGGATGAGTGTACTTCCCCCAGATATCCAAAACCCTCCCCCTGAAACCAAAAACCTCAAATACCTGCCACAGGTAAACTCCTTTGATGGTCTTTCGGATGTTATGCTCTTACTCAAATTTGATCCAGAGACGAAAAAAATAATCATGCTCTCCATTCCCAGAGATACCCGCACACAAATAGAAGGGCATGGGGTAAAAAAAATTAATGCTGCCAATGTTGACGGTGGCCCAGCTTTGACTGCCAGAACCGTCAGTAATCTCTTAGGTGGAGCCGGAATCGATCGCTATATCCGAATTAACGTTTTGGGAGTTGCCAAGCTAATCGATGCTTTGGGTGGCGTGACAGTTTATGTCCCCAAAAATATGAAATATCAAGATGATTCTCAGCATTTGTATATCAATTTGAAGGCTGGTAAGCAGCATCTAAACGGCGATCAGGCACTGCAATTACTGCGGTTTCGGCATGACGAACTTGGTGATATTGGTCGGATTCAACGGCAGCAAATGGTGATTCGGGCTTTGATGGATCAAACACTAAACCCAACTACTGTGACTCAATTACCTAAAGTTCTGGATGTGGTTAAAGACCACATTGACACTAACCTGACGGTTGAGGAGTTAGTAGCGCTAATGGGTTTTGGGGTGCGAACTAATCGCTCTAATATGCAAATGTTAATGCTGCCAGGTCGCTTTAGCGAGAAAAACGAGTTTGATGCTAGCTACTGGTTGCCCAATAAAGATGGTATTGCCAAACTAATGGCTCAACACTTTGGGTTGGAATCAGAACAGAGTTCACAGGCAACCGATCCACATTCTTTGCGTGTAGCAATTCAAGATAGTACAGGTGGCGATCGCTCTAATCTGCAACCATTAATTAGAGCGTTAGAAAAATCTGGATATCGCAACATCTATATAGCTAAAGCATGGGGTGAACCTTTAGATGTAACTCACATTGTCGCTCAACAAGGAGATGGTGACAGTGCCGAATCAATTCGCAACACTTTGGGATTTGGCGAAGTGCGTGTGGAAAGTACTGGTAATCTCGGCTCAGATGTCAGTATCCAAGTCGGTCAGGATTGGTTACAACAAAAATCTATTTTGGAGAAGTCGCCGACGAAATAATTCCTATCAAGCATCTCAATAAATTCCCCTGTTTGGAGTCACAAAATATTAAACCTTGGTTAACACTACCCCTTGGTTAGCTATTAAGATACTACAGTGTAGAAAGATACATTGCAAAACCCTCTCCAAACAGACAATAGCGATCGCATCTCTACCAACAGTAGAATTCAAACTGATATAAAAAAATCGCGTTGCTCCTGTTCTCTATGGTGGTTTGCAGGAGGCGGAGCGATACAGTTTGGCTAAGGTTATTTGATGAAGATATTATAGATCCCAAAGACACGATAAATCGCCGTCTCTACGACGGACTGATTATTGTAAAGACGGCGATTTATCGCGTCTCTTGCCTTAACCGAACAGTATTAGCAAGTGGAGTAGCAGGGAGATTGTTTGCGATCGCTCTGATGACGAGTGTATATTGTTTTAATTCGATTATGTAAATTAGATGTTTTTTAGCTTGTAATGCTTTTCGGCGATCTTGTCTCTCACAAATGATTAAGTTGGGCTATATCTGGGAACACTAAATCTGAAAGTCTTCAGTATGAACCCTGTATGGTAAGCATAAGAGCCAATATTCCTGGATATCGCATCAGTGAAGAACTCTACAATGGTTCCAGAACCCTGGTTTATCGTGGGTATCGAAAGACTGACTCATTACCTGTAGTGATTAAACTGCTGAAGAGTCCATATCCGAGTTTCAGTGAACTGGTACAGTTTCGCAATCAGTACACCATTGCCAAAAATCTCAACTCACCTCTAATCGTTCAAACCTATAGCCTAGAACCTTTCCAAAATGGCTATGCATTGGTGATGGAAGACTTTGGGGGGATTTCTCTAAAGGAATGGAGAGTGTGGGAAACCCGACAATCTATCAAGGAGTTTTTAGAAATAGCGATCGCCCTCTGCAACACCTTAGATATATTGTATCGAGAGCGGATTATTCATAAAGATATCAAACCCGCTAATATTTTAATTAATCCCGAAACCAAACAAGTTAAATTAATTGACTTCAGTATTGCATCTTTACTACCACGAGAAACCCAAATATTAATCAATCCTAATGTCTTAGAAGGAACACTAGCTTATATTTCTCCAGAACAAACGGGGAGAATGAATCGGGGAATTGACTACCGCACAGATTTCTATTCTTTGGGTGTAACTTTCTACGAGTTACTCACTGGAGTTTTACCATTTCCATCAAATGAACCGATGGAATTGGTGCATTGTCATCTTGCCAAAGCAGCGCCTTTAGTAGATGAAATCAACCCAGAAATCCCGCCTGTATTCTCAGAAATCGTCAGCAAGTTGATGGCAAAAAATGCCGAAGATAGATATCAGAGTGCATTGGGACTGAAATTTGATTTAGAAAATTGTTTAACTCAAATTCAAGAAACTGGTAAGATTGACAGCTTTGATGTTGGAACAAGGGATGTGTGCGATCGCTTCATTATCCCTGATAAACTTTATGGAAGAGAAGCCGAAGTCTCAACACTACTGCAAGCATTTGAGCGTGTTAGCCAAGGTGCAACAGAAATGATGCTGGTAGCTGGTTTTTCGGGGATTGGGAAAACAGCAGTTGTCAATGAAGTGCATAAACCCATTTTGCGGCAACGGGGTTATTTTATTAAAGGGAAATTTGACCAATTCAATCGCAATATTCCTTTCTCTGCTTTTGTGCAAGCATTCCGCGATTTAATGGGGCAGTTGCTTAGTGAAAGCGATGGCGAATTACACATCTGGAAAACTCAGATTCTTCAGGCGCTAGGTGATAATGGGCAGGTAATTATTGAAGTCATTCCCGAATTAGAACACATCATTGGTAAGCAACCACCAGCAACAGAATTATCAGGAACATCGGCACAAAATAGATTTAATTTACTGTTCCAAAAGTTCATTCAAGTCTTCACAACTAAAGAACATCCCTTGGTGATGTTTTTGGATGATTTACAGTGGGCTGATTCTGCCTCACTCAATTTGATACAACTTTTGATGAATGAGTCGGAAAGTCACTATTTATTAACGATTGGAGCTTACCGAGATAATGAAGTTTCACCGGCGCATCCCTTAATATTGACATTGGATGCTGTAGCCAAAGCCAACGCCACCATCAATACCATTACCTTGCATCCCCTCAGTCAGGGTAGCTTAAACAAACTAGTCGCTGACACGCTCAACTGCAATATTTTAAACGCTCAAGCCTTGACAGAACTGATTGCCCTGAAAACAGAAGGCAATCCCTTTTTTGCCACCCAGTTTCTTAAAGCATTGTATCAAGATGGATTGATTCAGTTTGATCTCAATGTGGGATATTGGCAGTGCGATCTGGCAGAGATTCGCACTCTTGCCATATCCGATGATGTTGTGGAATTTATGGCATCACAGTTACAAAAACTGCCGAATTATACCCAAGATATTCTCAAATTAGCCGCTTGTATTGGCGCACAGTTTGATTTGAAGACGCTGGCGATCGTCTCTGAGCAATCTGAATCTGATGCCGCCGTTGCCCTTTGGAAAGCCTTACAGGAAGGACTAATTATCCCTCAAAGTGAAATTTATAAGTTCTATGTGGGCGAACTGGATACAACCCAAAACACACAAACTGAAACGCTCAATTATAAATTCCTCCACGATCGCATCCAGCAAGCCGCCTATTCCCTAATTCCCGAAGAGCAAAAACAAGCCACCCATTACCAAATCGGGCAACTACTCCTGCAACAAATTTCCCCAGAAGCAAGAAAAGAGCGAATTTTTGAACTGGTTAATCAATTAAATTATGGAACTTCTCTCATTCCCGAACAAACAGAACGAGATGAATTAGCCCAACTCAATCTGATTGCTTGCCGCAAAGCCAAAAGTGCCACTGCCTATCAAGCCGGTCGTGAATATGCCAGCATTGGATTATCAATGCTTGGAGAAAAGGCTTGGCAACAACAATATGAAATGACTTTATCATTCCATCACGAGGCGGCGGAATTGGCAACGCTCTGCGGTGACTTTGAGGCGATGGAACAGTTGATTGAGGTAGTCATCGCTCAGGCACACTCTTTACTGGAAAAGGTCAATGTTTACCGCATTAGAATTCAAGCAAAGACCTCTCAGACTAAACTGACCGAAGCGATTGCGATCGGCATCGAGATCCTGCAACAGTTGGGCGTAAAGATTACCGAAGCTCCCACCCTAAAAGATATTCAACAGTTAATTCAAGAGATTAGCGAACTGATTGGAGATAGGGAAATTGCAGATTTTGTTCACCTCAGCGTCATGACTGATGTAAACAAAATTGCAATTATCCAGATGGCCACCAGCCTCATGTCACCAACTTACCTCTTTGGCTCTCCCTTGTTCCCATTACTGACTGCCTTATCAGTCAAATTGTCTTTGCAGTACGGAAACTTATCTATTTCGGCTTATCAGTATGTTTGCTATGGTGTCATTCTCTGTAATCTCTCACAAGATGTAGATTTAGCAGTGGAGTTTAGTCAGTTGGCATTGAATGTTGTCTCAAAATTAGATGCTAAAGTGACTAAACCGGAAGTATTAATGACATTGGCAGGGGCTATCCTACACCGCAAATCTCATATCAAAGAAACGTTACCACTCTTGAGAGAAGGCTATGCAACTGCCCTAGAAGTCGGAAACATACAATGCGTTGGAAATAGTGCCTACTGTTTCTGTCTAAATGCTTTTTGGTGCGGTCAGCCCCTTGTTACTTTAGAGCAGGATACGCGCACCTACTACAATGGTTTGGTGCAAGTTAACCAATTGACAACAGCCAATTACTGCGGGATTCATTGGCAATCTATTTTAAATTTACTGGGTTTGGCAGAGCATCCCACCCTGCTGTCTGGGTCAGCCCTGCAAGAAGCGGAATTTCTGCCCTTGCTGCTGTCTGCGAATGACCTAAATGGGTTGTATTTATTCTATTTGTATAAGCTAACCCTTTGCTTTTTATTTGGAGAAGTTGAGCTAGCTAACAATTATGCACTCTTAGCCAGAAACTATTTAATGGCTGTGGTGGGACTAGTCAGCGAACCTGCATTTTATCTCTATGATTCTTTGATTGCTCTAGCACTGTTGAGCCAATCGTCAGCTGAGGTTTCAGAAGCATTAGAGCGGGTAACACAAAACCAAACCAAGTTACAGCACTGGGCGCACCATGCCCCAATGAATTACCAGCATAAGGTTGATTTGGTAGAAGCGGAAAAATGTCGAGTCTTAGGACAAAAAGCCGAAGCCATTGACTTATACGACAAGGCGATCGCTGGAGCCAAAGCCAACGAATATATCCAAGAAGAAGCCTTAGCTAACGAACTAGCAGCTAAATTCTATCTTGACTGGGGTAAAGAGAAAGTCGCCGCCAGCTATATGCAAGAAGCCTATTATTGTTATTCACGTTGGGGAGCCAAAGCCAAAACTGATGATTTAGAAAACCGCTATCCCGAATTGCTCCGCCCGATTTTGCAGCAGTCTGATCCCTCGGTGACAATGTTAGGCACACTAGCAACGATCGCCACTCCCGCCTATTCACTTCACTCCAGCACCCGCAACAGTTCTAGCAGATCGAGCATCAATACAACCCTCGATTTTGCTGCCATTATCAAAGCCTCCCAAGCACTTGCGAGGGTGATTCAGTTACAGGATCTACTCTGCCAACTGACCCAAATTATTCTCCAAAATTCGGGGGGCGATCGCTGTGCCTTAATCTTACCTTCGGAGAATCAAGTTTGGGAAGTGCGGGCGATCGCCACACCCACTGAAACTAAACTCTACTCCGAACCCCTGGAAAACAACCCCAATCTCCCTGTCAAACTGATTCAATATGTCAAAAACACTCACGAAGTCGTGGTGATTGACGATTTAGAAACTGATTTACCCGTAATTGAGGATTATTTGAGACTACAACAGCCTAAAAGTGTGCTGTGTTTACCCATTCTCAATCAAGGACATTTGGTTGGTATTTTGTATCTCAAGAATCGCTTAACCAGTGGTGTGTTTACCAGCGATCGCATCATTATTCTTGACTTACTCTGCACCCAAGTGGCGATTTCTCTAGAAAATGCCCGGCTTTACAATCAAGTCCAGCAGACTCTCACCGACTTGCAACAAGCCCAGTTGAAAATTATCCAAAGTGAAAAAATGTCGGCGCTAGGTAACTTAGTCGCTGGAGTTGCCCATGAAATCAACAATCCCGTTGGCTGTATTATTGGCAACGTTGGTGCTGTCCAAGATTCCATCAATGACCTATTTGGGCTGATTGACCTCTATCAAGAGGAACTCCCGCAACCCAGCCCTACCATTGCAGAGGAATTAGAGACAATCGACCTGGAATATTTACGGGATGATTTACCCAACTTAATCAGAGCAATGAAAGATGGGGGCGATCGCATCAAATCCATCAGCAATAGTCTGCGTACTTTTTCGCGTGCCGATAGCGACCAAAAACAAACCTTCAATCTCCACGAAGGGATTGATAGCACGATCTTGATTTTACGCCATCGCCTCAAAGCTTCGGAGAATCGTCCAGCCATTGAAGTTGTCACCAACTATGGTGATATCCCAGCGATTAATTGCTTTCCTGGTCAATTAAATCAGGTATTTATGAATATTATTGCTAATGCCATTGATGCCTTAGAAGAATCTAATCATGGTCGGAGTTTTCGGGAAATTAAAGCCAATCCTAACTGCATTAACATTCAAACATCGGTCGCAAATGAAAAGGTGAAAATTGCCATTCTGGATAATGGTAAGGGGATGAGTGAATCAGTCAAACAAAAGATTTTTGACCATTTATTTACTACAAAAGCTGCCGGTAAAGGGACAGGGTTAGGATTAGCGATCGCTCAGTCGATTGTTGTAGAAAAACATGGTGGAACTTTGAATGTGAATTCTACCCCAGGTAAGGGAACAGAATTTGTGATTACCTTACCGATTCTGGCTCAAGAAATAGCTAACTTGGCAAATTCATAGTGACCCCAAATTAATTAAAAGTGTGTAATATCATGTCCGGTTAAACACTTGTCATTGCGTACTCCGTTGGAGAACCCGTTCGCGAATAGCGTCTCCGAAGGAGAAGGGTACGGAGTGAAGCATAAGTCCTTCGGACACGCTTCGCGAACGCAGAGTCCTGGTGATTGCTTCGCTCCACTTCGTTGCGATCGCAATGACATATCGTAAGTAATTTGGCGGACATGATATAACGAAAATTTGAGCAAAGCGATTAGAGTTAAATTTAAAGTTAATTTACTATCTGGCTGAGTTCTTGGAGTTTAGCTGCTACTGCGCCATTGGTAAATAATTTTTCTGCTTTAGCTAAAGCTTCTGGCATATTTGAACAAATACCACTCCGCCATAGGTAAAATCCACCATTCCACAAGGCTGTTTGCATTAGTTCGCTTGGTTTACCTGCCAAAATATCCTGAATATTCGACACCAATTCTTCAGTAGTTCCAAGAGGTACGTTTTTGGTAGTAAAGCCGTAATCACGCGGTACGAGGTGCAATCGTTCTACCTCTTGGGATGCTACGGATGGAGATAAGCTGAGAATGGCAGTGCGATCGCGCGGTAAGTCACAACTACCTTCCAATCCTTTGACTAATGTAAATTTTGTTACTCCCCGCAGCCCCAGAGCTATTTTAAACATTCCTTCTGTAGGCGGATGAACAAATCCAGCAATTACGTGAGCATCGCCAGCATAAGGACACCAAATTAGCTCCATTGTCGCTAATGGTGGACGTTTGCCAAGTTGATCGCGGTACTCCCAAATACTTGTAGTTAAGGGAAAATGCTGCGGTAAATAAATAAAGCCGATTCCCGTTTGCTCAAACACTTGCTGGGTTTTTGCTAGTGATAGAGTAGTCCAATCAACTCCTAAACCTTGCCAAATATCGATCAGGGGTAAGCCGTACTTTGTTGGGAGGCGATCGCCACCGTGCATTACCACTGATTGTCCAACTGCGGCGAGTAGTAAAGCTGTTACCGGACTAATTGGTGCTGTGCGGGTTCTGCCATCATAAGGGACACCAAGAGCGATCGCTATTCGGCTAGAGTTGAATGGTTGCAGTTTTGGCCCCAGTTCATCATAAGCATCCAACATTCCCGCTAACTCTTCCCCCGTAGGACGCTTGATGCGATGAGCAATCAAAAACGCTCCGATTTGGGCTGGTGTCGCTTCACCCAGCAGCATCATTTTAGTAGCGCTGGCTGCTTCGGCACGAGTTAAATTTTCGCCTGTGTGGTTTCCACTACCTATTTTTTTCAGTAATTCCCTAAATACATTGGTCATTAGTCATTTGTCCTAAGTCATTAGTTATACTGGTTCCAATACTGCGTAGGTTTGGGAATTTCTTGGTTGAGGCAAGCTGTTCTTGAGCAGAGGGAGAAATGGCGGCTGGCGTTGAGTTTCGCCTCCCCTGCTTATCCGAGCAGTATTGATAGCGGTTCCCATTCAAATGTGGTACAACATCATCTCGTGAGGTGTAGGGGCAATTCATGAATTGCCCCTACAGTTGTCAATGCTGTTCGGTTAAGGCAAGAGACGCGATAAATCGCCGTCTTTACAATAATCAGTCCTTCGTTCTAACGGCATTTATCACGTCTTTGGGATCTATTATTCTCATCAAATAACCTTAACCGAACCGTATTGCCATAGGTGTACCTCACATAAATGGGAACCGCTATATTTGTTAGTTAACAATACCCAATACCCATAACACTTAAGAAGCCGATCGCTGCTGGTCAATTTGTAATGGAATATTTTCGCACACAAGTTGCCAAAAGTGCTTAATGGGGGGAATTTGTAGTCGGTCTTGAGTTGTTACCATAACTACCCGACGAGTCAAATTAGAACCATCTACTAAACCATTAGTACTATTGCTGGCTAAAGAACGAATCGCCAGGGTTGGATCTTGGCGTGCTTCTACTAATGCTGATTGAGGAAGCAAAGCTATCAGTTCTCCTTGGCGCACGACTCCCCGGAAGGCATCTAGAGTATTTACCTCTAAAGCCGCCTGGAGTTTAGCTTCTATTCGGTCAAATCTATCTTGTATTAAACGCTGCATTCCATAACCATCTTTAAAAACCACTTGGGGATAACGAATTAGCTCCGACCAAGGGACGAATTCATATTGAGCTAAGGGATGATTGGCTGCGGTTAAAACTTCTATTGGTTCATCATAAAGTACTTCTACGACCATTTCTCTAGCAGTGGTTAAAAAGCGATTATTCATTACAATTGCTAAATCCACCAATCCATCTTTGAGGACTTTGAGGGCGCGATCGCTTCCTAATGAAGTCACCCGCAATTGCACATCTGGATAAGCATGACAAAACTTTTGCAACACTGGCGGTAAGTAAGATCCACATAAGGAGTGAATCACGGCAATGCAAAGTTCTGGTTGCTTTCCGGCGATTAAATCAGTTAATTCTTGTGTAGCTGTCTCCCATTCTTGGCAAATTTTGCGGACACGGGGTAGTAAACATTGACCTCCCAGCGTTAATTTAGCGTGAGTAGTTCTATGAAACAGTTCTACACCCAAATCTGCTTCTAATGCCTGAATTTGGCGGCTAATCGTTGATTGAGTAACACCACATTTTCGCGCTGCTTGTTGAAAGCTGCCGGTTTGGGCGATCGCTAAAAAAGCTTGCAACTGCTCTAGGCGCATTTTTATGTAGCCTGAATTACATTTATCGGTTTCATTAAAGTTAACTTTTTATTATCCACAATTTCGTATAGTTTGTTACAGAAATTTTTTATCCTTACTTTTTTCTATGAGGAAATTTACCACTCGGTCAAAGCGATCGCTATTCCTTGTTGCAAATCTGGTGTGAGTGCAGCATTATTGGCTAATTGCTGCAATTTTTGATCTGCGGCTTCCCCATCTAAATTTTTGAGTGCAGCGATCGCGTGTAGTCTCACCGATGCATTAAAATCAGCTAGCAACGAAATCAATGGTTCAATAGCTTGTATTTCGCCTAACTGCCCTAAAGATAGAGCGATCGCACTTTTAATGTTGACAATTTCTGTGGCTGGATGTTGCGAGCGCAATATTTGCAATAATATTTCTGCGGCTTGTGTAGCTTGCGGCTTTTGGATTCGCCCCAAAACAGTGACAATCTCTTGCCAAAGTGTCTCTGAAGTGCATTGATTAAATGCTGTTTGCAAATATTCCAAACTGGATGGTGTTTCAATCCAACTTAAGGCGCAGATGGTTTCTAATTGCAGCCTTGTCGGTGTCTGGGGTGAAATCAACAAATCAAATAAATGTTTTGCAGCATCATCACAACCCATCCGAGAAAGAGAAACTGCGGCTGCACAACAAACATCAAGATTAAAGTCGTAAAGCCTCGGTTGCAGTCTTGTCACCAAATCTAAGGCTTCGCACAAATCGGGGCGAAAACCTAAACCAAGCACTGCTGCACGCCTAACTGTAGCAGCAATATCATCCAAAGCAGCTAACAAGATTGGTGGTACACGTTCGTCATGAAAACTGCTGAGGGCTTCAATTGCAGCAGTGCGGATTGTTGCTTGTGAATCTTGTACTACACTCAATAGTGGTGTGATGGTTTCGGTTTGGGGTATACAGGAAAGCGATCGCACTGCTAAAAGTCGTGTATCTTCATTTAATAGAAGTTCGGAGAGGGCAGCGATCGCAACAGTACCCATTTGTCCTAGTGCTGTGGCTGCGATCGCTTTAAGTTCCTCATCCTCATCAGTTTTCAACAATTCAACCAAGGGTGCGATCGCTTCTGGCTGTTGAAATTCGCCCAAAGTCCGCGCTGCATACCAACGTAATTCTTCTTCTGCATCTTCATCTTCTAAGATGTCAATGAGTGGTGGTATAGCAATATTTCCCAAATTAGTCAACACCTTGGTGATTTCCCAGCGTTGCTGAAAATCTCCCACCTCTAAAATTGAAAGTGTTAATGTCAGCAGATATTCTCGATTTTTAACTATCTCTGGATGTTTCAAGTCTGCGCCTAAAATTAATTGTTGTAAATATTGAATCAATGATGACCAATCAGCTGCATTATATGCTGTCTGGGTTTGCACCAAAAGCTGCTTGATATTACTCACGATACCCTTTTTTAATTTTAACAATTCGTAATTACGAATTACTTAAGCTGGCTTGACTACAACTGAATTGCCCTCAATTTTGGCGGCGTAAGTTTTAAGTGGACTTGGAGCAGGGCCTTTTAGCACCTTACCATCAGCCCCATATTCTGAACCATGACAGGGACAAGCGAATTTTTTTGCGTCAGCTTTCCATGCGACGGTACAACCTGCGTGAGTACAGGTAGGGTTAACAGCTGTCAGATTTGGCGATTTAGATGTGCCGATTACCAACACAGGCCCAGCAGGTGAGTTTTTAGCCAGCAATTGACCAGTTTTATCTAAATCTGCCGAAGTGCCTACTGTTTGCCAATCTCCAGATGCAGAAGGTCTTTGAGAAGAACAAGCTGCGATCGCTACGGGTAGAGAACTCGCTATCAAACCCAAACCAACCCAATTAATAAAATCACGACGTTTCATAAGTACCACACTCAATTTTGGATTTTGGATTTTGGATTTTGGATTAATCTATGGCAATCCAAAATCCCTTCGATCATCTCAAACACTCTTCATCAAGCGGTTTGTGTGGCTGATTGGCTGACTTGGATGCAAAAAATGCATATTATGTATCCTTTTTCAGCAATTTTACCAAAAAATCGTAACAATTTATACGATTTTAACAGAAAACTCACCTTAAGTTATGAGTATCGAAATTGTTACATGAACATTATCTAAACCTACTTGACAAATTTCCAAGATATAAATGGCGACAAGTTTTCCTTAACTAACCACGGATTTGAACTTTCAGGTTGGAATGCTTTTGAGTAGCAATAATCAGCCGTAACCAAATATTAAGTTTTTATTCCCTAATTCTCGTAGATATACCAGCTAATGGAACTACGGGTTGATTGATATTGGGCAATTAGCAGCACAAATTTTCACGAGAGTCAGCCTCATGACAGACACAACAACTAACACTACCAGCCTGAATAAATTCGAGAAATTCAAGGCACAAAAAGATGGACTCGCCATCAGGGATGAGATAGAGAGATTTGCTGCCTTGGGCTGGGAAGCAATGGACGAAACCGATCGCGATCATCGGCTCAAGTGGGTAGGCGTGTTTTTTCGCCCAGTTACCCCAGGGAAGTTTATGATGCGGTTACGGATGCCTAACGGTATTCTCACCAGCAGTCAGATGAGTGTTTTAGCCCAAGTGGTGCAGCGTTACGGGGATGATGGTTGCGCTGATATTACTACGAGACAGAATATTCAATTACGGGGGATCAGAATTGAAGATTTACCAGATATCTTTAATAGATTTCACGCAGTTGGTTTAACCACTATCCAATCAGGGATGGATAACGTTCGCAATATTACAGGCGATCCGGTGGCGGGGTTGGATGCAGATGAGTTGTACGACACACGAGAGTTGGTACAACAAATTCAAGATATGCTCACCAACAAAGGTGAAGGAAACCCAGAGTTTAGCAACTTACCACGGAAATTTAACATTGCGATCGCAGGTGGAAGAGACAATTCAGTTCACGCTGAAATTAACGATTTGGCTTTTGTTCCAGCATTTAAGGAGGGAACAGGGCAAATATTTGGCTTTAACGTCCTCGTGGGTGGCTTTTTCTCAGCTAAACGTTGTGAGGCGGCGATTCCTCTCAATGCTTGGGTGGCTCCAGAAGATGTGGTAGCAGTATGTAGAGCGGTTTTGGAAGTTTTTCGTGACAACGGGCCGCGTGCTAATCGGCAAAAATCCCGCTTGATGTGGCTAATTGATGAATGGGGTTTAGAAAAGTTTCGAGCAGAAGTAGAAAGCCGTTTGGGTAAATCATTATTACCCGCAGCCGCAAAAGATGAAATAGACTGGGAAAAACGCGATCATATCGGAGTATATAAACAAAAGCAAGCGGGATTAAATTACGTAGGTTTAAATATTCCTGTTGGGCGGTTGTCTGCCGAAGATATGTTTGAAATTGCCCGTTTAGCAGAAGTTTTTGGCAGTGGTGAAATTCGGTTTACCGTTGAGCAAAACATTGTCATCCCCAACATTTCTGACTCGCGGTTAGCAATATTTTTAACACAACCGTTACTAGAAAGATTTTCGATTAATCCAGGTTTACTGGCGCGATCGCTAGTATCTTGCACAGGCGCACAATTTTGCAACTTCGCCCTCATCGAAACCAAAAACCGCGCCCTGGCAATGATTAAAGCCTTAGAAGAAGACTTAATCTTCACCAATCCAGTCCGAATCCACTGGACAGGTTGCCCCAACTCTTGTGGACAGCCTCAAGTTGCAGACATCGGCTTGATGGGAACCAAAACTCGCAAAAATGGCAAAACCCTCGAAGGCGTTGACATATATATGGGCGGCAAAGTCGGCAAAGACGCTCATTTAGGAACTTGCGTTACCAAAGGTATACCCTGTGAAGACTTGCAGCCAATATTGCAAGACTTACTGATTAAAAACTTCGGGGCGAAACTCAAGGAAGAAGCTTTAGCAATTACTAACCGCTAACTGCTATCTCCCCCAATGAAAAAAATAGCCCCCCTTTTTAAGGCTACGGTGTATACACAAGTCTGAAAATAGCTGATTAACACTGGTTTTACCCCACCCTAACCCTCCCCTTATAAAGGGGCTACGGTGTACACACATCTCTGTAGAAACCCAAAATCGTTGGAGATCCCCCTAAATCCCCCTTAAAAAGGGGGACTTTAAGAGACTTTTGCCCCCCTTTTTAAGGGGGGTTGGGGGGATCAAAAGCCTATGAGACCACTCTCAAAGACTTGTGTGTACACCGTAGTTATAAAGGGGAGGGAACCGGAAATCTCAATTTCCCCCCAATAAACGGGGGGATTAAGGGGGGTAATCTGACTGTAGCTAAGGGGGGTTGGGGGGATCTTTGCTCGATAAACAAGCTAACCGAACCGGATTGCTATCTCCCTCACTTATTCAATTAGAATGCTTAAAAAATTATTTTCATTTAGCGATCGCTACCGCATTTTACATCAGACTTGGTTTGCTTTCTTTCTCACCTTTGTCTGTTGGTTTAACTTTGCTCCCTTTGCTACAACCATTGGCAGAGAGCTACATTTAGCCCCTGAGCAAATCAAAACTTTGGGCATCTGTAACCTCGCCCTCACAATTCCTGCGCGGTTAATTATTGGGATGCTTCTGGATCGTTTTGGCCCCAGAATCACCTACTCAATCTTGCTGATGTTTGCAGTAGTTCCTTGTTTAGCAACAGCCCTAGCGCAAGACTTTAATCAATTAGTCATCAGTCGTTTGCTGATGGGAATTGTCGGCTCTGGGTTTGTTGTGGGTATCCGCATGGTGGCAGAATGGTTCCAACCCAAGGAGATGGGCGTTGCTCAAGGTATTTATGGCGGTTGGGGTAACTTTGGAGCTTTTGGCGCGGAGTTTGCCTTACCAATGATTGCAGTTTCTACCAGCTTTTTTGCTGGTGGTGCTTCTAACTGGCGATTAGCGATCGCACTTACAGGTATCATTGCAGCTATCTATGGCGTAATTTATTACAACACTGTTCAAGATACGCCCACAGGAAAAATCTACAATAAACCTAAAAAGAATGGTTCCCTAGAAGTAACTAGCTAGAACTTACGCATTGACAAGCAAGACAAAAAGTGCATAAGGAGAATGCAGAAAAAAAACAGCGACCGCTAGTTACCAGAGGCGTTAAAAACAGATAATTTACTTGGCTGTGTTTAGGGTTCGGACAATCAGAGCAATTACTAAACCATCAACCGCTAAATGTGACTTGAACACTTATACTCTGTTTCTACTGGCAGAATCAAAGTATCCAGGTTGCACACGTCTGGCAGAGATAATGGAAAATTTATCTCATGATAGCGTCAATAGATTTTTGCTACGTGAACGGTACGAACCCAAGGACTTATTTGAAGAAATCAAGCCCAATATCAATCTAGTTGGAGGTACTTTAAGTGGAGATGATACGGTAATTGATAAGCCTCATAGTGACCCGGAAATAACAGATTTAATCGGTTATTACTATTCAGGTAGACATCATCGTGCCGTTAAGGGAGTTCAGTTAATTACCTTGTATTACACCGAGTGTTCAGGTAAATCTGTACCTGTAAATTATCGCATTTATAACAAACAAGATAACAAGACTAAAAATGATTATTTACGAGAAATGATTACTGAGGTAATGGATTGGGGTTTAAAGCCTAAAACAATGACAACTGACGCTTGGTATTCCAGTCAAAAAAACCTGAAGTTACTGAAAAACAAGGGATTAGGGTTTTTAACTGGGGTAGCTAAAAATCGCTCATGTTCCATTGATGGTAAAAATTTTACCCAAGTCCAAAACTTAGAAATTCCCGAAGATGGTTTAATAGTGTATCTAAAGAATTTTGGTCAGGTAAAAGTATTTCGGAAAAGTTTCAAAAACGAAACTAAAAGATATTACATTATGTATATCCCTGAAAAAGATACACTAAACTCAATTTCCAGAACAGAATTTAAAGAGCTACATTCAATTCATTGGGGGATTGAGTGTTACCACAGAGCTATTAAACAAGTATGTGGCATTGGAAGATTCATGGTTAGAACAACCGATGCTATTAAGACTCACTTTTTTAGTGCAATTCGCGCTTTCACACAATTAGAATTAATGCGGGCAGAAGACTTGATTGAAAATTGGTATGAAATCCAAAGGAATCTGTCTCTCCAAGTAGCTCGTGACTTTATTTTGGAACATTTAGCGCAGAATTTGAATTTGAATACATAGTATCAATTTTCTGTCAATGCGTAAGTTCTACTAGCATCAAAAGCTTCTGGGCAATGATTATCTCGAATTTTGGTTTGATTTTCGCCTTGGGTTTATTAGCTTGGCGCTTGGAACAAAAGAACATTCACTTTTTAACTTTGAGTCAAATGTATTTGACTTGGTTAGTATTAGCAGGATTGTTTGCTTACCAAAGTTACAAAGCTTGGGAAGTAAACCGAGAACTACTCATTGGCAAGAAAACTTACGCTGCATCAGAACGCTTTCAATTTGGACAAGTAGCTTTACTCGAATTCACATATATAACTAGCTTTGGCAGCGAACTGGCAGCCGTTTCTATGCTCCCGGCGTTTTTTGAGAAAACCTTTGCTTTAGAGCATGTGATCGCCGGGATGATTGCCGCTACCTATCCCTTCTTAAATTTGGTTTCTCGTCCTAGTGGCGGCTTAATTTCTGATAAATTTGGTTCGCGGAAGTGGACAATGACAATTATCAGCGTTGGTATCGGTGTTAGTTACTTAATGGCACATTTTATTAATAGTAGCTGGCCAATTCCAGTTGCGATCGCAGTGACAATGTTTGCCGCTTACTTTGCCCAAGCTGGCTGCGGTGCAACCTATAGCATCGTACCCATGATTAAAAAAGAAGCCACTGGACAAATTGCCGGTAACGTGGGAGCATACGGTAATTTTGGCGGCGTAGTTTACCTAACAATTTTTAGCTTAACCGACGCTCCCACACTATTTAGCACAATGGGTATCGCTGCACTAATCTGTGCTTTCATGTGTGCCTTCTTCCTCAAAGAACCAAAAGGTTCCTTTGCCGCAGCCTACGAAGGTGAATCACCAGAAACCACAACTCAAAACTCTATCTTATTAACTGAAGAATAATTAGTCGAGGGATGAAGTAGTGAAATTAACTATCAGATTCATCCTTCCTCTGCGCCCTCTGCGTCTTGGCGGTTCGATAAATAACGAACCGCCAAGAACGCCAAGAACGCCAAGCAATAAAAGTTTCAAAGAGTCTTTGCATAACATATAAAATTTTTAAATTGTCGCTATATCTGAGGTTGCACAATCAAAATAACAAAATGGTACAACTACCATGAATGAATTTACTAAAACCCTTTGTCCTTACTGCGGTGTTGGCTGTGGACTAGAAGTTTCACCCCCAGCCCAACTTGGCAAAGCAACTAATCGAGATAGTGAAGGAAATCCGACTTGGCGGGTGCGCGGCGATAAAGCCCATCCATCTAGTCAGGGTATGGTTTGTGTCAAAGGCGCAACGATCGCAGAATCTTTAGATAAAAATAGATTACATTACCCAATGGTGCGAAACTCTCTAGATCAAGAGTTTCGCCGCGTTAGTTGGGATGAAGCTTTTAATCTCATCACCCAACGCATTCAAACAGTCCGCTTCACCCAAGGGTCAGAAGCCTTATGTATGTATGGTTCCGGTCAGTTTCAAACCGAGGACTACTATATAGCCCAGAAACTCATGAAAGGCTGTTTGGGTACTAATAATTTTGATGCTAACTCCCGTTTATGTATGTCTAGTGCTGTGGCTGGCTACATTCAAAGCTTTGGCGCAGATGGCCCACCCTGTTGTTACGAAGACCTAGAGTTAACTGACTGTGCATTTTTAATTGGCACTAATACAGCCGAATGTCACCCCATTGTTTTTAACCGACTGGCAAAATATCACAAAAAGAACCGCAAGGTCAAAATGATTGTGGTAGACCCCCGACGCACACCAACCGCAGAAGCGGCTGATTTACATTTAGCCATTCGTCCGGGTACAGATATCGATTTGTTAAACGGCATCGCCCATTTATTGATGCGCTGGAACTACATTGATACCATGTTCATGGATGACTGTACCAGTAACTTTCCCGCTTATGCAGAAGTGATTCGCCACTATCCCCCGGAAGTAGTGGCGAATCAATGTGGAATTAGCATTGAAGATTTAGAAACAGCAGCCCACTATTGGGGAAAATCACAACGGGTACTGTCTTTGTGGTCAATGGGTGTAAATCAATCATCAGAAGGGACAGCTAAGGTAAGAACTATCATTAACCTGCATCTGATGACCGGACAAATTGGCAAACCTGGCACAGGCCCTTTTTCTCTCACAGGTCAGCCAAACGCAATGGGGGGAAGGGAAGCCGGAGGTTTGGCGAATTTATTACCTGGTTATCGGTCGGTGAAAAATCCTCAGCACCGCGCAGAAGTTGAGGAGTTTTGGCAACTTAAGCCAGGGCAAATTTCACCCAATCCCGGTTTGAGTGTTTGGGAAATGATTACTAGCTTAGAAAATGATGCTGTCGGGTTATTGTGGATTGCAGCTACTAATCCAGCTGTAAGTATGCCAGATTTGGAGCGGACGAAAAAAGCATTGTTGCGATCGCCTTTCACTATTTACCAAGACGCTTATTATCCCACAGAAACCTCCGCCTACGCTCATGTTCTCCTACCCGCAGCCCAATGGGGTGAAAAAACTGGTGTGATGACAAATTCCGAACGGGTGGTAACTCTGTGTCAAGCATTTCGCCAACCACCAAGAGAAGCTAAAGCAGATTGGGAAATTTTCGCTGAAGTTGGACGGAGATTAGGTTTTGAGAAAGAATTTGCCTTTGCTAACTCGGCTGAAGTTTATGCTGAATTCGTCCAATTAACTCAAAATCGCCCCTGCGATATGACGGGTATCAGTCACGCGCAATTACAAACTGAAGGGCCGACTCAATGGCCCCATCCAGAAGAGAGCAAGGGGAATAGAGGAGCAGGGGAAGCAGGGGGAGAAACCTCTGGAAAGCGTTTATATACCGATTTACGCTTTCATACCCCTGACGGACGCGCTCGATTTGGGGCATATTACTCAAAGGGATTGGCAGAACCACCAGACCCCGATTATCCTTTTGTGCTAACTAATGGGCGACTTTACGGACATTGGCACACCCAAACCCGCACCGGTCGTATTGAAAAAATTTGCAAAATGCACCCCGAACCATTTATCGAAATTCATCCCCGTGACGCTGCTAAGTTAGGTATTGTAGATAATCAGGGTGTGGAAGTGCGATCGCGTCGCGGTAAAGCTCAGTTTCCTGCTAAAGTAACCAAAGCGATCGCACCTGGTACAGTCTTTGTCCCCATGCATTGGGGTTCACTCTGGGCAGATAATGCCGAAGCTAACGCCCTCACCCATCCAGAATGTTGTCCCGATTCGCTACAACCAGAATTAAAAGCCTGTGCAGTCCAGTTGATTCCAATTTCTGTAGAAGTTACAGTCAAAAATTATCAACTCCAGTCTTCCCAATGGTAAGCTGCGAAGCATATCTCTAAACTTCTAATTTATAATCACCAATAAGTAATTTTGTCAATAATCAATAGTCAATAGTGATTATTGTTTTTTATGACTCTCTAATTTTGACTATTACCAATTACTATATTCAAAGAGGTTAAATATCTATTAATTAAGATATTTTGCTAAAGGCAATTTTATCTATGGATAAAGAATAAAGAACAGATAGAGAACTGACAAAGCATCGGCCAAGTATCTTTTTTTTAATCCTTTAGATTTATCTATGGGATTTTATTTTTTAATTGGGTGCAACACATGAAAAAGTTACTGAGAGCAATTGTAGGAGCTACTAAAGATGAGAACTTCATGCACATCATCGAAAACGTAGAGGTGCTAGTTTCTAAAGTTCTATCTATTTTTATGGTAGTTGTAATTTTGGTGGCAATTGGAGACTTAGCAATTTTTATTTTTAAAGAGTTGTTGACAGCGCCTTACGCTAAGTTTAACACAACCTTATATAAAATTTTTGGCTTGTTTTTGAATATTTTAATTGCTTTAGAAATCTTAGAAAATATCACAGCTTATTTGCGGAAACACGTTTTTCAGGTTGAATTAGTTATTGTTACCTCCTTAATTGCTGTCGCGAGAAAAATTATTATTCTTGACTTAGAAAAAGTCTCAGGTATTGATATAATTGGTCTAGGAATTGCTATTCTCGCTCTTTCAATTAGTTATTTAATAATCCGTCTCAGTAATGACAAAAATAACCGTTAAAAATAGAGCTTGATTATTGTCAGGCATTAATATTTAGAAATTTAGAAATATATAGTTTAGTCCAATCTATCCGCAAAGAATATAGTATACTTGCTACATAAGAGCAGCCGAAACTGCATTTTTGACAAAATTGTTTTTAATTACTTATCTCTCTAACTTAAATATAAAAAATTATCGATGGTTAAAAATCGTTAATTTTGAATAATTGAATTTTGAATACTTGATTATGACAGATTTCTTTCAATTTGAAGCAGACTTCGTTAATTCCCTGCGTTGTATCCCCATGCAAGTGCGATGCAATTTAGATACCTGTGGTATCAAGCTAAAATTGTCTGATTGGAATCAAATGACTACAGCCGAGCGTCAAGCTTTAGTCGAGTTACCCTGCACTACAGAAACAGAAATTCAGTCTTACCGCGAACATATCCAACAATTAATTCTACAACGCACTGGTATACCAGCCACGAAATTACCCATTGAGCCACATCCTGCATGGCTAGACTCAAGCACTGTACCAGCCAGCATCCAGGAAAAAGCTGAAGAAATAAGTGTAACCCTGACACAGCAACATTGGGCAGCTTTAACGCCCTTACAGCGTTTTGCCTTGATTAAACTCAGCCGCCCAGGACATGAAAGCAAAAACTTTAACAGAGCGATCGCAGAATTTAATCTGCTTTAATTACATCCCACATTCCGCACTTCAACTTGAAGTACAAAGAGATTACGTCAAGAGAAAAGCAAAAAAATCAGGATGATTAAGATTCGTAGTGCTGAACGAATCTACAGCATGAAAATAAATCATCAAACACAATGTATTTGATGGTTATGTAAGCACTAAAAATTTGAAGAGCAATTACTGTTTCTTCGATGTTGATAAATTTTTCTTCATTTTCCAAAAGTTGTTCACTTTAAGAAAGCAGATAATATTTTAGACAAGATGATGGCAGGCAATTCAAAATAAAATTACGTTCTAATGTTAAATTAACAATTTGGTTAACACCATTTAAAGTCAAAAGATGAATTCCTTGAAAACATTGAAACACCCATCTTAATGTCGGAGAAATCGTTAACTTACCTAGTTGATTTTTGATTCCGATTTTGATTCTTTTTAAGCTATTTCTCAGTTCCCTTTGTCCAAGATTATAAACTAACAAGCACAAAGACATTAAAAATAACATCGTCTCGATTCTTTCAGGGTTTTCTACAAATAAACTATCGGCAAAAAACAAAGGGTCTTTTAGAAATCTGAACCCTCTTTCACAAGACTGTTGATTTTTGTAATTTGTCAAAATTTCTTCTGGTTTTAACTTATCATCGTCAACTAAGTTTGTCGCTAAAATAAATCTTCCCGCTTCTTTTCTGATTCTTTCTATCTCTTCTGGCTTTTGATGCTCCACTCCTTCTATTTTGTAAATAGTCTTATTACCTTTTGATTTACTTTGAATAACCTTAACTTCTTTAATTTCAAAGAGGTTCAATTTTTTGTTTACGCTTTTTAGTTTATATCGAGCTTGTTCTGGACTTTCAAAATCTTCTTTGTTTATTTCCTTGAGCAGCTTTTCAACTTTGATTTTTTCGGTTTTCATCTTTTTTTCTAACTTCTTCAAATCACTTTCTTGTCTTTTTTGACTTTCTACTATTAGCCAATTTTGTTTGATGCCACCATAATTTACTATTTCCGATTTCCACTTGTATCCGTCTAAATTCAAGGCTGCTCTTTTTGCACTTTCTTCGGAATTTATCTCTTCTATCTCTACCGAATGAACTAATTCCTTTGCTCTTTTGATTGTCATCGGTACTCTACTTATCCATTTTAGATGTTCGATTAATTGGAGATTTTCTTGACTATACAATGCACTATCACAGACCATGATACTATCAAAGTTTATCTGCTTTTTAAACTCTCCTAATATTTTTCCAAACACGGCTTTGTCTGCTTCATTTCCATCTCCTGCTCTCATTAATAATGGTATATCTCCATCACTACTTGTTATTAAATCTAATACACATTGTTTCAAGTTTGCTCTATGGTCGCGCGAATATCCTTTGGTGATAATTATTGGTTTTTGTTTGATTATTTCTAACTCTTTCTCTTGATTATATTCATTTTTATATTCCCCATGCAGATGAAATGATGTCGCATCTAAATGAGAATATTTTGTTTCTATCTTGAATTTATTAATCACAGATAAGACAATTTCTATAAATAGGTTATTCAATCCATATTTATACAATTTATCCATAACTCTTCCCAGTTTATCATCATTCACATAATCGCTTTTTATTCCTTCTGCCAATAATAATTCGATTCCTTTGTCTTCAAAAAATTGACTAAATAAATATAAAGGTCTTGATACAAATCCTAATCCATTGAGCAGAATAGCTTTTACTAATATTCCTGATGAAATTTTTTCCCGAACATCTATTCCTAATTTGGAGTTGATTATGTCAACTATTCCTATTTCATCAATTAGTCCAGCTACTATTCCTAAGTGATCTATATTTTTAATTTTTGTTTCTGAGGTTGGAGACAATTTTTCTACCTCTAAAATATTTTAGATTTTTTTGATTGTCTCACTTTTTCGATTAGAAGCTTCTAAGTATTTTTACTCAGGTATATCCAAGGATAACTCTGTATTACTTTATGCTACTTTTGAAGTGCGGAATGTGGGTTACATAATAAATCAAGATTTACGCAAATAATAGCCGAAACCCTAATTTTCTTCTCAGGGCAATTTATGGAAAACTCCATCCCCTTGTGGGTGTAGTTTTTGGGCATAACAAATGGACATGGGGAAGAGTTACCAATGCCCTGTTTGGCCTACGGTGTACACACAAGTCATCGAATTACCCCCCTTAATCCCCCCTTATAAAGGAGGGAAACAGGAAATCCGGTTTCCTCCCATACATACGGGGAGGGGTAAAACCTGTGTTCCTCAGCTATTTCTAGACTTGTGTGTACGCGCTAGCCGATGCTTTGGAGACGCACATATTTTACGCAGTAAAACCAGGGTGAGGTTTCTTAGGGGCTACTGCAAATCGTCTCACCAAAGACTTGTGTGTACACCATAGACTCACAAGGGGATGGAGTTTCCCGATGACTTCCAATGAATTGCCCCTACAGGGTATAGTTTTGCGTAAGTCCTATAAAATAGACCAGCAGAAATTATATATTTTCTAAATGAAACTAAATGCAGTAAAAATTACTGTTTTTAGATAAATTGCCGTGGGTTAAATTTGCAGCTACGATGTCAAAAGCAGACAAACTATACAGTCCGATTCATCTGCGTGACAAGCCCATTTAGGACAAACTCTCAGTACATGGAATACTTATTAACATTAGGTGAAACAATTTGAAATTTACCATCTATAATTTTAAATTTCTTAGCAGGAAGTGAAGCTATAGTGGATTTAGCAATGCTGCTGTTAATGTGGCTAAGGTTAATCCTGCGGCCAAATGATGTGAAGAAGAATTAATTTAGAAACGCACACTAACTCGATGACAGGCAAAAACGCAAGACATAATGCATTTCTGCGGCTAGTGTCTGGTAATGGGGCAACTTCTGGATCAGAATCTCGCTACTCGCTGCCCCCCAGTAAAGAGATGGTAATTGGACGCGACCCCAGCTGCCAAGTTGTCTTGGATGCCATGATGTACCGGATGGTATCTCGTCGTCATGCAGTGGTTCGTCCCCTCTCTTTATCCCCAGATAGCAAATTCAGCTGGGTGCTTTGTGATTTAAATAGTGCTAATGGCACTTATTTGAATGGCCAACGCTTATATGAATGTCAGGAATTGCACCCAGGCGATCGCATTTCTCTAGGTGCTGATGGCCCACAATACGTTTTTGAGTACGAGTTTACTTACCAAACCCCGGCTACAACAGTTAACCAAGTTACACCATTACCTTCGGCGACAAATTACCACGGACACACCCAATTAAAGCAGCCAGATTCTGTTAGCTTTACCCAGCTTTTTCCCATTATTTCCACTGGTAAAGATTTAACTCGGAAAGCTTATCTCGTACCGGGAATACTGACCGTAATCTTTGTAGTATTAATGTTTGCGACAGTTGGTCATCCCCAAGCGAATCAAGTTATCGTCGCAACTTACATCGCCTTCGCTGCCTACTATTTTGTTTACCAACTTTGCGGTAAACAGAAGCCTTGGTGGGTGCTAATGGGTGCAGCATTGAGTACAACCCTGATTTTGCTCAGTCCCCTGTTGGATCTATTTATCTTCGTGTTTCGCGGCATTCTTCCTGGAAACTTGCCCTCATCCCAAGAATCTATCACTTTCACCGAGTTGCTGGTACGGATGTTTTTTGGCGCTGGGTTGATGGAAGAATTACTTAAGGCATTGCCTGTACTTGGGGCGTTTGCCATTGGGAGGATGTTGTCTTCACCTTGGCGGGAACGCATAGGGGTGTGGGAACCTCTAGATGGTATTCTCCTCGGAACAGCTTCGGCTGTGGGCTTTACTCTCTTAGAAACTCTCGGTCAATATGTGCCGGATATTACTCAAAATGTGTCGCAACAGGTTGGTACAGGCGCTGCCGGTCAATTAGCGGGTTTACAGCTGCTAATTCCGCGAATTTTAGGCTCTGTAGCGGGACACATGGCTTATAGTGGCTATCTGGGCTATTTTATCGGGTTGGCTGTTCTCAAGCCCAGTAGAAGTTGGCAAATTCTCTCTATTGGTTATCTTAGTGCTGCTGCGCTCCATGCTTTGTGGAATGCAACAGGATCGATTAATGCTTTACTGTTGGTAGTTGTTGGGGTGTTATCTTACGCCTTTTTGATGGCGGCAATTCTCAAGGCAAGGGCGCTGTCACCGACGCGATCGCAAAATTTTGCTACCCGATTTTTGGGCCCGAAATAAGGGAGTAGGGAGATAATTTGAATATTTATATCTTTGGATAGATGGCCTAGTTAGAAAATCAGCGTACCGTTCAATTCTATTATGGGATAACTATGCCTAAAAAATAAAAATCATTAAACTTCTTGCAAAAGTCTTGATTTTCGACTCCTCTTTGCGCCTCTACGTAATGTCAATGAACATCTTTGCAAGAGATGACTCTGAACGTATAGAGATTACAAAACGTGGGCTATGCGAACACAGCGCAAGATGAAAATTTGAGCTTTCTCTACTTTTTCTGTTGCCCGTAACCTACCAACTGTTACCTGTTCCCTATTTTATAGTTCAGACTGAGACTGGTTGAGTTGAGTAAAAGCATAAGAAGCGATCGCTAAACTAACCTTTGCTTTCTCTACTTCTGATAAAGCTGCCCACTCGCTATTATTCAGATTACTGAGTGCAGATGCGGCGTTTTGCGATTCACTACTCCGCATAGCATAAGCAAAAGGACGAGCCAAAACTAAAAGATCCTCTGTTCCCCAAGTTGGTAGTACAGTTTGAACGCATTCAACTAGTTGTTCACCAATTGATTGCTGGGCAGCAAAAATTTCCGCAGCTTTGGTGGCGATGCTGTTGAGCAGTCCTTGAGGTACAGAAGCGGCAAAATTAGTCCGTAGTGCTTCTTGAAGATTTCGCAGTAGTGCTGATTGGAAATTGTGATTATGGCTTGACGTAAGGGATATACCAGACCAAAGTGTGTCTAGATGGTTGTAAAAATCTTGCGATCGCGTCGTCAGTTCTTCATCAAGCAAATCTTGCATTCCGAACTGTTCTTCTAATTCTTGAAAATAAGCTTCTGATTGTTCATCAGCCGGGTTCCAGGGATAGGTAGCATCGTCTGGTTCTAGTAAAGCTTCTAAAAACTCTAAATCTACTTGAGATGGCAAAGAAGAGAATGTGTCTGAGCCGTTAATTTTATGAGCCATTTTTTATTGTCTCCCGATTATTTGGTGGTATTTACAGCTACAATCCTTCAGAAGAGATTTCCGCAAAAGCAGTTGATTTTTCTCCGGGGAAAATAGATTTTAAAAGCTGATGTTCAATATCAAAATCTATTTATGCAATAGCTCTACTAGGAGTCTTCAATAATAAACTCCCAGGTTTCCCCTCTAGCACTTCCAAACTTTAACTGCATTCCCGATTTCAAGGGGACTTCCTCTCGGAGGATTTGTTGCCAGCCATTAGGCCCTAAAAACCAGGTTGTCCCGTAGGTAGAAAAATCTTGCAGATAATAAGTTCGCACCAATGTAGCATCAGTAAGAGTATTGCGGCAAAAGATTTCGGCGTGGCGTTTGGATACAGATGGTTCGGCGATGACGACATCATTATCTTTCGTGCGACCGATGCGGGTAACTCCATAACGCAGTAGCCAGGTTTTACCTTTTGGCGTGAGCGATCGCAACGAAGCAGTGGGAAGCGGGGAACCGATATCAGGAATGGCTGTATCTGGTAGTTCCGTAACACCTTCATCTAGATTTTTAACGAGTTCGCCGTTAAAATCTGGATGCAGATACAGAACAGGCAAAGTCCAAGCTGGTTGATTAAATTTATACAGTGTTAATAATTCTTGCCTAGCCAGTGCTACGGCTTCATCAATTGGTTTGTGCGATCGCAATGCTTCGGTAAAGGCTTGAATAAAACTATGGCTTTCGCGATCGGCGATTTCATCGCGCATCCCCAAAACCGCAGGTACACCATGACGAATCAGTACTTCTGCTAAACTGCTGGCAGGTATTGCTTGATGATTGATAGCGGCTGGTTGTGCGCCCCAACAGGCGTTGAAAACTGCTAATTTTACACCTGTACGGGTCAATACTTGCGCTAATTCGATGCCATTCAGAGGCATATCTGGTCGCAAAAACAGTAATCCTCCGTCTGCTCCTGGCAAACCATGTCCAGCGTAAAAGAAAACATTGTATGCTTTGGTTTCTAATTCTTGAATCAACTCCTGGGGAGTTGGTTGTAGAAGTTGATTAACTATACAAGGTGCATATCTTTGGGAATTACCACCCACAGATGCATCGACAAGACTTTGCTGTAAAAGAGCAGCTTCTTGTTCTAATTGTAGCTTTTTTTCATCATGACCTAAAACCAACAGAATACTTAAAGCTTGGTCAGTTCGGAGATACGGTAAGGGTTCAACTTCGCTACTGGTGCGACTAAATAGTAAATCTTGGGAGAGAGACATAGCCGATTGACCAGGCTCACGTTGCATAATTTCCCAAGGGAGAGCGATGAGATCCGGGTCGCGAATTTCTAGTCGAAAACGCAAACGTGTATGCTGACCCATAGCAATCCCACGACTGCGTTCTAGACTACCAAGAATTTGCCCGTCAAATACCCAGCGCCATAAATTCATTCCTAAATATTGCATCAGACGACTGCTGTAGGGGCCAGTGGTTTGACTTGAAGGGGGGGAAATCCAATCTATGGGGAATGGGTTGGACTTTTGAGATGTTGGGTTTTGGGAAATATCTAGACGACTATGACCGGCAAACATCTGCTGCCATTCTTGCCAAACTTGATTCAGTTCAACAGGCCATACAGAGTCACGTAAAACATAGCCACTGGGATAGGGAGCCTTGACCACCCAAATGGCGAAGTTGTCAGTGCCAGTATTTAGGAGACGGGCGATCGCCAAATTCAGGGATGGCATGGATTCATAAAACTAAAAGCTAAAACAAATAATTTCAAACAACAATTCTTCAAGATAAAAACTTTCTACTTTTTTTACCTTGTAAGTTTTTTACTTTGGTTATTATCTGTTATTATTCCAGGTTTTTACAAGTTTATCGAGTATTTGATTAACTTGGACTGGTATCAGGTGATGGAGTAGCTGGCGGTTGCGTGACAGTTGTACATGGATTTGGTGCATCTGATTGCAAAACCGAGACACCCAAGCGTTTTAGTTGGAATAAATCTACCAATACTGTTGCTGGCAAAGGTTTCAAATTGGGTGGAACTGAAGAAGTAGCTACTGGGTTATTAGTATTAGCTGGAGTTGGCGTGTTTTTATTGTCACAGACTCGCATAGAAACTTCAAAATTTCCCGAAGCTGGTTTCGGATTTGGTTTTGTGTTGATAACTTCTAAAAAAGCTCCTGGGGGAAGGGATTGGTTATTTTTCAAGGGGATTTGATTGTTGGCTTTAATTACCCAACCAGGAGAAAGGTTATCAAGCGATCGCGGTGCGGGTGTCGCTTCGATGGTAGAGTTGGGAGTTGGTGTTGGATTGGCAAAAATTGGCAATGAGCCTGATGGCGATCGCAGTTGCCTGACGAATAATCCTACAGAACCTGCTATGACCACAAATATTAACGGCACAATCCACTGGAGAGGTAATTGGCGAGTTTTCGCCGGTTCGGTGTCTGGAATCACCTGAGTTTTGTGGTTTGAGCTATCTAAAACTGTTGCATCTGTCGCCCTGGAGGACAAATCAACAGTTTTGGCAGAATAACTCTCTGGAATGAAGGCTTTGATGGTGATTTCTGGTTCCCAATATTGGACTTGATAATGAACTAAAGCGACGGTGACATTATCGTGTCCATTTTTAGTATTAGCAATTTCGACTAATCTATCAGCAACATTTGCGATATTTGCTTCTGCGACTAAAATCGGCAAGATTTCTGTTTCCCAGTATTCTTCCACCCGATCAAAATCACTCAAACCATCGGATGTGAGGAGAAAAACGGCATCTTCATCGAGCATAAACCGCGTCGATGTGGGATGCAATGAACTGCTGGGCCCCATACCCAAAGCTTGCACAAGAGAGCCAGCAGCACTTTGTTGTACGGCATCGCGATAAATGGCATAACCTAGCCTTACCTCGCGGGAAGCGACATCATCATCAAGGGTAACTTGATAACAGCCGTGGCGGGTAATCCAGTAAGCGCGACTATCACCTACATGGGTAATATACATTTCGTGGGCCACAGGCAATGCCATGACTAAAGTCGTGCCCATGCGCTGCCGTCCTTGGCGATTTTCACCGTCGTTGCGCTGACTAATTTTGTCATTGGCAATTGCCACTGCCTTTTCTAGGTCATTAAGCAGTAAGGACGGGTCGATATGGTCATAAGGAACTTTTGTGAGTTGCTGTACCTGCTGCTGGATCGTTTCAATGGCTAAATTTGAAGCGACATTGCCACCTTCGTGTCCACCGATGCCATCACAGACAATTGCTAAGGCAGTTGGCTGGGGTGGTTTGCTTACAATAGTTCCACTGGGAGGGCTACAGGCATCTTCGTTGCGTTGACGACTTGGCCCAGTGTCGGTTTTGGTGATAATTTTGATCGTGGGTGTTTGCGATCGCCCTAATTGTGCCAGTCCTCCATCTAAAACTCCGATTAATTGGTCACTTGAGTTAATCTCACCCTGAATTAGGGCAAGGCTAACGCGATCGACAAAATCAACTATGGCTGGTTTGGCATTACTAACCAACTGGTGCCAAAATTGCCCTAATTGCGCTAATTCTGGTGATGTTTCGGAGTCGAAACGCAAATCCAACAACCGAACTAACGATCCTTCTACCCGTAATACAGATGAGTCAAGTAAGCTAGAGGCGACACCTTCACTAACAAGAGGTTGCCACAGATGAGCTATTTGCCATAACCAATTGAGTTGGCGCATCGATGTTGCATCACGCCAAGCGACGGTTAACTCACTGCCCAAATGCACCTTTTGAATTGTGTCATCGACTAACAGAGGCGGCTTTTCTAAGAGTAATATTTCTCTTTCATGGGAAGAACCATCAGCTACAAATAGGACTCCATATACCTGCGGTACGTGTAAGCGGTAGGGAATGAGTCTTAGATAAGCTCTTAAAGGCTGTAAATTTTCTAACTCAGGTGTTAGTGATAGTAAACCAGGCTTTGTATCTAAAAGAACAGATTTATCAATAACTAAATAGCGATCGGCTAATATTTCTCCAGGGCTACCCACACTCGGGCCATCTACCACAGCCCAGAGGTAATTTTTGGGTAGGGGCGTGGAACATCGCTGGCAAAACTTGTGAGTCAGGGGGTTGGCAGCCTGACAATTTTCATTTGGACAGTAGAGCGTTGCCGCGTCATTTTCCATAGTTTTCGCACCGATCAGCGATTGGCAATTTCTTTAATAGCATTAGTAGGGACAATCTAGACCGCTCATCTTTCTTAAACTTGACATACCCAGACTTTAGATGATGATTTTAGCTGGCGGATATCAGCAGGTGCTAATACTTAACTTACGCAAAAAATACGCTCCTAAGTCAACCCTACAGCCTCATCATAGCTTCTATTGCTCTGTGACTCTTGATCACCAAAGCAACTAGCTTCAACCCTGTTAACAAAGCATAACCCAAGCATAACTGCGCTATTTGCTTTTGCTAAATTACCCTATCATCAAGAGGTAGATCGTGTTGGCATTTATTCAGTTTATAAGTAGGATAGCAATAATTAACTTTAATTAAGAATTAAGATCCCTATATACTTTTGCCAAAAGTAGCAGATGAATGAAGAAAAGCTTTCTAAATATCTTTCTTGGTAGAAGAGATAATTCCAAATTCCCCCCTTCCCAACGCGGGAAGGGGGTTAGGTTTTTCGTAGCCTTTTCTAGATGACTACTCGCTACCAACTCTTTAGGTTATGGTTTGTCGTCAATTGCGACTTGAGGGACTCCCATGCTGTAGTTAGTAACGCGAGCAGAAAGATTGTAGCTGAGTTCGCCGAGTTGGAGGAGCGATCGCAGATAATGCTCTAAATCTGACCCCACACGGCGCAAATTATAGTCCGTGAGGTCTGCGCCACTGGATGCTTCTACTAGTTCATCAAATTTTCGATAAACTTTTTGCAGCGCATCTTCATTCCAGTTAAATTCATTATCTGGGTCAATATCTAAGGTTAAGACCTGTTGACTAGGAATCAGTTCGCCATCCCGGTCAATTTCGCCTGCAAAAATGCGGACGTGCCGGGTTGTGGACTTGAGCAGCATCGGGTTATCCATAAAAGGGTGTAAGATTTGGGTGAATTACACTGAAATTATTGTAGACGCTATATTCGAGCTTGAATGCTCTCAATTTACAAGCTTTGAACGCAGTTTCAAAAGGGTATATTGAATGGGCATCAGTAAAAATATCACCTGTACTGATTAACTTCGTACTTATGTTAGGAGTTGAAGATGCAATTAATTGCGAGTACTGACAGTACTCAAACTATTTTTCTGTAAAAATCGCTGAGGAGAGTGTTTTGATTTGGGGTAGACAAACAATTTAAAGCGGTGTGCTAATGTTACCCTCTGCGATAATTTCTCTACTCCTCAAGCTCAAAAGCCAGTAGAGTCAAGCACTTGCCAAGAATAATTCGATCTGTGTACATTTTTTATAGAAAACAAAAGTTTTTAGATTAATAATTATGCCGATCAATTTATTCGGAATTTTCTATTGCAAAAAACGTACATCTAGTAATTCTACTGAATAGTGCTACATCGACCTCTGGCTTTAATAAGTGGAAAAAACTTAAGCGATTTTACTTACGTATAAACACCAAAATTAGAGTAACAAGTCAAACTGTTGTTGACGTTAACATAAAGTTGATGTAAAAACCTTTAAAAAGGTTGAACAACTTCTTACAGAAACTTTATTGTGTAGAATCTTAAAAACTGAATAATAGTTATGGCTTACCATAAGCTACATCTGGTACAGAAACATCAAAATCTAGACAGTGAAAATTTAGCTTGAAAATAAAACACAGGAGAGTGAAATAGGATACAAAAGTGATTGATGAAGAAAAATTCTTAATTCAAGCACTTTGGATTCAAAAGAGATATAAAGAATTTTTGCTGGACATCTACCTCCTTACCCTCATGACAACCAAGTAAAGGAATCTCAATAGCTATGAACTCCAAAGCATTGCCACGCCAGATAAATAATCTCGAAGTAGGTGTTTATGAGTGCGAAATCCATCTCAAATTCCGGTTGATTGAGGAAAAGAGTTTATTAGGCGATCGCGAACAACTCTTACAAGTGCTACTTGATGCATTAACCGAGGGTTCTGATGATTTTCTGGAAACGCTGCAAGCGTCCGTTAAAGCGCAAGAGGTGTCTGAATTCAAAGCCTCACCTCAAATGCGCCGTCAGCTAATGCGCTTGCGTAATGCTGCCGAGAATCCACAAACTTAAAGGTGTAATTTAAGTTGTCAAATAAACATGAATTGGGCATCAAATCGAATAAATGTTGATCCCATAGCCCCGTTGCAATAAAAACTAAGCTACAAGTAGAATTTATAAAATATTGTGATTTCTACTTTGTGAAAGTCTTATTTAGCAGCACAAAGTCCCAGGAACAGTTTCCTCTTTTAAAAACTTTGTAGCAAAGGGTACTGGTAGAATCTGAGAGCAAGTTCAGCCGGGTGCATTTTACCGAGTTTTTATCAAAACATTGCAGGAAGAACAAAACCCTGTGTCTTTACAGGTGAAGGATTAAACAATAGGCGCAAATCAAATGAAAACCTAAAAGATCAAAATAAAAATAAATAACCTTTCTTTTAGCTTTTCGCTTGAGCTAAGTGCCTGATTTGCTGAAATACTTATGTTTTATCTATTACTGGTAGCTGGTAGTAGGTCATGGTTTAGCAGCCAGTTGCCTATTACCAATTACCCAACGCCTATTTAGCCAAACCGTGTTCTAGAGCAAAACGAACTAACTCTGTCCGGCTATTAGTGCCAGTTTTACTAAACAAACGGCTAACGTATTTTTCTACATTGCGGACGCTGGTTTCTAAGCGACGGGCGATTTCTTTATTCATCAACCCTTCAGCGACTAAGTCTAAAACACTTTGTTCTCTGGGAGTCAAATCAATTTTGAAAGGGGCTGGTGATTGGGAAATTGCATTTCTTTGAGTTAACAACGCCTTAATTTGGGAAATCTGATTGGCTAGTTCAGCCAAATCGGGGGTTTCAGCATCATCTCCCGTAGTTGCATTTTTGGCGACGCGGCGGGCTAGCAAATTTTCGACTATGGCCACTAACTCATCTGGATCGAAGGGTTTGGGTAGATAGGCATCAACACCAGCATGATAGCCTTGGATGCGATCGCCTGTCATACCCTTAGCAGTTAAAAATACTACCGGCAGTGCTTGGAAGCGGGGGTCTTCTCGTAGTTGTTTGAGGAACTGATAGCCATCCACTTGGGGCATCATGACATCAGAAATCACCAAATCAGGTGTATTCATCTGCATCCATTCCCAACCTTCAAGGGCGTTACTGGCGACTTGAACGCTGAAACCGCTCTCTTGCAAATAGTCTTTCACGGCTTCCCGTATCCCTGGTTCATCATCCACCAGTAACAATTGTGCTGACATTTAAAATTCCCTTGAGTTTTCCTTTTTCCAATTTAGCGAAAGTTGACAGTCATTGAACAAGAGGATATGGGAATATAAGAAAGATATTGCCGTGTCTATCAGTGACAAGTAGCAAACCATCAGGGCTAAATGTGACAAAATAAACTCCACTGGTATGGCTTTCTAGAGTTTTGATACATCTACCATAGGTTAGGCGATCGCTATTATCTGTAGTTAAATACTATGATTTTGTAGTATGGTCATCGCTAGCGGTAGCTACAATTTTACCATCAGGACTAAAAGCGATCGCCAATACACCATTGCGATGCCCTTTGAGAGTTATCAAGCATACAACTGTATTCACATCCCAGATTTTCGCGGTATAGTCTCCGCTGGCGCTTGCTAAAGTTTGACTATGAGGACTAAAAACACTAAACCAAATCCAATTAGTATGACCCTTAATATATTTTGTATAGGCAGTGCATTGCATAGAGAACGCCAAAAAATATATTCAAATGCATCTTGATTATCAGAGAAATGGGTTTAAAACCCCTCGGTTAGAAACCGAGGGAGATGTCAATCCATTACAATCGATCGATTATCTTGGCATTATCTGGCAGCTTGGCATCTCTTTGCCCAGCAGTACGCGCCCTCGCTGTGAACAAACCAATGGGGGTATTTAATAAATCTACAAGGGTGACTTGACCTGCGATACCTGTGACGGGCTGCACCAACACCTTTTTAATATCCCTTGGTATTTCTTTCAATAACCAACGTGCCAAACGATAGCCGTATTCTTTGGGTGTCATCTCTCGCATCAAATCGACACCGTGCAGTTCGTGTAGATAGCGATTTGAGCGTCCATAGCGCCGCCATTGGCTTTGCAGTTCTTTGAGTGTGGCACGATGGCGGTGCTGAACGATCGCATTTGGGGCAAATTCCAAACGCCCGATGTTTTCTCCCAAAATTCGCCAGCAAATATCGGCATCGCCACCAGTGGTAAGATAAGGACGAAATAAACCCGCTTTTTCTAAGGCGATGCGTCGAATCGCTAAGTTAGCTGTTTGTCCATAGGGACGAAAGGTATGGTTAAGGGTATGCTTTTGCGACAAAGTTTCTTGCCGATCTGCGTGTTGTTCTAGCAGAGTTGTACCTGGTAGTGCCAAAATTTCCCCAGCCACAATTACCACTTCCTTATTGACAAAAGGCTGAATCAATGAATTTAACCATTGTGGTTGAGGGCGACAATCAGCATCGGTAAAAACGATAATTTCGCTCACAGCAGCGCGAATCCCAGTATTACGAGCAGAGTATGAGCTTTGAATTTGGTTTTCGCTCAAGGGACGAATTGTAATTGGGCAGTTTTCAGCAGATGTTTTGAGGATGGTGAGAGTGCGATCGCTACTGTTATTGTCTACTAACAAGTACTCTACCCGGTCTTTTGGGTAAGTTTGAGACAACAAACAGTTGATTAACTCTGGTAAATCCGCCTCACCGTTATAAATAGGAACAACCACCGACACCATTGGTAAAAAACTGGTGGCGGTGGTTGCATCAAGTGGCTGATGATTCATACATCTGAGATTTGGTTGGGAGATAGGATTACTAGCTAGTATTCCCAAACCAAAATCCTAGAACAGTATATTAAGCAGTTTTCGTAACTCCAAAAACCTGGATTTGGGAATACTACTATATAAACACCTGGCAACCTAAAATTTCAGGTTATCGGCGCGGCTCATGGGTCGAGTTGGCTGATTTGCTGGCGGCTGGGCAAAGTTATTATTTGATAAAATTGCGATCGCTCTGGCATATTGGGGATCGCTCTTAGTTCCGATTAAATCGGGATTAGAAGCTAGTTGCCGCTCTTGTGCCTCTGTCAAATCTAGCTTGATATCTGGGGCAATTCCTTTATGATTAATATCTGTTCCCGCCGGGGTGTAGTAATGGGCAATGGTGACAGCCAAACCGGAACCATCTGCGAGTTCATGAACGGACTGCACTAGGGCCTTACCAAAAGTTTGACCACCTACGACTACCGCTCGTTTATTATCCTTGAGTGCCCCTGTGAGGATTTCGCTAGCACTAGCTGAATTCCCATCTACTAAAACTGCTAAGGGACGATTTGTTAAAGCAGTGCGATTGGCTTTAGTTTCTTCAGTACCGCCCACTCGGTCTACTGTCTTGACAATTCCGCCATTGTCATACCACATTCGGGCAATTTCAATACTAGCTTGCAACAACCCGCCAGGATTTCCCCGTAAATCTAAGACATAAGAATCAACTTTCTTGCTGTTCAAATCGCGGATGGCTCGTTGCATTTGATCTGCGGCATGAGCGCTAAATTCCCGCAAACGGATATAACCGACGCGACGATTTCCTTCTTGTCTAAGGGTATAACGTACCGTTGGCACTTCAATACTTGCTCTCGTTAGCTTCAGTTCCAAGGCATTTTGCCCGGCTCGTCCTATTCGGAGCTTGATGGGACTACCCGCTTTGCCGCGAATTAATTTGGAAGCGTCATCTACTTTCATTTTGAGAGTAGATTTGCCGTCAATTGCCAAAATTTCATCACCTGCTTTGATTCCAGCTTTTAGGGCTGGAGAATTTTCTATAGCTTCAACAACAGTCAGCCGTTGAGTTTTTTCGTTTACTTCCATCCGCACGCCAATGCCAGAGACTTCGCCAGATGTTTGGCTAGTCAAGGCTTCAAACTGTTTGGGATCCATGAATCGAGTGTAAGGATCTCCCAACTTTTGTAAAGCTTCGCGGATAGCGGTGTATGCTTCTTCTCGGGAAGAATAGTCTTTGCTTAAGAGGCTTTGCCTGGTTGCTTGCCAATCTTGTTGATTAAATTTGCCATCAACATATTCATGATTCACCAGTTGCCACACTTGGTCAACTATCACTTTTGGACTGTCTTGTAGGGCTAGAGCGGCACGGACACCACGAGTCCAAGCGGGGCCGAACACAGACATTGTAGCAGTTGTGGCGATCGCTCCACCAATCAAGGCTACTTGGAGCGGTGAGTAACTTTTCGCAGATTGGTTCATGTATATTAACTGGAATAATTGTGTTGTTGACAGTTTAGCAATCAGGCTTTCCAGAAATTTTTAAGTTTTTATACCCCAAACTAAGCTATGCGTCTTTCATCATTTTTATCGTTGAATTATGCCGAAAATACTGCATTATTAACAACCATTTCTCAGTTTGTTAGCCATCTCCGGAAGGCTATACTAAATATGTGACACTTTGATTAGCGTCATATTTGTACTTATTCATTACTTTTATAAGATAGCACTTTGATCGCTTAATTGCAGGACTGTTATGCAGCTATTAAATCAGGTTTTATTACCGAAGTCATGAAACGTAAATTTACCAACAAATCATTAATTTCTATTAAAAAAAGTTGTGCTAATCTGTGGCAATTGTTACAAAAACTAACTGGTATCTTGTACTTTGTCTTGGGTACTTGGTTAATTTTTACCACTATAACCTTAGTTTTTGCTTCTTCGCAGCCAGTAGATGCCTTTTTTGTGCTTGGTGGCAGTATTCGTCGAGAAATTTATGTAGCTCAACAAGCAAAACAGTATCCGCAAACCCCAATTTTAATTTCTCATGGTTCCCCAGACCCCTGTATATGGTTAATTTTTCAGCCGGAACTAGTCGAGTTACAAAACATTTGGTTAGAAAAGTGCGCGAATTCCACCTTTGAAAATTTTTATTATGGTATTCCAATTTTACGGCGTTGGGGAGTACATAAAGTCATGTTGATTACCTCGCCAAGTCACTTACCCAGAGCTAAATGGATGGCCCAGATTCTCTTGGGCGCTCATGGTATTTGGGTAGAGCCGCAGATTGTTGAGGAGTCAGGTATTCCAGGAAATAATGAATCTTGGAGCAAAACTGGATTAGATTTAACCCGTAGCCTGTTGTGGGCGATTTTAAGTCAGATTATTCAACCGCAGTGCTCAAATGTTACTAAACTTACTGAAGTAGATATGCAAGCTTGGGAGCATAGAGGTTTTCGTTGTGAACATCAAGGGGGTTTGGGAAAATAAGTGTTGAATGCTGTACATGGATGACGAGGCGTTTAATATTGAGTTATCAAAACCCTATCGCGAAGGGAAATGTCGCATTTCTGTAGAATGCGTAGCCGTCAGGCTTGTCGTCAGACATCGTCATCATTGCAGAAAACTGCATAATTAACGAATATTCACTTATTTCTTATTTAAAGGTGCAGTTCTATTAGATACTCAAAGAATCTACATGAATAACACCTTATGATAATTAAATACAGATTATACAAGTTTTTGCAGTTTGGATTGGCAGGTTTACTGGGTTGGTTAATTGTCAGTATTTTTACTGCTAAAACCCAAGCGCAGCAAAGTAATATCGTACCTGACAAGACACTTGGGGCTGAATCCTCACAAGTTATAGGTAACTTTCAGGGACAGCCCATAGAAGTAATTACTGGTGGTTCAACTCGCCAATTCAATCTATTTCACAGCTTTCAAGAATTTAATATCAGCACGGGACGGGCGGCGTATTTCTTTAGTCCTAGCGCAGATATCCAAAATATTCTGGCACGGGTAACGGGGAATAACCCTTCAAAAATTTTGGGGACACTTGGCACATTTGGTAATTCTCGCCCGAATTTATTTTTGATAAATCCTAATGGGATTGTGTTTGGCAAAAATGCCAGTTTAGATGTACAGGGTTCCTTTGTGGGGACAACTGCAAACGGAATTCAGTTTGGCAATCAAGGGGTTTTTAGTGCGACAAATCCCCAAGCTGTGCCGTTATTGACTATTAATCCTTCGGTATTGCTGTTTAATCAAATCCAAGCAAATGGGGGAATTATTAATCAATCTCAAACACCTGTAGCGATTAATCCCATCGGTGGATATCTTACGGGTTTGCAAGTTGCTGATGGTAAAAGTTTGCTGCTTGTTGGTGGAAATATCAATATTGATGGTGGTGGAATTCAGGCTCATGGCGGAAATGTTGAATTAGCAGGTTTGGCTGCACCGGGAAATGTGGGATTGAATATTGCGGGTGATAATCTGGGTTTAGTTATACCTGAGAATGTGGAACGCGCCGATGTTTCGTTGAGTAATGGTGCAGAAGTGAATGTTCGCGGTGTGGGTGGCGGTAATATCGAAATTCAAGCTCGAAATGTAAATTTAGCAGGGCAAAGTAAACTAAAAGGGGGAATAGATATAGGTTTAGGTACTCCAAATAGTCAAGGTGGAGATATTAATATTAATGCCACAGGAGATACAACGTTAATAGATAAAGGTTTCATCGCTAACGTAGTGCAAGAAAAAGCATTTGGTCAAGGTGGCGATATCAATATTACGACTGGAACATTGACATTACAAAATGCTGGACAAATCAATGCTAGTCTCTATGGACAAGGTAATGCAGGAAATGTAAATATCAATGCTCAAGGTGCTGTTACTGTTGCAGGTCAAAAAGATGATTTGAATAGTGGAATTAGTAGCTTTGTATTCACAGGAGCAACAGGTAATGGTGGTAATATCAATATCAAATCTAGCTATTTTACACTAAGCAATAATGCTTACCTTGATACTGATATTTTAGGACAAGGTAATGGTGGTAATATTGAAATCACGACAGGTACGCTAAAAGCTACCAATGGAGGCGATATTCATAGCATTATCTTTGGCAAAGGAAACGCTGGGAATATCGGCATTAATGCCCTTGATAATATAGTCTTCGATACTAATAGCGATGTTAGTAGTAATGTGTTTAATGATGGCGTAGGTAACGGAGGAAATATTTACCTGAAAACAGGTTCACTCTCGTTAACTAACGGCAGTGAAGTATCAACAAGTCTTTATGGACAAGGTAATGCCGGAAATATTACGGTCGAAGCTTCTGATAATGTTAAGCTAGATGGCGTTTTTATCGACGCGGGTAAGTTTGACCTTAATAATAAGAATTATGATTCGTATAGTGGTTTTAAAAGCAATTTAAACATTGGAGGTGTTGGAAAAGCAGGAAACATTCAAGTTACAACAGGATCGCTTTCTGTTACTAATGGTGCTGAAATATCTAGCTTTACTGCTGGAGTTGGAAATGCAGGAAATATCACTATTAATGCCCGCGATAATGTGACATTTTCGGGTTTTGGAGGGAGACAAAAAGATGGCAGTACAGTATCAAGTTTCGGTACTAATAATCCGATAGGTAATGGTGGTGAGATTCGCATCACTGCAAGTAATTTACTATTAAAAGATGGCGGACGATTAAATGCTAGTAACGACGGACAAGGAAATGGAGGTAATATCTTTCTTGATGTTGCCAATACTATTACTTTTGATGGAATTGGCGGTAATGGTTTATACAGTGGTGCCAATACGGAAGGATACAATGGTAACGCCGGAAATATTCAAATTGAAACAGGATCGCTGTTTTTCACAAATGGCGGTGCAATATATTCTTCACATAGCGGAGAAAAAGGTAATGGTGGAAATATCACCATCAATGCTCGTGATAGCGTCAAAATTGATGGTGTCGTCAAGGGTGTAACTTTGAATAGTGGTCAAATTATTGATGCAAAGAGTGGTTTATTTAGTTTATTGCTGAGTGGTGAAGGTAAAGGAGGTGACATCGAAGTTACAACAGGATCACTTTCTGTTACTAACGGTGCAACCATTGCTGGAAACTCAGGTGGACAGGGAAATGGAGGCAATATCACCATCAATGCCCGTGATACAGTAACTTTGGATGGTGGGAAAAATAGTTTAATTACTTCCATAGGCAGTCCTACGGTAAGCAGTAGCACGGGTAACGCTGGGAATATTCGGATCAACGCCAGAGAATTATTTCTAAAAAATGGTGGTGAACTCGCCGCTTTTAGTAGTGGTCAAGGTGATAGTGGTAATATCTTTATCGATACCCGCGATGCTGTAATTATCGATGGTACTACTGGCAATAAACCGACTGGCGTTTTTAGTGATTTGTTCGCTGGAGTTGGCAAAGGTGGGGATATTCAAATTACAACCAATTCCTTAACACTAAGCAACGGTGGACAACTTGCTGCTAGCAGTTTTGGCAAAGGTAATGCTGGTGACATTATAGTTAATGCTGGCGATGCTATTGGGATTGATGGTGTCGGTAGGAATGGAACTGCAAGCGGTGTTTTTACTACCTTAGAAGGTAAAGCTGAAGGTAGAGGAGGCAATATTAACCTGACAGCAGTTTCTTTGTCTTTAACCAATGGTGGAATAGTTAATGCTAGTACTTCTTCTAAAGGTAATGCAGGTGATATTACCATTGATGCACGCGATCGCATTTTAATTGAGGGTGTTAGCCCCACAGGTTTTTCTAGCGGTGTTTTTAGTACAGTCAATCAAGGCGCTGTTGGCAATGGAGGTAATATTAACCTGACAACAGGTTCTTTATTTTTAAATCACGGGGGAATCAGTTCAAGCAGCTTTGGACAAGGGAAAGCTGGAGATATTAATATTAATTCTGTTTCTACAGCACTTGATAACAAAGCAGCTATTGCAGCAATAACTAACTCTGGTGATGGGGGAAATATTAATTTAACTGCCAGCGAGCTTTTACTATTGCGTCGCGGTAGTCAAATTTCGACCACAGCAGGGACAGCGCAATCAGGTGGCAATGGTGGTAACATCGATATCAATTCAATATTTATCGTCGCCATCCCCAAAGAAAACAGCGATATTGCAGCCAATGCCTTCACTGGAACAGGCGGGAATGTCAAAATAAAATCTGAAGGGATCTTTGGTATCGAGTCGCGCCCAAAGCCAACCGAAAAAAGTGATATTACCGCCAGTTCTGAATTAGGCGTTGCAGGTACCATTAGCATTAACGTACCCGATACCAGTTCTATTCAAAATAGCTTTACTGAATTATCCCCAGTTATTGACACTAACGCACTCATCGCTAATAGTTGCATTTCACGCGGCATTAAGCGACAAGAAAACTCTTTTACCATAACAGGTTCCGGCGCTTTGACTACTAATCGCCCCGATGAAGATTTAGTTTCTACTTACAGCACTGGTGAAGTTAGAGGTGTAGAAACTACATCACATTCCTGGAAGAAAGGCGATCCGATTATTGAACCACTTGGGTTATATCGGCTGAATAATGGGCAGTTGCTATTGAGTCGAGAATGTTCTAATTAATGTTACACATCTGCTTTTGCTGCTTGTTTGCATGCAGTATATATATGGAGAAACGGTAATTCATGAATTACCGCTACTTTAGAACTTTTTTGCGTAAGTCCTGGTAATTAATAATCTCCTCTCAACATTATTTGCAGTTTTCTGTATAGGTGAGATATTCATCTCCAATTAAAATAGGCGGAGACTTCAAAGATAACGTTTAGAAGAGTACTGAATTGAAAAATCACTCACAAGGCACAAAGTAGCTTTCAGTGCTAATCAATACTCAGTAAAAGCTGAAAAAAACTTTTAATTTGGATGAAATTATGGTAGGGATAAGTTTGAAAGAACATCAATTTTATGGACATTTACCAGTGGAAAAAAGACTGGGTATTCTTGTTGTCGATGACCATCAATTAATTTTGACTGGTACTCTTGATGTCTTAAGTCGAGAGTATCCCGAAGCTGCTCTTGTTAAAGCTCAGACGGTAAAAGAAACACTTTCTCAACTTCAATATTATCAGTTTGACTTGATTGTAATGGATTTATCAATTCCCTATCAGCAAGGAGAAACAGCAGAGATTGATACCGGAATTAAGCTGTTGCAAACTTTGCTTAATGAATATCCCCATCAGAATTTTATCGTCCAAACTAGTTATATGAAGGTGTTAATCAGAATTAAACATGAGATTGATAATCATCAAGGTGGTTTTGCGATCGCAGACAAAGGATTACCCGAAAAAGAAATGCTGATGCGGGTTAATTTAGCCCTTCATGGTGCAACTCACACCAAAGACATCAAAAGCGGGATCGAACTCAAACCCGAATGGTTGGATGTGTTGCGGTTGGCTTTTGAAGAGAGTTTGACAGATAAGGCGATCGCTGAAAGAATGTATAAATCAGAACGAGCAGTACGGACTTACTGGACGAAGATTCAGGATGTTTTAGGGGTGTATCCTGAAGACTGCAAGCAAAGTGGTAAGAATATGCGAATTCTCACCGAAATTCGTTCTCGCGAAGAAGGCTTAATTGATTAATCCGCCAAAAATTAATTTGGAAGTTAGATGAGAAGGAGAACCTGGAATCGCATTTACAAAGAATTTGGTCTATGGTGGCTGGCTGCACCTCCTGGCATCATAGTGCTGATTGTGACGATCTCGATCAGAATAGCAGGAGGAATGCAATATTGGGAATGGATGCTTCTGGATACGATGTTACATCTGCGTCCGGTGGAAAAACATGATGAACGTGTAGTAATTGTGGGTATCGACGAAAAAGATATTGAATGGGTTAAGCAATATCCAATTCCAGATCAAAAGATTGCAGAGTTACTCACCAAGCTGGAAACTTATAAACCGCTAGCGATTGGGCTGGATATCTTCAAAAATGTTCCCATAGAACCTGGTGGCAAACAACTCGCACAGGTATTGCGGTCAAATTCTAATATTATTGGGATTGAAAAAATTTTACCCCCCAACGAAACTTTACCACCCCAGAGTTTGCCACCTGAACGAGTAGGATTTGTGGATTTACTTAATGATGAGGATAGCAAAAATCGACGTTATTTGTTATATACGGCGAATAGTAAGAATCTTAATGAAGATAAATATTCCTTAGCATTGCGGTTAGTTATTAAGTATTTAAATGCGCAGAGAATTAACTTAGAAACGGGAAAAAATGACCCGAATACAATCATGATTCGGGGGATTGAATTACCCCGAATTACTCCGAATTTTGGCGGATACGTTAGGGCTGATGATGGGGGATTGTCAATTTTAATTAACTTTCGCAACAGCAATCAACCTTTTGATGTTGTGTCACTGCGCGATGTTTTCAATGGGAAAGTTGATGTAAAATCGTTGCGCGATCGCATTGTGTTAGTTGGCAACCGCAACCTGAGTACTGGTGATGTTATTTATACATCTGCTTTGCCTAACTTAAAATTAAGCGGTCAAATTTATGGTATAGACTATCATGCTCATGTCATCAGTCAAATTCTTAGTACCGTAATAGATAATCGCCCAATGTTGCACAGTTGGGGAGATATTGCAGAATATGTATGGATATTGATTTGGGGTTTTTTGCCAATTACTATAGGACGGCTTACCCAATCTGTTTGGAGAAATATACTTGGTGTAAGTGTAGCAGGATTTTGTCTATTTGGCTGCGGATATATAATGCTGTGGGTGTGGGGTGTATGGATTCCTGTAGCACCGGGTTTACTTGTTTTAGCTGTGAATGGGGTAGGTTTGAGTGCTTTTGCCTTTTACCAGCATGATAAATTCTTGCGATCGCAAATTAAGGAACGTCAAAATACTATTGACCACACTTTTAGTATAATTCACAATGGCCCTTTGCAAACCCTCGCTTATGGATTAAAGCACATGCGTGCTGAAGATATCCCCTACGAGCAATTGCTAAAGCAATTTGAAAAACTTGATTGGGAAATTCGAGAAATTGGTGAATTTCTCAAACTCGAAGCATTGACTACAGAAGAAAGTTTGCGTTTAGGTAGCGGATTAATACTAGAATTAAATCGACCGCTTCACGATTTATTATATGAAGTTTATTCTAGTACCTTAGAACGTAAAGATTTTGAAACCTTTAAAACATTAAAAGTTAAAATTAGAAATTTTGACCCAATTGATGATAAATATTTATGTATGGAAGACAAACGCGGAATTTGTCTATTTTTGGAAGAAGCATTGTGTAATGTGGGCAAACATGCTCAAGGAGTCAAGCGTGTTGAAGCATCAGGTGTTTATAGTTCAGATAAGTACAAATTGTCCGTTAAAGACAATGGTTCAGGAATTACATCAAAGTTAGAAAATAAAGGTACAAAGCATTCCAAAGTCCTTGCTAAACAATTAAGAGGAGAATTTCGACGAGAATCATTTTCTCCTCGCGGGACTATCTGCGAACTTAGTTGGAAACTTAAGAAAGAATTTGAGTTTTGAGATTTTATCAAGGAAAGAATTAAGTATGAGTTTAGAAATTAAAAACGAATAACTTAATAAAGTTTCAATAACCCTATAATCAACAGCATTTACCATGAGTCATCAACATTTTGGATTTTTGCAAAATAACCGTAGACTTACAAGCTTAGTTGTAGGTGCGGTTTTTGTTATGACAGCAGTTCCAGCATTTGCTGAGTTTAAACCACGCGATCGCAAACCCGCTAGCGGATATTCCCGTGCGGGTGGTTCGCGTGGATGTCCCAGTAGCGTCGGTATCCCTCTGATGCAGCTTGCACCTCAGACATTTATCGGTAAAACGGCTTCCACGCGTCCGATGTTAGCTTGGTATATGTCAAGTTCCCAAAACGTGCGATTCCGATTAGCTGAATCAAATTCAACCAACAACCCTAAACAAATTGGTGAAGTTAAAGAAATACCAACAATAATCGGGATTAATAAGCTAAAACTTCCCGTTGATTACCCCGAACTCACAGTGGGTAAAACATATTTATGGCAAATCTCAATTGACTGTGGAAACGACACGATTGTAAGACGAGCAGAATTTACTGTCATAAATCCTGAATCACTGGCTAAAAAACAATTAACTAGTATTCCAGAAGGCGTAAATTATTATGCTGAAAACGATCTGTGGTATGAAGCACTGGAAGAAGCGTTAAAAGGAAGTGATAATGGTAAACTAGGGCACACTGGGGCAAGTTTAGTTAAAAACCTTGCAGAGTCCGAAATATTGATAGGTAAAGACGCAGAACAAAAAAATACTCAGCAACGCATCGAATACCTCCAGAAGATTGCCAGCGATCGCTAATTAGAAAATGATGATTTAGCTCCCCGACTTCTTTAAGAAGTCGGGGAGCTGGGCTGCAACTTTATATTTAAATAAATGTGATTCAAATGCAGGGTGCTTATGAAGATTTTGCGGTTTAGCATCGCTGGATGCTTGGGGGGTGTAGGTGCGATCGCAGTTTCTATTCATCCTACTTTTGCTCAGTTAACTCCCGATAACAGCCTGGGGAAAGAGCGATCGCAAGTCATTCCTTTTAATCAAAATAATGACCTGATCCAGGGCGGTGCGGCTCGTGGCACTAACCTATTTCACAGTTTTCAAGATTTTAACGTCGGCGTTGGTAAAGGCGTTTATTTCGTTAATCCAGACGGCATAACAAATATCTTTTCTCGCGTTACTGGTGGTAAAGAATCGAATATTTTCGGGACATTGGGTGTATTAGGTAGTGCAAATTTGTTTTTGCTAAATCCCAATGGCATTGTGTTTGGAAAAAATGCCAGTTTAGATATACAAGGTTCTTTTTTAGGAACGACAGCAAATAGTTTAGTCTTTGCCAATGGGATAGAATTTAGCGCCACAAATCCCCAAGCAGCGCCGTTGTTAGCTATCAATGTACCAATTGGTTTACAGTTTGGTTCACAACCCGGAAGTATTACTAGCCAAGCAGTGATTCGGAATTCACGGGGAAATGCTGTTGATGGTTTACGTGTTGGAACTGGCAGCAATTTAGCATTGATTGGCGGTGAAATCACCTTAGATGGTAGTTTTTTATTTAGTCAAAATGGACAATTGAAATTGGGAGCAGTCAATGGAGATACAATTGTTAGGCTAAATGTCAATGGCTCCTCATTGGGTTTTCAGTTTCCAGAAAATTTCGGACGCGCACCCATCAACTTAACGAATGGTAGCTTCATCGCTGCAACTGGAAATAGTGCAATTGAACTATTTGGGGGGAAAATTGGGCTAAATGGTTCGTCTATTTTCGGTAGTAATGGCGGCTCAATTGTTGTTGATGCGACTCAATTTAATTTAGATAACGACTCTGGAATTGTTAGCGGTACTGCTGGTGCAGCAAAGGGTGGTGATATTCAAATTCAAGCTAGCGATGCAGTAACTATCGCCAACGGCAGTTCGATTTTATCTGCTAGTGATACTTCTGCTACGGGTGCGGGTGGCGATGTGAATATCAATGCCGGGAAAATCACAATTACTGGAGATGGAATACCAAAAAATATCAGTGGTATCTCTACATCTAGTAGTGGTAAAGGTAATGGCGGAAATATTACTTTCAATGCTACGGAATCGGTTAACGTCAATGGTGGCTTTATCCAGGCAGATACTGATGGTGTAGGTAATGGAGGAAACTTAACTGTCCGAGCTACAAATGCCGTCAATATCACTAACCAAGCTTCTTTAGGACTTTTCAGTTTTAGTTCGGGTTCAACAGGTAATCTGCGGATTGAAACCGGTACTTTGCGAGTTCAAAATAATTTATTAGGAAGGGGAATAACAGCACTTTCATCTGGTGGAAGTATTGGTTCTATTTCCATTCAGGCTCAGAATGCGGTTGAGGTGACTAAAAGTAGCATATATACAAATCTTGATATACCAATTGAAAGCAAAACTCAAGCAACAGAAGGGGATATCACTATTGAAACCCAGCGACTTAATCTTAAAGATGGGGGTGAGATTAGAACGACTACCCTTAGCAGTGCAAATGCAGCTAACATTTTTATTAAAGCTAGCGAATACGTAAATATTAGCGGTAGGAGTTATATATCAAGTGCTACGGGTTTTGGTACAGGAAATGGTGGCAATGTAACGATAGAAACGCCTCGACTCTCCCTCACTCAAGGAGGACATATTGACACCGCATCCACTCAAAGCAGTGGTAATGCTGGGAATATTACTATCCGCGCCAAGGATGTAGAATTGGACGGGTTTGTTTTTGTACCTGGTGGGGAAACAAATTTTTCTCAGCCTCAGCTACAAGAATTTCTGTCTCGGTTCGGCGGTATTCCTGATATGAGTGACTTATCTTCGGATGTGATTGAAGGTAGTAATGCCGATGTGCGGGGTGGCACAATAACTATTGACACAGAAAACTTACGGTTGAGTAATGGTGGAAACATATCAACCTCAGTATTTGGGGGACGAGGACAAGGGGGTAATTTAGTAGTTCATGCCACTGATTCTATTGATATTACTGGGGTTGGCTCAGAACGACTAGATGGTTCATTTGCACCATCAGGTTTATTCGCCGAATTACAAAGGGGGGGAATTGGTTCTGGGGGAAGTATTGATGTTACAACAAGACGCTTAAACCTCAGCAATCAAGGAGCAATTTCTGCCTCTACATTCAATCAAGGTAATGCGGGAAATATTACGATTAATGCCAATCAAATTGATTTACGCAGAAATAGCGCCGTTTTAACTCAGGTTGGCAGCAAAGCTAATGGTAACGCAGGTAATATCAACATCAAAACTCAACTATTAAATGTACAAGAAGAATCGCAGATATCATCGGCAACTTTTGGAAATGGGAATGCGGGTAATTTAACTGTACAAGCTGATAACATTATCCTGACTGGTTTAGATAGTAAGTCCCTAACTGGGATAACATCATCAGTTTACGAAGGGGGTAATGGTAAAGGTGGTGATATAGATATTACTGCCAACAAGATTAATATACGCGATCGTGGTGAAATTGTTTCTGGTAGCATAGGTAAGGGTGACGCTGGAGATATTAAAATTAATGCTAATTTTCTAGAAATTAGTGGTGCGATCGCTTCTTTAACAAATGCGGGTAATGGTGGTGACATCACCCTCAATATCAATGATTTATTACTTTTGCGCCGTAATGGTTTAATTTCAACCACCGCAGGTAGAAGCCAAGCAGGTGGCAATGGCGGTAACATCAATATCAACTCTAAATTCATCGTCGCCATCCCCAAAGAAAATAGCGACATTAGCGCCAATGCATATACTGGTTCCGGTGGAAATGTTCAAATCAACTCGCAAGGTATCTTCGGTATCGAAGCGCGTCCACAGCCAACTGAAAAAAGTGATATTACTGCAAGTTCGCAATTAGGCGTTTCCGGTGTAATTAATATTAGCGCACTCGATACTAGTTCCATTCAAAACAGCTTTACTGGAATATCTCAAAACGTCATCGACACTAATGCACTTATCGCTAATAGTTGCGTTTCGCGCAGTTCCAAGCAAGGGGGTACATTCTTCATTACTGGTTCTGGCGCTTTACGCAATAGTCCAGGGGATGGATTAATTTCTGTATATTCGACTGGCGAGGTGCGTAATCTTCAACCAGCATCTCATACTTGGAAAAAAGGCGATCGCATAGTTGAACCACAAGGGCTTTATCGACTGGCTAATGGACAGTTGGTACTCAGTCGAGAATGTCGCTGAATGAAGATTTTCTACCATAAATTGCTTCATTTTTTGTCTCATAAGCTTTTTAGCCTATCTCGTCACCCCGTCAAGTCGCTTCGCTCCAATTAAAAAAGTCAGGTTTATTTAGTTAGGACTTACGCATAAGAGATCCCCCAACCCCCTTAAAAAGGTGGCTTTTCAAATCCCCCCCTTTTTAAGGGGGGCTAGGGGGGATCGAGGTTTCAGGTTTTGAGTGCGTAAGTCCTGTTAGTATCTGCTACTGGGAAAAAGTAGAATATCTATTAATTCGCCCACGATCAAACCCAATACCGCTAAGATAGTTAAAATCCAAAAGGAATCTACCTTATTAAAGCCAGAAAAGCGCATTTCCAAATCAGCTAAAAGCGTAGTTGCTAAGGGTATAAGAAAAAGTCTTAATAATAATGACCAAGTTGCTACTAAAGCAATTGATGTGCTTAAAAATAATATAACAACTAAGGTTTGAGAGCCAAATTCAACTAAACGCTCTAACCAAGAAATGCTCTTTCGTACTACAGCTATAACTATAGCAGTGACAAAAGTTCCTGCGAACCAAATAATATGATTAGCAGCAAGATACCATCCCAGGAGAATGTAAGCCAACCATAGTAATATTAAAGGCATCATAGGAATCCTATTAAAAAATTCCACATTCATATTGTCAATGCTTGTAAAAGCACTAATTTAATATCTTCATTGTAGTCAAATTATAAGTTCTCAATATACCAAATTTGCTCATAATATTCCTCTATCTATAGAGCAAATTTAAGGACATACTCTTTCGTCGTGACAATATATAAATTCAGGAATCTGAGCTTTAGACACTGATAAAGTATAGAGCAACAATAGCTGACTAAATTGTAAATTTTGTACTTAGTAATCTAACTTACTTAGTTTGATGCGATCGCTTTTAGCTTCAGGTTAAAAAAATTCAGACTTATATAGCAATACAAGTATATTGTTATGCGTATATTCCATAAAATGGTGTTTTATTTAAGACATGAAACTTGTAATTTGGGAACAATTGTATTCGGTTATAGAATACTAACAATGTGTAAATAAATGGACTTCGACTATCAGCTATTTGCCATGAACTTTAATGAGAAGGTAGTCATAATTAACAGTGTACAACTTTGATAACTGTCCACAATGCTGTTGCACGTCTCAAGCTCATGGTAATATTATTTTACCGTCGGGAGATACTATTTATACACCAAATTGTACCCATGCTGAAACATCTAGTTAGATGCGCTACCTCCAAAAACCAAAAAAATATTCAATCGAGTAAGAAAATCACCGAAAGCACTAATGTGTAAAGCATAGAGCTTTTGGAAGTCTGCTTATATAAGACACTAAAGAGCTAACATAGACCTTTTTTAGGAATCACGGCAGCCAGTAAAGAAGGCATAAAACCCTCTTAAAAATGTCTAAAAATTAGACGGCAGTAAATAAAAAAGTTTTGACATCATGTCAATTGTTTTTTGTATATCTAAAAATATCAAAAAGCCAGATTTATCATGTCAACAATACATTAACATTAGGTGTTTTCTTTAGATATTGAACCTCTTTGTATTTAGTTACCTATATATAAAATTCCTATTTGGTTGGTTAAAACTTAAGCTCCCCTCGACCAAATGAGGCAAACGCTTAAATTTAACAACCGATTTAGGACTGCTAGATCAATTCTGATTTAGTCACGACTTGATTATTGACAACGTAAGCAAAAGTAACAGGAAAAACATGAATATCATTGTTCGTTTGTTTGGAGCGATCGCTCTCCAAGTATCTGCATTGGCTGCAATGTCTAGCATGGCAATGTCTAATGACAAGCCTCTGCGCGTCCATACCCAAGAGACTCCTACTATTTCTCAACAGAAAGCAACACAGAGGATTTGCTCTTTAGATCCCATTGACGATTTATTACCTCCACCACAGACCAAAGCAAATAATTCTTTGCTTTCTTACCTTGCCGAACAAGGTTTTACCCAGAATCAAGAAGGTTCTTGGGTCTGTTATGCGAACGATCCAAAAAAAGAAGGGCGTTACTTTACTCTGTTTAAGGTTAAACAAGTTGATGGCAGACTCATAGCAAGTTCTTTTTTGGATGAGGGCAATCTGATTCAGGGGCAGGAGAATCGGAGCTTGGACTTCTTTATGATGCTGATTGAGCATCATCTGAATACCAGTCAAGAGAACCGTCAAGGTATACGTAGATATCTAGAAACCTTCGTTTCATTAGTAAAGCAAGGAAAGATCAAACCCTCGACACGTGGGTTTCTTTTTGACCAACCAAATCGGGCATTGGTCTTATATCACACACTCTCATCAGGAAATCTCAAAGGTACAGGAATCACAATCAATATTCATTTACCTAAGAGTTCAATGGGGAGATGAGGGGGATGAGTGGGATGAGGGGGACAAGGGGGATGAGGGAGATAATCAATGCCCAATGCCCAATTAAATAGCTGTCGTCTAGTGGAGGTGCATCTTGCCTAAATCTATTTTTCAAAGAATTGCAATGTCGAAGGCGGTTCGCTTTGCAACGATCGCATTCTCATCTGTTGCAGTAGTACTCACTACATATCAGTCTGCTTTTGCACAGCTGAATATCGGACGTTATGGTATCCAACAAGGACTGGAGTCTGAATATCTTCAGTACCAAATCAATAACCAGAATCTGAGTCAGATGCGAGTCATCCCTGGGTGTGATGTGGGATTTGGTCTGACTTGCAATAAAACTGGAGCAGTAATCCAACGATTAGTGGAGTTAAACGGCGGAGATAGCTATCAAAACCTCCTGATACAAGCAGCCGGTGGGGAGAAAAACTTCCAGAATTTCGCTAGCTTTTACGGCAACAATCCTAATCTCTCTGCGGTACCTTTCGCCTCATTTTGGAGAAACGAATCTCCCGCCATCATGGATAGCTCTCAATACCTTCTTGGACAAGGCTTTGGTCGTAATCCAGTAGAAGGACTTGGACTTGTAACTAACCAGTTTTACTGGGCACCAAACTCAGGAGTTGATAATTCACTCAGCCTCCGTAATGGCTTACTAGACTTGAAATTTTCATACGGACGACTGCTGTTTGAAGAAGCCTCAAAAATTTCCGATATTAAGGAGCAGATTCAATCTCTAGGTTTGTCGCCAGAGATGACAAATTTTTATTTAAATAAAATCTCTACAGGCTTGGATGCGTTGAATTCTGGAGATCAGAAACAACTCGAACAGAGGATTTTTGAACTACTATCCTATCCATACTCCGAAGATGGTGGGGAACTCGGACGACCCAATAACGCAATTCCACCAGAATTTAATCAACTCTTGGGAGAAGATATCCCAGGAGAGATATTGCTGAGTGACAATCCAGTAGCGTTAGAGGGAGAAACAATGGCCTTCGATACTTTCCCTGGCTCTGAGGGAGATGTGTTGGTACCAGAGAGTTCTGATTCTTTTCCACTTTGGCCAGTAATCGGAATTGCGGGTATTGGTTTAATTCTGCTTCTGTTAATGGATAACGGTAGTTCTTCGGGTCAGTCACCTGTTTCTCCAGGTCAGCCACCTATTTCTCCCAGTCAGCCACCTTTGTCTCTCACTAACAAAGGCGAATGCGATTTGATACCCAATGGTCATGGTTCCGATCACACACAGATGATTGAGGTTCCATGTAATGTTACTCCTAAAACCCCTACGGAAGTAAGGAAGGTAGTGGAGCCATCAATGATTAAAGCGCTTGTATTACTAATTGTTTTACTATGCATAGTCCGTTACAAACACAGGTCTTTAAAAATCCGTAATTCGTAATTATTAAGACTTAGGCAGAGTAGATCCTTCAACCCCCTTAGAAAGGGGATTTTTAGTGATTTCCAAAAAAAATTATCCAATCTTCAAAAAAATAAAAAACCGGGGGGAAAGCCGGTTTTATGAACCCTAAAAAACAGAAATTTGGCATTTTGTTTAATCTAAGTTCCTAAGTTGATGTTTCTGATGAAAGACCCAAATAATTTTGTACGATCTGCAAGATGCGCTCTGCTGCATGACCATCTCCAAAAGGATTAATTGCATTTGCCATTGCTGCATAAGCATTTGGATCGCTGAGTAACTCAGCTGCGGCAGCAAAAATGTTTTCGCTTGTAGTGCCTACAAGTTTGGCAGTACCAGCTGTCACAGCTTCTGGTCTTTCGGTGGTATCTCTCAAAACCAATACTGGTTTTCCTAAGCTGGGGGCTTCTTCTTGTAAGCCACCAGAGTCAGTGAGCAAAAGGTGCGATCGCCCAATTGCTCCCACCAGTTCGCCATAATCTAGAGGATCTGTCAAAAAAATTCGGGGATGATTCCCTAAAAGCTCTTGCAATGGCACTCGCACTGTCGGATTACGGTGCAATGGTAGGAGCAAAGCTGTATCAGGAAACTTGTCTAAAATTTGTAAAAAGCCCTGAGCGATCGCTAACAGAGGTTCTCCCCAATTCTCCCGCCGATGAACTGTTGCTAACAGAACGCGAGATGAATCCCAGTCTAAGCCTGATACATTACAAACTGCTTGGGTTCCAGCTATATTCAATAGTGCATCAATTACTGTGTTACCCGTCATGTGAATTTCACCCAAAACACCAGAACGATGCAAATTTTCCACAGCCCAAGGAGTCGGCGCAAAGTGTAACTGAGTAATTTGAGAAATCAACCGCCGATTAGCTTCTTCTGGGTAAGGATTGAATATATCATCAGTTCTTAACCCTGCTTCTACATGACCAACAGGGATTTTTTGATAAAAAGCTGCCAAAGCTGCGGCAAAAGCCGTCGTAGTGTCTCCCTGCACCAGCACTAAATCTGGCTTTTTCTCCTGGAATAACGCTTCTAACCCTTGTAAACTACGACAGGTAATATCATTTAGAGATTGTTTAACCTGCATAATTTCCAAGTCATAATCTGCCTTAATCTTGAACAGCTGCATAACTTGCTCAACCATCTCTCGATGCTGTCCAGTTAAAATTACTTGCGACTCCAAGTCTGAAGATTTCTGAAAAACCTGAATCACTGGAGCTAGTTTAATCGCTTCGGGACGAGTACCCAAGATAATACAAACCCGTTTTTTATTAGTCATTTGTCATTAACATCTGTCGTTTGCCAATGGTTATAGTCAATGGTCTATGCTCAATAGTCAATAGTTGGCGGTTAATCATCACACAAACCATAAATATAAAAGAATAAATCACACAAAAAGCATGAAAAAACCCGGCTTAATCGGGTAAGTGCGTATGCAAAAATATTTATGTCATTGCGAGCGGAATGAAATGTAGAGAAGCAATCCCAAGGTCTTGGGATTGCTTCATTCCGCTTTGCTCCATTCGCAATGACAAATGTATATTTAATTTTGCATTACTACTTAGATGTAATGTTTATCGAATTCAACTGTAATCACATCCCTAAAAATTCTAGGCTTTGAATTCGGCTACCGATGGATCAAGTGCGTTTGCTTTATCCGTTAGCAGGTAAGCCTCTGAAAATTGGCAAGCATACAATTCCTGTCTTCTTGCGCTAAGGTGACTGATTTAACACCCACTTCAACCACTGTCTAAAGGAACTTATAGTATTCAAACGATGAACTCCAGGCGCACGGGTGGCGGCGAGTCCATCAATGGCTATTAATGCAGCATATTGCAAGCCCAAAAAACTATCAACTGCGGCATAAGGGCCACCTAAAGTAATAGCCCCAGCAGCATACATTTGACCTCTGCCACTACGCATTTCTACTAATTCAAAATTGTTCGCTACAGTCAATCTCCCCAAGTGATTCACTGGGAGATTGTAATTTTTCACCAAATCTGCTATCAGAGGATTGGTATCTACCTTAGCATCTAGTCCGGTAGCATCAACGATAAAATCAGCTAGCAATTTCATTTCCCCAAAGCTTTGCTCTCGGATATGGGTAATAGTCCGGTTTTGGGCATCTCGTTCTACATCCAAAACCTCTCCGAAGGTAATTTGATACCAGCCTTCGCTGATGCCTTGGGCAGTAATTTGCTGCCAGTCGTGGCGGTCGGCGGTGGTAGTTCCACCCCAGTCTGCTAATAAACGCTTGCGTTCATCGGGGGTAGCTTTTTCTAACATTGCCCGGAGTTCCCCGCCCCAACAGGCTTTCGGCCAGTTAAAGGGTTGAAATTCGTAATGATTTTTGACTAGGCGCTGGGTATTTTGAAATTTGTTACCTTGAGGTTTAGGCGATCGCATTAAATGCAAAACTGCAATATTCCGATTTCGCTTTCTGGCTTCATAAATGCGCTGAATAATCCGCGAAGCCACAATCCCCCGTCCCCGAATCAATACCGTACCACCTTGTCGCTCTAGTTGCTCATAAACATGATCGTGGGCTTCATAAGCATTCACCACAGATTTAAAATCTTGATATTTTTCTCTATAAGCTTGCAAATCTGGCAGAAACTGAATTGCTGGATATCCAGTAGCTAAATGTAAATAACGACTAACTAAAAAAGCATAATTTCCTGGGGCGCGAGAATAGGCTACGCAATATCTGCCATCATCAGTTTTGCGAATTGCCCGAACTCGCCCATAGCGATAAATTTGATTCCAGCCAATGCGCTTCGCCTCCCTATCTATGGAATCAAAGACGTTAGCCGCACGTGGCGTATAAGTTTCGGCAAATGTTGGTTCTGCAAACACTTGCCACAAATACTTCAATGCTGACTTTATCTCTCCCTTGCTGCAATCGTGCCAAGCTTCACGCAAGGCATAACTAGGCCAGCCCCAAATATTATCAGGACAAGAGTCAGAATTCGATCGCAGTCTTTCATATAAGGGAATTTGCGAATTCAAACAAAGGCGCTTGTAACGAGCATAAGGTTCTGCCTCTAATCCCAAAGCTACAATCTTGTCAGGACGCACACCACTAAGCCGCAGCAAATCAGCCCAAACAAAGCTACCCAATCCCGCCCCGATCGCTAGATAATCAGATTCATCTACTGACAGTCCTGTAGCATGAAGGGCTTGTATGGCGACATTTTCCGCCTGAAACGCCAGTGGTGGGAAATTACTTGCCAAGGGCGTTAGCGGCTGGGCTACAGGCAAGCTGGGGTCTGGACGATTGGTATTTGCGTTGAAGTGAATTGTTGACGGCGGGCTGGTATCTGGTGCAGAGACGCTAGCACCAAATTTCACTGTGATTACATAAGGGCCTATTTGCAACGTATCGCCATTAGCCAAAACACTGTGTGTCTGTGATTTACCGTTGACATAGATACCGTTAACGCTACCTTGGTCAATCACTACCAAATGGTCTTGTTCCCAGTCAATTAGGGCATGGTAGCGAGAAACTTCACTGCTGTTAAGCAGCATTCGAGAAACGCGCACTCCCCTGAGTTCGGCAGGTAAGCGAGGGAATTCTCGACCAAAAGCGATCGGGATATTCAGCAGTGGTTCTCGCCGTTCTCCCGTCGCTGGTTCTTCCCAACTTAATTGGATTTGTAAATTATTTGTCATTGGTTATTTGTCATTGGTTATAGGGCATTGGTTATTTGTCATTGGTTATAGGGCATTGGGAATTGGTTAATTTTCTTCTCCCCCATCTCCCCCATCTCCCTCATCTCCCCACTCCCCACTCCCTAATTCCCTGGTGCTACCAACACACTGACAGCCGCCGCTAAAGATGTCCCACACCAATGACAGCCAATTTGGAGATTTTCTCCTGGGGAGACTTTGTGACATTTGGGGCATTCTAAGCCATAAACTCCTGGCGGTGTTGGTGGCTGATGATGATGTCCGATATGTACTGGTGGATGTGGTGGTAGCAAAATTGTTGCTGGAATGCTGCCTGTGGAAATGCTAGTAACATTGAGTTGTGTTTGTCCCAAGGAGATAGTAGCACCTTGAGTTAAGGGCATTTCACCTTGAACTAATTGCCGCCCATCGATAATGGGGGGATTTTGCGATCGCAAATTCCTGATATAAAAGCGCTGTTGCTGGTGATGAAAAAATATTTCAACATGTAGACCAGATACAGTTGGGTGACTCAAAACAATATCGCACCGCAATGGATCTCGACCAATGCGGACAGTACCAGGATTGTTACTTGGCTGTTGTTCGTAAATGTTATGAGTTTTATCTTGACCTGCATCGTGCCAGTGTAAAGTTAGTGCGTTCATTGTTCTAACTTCGTAAATCGTATTTAGTTACATCAACTTCTTTCTGTGCGATTCCTAACACGATTGCGTAGGTGTAAGCAAGTATTTAGAAAAAACTTCAACAAGCTTTATTTTGCCGAGGCTAGTTTATCAGCAATGCGTGTAGTTTCTGGCAGCCGATATTTTGGTGTGCAGCGTAATACATAGTCAATTGCTGTCGGTAAACTAATTCGATGACCACTGGAGATATATAGAGGTTTTACTCCTGTGCGCGATCGTAAAACTGCCCCAATGGTCTCACCTTTATATATCAGTGGTTGGCTGCTGCCCTTTGCTTGTGCCAATTCTTCATGTTTACCCACTAACAACGACTTAGCTACACCAATTGTTGGCATATCTATGAGTAAACCTAAATGGCAAGCTATACCTAATCTGCGGGGATGAGCAATTCCCTGACCATCACACAGGATAATATCTGGGATTGTTGTAATCTTTTCCAGAGCATCAAGGACAGCTGGTATTTCCCGAAATGAGAGGAACCCAGGAATATAAGGGAAGGTTGTAGGACGGTGTGCTAGGCTTGTCTCGATTACTTGCAAATCAGGAAAACTTAGTACTGCCACAGCTGCACGGCTAATGGTTCCATCCGCTTCAAAACCCATATCCACACCAGCAACGTACCGGATAGGTTCTTGTAGTTGATCTTCAGTAATGACTTTATCTTGGAGCTTTTCTTGGATAACTATAGCTTCCTCAAGTGTTGAGGGCCAAGTATGGTCTTGATAAATCTTCATATTGAAAATTTTAATTAAACTGATTAATATTAATCCTATGAATTTGCGAAGGCAAAAACAGCTGTTTTTGCAGGAAAAATGTATTTTTTACAAAAGTCTATAAAAGACTATCTTTATACTAAATATTTTACACAAATTATTTGACATTTTGCATCATAGTGTTACTTCCGGCTGTCGAGAGGGAATCCTAACAATATAAGTTTATTTTCCTAGATTTTCTCTTTTAGTGGTTATGATACAGCCGAATATTCTGGAACTTGCAAAACAGGGAGATGTAGAAGCGATCGCATCTCTGATGAACCGCCACTTACACCCCAAAGGGATCGCTGCAAAAGTGGTCTTCAAAGATGCTTTTTTAGAGGTAACGCTAGAATCTGCCCAAGTACCAAATCAGCAAATTTTAGTTGCTTTTATCCGCAAAGGTTTAACTGCTTTAGGGGCTGTATCTGTTGAAAGTGTGAAAGTTTATGGACAACAAACTGGTAAGGATTTTCCAGCTTGGACTAAAGAGTTTAATCTAGGTGTAACAGAAACTGAACTAGAAGCATTAGATGATGAAAATTCTACCAGCAATCCTCAAGTTATGACTATTTCTATTAACTTAAGTGGCGATCCAGCACGGGGCTTAACAAACCAAGATTTTGAATTTATTGCCAATCAAATAAGCGCTGATATATTAGCATCTTGTACTGACGTTTTTATTCAAAAAGTAAGTATTAGTAATGGTAGCTCGGTGATTACAAAAGAACGTTAATATTTAACTTCAATATGCTAGAAAGTTGTACAATATAGTTAATACTCCGATCAATATTCCCGGATATCGCATTAATGAAGAACTCTACAATGGTTCTAGAACTCTCGTTTATCGAGTGAATCAGGAAACTGACTCATTGTAGTCATTAAACTGCTGAAAAATCCCTATCTGAGTTTCAGCGAACTCTTGTCATTTCGTAATCAGTACACCATTGCCGAAAATCTTAACTTACCTCTGATAGTTACCACCTACAGCTAATCAAATTGACAAATAGATTCTGGTTTTACAGGACAGTTTTTGCGTGCGATCTGGTTATTCTTAATATTAATAAAAGTCAAATTAGTCAGATTAGACAAAGGCTTGATATCGCTGATTTTATTTGAGTTAAGAGAGAGTTCAGTCAAATTAGTCAGATTAGACAAAGGCTTGACATTGCTGATTTCATTTGATTCAAGAGAGAGAATAGTCAAATTAATCAGAGTGGATAAAGGCTTGATATCGCTGATTTCATTTGAATTAAGGTAGAGATAAGTCAAATTAGTCAGAGTGGACAAAGGCTTAATATCACTGACTTCATTTGAGCGGAGGGAGAGAGAAGTTAAATTAGTCAGAGTGGACAAAGGTTTGATATCGCTGATTTTATTTGAGCGGAGGGAGAGAGCAGTCAAATTAGTCAGAGCGGACAAAGACTTGATATTACTGATTTCATTTGTGTCAAGGTTAATAGAAGTCAATTTTTTCAGAGCAGACAAAGGCTTGATATCGCTGATTTCATTTATGCCGAGGTCGATAGAAGTCAAATTAGTCAGAGTAGACAAATGCTTGATATCACTGATTTTGTTTGAGTGAAGGTCGATAGAAATCAATTTTTTCAGAGCAGATAAAGGCTTAATATCGCTGATTTCATTGAAATTGAGGTTGAGAGAAGTCAATTTTGTCAGAGCAGATAAAGGCTTGATATCGCTGATTTCATTTGAGCCGAGGTCGAGAGAAATCAAATTAGTCAGAGCAGACAAAGGCTTGATATCACTGATTTTATTTGAATTGAGGTCGAGAGAAGTCAAATTAGTCAGCTTTTGGTTAGCCTGGTTGCAATTTTGAGTTTGGGCTTTTTCTAAAAGAACCTCAACAGTATGTTTTGTCTGTGGGGGTAAAGTTGATTTCTGCTCACACCAATCTGTAAAGCTTTTGGAATTTTCTACAGGAGCAGCAATAGTCTGTGTGGTGTAAAATCCCAAAGTAAATATTGTGGCGATGCTTAAGGTAAGTTTCATTATGATTTTTTTCTTATTTTAGTAGATGTTTGCTAATTGCTATATTCAATCTGTAAAGGTAAAGTGAGTTATTAGTCTTGTGTGAAGCTAATAAAATTTACAAATACATTCTGGTTTTACAGGACAGATTTTGGGTGCGATCGGATTTTTTATAATATCAATAACAATCAAATGAGTCAAAGCGGATAAAGGCTTGATGTCGCTGATTTGATTTGATTTAAGGTTGAGAAAGATCAAATGAGTCAAAGCGGATAAAGGCTTGATGTCGCTGATTTGATTTACGAAGAGGTAAAGATAAGTCAAATTATTCAGAGTGGACAAAGGCTTGATATCACTAATTTTATTTACAGAGAGGTTGAGAAGATTCAAATGAGTCAAAGCAGATAAAGACTTGATATCGCTAATTTTATTTGAGCCGAGGTCAAGAATAGTCAAATTATTCAGAGTAGATAAAGGCTTAATATCGCTGATTTTATTTACTGAAAGGTCGAGAATATTCAAATTAGTCAGAGCGGGTAAAGGCTTGATATCGCTGATTTTATTGGAGTAGAGAGAGAGAGAAGTCAAATTAGTCAGGGTAGGTAAAAGCTTAATATCGCTGATTTTATTTGAGCCGAGGTCGAGTCCAGTCAAATGAGTCAGAGTGGATAAAGGCTTAATATCACTGATTTTATTGGAGCGGAGAGAGAGTTCAGTCAAATGAGTCAGAGTGGATAAAGGCTTGATATCGCTGATTTTATTTGCACCGAGGGAGATATAAGTCAAATTAGTCAGAGTGGATAAATATTTGATATCGCTGATTTTATTTGAGCCAAGGTCGAGAGAAGTTAAATTAGTCAGATTGGACAAAGGCTTGATATCACTGATTTGATTGAAGTCAAGGGAGAGTTCAGTTAAATTAATCAGATTGGATAAAGGCTTGATATCGCTGATTTCATATGAGTCAAGCTTAAGAGAAGTCAACTTGATAAGTCTTTGGTTAGCCTGGTTGCAGTTTTGAGTCTGGACTTTTTCTAAAAGAACCTCAACAGTATGTTTTGTCTGTGGAAGTAAAGTTGATTTTTGCTCACACCAATCTGTGAAGCTTTTGGGAGTTGCTAGGGGAGCAGCAGTAGCCTGTGTGGTGTAAAATCCCAAAACAAAAGTAAATATTGTGGCGATGCTTAATATAAGTTTCATTGCATGATATTATACTTTTAAAGTATGCAATTACACTATACAAGCATTACTTAAAAGTTAGTATAAAAAAAGTAGTTAAGGAAAATAAAATTAGCTATTTTTCGGTCGCCGTAGTTGCTTGGAATTAATCGGGCCGAGAATTTGGTTAAGGCTACGCAACTGTTCTGCTGTACCCATCCCAATCAGACGATCGCCTGGCATTAAGACTGTATCGCCAGTGGGGCCACCGATGAGAGTCCCATCAACGCGGCGAATTGCTAGAACTAATGCCCCAGATTGCGATCGCAATCTCGCTTTTTGCAAACTCTGACCCACAAAGGGACAAAAAGCCGGGTCAAGTAAAAATTCTTCCATGTATAACTGGCGGTCTGCACCTGTCAAAATCCCGTCTACAAAGTCCAATACTTGCGGTCTAAGTGCCGCAGCAGCCATGCGCTTCCCACCAGTAATATAGGGAGATATGACTTCATCTGCGCCACCGCGTCGTAACTTCTGTAAAGCTTCTTCTGTACTGGCGCGGGCAATCACCCGAATTCCCGAATTCAGTGTTTTTGCTGATAAAACTATATATAAATTTTCGGCATCGGAAGGCAGGGCTGCAACAATACACATCGCCCTTTCAATACCAACTTTCAAAAGCGTATCATCTAGGGTAGCGTCACCTTGGAATGCTGTATAACCTTCCATCTGTGCCCTTTGCACAGATTCCATATCAGCATCAATCACTACAAAAGGTACGCCTTCTGCCTGAAATTCCTTGGCAATTTGACGACCAGTTCGACTAAATCCACAGATGATGTAATGTTCTGACAGGGATTCCATTAACCGCCTCTGTTGTTGTAGCCGAATTCCTTCTTGAAAGTAGCCTTGAATAATCGCTTCTGTAAATCTGTTGACAATGTAACCAATATTGACTACACCCAACAAAATCAGGGCAATTGTAAACAATCGTCCTCGGCTACCCAGTGGGTGCGTCTCTCCGTATCCCACAGTCGCTAAAGTGATGACTGTCATGTAAGCCGCATCTTCCCATGACCAGCCTTCCACTAACGAGTACCACAAAGTGCCAATGAAGAAAACACCGCCAAGAGCGATCGCCCCGGCCATTAACTCCTTTTGGATACGTTGATATTTTTGCTCAAGTGTTGAGAATGAAGTAACAATAGTACTTTTAACCTACTTTTCTAGTTTTCTGCTAACTTTTTAGTATATTTAAACTCAGTTTGACTTTGAGGATTAACTGATGACTCAAGCCCTACAAAGAAAACTAGTTACGTTTGAAGAATTTATCACTAAATACCCTGACAACTCAAATAAACGCTACGAATTACACGATGGAGTAGTAATTGAGATGCCACCACCGACAGGCGACCATGAGGAGATTATTTTATTTTTAATCGAGAGATTTATTTTAGAATATACCCGACTGAAGCTATCTTATGGCTGTCCCAAAACAGCATTCGTAAAACCATCTGAAAGTGAATCTGCTTATTTACCAGATGTGTTGTTCTTAAACCGCTCCAACCTAGTAAATGAACCTCTGTGGAAAAAAGAATCCATTCTTACTCAAGCAGAGTCAATTCCTTTGGTAGTTGAGGTCTTAAGTACAAACTGGAGAGATGATTATTTTACAAAATTGGGTCGTTATGAAGGAGTCGGCATCTCTGAATATTGGATTGTAGACTACGCAGCACTGGGAGGCAAGCGATTTATTGGCAACCCCAAACAGCCGACAATATCGATTTATTCACTAGTTGAGGGTGAATACCAACTCGACCTGTTTCGTGGAAGCCAACCCATCCAATCACCCACTTTCCCAGAATTGGATTTAACCGCAGAGCAGATTTTTAATGCTGGTAATATCTGAAGCAATACTGCGTAGGTTTTGAGTCGATCCCCCCAACCCCCCTTAAAAAGGCTACGGTGTACACACAAGTCTTTGAGAGTGACCTCATAGGCTTTTGATCCCCCCAACCCCCCTTAAAAAAGGGGGCAAAAGTCTCTTAAAGTCCCCCAATTTATCGGGGGATTTAGGGGGATCTCCAACGATTTTGGGTTTCTACAGAGATGTGTGTACACCGTAGCCTTAAAAAGGGGGGCTAAAAATGCCTTATTTTCCCCCTTTTTAAGGGGGACTAAGGGGGATCTGCAATGACTATCCACCAAAACCTACGCAGTATTGATATCTGAACGGCATTTTTTGAACCGATAAAAATTCCTGGAATCATTATCCAGAAGGGGTTATGTTAATTTAATTAAATACGTTGTTCATTCCCCACCTGATTCTGTAGCACAAAATCAAGTGGGGAATTTGGGATATAAACGTTAACTTAAAAAGAAGTACGAATTGTGCTAAATAAAAAGTAATTTTTAGGGATTTCTAGGAAACTAGTAAATAACTATATAATGAAAAACTTTCAGGAGGAGCGGTAGTGAGCCTACAAACTCTCGTTGACCAAGCCACCATCCCCCCAGATTCAGCTTTTGATACAGATAGCTTTAATGAAGCTGTCATGTCTACCTACGGTCGGTTTCCCTTAGCATTAGAACGGGGTGCTGGATGCCGGGTTTGGGATACACAGGGGCGCGAATATCTGGATTTTGTCGCGGGAATTGCGACTTGTACTTTAGGACACGCTCACCCAGTTATGGTAGAAGCGGTAACACGCCAAATCCAGAAGCTGCACCATGTCTCTAATTTATACTACATTCCTGAACAAGGAGAATTAGCAAAATGGCTCGTTGAACATTCTTGTGCCGATCGCGTATTTTTCTGCAACTCTGGAGCAGAGGCTAACGAAGCCGCAATTAAACTGGCGCGGAAATATGCCCACACAGTATTAGACATTGAAAAACCAATTATTTTAACCGCCAATGCCAGTTTCCACGGGCGGACTTTGGCCACCGTTACCGCTACGGGACAACCAAAATATCAAAAATATTTTGATCCTTTGGTTCCTGGGTTCCACTACGTAAATTACAACGACATTAACGCTCTGGAAGTGGCGATTAGTGAGTTGGATGAAGGAGATTATCGAGTAGCGGCGATTCTAATTGAGCCATTGCAAGGAGAAGGCGGTGTCCGTCCAGGCGATGTTGCCTATTTCAAAAAGCTTCGGCAGATTTGCGACGAAACTGGCGTTTTGTTGATTTTTGACGAAGTGCAAGTTGGTATGGGGCGCAGTGGCAAATTATGGGCTTACGAACATCTTGGCGTTGAACCGGATATCTTCACCAGTGCCAAAGGCTTAGGTGGCGGTATCCCCATCGGTGCAATGATGAGCAAGAAATTCTGCGATGTTTTTCAACCAGGGGAACACGCCAGCACCTTTGGCGGCAATCCTTTTGTGTGTGGTGTAGCACTCAGTGTTTGCCAGACATTGGAACGGGAAAATATTTTGCAGAATGTGCAAGATAGGGGCGAACAGTTACGAACTGGATTGAAAGCGATCGCAGCAAAATATCCTCAGCACATTGGCGAAGTTCGCGGTTGGGGTTTAATTAACGGTTTGGAGTTACGAGCCAACATTCAACTAACCGCAGTAGATATCGTCAATGCTGCCATCAAAGAGGGTGTATTACTCGTACCCGCTGGGCCAAAAGTAGTCCGATTTGTACCACCGCTAATTGTCACAGAGGCGGAAGTAAATACTGCTTTGGCAGCTGTAGAAAAGGCGATCGCAACTCTCACCAAATAGAATGTAGAGACGCGTTAGCGTAGCGGCACGAAGTGCAATTTCGCGTCTCTACATTTGTTTGTGTACAAAGGTTGCAACACAACGTCTCTTTTTCATTCGGGAGAAATTTCCCGATAAGCTTGCCGACACTGTTCATAATTGTCTGGCAAAATCTCGGTATTACCAAAACATAATTGCTCGTGAGTGGTAATTAAAGTTTCATAAGGCTGTATGGGAGTCACCAACGATCGCAGTAATTGCAAATATTCTCCATCTGTACGGCTGAGTTTGTGCGGTGCGATCGCCTTTTGATGCAACTGCTGCAACATCGCTAAATAAATACAACGGCAAGCCTCACGATAGTTACCTTGACGATAAAATTCTTGCGATCGCTCCAACAAAAGCGCTATAGATGACTCACTAGAGCTAGTTTTGACGCGAAAATCAGTGAGATTACTAGCTCTATTTAGCCAAGAATATACATAAGGACTGAATTCTCGCCATAATCGCCAACCTATCCAAACTATAAATAAGCCCACTACCAGCCAAAACAGGAATTTCAACAATTCACCGAACCAAGGACTAATCGACCATCCAGTAGGTAATTCTGGCAAAGCTCGTTCAAAGCGGTAAAACTGGTATTCCCACCATTCTCCTGCTTGTTGTTGGAATTGAGATAACTGCCAACTCCAGCTAGTTTTTTCAAAAGTATCTGTAGGCATAGAGGGGTAGGGGGTAGGGGGCAGGGGGCAGGGGGCAGGGGGCAGGGGGCAGGGGGCAGGGGGCAGAAGGCAGGGGGCAGGGAGCAGGGAGCAGGGAGCAGGGGAGAAGAAAATTAACCAATGCCCAATGCCTAATGTCTAATGCTTAATGCTTAATGACTCTTTTTTTATCATGAGCGAGCCGATAACAACAAGTAGCGCACCCAATGCAAGAAATCCTAAATCCCAAGCTAACTGATTTGGGCCTGGTTTTACATGATGAACACCGAGAATTTGGTGGTCAATTAAACCTTCAACCAAGTCAAACAACCCAGTACCAATTAGTATTGACCCAATAAAGGTCTGTGATGACCAAGGGACATCATCACGCGCCCCAGCACGCCATAGCAACACAAGTCCTACCACCGTGAATACCCAATTTAAGGTATGAAATAATCCATCCCATACCATATTCAAATCTATATTCGCCGTGTTTGTCAGAGGTCGAATGTTACTGAGCATATGATGCCACTGGAGGATCTGATGCAGTAAAATTCCATCAATAAAGCCTCCAAGACCTACACCTAGAAAAATTCCCGCAGTAATTAGCGGTGTGCGGCGGTTGAGCGTTTCACTTTTTGCCTCCATTGTCAACCTCATAGATAGGCTTTTTTACCAAATTACAACTCTTTGAGGAGAAATATCTTCTATCTGGAGGCACGTACAATTATTCAACTTAAATTAATCAATCTTCAAATTTGATTTGCATACCCGCTTTTACTGGATCGAAATCTGGGGGAAAATGAGTACTGCGATCGTAGTCTGCTTTTTCTAGGTTCGCTCCTTTTAGATCGGCTTGGCGGAGATTCGCTGACATCAATAATGCTCCCCTAAGATCGGCATCACTCAGATTAGCTTGACTCAAATCGGCAAAACTCAGGTCAGTTCCTCTCAAATTAGCGCTACTCAGATTAGCTTCACTCAAGTCAGCATAACTCAGGTCAGTTCCTCTCAAAGTAATGCCCTGCAAATCAGCATTACCTAGTTCTGCTCTACTAAAGTCTCGTTTTCCTGCTGCATAACTCTCTACAAGAGTAGCGGCACTATTTATGGGCTGTTGAGAATTAACTTCAGGCATATAACAGCCTCACAGGTTGTCTGGTTATTACTATTACTAAGGATTACATCACAAAAAAGGTCTAACTAGACAATTGAGTTAGCAAAGTTTTGAAAACTTTTATGCTTGAGGCGTAGTTCAATTAATTTTAATTAAGAATACAAGGATGAAAAACCTCACCCTTGAGCTTTTCTAAATGTAATACATTAGTTCTTTCTGCTTTCGCATTGCTCTTCGCTCACAAAGGTCTTGGAGTGTATATTTTTCCAAAACTGAGTTTGCGGCCTGACGTGCTTCCTGCCATACTTCCTGAATTAGCTCACCTTCAACCGTGTGCGGAGTCGGCTCACAATTCGAGACAACAATATCTGACCCTTCCATACAGCTAAAAGCATCAAACACTGTAATCTTTCCTGGGTCTCGTGCCAAAACATAGCCACCTTTGGCTCCACGTATACTTTTAATTAAACCTCCACGTCTTAATGTTGCCAGAAGTTGTTCTAAATAGCGGTTCGGGATGTCTTGCAATACCGCTATCTCTCGAATTTGCAGGGCTTCACCGTTAGGGTAGCAGGTTGCTAACTCTAACAGGGCTAGAAGTGCGTATTCTGATTTGTTAGAGATTACCACAGGCGTAATATTTTAAACTCACACTTAAATATACAAAGTCTTCAAGTTTGTTTCCCTAAACTAGTCTTGAGAAAAACTTTACAATCAACTCATCGTTGACCGGTTAACTCTACTTTAAAGACCTTCGAGTATAAAAGCAATTATATTTTATTTTCTATTCAATAAATAAAAGTGATTGATTATCGGATACTCTTCCAAGTGAAAGAACTTGCCGTTGACGCAGCCTCTCGTAGAGAAGTGTCGAAGTAGTGCTTACCATGAAGTCTAAAATCCAAAATCCTTTGACCTGTAGAAACGCAAAAGTTCGCGTCTCTACTTCAGATAGATAACTGTTCACTGATTTTGGTCAAGATAACTTTGTTATAAATCCCAACAATTTTTTAGTATTTGATGTCAGGAGTGTGCGGCGATAAGCATCAGCTGCTTTCTTAATAGCTTCGCCTTGAGTGGGATAAGGATGAATTACGCTACTTAACTTACTCAAGCCGATTTTATTCACCATTGCCGTAGTCACAACTGATATCATCTCACCCGCGTGACTGGCGACAATAGTTGCACCGATAATTTCATCAGACCCTTTTTTGTGATGGATTTTGAGAAATCCTGATTCTTCATCATCTGCGATCGCTCGGTCTACACTACTAAAAGGTATCTCGATCGTTGTTACTTCAATACCCAATTTCTGCGCCTCGTGTTCATATAATCCTACGTGGGCAATTTCGGGGTCAGTATAAGTTACCCAAGGCATCACCAAACTACTGAGTTTCGAGCGTCCTATGCCAAAGGGAGAAAACAGCGTATTTTTAATCACAATCCGCGCCGCAGCATCAGCAGCATGGGTAAATTTCCAGTTCATGCAGATATCACCAGCTGCATAAATTTTCGGATTGGTTGTCTGGAGATAATCATTTACCTTCACACCTTTGTGCTTGTCGTATTCTACCCCCACTGATTCTAAATTCAAACCTTCCACATTTGGCGATCGCCCCGCACCCACTAAAATTTCATCTACTGTCACCGAATCTCGATGACTATTAGAAGAAAAGTAAAGCCGTTTCCCCTCGGTAACAGTTACCACTTCTTCCAACTTGGAATTCAGCACCACGCGAATTCCTTCCCTAATCAAAACCTTTTGGAGAATTTCAGCCGCGTCAGCGTCTTCTTTATTTAGAAGATGAGAACCGCTATGAAAAAGCACCACCTCAGAACCCAAGCGCCGAAAAGCTTGCGCCAATTCGCAACCAATGGGGCCGCCACCAATCACCGCTAACCGTTCCGGTCGTTGAATCAGCGAAAAAACCGTCTCATTAGTTAAATAACCCGCCTTTTCAATTCCCAGAATCGCCAGATGTGCGGCTCTTGCGCCAGTAGCAATTACAGCTTTTTTAAACCGGAGGGTTTTGTCGCCAACTTCCACGGTATTTTTACTTGCAAATCGACCGCTACCCAAAAAGACATCGACACCTAACTTTTGAAATCGCTCCGCCGAATCATTATGACTAATATCAGCCCTTATCCGCCGCATCCTTGCCATAACTTTGGGAAAATCAACATCAATATTATGTTGGGGAATATTAACTCCCAATTCTTTAGCATCCCAGATTTCGCCAACGACGCGGGCAGACCGAATAATAGTTTTAGATGGTACGCAACCAACATTTAAGCAATCTCCACCCATGAGATGCTTTTCAATTAACGCCACTTTTAAGCCCAAATCTAGACCCGCAGCCCCCGCAGCCACCACTAATCCCGCCGTACCAGCCCCAATTACTACCAAATCGTAAACATCTGCGGGTTGAGGATTAACCCAGTTTGGCGGATGGACGTAAGACACCAACTTTTGGTTATACTCATCTGTTGGGCGAACTGTGACTCTCTCTAAATCTGAATTGGTCATTGGCTAAACCTCTTTTAAGAATTGAAAATACTAAAGTCAACTACCTTTTAGAGGAATTCAAAATTATGAATCCCGATAAATTGAAGCAGCTCAGTCTTTTATTTTTTATGCTTGTTTAATAAGGAATACAGCCTTTGAATTGTTTTGTCCGTTTGGGAATTGACAGATACGATTGAAACTTTCCTGTATAAACGTTTCAGCAATCGATAATTTACAGCAATTTGGTGGGTGGACAAGATGCCGAAGCGATCGCTCTTATACCAGTTTTTTATGAAGATGCACATAATAAGTCCCCCCTTCACATCAGGGGGTAAAACGGTATTAGTGCCGAAGGTATCTCATCGGAATGCTTTGCAACTCATGCCAAGTTAGTAGCTAGGTTGAAGATATTTGTATAAACAGGCGATTATTTATTATTCAAAGCCGCCCATTCTGTGGGACTAGATCGGGTTGTCAATCAGTTACGTGCAGAATTTCCCAAATGAATCTACCACTAGAAACCCCACGTCTCATACTACGGGACTTTATAGAATCAGATTGGCTAGCAGTTCATCAATACGCTAGCGATCGTGAAGTTGTGCGTTATTTGAATTTTGGCCCTAATAGTGAAGAAGATACCAGGGATTTTTTGCAAAGAGAGATTTCATTACAACGCGAAGAACCCCGTCAGCATTTTGCCTTGGCGGTGACTTTAAAAGCCCAAAAGGAATTAATTGGTATCTCTCGTATATCCATTCAGGATGCTGCTAACAAAACAGGCTCTATTGGATACTGCTTTACTAAGCAATTTTGGGGACAGGGATATGCAACTGAAGCTGTAAAAGCGATTGTATCATTTGGTTTTCAGGAGTTAGATTTACATCGCATCTTTGCAACTTGTCACCCAAAAAACATTGCTTCAACAAGAGTTATGCAAAAAATCGGAATGCAACAGGAAGGATATTTGCGAGAACACCATTGGATTAAGGGAGAATGGCGAGACTCTTGGCTATATGCCATCCTTGAGCATGAATGGAGAAGTCTAGATTTCAGGCGTTGTTGGAAAGACTAGGGCTATTAGTATAGTGTCTTTGAAAAAGAATTGCTCCCAAATTAGTCACCAAACAAGTGATTGCTAGCCACAGCAAGATATAAGTAGGAGCCATCACCACGCCAATCATGAACCAGGTATATACGTGCAGAATCATTATAGAAGCGAAAAAGCCGGCAATTCCAGCAGATTGCCACACTTGATACGATGGGCGACGTAAGGCTACTAGGCTCATCGTTAGAATTGTAACAATCAAGTTTGCTGGTACGAGAAACGCACAAATACCTATGCAGTTACCACGAGAGAACTCTACTAAGGTGTTAAAATCGAGCATTAATTTTTCGGGATAGATGTTAGCTTTTTAGGAACTTAATTTATTTTAAAATAACTAAATTTACATTAACAGATGAGTGAGTAATCACACTGCCAAATATAACATAAATTAAACTATTGAGTTGCGTTTTGATACTACTCAATAGTTAGTTAATTATAAAGATTTTGGATTAGTAGGGTGGAAAAGGCCCACCCTAGCTGAATTAACCCGGTAAAATCACGGTATCGATAACGTGTACCACACCATTATCAGCTTCGATATCTGCTGCTAAAACTGTGGCATTTTTAACTTCAAAACTATCTGAAGAATGAATTTTAATTGATGAACCTTCCACAGAATTAACCGTGCCAAGTTCTGCTAAATCAGCCTGTAGTAGCTTTCCTGGAACGACATGATACTTTAAAATCCGCGTTAGCTGGGGAATATTCTGTAACAGAGTTTGGATAGTTCCCGGTGGTAATTTAGCAAAAGCATCGTCATTTGGTGCAAAGACAGTGAACGGGCCAGGACTTTTTAATGTTTCTACTAAACCAGCAGCTTGTACAGCCGCTACTAGTGTTTTGAAAGATTCAGATGTAACAGCAATATCGACAATATCAGCCATATATCTTACCTAAATTTCTGCAACAGATTTTAAAGGATAATAAACCTATTTGAAGTTTTATTAAATAGGGAGTGGGGGAAAAGAGGCAGGGGAGCAGGGAGCAGGGGGCAGGGGGCAGAGGGGCAGGGAGCAGGGAGCAAAGAATAACTAACAAATGACAAATGCCCAATGCCCAATTCCCAATGCCCAATTCCCAATTCCCAATGCCCAATTCCCATTAATTCTGATTAGCTTTCCAGTTTGTTAGATCGGTTAAAGAGCGATCGCGGTAACGTCCGTAACGCTCTGGTTTACTTTTGATTTTCATTCCCAAATCGGGAAAAATCCCAAAGTTGGGTGGCATTGGTTGAAAATGCTTCGGCGAAGCGGAACTAATAAATTCCAATAACGCACCCATCATTGTTGTTGCTGGTAAAACCAAAGTTTCTTTACCCAAAGCTAGCCGCGCGGCATTAATTCCCGCCAAGCAGCCACCCGCAGCAGCAGCAGTGTAGCCTTCAGTACCAATCAACTGTCCCGCAGCTAACAATGTCGGACGCTCTTTAAATTGCAGAGTTGGATGCATTAGCTGAGGTGCATTAAGAAAAGTATTGCGGTGCATCACTCCCAACCGTACAAACTCTGCCTTTTCCAAACTGGGAATTAGCTGAAATATGCGTTTTTGTTCACCCCAACGTAGATTAGTTTGGAATCCTACCATGTTCCATAGTTGACCGGCTTTATCTTCTTGGCGCAACTGCACCACAGCATAAGGACGTTCCCCGGTGCGAGTATCTGACAATCCTACTGGTTTTAAGGGGCCGTAACGCATGGTATCTTCGCCACGCTGTGCTAGTTCTTCAATAGGTAAACAAGCTTCAAAAAATTTCGCCGTTTCCCGTTCAAAACCCTTGAGTTCTGTTTGTTCAGCAATACATAGTTCTTCTCTAAAGTGCAAATACTGCTCTTTATTCATTGGGCAGTTGAGATAAGCAGCTTCACCTTTGTCATAACGTGATGCCATAAAAGCAATGTCACGGTTAATCGATTCTCCCACAATTATCGGACTCGCGGCATCAAAAAAGCTCAGGTATTCCATCCCCGTAAAGCGCTGCAAATCTTCGGCTAAGTCGGGACTGGTTAAAGGCCCAGTTGCCAAAACCACAATTCCTTCAGGAATGGCAGATACTTCACCCCGACGAAATTCAATTAAAGGATGATGTGCTAAGGTTTCAGTCAAATCTTGGCCAAACTTTCCCCTGTCTACTGCTAGCGCGCCACCAGCAGGTACGGCGTGTTCATCAGCTTTGGAAATGACAATAGAACCAAATTGGCGTAATTCTTCGTGCAATAATCCCGTTGCGCGATCGCTTGCCATTGCTCCAAAGGAATTACTACACACTAATTCTGCCAAATGTTCTGTATGATGAGCAGGGCTAAAACGTTTTGGCCGCATTTCATGGAGAATTACTGGTACTCCAGCTTGGGCTATTTGCCAAGCTGCTTCAGTTCCAGCTAGTCCACCTCCAATTACTTGTATCGGTTGTTGTTCCATAGTTAAATTTTTAGTTTCTATATCAATAAGTATCACAGAAGTAAAATTAAATAAAAAAAGGCTAATTTATGACTACTTCTGTAAATCCAACAGCAGCATTTACAAATTATCTGTATCAATTCCTTTTTCTTTGAGTTTAGCTAGCAATTCTTGATAGCGATCGCGCTCTTCTTCTAATTCTTGTAAAGCCGCTTCCTTTGCTTGTGAAGCCGCTTCTAATTCTTGTAAAGCCGCTTCCTTTGCTTGACGTTCCTGTTCTGCACGTTGGCGTTCTTGTTCCCGTAACTGGTCAATTTCTCCGGGGCTTAAAAACTTTTGTCCGGTGGAAGAAACAATTTCCAAAGTATCCAGTGTTAATGTAAAGCGGATTCCCAAACGCGGACTTACCCAGCCATTCATCTCTTCGATAACTTCAAAACTATCCTCAGAATGGAGTAAGCCATTTAAATCATTCTTATCGGGATCGTAAATATAATATTCTTCCACACCATAACGCTGATAAAACTGCAATTTTTTGGTCATTTCTTTGAGGGTGTTACCTGGTGAGAGAATTTCAAATACTACCTGTGGCGGTATATTCTCTTCATTCCACTGTAAATAGGAACTCCGTTTTCCTTTTGGTCTGCCAAAAACTACCATCGTATCTGGCGCTTGTTTAATATTGGGGTTTCCTTGAACTGGATACCAAAACAAATCTCCGGCAATAAATACATCAGCTGGCGATGGAAATAGGATTTCTAAATTTTCTTTAATTTTGACAATCCATGCAAATTGTTCTGTATTATCAGCCATTGGCTGTCCGTCGCTTTCTGGGTAGATGACTTCGATTGTGGTTTCTGGTGTGACTTGTTGTACCATTGCTGCACCTCAAAATATGGGGTTTTTAGCTGATATTTCTAGTTTAGATAGCGAGACACAAAGTGGCTTGTCGGCAGACATCGCTTGTCTGAACTTATTCATCTAGAGGCGTTTGCTGTACTGCTTGCTGGACTTGTTCAACATCCAAATCTAACGCCTGTGCGATCTGTTCCACACTTAAACCCAGTGCTAGCAATTTAGGTACAGCTTCTAACTTTGCCTCAAAACGACCTTCTTCTTTGCCGTCTTGATAAACCCGTGTTTGCTTTAACTCACTTAATCCAAACATCGCCTCTATCTCCTCTCGACTTATGTTAGGCAATTTATAAACTAGGATTGTCTCTATTAATTCTAGTAATTGTTTTTGTGGCAGTTGCAAATTTACTGCTTTTTACGCCTACCGGCTAACTTGTAAAATCTCTGGAATTATATCGTAGTTGCGCTTTAGCGAAGACCGATGCAACTATAAACCATAATGATTTATAGTTGCCGACTTACTTACGACTGAATTTCGGACATCAAGTCGATCGCCTTTTGGTGAAATCTTGTGTTTTGATGCTTTAAAGCAATTTGGGCTGATTCTTGGAGATCAGCGATCGCTTCTTCCCGATTACCTAAGCGATAGCGAGCCAAACCCCTTGCGTAGAAAGCAAATTCATCCTCAGAATATATTTCACCTGCACCTACTTCTTCAATGTGGTTTGCTTCAGTGAAATCTGCAAATGCACCTTGCTCATCTCCTAACTCATAACACGCATTACCCCGCACATAATAAGCAGCTATTAAATTTGGATCTACATAAAGAGCCTTGGTTAAGTGCTTAATGGCTTGGCTATTAATACCTTGAGAATATTGCAGAATACCCAGATTGTAGTAAGAAATAGCAGAACGTTCCATACTAGCTATTAGACTGAAGTCTTCTATAGCACCTTGATAGTTACCAGAGTAAAAACAAGCTGCACCTCGTCCAAAATAGGCTCGTACATATTGCGGCTCTAATTGAATTGCACGATGACAATCTTCAATTGCATTTTGATTATCGCCTATTGCTGCACGAGCAACACCACGTTCAGCATAAGCCTGAGCATATTGAGGATTCAGTCGGATTGTTTCATTAAAATCTTCAATTGCATTTTGATAATCCTTTGTCAGTGAACGAGCTACACCACGACTAAGATATGATGTCAAATCCTCTGAATTTTGTAAAATTGCCTGAGTATAATTTTCAATGGCTCCTTGATAGTCGCCAGAATTATAAAGTATATAACCAAGGCTAGAGTATCCAAAAGCAAACATTAAATTGAGCATTGGTTTATAAAAGCTGATGACACTAGTATTATTCCCAAGTCAATGAATTGAAGATCACAATCTTTGCTCTGTTGTTTTGCGACTGCACACAATTTGCCACAAACTATGGAAATTTCCGATCGCGCACTTCCACGGCATAATCTTGCACAGCCTTGGTAATCGTTTCTCGCAAGTTGGTGTAAACCTTGGCAAATGGTGGATGCTTCTCGGCAAGTCCGATTACATCTGAGGTAACTAAAACCTGTCCATCACAGTGAGTTCCTGCACCGATACCAATTGTCGGAATCGTGAGTTTTTGTGTAATCTGCATTGCCAAATCTGCGGGGATATGCTCTAAAACTAGAGAGAATACACCTGCTTGTTCGAGAGCGATCGCTTCAAGTAAAATTCTCTCACTCGCTTCTTGGGTTTTCCCTTGTTGCCGTAAACCCAGTTGATGTACCGATTGTGGTGTCAAACCTACATGACCCATTACCGGGATTCCAGCTTCTACCAAACGAGTAATAGTTTCTGCGATCGCTGGATAACCACCTTCTAATTTTACCGCTTGAGCGCCGGTTTCCTTCAATATCCGCCCAGCTGAATGCATTGCCTGTTGGAGACTTTCTTGATACGTCAAAAATGGTAAATCTACAACTACTAATGCCCGTTTAACCCCACGGCGCACAGATTTGGCGTGGTATATCATCTCATCCAAAGTTATCGGCAGTGTTGTTTCATACCCTAAAACTACTGCCATAGAGTCACCCACAAGGATTAAGTCTACACCAGCTGCATCGATGAGTTGAGCGATCGCGTAATCCCAAGCGGTCAACGCCACAATTGAACGTCCCTGTTGTTTCCATTGAATTAATTGCTGGGTAGTGATTGCCATTTTGTGAGTGCTGAGTTAGGAGTTAAGAGTTAGAAGTGAAGATAGAAGTTAGGAGTTAGCAGTGAAGATAGGAGTCAATAGTTGAGAGTTTAATTTAATTCATAACTCCTAACTCCTAACTCTTAACTTGTCATTTCACGGCGCGACTGAAAGCAATATGGGTTTTTGCACTGTTCGTTTTAGGCATTAGCCAAGCTAGACCTTCACTAGTGCCAATCCATAATTTATTAGCGATATCAGGTGCAAGGGTAAGAACCCGACTAGAAGGAAGTCCAGCAACTTCTGCATCTAACACAGCGCCCGTATTTGGATTTAATCGTAACAAACCATTGCTAGTTCCAACCCAGACACTACCATCTTTAGCAAAACGTACCGCCTTCACGTCACGCCCACGCAAACGAGTCACAGATCGCAACACTGCACCAGTTTTTGGGTTAATAACTAGCAAATTATTTGGCATTCCCGCCCAAATTAATCCTTCTGGACTGATAGCTAAAGCTTGGACAGTCGTTCCTGGTAAATCTGCAATCCGCTTCATAATCCCAGCACTAGCGGTATTTACCCGCACCAACCCATCAAGAGTACCAACCCACAATTGACCTTCAGCATCTAAAGTTAGGGTGTTGGCACTGACACCAGGCAGATTTTTTACTGTTGTCATAATCAAGCCTTGGTCGGGACTAATTAAGGCTAAACCGCTATCGGTTCCAGTCCACAAATAACCCCGTTTGTCAAGTAACAGTGACAAAACCCGTTTAGAAGGCAAAAATAAATTCTGCGCGGTAATTTCACTAGTGCGGGGGTCAACTCGGAAAAGTCCCTCATAACTTCCCACCCACAAGCGTCCTACTTTGTCTTGAGCTAAAGCACCAATCGCCACATTCGGTAAACTTACACGAGAAATAATCTTGCCAGTTTTAGGATCAATCCGCGATAGTCCCCGCCAAGAACCTACCCAAAGATTGCCTGTAACATCTGCCAGTAAATTACCAACACGATAATCCGTTTCTGGCGAATTTTCTTGCACTCCCCGCTCATCGGGTAAGGGTTCTACTCGCGGCGGCGGTGCAGAAGCTGGGTAAGTAGGAGTCAGATCGGATGATTTGATGTCAGGGGTTTTTTGTGCCAATCCTATACTTGGCACAGCTATCAACCCCAGCAAGATAGAAGTAATTAAAAAACTAGCACGCTTGTAAAATAATATCACGGTGACGTTTCCTCTGGAGACACTACCCATAGCCGTTATCTAAACTGGCTTTGGGTTAATTTCAGTGTTCCCCTAGCTGAGATTTTTTAAACATTGGGATTGGGGATTGGAGATTAGGGCATTGGGCGTTCGTGTAGCGTCTCTACGAGAAGCCGTTGGCACAGCCTCTCGTAGAGAGGTATTGAGCATAAGTGAGAGTACTGAGTCAGGAATTCTCCCCTCTCTCTGCTCTCTTCTCCCGATCTCCCATGTCTAATGCCCAATTCCCCACCCGCCATTAATGACACTTTGTAAAGCATTTGTAACAAAAAGTTTAAATCTTTATGTAATAACAAAATTAAATAGATAAGTTAAAAACTTTCAAAGAATAACTTATCGAATTCTTGATATATTGTGAAACAAGTTACAAATTTACGTGGCGTGCAATTTTTTATCTTTTGCTCACCACTCTGCTAAATCTCTGTCAAGTAAATTCTTTTATGGTATCTTTTCCATCAACAGAGAAGATATAAGGAGTATAGAGGCGGGAATGTGTGCCAGCCAGCCCAATCCCCTGAATGCGCCGATTTGTAGGGAAATTATCTAAATGCTACCCGTGAAAAGCGGAAGTTTTGGTGAAATTGAGAAGGTTTAGTTGGGTGCTAAGAAGAGGTAAAAAAGAATTTTGATTCGTAGCAAGAGGGGACAGTAGAAGCACTAGGTCGTGTACCCCTAGATGGGGATAACACTGGTGAGGAGGGCTACCACCGCTACCAAAGTGTCCGCCGCAAAAAAACTGCTAACTTTTGCCAAAGACAACCCTTAACAAAAAATTTTCCCGATCTTCTCCCTGCTCAAGTGGGGAAAGAACCGGGTGAGGGAAAGTTGCCCAAAACGTGATTTGATAATTAACAAGAGTGATTTCAGGGAAGGATAAAATATGTCTTACGCTCAAACGAAGACTCAGAGCAAGTCTGGGTATCAAGCCGGGGTTAAAGATTACAGACTAACTTATTACACACCCGATTACACACCAAAAGATACCGATCTTCTAGCTGCGTTCCGCATGACACCCCAGCCTGGTGTTCCTCCCGAAGAAGCAGGTGCGGCTGTAGCGGCTGAGTCTTCCACAGGTACTTGGACAACTGTGTGGACAGACTTGCTCACCGACCTCGATCGCTACAAAGGTCGTTGTTATGATATCGAACCAGTTCCCGGCGAAGACAACCAGTACATCTGCTACGTTGCCTATCCTCTAGACTTGTTTGAAGAAGGTTCTGTAACCAACGTATTGACCTCAATTGTGGGTAACGTATTTGGTTTCAAAGCTCTGCGCGCACTCCGTCTAGAAGACATCCGCTTTCCAGTAGCTTATATCAAGACCTTCCAAGGGCCTCCTCACGGTATCCAAGTTGAGCGCGACAAGTTAAACAAATACGGTCGTCCTTTACTGGGTTGTACCATTAAGCCTAAATTAGGTCTTTCCGCTAAGAACTACGGACGCGCTGTATACGAGTGCTTACGCGGTGGTTTGGACTTCACCAAAGACGACGAAAACATCAACTCCGCACCATTCCAAAGATGGCGCGATCGCTTCTTGTTCGTTGCTGAAGCTATCACCAAAGCCCAGGCTGAAACCGGCGAAATCAAAGGTCACTACCTCAACGTCACCGCTCCCACCTGTGAACAAATGTTGCAACGGGCCGAGTTCGCTAAAGAACTCAAACAGCCCATCATCATGCACGACTACCTCACCGCAGGTTTCACCGCCAACACTACCTTAGCTCGTTGGTGCCGCGATAACGGTATCTTGCTGCACATTCACCGGGCTATGCACGCTGTAATTGACCGTCAAAAGAACCACGGTATCCACTTCCGTGTATTAGCTAAAGCCCTACGTTTGTCTGGTGGCGATCACATCCACACCGGCACCGTAGTTGGTAAATTGGAAGGTGAGCGCGGCATTACAATGGGCTTCGTTGACCTGTTGCGTGAAAACTACATTGAGCAAGACAAGTCTCGTGGTATTTACTTTACCCAAGACTGGGCTTCTCTACCTGGTGTAATGGCAGTTGCTTCTGGTGGTATCCACGTATGGCACATGCCCGCGCTGGTAGAAATATTTGGTGATGACTCCGTACTACAATTCGGTGGTGGTACTCTGGGACATCCTTGGGGTAATGCTCCTGGTGCAACCGCTAACCGCGTCGCCTTGGAAGCCGTTGTTCAAGCTCGTAACGAAGGTCGTAACTTGGCTCGTGAAGGTAACGATATCATCCGCGAAGCTGCCAAGTGGTCTCCTGAACTAGCTGTTGCTTGCGAACTGTGGAAAGAAATCAAGTTCGAGTTTGAAGCAATGGATACCGTCTGATCAAAAGTTAAGAGTTAGAAGTTAGGAGTTAAGAGTTACATTAATTCATAACTCATAACTCATAATTTATAACTCATAACAGTTGACGGCTGGGGTCAAGCATGAATCTTAAGCAAATTGCGAAGGACACAGCCAAAACTATCCAAAGTTACCTGACTTATCAGGCTCTAAGGACAGTGTTGGCACAGCTAGGCGAAACGAATCCTCCTTTAGAACTTTGGTTGCATAACTTTTCATCCGGCAAAATTCAGGATGGTGAATCATATATTGAGCAACTACTCCGAGAAAAACCAGATTTGGCTTTGCGAATCATGACTGTCAGAGAACACATTGCCGAAGAAATTGCCGAATTTTTACCGGAAATGGTTCGCACTGGCATTCTGCAAGCCAACATGGAACAGCGTCGCCAGCATTTAGAACGCATCACACGAATAGACAGGTCTAACCCCAGTCTGCAACCAGAACAGCAAATAACTTCAGATCCGAATTTGGATAATTTATCCAATTAGTTCGGTCAACCTAGTACTAAAAAATCGCAACCCATTATCATAAGCTATGCAAACTTTACCAAAAGAGCGTCGTTACGAAACCCTTTCTTATCTCCCCCCCTGACTGATGCTCAAATTGCTAAGCAGATTCAGTACATTTTGAATCAAGGTTATATTCCAGCGATCGAGTTTAACGAAACTTCTGTACCAACAGAATTATATTGGACAATGTGGAAGTTGCCTTTGTTCGGTGCTAAATCTACTCAAGAAGTATTGAGCGAAGTTCAAGCATGTCGTTCTCAATTCAACACCAGCTATATTCGGGTTGTAGGTTTTGACAACATCAAGCAGTGCCAAATTCTCAGCTTTCTTGTTCACAAACCCAGCACCAACAGATACTAAAAGCTGATTAGCTAATAGTAATTTCATGAATTCAAAAGAGAGATAGAGTTGTCTATCTCTCTTTTTTTTGATGTAAAGGTTAGCTAAATGTTTGTTTTAAATTTTTGTTCGAGAATGGAATTGCAGGTTGAGTAGCAAGACGGTTCAGTTAAGGCTAAAACTCTTTGTAAAAGTCACGTTTTTTACGTAGACGCGGAGCGGCTTCCCGCAGGGTAACGCAGAGGACACAGAGAGAAGGAAAAAATGCTTAACTGAAATGTATCGATTGAGTAGTACACACAAAGCTAAAGGTGGTGATTATACAATAAACTACTCTTTGAATGCAGTATGAAACTTGACTTAAAAGCAATCCTTGGATACTATAAGTAGCAATTATATTAAAATAATAATATATGAACCATAATCAGCTATCAATTTTTAGTGACAATAACCCATTGGAAATATCCTCTGCTGTAAATAGTAGCTTAGAAAACTCTATATCCTATATGGATGTCAAGAATACTATCCCAGTTGATTTACCAAATGGGGCATATATTTCTCTTGATAGACTTTCACCTTTAAAGGTGTACTCCCTTGGCTTTCAACCTGCAAAAACGATTCCTGAAATACCATATTGGTTTTTGCAAAAATATACATCTAAAGGTGAAGTTATCTTAGAACCGTTTGCAGGTTCAGGAACTAGCATTATTGAGGCTTTAAAACTGGAGAGAAATGTTGTTTGGTTAGATAACAACCCTCTTAGTCAGTTAATTTGTAGAGTCAAAACTACTCGTCTACCACTAACTGATATCTTAGAAGAATCCTACAAAATAGTTGAAGATACAAATATTGATAAGACTGCGATCAACAGCGTTGATTTTAGTAATAAAGACTTTTGGTTTCAAAAACCAGTCCAAGAAGGTTTAGAAATTATAAAAGACAGAATATTTTCATCAAAACCAGCTTACCAATCTATTTTACTACTTGCTTTTGCATCAACTGTTAGAAAATGCTCTGATATGAATGATGGCATGATATTGGCTGCTCGTCGTTCTAGCGTTAAAGAAATACCTACAAGAACTCGTGCAGATGTTTTTAAATATTTTAAATATTATATCGATAAAATTATAGAAGCCCTTGCAGAATGGTATAAGTTAGATTGGGATAATTCTTATGTTAGGGAAGTATCGTCACAAGATGCACGTAATTTAGATGGCGATTGGTTATGTGATGCTGTTGTGACATCCCCTCCTTATATTAATGCAATTGATTATGTTTGGGCTTCTAAATTTGAGCTACATTGGCTAGATTTTGTGAAGAATAATCAGGAGAGATTGGATTTATATTCCAAGGAGATTGGGACTGAAAGAATTTCTAGCTCAGACTATAAACACTTAGGACAAACAGGTTATAAGTATCTTGATAATTTAATTGCAGAGATATTTACTGGAGAAAAATATCAAGCTAGTAAAGGACAAAATCAGTTAAGAGCGAGGGTAGTATATAAGTATTTTATGGATATGAAGCAACATTTTTATAGTTGTTATTATAAATTAAAAGCTGGTGGTCATTACTGCTTTGCTGTTGGTGATGTTAGTAGAATTTGTGGAGTTGATATTCCTGTTGCTGATTCCCTAAGCGAGTTTGCTGCTACTATCGGTTTTAAAGAAGTTTTCAGATTTCACCTTTTATTAAAAAATCGGAAGTTGAATATTCCTAGAAATGTTAATTGGGCTGGAACTATCAAGCATGATACAATCGTAGTCCTACAAAAATATTGATTCTAAATAAAATCTTTAAAAGCATCAAATTGAATTGCGTCCAACTGTATATTTTCCCGCATTATTTTCTAGAAAAGCCTTGATATCAATGCCGGAAATTTGGTGTATAAAATCCATACTTTCTTGTCCTCTTAAAACTTGCCAATTTCCACCTACACACGCATTAATTGCCGCACGTAAATTATCATTTCTTAATATTACAAGTGTTGGAGTATATCCCCTTTCGATGAGTAAATTACCATTCGCTCTAAATTTTTTGAGCGTTCCCGAATCACCAGAACCTAGTCTATACTTAGTATCAATAGCATAGTTACCAACTCTTAAATCGCATGGCTCATCGTCATTAATTCGTAAAGCTGGCTTAAAATCTAGACAATTGTATTTACACATTTCAATAACAATTGACTGCCAACACATTCCTAACTCTCGTCCCCAATATTGTGCATTTTCCCTCTTGGTTTCTGGTGTGAGTGAGAATATATTCATTAAAATATCGTACTCATCATTTTCATCACCATAAACCTTATCGCTAAATGATTTTTGGTATTTACATAATATTTTCGTCAGTATATTTTGTAAGTCCGAGTCCATTAATCTTCAGTATCCTCTTCTAATTCTTTAAGGCAATCTACCAAACTTATACCTAAAGCATTTGCAATTTTTTCGGCATTAATAAGCGTTATATTTCGCTCACCGCGCTCTACCGCACCTATATAAGTACGGTGAAGTCCAGCTTTTTCAGCTAAAGCATCTTGAGACAAGACTTGAGATAATCTCAACCTTTTAATATTTTTACCAAACAATAGCGTAATCGTCATATCAATACATAACATTGTAAAGTATATAAAGAGACCGACGGGTAGTAGTAACCTATTTGATTACAGCAGTTTTCATGTATTTGAACCACATCTTTTGTAAGGGCACAGCAATGCTGTGCCCTTGCCGCATGGTCTATTTACCTAAAAATAGCTGTAATAGCACGTTGCTTTTGTTGCTACACTACCTCTAAATCACCGCGACCCATTTGACCGAATTTTAATTGCACAGTCGGTAGTTGAAAATATACTTATACTGAGTGCTGATAAAATTTTTGATGCATATGCAATTGAGCGTTTGTGGTAAGTAGCGCTCCTTTTCTACTAAAAGATAAATAAACAGTCATCACCAAAAAAACTTAACATTACTTTAAGCAGTGCTAGGCAAAGATAATTTTATGGGTTACTACATCGCTCCTCGTTTTCTGGACAAACTGGCTGTCCACATCACTAAAAATTTCTTGAAACTTCCTGGCGTGCGAGTCCCCGTGATTTTAGGTATTCACGGACGCAAAGGAGAAGGTAAAACATTTCAATGTCAATTAGTCTTCGAGAAAATGGGTATCGAAGTGACTCATGTCTCTGGCGGCGAATTGGAAAGTCCTGATGCGGGAGATCCAGCCCGGTTGATTCGGTTGCGCTATCGGGAGACAGCAGAACTCATCAAGGTACGTGGCAAAATGTGCGTACTGATGATTAACGATTTAGATGCGGGTGCTGGACGCTTTGATGAAGGCACTCAATATACTGTAAATACGCAGTTGGTGAATGCCACGCTGATGAATATTGCTGATAATCCCACAGATGTGCAGTTGCCTGGAAGCTATGATTCTACGCCTTTACATCGTGTGCCGATTATTGTTACAGGTAATGATTTTTCCACCCTTTATGCACCATTAATTCGGGATGGACGGATGGAGAAATTCTACTGGGAACCAGACAGAGATGACAAAGTGGGAATTGTCAAGGGGATTTTTGAAGCAGATGGACTGTCACACAAGGAAGTTGAGCAGCTAGTTCATACTTTTATCAATCAGTCCATTGACTTTTTTAGCGCTTTGCGATCGCGCATTTATGACGAACAAATCCGCAACTACATCCATAAAGTAGGCTTTGAGCAGGTATCGTTGAGTGTGGTTAACAGCCTTGAAGGGCCACCAGAATTTAAAAAGCCAGATTTCAGGTTGTCTCACTTAATCGAGTCTGGTAACTTCCTTGTTGGTGAACAAAAACGGGTGGAAAATTCCCATTTAGTTGATGATTACAATCGCCTCAATCGGGGTAGAAATTCTCAATCTGCACCTACTGCGACACCAATTAATCAGCCGTCAAGCAATGGTGCAACTCAAGAAGCAAAAACTAATGGATTTCAGAAACAGGAAGCATCGAGTAGCCATTTGACCTTAAATACACAAGCTCAAATTAGGCAATTATTGTCTCAAGGTTACAAAATTAGCATTGAACACGTCGATGAGCGCCGCTTTCGCACGGGTTCTTGGCAAACTTGTGTTCATAGCCACATTGATGCCGAGTCTGATGCAATATCAAATTTGGAAGCAACTCTGGCAGAATATAGCGGTGAGTATGTGCGCTTAGTAGGTATAGATCCAAAGGCCAAGCGGCGGGTAGTGGAGACAATTATTCAGCGTCCAGATGGGAAAAATTAGGAATTCATAATGACGCTTGTGGACTCGCTTTTCGCGTCGCTAACGTAATTCAATCGGGGCTGAAATCTGCTGAGTGGATGAGTTTTACCTTCACCCCCAACCCTCTCCCAAAATTGGGAGAGGGGAGAAAATTCTCTAGTTCCCCAAATCTCATAATTGGAATTCGGGGTGAGGGGATGTTACTCTGTTCGCCGATTAACTAAAGTAGCGCTAGCTTGGTCAACTGGCATCAGCACAACTTCATTAATATTGACATGGGGCGATCGCGTCACACAGAAAAATATCACATCAGCCACATCATCTGCTGTCAGGGGTGTAACTCCCTGGTAGACTGTTTTAGCTCGTTCAGTATTTCCGTGAAACCGCACCTCGCTAAATTCTGTTTCCACCATTCCAGGATCAACAGAAGTTACACGGACTCGCGTTCCCAACAAGTCTTGTTTTAAACCTTCAGAAATTGCTCTCACAGCCGCTTTGGTAGCACAGTAGACATTGCCACCGGGATAAGTTTGATGTCCGGCAATGGAACCTAAATTTACCACATGACCGCGATCGCGACTCACCATTCCGGGAACGACATAACGGGAAACGTAAAGTAAACCCTTAACGTTAGTATCAATCATGTCTTCCCAGTCTTGAAATTTAGCTTCGTGCAATTTATCTAAACCACGACTTAGACCAGCATTGTTAATGAGAATGTCGATGTCAGACCAGGTAGACGGTAGAGTAGAAATAGCAGATTCCACAGCGCTGCGATCGCGTACATCTAGCTGTAATAAATGAATTTCAGTACCAAACTCTTTATTGAGATTATCTGCTAGTTCCTGTAAACGTTCCAGCCGTCGTGCCGCTAAAATCAGTTTTGCACCCGCATCAGCGAAGATTCTTGCAGAAGCAGTACCAATACCACTACTTGCACCAGTAATTAAAATGATTTGATTTTGTAGGGAAGTCATTGTTAGTTAAAAGTCAATATTCTAGTGTTAATCCACAACAATTAAAAAACGTGGAAAAAAGCCAACTGTATACCCTTCATCCGAAACACTACCAATACTGCGTAAGTCCTATGATTAGGACAAGCGCACTTCTAAATATCTGGGAATGTGAGGAATGTCAATTTTTGTTAAGCGCAAAACCCGCGATGCCTACGGCGGGCTACGCCAACGCCAAGCGTTACAGCAAAGCGCCGAACGTGAATTCAAACGCCAATTTTTCGGTTTACTTCTAGTAATTGTAACGTGGAGCCTAGCGATGGGTTGGCTTCTAGCCTTGGCAACTAACGCTCAAAGTACTACTCCCCCTGCTGAAATTGGGACTGTTGACGTAGTACCTGCACAGTACCAACTAGGGCAAGAACTGTATTTGGAAAACTGCTCTACCTGTCATATTGCCTTACCACCATCTGTTTTACCCACCCAAACTTGGAAAAATCTCCTACAAGACTCGCAGCACTACGGCGCACAATTAAACCCTTTAGTCGATCCACCGCGAATCTTGGTATGGAAATATCTTTTGACTTTCTCCCGTGTTCAGTTAGACGATGAAGAAACACCTTATCGCGTCAACAACTCGCGCTATTTCAAAGCTTTGCATCCAAGAGTGAAATTACCACGTCCCGTCCAAATTGGCAGTTGTGTTAGCTGTCATCCCAGTGCTAGCGATTACAATTTCCGCCGCCTGACAGCAGAATGGAAGTGAGGAGTTATAGTAATCCTATTTGATTTGCTCTCCAACGAGAGGCTCAGATCCCGGACTTCTTCAAGAAGTTCGGGATCTTTTTGTTCGTAACTCTTTCACCTATTCCCCTATCTCTGTCCCAGTTGGGGGCAAAATGATACTATGAAGAAAGAATAAATATAAGATAAGAGTTAAAACCAATCATCTAAGGCACTGATTGGCTAAGTTTTCTTATGTTTTTGAGGTAATTCTCATTTGATACCCATCCACGACCAAGACGGTTGGGCTGGGTTAAATGTTTATAATCAATAATGCCGAACCTTTAATCCCCATCCCCCTTGATTCAGTTCTATAACCTGCCATGTTAAAATTTTTGTTGGGCGACCCCAACGCTCGTAAGCTTAAAAAATACCAGCCTTCTGTTACTGAAATTAACCTTTTAGAGGAAGAAATTAAAGTTCTTTCCGATGATGAGTTAAAAGGTAAAACTGTCGAATTTAAACAACGGCTTGCCAAAGGCGAAATCCTGGATAACCTATTGCCAGAAGCTTACGCCGTTATTCGGGAAGCAGGACGGCGAGTCTTAGGCTTGCGGCACTTTGATGTCCAACTTCTTGGCGGTATCATTTTACATATAGGGCAAATTGCCGAAATGAAAACCGGTGAGGGTAAAACACTTGTAGCAACCTTACCGAGTTATTTAAATGGTCTTACTGGTAAAGGTGTACACGTCGTCACCGTGAACGATTACCTGGCTCGTCGGGATGCTGAATGGATGGGGCAGGTGCATCGGTTTTTGGGGCTGAGTGTGGGGCTAATTCAGTCAAGCATGACTCCCAGTGAACGCCAGAAAAACTACGATTGTGATATTACTTATGTCACCAACAGCGAAGTCGGTTTCGACTACCTGCGGGATAACATGGCGACATCAATGGCAGATGTGGTGCAACGCCCATTTAATTATTGTGTGATTGACGAGGTAGACTCGATTTTAGTTGATGAGGCGCGGACACCTCTGATTATTTCTGGGCAGGTGGAAAGACCTACAGAAAAGTATCTGCAAGCGGCTGAAATCGCATTCACGCTCAAAAAAGACGAGCATTATGATGTGGATGAAAAAGCCCGAAACGTGCTATTGACAGATGAAGGCTTTGCGGAAGCCGAAAATCTTTTGGGAGTCACAGATTTATTTGACCCAGAAGATCCTTGGGCGCACTTCGTTTTTAATGCAATTAAAGCCAAAGAACTTTTCCTCAAGGATGTAAATTACATCGTCCGCAATGGGGAAGTGGTAATTGTGGATGAATTTACCGGTCGGGTGCTACCTGGACGGCGTTGGAGTGATGGACTACACCAAGCAATTGAAGCCAAAGAACACGAAGAGATTCAGCCGGAAACTCAAACTCTAGCGACAATTACTTATCAAAATCTGTTCTTGCTGTATCCAAAATTGGGTGGAATGACGGGAACGGCAAAAACAGAAGAACCAGAATTTGAAAAAATTTACAAACTAGAAGTTGCGGTAATTCCCACGAACCAAACCAGAAGGCGCGAAGACTTATCTGATATGGTCTTTAAGACAGAAGCAGGTAAGTGGGGTGCGATCGCTAAAGAATGTGCCGAAATGCACCAACTCGGCAGACCTGTATTAGTAGGAACCACTAGCGTCGAAAAATCCGAACTTCTTAGCCGACTGCTGAAACAGCTAGAGATTCCCCACGAATTACTTAACGCCCGACCCGAAAACGTCGAGCGAGAGGCGGAAATCGTCGCCCAAGCCGGACGTAAAGGTGCTGTTACCATTGCTACTAACATGGCTGGTAGAGGTACAGATATTATCTTGGGCGGTAACTCCGAATACATGGCACGTCTGAAGTTGCGGGAATACTTCATGCCTCGCATTGTCATGCCAGAAGACGAAGATAGCTTTGGCGTTCAAAGACCAGCCGGATTGCCAACAGGACACGGTGGTGGTCAAGGCTTTGTCCCTGGTAAAAAAGTCAGAACTTGGCGGGCTTCACCAGAAATTTTCCCCACCCAATTGACAAAAGAGACAGAAAAACTACTTAAAGATGCGGTAGAAGTTGCAGTTCGTGAGTATGGCGATCGCAGCCTACCAGAACTAGAAGCAGAAGACAAGGTGGCTATAGCGGCAGAAAAAGCTCCCATTGATGACCCAGTGATTCAAAAATTGCGGGAAGCTTACAAGCGGATTAAGCAGGAATACGAACAATTTACTACCCGCGAACATGATGAGGTAGTCGGAATCGGTGGTTTGCACGTAATTGGTACAGAACGCCACGAATCGCGGCGGATTGACAACCAGTTGCGCGGACGTGCAGGAAGACAAGGCGACCCTGGAAGCACAAGATTCTTCCTCAGCTTAGAGGATAACCTACTGCGGATTTTTGGTGGCGATCGCGTTGCTGGGTTAATGGAAGCCTTCAACGTAGAAGAAGATATGCCCATCGAATCTGGGATGCTTACCCGCAGTTTGGAAGGCGCACAGAAGAAAGTTGAAACCTACTACTACGATATTCGGAAGCAGGTATTTGAGTATGACGAGGTGATGAACAATCAACGTCGTGCTATTTATGCTGAACGCCGCCGGGTGTTAGAAGGTCAAGACTTGAAAGAACAGGTAATCAAGTACGCCGAAAAAACGATGGATGACATCGTTGACTACTACATCAACGTAGAATTGCCCTCGGAAGAGTGGGAGTTAGAAAAATTGGTTGAGAAAGTCAAAGAATTCGTCTATCTGCTAGCGGATTTGCAGCCAAATCAATTAGAAGATATCTCTGTTACTGAAATTAAAGCCTTCCTCCATGAACAGGTGCGAATTGCTTACGACCTCAAAGAAGCGCAAATTGACCAAGTTCAACCCGGACTGATGCGCCAAGCTGAACGCTTCTTTATCTTGCAACGCATTGATACCTTGTGGCGGGAACACCTGCAACAAATGGATGCCTTGCGCGAATCGGTAGGATTGCGCGGTTATGGTCAAAAAGACCCGCTAATTGAGTATAAGAGCGAAGGTTACGAGCTATTCCTGGATATGATGGTCAACATTCGCCGAGATGTGGTGTACTCGTTGTTTATGTTCCAGCCGCAGCCGCAGCAGATGATGCAAGCTTCGTCTGAGATGGTGTAAGTAGATAATATCTCATACATGAGACGTAGAGGCGCAGAAGCGTTTTTGCGTCTTTGTTTTATGCTAATAGTGCATTCGTTTAGCAGGAGAATCAGTTGAGTCTTGTTGCTCAGAGAGCAAATTCCTTACTTTTTTATTGAGAAAAAAGCATTTATTTTCAAGTTTGTTCACCAGTAATCAACATTGTTGATTGGGGATACTGCATAGTCCAGTATTTTGTAAGCTAATGAAAAAGGATGAGGTCAAGCTTATATGCTAGAGTCTTTCCAAATACATAATTTCAGACTTTTTCATCATCTTGAGGTTAAAAGATTAGGTAATGTTAACCTCATTGTGGGCAGGAATAATGCTGGTAAAAGTACATTTCTCGAAGCAATAGAAATTTATGCCGGCAACGCCTCCCCTATGAGTCTCCTTGAGCTTGTAGATTCAAGACAAGAATCTTGGTTTAGTGAGGCACAACCACATACCCAAACTTTTCTTGGTAATCCCATACGTCATCTCTTTTTTGGTCATAAATTACCCGATATAGGAGAAGAAGGGATCATTTTAGGAGAAGTTTACTCAAGCGCAAAGATTCATATTGGTGTTGCTGCATATCGGATTCAATCTGATGACGAAGGAAGCACGAAAAGAATCCGCATCACTGATAAGCAGTTGCATGAGGATTTATCAGATATTGAAGTTGTTCTCGTAGCAGAAGAAAATGAAAGAGTTCGGAGACTCTTCAGATTAAATCGTGATTTTAGAGATATGAAATTGACATCTAGAGTTGCGTACGAACGGCTAGATACTGAATTTAAATACACATGGCAATTTGTTTCGACGGAAAATATGCCTAATCGTAAATTAGCCGCTCTTTGGGATTTGACAAGTCTAACTAATTTGGAATCAGAGGTTATTTCTGCCCTTAAACTTATTGAACCTAAAGTATCTGGAGTTGCTTTTGTAGAAGATATTAGCAAAGGACGCGGAGGCAATAATCGTGTTCAAGGAGTCGATAATCGTATTCCATTAGTAAAAATTGAAGGTATAGATGAGCCATTACCTCTAAAAAGTATGGGTGATGGGATGACTCGTTTATTACATATAATTGTAGCTCTCGTAAATGCTCGAGATGGCATCCTTTTAATCGATGAATTTGAAAATGGATTGCATTGGACGGTACAGCCTAAAGTTTGGGATATAGTTTTTAATTTATCAAAAAGGTTGAATGTTCAAGTATTTGCAACAACACATAGTCGAGATTGTGTAAATGGTTTTGACAGTGTATGGAATAAGTATCCTTCGCTTGGTGCTTTCTTCAGACTTGAAGCTAAAGATAATCTTATTAAGGTAACAGAGTACAATTCCGAGACGCTTACTGATTCTCTTGAAACGGACGTAGAAATACGCTGAATAATATGAGTGATATTTGTAAGCAAGATTCCGAGAAAATATTACTTGTTGAAGGGATATGATGATTGCCATGTCGTAATGGCTTTGTGTGCTGCTCACCAAGTTCCTGAAACTTTTGGAATATATGAGTGTAGTGGAGATACAAAAGTTTTAAAACGTCTGAATGCTTTGATTGTACGTCCTGAACATCCTCAAGTGATAGGAGTAATGCTTGATGCTGATACTTCTATCGAAGGCAGATGGGCAAGTATCAAAGGTAAATTAAGTCACTATAGCTATAAATTACCAGATATCCCTGATATTTATGGAACGATAGTTGAGAGTGTTCCAGATAAACCTAAACTTGGATTTTGGCTGATGCCAAATAATCAAAGTTCTGGGAAGTTGGAAGATTTCTGTGCAAAACTGGCAGAACCAACAGCTTTAGCATTTGCAAGAGAATGTATTGCAGAAGCACAAGCAAATAACTTAACAACTTTCAAACCATTAGATATTAGTAAAGCAGTTATTCACACATATCTTGCTTGGCAAGATGAACCTGGTCGTCCTATGGGGCAAGCGATTACTAAGCAAGCTTTACGCCCAGATACAGATATCGCTAGAAGGTTTACCACTTGGTTAATACGTCTTTTTACGTAAAACTATTTCCTATATAGTAATCCGGTTTGATTTCTGAAAAGACACGTAGGGGGTGTTAGCGATAGCGTAACGCACTTAACCCTTGATAATGGTGCGTTACGAACTTCGTTCTAACACATCCTACAATACCTAATTTTGTTCAGAAATCAAATATGATTCCTCTATTCACTTTGGATTTATACACCACCTACTTAAAAGTTTGTCTTTCCGTTCAAGCAAGGAGAGGTTTCTTCCAAATCCTGTACAGATGCGATTAATCGCGTCTCTCTTTACACCTTTCCCGCCACAACCGATTCTTTCTGCAAAAGTTCCACTGCTGCTTGATATTGCAAATCCACTTCAGTACCAATCTGTTCGCGGTTAATTGGGTCTTGGGAAATCACTTTATCTGGCTTAATACCTAATTTGTTAATATCCCGGTGTTGAGGAGTTTCATACTTAGCAATTGTAACCGCCAAGCCCGAACCATCTGATAATTCAAATAAAGACTGAATTAGACCCTTACCAAAGGTGGTTTCGCCTACTAACTGGGCCCGACCGTTATCTTGGAGTGCGCCGGCGAGAATTTCGCTAGCACTGGCAGTTCCTTGATTCACCAAAATCACTAGAGGATCGTTTGTCAGGGCTGGCCCAAAGGCTTCAAAACTGCCCTGAATCCCTTGTCGATTCACAGTGTAGACGATAGTACCAGAATCTAGCCACTGCCGGGCGATTTCAATTCCTGATTGCAATAACCCCCCAGGATTATTTCGTAAATCTAGAATGTAGGCAGCAGCGCCTTTTTTTTCTAGACTAGAAATAGCGTGTGCTAATTCCGTTGAGGCGTTGGCATTAAATTGAGTCAGGCGTAGGTAGCCAATAGCCGTACCCGCAGTGGAAACACGCAATTCTGAAACCACAGGGTTAAGAGCAATGCGATCGCGTGTTAGTCTAATTTCTGTTTCTGCCTCTCCGTCCCGTTCAATAAGGAGAGTAACAAGGCTGCCACTTGGGCCGCGCATTTTAGTTGCAGCTTCATCTAGGGTAAGATTTTTTGTGGGAACGCCTTCAATTTTAAGAATGCGATCGCGTGGTCTAATCCCCGCTTTATCTGCCGGTGAACCTGCTATGGGAGCCACTACTTCCAACTTCCCAGTCTCAGGATTCAAGGCAATTTGCAATCCTACCCCAGTCAGTTCCCCAGAAGTATTGACCTGTAAGCTACGGTACTGTTCCGGGTCTAAAAAGCGGGTAAAAGGGTCATCAAGGCTCTTGAGCATCTTCCCAATTGCCGCATAACTGGCATTTGAGTCTGACAGAGGTTTCTCTAAAACCTTTTGCCGCACAGCCGCCCAGTTCTGATGATTAAAAGTCTCATCTAGATAATTACGATTAACAATTCGCCAGACTTCGGAAACCAGCCTTTGTTCCCCAGTCAAAGCCACCGCTGGCTGGGTGAGCGTACCAAACGCCAACCAAAACACCATTAACAACGAAAATCCAACCCGAAATACTTGTTTGTTCATGAACCCCATTATCAATTCCACCTCAACCCAAATTGCCTAGAAATGCTCAGTTGCCCTGTTGTTGATGAAATCTATCTCTCGATTATGTTACTTTTTTTATAGAAGTGGTGCATTTCTCTCATCAAGTTGTTCAGTCAACTGGTGGGTTATGTCCACTCACGAAAGGATAAAATCTACTTTGTGTCCACCATTTTCTGTGCAGGGGCGTAAAGAGATCGCAATATATTCCTTCTTTACAGAGTGTAAAGTTTCTGAAGACTCTTAGCACACTGAAAGCTGACAAGCAAACAAAATAAACTGCCTTTACTAAAATCCCAAAATTGCTAATTGGGAGAGAAGTCACAAGAGGCGGCTTATGAGAAGTCCATAGACAATTCTGTTGCTACCCTAGCTTATGGCAACCCCTTGGGCGAACCCGCAGGATACCAAGGCTTGGAACCATCAGAATTTTTGTCGCCGATTTAGAACTTCGGGATTTATCAACCGCAACCGACTTTTAGGAACTTGAGATTGTATGGCCAACGTTTACGACTGGTTTGAGGAACGCCTGGAGATTCAGGCACTCGCTGAAGACGTTACTAGCAAGTACGTCCCTCCCCACGTCAACATCTTCTACTGCCTGGGTGGAATTACCCTGGTTTGCTTTCTCATCCAGTTTGCTACTGGATTTGCCATGACGTTCTACTACAGGCCAACAGTCACTGAAGCTTTTTCCTCAGTGCAGTACATCATGAATGAAGTCAACTTTGGTTGGCTAATTCGCTCCATCCATCGCTGGTCTGCCAGCATGATGGTGTTGATGATGATTTTGCACGTCTTCCGAGTTTATCTCACAGGTGGTTTTAAAAAGCCCCGCGAACTGACCTGGGTCAGCGGTGTGATCCTCGCTGTAATTACAGTTTCCTTTGGAGTCACCGGCTATTCCCTACCTTGGGATCAAGTTGGCTACTGGGCTGTAAAAATCGTTAGCGGCGTACCAGAAGCAATTCCTGTAGTTGGCGTTCTGATCTCCGACCTGCTGCGTGGCGGTTCAAGTGTTGGTCAAGCAACACTAACTCGTTACTACAGCGCGCACACTTTTGTTCTGCCTTGGTTGATTGCAGTCTTCATGCTGTTTCACTTCTTGATGATCCGCAAGCAAGGCATTTCTGGGCCTTTGTAATCCTAGTTATTAGCGAAAGGCAAGAGTTGTCAGTTTGCAGATGAAGTTGTTTGTTTTAAACTTATAAAACACAATAAATTTAATTGCACATAAGTTCCAACAAACAAACACTTGTATCTGAAGCCTAAAGCTGTAAACTCCCTCCAGGTGGCTGACGGTAAATCAACAAAACGCTCCTTCCCACCTGCTAGGGTTGCCTAGTAGCTGATAGCTTTCACAAATGCTTTAATTTAACTTAAGCAGGAGAGCATATTTCAAAATGGCAACACACAAAAAACCTGACCTGAGCGATCCTCAGTTAAGAGCCAAACTCGCTAAAGGCATGGGTCACAATTACTATGGTGAACCCGCTTGGCCTAATGACCTACTTTACGTCTTTCCAATCGTGATTATGGGTTCCTTCGCGGCAATTGTGGCTCTAGCTGTGCTAGATCCCGCCATGACCGGTGAACCAGCAAATCCTTTTGCCACACCATTGGAAATTTTGCCAGAGTGGTACTTATATCCAGTCTTCCAAATTTTGCGATCGCTTCCTAACAAACTTTTAGGAGTGTTAGCAATGGGTTCCGTACCAGTAGGACTAATTCTCGTTCCCTTCATTGAGAACGTCAACAAGTTCCAAAACCCCTTCCGTCGTCCAGTTGCAACCACAGTCTTCCTCTTTGGTACTCTTGTCACCGTGTGGCTGGGTATTGGTGCTGCCTTGCCATTGGATAAATCTTTAACCTTGGGACTATTCTAAATTAGTCACCAGAAAGTGCTTTGACGCCTGTGAGTTTCAAGAGCATATTAAAGATATGTTTTTGGAAGAAATCTCCAGGCGTCAATTTTAATAGTTCAGATTGCATCTGGGATCTGGATTTTTGGATTGCAAAACTATTCCAAAATCTCAAATCACCAAAAGTCATCAAATATAAACATTTTTCACTTATTTAACGTAAGTTGCTAGTTATAACCCCTGAAATGCCAAAATCGTTCATGTTTTGTATTTTGGTACATAAAATATCTCAATTGAGATTTTTCCCTATCAGAGAAATTTGGCGAATAGTGCAAAATTTAATAACTAGCAACTTGAATTTATTTATATTTAAGTCACAGTTAATGTTTACTATAGTGCAGCAAGACCATCTGAAGGTTAAGAGCGAACTCACTCTCCTAAACCAGGTGCAAGAATGGTTCGAGCAATTTTGTCTGCAACATTTGTCTCAACTTGGCTGGTCAAAAACCCAACTCGATCGCCTTAATTTAGCATTAGCAGAAGGCTTTACCAACGCTGTTCGTCACGCCCATTATGCTTTACCCCCAGAAACAACCATTGAGATTAATGTTTATCTATGGATTGACCGACTAGAGATTAGAATTTGGGATTATGGAAAACCTTTCGATCCTGATGCGATCGCAGAGCCAGCCCCAGGTACTCTACAAGTAGGCGGTTATGGCTGGTTTCTTCTCCGGCGGTTGGCTGACCGTGTTGTATACGAACGGGGTGCAGATGGGAGAAATTGCCTCCTCATCGTTAAATACTCTGTAGAAGGACAAAAATAGAAGCGAAGTTTAGCCACTCAATTGAAAACACCGGCATAGACAGCCTTTGCTGAAATACGTAGTTATTTGATTGATATAAATATACTACTTTTTTAATACTATTTTAGATTGGAATAATATATTTTTTACGTACAATTGCTGAGTCATTATGATTTTTTTGTAAAATGTTCAAGAATATTTTGTATAAAAAGAATTAGTGAATACAGTAAAGATAGCATTTGACTTACATTAACTCTGTTGTTAATATTTGTCAGCAGTGTTGAGAGTCTTATTTTTTGTTCTCCAACAAGTGCCGTTTTGCGATCAATAGAGATAGAGAATAGGGGAAAAATTATGACTAAAACAGCCCTAATTACCGGAATAACTGGTCAAGATGGCTACTATCTCAGCCATTTGCTCCTCAACCGTGGTTATCGAGTTGTAGGATTAGTACCCCCGCATCGACAGCCTAATTTGACCAAATTGGGAACACTGGCAAATCAGGTAGAAATTTTTACGGTTGACTTGAGAGATAATACGGCGCTGTTGACAGCAGTTGAAGAGCTACGTCCCCAAGAAATTTATAATTTAGCGGCTCCCAGTTTTGTACCCGATTCTTGGAACGATCCGTTGGGAACCCTAGATTTAATTACTGGTACAGCTACCAGACTTTTGGAAGCAGTCCGACAGGTTGGTTTGTCTACCAGGTTTTATCAAGCCAGCAGTTCCGAAATGTTTGGCGATGTATTCATTTCGCCTCAAGATGAAGAAACGTCTTTCCATCCCAAAAATCCCTATGCTGCGGCGAAGATGCACGCCCACTGGACAATGGTGCATCACAGACAGCGCTATGGACTATTTGCCTGTAGTGGAATTTTATACAATCATGAGTCTCCTCTACGCGCACCCCAGTTTGTTACCCGTAAAGTTTCTTTGGCAGCCGCATCGATTAAATTGGGTTTAACTGACACCTTAGAAATGGGTAATTTAGATGCCAAACGCGATTGGGGCTTTGCGGGAGATTACGTAGAAGCCATGTGGCGGATGTTGCAAGTTGATGAACCAGAAGAATATGTGATTGGCACTGGTAAACTGCACAGTGTTAGAGATTTAGTTGCCACAGCCTTTGAGTCTGTCGGATTGGATTGGACGCACCATATAGTTTTAAATAGCAGCTTATTGCGACAAGATGAGCATTTTCAACTAGTAGCTAACCCCAGTAAAGCGAAAAGAAACCTTGGCTGGGAACCCCAAGTGAGCTTTGAGGAACTTTTAGAAAAAATGGTAAAAACAGATTTAGAGCGGTTACAAAGTGGTGCGATCGCCTTTACATTAGAACAAACCCTTCCCTCATTCCTCCAAGGAACGAGCCAGCCTTCCTAAAAGAAGGCTGGGGGTAAGGCGTATTCAGCGATCGCGCCCTTACCGCAAGTATAAATAACCTAATATGCATATCACTAAAGTGACAAAAAATCTCAAGGTAGGTGATCAAGTTAATCAAAAAACTAACCATGTCTTCGTGTTTTTAGAGATTTTTGCCCACGAAGGTGGTATTCAATCATATATAAAAGATATTTTCCGCGCTTATTTGGGATTAAACCAAGGCTACAAGGCAGAAGTCTTTTTGTTGCGAGATAGCACTGATAGCTTAAATCCGTTTGAAAACGAGAACTTAAAATTTCATTACTTTAAAAATCAGTCTCCTCATTTGGGGAGACTGCAAATGGCGGCAGCTTTACTAAAGTGTCTGTTGCAAAACCATCCGCAGCAAGTTTTCTGTGGTCACATTAACTTAGCAGTATTAATCCAAACTCTTTGTCAGCCCTTGGGGATTCCTTACACCGTGCTAACTTACGGAAAAGAAGTCTGGGAACCTCTGAAAAATCAAGAACGTCACGCCCTGACATCAGCAGATAGAATTTGGACAATTAGTCGTTATAGCCGCGATCGCGCTTGTGTTGCCAATGGTATAAGCCCCAAAATGGTAGAGATGATGCCCTGTGCAATTGATGGGGATAAATTTACTCCTGGTTCCAAGCGGACAGAATTAGTCCAGAAATATGGCTTAACTGGTGCTAAAGTTTTAATGACAGTAGCGCGATTATGGTCAGGAGATATTTATAAGGGTGTAGATGTCACGATTCGGGCATTACCACAAATCGCTCAGGTCTTCCCACAAGTGAAATATTTGGTAATTGGTCGCGGTGATGACCAACCACGATTAGCCAAACTTGCAAAAGATTTAGGTGTGAGCGATCGCGTTGTCTTTGCGGGTTTTGTGGCCACAGAAGAATTAATGGAACATTACCGCCTTGCTGATGCCTATACTATGCCTTCGCAAGAAGGCTTCGGCATTGTTTATCTAGAAGCAATGGCTTGTGGAGTACCTGTATTATCCGGTGATGATGATGGCTCTGCTGATCCCTTACAGGATGGTAAACTGGGATGGCGAGTACCACACCGCAGTCCTGATGCTGTAGCAGCAGCTTGTATAGAAATGCTTCAAGGAAATGACCAGCGATGCGATCGTGAGTGGCTACGAGAACAGGCGATCGCTCTATTTGGGATAGATGCTTTTCAACAGCACTTACAAAAAATGCTTCTATCCTCAGTTCTGAGTCCCAATAACAAATGACTAAAATCGCTATCCTAGAAGGAGAGCAGGACGACATTTAAAAAATGAGCTTTAAGTCATTTCAATTGAATCTTTTAAATCTCCGGCCTTGGCTTACCTTGCTGGCAGTTGTTTGGTTGCTAGCTTCACTGGGCTTGGGTTGGTTGGTTAAGTCGTTAGTAATTATTGTTGGGTTGCTATTTTTGGCACCCGTTGTCGCCTTTTTTGGCTTTCGTTGGTGGCTGCAACGCAACTTAGTTGCCGATCAATGTCCCGTTTGTAGATATGAATTTACGGGGTTAAATAACAGTCAGTTACAGTGTCCTAACTGTGGGGAGTCACTGTTAGTAGAAAATAGTCATTTTCAGCGCTTCACGCCAGAAGGCACAATTGATGTCACTGCTGTCGAAGTTCCAGCCAAATCACTGGAAGATTAGGCATTAGTCACTAGTCAAGTCGGCGTGAAAATTTCAATGTATGTCATTGCGAATGTAACAAAGTGAAATGAAGCATAAGTCCTTCGGACACGCTTCGCGAACTCAAAGGTCTTATAGTTTTTACATTCTGTTACCTGGTTAGGTTTATTTATACCGATCTATTTAGTATAAAGACAAATGACTATTTGTTTTTTTGTGAGATTGAGAGGGTGTAAGTATGCTGTTGCTGAGATAGTTCGCCCACATACAGCGAGTATTTTCCTGTTTGCCAGTAACCAGAAAGTTCTGGCTTGCCCCCAGAATAGCTATCTGGCATTACACAAAAGCGTCCCCCTGGCCCATCGATCAACAGCGTTGCCTTACCTTGACTTTCTACTGTTACTCGTAAATAAGGCAGTGACTCTGTAACCTGGATAACTTGACTAGGCTCAGTGGTAATATTGCCACAATTACTTTTGACAGTTCCCCCAGATTTTCCATTTAAAAGCAATGGATCTGGTTGGGAATTCCGATTTATTTGGACTGTTGGTGTTTGTGCCAAATTAGCCTCAGTAAAAACCAAACTCATCGCTAAAGCGGTGGGAACAATTGCAAGTAGCCGAAGCTTTTTCATTTTAATTAATGCTCCAGATTTTTTAGAGCAATATTGTTATACAGTCTAATTTAATTGACGATATCCATCTATCTTGGTTCCAAAAGCTACCGTATAACCTAATACCATTAAGTTGAAAATTGTTTGTGAAGATAGGATGCAGAGATTTGACCAAGTAAAGTCTCTATATTGGTCATGCCAATTAACTCATCTCTGATGATTGCTAGCGATCGCTTATCTACTAAAATATTTAACCATCAGTTAGCAAGGCTTTATTTTTTACATCTTGAAAATGTAAAAATACTGGATAAATCATCTACGGTAGCAGACAATAACAAAAAAACATAATTTTTACCAATCAGAAAGGTATTGCACACACAGACATTAGCTAAAATCACTAAGACAACCACCAAAAATAGAATTTAGTTGGCCTGTTGTCTAATAACCGTGCTAACTGAGGTAGAAAAGATTGATGAATCCTCAACCAGAAGAAGACTTACAACGTCGCCTCGATCGGCTAGAGGCAGAAATTAATTCCCCACCTGGGGTTGTTTCTCGACCACAAGGACAAAAACAGATGCCTCAGTCTGTTTTTGCCAACTTGAACTTGCAACTGGAGCGATTTCAGATTTGGTTCAACGGCTTATCTGGGACGAAAAAGCTGGTAGTTGCGGGTGTAACAGTGCTAGTAGGCTTGGCGATGCTGCAAGCAGTGTTTAAACTGGTTGCATCTGTAATCACTCTGGCACTTTTAGCAGTGTTAGTGTATGTTGGATACAAATTTTTTGTGTCTGGTAGCTTTCAACGTAAGCAATAAGTTGATATGCATTTACTTGGCAATCTGCCCGGAGTTATGAGAGTCAGGAGCCATAATACAAAAGGCTCTTGACTCTCATAACTCCTCAATTCTATTTCACTATGCTTTTCTTTTTGCCGATTAGCTTAGTCTATTTTAATTGTGCCGATGGCGGCGTAGAAATAATATCAAAGGGAATTATTCGATGACATCACCAATTGTTAGGAGAAGTAGTAATCAATCTGGTCAGTCAAAAGAACCGGAAAGAGCCAATTCGCTGTTCTTAGCCAGTAGGCGTTGTGCAGCTTGGGCGGCTGAAATCGCCTTAGTGGTTGCCAGTGGGTTGATTCCCTTCGGCATTGGTGTCTATGCCAATTCTCGGAGCGATTTGAACCGAGTGCCCCTTAACCCCGTGTTGGTAGTCACAGAAAGAGCGATCGCTCGGCCCCTAGCTCTACCTGTAAGCTATGGCATCCGTAACGTAGCATGGCCGACTAATATTTTGTGGACAATCGCCCTGTTAGCGCCTGTAACTCTCTCGTGGTGGGAATTGTATCTACTGGCTAAAACTGGTAGAACAATTCCAAAACGTTGGTTCAAAGTGCGGGTTGTGAACGAGCAAGGAAAGCCGCCCGGATTGGGGGCAGTTGTCATTAGAGAAGGAGTTGGACGTTGGACTGTACCCATTTCCATCGCCTATCTGCTGTGGCGCTACAGCTTTGCTTTTCCCAACTTAGGATTATTCACATTTTTGTCCCTATTAATGATTGTAGGTGAAGGGATCGGCTTACCGTCACGTCGGGGTCGTCGCGCTCTACACGATCAACTTGCAGGTACTTATACAATAGATGCGACTCGCCCTTTACCATCCTCATTTTTAGCTAGCAACAAACAAGCTCAATCTACTGGTAATGATGAAGTAGAAGGGCAAGAGGGAGAAGAATTAGCGGCAGATGAAATCAATCAATCGCCCAACCTTTGGCGGCGAATACAACAAAATCCCAATCTAACTTTGTTTGGGGTAGGACTGACGAGTATGACTGCTGTGTTGGCAACTTTAATCGGCACTCAAGTTTATATCCAAATTCAGCAATCCCAACGAGCAACTAAGCAAATTAATAGCCAACAGTTCCTCGAACTTGTCAAACAATTAACTCCCAACTCTGGGGCGACTAATGAGCAACGCCAAAGTACAATTCTGGCTATAGGTGGTCTTAACGATCCACAATCCATCAAATTTTTGACGGATTTATTGGTTAGTGAAACCAACTCCAGTCTCTTAGATACGATTCAACAAGCTTTGACAACTGTCGGGCCCCAAGCCATCCCGGAATTAAAAAATAAGAATCAGTTTTTGGTGGGTGAACTAGAGTCTGTGGGTAGCGGTGCAACTCAAGAACGGGAATTACGGCAAGGGCGGCTGCAAAGAAACCAGCAGACAATCAACAAAATTCTCTCTGTTTACAGTGGGAAAATGGAGGGCGTTGACCTTAGTAGCACCCAATTAGGTCAAAGCGGTACTCCAGGAAGTTCCTTCTTCAACTTAGTATTAGACAACCTTGATTTATCAGGAGTTAAGTTTAAATCTGCAAATCTTAACCAAGCAAGCTTTAAAGGTAGCCGTTTTCGGAGTGCGGGTGAAGATGGACGCTGGGATACCTACGACGATGTAATCGCTGATTTAAGTCAAGCTCAGTTGCAGCAAGCAAATCTGACTGATGCTAACCTCAGTCGCGTCTTGATGAACCGGATCGATTTGAGTCGCGCTGTTCTCAACAGAGCCAACTTATCGAATGCGCGTCTATATGACGCTAAACTCAACAGCACTCAATTAGTGGGAGCCGATCTCCGAAACGCAGTTTTAGAAAGAGCCAGCTTAACTGGGGCTGATTTAGGCGATGCTAAATTGAACGAAGCCAATCTGTATGCTGCCCGTTTAGGTCGTGTCACTGCTATAGGAACGCAATTATCCTTTGCCAACTTAACTAACACTGATTGGCAAGGGGCAGATTTATCAGGAGCCTATTTAGATCGTGCTAATCTCAGCAATGCTAACCTGAGTGCCACTCGTTTAGCTGGTGCTGTTTTGCGTTCTGCCCAGATGGAAAACGCTAACTTACAAAATGCTGACCTGAGTCTTGCAGATTTACGGGGGGCGAATGTAGCGGGAGCAGATTTTAAGGGAGCAATTCTCGCCCCTAGTAAACAAGATCCAGCAGATCAATTTGTCCAAACCCCAGATTTAGGCTCAGTATCTGCCGTAGTTCAAGGCGTTGATTTTTCTCAAGCCAAAAATTTAGATGCCAAGCAATTAGCGTACATTTGTACTCAAGGAGGCATTCATTCGCGTTGCCCGTAGAATGGAGGGGAGCAGGGGGCAGGGGGCAGGGGGAGCAGGGGACGATGAAGTAGATGAGGCGAATAATCAATGCCCAATGCCCAATGACTAATGACTAATGACTAATGACTAATGACAAATTGGTGTGAGGAGTCTGTTATGAAGTATATTCCATATTTGGTTTCAGTTTTGGGGGCTGGTTTAGTTTTGAGTCTGGTGAGTACTAAACCAGCACAAGCTCAAGTAGCTTATGGAAGCTACATTGGTATAGGCCCCACTGTTGGTTTTACTGATGGTATCCAAATCGGGGGAGTAATAGCTGGGCGTTACAAGCTTTTGGAAGCACCGATTTCACTGCGTGCGCAAGTGTTAATTGGTAATAATACGGCAGTTGTACCAACAGTTTCTTACGATTTCCCCCTTAATTGGCAAGCTGATGCGTACCTGGGTGCTGGGTTAGTGTTGGCTGGTGGTGGTGGATCTTCTCCTGTGGGCGACAAAATCAGTTTTGCTTTACAACCGGGCATTGATTATATGATCCCAAATAGCAATACTGTCCTTTTTGGAAATGCCATCATTGCTTTTGATGCCTACCGTGATAGCAGTGGTACAGCTATCTCTGTACAAGGTGGTGTTGGGTTGAGATTTTAATGGGCAAAGAAAAACTCTGCCGCGATCGCTATCCCTAAGAAGCGTTAAACTTCATTGCAAATTAAGAAGTTAATCCAAACAACATGATAATTTTTTGTCATGAAGAGAAATAGCACAGGATTAACACAGGAGAACACAGTGGCAATGGAATCAAATTTATTAACAGATGCGGGCGCAGATGAAGTGAATCAAGATTTCAGTGAATATGTCGCCAACCTTCAACTTCACATGACTCTGCAAGCTCGCAATCTTGTTCCATCCCTGAAGCAAACACTGGTAGATAGTCGTCAGCAACTACTCCATCAAACTCAAGCCCACTTTGAAAAGCTAGTTTCTCGACAAGGGCTGTAAATATATACAAATTTTAATCAAAATTCCAATAAAATAAAGGCAGATGTTGTTGGGTTAATGTCAATGTTATGCTCACAAGGTCTGCTTTTTCTGCTTTTTTAAGTATAAAGTTACTCAAATCACACTTTTGATGCACTAGTAAATGGCAGAAAGCAGTTAATATTATTGCAGCAGTTCCTTTGAAGAGCAGTTAGTTAAGGCTGAATAGCGGCTCGAATAAAAATGACTTCATTACTTCCCAGAAACCTCAGCGTTGTTATCCGACCAGTCCAATACCGGGATTTGGACGGGATTGAGCGCATAACTCAAGAGTCATTCGCAGCCCTTACTCCCCAGGGAGCAGGTTTTGCAATCAGTCAGATGCTCATGCTGCGTCGCTGGTATGGATTACTCAAATTTTTGAGTTGGTTCCCCAACCCGCTCCAGTATCGCCTCTGTGCTTTTGTCGCAGAGCAAGGACGGATGCTTCTAGGGATGATTCAAGTGTCACCTTTTAACCGAACACGCAGTACTTGGCGCATCGATCAAGTGCTGTTAGAGCGTGGTGTCGATAAACAAGGAATTGGTTCGCAACTTTTGCGTCATTGCTTTGAATCGATTTTGGAAGCTCGGACTTGGCTACTGGAAGTTAACATCAATGACATTGAGGCGCTGGCACTATATCGGCAAAATGGATTTCAACGTCTGGCGGAAATGACATACTGGGAAATTGAGCCAGAATTATTGGCTGAATTGGCACAAGCAGAGCCAGATTTGCCCAATCTTTTGCCAGTGAGTAATGCTGATGCCCAGTTGCTCTATCAACTAGATACGGCATCTATGCCTCCTTTAGTCCGTCAGGTTTTTGACCGCAATACCCGCGACTTTAAAACCAGTTTGTTTGGCGCTTTAAGCGATGCAGTGAAGCAATGGGTGACTAAAACAGAAGTCATCAGTGGTTACGTATTTGAACCCCAACGCAAAGCTGCCATCGGCTATTTTCAGGTGCAACTTGACCGAAAGGGGGAAGTTCCCCACGTGGCAACGTTGACGGTTCATCCTGCTTACACTTGGCTGTATCCAGAATTGTTATCTCAACTGGCTCGGATTACCCAAGATTTTCCCCAGCAAGGGTTACAATTAGCCTCCTCTGACTATCAAGCAGAGCGAGAAGAGTATTTGGAGCGAATTGGGGCAAAACGCATAGAACATACATTAGTGATGTCTCGTTCTGTGTGGCATAAGCTACGGGAGTCTAAATTCGTCTCATTAGAAGGAATTCAGTGGACTGATATGCTGCAAGGGTTACAACCGGCACGCAAACCTATACCAGGTGGGATGTCATGGATACAACCAGGAAAGCTACCATCCTCAGATAAACCACTACCAATTAAGTCAGAACCAATTAACTTTTCGGTAAAAAACCCTAGCATAGAAGTATCGCCGATTCCTGAATCAGCAGATGCAGAGCCGGAGAATTAGTGATATCCCAGGAGCAGCCAAAACCGTTTATTTCAGCGTTGGGACTAGATTTTGGTCGCAAGCGCATTGGTGTGGCTGGGTGCGATCGCACGGGTTTAATTGCCACTGGGATCACTACAATTGAGCGCACATCTTTTGAGCAGGATGTCGAGCAAATCCGGCAAATAGTTAATGAACGCGAGGTGCAAATTCTAGTTATGGGCTTACCTTATTCAATGGATGGCTCAATAGGATTTCAGGCGCGTCAAGTTCAGAAATTTACTACAAGACTTACTAAAGCCTTAAAACTGCCCGTGGAATATGTGGATGAGCGATTAACTTCATATCAAGCAGAGCAACTGCTGATAGCTGAGAACCGCTCCCCGTCACGCCATAAAGGTTTGATTGACCGCAAGGCAGCCGCTTTAATATTGCAACAATGGCTAGATGTTAAGCGTGCTAGTTCTGGCAGTTCGGTGGCGGCAATTGAATATTGATACCTTTTAACATGATATTCTGAAAACGGTTAGTCAGCAGTTGTATCTACGTATAAAGCTATTTGGTTGAGATAGTATGTCATTAAATAGTTAAGCGATTTCCAAACTTGCTGGTATTTAGTAAATTTTTAGATTTCGGCTATGTTTTCCCCTCCATTTCCTGAAGAAAATGATAACGCTCATACCAGTTCCATCACTTTAACCGATGACAAAGGGCGATCGCTCGAATGTTATGTAGAGCATTCCCTTGAGGTAGATGGACAAGAATACGTTTTACTGCTTCCTGTAGACTCACCTGTAGAGATTTTTTCTTGGGAAGGTGACGATGAGGAAGAAGAAGCGGTTCTGGTAGAAGACGACAACATCATTGAGCAAATTTTTGCTAATGCTCAAGCTGTACTATCCGAGCAGAATCTGATATTGAAAAACACAGCTTATGCTTTGACAGTGGCAGGTGATTTACCGCCTGTTGAAGAATCAGAACTCTTTACCTTAGAAATCGAAGACGAAGAGGCCGATTTAGATCCAGAGCAATTACAGCTACTCGCTAGCTTCTATGATGAAGATCAGGAGTATGCAATTTATACACCCCTCGATCCCCTATTATTTTTTGCACGGATTGCGAAAACAGGTGAACCGGAATTACTTTCCCCAGAGGAATTTCGCCAAGTGCAACCTCTGTTAGAGGAACATCTTTTTAATGAAGTAGAATAAAATTTAAAATTCAAAATGTAACATTTTCATTTTGAATTTTTATTTTAATCAAAATCTACTTAAACCCTTTACCATGTCCCGTTAAATGTGGAAGCAATGAAACATTTTGGGAGAGTTTGTATTGTTTAATATTCTGATAAAAGCATATAATTTTGTAGTGTTGACTGCGATCGCCCGACTCAAGGCTACTGCTAAAAAGCAGCAATTTTTACGATCTCCAAATTGAGCGTTAGCCTTTGAAAACGATGTCGTACAGTGACAGCAGAATCTCCACCACAATCAGAATCACCACATACCACTCTACTCGCTGGCTACTGCTATGCTGCATGAACTCCAGGACTGTTTGTGCGGTTTGGGTTATTAGCTCTAGCTTGCGTTCCAAGGCATTGTGACGCTCACGGATTTCATATTCATCCTCTAAGCGGAGATATAAGTTTTCTAGCTGTGGGGATTCCCAGAGCAATTCTGGCTTATCAATAATCTCTACTCGACCTACAATCTTATGTTGAACTAATAGCGTAGTCCCAAGTTGACGGAGTAATTCCCGACTCTGCTTTCTTCCTCGGTTTTCGCGCTGGAGACTAGCTGCAAATGGTTCAATTTGATCGAATACGGACGCGAGGCTAGTTTCATAATGAGACAGCACAACACTTTTAGCGAGGATATCAGCCACTATCTGCAAGCGTTCTACACTAAATTCATGCAGCAAAATTTTTCCTTCCCTAACTCTTTCACTCTCCGCAATATTGAGATGAATTTCTACCTCTTCTGTTTCGGGATCGGCAAAAGAGTCAGTAACTTGAGAGGATAGTTTGGTCAGAAAGGCTATTTTTTCTACAGGTTCAAGGTTAAACAGAACAACTGCGCCATAGTCTAGCAGTACTGCACAGCCATGTTCACCGACTGTAACCATTAGTGGCATAGTCGCCAAGCAAACGTAATTCTCCAACGTATGTAAGTGAATATCCTCACCAAGGAATAGGGCTTGCGCTCTAAATCTATCTCTGTCACTAAAAAGGAGTTTTTGCATTGTCGCCCTATTTGCTTTTCTGTCTGCCGATCTTTGGGGGTAGCAGGGCCTTTAGCCTGATTCTGAGTACTTAGTTAAAGAATGTTTTGCCAATAATTCTGTAAATCAAATCCCCAATGAGAGCAAAAACGTTGAATTTTGTAAATCTAAAAAATTATATTTAATTATTTTGTTCAAATATTAACATATATTGAGCTATTTTTAAGAAGTTTTTTTTACATTCAATATTTATTTTTGCTTGCCCGTTTACAACAAAACTAATTTCAATTGTTGCAGGGTCAATTAAGTAGGTAGGCATAATTAAACATAAAATAAGATCCTAGTTCGTAGTGAGCGATTCATCGCTCAAAAAAATGATTATCAGGACTAAAGTCCCGACTACGAACTTTGATTTATTCAAGAGGAAGAAAATCAAAATAGGAAAATTGATACTCCTGTAAAAGTGGGGGATGTTTGATTTTTTTGAACTTATCATAAAACGATGTATTCATTGATTTGAGTAAATATTAAATTAGAGAGATAGATAATATTTTAGTTATTTTATCTCAAAATGTTCAGGGGGATATTCCAGAATGGAGTTCGACTAACTAAACTATATTGGGTTATGCTCATTTGTCTGAGCTATTAAATTTGACTGTTGACTATGGCGTGGAACAATCTTTTGCAACCTGATTTGATTTTAGAAGGTTCAGTATTGAACCTAACACCAGATATTATCCAAAAATACGGACTGAAGGGGCTGGTATTGGATGTAGATGAAACTTTAGTACCCTTTACAGTCGGGATGGCTTCGCCAGAACTACGAGAGTGGGTAGAGCAAATTCGCGCCTGTACTGCATTGTGTTTGGTGAGCAACAACCTGAGTGAAGCAAGAATTGGGGGAATTGCGCGATCGCTCAATTTACCCTACTATTTAGGTGCAGCCAAGCCTTCTCGACGCAAAATTAGGGCAGCAGTCAGGACAATGGATCTACCAGTGCATCAAGTGGGGATGGTAGGCGATCGCTTATTTACCGATGTCATAGCTGGTAATCGTCTGGGGATGTTTACCATTTTAGTTGAACCCATTGTCCACGCCGATGCAGCTTTGCGTTCTCATCCCATCCGCAACTTTGAAGTTTGGGTATCCGAAATTTTGGGAGCCTCTATTACCCCTAAGAAAAGCAAGATTCACAAAACTTGAAAAATCGTCAGGAAAGTAAATCTAAAGAAATGGTTAAGGAATCTTACTGGAAGCCAAAAATCGGGGATCATAAGTATTAATAACATGGAGTCAGCCAAATAAAGACCCTAACTCATACTAAGTAAATATACACCCGTAAAGCGTCAACCTTCACTATAGAGGGATTGGCGCTTTACAAATTGAGTTAGGAGTTAGAAGTTATGAGTTATGAACTAAATTCAACTCCTAACTCCTCACTCCTAACTCTTCACTATTTAAATGCCACTAACAATTGTTGTCAAAATCGGTACTTCTAGCCTAACTCAACCAGAAACGGGACAATTAGCACTTTCTACCATCGCTACTTTAGCAGAAACACTCTGCCATTTGAGAAGCCAAGGACATCGGGTAATTTTGGTTTCTTCTGGGGCTGTGGGCGTGGGTTGTGCGCGGTTGGGCTTAACTGAACGTCCGAAAGCGATCGCACTCAAACAAGCTGTAGCAGCAGTTGGACAAGGACGATTAATCCGTATATATGATGATTTATTTACTACTCTGCAACAAGCGATCGCTCAAGTATTATTGACTCGCAGCGACTTAGTACAACGTAGCCGCTATCTTAACGCCTACAATACTTTTCAGGAATTACTGGGACTGGGAGTGATCCCCATAGTCAATGAAAATGATACTGTAGCAATAGACGAACTAAAATTTGGTGATAATGATACCCTTTCGGCATTGGTTGCTAGCTTAGTAGAAGCAGATTGGTTATTTTTACTTACCGATGTAGATCGCCTCTACTCAGCCGATCCCCGTTCAGTGCCAGATGCTCGACCGATCGCTTTAGTTAGTAGCATTAAAGAATTAGCTGAATTACAAATACAAACAGGTTCCCAAGGTTCTCAGTGGGGAACTGGGGGGATGCTGACAAAAATTTCGGCGGCAAGAATTGCGATCGCGGCGGGAGTGCGGACTGTAATTACTCAAGGGCGATTTCCCCGGAATATCGAAAAAATTATTCAAGGTGAACTGATTGGGACGCATTTTGAACCGCAACCAGAACCAACTTCAGCGCGTAAACGTTGGATAGCTTACGGACTTTTACCTGCGGGTAAATTGTATTTAGATGAAGGTGCGATCGCGGCAATTTCTCTAGGGGGAAAATCGTTATTAGCTGCTGGAATTAAGGCAGTAGAAGGAGAGTTTGACACACAAGATGCGGTGCAATTGTGTGATAGCAACAGTAACGAAATTGCTAGAGGACTTGTGAATTACAACAGCAACGATCTGCAAAAGATTCGCGGTTGTCATTCACGAGAAATTCCCACAATTTTAGGCTATGCCGGTGTAGAAACAGTAATTCACCGAGATAATTTAGTTTTGACTTAAAATGTAAATAAGATAAATTTCATAAGTACTAACTGGGAGAGTAAAAAATCTTATGACTCAAACGTTAGAAAATGCTATTAACTTACCAGAAGAACAACGCTTTTTCCGGCATGGATTAACTTGGGAACAGTTTAAAGCAATTCAAGCCAGCTTTGAAAATGTACCAGGTGTGCGGCTGTTTTATTGTGATGGATTCTTAGAAATAGTGACAATTGGTAAGCCTCATGAGGCGATTAGGTGTTTAATTGCTGCACTATTAATTACTTACTTTGAAGTCAAAGGGATTGAATTTTTCCCTAGTGGGAGTTTTAGCCAGATTATTCCCAATATACTAGAATACCAAGCAGATTTATCTTATTGCTTTGGAACCGACAAATCTATACCAGACTTGTGTATTGAAGTGGTGATTACTAGCGGTAGCCCCATCAAGTTACAAAAGTACAAATTAATGGGAGTTCCAGAAGTTTGGTTTTGGGAAGATGGCACAATTGAAGTCTACTGCTTACGAGAACAACAATATGACAAAGTTGTTAAAAGTGAGTTTCTAGGAGAATTAGATTTACCACTGGTGAATCGTTGTCTTTTGTTGTCATCTCCCTTGGAAGCGATTAGAGAGTTTCGTCAAAATATTCAACAGTAATAGTCAGGTAAAACGATTAGTGATTTTTAAATTTCACCACATTCTTAACCAGTTTTTCACAGATTAGCTTGTTTCGTGAAGACTCTATAAACTATCCTTACCGTGCGGTAGTATAAGTATGTTTAGAATTTAACTTTGCTAATCAATACACATCCGCATCTGCCAACTATATGGATCTGAGTAATATACCGAAACCTATTTGGTACGCCCTGACTGGATTTCTCTTGTTGACTATAGGCTATGGGGCTGCAACTCATGTTCCAGGGCTGAATACCTCAGATAAAGAAAGCGCTGAAAATAAACCTTCTACAGTACTAAACTCAAGTAGTGTAAAAGTTAGTGTTTTTGATGAAGCGACTCAAGTTCCGATAGTTGGCGCAAAAGTAATAATGGAATCTGAAGGTGGGTCTGATACAGATACAACTGATAATTTAGGTGCTTTCAGAGTTCAAATACCAACTACAGACTACGTTAAAGTTCGCATATATAAAAATTATTGTGAGCCTTATAAGCAAGACTTAAATTTGAAAAGTAACCCAGATAGACCTAAACCTATTTTCTTGAAATGTTCAGTACCTCAAAAGAAGTCTACGCCTAATAGTTAACTTTTTCAGTATCCTTAAATGTTATCACTGCGCCAGCATTTTCAGCGGATTAAAGAAATAGTTGACTGGAGTTGGACACTAGCCATTTTGTGTATGGTCGGTTATATAACTCTGGGACAACTCGCTCAATTATACTGGGCTATGGTTGTGTTTGGAGGATTAGCCGGTAGCTTCGGTCTATTTTATGAATTTTCCTGTGAAAAACTAGCAGATTTAAATGCTATTGAGGATACATATAAACTTCAAAAGGTAATTGCAACCTCAGCTTTGGCTCAAGATTTACTTGGGAAATTTGCTCACAGAAACCCTGAGATTAAAAATCAGTTTCCTGCTTTTGATCAACTAAGATATCAAGTCAGCAACATCAGAGCTACCTCTGCCGCTAAATTCAAACAACGGGTTAATCAACAAACAAGGACACCATCTCAAAGCTCATCTCAACCGCCATCTCAAAAACCAGCACAACCAACTCCCCCATACACACCACCGAAAAGGGAATCACAACCTCCTCTACAAAAGGCAACTCAGCCGCAGCCTCAAAAACCAGTACAACCAACTCCCCCATACACGCCGCCGAAAAGGGAAGCACAACCTCCTCTAAAAAAGGCAACTCAGCCAAAGATTTCTCTAGAAGAATATAAAAGAATTTTAAATAAAAGTGATTATGTACCTGTCAAGCCTCATCTGAGAAACGGTCATTGGGTGAGGGGACATTACAGGCGGAAACCAAAAAGGTAATTTCTTCCATTAGTCCAGATTACTTACTATGTGTGTTATTGATAAGGGCTTCGCCTAATAGCTTTTAGTTAAAGAATCTAAATAAGTAATCCCAAAAAACTACAGCAAAGCGATCGCCTTTTTACCTTTCAAGCTCCATTTCTGCTAAAGCCACACCACCCCACAAAGGCGCATCATCACCCAATACCGCCGGCACAATTTCAAAATCAACCTCCGGTAAAGCCGTCTCCCGTGCCACCTGACGCACCACCCGCCAAAAATCCTCACCCGCCTTCATCACCCCACCTCCCAACACAAAGCGCTGCGGATTCATCAAATTCGCCACATTGCCAATACCCACACCCAGCGCCCAAGCAGCCTTATTCAAAACTTCCTTAGCCAAATCATCCCCAGCAGCCGCCGCTTCACTTACCAACTGCCCCGTCAGCAACGTCAAATCATCCCCCACCAAACCCCTCAAAACCTTTCCATCTCTGAGTTCTCCGCGCCTCTGTGGTTCGTTCTCCAAAATTTCCCTAGCATTTTGCGCCATATAAGGCCCCGAAGCCAAACGTTCCACACATCCCCGCTTCCCACACAAACAAACTGGCCCAGCAGGATCTACAACGATATGTCCAATTTCGCCAGCCATCCCACCAGCACCCCGCCAAGGCTGGCCGTTGAGTATCCAACCACCACCTACGCCAGTGCTGACAGTGATGTAAAACAGGCTATCGTATCCCTGTCCAGCACCAAAACGGTGTTCACCCAAAGCAGCAATATTGGCATCATTATCTACACCAACAGAAACGCCAAACTCATCCTCCAACAACCCTTTGAGAGGAATATTTTCCCATCCAGCCACATGATGAGATAGTCGTACCGTCCCCGTGGAAGCGTCTACCGGGCCGCCAAAGCTGACACCGATCGCAGCAGGTTTTGCATCTTCTAACAGCGAGTAAATGAGCGATCGCATAATTCCCAAATCAGTGCTAGCATCTGCACCTACTGGCGAGAGACGACGTTCATAACGCAACCACTTTCTCGAACCGATATTTACCAATCCTGCTGCTAGTTTAGTGCCGCCAAAATCGAGAGCTAAAATTAATGTCATTTACTTACTTCATTAATAAACTGTTGCAATCGTTCATAATGTGAACCTTTCCAATAAATGCGTTCACAGTCTTGACAACGCTGGAATTGATCGATGTGCAATCGCACGTTTTCTGGCACTTGCTCAATAATCGATTGCTTATCTACAGATTCTAATAATCCATTGCAACGCAAACACCGTTTAAATGGTGCAATTAATTTAAATAAGTCGAAGCGTTGCAGTACTTCTATAATTTGTTCTTGAGGGTTAGTATTTCTAACATAATACCCGTGCGTTACCAAACTACGCATTAATAGCCCTTTATCACGAGTCAAGATAATCCGCCCTTGAGTGTGGGATATTTGGGCTAATTTATCATCTTCATAGTCATTGCGATATAAAGTATCAAAACCTAAAAGTCGTAGAGATGTCGCCAGCTTCCCCAAATGAATATCTAAAACAAAGCGAATAGTAGTGAGCGGTTCTGGTAAAACAGAAATGCTTGGTAGAATAACATTCCTAGCTGAAATTGGATAAACATTAATAGTATCTCCATCGGAAACAATGTAAGAAAAATTTACATATTCACCATTAACATTTATAAAATCAACTTCTGGATGAGGCACACCCAACGACTCAATCATGTCCTTAATTGAGGCTTTCTCCTCAAAAAAATGAGATATTTTCACCTGCTTGTGATGCCGTGGTAAAAAATGATTCAATTCTGCATGGAAGTAGAAATATGCGATCGCCATAGCCACAGATATTTTGATTACCCTACTGGCAAAAATTAGTCACAGTTGCAAAACTTTATCTATTGTCTTGAAAGAATCAATCCTTCTTCAAGTGACCTATCTCCACTAGATAATGGCTATCTACCTTGATTTAAGCAACCTGATAGAGATAAAAAATTATAAAGATTCTCAAATACTTGCATTTATTTTTGAGTTCAGTTACAGTCAAGGCAGATACCTATCATCAAACCCTGACATGAGCTTCAGGAAGTTAGATTATATAAAGGGTAAATAACAAGTTTGTTAATGTTAATACCAGTGACGCTCTTAATAATTAGTCACTAGCTTTTAACATTAACGTATTGTGCATTAACTACGGGGCATTAAAGCATTTACCCCTAATTTTGTTGTTTTTATTTTTCCATTACAATTGAGAATTATTCGCAATATGTATAAATTGATAGATATTATATTAAAAGTAGATAGTGGAGAAAGATTTTTAAACTCATATTGGCTGATTTCACATCGCCCTTTAGGAATATATTTTTCAGAAGAAAAACAAAAAATTATATTTTTAGATGTAAAAACAGGATTTGTAACTAGCTATATAAATAACTTCAGCAAAACTTTAAATAAGTATCTTACTACGAACAATGTTTCTGATTGTAGTATCAGCTACATTGATATTATCGGCAAGTTAATCCTTAGTAACTCTCCAAGTAGCTTTGTATGTACAAGGTACAAGGTTTCATTTATTTGATTTTGGTAAAAAAGCAAGTTCATAAAAATCGAGTTTCAGCAAGGAAAAATTTATAAAATACCAAATAATAATAAAACTAGATACAAAATTAACGTCGCTCATACGGAAAAATCTATCTTGACACTGTTTATCTTTATTGTGGAGAATTTATTAACCGGAAAGACCTCGATCAATAATGATGTTATAAAGTGGCTACCTAGTTTTTACAGGGAAATGAATATTGTTCTTTTTTATCTCCTTTAGCCAAGGATATTGTAGCTAAGAACACAATTGTATTTTGTAATACCTTTTGTCCATAAAATACGCTAATGAGTACAGCGAGATGAATACTTTTTTTTGTTCTGACGATTCACTACAAGTAGGAGAAGATGTTATTGGTAGTGCCACCAATTATCAAACTTATATTTTAGTTGAGTGTCCTTTACCGTGGACATCAGAAGCATTTAATTCTAAATGGGTGCCTCAGAATTTGAGGATTTTGGTAGAGGAAGTAAAGCGTGCTAAATTACCGATTAGATTTCTTTTAATTGCTAATGATGTCTCACATAAAGTAAATCACACTACGCTTTTAATTTATCAAAAAGAAGATGGGCTAAGTAATGGATACCATAAGCAAGAATTTAAGCTAGCAAATATTGAGCAAGTAGCAGCAGTTGTCCAAAAATGGCTATGGGGTATCAGTTCTAATTCTGAGGTAGAAACTGGTACAACTAGAGATATTTTAATTTGTACTCACGGTAGCCATGATAAGTGTTGTGCTAGATATGGCGCTCCTTTTTACTTTAATGTTACAGCTAGTAATGCTGATTTGTGCTTAGATAATGTGCGAATTTGGAAATCATCGCACTTTGGGGGACATCGGTTTGCACCAACAATCATAGATTTGCCAGAAGGAAGATACTATGGTCGTCTCGATGGAGATTCATTTAGATCAATTTTGACTCGGAATGGTGATATTCAATGCTTACAGAAAGTCTATCGAGGCTGGGGAATTCTACCTGCTGCACTTCAGGTTTTGGAAAGAGAACTAATCTTTTGTAACGGATGGGATTGGTTTAACTACAAAGTTGCAGGTAAAATTTTAGAGCAAAGTTTAGATAATAATACTATTCTGGGTGAGTTAAGTTTTGAACAACCCTCTGGTTCTCTCTACACTTACCAGGCTAAACTTGTGAAGGATGAAACAAGAACTCAACAATTGAAGAGTTCATGTAATGCTACAAAAGAGTTGGTAGTTACTAAATATGCTGTAAGTAGTTTGTGGCTTACCTCTAATAAGGTGATGAGTTATAGTACATAAAAGACTGGGGTATGCATCTATCTAATTCGTAATTTGCGTAATGAGACTCTCTACGAGATGCAGCGCGTAGCAAGATTCTCGAAGGAGTATATGAGATTTTTTTTAGCGTAGGCGTAGCCCGATGTAGGCATCGCACTTTTGAAAAAAAACTTTTCTACTTACTGAAATTAAATTACTCAATCCCTGCATCCACCAAAACTATCAACTTTCTTCTTCCCCAGGCTTCTTTTTCGCTCAGTGTCGAATTAATAAGTCCAATTTTGCTTAGTCTGCAAGCTATAAGTTCCATCTTGCACATTCACTCGCTCAGGAATTAGATTTAGATCCCTAAACACATTTGCTTGATGCTGTAGAGCAGTGAGTGATTGATCGTCAATGGGGATGATGGCACGTTCGGCACTACGTTGCTGTAAAGTTTCTACAATGGATGAATCGATTTCATGGTTTTGTGCCATTCGTTGAACCGCTTCCAATTCCTGTCTCTTAGCCCAAGCTCCAGCTTCATTTACCTCTTCTAAAATCACCTTGAGCAGGTCGGGATAGTCGCGTACTATCTCTGGAATCGCGTAGTAATAAGTCGGAACTTCTATGGAAGCTTTGTCACCAAATATGCTCTCCAGATCGGCAATCGATCGCCCTGGGTAAGAGCTTCGGGTCTGAGTTGCTGTGTAGGGAACCCAAATCACCCAAGCATCAATCTCACCACGGCGGAATCGGGGTAGCGCCTCCGGCTGTGTGAGATAAACTGGCTCAATGTCACTAAAATCTAGACCTACTTTCGCCAGCGATCGCACAAGTACATAATGGGCGCTTGAACCTTTGTCAAAAGCGATCTTTTTCCCCTTCAAGTCTGCTAGTGTCTGAATCGGCGAATCTTCCGGTACTAAAATCGCTTGACCTTTGGGAGCAGTATATTTTTCTTTTGCTACCCGCACAAATACATGATCTGCTGCTTGAGAAAAGATGCTAGCCGTACCGCCACCGCCGCAGAAGTCAATTGTCCCGTTACTGAGTGCTTCTATCAGAGAAGAGGCTGATAAAAAGCTTGTCCAGGTGACACTCAGCCCATAAGGTTGCAAACGGGTTTCGAGCAAGCCTTGAGTCCGAAGAACTTCCAGATTTGTCATCCCCTCTGGATACCCAATTTTGAGTTGCTTGAGCCGCCGCGCTTGTTCAGCTAAAGGCGTGTTGCTAGACCCAACAGAACGGCTAGAAAACCAGCGATCCAAAGCTATACAAAAAATTATGCCCCCCACAAATAGTCCCACGGTTTCTAGTAACCGAGTTGTCGAATTTTTGGGTATTTGGAACTGATTTAGTAGAGAGGAGAGTGTATTGGTAGATTCAGAAGCGACAGCAGCATGACTGTCAAAAGCCAGAGTCCAGACCAAACTCGCAGCAAGTCCGATGCAAAATAAGACTGCAAACCTGTAGGCAGCCGATCTCCGAATGACTGCTCTGAGTGACTGTAAGATGTTTTGACCTGTGCCTCTAAGCAGAAGGTTAATGAAACGACTAATCATTATGAGTCCTTGGCTGAAATAACCATCTATTTGGTTAGGCGGCTGATTGTAAAGGGTTTGGGCTGAAACCCCTCTAGTAATTGATGCTGGGAATGAATGGCGCATTACATACGAGAATGCAGCCAGAGTGTTATACTTCTTTGGGCTGTTTATATATTATTACTGAGGCTTACCCCATTTTTTTTTGAAGTTAGAGAAATTGGTAAATAACTTAGGTATTTTGGATGATGGCAGTTGAACCAACATCCAAGATTAATTCCCTCTATTGGCGATCGCCTCTGGTGGAGTGTCAAAAGAGGCAAAGGAGCAGGGGGCAGGGGGAAAGACTGAGACGGAGCTTGTACTCCGCCCCAGTCCAAGCGTTCTGGAAGGATGGGGCTTCATACCCATGTTCCGCAACGCTTGTCGCAGAGGAGAAGGGCTTGCTCCCCCTGCACCCTGCACCCTTCCCCTCTGCCTCTTCGGTGATTTATAGAAATCTGGGACAAACAAACCCTATTTCTCGATATTGCGGGGCTGATTGCTCAGGTTGAGCGATTGGTAATTTCGGTCATCAAACAGGTGTTGAGCGAGTGATGGTGATGGATTGGTTAATTGCAACAATTAAGATTGGGCTAGCTGCTGCTGTAGCAACAACCTTTGACGACAATATTTATCTGACTGCTTTTTTTAGCTCAGTTAATCGGACTTTTCGGCCTCAGCACGTTGTGGTTGGTGAGCTTCTAGGGTTCACAGCATTAGTGATAGTAAGTTTGCTTGGTTTCTTATTGGGTTTAGTAATTCCGTCAACTTGGATTGGTCTACTAGGGATTCTACCGATACTCATTGGTTTGAACAATTTACGCAACCTTAATCAGGATGACTCAAATGAAGATAAGTCAGCCAATCTGAAAATAAACTCTAAATATCGAGGATTTGATTCCAGAAAGCGATCGCTCTGGGACGTAATCCGCGATCCACAAACCTATCGTGTCTCTGCCGTTACGCTTGCCAATGGTGGTAACAATTTGGGGATCTATATTCCCTTATTTGCCACTAGCTCAATCCAAAATTTGTCCGTAATCATACCAGTTTGCTATGTTATTGTTTTCTGCTGGCTATTGATGTCCTATAACCTAACTCGCCTACCTGGTATTGCTTTAGTCCTCAGCCGCTATGCTAGTAAGATATTTCCCTTTGTACTAATGTGGCTGGGCTATAGGATTTTGATGGATAGCGAATCCTATCGGCTTTTTCTACCGAAGAGTTGACATTAACAATTCGTAATTACTAATTCGTAATTACGTCTAATTCAGCCGTAACGCACCATATTTTCAGGCGTGTTACGCGCTGCTTGAACGCACGCTACAATTTAAGGCTTACTTTATAAACACCCTCTTAGATCCCAAATTCTAAATCCAAAATCAAGATTGACCAATATTCAGCACTTTTCTTAACAGTATTTGGTCTTCTAATTTGGCTTTTAAACGACCATTTTCGATATCTCGAATCCAGCTTTGGCTTTTACCTGTGAGTTTTGCTAATTCTCTTTGGGAAAGATTCAAATTTTTTCGCGCTTGCAAAATCTGTTCGCCCAGTAAATCGTTTGTAGCTTTGGGCTTTTTTTTGGCTTTAGCAGTTCGCCGTTGCTTTTTTTCTGATTCGGAAATTTGCTGTTCCCATTCTGGTGGGAGTTCAAAAGCTAAAATCCGCGCATTCATGAGCAGATTCCACTTACCACGGGGGCCTGTGTCTGTGAGGCGAGTTTCAGCACCACCGTCGTTAGTCCAAAATTCTAATGCTTCATCTGGATCTTCGGGAAGATCGATTAACTTCGCCCACAAAGGTTGAATTTCTGCTGGGTAAGTAACTGGATCGAAAAGTGGCTTCATTCCATAGTGATTGAGAATTTCTAAATCGCTTTCAAAGGTTCGCAGTAGACGTTTGCGTTCTTCGCGTTGTCTGGATGCAAGGGCAACTTTTTCCTCGCCGTAAGCGATACGCAGCAAGGTAGGAATAGTGATGCGTTGTTCTTTGCCCATTTTGGTTTTAAACAGCAACCACAGCATTAACCGGACTGCGCCTTCATGTTGCTGCCAAATGCTCATAACTGTGGTTAGTAGTGTTTTAGGGAGACTACCGTATTGATAGAATGCGGTTCGCTCTTTACACGCTTGTTTGTTTAAGAAATATTGCGCCCATGCGCCTGCTTTGACTTTAAAAGTTAGCCCAATCAGATATTTGCATCCAAGATTGTCTTCTTGAAAGTGGTGCTGAATATCTACTAAGTGCCATAAGCGGCTGTTTGTAACAGAGAATCCGTTAATTCGACCTTGTTGTGGCCAGTCAATGGAGATAATCAGGGAGCAAGCTTGCTGAACAAGATTTTTCATTAAAGCTAGCTTGGCAGCTTTGCTTAAGTCTTTGCGTTTCTCCATCCCCAAATATTTCTCGATTTGGCGCTCATCGATCGCAAATTCTTGCTCCCAAGGTTGATCTAAAGCTGTAGCATAACCTGCAAAAATCAGATGTATGCAAGCGGCTCTAATGTCAAGCCCTTCAATTGCTGCTATATCTGTGGCTTTGTCGTTAACTTTGAATGGATCTTGGATGTGAAATGCGATCGCACCCTTACCTTGATTAACTTGTCGGCTGTAACTGATGTAACCATCTTCATCGGTTTCCCAATGTAGGGATGTGCGTTGTGCTAGTACATTACAAGCTTCCCAAATTGCGATCGCAGAAGCAAATGGATTATTCTTGCCGTTAGAAAACAAGTCTAAACTGCTAGCATCTCTCGGTTCAACTTTGCATCTCCCCTTTTTCGCCTGCCAAAGAATGGGAGACTTAGTTGGACAAGCTATTACACATTGTGGTTTAGAATAATAGCCCTCACAATTATTACAAAGACCAGGATCAATCCAATATTCATTGTCCTCTATTCTGATTGCACCCGTAGGACATTGGGGGCGGCAGTTGTCACATCCAACGCAACTGTTGTTAGGAATTGTATAAGGCATAAGGCTCTTTTCCCACTCTAATCGTTGAGATGTCTGTCTCAGTTCTCCCCTGGATGAGTCCTGTCTATTCATGACTCGCTACCACATAATCTTTCTGGCGAAAATAATCTTTTCTCGCCACATTCACTCCCCACATCCATATTTTGACTTCACATCCAATCGGAAGCTATTTAAGGCTTTTAAACTGAGCCTGATAAAACTTCTTTATTAACTATACATTTCATGAAAAAAATAATTAATTTGTTCGTATCGAGCTTAGAAAAATATCTTAACATTTATTTAATTACGTATTTAATGAACATTTTAGCTTTGACTACAAGGTGTTTTTAGAACATAATTCAAGTCTGCTGTAATTGGATATCATCTGAATTTATTAATAATTTTAATATTTAATGCACGCTCTGATTCTGCCATGAAAATTACAGTTCCTTCGTAAACTCATTATGTTTGCTTCATAAATTCATTATATTTATTTAAATCGAAAAGCAATGTTTATTTTGTCATCATTTATCTAAATAGTTAAATCAAATTATATTGCAATTTGTTGCTTTATAAAATACATAATGCATATATCAAAATGTAATTAATGAACATTTCTTTTTGTATATATGTATACTATTCGTCTAAATTCAATTGCTTAAAGCTAAAAATATTTGAAAAATAATATCATCACTCTTCTAGATACAGTTTCAAGTGATTAGGGGCTGCTGTCTCCAGTCAGATATTGAGTCAGAGCCTCTATAAATGTGTTGCCATGCAGAGCGTAAGAACAAGTTTAGCTTAAATATTCATAATTATTATTAGCAATAATTTGCATCTATTTTATGAAATAAGAAACAATTTACATTGTGTTCAAAGGCATCGAATTACGATGAGATAAAAGTAAGTTTTGAATACAAAATAATAAAAGATTAGGATAATATGATGATTAATGCACAAACAGATTGACAGGCAAAATTGCCGAGGATTTATTCATGGCGCAACTAACAGGTTTGACATTTGGCGGCAAGACTTGGACACCAAAATTTGCTCAAGAAATTAACAAGGATAAATGTATCGGCTGCGGCAGATGCGTTAAAGTATGCGGGTACAATGTGCTAGGTTTGAAGGCACTCAACGAAGAAGGCGAATTTGTAGAAGACGAAGACGATGAAGAAATTGAACGGAAAGTAATGGCAGTTACTTCTCCAGAAAACTGTATTGGTTGTGAAGCATGTTCACGGATTTGTCCCAAGAATTGCTACACCCACGTTGCAGTAAATAATTAAGGTTTTTGGAGTTAGTCAAAATTGTTGTTCATTCAAGGAGGTACTGTTTGTATAAAGCGCAAATGCGCTAGGCAAGGTAACTTGAGGGGAATATTAAATATTTACCGTAACCGATAAAAGGTTCACAGTAAACAAATCCGTAAATCGCAAAATGTTAGCTATTAACAAATTTAAACTTGCTGCTAATATAGCCTAATCAATATTAGGTAAACAGTGCCCTCTTGGAACAACTAGCTTTTATGAAAGCAGTGGGCTAACTTTGTGGTATGAGTTGAAATATAATTTATATTTGTTTGGGGGAAAGATATGAAAAAAATCTGGAAGTTTCCCCCTTTTTTTATGGCTGCACGTTAGAAATTTAATAAGTGAAAAGGAAATGGGGAATAGAGAATGGGGAATGGGGAATAGATAAGAATTCCCAATTCCCAATGCCCAATTCCCTATTCCCAGAAAATAACATCTCTAAAGACGGTTTACAAAGCAGGTAGCATATATGCAACAAATTCCTGTTTCACTATGGACTCTGGTTGCTGGGATAGTAGTTACAGCAATCAGCATTTGGATCGGTCAAAACCACACTCTTATGCCGGTGCAGGCATCGCTACAAGCGCCTTTGGTAGACGGTTTTTTCAACGTCATGTTTACCATTGCGATCGCACTCTTCTTGGTGGTAGAAGGAACCATTGTACTTTTTTTGATTCAGTTTCGTCGCCGCAAGGGTGATGATACCGATGGCGTGCGAGTGGAAGGTAACGTTCCCTTAGAAATCTTTTGGACAGCAATTCCAACGGTGATTGTCCTCTGTTTGGGCATCTACAGTGTAGATGTTTTTAACCAAATGGGCGGTTTTGAACCTGCTGGTCATCCTCATTCAGCAGCTCATGTTGCTAGTATGCCGGGAACTGCTCTTGCTGCTACACTCAGCGATAATTCTGAAGCAACAGTTACCCCGACAATTGGGATTGGCGCGTCTCCTCAAACCCTAAACAAACCAGCCGATTTAGTTGTTGATGTCAAAGGCATACAGTATGCCTGGATATTTAACTACCCCGATAGTGGCATTACCTCTGGGGAATTGCATATACCCGTCGGTGCTGATGTTCAACTTAACCTTTCAGCACAAGATGTAATTCATTCATTTTGGGTTCCAAACTTCCGCTTGAAACAAGATGCACTTCCCGGTATCCCGACCGAACTACGATTTGTCGCCACCAAACCAGGTACATATCCCGTAGTTTGTGCTGAATTGTGTGGTGGTTATCACGGTTCAATGCGGACAGAGGTAATTGTCCACACACCGGAAGAATATAATAGCTGGCGGACAGAAAACCAGATTGCTCAACAGCAAAACCCCAATCAAGTCGTTGCAGTGAGCGAGTCCCCGTCTTGGCGGTTTCCGGCGATGGGGAACTCGCGAACCCGAAGGGTTAATCCAGCCGACTTATCAACATCAGAGTTTCTCGCGCCCCACACCCATGATATGGGAATCAGTGCAGCAACTCTAGAGTCAGTAGTCATTGGTCATTAGTCATTGGTCATTAGTCATTGGTCATTGGTCATTAGTTATTGGTAACTGACAAATGACAACGGACAAATGACAAAGGACAAAAAGACAAAGGACAAATGACAAAGGACAAAAAGACAAAGGACAAATGACAAATGACAAACGACAAGGGACAAAAATATGACGCAGGTAGAATTTCCACGAAATAATCCACCAGAAGGAAATAAACCGGAAATGGTGGCTGGCCACACTTCGCATCCGAAGGCGTGGAAATGGCAAGATTATTTTACATTTAATGTTGACCACAAGGTTATTGGTATTCAATACCTGGTGACGGCGTTTGTCTTCTATCTCATCGGCGGACTGATGGCGATCGCTCTGCGGGTGGAATTAGCAACACCAGAATCAGATGTACTCGACCCCAATCTCTATAACGCTTTCATGACCAATCACGGGACGATTATGATCTTCCTGTGGATTGTCCCTAGCGCTATTGGCGGATTTGGTAACTATTTAGTGCCGTTGATGGTTGGTGCTAGGGATATGGCTTTCCCGAAACTGAATGCGATCGCCTTTTGGTTAAACCCACCAGCCGGTGCGCTTATATTAGGTAGTTTCATTTTTGGCGGTTCGCAATCTGGTTGGACAGCTTACCCACCTTTGAGTTTGGTGACAGCGCCAATCGCTCAAACTATGTGGATACTGGCGATCGTTTTGGTAGGAACTTCCTCAATTTTGGGTTCGCTGAACTTTGTGATCACCATTTTGATGATGAAGGTTCCGAGCATGAAATGGGATCAAGTACCCTTATTCTGCTGGGCAATCTTGGCAACTTCCTTGCTGGCGCTACTCTCTACACCTGTATTAGCAGCCGGTTTAGTTCTGCTGTTATTTGACCTCAACTTTGGCACCTCCTTCTTTAAACCAGATGCAGGCGGTAACGTTGTAATTTATCAACACTTATTCTGGTTTTATTCTCACCCGGCAGTATATTTAATGATTCTGCCCATCTTCGGCATCATGTCGGAGGTAATTCCAGTTCACGCCCGTAAGCCAATTTTTGGTTATAAAGCGATCGCTTATTCTAGTGTAGCCATCTGCGTTGTGGGTTTGTTCGTTTGGGTACACCACATGTTTACCAGTGGTACACCCGGTTGGATGCGGATGTTCTTCACCATCTCCACTCTCATCGTTGCAGTTCCCACTGGCGTAAAGATTTTTGCCTGGGTTGCTACCCTTTGGGGTGGTAAAATTCGCTTCACTGGTGCGATGCTTTTCGCCATTGGTTTGTTGTCGATGTTCGTCATGGGCGGCTTAAGTGGTGTGACGATGGGAACAGCGCCTTTTGATGTTCACGTTCACGACACATATTATGTTGTCGGACATTTTCATTACGTTCTGTTTGGCGGTTCCGTGTTTGGCATTTATGCCGGTATTTATCACTGGTTCCCCAAAATGACCGGACGAATGTTGAATGAAAGCTTGGCACGTATTCACTTTGCTCTCACCTTCATCGGTACAAATCTTACCTTTTTACCGATGCACGAGTTGGGTTTAAAAGGAATGCCTAGACGGGTGGCAATGTATGACCCTCAATTTATCGACCTCAATCAAATTTGTACCTTTGGCTCAATTGTTTTGGGGATATCGGTAATTCCTTTTGCCATCAACATAATCTACAGTTGGTTGCAAGGGCCTTTGGCAGGTGATAATCCTTGGCAAGCTTTGACTTTAGAATGGACAACTAGCTCACCACCTGCAATTGAAAACTGGGAAGTGTTGCCGGTTGTGACTCATGGCCCTTATGACTACGGTCACGGTCATAGTACTGAAGTACAGCCATCTGCAACACCAGAAGCTAGTGCTTAGTGAAAGCGTAGCGTTTTTAATGTAAGCCGATGCATTCACAATGCAAGCCAATGCATTAACAATGCAGACCAATGCATTCACAATGCAAGCTAATGCATTAACAATGCAAGCCGACGCATTAACAATGTAAGCCGATGCATTAACAATGCAAGCCGATACATTAACAATGCAAGCCGATACATTCACAATGTCAGGTATTGCCAAATTTAATTCGCTACGAATTAATGAAATGCTGTACTTAACGTGATGTGCAAGTTATTCTCTCCCCTAGAAGCTACGGTGTACACACAAGTCAAATTACCCCCCTTAATCCCCCCTTGTAAAGGGGGGAAACAAGAGATTCTTGTTCCCTCCCCTTTATAAGGGGAGGGTTAGGGTGGGCTAATTCGAGGACTGGTAGTGATTCGATAACTTGTGTGAAAGGTCAAGAGGCTTTGATTCTTGCTCCCCAACGCTAGCTCTTAAGGGTCTGGGGGTTAGGTTTGAAAGAAAGTTGCACACGGCGCTACTTGGTTAAGAAATAACTCTTGTGGGCTTGGGCATTCTGCCTTAATCTTGGACGGGTGAGACACCCATCCCACAAACAAATCAGGACTGTGAAGAATTGAATTGCCCGACGCTTCACCTTTGAGGGTAAACAACATGACCATAGCTACGACAAGCAAAGATCACAGTGCAGGACACGAAGAACATCCAGATTTAAGAGTTTGGGGATTGTTGACATTCCTTGCCTCTGAATCTCTGATGTTTGGGGGATTTTTTGCCACTTATCTATTTTTCCGAGGTATTACACCCGTTTGGCCTCCAGAAGGCAGTGAAGTAGAACTACTTGTACCGACAATTAACACCATTATTCTGGTGTCTAGTAGTTTCGTGATTCACTTCGGTGATACGGCGATTAAAAAGAATAACGTCAAGGGAATGCAACTGTGGTATGCAATTACTGCAATCATGGGGGCAATTTTCTTGGGTGGTCAGGTTTATGAGTACTCAACTTTAGGGTATGGTTTGACTACCAACGTCTTCGCCAACTGCTTTTATATCATGACCGGGTTCCACGGTTTGCACGTTTTTGTGGGACTGTTATTGATATTACGCGCATTGTGGCGATCGCGTCTCCCCGGTGAATATTCTGCAACCAATCATACTTTCATCGAAATGACAGAGATTTACTGGCACTTCGTAGACATTATTTGGATTGTTTTATTCACCTTGGTGTACGTTCTTACTTTGTTTTAAATTGGGCATTGGGCAAAGCAAAGACGCGATAAATCGCCGTCTCTACAATGATCAATCTTTCGTCTTGATGGCGATTTATCATCTCTCTTGCTTTAACCGAACCGTATTGCCTCATATCCCCGATCCTCCTTATCTCCATTCAGGAGTTAATTATGCAAGTCGATACAAACAAATTCTCATGGTTCCAGGTTCCAGAGGACATCAAACATTTATTAATTCTCGCTGCACAAAACTGGGAAAATACATCAGAATCCGAAAAATATATTCAACAAGCTTTAGCCCAAACTGGTGAAAATACAGATGTATTGGTAGCAGCATATAGATTTTTCTATTATAAAAACAATTATTCTCTTGCATTACAAACAACAATCAAATTATTAGATAAAATTAAAGAACTAGAACAATTCCCCGATGACTGGGAGCAACTTCAGCCGATATTAGTCAATCGCAAAGAAGACCCACAAATTCGATTGTACTTAAATGCTTATGCTGCTTCTGGATTAGTGCTAGCAAAGTTAGGAGAAATTGAGCAAGCCAAAGAAATCAGCACCAGAGTCAAGCAGATAGACGAAAAGAATGATTTTGGTTCTGGGATTCTGCTAGATATTTTGACACGTCCGCCAGAAGAAGATGATTAATTAGTCAGCAATGAAAAGTCAAGGTGAAATCATGAACAATTGGTTATCTACTAAATCCTATTCTTTATTAGGAGCAAGTACTGATAGTAACTCTATCATCCCTCCTATTAACATACCTACTAAACTTCCTGTAGGTAACATTCCTAATGTCTCACCGATCATTGTGATTCAATCTTCTCCGCTATCAATTTAAAAGTTATGAAAGGTAGGGATTGGCTGCTAACAGGGGACGGTCAGCATCAAGAATGTAAATCTGTAAGAGCCTGGGATTTATTGAGAGAAAATTACCGCCTTTATCGGTTTTTAACTGAGGTGGAAGATGTTCTCAATGGCAGTGACAAGGAAACCAATTGTCTACCAGAAATTCGGATGCTTGTAAGACGCTTGATGGTAAATTCCTACTGGGTGCAAAGTCAACATTTAGAGGCTTCACCCAAAACGGGAAGCTCTGTTTTACTCCTATATGATGAATTAGGTTTTCCGTTGACTGTGCAAACAGTAACATTTGCACCAGGAACCCGTTCAAACATTCATAATCATGGGACATGGGGAATCGTGGCGGTGTTAAAAGGCCAAGAAAAAAATACTTTTTGGCGACGCACCAATAGCCCAGAATTTCAGGACAAAATCGAAGCAACGGGAGAATTAACTCTCTTCCCAGGAGACATTATTAGCTTTACTCCCGATGCAATTCACAGTGTAGAAGCAGTGGGTGATGAACCAACTGTGACTTTTAATATTTATGGCGAAACCGATCCAAATGAGAGGTTTGAGTTTGACTCAGTTAGCCATAAAGCGAGGAATTTTTGATTTCATCAGTTCGTAGTTAGCGCTTTAGCGCTAAAGAATAATTAGGAGATAGTTGAATGGCAAAGGTAATTTTCTATAGCAAACCAGGCTGTAAAGGTGGAGTTAAGCAAAAAGTTTTGCTAACAGCTGCCGGTCATGAGGTGATACCACAAAATATGCTCACAGAACCTTGGACAGTTGAAAGGTTGCGTTCATTTTTTGGCGATCGCCCCGTAGCCGAATGGTTTAATCTTTCCGCCCCCAAGGTAAAATCTGGTGAGGTGGTTCCTGAAAAGGTGGATGAACAAACCGCCTTGGCGTTGATGTTGAAAGAACCACTGTTAATTCGCCGTCCTTTATTAGAAGTAGGCGAACAGCGTGAGGTAGGATTTGATGTCCAAAAGATTGATGCTTGGATTGGCTTACAAGCTGTAGATGAATCCTTGCAAGAAATCAGCGACAAGCTTCTGAAGCAAGATTTGCAAAACTGTTCCCACGGTAAAGATCATAGCCATCAACACCATAAGAAAGGCGGCTGTAAGCATTAGACATAGCTGACAATTCAGATCGTGTGCAAAAATCGATGAAAAACCTAACCCCCTAACCCCGGATGCGGGAAGGGGGAAAATTCAAAGTCTCTCTCCTTTTAGGAGAGAGATTTAGAGAGAGGTTTTAGAGATACCGTGAAAAATGTAGAGACGTAGCACTGCTACGTCTCTATCCTTAACGCACGCCAGCAGTTTCTAAAGACAAATCCTGAAACATTGGTGTACTGAGATAACGTTCGCCAAAGGAAGGCTGAATCATCACAATTAAACGTCCGGCATTTTCTGGACGTTTACCGACTTGAATTGCAGCACACAAAGCTGCACCAGAGGATATCCCAGATAATAAGCCTTCTTCTTTTGCCAAACGTCGCCCATAAGCGATCGCTTGTTCATCACTGACTCGAATTACTTCATCAACCAATTCCAAGCGCAGAACATCGGGGATAAATCCTGCACCAATACCCTGAATCTTATGTGGCCCGGCTTCACCACCGGAGAGAACAGGGCTATTGCTGGGTTCAACTGCGATCGCCTTAAAAGTCTTCTTGCGCTGTTTAAGTACCTCTGCAATCCCAGTAATCGTCCCACCAGTCCCTACCCCAGCAATGACGATATCCACTTCACCATCTGTATCCGTCCAAATTTCTTCGGCGGTAGTTTCTTGGTGAACTTTCGGATTAGCAGGGTTGCGGAACTGTTGCAGCATAAAAGCATTAGGAGTATTAGCCACAATTTCCTCAGCTTTGCGAATCGCTCCCCGCATTCCTTCCGCGCCTGGTGTCAACTCTAAAGCTGCGCCATAAGCTCTCAGCATAGCGCGTCTTTCTTGGCTCATCGTCTCAGGCATGGTCAAAATCAAACGGTAGCCACGCGCTGCTGCTACCATCGCTAGAGCAATTCCTGTATTACCTGAAGTAGGTTCAACTAAAATCGTCTTTCCAGGAGAAATTGAGCCAGCCGCTTCTGCTGAAAGTACCATACTCAACCCAATGCGGTCTTTCACCGAAGCGGCTGGGTTCATCCCTTCTAATTTGACAACTATCCTTGCTACTACTCCCTCAGCTTGAGGAATCTTGTTTAGTTGAACTAAAGGAGTTCGTCCGATTAGTTCTGTTATGTCTTGAGCAATCCGCATTATTTAACTCCTAAAATTCTAAATCTTAGTACAGAGTATTTACTTGTAACAATAAGCTTTTGTGTATTTAATTTGTAGTTTAGTGTTAATGAGTGCATATACTATGTATTCTAACTTAACCACAAAATACGAAAGTTTAGGAAGAACTTTTACCAGACACTCTCATTGATTCTCACTTGAGAAGATGTCTAGCTTGCCATCTTTGTATTTTACCATTTGGAATTGCTGACTATCGTCTCTTAGGCTAAGATCAATTTTTATAATTCTGTATATATGAATAATTTTTATCATCCTTTTCTATTTGTTATGGAAATTTAATTTACTTTCAAAACATTTAATTGATTTTCTAAATTTATTCATTTATCTTTATCAAGAGACATCGATATTTTATTTTGAGTGCAGATTTTATCTACCAAAACTTGCATCTAAAACCGTTCTAAAACATTGCCTATATTGCTTTTAGGTTGAGTACAAAAACACCAGAACCCCACTTCAAAAATACTAGAACCCCATCTCAAAAACACTAGCACCCATACCCCAATAAATTTTTATAAGACTTATCAGGCAATGATTACAGACGTTGAGTACTATTCTAATGAATTTAATAATCTTAACAAGACTGGGGTAAACTGTTTTGTGGAGGGCGGCTGATATAAATCGTATAGGATTTACGCAGAGATTCCCCTCTACCCCCCAACATTCCTGAGCGAAAGCTGAGTGAACTAGGGGGGACTTCTTAATCTCCCTTTTGAGAGCAAGATGAAACCAGATTCTAGGATCTAAGTGCGTTCTTTCTGATTGAATAATCCTACATTTTGTGAAAATGTTGGTAAATTTTCGGTGGTCAGTAGTCAGTAGTAATTAGAAAAGTAACTGACAACTAATTATTCTGAAAATTACCGTTTACACATATTTTAATATCAAAACTGTTTGATATAGACAGCAAAAGATATTTTCTTACTGGGTGCATACTACCTAGCAAGGGAGAGCCAAGATGAAAGCAAAACTTTTAAATGTTCTTACAGTTTTCGTAGTTACTTTAGCAGTGCTTTCTCCAGAGCTAGTAGTATTTGGCATAGTTTGGGAGCGACATCTGGATTTAGTAAAATCCCAGAATTTAGCCTACGAAGTTAACAAGACTACTCAAGATGCTCCCGCCTTGGCTCCCCAGACAGAGGTTACACATTCCCCTCAGACTAGCATCCAATCCTCTGACCGTAATGTGATTCATCAAATGCTGACTGTTGCTGAACAATATAAATTTGCCGCTATCTTACAATGGTTCTTCTTGTTAACCCCTATTTGTGTTGGGTTAGGAATTCTCTTTTATGACAGATACCTTGTGCATCGTGCGGCTGTTTTAAAAGAACAAGTTGAAATGTTGGAAAGACTTTGGCATCAAAGTATCGAACAGTAATCAATTCACAATTTACTCACTACAATCAACAAAATTACCATGTCAGAACAACGCCAGCAATTGTATTTCAACCTGATTGATGAATTACTCAGATGCCCTAATGGTCAAGAACCACAAATTTTGGAATCTAAGCCAGAATTGATTGATTCTGGTTTCGTAGAAACAATGTTACAAGTCGCAACTATGTTTGCCCATGAAGGCAATCAAGATGGTGCAAAATTTTTATTTTTTGTGGCGCGTGAGTTAGCTAAAGAATTGGGTTTATACCCTGAAGTTCCCAATACTGAAGTTGCAAATACTGAAACCGCAAATAAGGAGTAAAAATGCTGTTGACTTCAACGGATGCGGGGCAAATAGCTTTAGAACTGCTCATGGCAGATTGGAATATTTCAGAAGAGAATCGGGAGTGGTTCACAATCTTTAACTCTCGTCTAATTGGCGAGAGTTGGTACACCGTGGAATTAGGTGTAGAAGGCTTTCCCGATAGATGGTTTATTCAAGTATATGACACTGGAGCATGCGATCCAAACTATACATTTATATCGCCAATCCGTGGTTCTGAAGGATTTACGGACTTTGTAAATGTACCCGATATCATAGCAGAGGTCTTAGTTTGTGAACGCAATGCTCGATAATAATTAAAAATTCAACATTTAGAATTCAAGATTGAAATGTGCTGATTAAATACATTTTATTTGAATTCATGATTTTTGATGTCAGAGTATTTGGGAATATCTCATCTTTACAACAGGTACTGAAACCAATACTTTGATGTTTGATTCAATATAAAGATGCTTTACGCAAATCGGAGGTAATACCAAATAAGGTATGCCTCTTTTTTCTGTAATATTTAATATTTTATTTAAGCCTTATAAGGTATTTTTTCATCTTTAATTGATAAAATTATGTTATATTAAATAGCGTGATGGACGCTACAGAAATATCAGTTCCAATGATTGCTGAAGATATCTTAGCCAAAGAATTCACAAGAGTCCTCAACCACTACTACCCAAAAGTTGGGGAATTACTAGATGGGTGTCATGTGAAAGTCATCACCTGTTTTTGGGGACGACCTGCTAGACGCTTGCAGTATATAGGAATTTATTGCTCTGCCGAAATGATTTCCTATGTGCAAGCCCACAAAGAAATACTCAGAGAAGTAGCAGGGAATATGGGTCTAGTGCAGGTAGTCTGCATGAATGCCAAACGATTATTGCGCGATCCGATGTCGACGGTCAAACATAATAATCCACGCCTATGGTTGGAGTTGCAGTTAGTTGCAAATTAGTCATTTATGGATTATTTGAGAGAAGTAAAATGTGTTTGTAGTGAGGACTTTAGTCCTCAAATATCTTCAAATATTTAAGCACTAAAGTGCTTACTACGAACTTATTGACCACTAGAATAGCCAGCACAAAGTATTAACGCAAGTAATGAAAACTGGAATTTTCTGCAATTACGATAATTATCACCAAGATGCCCGTCGTGCCATGTTTGAGCAAGTCGCGCTGGTAAAACAGGCAGAAAGCTTAGGTTTTCAGTCAGCATGGGTGAGTGAGCATCATTTTAGTGAATCCAATCTCAGCCCGTCTATGTTGCTGTTAATGGCACACTTGGCGGGAATGACTTCAAGTATCCAGTTGGGCACGGCGGCGGTGTTACTGCCATTCCATAACCCGATTCGGGTGGCAGAAGATATCGCCACTCTGGATAACCTGTGCAATGGACGATTATTATTTGGAGTTGCCAAAGGCGGCCCCTTTCCCCAACAAAACAAGCATTTTGCGACACTCCCCAGTGAAGCCCGTCCCAAAATGCTAGAAGCGATCGCACTAATTCAAAAGCTGTTATATGAAACTGATGTATCATTTAATGGTAAGTATTATCAATGCGATCGCTTAACCATTTATCCCAAACCATTGCAGAGTCAAATTCCGGTGTATGTTGCCACTGGCGGCGATGATGGTATCGAACTTGCTGCTAAACATTCCTTCAGCTTAATGGGTGGGCCGCCATTCTCCCTACCAAGATTGAAGGATACTGTTGCTAAATATCGAGCCTTAAATTCTAGTGGTGCAGAAAACTTCGTGCTGGCACGCTTTTTTTATGTTGGCAAAACATTTGATGAAGCAGTGAGTGAGGCATTGCCTTTCATCCGCCAATTTAGTCAGAAAATGAAAGCTAATTCGGCTCAAATATTGCAGAATAGTGCGAATCCCAACCAAAAACCATTTGACCGCACAAACATTTGTTTCGACGAAGATTATTTGATTGAAAACTCAATCATTGGTGATGTGGAGACTTGTCGAGACAAAATCAAGAAATTTCAGGACGAATTAAATTTAAGTACCCTAGCCCTCAAACCCTCGTCTGCGGATATGCAAAAAAACCTGGAGAGTTTGACGCGCTACAACCAAGAGGTGCGAAATTATGTCTTCTAAACTATACCAGCTTCCTCCTGATGATTTACCTCCTGCTGAGGTAACGAAACAGGACGGAATGCTGCAAATGGAGCTAGAACAGTCTACTGGTAGATGCTTTTTTCTAGCTTGCGATCGCATTACGCGAGTTTTGTTGTCTAATTGTCAGTGGTATCTCACAACAAATGCCACCATCCTAACATTAATTGTTGACTGCCCTGACATAGTATCTTACTGGCATATAGTCAGCAATATTGCCCAGTTAGGTAATAGGTTAGAACGGTTTGCTAGCAATGGCAAAATCCGCGTTTATCCGCCATTTGGCAAAGGGATGCCGTTTGAAATCAGCGTAAATGAAATATCAGCTTACCGAGATTGGCTTTAATTTCAATAGGCACAAATGGGGAATCACAAAAAATATAGCTGATTCATCCTTATTACACCCTGTACTCCTAAAGTGCAGGGTGTTGCAATTTTATAAGAATTACAATATTGCGTATGTTTAATTTTATCCTAAAAAATAAGTATTTTGGCTGAATAAGTACAATTTTTCCCGTGAATTAACCAAGGTCAATAAAGTCTCTGGGAGTAACGATCTGGTTTTGATATTCGGCTAGGATCTTGAGTGATAAAAGGTCTTGATCTCCTGTGAGCAGAAATTCGGCGTTGGAATCTTTAGCAAGTTCTAAAAATTTGTTGTCGTCTGGATCTCTACAGGTGTTTACTTAAGATTTTATTTCTATAAATTTACTGTATTTTTTAACTACACCCAAAAAATCTTGCCGTTCTTCATCTGAGATATATTTATCGAACTTACGTTTGTAAATTCGTGTCTTTAATTCTTGATAAGTTTCATCGCTTTGAGCAATAAAGAATTCTTTATAGATTTTATCTAGGGCTTTACGGGCTGTTCCATCAGGACTCAGGACAGCACTAAGTAAAACATTTGTGTCAATGACAATTAGTTTATGATTCATCGGCGAGTAATTCTTCTAGCATTTCTTCGGTTAGTCCTTTGGCTTGAGCATTTCTGCCGATTCTGTCAAAAACACTAAGTAAATCTTCATCTTTATTGTTTGGAGAAGTTCTCTTTATTTCTTGAATGAGTTCTTCTTGTTCTTGTGCTGGTAATTGTCGGACAAGATTAAGAATTTGCTCAAAGGTTAGAGGAAGTTGATAGGTTTTTTGATTCATGGTGGATTCTGGAGGGGAGCAATGCGATTTTGTGAGATGGGTAAGCAGGGTAGGCAGAGGAGGCAGGGGAAGAGAAAGAAAATAAGTGTAGAAGCAGTCTGTTTCGGTAGTAAAAATACTAAAAATGCCTCTTTACTCCCTCTGCTCCCCCTGCCTATTTTACGAGGATCTAACTTTTTCGCGTTGCTCCCGTTCTGGAGTTAGTGGATAGGGACTTGGCGCACATCTATTTTACCTCTTACCAGGATTAGCGTATCTCAAATCCTATTGACAAGAGGACTTACCTAATATGCAACGTCGGGTTCTAGGTACAAGGTTCGAGTAATGCCAACTTTCCTTTGAGAACAAGAAAAGCAAAACTAAAGTATCTTTTGCACCCAGGATAGATAGCAAAGACATTACTACTCAGTTTCAGGAATACTTCACTCTAATCAATGCTAACCTTGCCTACTCCCTATTCCCTACCTATTACACTCGCTTGCGCTTCGCACACCACGCAATTAAGTTCTCCAAATCAAAATAGCTTTAATTCTACTAATACAATATCTGCTGCAATAGTTTTATTAACTCGATCGCGCTTTAATTGATCAAAGAATATGTTCAAAAACAAAGTAGGATTTTTTATTATCTCTTGGAATAATTTAAACTTAGAGACTGTTTGATTTTTCCCAAATTTAGATAAACTAAAATTGTTTGCTGTTCTGGCCATAACAGAATTTGCCTGTGGCATATAAAATTTTATCTCACAGCCTAGTTGATCTGCTAGTTCTTCGTAAGATTTTTTATTCCAACGCAACAGATGATGTGGTGGATGATTTAATATATCAAACCAGTCTGATTCAACTGACATAGGTGAATAAGGAGTGCTGATAAATATACTACCCATCGGTTTAAGGACAGAAAGCATTGATTCAATAAATTGCTTTGGTTGGCTAATATGTTCTAAGCAATGAAAAGATAATATATAGTTAAATTTTTCACTAGAAAATTTATTGGAAAAACTCTCAATTGTTTCACAGTAAACTTCAAATCCTCTTGTCTGACATTGCTGAACAGATTCTGGAGTTGTATCTAAGCCAACGATGCGAGTATTTGAAAGTTTTTTAGCAATTTCAAGAAAATTACCTCCTCCACAGCCTACATCTAAGATAGATATTGAATTTTGTCTTTCTCGTTTATCTATTTGTTCAATTACAGCAAACCATTCCCATCTAGATGTCGGATAATAACCTGCTCTAGTAGTAACCCATTGGTAAAATGACTGGCTACCAGCTTCGAGAGGGAAAGAATATTCAAGCGAGCAATTTTTACATTGCTGGATCTCATAGTCTATTATTTCAATTTTTTCTGGAGGCTTTTCAGCAAAATAATCTTCTAATTCGCTCATAATATTCTGTTGAGATAATGAACGAATATGGATACTTTCACAATCGCAAACAGGACATTTATTTAAAATATTTTTAGTCATAATTATGATTTAGATGTTGATTCATCAAATTTTATCATCGAGCGTAGCCGAGATATTAAATAACTCGTAATTAGTAATCCTCGTTAAAGTCAATTATTACGAATTATTTCCCCTGCCATAGCTGTCGTAACGACTGAAAAATCCTGACAAATCTCTCTTCTAGCCAAAGCATAATATAATCAAGCCATTCCAGAATTTGCTCTAAAGGGTGCTTCTCGTAACCCGTTGAAATTACTTTAGTTTCTATCCAGTCTGGCTGTGCCTCAACTTGACTACTTTGCTGAAATTGCTGTTGCAAAATTTCCCCTTTCCGATTCTTGCTTTTACTTTGGGAAATCTGGGCTTGCGTTTGTTGGGTAGAGGCGATTTTTCCAGATTTTTTTTGATTTGAGGCAAGATTAGTAGTTAGTTGTTGCCTTCGCACCAAACCAGATCCGATTTTAGGTTGTTGTCCAGTCAAATTCTTTTGGGAAAAGTTTCCTACTGATAAAGTTGAGGCTAAAGCAGGATTTTTCAATTGAGAAACTGTAGCTGACTTCTCAGTAATAGTTTCGGTTTCCCCAAATAAATCACCCCACGTTAACCAAGGATCGATATCTAAATCCTGGTTATCTAACAGAGGGCTTTTAGATAAGGCTTTTTTTAAGGGTGATGAGAATAGTTTACCTGGCAATGGCTCATCACTAGTTGTTGGCTCAAGTGATTTTCTACTACCAACACCAAAAAAGTAATTAAGCGCCGCCTCAATCAAAGCCTGAAGATTCAGTGTATGAGTTTCTAAACCATTAGGAGTGGTTGCAATTCCTCCGCTAGCAGCTAATTTCTCTTTACCATAAATCAAGATGTCTAACTGAGTTTGGGCAACTTGAACAATTTCTTGGCTACGTTCTTGCACAGGTACTAAAGCATTTGACTCTAACTTAGCAACGGCTATATCTATAAATTCTAATAATCTATCTGTCTTAAGCAAGTTTTTTGGTATTCCCTCGGCTAAAGCTGGAATTTTAGCTGGGTTTCCATCAGTTAATTTTGCTAATAAACGGTCAATTTGTGGTAATAAATCAGTTTCTTTATTAGCAATCGTCAACCGCCAATCTTGCCAGTAATTAGCAACTTCGTTAATAATTCTATCTTCTAATTTTGCTTGCTGCTGTGGTGTCAAAATATCTAAAATTTCATTGTCAACAGTCACAAGTACTAAACAACGATTCATCAAATTTGTGGCAATTCCCCGCACTCCTAAAAGATGCTGTTTAAGAGGATTATCTAACTCTGAATTATTGAGACTTAAGGCTTGATTTTCTGCAACATTTGACGATTGAGTAAGATTAGCCTTATTATCAACGAATTTCAGCCGAAAAACTCCTAACAAAGCCAATGAATTGAAGAGTTTAGATGTTTTTGCTGGAGTAGAGACGCTTTCATCTGACAACAGATATTTGACTGTCTCTAGTACTTGTTGAATAGGACTATCAACATTTGGAATTTCGGGTGGAGAATCGGTATCATTTGGTTGTAACTTTAGTCTAGTTTGTGGTTCTTGAGTCTGTAGCGTTTTGCCAGATGATTCCGATGACTGAAACAGTAGATACACTGGGTAAAGTAATACCTCCACACCCCACTTAGTGGCAACTTGCAAATGCCGGAAGGTGTGTTCCCACTGTTGTGTCACCCGCCGAGATTGCTGGTGGACAAAGTTAAATAGTCTGCTTTGATAACGACCAGAGGAACCAGAAGACATAGTAGTAATTTTTTTAGTTCAAGTCTTGTTAAGTTGTGAGACTCGCGCCAAGCAATAAAAACAACCAACACCTCATCTTAGCGAATATATGACCCCGACTGTCTCTCAATCTCAGACCAAATTTCTCTCACAAGCAATTGAGCAACTGCGCTCTTTTTGTCAAGTTAATATTCAGTCTACTTGGCTATACCAGGAATCTGACCTGATTATTACTGATGTTGTAGCTGCTGATTTATCTCATTGGCAACCTGTCCAGTTAAATCCTAAAGAACATATTGCTTGGGCGGGCGGCAAAAAAGTGCTATGGCTAGTGCAAAAATTGGTGGTTCCCCAAGATTTACATAGTTATCCCTTAGCTGGGTTATCTTTGCGGCTAGCGCTGGTTTGGTGGGCAGATTCTGCTGAAATTTATGTAAATGGGGAGTTGGTGCTGGAGGGTGATTTATTTGATTGTTCGCCTAGAGTGCTTATCAGTCAAGGGGTAAAGCCAGGGGAGGAGTTTCTTGTGGCTTTGCGGTTGGTGAGTCCGGGACATTGTGACGGTGCTTTAGTGCGATCGCTCTTAGTTTATGAGTCTATTGATCATAATAATCCCGATCCGGGTTTTGTGGCTGATGAGTTAGCTGTGATGCAACTTTATTTGGAAAGGTTTGCGCCGGAGAAGTTGGATGTTTTCGCGGCGATGCTGGGGGAGGTTACGAACCGCAGAGGCGCAGAGAAGCCAGTGCGTTGGGCGGGTTCCCCGACTTGTAGCAACTGGCGCGACACAGAGAAAGAAGAGTTAGTAAGATCGTTTTTGTCCTTACGCCAAAATTTAATTAAATCCGACATCTTAGCCCCCCTTTTTAAGGGGGGTTGGGGGGATCAAAAATCTAAAATTTTTCTGTTGGGTCATGCTCACTTAGATTTAGCATGGTTATGGCCTGTGAGTGAAACTTGGAATGCGGCGCAAAATACTTTTGAGTCGGTTCTGAAGTTGCAAGCAGATTTTCCTGAGTTAATTTTCTGTCATTCCACTCCCGCACTTTATGCTTGGATTGAAGAACATCGCCCAGATTTGTTTGGGGCGATTCAAGCACAGGTAGCTGCTGGACGTTGGGAAGTTGTCGGCGGGATGTGGGTGGAACCGGAACTCAATCTAATTTCTGGTGAATCAATAGTCCGTCAGCTATTGTATGGTCAACGCTACATTGAAGAAAAGTTTGGTAAGCTTTCAACTATAGTCTGGGTTCCAGATACTTTTGGTTTCTGTGCAACTTTACCGCAGTTTTTCGCTAATGCCGGAATTGAGTATTTTGTCACCCAGAAGTTGCGGTGGAATGATACTACTAAATTTGATTATGGGGCTTTTTGGTGGCGATCGCCTGACGGTAGCGAAGTGTTTAGTTTAATGTCTGCACCTATCGGTGAAAGCATTGACCCAGTTAAAATGGCATCCTACGCTCTGGAATGGCAATCCCAAACTGGTTTATCAGAGTCCCTTTGGCTTCCCGGTGTCGGCGACCACGGCGGCGGCCCCACTCGTGATATGTTAGAAATTGCCCAACGCTGGCAAAAATCACCTTTTTTCCCAGACTTAGAATTCACTACGGCTGAAAAATATTTACAGCAAATCAAATCAGAATTCAGAATTCAGGAGTCAGAATTCAGGAGTCAGAATTCTCCCCCTGCTTCCCCTGCCTCCCCTGCCTCCCCTGCCTCCCCTGCCTCCCCTACCTCCCCCTCATTCCCTACTTGGAATGACGAACTATACTTAGAATTTCATCGCGGTTGCTACACTACCCACGCAGATCAAAAGCGCTGGAATCGTCGTTGTGAAAATTTATTATATGAAGCTGAATTATTTGCTACCTTAGCAACCATAAGCTGTGGTGTAACATATCCTCAAGCAGAAATTGAAGCAGCTTGGAAGCAGGTGTTATTTCAACAGTTTCACGATATTTTACCTGGTTCTTCAATTACTCAAGTTTACACAGATGCGTTACCTCAGTGGCAGCAAGTGGAACAAGTCGGAACGAAGATATTACAGGAATCACTTTTAGCGATCGCATCTCACATTACCCGATCGGAACCACCAAAACCCAATAGTTTACCTATTTTCATTTTCAATTCTTTGAATTGGCAACGTTCTGAGATAGTCTCTGTAGCCTTACCCACACCAGAAAAATGGCAAATTTACGATATTTCTGGAAACCAGCTTATCTCCCAATTATCTGAATCATCAACCCTACTATTTCTCGCCCCCGAAATCCCACCCGTAGGCTACCGCATATTTTGGCTATCCCCCTCATCCCCCTCATCCCCCTCATCCCCCTCATCCCCCTCATCCCTCCCAGACTGGATTTTAGAAAATGAATTCTTGCGAGTTGTTATAGATCCTGACACTGGAGATTTATCAAGTATTTTTGATAAAACTTATCAACGAGAAGTTTTAAGTGGCGCGGGGAATCAACTACAAGCTTTTAAAGATAGTGGTCAATATTGGGATGCTTGGAACATAGACCCCAATTATGCCCAGCATCCCTTACCCTCAACAAATCTTCAATCTATTCAGTGGCTAGAACAAGGCCCAGTGCAAAACCGTGTGCGCGTGGTGCGTCAGTTGGGTGAATCGGAATTTTGCCAAGACTATATTCTACAAGCTGGTTCACCTCTGCTGAAGATAGCTACTACTGTCAATTGGCAAGAAAATCAGGTATTAGTGAAAGCTGCTTTTCCTCTAAATATCGAAGCAGATTTTGCTACTTATGAAATTCCCTGTAGTGCGATTCGCCGCCCAACTAAACCAAAAACCCCCGCAGAAAAGGCAAAATGGGAAGTCCCCGCTTTACGTTGGGCTGATTTGACGGGAGAAACACACAAGGGTATTCACGGAGTTAGTTTGCTGAATGATTGTAAATACGGTTACGACAGCAAACCAAATCAACTCCGCCTAACACTGCTACGCAGTCCTAATTGGCCAGATTCAGAGGCTGATAAAGGTTTTCACGAGTTTACATATACCTTGTATCCTCATGCTGGTAGCTGGGAATCAGCCCATACGGTACGGCGTGGCTATGAATTGAATATACCGTTGCAAGTGATATTGAATCCTGTTAATGAAAACCCACCTGAAAATCCTCCCCTCTCTGCTGGTAAAGATGGGTTGGGGGTGAGTTTCCTAGATTTATCAGCTGAAAATTTAATCTTGATGGCGTTGAAGCCATCTGAAGATGATGCACAACAGTTAATTCTGCGGTGTTATGAATGTCACGGAGAAACAGCCGAGTTTTCTTTGCAAAGTAATCTGGGGTTAAATCTAGAAGATACAGTAGATTTGTTAGAGCGTTCCTCTACTACTGAATTCTCATCTGGGAAACAAATCTTAACAATAGAGCCTTGGAAAATCGCCAGTTTCAAGGTAATCCCAGCAATTAATCCCAGGTAAATATTGTTCGTAATTTGCGCTAAAGCGCAAAAATTCCTATAGAGACGCGATTAATCGCGTCTCCTGACTCTTTTAATCTTCGTGGTCATCAAACGGATCGTTCAATTGCTTGCTAGGAGGGCCAAAGGAGGTATAAATCGACAGTCCAGTGATGGCAACCACCACGGCGGCCACAGAAATGCTAAGAACTATTGCGGGTTCCATAATTGAGAGATAGATGATGAGTGCTATTCTTATAGAATATTACAGAAGATTAAAAAAAGCTTTGGCAAGTAATATTAGGTGAACTATGGCACAAAGGACTCGGTTGGGAGATATCCTGAAACCACTTAATTCTGAGTATGGAAAAGTGGCTCCAGGTTGGGGTACTACCCCTGTGATGGCTGTTTTTATGGCGCTATTTTTCGTGTTTCTACTGATTATTCTGCAACTTTACAATAAATCACTGTTAGTTCAGGATGTAGTAGTCGATTGGCGGAGTTTAGGAGGCTAACAGATACATAGCTATCAAGTTTGGATAACAAGTTAAGTTACGCCCGGTTCATCCGGGTTTTTTTGTCAATGCTCAGTCCACACTAACTATTGAGTAGACTACATAATATGCGGGTTTCTGTAGTGGTTCTATAGTTTACAGGAGACAAAAATGAATATATTTGGTATCGGTCTGCCGGAAATGGGTGTAATTATGGTAGTAGCATTGTTGATCTTTGGCCCAAAGAAGCTACCAGAAATTGGTCGGAGTGTGGGTAAAACAATTCGTAGTTTTCAAGAAGCTTCTAAGGAGTTTCAAACCGAGTTTCAAAAAGAAGCAGAACAGTTAGAAGAAGCTGTAAAAACTACTGCTGAATTGGAACCTAAGCAAATCTACCCTGCTAAATCTGAGCAGGATACCACTAGTTCTTCTCAACCTAGTTAGTAATTTGTCAAGTTCGTAGTAAGGACTAAAGTCCTGGATTTTTTTAAGCACTTAAGTGCTTACTACAAACCGATCAAAATTAATCAGACAGAGTACTAGAAGAGTGATGCAGATCAATTGACTGTAGGCAAAATGACAGAAGCTTCTACGCAACCAGCTTTGGTGATTCCCCAGCTAATTGTCGGGTTGGGGAATCCAGAAAGCAAGTACGACCAAACTCGCCATAATATTGGCTTTGCTGCTGTGGAAACTCTTTGCCGTTCTTGGCGCATTTCCTTGGGAGAAAACCGCAAGTTTCAGGGTGAGTATGGCGAGGGTATAGCCCCAGATGGAGGTAAGATTCGCTTACTAAAGCCGTTAACTTATATGAATCGCTCAGGACAGTCAATCCAGGCGGTGACAAGTTGGTATAAATTGCCGCCTGAGTCAGTGCTGATAATTTACGACGATATGGATTTGCCCTTGGGAAAAACTCGTCTGCGGTTATCTGGTTCGGCTGGGGGACATAACGGCATGAAAAGTGCGATCGCACATCTTAGTACCCAAAACTTTCCCCGTTTGCGAATCGGTATTGGGAAACCCAAAGGTGCAGCTAATAACGATGATTCTGATACTGTCTCCCACGTGCTGGGGCGATTTTCCGCCGCCGAAAATCAGCAGATGTCTTTTGTACTTCAGTTCGTGGTTGAGTGTATTGAACTAAGCCTCAAGCAGGGCGTAGAAAAGGCGATGAATGTTTGTAATAGCCGCACCATTAATAATTCTGAGTCTTAGGCACTTTTAGATTCCCCTAACCCCCCTTTAAAAAGCTGTGGTGTACACACAAGTCTGAAAATAGCTGAAGAATACGGGTTTTACCCCTCCCTAACCCTCCCCTTATAAAGGGGAAGGGACAAGATTCTTTTTGCCCCCTTTCTAAAGGGGGATTAAGGGGGCAATTCATGAATTGCCCCTACGACGGATCTGGTTTTTCCAATCATCTATACTTGGTCTTTTATGTCAATGCGTAAGTCCTATTTAATTAAATTTAAGTGAATATACTGGATATAAGCACAGCCTGTCTGAAAATATCAGTACAAGTAATGTTAATTACATCAAGTAGTTCTTGCCAGGGTGCGATCGAGATGCTTTAATAGCGATCGCATTCCGCAAAACAATCCTACTTACAGAATATGTACAAGACGCGCAGCGACTCGACATTGTTGCTGGTGTTGATAAAATTACAGACTTAAAACATTAAACTCTAAAGATATGACAAGCTAGTAGCATATCTTTGACACTAAATTCTCCCGAAAGCTGAATAGGAGCATACATGGAGCCAATTATTGCTATAGTTTTAGCCCTTATAGGTTATGCATTAGGTTCTGCAAAACTGATTAATCAAGGTAATGAAGCCCTAGTGGAACGCTTAGGGCGGTATCATCGAAAACTTAAGCCAGGGCTGAACTTTATTGTTCCCTTGGTAGATCAGATTGTGATGGAAGATACTACACGAGAGCAAATTTTAGACATTAAACCTCAAGAGGTGATCACCCAAGATAATATTTCTGTGGAAGTGGACGGTGTTGTGTACTGGCGCATCAAAGATATTGAGAAAAGCTTTTATGCTATTGAGGATCTGCAAGGGGCGCTGACACAGGTGGCTACAACAACACTCCGGGAAGTCATTGCCCAGAACACCTTGGAGCAGACCAATGTCTCTAGACTAGAGATGCACTCAGCCCTCTTATTCGAGTTAAATAATATAACGGCAGATTGGGGAGTTGAGATTCTCCGGTTAGACCTTCAGAGAATTACCCTACCTGAGAGTGTACGAAAGTCTAGGGAAGAGGAGCAAGCGGCTGTAATCAAAAAACGGGCGCTGATTACCGAAGCAGAAGGGGAAAAGGAAGCTTCTATTAAGAAAGCAGAAGGAACTATGGCTTCAGTGCAAATCATTTCTCAAGCTCTCCGTTCCAATCCCGATAGTAGAGATATTTTACGGTATCTTGTGGCTCAAGATTATGTAGATGCTAGCCAAAAACTTGGTGAGAGTGCTAATGCCAAAATTGTCTTTGTAGACCCCGCTAACTCAACTGAAATGTTTCAGGAATTGATAGCCGAGTCGATAATTACAGAGGGTCACGGCAAAAAATCCGAAAACGGCAATACTTAAGAATCAGACTGCGTTGCTTGTCTTAATATTGCATCGGCTACTAATGACACATCGCGCATTTCTTGAACATCGTGAACTCGGAGGATATCAGCACCATTAAAAATAGCAGCACAACAAGCTGCTGCCGTTCCCCAAACTCGTGCTTTGGGATCTGGTTGATTTAAAATGCGGCCAATGAAACTTTTACGAGATGCTCCTACCAAGATAGGGCAGTTGAGTGTTGTTAGTGATCGCAAGCCGCGAAAAATTTCTAAATTTTGCTCATGGTTTTTAGCAAAACCAACACCAGGATCGATAATAATTTTATCCCGGTCAATGCCCGCAGCAGTTGCTACGTCAATTTGTCGAGCCAAAAAATTAGAAATCTCTCTGAGCAAATCTTGATAATCAGTTTGTTGTTGCATCGTCTGTGGTGTCCCCCGGATGTGCATTAAAATAATCGGCACACTTAACTCTGCCACTGTCGGCAACATTTCTGAGTCAAAAGTGCCGCCAGAAATATCATTAATAATATCCGCTCCAACTTCTACAGATGCTCTGGCTACAGCCGCACGGGTTGTATCTACAGAAATCGGCACTGAAATTTCTGGTCTTAGCACCTGTAACACCGATAACACCCGCTCAAGTTCCTCAGCCAGAGTTATTTGCTTTGCCCCTGGGCGCGTTGATTGACCGCCCACATCGATAATGTCAGCACCAGCCGCTACCAGTGCTTGCGCCTGTACTAAAGCGGCAGAGGTAGTATTAAACTCACCCCCATCACTAAAACTATCAGGCGTTACATTCAAAATTCCCATCAAATAAGTTCGCTGTCCCCACTCGAAACAGCGTCCTCGAATTATCAAATTGCTTGGCATAAATCTACATTAGGCATTCCCATGCAAAGCATGGGAACAAAAGAAGGCACATTACACTGACTGAAAATTCACAATCCGAGCGAAACTCTCAGGTTCTAAACTTGCTCCTCCCACTAAAACGCCATCGATTTCTGGTTGAGCCATGATTTCATCAATATTATTTGGCTTCACTGAACCACCGTATTGAATTGATACATTCTGATTACTTAATTGGCTCCGAATTAAGCCAATTATGCGATTCGCTTCGGTGACTTCACAAGTGTCACCAGTACCAATCGCCCAAATCGGTTCGTAGGCAATCACCAAATTATTCTGATCTATATCTACCAAACCTTTGTCGAGTTGGAGAGCAATCAGTGATTCAGTTTCTCCCGCATCTCGTTGTTGTTTAGTTTCGCCAACACAGAGAATTGGAGTCAAACCAAACCTTTGAGCAGTTCGGAGGCGTAGATTAACGGTTGCGTCCGTTTCACCAAAGTATTGCCGTCGTTCGCTATGACCGACAATCACAAAGCGCACACCACTTTCTGTCAACATTGGGGCAGAAATCTCACCTGTATAGGCTCCATATTCTTCCCAATGGACATTTTGTGCCCCCAGTTGGATGAGGCTACCGTGCAAAGTTTTGGACAAAACACTTAAATCAGTGAACGGAGGGCACAATATCACTTCTCGCCCTTCGGGGGTTTCCTCTAAGTGGGGCAGAAATCCTTGTAAAAACTCCTGGGTCTCTGCCTGAGTTTTGAACATTTTCCAGTTGCCGACAATAACGATTTTCCGCACAGGTAATTTACTCAAGATCCTAACGGTTATTTAGATGCATTTTTCACTCTACTACTTTTTATGGCACTCCTTGCTTACCAAGAGTTTAAAAGGTGCTAGCTTTATTTAAGCCAACCTACTTACTCCTCTACCATTAGATGAGAAATCGGAAGAAGTATTAAATCTTGCAGAGGAGATATTTATAGGAGATGAATGAAGTTTAAACGTATTTATAGATCGCCTCTTCGTTACCCTGGAGGAAAACAGAAGGATATTCCCTATTTATCTAAGTTTTTCCGCCCTTGTAAAGAATTTAGAGATCCTTTTCTAGGGGGCGCTAATATACTACTTTACGCTTTAGAAAATTCTCTAGCTGATAAATACTGGGGAAATGATTTAAATACATCGGTATTTGATTTTTGGGAGCAAGTTAAAATTGATGCAAATGAACTTGCTGATTTAGTTTTATCACTTAGAGAAGAATATAGAGGGGAACAAGCAAACTGTAAAACATGGCAAATATTTCGTAAAAAATTTATATTGAAGCTGAACAAATTACCTACTGATAATCAACTACACAAAGCAGCTAAATTTTTTATTTTAAATCGTAGTACATCTGGTGGTTCTACAGAATGCGGAGGAATGACTCAAGCTGCTTACTGTGAACGTTTTACATTATCTAGTATTGAAACTCTAAAAAATTTAACAACCGTTCTCAAAGATGTCTATCTTACTAATTTAGATTATGAGAAAGTTATTAGAGAGCCTGGAGAAGATATATTTATTTTTTTAGATCCACCTTATTTGTCTGCAAAATCTTCAGGTTTGTATGGAAAGAATGGAGATTTACATAGAACTTTCGATCATGTGCGTTTATCAAAAGTATTAAAAGATTGCAGCCATAAATGTAGTTGGTTAATGACAATTGATAATTGTCCAGAAATTAAAGAATTATATGATTGGGCTGACGATCAACTACCGTGGGAAAAAGCTTATGGTATGACTAATGTTAGTGGGCAAAAATCTAGAAGAGGTGCGGAATTACTTATCGCTAATTTTCCGATTAAAACTTTCAACTCTAAACAACACTATTAAGTAGTAATACAAAATTAAATATACATTTGTCATTGCGAATGGAGCAAAGCGGAATGAACCAATCCCAAGGTCTTGGGATTGCAACTCTTGGAGACGATCTGCGTAGCGGGCTTTTGAGAAGGGGTACGCTACATTTCATTCCGCTCGCAATGACATAAATATTTTTGCATACGCACTTATGACACTTTTATCTGCGATCGCTCTTTCTTCAATCATACTAAGGTTTGTCTAGTTAGCTACCAGTATAAATTTATTTTAGCCACAAAATGACCCCAAACCCCTGTTAAAAATAATTAGGATAAGAGACGGGGCTAATCTAAATAAATCCCAAATCTCAAATTGATATGACTTCGACATTACCTGTGCCTGAACCTCATCAAAGCGATTCTGCTAACACTGACGCAAATTCTCTCCGTTGGGAGGAAGAACTGGATAGTGCTATTTTCAGTTTTGAGGAGATTCAGACAGAACTGAACTACAAACAAGCACAAACGGCGCTGCGAAACTTAGTAGCCAATCTCGACCTCACCCCCCAAGAAAAAACCGGATTGGAAACGGAAATTGCTGATTTGGAAACCATGCTGGGGAAGTTAGACCGCATGGTGGTGCAGATTGCAGCTTTTGGTATGGTAGGACGGGGTAAGTCTTCGCTACTCAATTCTTTGGTTGGGCAAACAGTATTTGAAACAGGGCCCCTGCACGGTGTTACCCGGACTGCACAAACAGTTAATTGGAGCATCAGTGAGGAAGCCATTGGAGAAACTGAAATGGCTCTGCGGGTTACTCTCCCTGGCGTAGGTCAATCGCAGGTGGAATTAATTGACACACCTGGGTTAGACGAAGTTGATGGTGCAACCCGTGCCGCCTTAGCTGAACAGATTGCAAAACTTGCGGATTTAATTTTATTTGTGATTTCTGGCGATATGACAAAGCTAGAATACGCCGCCCTTTCTCAGTTGCGGGAAGCAGGTAAACCGATAATTCTGGTATTTAACAAAGTAGACCAGTATCCAGAAGCAGACCGGATGGCGATTTATCACAAAATCCGGGATGAAAGGGTGCGGGAATTACTCACACCTTTAGAAATTGTTATGGCTGCGGCATCGCCATTGGTGAAAACGGCGATTCGTCGCCCTGATGGTACTAGGGGTATACAGTTGCGTACAGGAAATGCCCAAGTAGAGGAACTCAAGCTGAAAATCTTGGAGATTTTACATCGTGAGGGTAAAGCCTTGGTTGCCCTTAATACCATGCTTTATGCCGATGTTGTGAATGAGCAGTTGGTTGAGCGAAAACTGATGATTCGGGAACAGAATGCTAATGAGTTGATTTGGAAGGCTGTGATGACTAAGGCATTAGCGATCGCACTTAATCCCATAACTGTGGTAGATATTTTGAGTAGTGTGGTAATTGATATTGCTCTCATTTTGGGTTTATCTAAGCTCTATGGCTTCTCCATGACCGAAGCCGGCGCTGTACAACTGCTACAAAAAATCGCCCTGAGTATGGGCGGAATCGGTGCTAGTGAACTACTGGCAAATTTGGGCTTGAGTGGATTGAAAACTTTACTTGGGATCTCTGCAACAGCTACGGGTGGTATTGCCCTTGGCCCTTATATATCAGTGGCAATAACACAAGGGGGAGTAGCTGGTGTTTCTTCTTACGGTATTGGGCAAGTTACCAAAGCTTATTTAGCCAATGGCGCGACTTGGGGGCCTGATGGGCCAAAAGCAGTGATTAATCGGATTTTGGCAAACCTGGATGAAACCTCAATTCTCAACCGGATTAAAGATGAATTGCTTTACAAAGTAAAACTCAGAAAGTAATGCATAGACGTGGTGCGAGTTTAAGTCGGAGTCTCTCTTACAAAGTTTAGTTCGCCAGAAATAACCACTCCGACTTTGCGCGAAATCCCCTTTATTGTAAAGACGGCAATTTATCGTGTCTCTTGCCTTAACCGAACAGTATTGCTTGGGATGCAATACTGCTCGGTTAAGGAATTTCTTGGTTGAGGTAGGCAGGGGGAGCAGGGGGAGAAATGGAGGCAGGGGAGGAGTTTTGCCTCCCCTGCTTATCCGAGCAGTATTGGCTTGGGATGGTGCGTTACGACGTTCCGTCTAACACACCCTACAGATATAGCGGTTCCCAATTATATGAAATACAGACCTAACAAGAACAGCCCCTTCCCTACTAGCGTTGGGGAGTAAGATTCAAAGCCTCTCTCCTTTTAGGAGTTCATCAACTTTTAGTTTCTACCTTTGAAAGAGTTGAGCCATTCTTGAACTTGCTCGCGGGCAATATCGCGGCCTCCAAGACCAAAGGCTAGGGCAATAGCAACTGCGATCGCACCGAGTAAAAGTCCAAAGGCTAAATTCACAATATCACTAGCAACTCCAATCTGTTGCAGTGCCATTGCAGAGACTAAAGCAATAATGGCAATCCGCGCTACTTGTCCCAAAATCTCAGCCTGACGTTCGCCGGAACTGGTAATGATATTAAAAGCCAAATTTGCCAAGAATAAGCCAATGGCAAATATCACCAATCCCGCCAAAATCCGCCCGAATATGATGACAATACCAGAAACTAATGCTGTCAGGGCTGGAATATTCAAGATATTCACCGCCGCCACCGTTGCAAACAACATGATACCCACTAAGGCAACAATACCGACAATTTCCGATGGAGTGCGGCTTGGGGTATGAGGAGGTGTTGGTTCAGTTGAAATTTCGATGCGTCTAGTGGGTGTTGTCAAACCCAAGACGGTGAAAATGTTATTAAAGCCTAAATTGGTGAGAATACTTGTCACCAAATCTGCGACAAACCGCCCCAAGAAATAGGCAACAATTAAAATTGCCACGGCTGTAAAGATGGCAGGGAGGGCGTTGAGAACCTGTTGCAGCATGGCGATCGCCGGGACAGATATCGCATCAATTCGCAAAGCATTAAGCGCTGCGATCGCTACAGGAATCAAAATCAAAACATAGACGATTGTACCAATAATATTCGATAGAGGTTGCACCCCCGCAGCCGCAGATAATCCTAAGCGACTACCTAAATGGTCGATCCCAGTTGTCGCCAACAAGTTCGTCACAATCCGCCGTACTACATTAGCTATAAACCAACCAACTACAGCAATTAGCGCCGCCGCTAAAATGTTTGGTAGAATTAGCAGAACTTCTGTAATGAGAGCTTGTACTGGTTGTAGAGCCTGTCTGAGTCCAAGAGTATCTAAAACTGGGGCGAGAAACAGTAAAAAGATAAACCAATACAGAGCGTTGCCAATGGTGTCACTTAGAGACAGTTGATTCAAACTGGGTGTGCTGTCTTCTGGTTCTGGATTTAAACGCTCATCCAGATTAAATGCCTGTAATGACCGCACAGTGATAATTTTCACAATGGTCGCCAAAAACCAGGCGGTTGCTAACAAGATTCCCACACCAACTAATTTTGGCAAAAAGCCAATGAGTTGATTGAGAAAACTATTGAGGGGTTGCGAGGCCACCTCCAAATTTAATGTCTGTAAAACAGCTACCGCGGTCAGTAAAATAATGCTCCAAAAGACTAAACTGGAGATTAATTTCTCCACCTGGGGAACATCTTGACGACCTGTTATCCCTGCGGCAATGCGGTTATCGATGTTTGTGCGCTTGAGGATTCCTTGGGTTACTGCTGCTGCGATCGCCGCTATTAGCCAACCTACTAACAAAATTGCTACTGCCCCCAGTAGACGGGGCGTAAACAGAATTATCTGTTGAACAATACCCTGTACATCAGCAATTCCTTGATTCACTGCTGGTTGTATCGGTTGCAGACTGGGCGATTGTGCCAAAAATTGCTGCACCCTCATGGGTAAACCAGCTTCTATCACCTGGGTTATTCCTTGCCAAGTTGTGTTCATGGTTTTCGGGAATTAAGCTTAAGTATTCGCCGCAAACACTGAGTAAGTGTTTTGCCTATCAATTTACCAGTAAACACATACATATTTTGATTTAATCTACTGGTATTGGGTATTGGGTATTGGGTATGGAGCATTGATCAATAGTTCTTCTTTCCCTGCTTCCCCTGCTCCCCCTGCTTCCCCTGCTCCCCTGCTCCCCCTGCTCCCCCTGCTTCCCCTGCTCCCCTTGCTTCCCCTGCTCCCCTGCCTCCCCTGCTTCCCCTGCTCCCCTTGCTTCCCCTGCTTCCCCCTGCCTCCCCACTCCCTATTCCACCTGATTTTGCGTTACTCTAATTGCAGCAACAGCATCAAAGATGTGGAATGCCCCAAGTTTTAGAACAATCGATTCAAATTAATGCTACAGCTACGGTGGTGGAGCGCTGTATTAGCGATTTAGCTCTCATGCACCGTTGGCTCAACCCCGTCCTCCGTTGCGAACCTGTGGGTGCAGCTTGGAGTACTGATGTCGGCAGTCAAAGTCGTTTTATCATTCAAATTCCTCTGCTGAAACCCACTTTGAATAGTGTAGTTGTGGAACGACAACCGGGTTTGGTAGTCTGGGAATTCCAGGGATTTTTTCAAGGGCGCGATCGCTGGGAATGTCAACCCACAGAAAAGGGAACGCTTCTCCTCAACCGCTTTGAGTACGATATCCCTAACCCCTTAGTGAGTTGGGGTTTCAATACCTTTGCCGCATCTTGGACAAAAGCAGATATGCAAGCCCAACTCCGCCGCCTCAAACGAGTCGCAGAAAATTCGTAATTGGGAATTGGGCATTGGGCATTGGTTATTTTACCCCTGCCCCCTGCCCCCTACTCCCTGCCCCCTGCCCCCTACTCCCTTCTTTCTTCCCCATTCCCCAATTCAGTAAGTAGCCGCCGAATCATTGATACATCCTGGGCATCAGGAACTTTTGTTAAATAATTTTGTAAATCGTCTACGGCTTGGGGGTAGTAACCTAGCTGATAATAGATTAAGCCGCGATCGCGCAATTCTAAACTTAGACCAGGAAACAGCAACAAAATTCGTTCAACTGCTGCTAGGGTTTTTTCTAAATCTTGCTGTTCAATATAAATAAATTTTAAATTTGTCAGCATCCGTGCTAAAAATTGCCGATTACTGACTACAGCTAAAAATTCTGGTTGCAGTGTCACAGGTTGCTGATAAAGTCGAGACAGCCGTTCTTCGCAATCTTGGGCAAATATTATTTCACCGCCATTGAAGGCATCGACAAAAATTTCTATATCTGGAATATCTGGGCGGATTAGGAAATGTCCTGGCATTCCCACACCCACCATCGGGAAATCAATCCGTCGCGCAACTTCTATGTAAACCAGCGCTAAGGTAATAGGAATCCCCAATCTGCGGTCAATTACATCATTAAAAAAGCTGTTGCGCGGATCGTAATAGTCAACTTTATTACCAGAAAATCCCAAATCATCGTAGAGATACTGATTAATACTTTGAACGATCCGCAAAGGATATCGTGATTCTGGTAGGCGTTCTTGAAGCTCCCATGCCATTGTCTCAAGGGTGTTGAGATATTCCTCTGGGTCTAGTTTGGGATATTCTTCTTGTGCAATATACAAAGCTGCTTTTGCTAAATCAATGCCCTCGTCAGACTGTTGAATCTCCTGGTAAAAATATTGTCGGGCTGACGAGAAATTCATAAGCTGTTGCTCGGTGGAAGTGTGAGGATAAAGCGTAGGCTAGCTCAAACCGTAGGTATCGCGGCTTGGCTGAACTGAAAACAATTTTCTGTACCTATTATATGAAGTACGCAAGTACCTATAACGGAGTATAAAACTCAATGTCGTAGATTAGCTTTGGCAAAAGCTCCTCGACAACAGAAATGTTACCTTCATCGCGATCCAGTTAGCACAACAGACAATTAGGAAAATTATCTGACTTTTGACAGTACAGCAGATTTTTGTATAGTTACTTTCTATACATTTGCAAGATTTAAATTTTTTATGGACACGGCAGTTTTTGATTTCGAGTCTCCCAAGTAGTTTGGGAACCTAGTACCGCAGGGCGGAATTAAAAATTAAAAATTAAAAATTAAAAACGAATACAGCATGAGGGTTTCATTGATTTGGAATGGGTGGTTTATTTCCGCCGCACTGTACTAGCCTAATTTTGATCCCCAAGCCCCAGTCTTAAAGATCAATTTAAGGCGAAGGTGGGGGCGTTCAGTGCTAATCTGAAAGGTGACATTGCTTAATTTTATGTCTTCTCCGACCTTATCTGAAATATAGCTTCACTCATTAGGCGCAGCATGGTCACAACCGCAGAAAAAACAAACATTGGCTACATTACCCAAATCATTGGCCCAGTTGTAGACGTTAAATTTCCCGGCGGGAAATTGCCACAAATCTACAACGCTTTGAAAATCAAAGGCACCAATGAAGCTGGGCAGGAAATCAACATCACCATTGAAGTACAGCAACTGCTGGGCGACAATCAGGTGCGGACTGTTGCGATGAGTTCTACCGAAGGCTTGGTGCGTGGTTTTGAAGTTACCGATACAGGCGCTCCTATCAGCGTGCCAGTTGGTAAAGCCACCTTGGGTCGAATTTTCAACGTCCTTGGCGAACCCGTGGACAACAGAGGGCCAGTAAATGCTGAAGCAACTTTACCCATCCACCGTTCTGCTCCCAAATTCACCGACCTAGAAACCAAACCTTCGGTGTTTGAAACTGGGATTAAAGTTGTTGACCTTCTGACTCCCTATCGACGCGGCGGTAAGATTGGTCTATTCGGCGGTGCTGGTGTGGGTAAAACCGTGATCATGATGGAGTTGATCAACAACATCGCTACCCAGCATGGTGGAGTATCCGTATTTGCTGGCGTGGGTGAGCGCACCCGTGAAGGCAATGACCTCTACAACGAAATGATTGAGTCTGGGGTTATCAATAACGAGAACCTCAACGAATCAAAAATTGCTCTAGTTTACGGTCAAATGAACGAACCACCCGGAGCGAGAATGCGGGTTGGTCTTTCGGGATTAACAGTAGCAGAGTACTTCCGGGATGTGAACAAGCAGGATGTGCTGCTGTTTATTGATAATATCTTCCGGTTTGTCCAAGCAGGTTCGGAAGTATCCGCGCTACTAGGTCGGATGCCTTCTGCGGTAGGATATCAGCCCACATTGGGAACCGACGTAGGCGAACTGCAAGAGCGGATTACCTCGACTACAGAGGGTTCCATTACCTCCATTCAGGCAGTGTACGTCCCTGCGGATGACCTCACAGACCCCGCACCCGCTACCACCTTCGCCCATTTGGATGGTACAACAGTACTGTCTCGTGGCTTGGCATCCAAGGGAATTTATCCCGCAGTTGACCCCCTGAATTCAACTTCCACCATGCTCCAACCAAATATTGTGGGTGACGAACACTACAATACTGCGCGGGCGGTGCAATCAACTTTGCAACGTTACAAAGAACTCCAAGACATTATCGCCATTCTCGGTTTAGATGAATTGTCTGAAGAAGACCGTCTAATCGTGGCCCGGGCGCGGAAAGTTGAGCGCTTCTTGTCTCAGCCGTTCTTTGTCGCAGAAGTATTTACCGGTTCTCCTGGTAAGTATGTGAAGTTGGAAGATACCATCAAAGGCTTCCAAAAGATTCTATCTGGTGAGTTGGATGCTCTGCCAGAACAAGCTTTCTACTTGGTTGGCGATATTAACGAAGCGATCGCCAAAGCTGAAAAAATCAAAGGTTAGTCATTAGTCATTGGTGAGCCAGTGCAGTCTTGGGGGTTTCCCCCATGAGCAACTGGGGAACCCGAAGGGTCATTGGTCATTAGTGCGCGATCGCTAATGGCTAATGACAAAAGACAACAGACAAAAGACAAAGGACAAAAGACAAATGACATTAACCGTTCGTGTAATTTCCCCAGATAAAACAGTCTGGGATGCCCCAGCTGAAGAAGTAGTTTTGCCTAGCACAACTGGTCAACTAGGTATTTTAACTGGACACGCCCCACTTTTGACCGCTCTGGATACTGGTGTAATGCGAGTCCGCGCCGCGAAAAATCAGAATTGGCAAGCGATCGCTCTTTCAGGTGGCTTTGCCGAAATCGAAGAAAATGAAGTGACAATTCTGGTTAACGGCGCTGAACGTGGCGACAAAATTAACCTTGATGAAGCTCGTGCTGCTTACAACAAAGCAGAAGCAGGACTGAATCAAGTTCCAGGAGACGATCGCCAAGCCCAAATTAAGGCAAATCAAGCCTTCAAACGCGCCCGCGCTCGGTTTCAAGCGGCTGGCGGTTTGGTCTAATTTTACTTTCTATTTCAATTTAGTAGGTTGGGCAATGTCCAACCTACAAATTATTTTTTTATTAAATTTTAAAAAAATTACGTCAAGTTTAAGAAATCGAGACAAGCGCTGCTGAAGTGTTAACTTAGCTAATTAGTTGCCCGAATGGGCAAAAATTATGAAAAGCTTTTCTTCTTTGCTTGGCACTCGTAAACAAAATAAGGTAGCTCGTTTTGCAGCCTCTATCGTAGCAACCTTAGCGATCGCTTCCCTAACGTCTTTGACGAACGCTGGCGGCATTCATTCTGCTAATGCTACTTCTCTAAAAACAACTACTGTAAAAGAAATTGCTTCGGCATCAGTCCAGCTAAATCAGACTACACCAAATATTGCCCAGTTACAAACTAGCAGGATTCAATATCAAGCTGCTGGGATTAATCTTTTTTACATCGTCCTTGTTGGCGGTATAGTCATATTCGTCCCCCTATTCTTTGGCGGACTTGTAGTAATTGGCGAACGTGAAGTCGGCATTGTGGTGAGGAAATTTACCCTTTCCGGGCGTGGACTCCCCGCCGGAAGTTTAATTGCCCTCAATGGGGAAGCTGGCTTGCAAGCAGATACTTTAGCTCCTGGTTGGCATTGGGGCTATTGGCCTTGGCAGTATTCTGTAAAGAAAGAATCGGTAATTGTCGTTCCTCAAGGGGAAATCGCTTTAATTGTGGCAGCAGATGGCGCATCCAACCCACCAGAGCGGATTTTGGGTAAGATTGTCAATTGTGAAAACTTCCAAGATGCTCGGAAATTCCTTACCCAAGGTGGGGAAAAAGGGCGACAAATGAGTTTTCTCACCGCCGGGACTTACCGCATCAACACTGCGCTGTTTAAAGTGATTACAGCTGCAAATGCTAGCGCTCATGGGATGACTCCAGAACAGCTGCACATTTATGAAATAGCAGCAGAGAAGGTTGGTATTGTTACTACTTTAGATGGTTCAGCGATCGCCGCAGGTGAAATCGCTGGACGCGTCATCGTCGGGCATGATAATTTCCAAAATGGTCAAAAATTTATCGACGCTGGGGGACAACGGGGTTTACAAGAACAGGTATTATTATCTGGTTCGTGGAACCTAAACCCTTGGTTGGTAAATATTGAACAAGTGCCAATGACTGAAATCCCGATCGGTTATGTGGGTGTGGTAATTTCTTTCGTCGGCAAAGAACACCAAGATGTGAGCGGAGCAGCTTTCACCCACGGGAACTTGGTAAACCAAGGACATAAGGGCGTTTGGGTTGAGCCGTTGTATCCTGGGAAACACCCGCTCAACACTAAGGTGATGAAAATTGAGCTAGTACCAACAACAAATATTGTCTTAAACTTTACTGAAAGGATTACCGGAAAACACGGTTATGATACAAACTTGCAGGCGCTGAAACTGCTATCCTTTGACGGTTTTACCTTTGATTTAGAGATATTCCAAATTATCCATATTGGTGCTTCCGATGCGCCAAAAGTCATTTCCCGCTTAGGTTCGATGCAAAACGTCATCGATCAAGTTTTGCGTCCCATTGTGGGGAATTATTTCCGCAACTCGGCTCAAGAGTATACTATTTTGGATTTCTTGACCGCGCGAAGCGAACGCCAAGTTGAAGCTTCGGAATATGTCAAATCGGCTTTGCGTGCTTATGATGTGCAAGCGGTGGATTCCTTAATTGGTTTGATTACCCCACCAGACGAATTAATGCACACACTGACAGACCGTAAAATTGCTGAAGAAAAACGCAAAACTTACGAAGTTCAGCAGATGGCGCAAACCCAACGGCAACAACTTGTCCGGGAGACAGCACTAGCTGATATCCAAGAAGAAATGGTGCAATCAGAGCAGAGTGTACAGATTGCAGATTTGAAAGCCCAAGCCCAAATTAAACAGGCGAACGGTGAAGCAGAAGGGACAAAACTCCGGGCAATGGCTGAGGCTGAAGGGATTCGGGCGACAGGTAACGCCAAAGCTGAGACATACCAAGCTGGTGTGGAAGCCTTGGGTTCAAACGGTTATACCGCAATGCAGCTAATGCAGATTATAGGCGATCGCAATGTCCGCTTAATACCAGATGTCTTAGTTAGCGGTAACGGTAGTAATAACGGCTTGGTAGATGGGCTACTATCCATGATTTTATGGAATCAAACTGGTAAGGGTGAATTGACACCAACACCTTTGCATCCACAACCAGTAGTTAACAAAGGACAACCAACCACAGAAAATGGTCTTCCACCGATAGTTTTGAATTTTCCAGATAAGTCAACTTAACCTTAAAAAGACCGTTTATAACTAGGGGCACAGATCCCCGACTTCTTCAAGAAGTCGGGGATCTGAACCCCTTGCTGGAGAACAAATCAAAATCGCCAAAAATCATACCGGAATTTCAATAAAAAATTCTGTTCCTTCACCTAAAACAGAGTTAAAACTCAATTTTCCGCCGTGGGTTTCTTCAACAATTTGACGAGCGATCGCCAACCCTAACCCCGTCCCTTTACCCACAGCTTTTGTAGTAAATAAATGGTCAAAAATCTTTGATTTGACTGCTTCGCTCATCCCCTTCCCATTATCTATAATGGCAATCTTGACTAGATGATTTCCGACCGAGGTTGTAATTGTAATGCAGTTAGGATTAGCTTGAATTTCCTCAAATCTGCGTCCAGTGTTAGATTCATCTAAGGCATCAATGGCATTTGCGATCAGATTCATGAATACCTGATTTAATTGACCGGGGAAGCATTCTACTTCAGGCAAATTACTGTAATTTGTGACAACTTCAATGGCGGGACGTTGTTCATTAGCCTTGAGACGATGTTTCAAAATTAAAATTGTGCTATCAATACCTTCATGAATGTTAAATGGCACTTTGTAATCTTGATCGGCACGAGAGAAAGTTCTTAAACTGGTGCTGATGTTCTTTAGCCTGTCGCATGCCATCGACATAGAATCAATCATCTTGGGTAAGTCTGATAAGCTATAATCCAAGTCGATTTCTTCGGCGTGGTCTTTGATTTCCCCATTTTTGTTGGGTAAACTTTTTTGATATAGTCCGAGATGTTCAACAAGATCAGCTAGGGTGGGTTTAGCAAGTTTTAGACTGGCAGCAATAAAACCCAAAGGATTATTCATTTCATGGGCTATCCCTGCGACTAAGTTACCCAACGCAGACATTTTTTCACTCTGCACTATTTGTAATTGGGCTTGTTGTAAATCTTGCAATGCTTGTTGCAAATCTTCTGATTTTTGCTGCGATTCGGCAAAGGACTGTTCTAGCTGTTGGGCATATTGCTGCGATCGCTCATAAAGTCGAGCATTTTCCAAAGAAATTGCGGCTTGAGCGCAGATTAAATTGAGTAGTTCGACGCGATCGCTCGTGAACGCCCCCGTTGCTAAATTATTTTCTAGATATAAAATACCCAGCAACTTCCCTTGATGCAAAATCGGGCTGCATAAGATACTCTGAGGCTGCTGACGCATGATATACGGGTCATTGGCTAAAATCGGATCAGCCGTTGCATCCAGCAGCACAATAGTCTCCCTATTGTGCTTCACTTTGTAAATCAGCTTTAGGGGAATATCTTGACTCTCCTCAACGGGAAGGCGCTGCAACACTACCGGCTCCGAACCCTCAATAATTGACCCTTTGATCAGCAGGTGCGAGTCTCGCAACAGCATTAACACGCATTTATCAGCCCCCGCATTTTCGATGACGATCGCAAGCAACGATGAAAGTAGTTTTTCGAGTTCGATTTCACCAGAAAGAGTTTGAGAAGCCTTGAGAATAGCTTTTAAATCGAGGGAATCAGAGACGCTGGAGGAAGAACTAGTGGAGGTGACTGTACCGGTGGCGAAGACGGTTTCGTTAACTGAGAAGGCAGTGCGAGTTTGTTGGAGGATAGCAGCTAGAAGTTGAGGATAGCGTCTTTCCAAGTCAGCAACCTTGGCTTTCGCACCCCAACGAGCATAACCATAGTAGGCTTCAATCATGTAGTCCTGGGCGATGCGCTGTCTGCCCCAGTCGAGGTAGAATTTGGCGGCGAGTTCGTTGGCTAAGGCTTCTTCTTGGATATATTCGTTAGCTTTCGCTCCAGATATGGCCTTGTCATAAAACTCACTGGCTTCTACTTTTTGCCCTAACAATCGACATTTTTCCGCTTCTACCAAATCAATCTTATGTTGGTAATTCATTGGAGCATGGTGCGCCCAGTGCTGTTGTAACTGGGTTTGGTTTTGTGTTACCCGCTCTAATGCTTGTGATACCTCTGTTGGTGTTTGATTCAACTGTGCTATGGCAACCAAAGAATCATAAAGATAAAAAGCAGGTTCGCCGACTATTCCCGCAGCAGCCATTAAATAGTTTCTGCCCTCAACTGCATAATTGTTAGCTTGCTCAACTTCCCCAAATAAAAAGCAAAGGGTCAGCTTATATAAATAGAATAAATACAACCCAAATAGGTCATTTGCAGACAATAGCAGAGGCAGAAATTCCATCTCTTGGAGGGCTGAACCAGACAACAGGGTGGGATGCAACCCAACTCCCAGTAAATTTAAAACAGATTGCCAATAGATCCGGCAGTAATTGGCTGTTGTCAATTGGTTAACTTGCACCAAACCATTGTAGTAGGTGTGCGTATCCTGTTCTAAGGTGGTAAGGGGCTGACCGCACCAAAAGGAATGCAAACAGAAAAAGTGGCCACTATGTCCAGTAATTAGCAAGTTTCCGACTTCTATGGCAGTTGCATAGCTCTCCCTCAAGAGTGATAACGTTTCTTGGATGTGAGCTTTTCGGTGTCGGATATACCCAGCCCGCATCAGTAATACTTCCGGTTTAGTTACTTTAGCATCGAGTTTTAAGACAACATTCAATGCCAACTGACTAAACTCTACAGCTAAATCTACATCTTCCAAGAGATTACAGACAATCATGCTATAGCAAATATAGTTATAAGCTGAAATAGATAAGTTTCCGTGCTGCAAAGACAATTTGAGTGAAAAGCAAGTCAGTAATGAGAACAAGGGAGAGCCAGAGAGGTAAGCTGCTGGTGTGATGCTACTAGTCATCTGAATAATTGCAAGTTTGTTGGTATCTGTCATCATTGGCAGGTGGACAAAATCTGCAATTTTCCTGTCTCCAATCAGTTCACTAATCTCTTGAATTGACTGTTGAATATCAGTTAGTGTGGGTGTTTCTGGAAAGGTGACACCCAACTGTTGCAGGATCTGAATGCCGATCGCAATAGATTCGGTAAGTTGATTCTGGGAGGTCTTTGCTTGAATTCTAATGCGGTAAACATTGAGCTTTTCTAGTAAAGAGTGTGCCTGTTCAATGACAATATCAATCCACTGTTCCATTACCTCAAAGTCACCGCACAGCATTGCTAATTCAGCCGAATTGTTATGGAATAATAGAGTCATTTCATACTGCTGTTGCCAAGCTTTTTCTCCCAACAGTGACAATCCCACTGCAACATACTCACGAGCCGCTTGATAGGCGGTAGCGGCTCTGGCTTTGCGACAGGCAATCAGATTAAGCCCAGCTAGTTCATCTCGTTCTCTTTGTTGGGTAATTAAAGCAGTTCCGTGATTTAATTGATTTACCACTTCAAAAATGCGGTCTTCTGTTGCTGCTGAGGAAATCTGTTGCAGGAGCAGTTGTCCTATTTGGTAATGAGTCCTCTGTTTTTGGTCATCGGGAATCAGAGAATAAGCAGCTTGTTGGATGCGATCGTGTAAAAATTTATAACTTGCTAATTGCTCATTGCTAATAGCTATTTGTTGATTTTTATTAGCAATGGACAAATAGCTATTAGCAGTTTCATCTTGATAAAATTTATAAACATCACTAATCGGTAAAATTAACCCTTCTTGTAATGCTTTCCACAAAGCAGAAGCCGTCTCAATTTGGGATTGCTGCGAAACAATTGCCAAAGTCGCTAAATCAAAATAGTTGCCAATACAAGCTGCTAACTGCAACACCTGTTGAGTTGATAGCGGTAGTTTTCGTAATTGAAAACCCATAAAAGCCACAACATCGTCTGTAACAGCTTGAGTTGTCACCTGGACAATGTCACATTGCCAGAAATTTGAATCAAAATTAAATTCAATTAGCCTATCTTGATGTAATGCTTTGAGAAACTGGGCGGCAAAAAACGGATTACCTTGAGTTTTTTGATGAACTAATTGAGAAAGAGGTAATGCTAAATTTTCTGTACATTTTAGTGTATCGGCAACTAATTGATTTACTCTGACTTGATTGAGTGGTGCTAAAGTAATTGTATTAATAGTTGCTGATGTTTTTTTGATTTCGCTCAAAGTCAACATTAATGGATGTCCTGGGTTGACTTCGTTATCACGGTACGCACCAATTAACAAAAGATGCTTTGTATCAGCCATCAATAGCTGCATTAACTTCAGCGATGCTGAATCTGCCCATTGCAAATCATCTAAGAACATTACTAATGGATGTTCTAAACTGGTAAAAACTTGAGTGAATTTTTGAAACAATAAATTAAATCTATTTTGTGCCGCCGTTCCTGATAATTCTATGGCGGGTGGTTGTTCACCAATAATTCTTGATAGTTCGGGGATAACTTCAATAATTACTTGTCCATTTTCTCCAACTGCTGATAAGATTTGGTTTCTCCATTGCTGAAGCTGTGCATCACTTTCGCTTAACAGTTGCCCCATTAAATCCCGGAATGCTTGCACAAATGCCGAAAAGGGAATATTGCGTTGAAATTGGTCAAATTTACCTTTGATAAAATAACCACGTTGGCGCACAATTGGTTTATGAACTTCGTTGACAACCGCAGTTTTACCAATTCCCGAAAACCCAGCTACCAACATCATTTCTGTTGCACCAAGGCTAACTCGTTCAAATGCTTGCAGTAGAGTTGATACTTCGGTTTCTCGTCCATAAAGTTTGTCGGGGATGATGAAGCGATCGCACACGTCCCTTTGTGCAATTTCAAAACTCTGAATTTCACCAGTTTCATTTAGCTGATGTAAACAATTTTCTAAATCAAATTTCAGTCCTAACGCACTCTGATATCTGTCTTCAGCATTTTTCGCCATAAGTTTTTTGACGATTTCTGAGAGTGCAGACGGTATTTGTGGGTTAATTTCAGATACTAAAGGCGCTGCTTTGGCAATGTGACAATGTACTAACTCCATCGGCTCATTTAATGGAAATGGTAACTCCCCAGTGAGTAATTCGTAGAAAGTGACACCTAAAGAATAGAAATCAGTGCGGTAGTCAATTCCCCGATTCATCCTCCCTGTTTGTTCTGGGGATATATAACTAAGTGTCCCTTCTAAGACATTAGGATTAATGAGTGTTTGGGTTTCTCTTGGTAGTAAAGAGGCAATACTAAAGTCAATTAATTTAACTTGCTTGGTTTCAGGATTAATTAAAATATTGCTGGGTTTAATATCTTTATGAATAATTCGCTCTCGATAGAGTATGTCTAAGACGTTGCAAAGTGCGATCGCTAGAACTAAAAAATCATGACCAGACGCAATATATCGCGTTTTTACAGAGGTGAAATAATCTTTTAGAGAAATTCCACCAAAGTCTTCCATCACCAGCGAATAGCCATTTTGGTAAGGTTCTAGGCTATAGGTGGCGATGATCAGGGGTGAGTTGAGATTTTTGGCGATCGTATACTGATTGCGAAACTGTACCAATTCACTGAAACTGGGATAAGGATTTTTCAGCAGTTTAATCACTACAGGTTCTCGATCGATTTCTCGAACTGCACGATAAACCACAGTGCGAGAACCATTGTAGAGTTCTTCACTAACTTGATATCCGGGAATACTTACTGGAGTCATTGTTCTGCCACCAAAATCTTGACAATTCTGGATTTAGTATTCCCAGATCATAAAATGGGTTTATTGTTGCGAGGCAACTTATCCTATGGAATACTCCATTCCCCTACCCCTGCTCCCAACTTCGGCAGAACTCCCCGACTCTGATGATACTCCTGTGGATAACGAACTCCAAAACCTGTTTCCTAACTTACTGTTAGCTATTTTGTCCGCTATTTGGAGCGATGTCTGGCGACAAGCCGCTTCGCGTCTACGCACCGATTGGTTCTTTGGTGTAGACATGGGTATCTATTACCTCCCGACTGCACCAAGAAAATCCATTGTCCCCGATGGCTTTTTGAGCTTGGGTGTGGAACGACGGCGACGACCGCCGAATGGAAGACTCAGTTATGTGCTTTGGGAAGAAAATTGGACTCCACCTATTTTGGTTGTCGAAATCGTCTCTCAAACCTATGGTGGAGAATACGATATTAAAATGGGCAAATATTTGGATTTAGGGGTATTGTATTACGTTATCTACAATCCAGATAATTTGTAACTATAACAATCCTATTTGATTTGTGAAAATCTGCGGTGTCCAGATGCCCGACTTCGTAAAAGTTATCGGGGATATTATTTTTCACGAATGATTTAGTAGGGCTATAGATTTACAAAGGTATTTCAATCATAAATTCTGTACCTTCACCCAGAACAGAGTTACAACTTAATTTACCGCCGTGGGTTGATTCGACGATTTGTCGAGCGATCGCCCGCACTTCGCAGACTTGATTCTCTGAAGGTAAGATTAAGGCACAGCGATCGCCCCCCGAATTTTGCAGAATAATTTGGGTCAGTTGGTAGATCAGATCCGCTAACTGAATCACCCGCACAAGTGCTTGGGAGGCTTTGATAATGGCACTTTTTGCTTGAGTATTTACCAGATTAAATCCCCAAGCGTTTGAGCAATGCTTTCATCAATGGGTGGAGTCGATTACTGAAGCTATTGGTGCCCAAGTTATACCTATCGACGGGAAAACAGTGCGACAATGAGCATCAGGATTTGGCTGTTGTGCCAACCCAATCAGCAACGTTAAGCGTGGACAAAGTGGTTTGACATAACTACACAAGCCAGATAAAAAGGGTATAACATAAGACCAGCCCTTTCAAAGCGAGTAGAAATTCTCGGAAGTGAAATTCTTCTCTAAACCACCTAATACCTGTGCCGGAGATTTGCCGATGAAAACTATATCTAGCCTCGATGCAGTAACTAAAAATTTAGAACAGCATGAAAACTCGAAGCGGATTAAAAAACTAATATACTCGGCTTGTAAAAACATTTGGGAAAATGATGAAGAGACGCTAGATAGGTTTAATTTACAAGAATTAATCCAAGAATTATGCAGATTTAATCCAAGTACAAATAACTTAGATTATACCTTATCTAAGGTTGTACAAACCCTTAATAAACAAGCTGAATATGCCCAAATTGCTGATGTTATTTCTCAGGAAATGCAGAAGCTATACATAACAATTGATGAATCAACAGGAATACTATTAAAGGAACCTCATCAAGAGGAACAAATATTTTATAATCCTCGACAAATATCATCAAAATTTATAGATAAATCTCCAAACACTGAAATCAAACATCAATATAATCAGTTTGATTTACGGCAAAATATTATGAAGTATACTAACCCACTTAGGGCTAAGATAGTTATATTTTCGGCGCTTTACAAGAAGTTTACTTTCAATGAAGAAGACTGGTTAAAACTGAAGGCTGAAAAACTTGATGATTTATTGCTGAGATTATTTGATAATTGTCCAACTATCAGAGAGCTTGAATCTAAACTAAATCGTGCTGTTATATCTTTAGGTAAGCCGGATGAAAATATTCAAGCAGCTAGTGCAATCATCCAATCTATGCGAGGTTTATATGCTAATGTCTCATCCAGTGCCAACGGATATCAAGCGTTTAACAGCGATTCATCTCCAGAAATGAGAACACTCGTTAATCCTCACCACAAAAGTGGGATCAAAGATGATAATAATACCTGTCAATTTATAGTACCTTCTCCCAAAGATCCGCTCAAGGAAAAACAATGATAATAATTTGTGACTATTCTTAATTATAAGAAAACTAGGACTTACGCAAAAAATAGCCAAAACCCTTATTTTCATGTAGGGGCAATTCATGAATTGCCCCTACGCCGTATAGTTTTGCGTAAGTCCTAAAAACTTAAAAAGATGGTGGTAATTGAGATAGAAAAAATATGGATGCTAATGAACTTCTTAAAAGATACGAAAATGGAGAAACAGAATTTATTGAGGCAAACTTAAATGGGGTAAATTTATTTGGTGCAGACTTGATTGGGATAGCTTTGAATAAGGCCGATTTGCGTAATGCCATCCTAACTTTTAGCTACCTAAATCGGGGAATTCTGAATAAGGCAAATCTAGTATGTACCAAGCTAAGTGGTGCGAACTTAAATCAGGCAAGTTTAATCAGTGCCAACTTGCATGATGCTAATTTACATGGTGCCACTTTGCAGGGTGCCGATTTGCGTAATGCCGATTTAACTTTGGCATATATGCTCGATAGTAACTTGATGAATGCTGACTTGCGTGGTGCAAATTTGAGTGGTGCAAATCTAACTGGTGCGTGTCTGCGTGGTGCTAACCTGCGAGAAGAAAAAAGGATGTACTCTGCTAGTCTACGGGGCGCTAACCTCCATAAGGCTGACCTGCGCGGCGCTGATTTAACTGGTGTAGACTTATCTAAAGTTGATTTGAGTGGTGCTAACTTGAGTGAAGCAACGCTACGTTATGCCGATTTGAGCGATGCCAACTTGAGTGAAGCAATTTTGTCTAATGCATCTCTGGCAGATACTAACATTGGGGGTGCTAATTTGAAAGGTGCTAACCTGATGAATGCTAGATTGGAAAGGTCAAATCTGATTGATGCCGACCTTACGGGTGTTAACTTGTATGGTGCAATTATGGCAGATGCGAAACTAACTAGATGCCAGATGAGTGGAGCAAACCTGAGTTTTGCAAGACTAAATAGAGTTGATTTAAGTCGGGCTAATCTACGTGGGGCTAACCTTACTGAAGCTGACTTAGTTGATGCCTATCTTGCTAGGACAAATTTGACTGATGCTAATTTAAGTAAGGCAAATCTAATCAGGGCAGAAATGAGTAGTACAAATCTGACGGGTGCAGATTTGCGTTGTGCAGTCATGCCTGATGGAACAATTAACGATTAAAAATATGGTGTTGCTGAATCGAGGTATGAACTTGAATGTAGAGACGTAAAATTTTACGTCTCTACAAGGATTTTTCATCGCAATGCATAATCGTTTCGCAATGACATAAATATTTTTGCATACGCACTTGTAGGCAATTTTACCCCTGGTGACAGCTTCCATAACTTTACCCCGATAAAAGATAATTGTGAAAACAGAATTACCTCCATTAACTAATTTTGTTCTATTCTTTGTAGTTGTCTTAAGTGTGGTGTATTTGTATAACAGTATAATTCAAGGAGCATTAATTAAAAAGCAACGAAAAGTAGAAAGGCCCAAGTCTGGTTTTGGCTTTTATATGTTATGGAATCAAATTTCGTTAATTTTCTTCTTTAGCATAACTTATATTCTAGGATGGGACGCACCAGCAGTTGGCTTAAAACTTGAAATCTTACCAATATTTTCCTTAATAATTGGCTTAATTTGCTATGGGATATTCCTTTTAGTATTAAGTAAAATCTTAAATCTTCTGAGAATCAGTGAAATTGTGCAAAATGATGCTTATTTCGTTTCTGCAAGTCTTATGCCACGACAGAAACTTCAGAAAATATTATTTATGATTGCCGTATGCATCTTGAATCCAATAACAGAAGAATTGATATTTCGTGGAGTATTAGTACATCAATTAGGCTTATATATAAATAATAATCATTTGGCAATTTGTTTGGGTTTATTTGTAAGTGTTCTAAATCATATTTATCAAGGAAAATTACATATTATTACGCATATTATTTTTTATAGTTTTACTGTAATATTGCTCTATTCACATGCAGGACTTATTGGGGCTATAGGTTTTCACTTTACAGGAGATATTTACCCGTTCATGTGGCTTAAACATGAGGTTACTAACTATAAAAAACGAAGAAGGGATAAACGCAGGGCTAAATATATTTCCAGTTAGTATATCAGATACCCTCTTCATACAAGTAGATGTAGGGGTATGAGTAGCGTTCATGCAGAAAATCGGGTGAAGAGATATTACATGAGTAATACAAGCATTTTTAGAAGCTTAAACGCTTATTGTATCCTTAAGTAGTGACTCGACGATCGACATTAGTGAATGATCTAAGTTATCAGGATAATCTTTATCTAAGTAAGGCTTTTAAGCTGAACTCGGCTTTCTGTTCCGATGATGATACTGTTGGCGAATGTAATACATTATTGTCTTATTAAGTATTACGTAAGCTCAAACCTTCAATCTGTAGTTGCGGCTTTGAGTTGTAACACTTTTGTCCGTGCGTTTGTAACACTTTCGCCAACAGTATCCGATGATACTCATACCCCTTGCCTAAATAAGTACTTGGACAGAATTAATTACACAATGTCGTTGCAAATGAAGCGTACCCCTTTGGGGATCTTGTCGTAGAGATAGCGTAATGAAGCAATCCACTTGCGGTTGGGATTGCAATTCTTGGAGACGCTGTTCGCGAACGCTTTGCTCGCAATGACTGTAAATATTTTTGTCCAACTACTTACTAACTTTTACCGAAAAGGGGAAAGGGGTAAAGGAAAAACTTTTCCCCACACGCCATAGAGCAAGTATTTTTAAATATGGACAATATTAAAAGAAGATTTTTGAGACACGTAATGCGACAAAAATCAGCGTCCATATTTTAAACCCCTATTTTTAAATTAATTGGTTCCCTTTCCCTTCTTCATTCACCGGTAATTGACAGTTCATTAACCCAGATTTTCGGACAAACTCCCCCTGGCGTTAACTCCGCCTCTTTTTCTACATAAATAATTGACTTCAGGAGTTCCAAGAAATCGCCAGCAACAGTTGCTGACTCAATACTCGTCCTGACACCCTTATTAACTAGCCAACCATCAAAGGGCAAAGAAAAGGAGCCTTGTAAAGATTTAACTCCTGCATGGAGAGCTTGTAAATCATCGATAAAAATCACATCTTCAGCAGTTTCTAAACTTAACTCTTCTTCAGGAGTTACTGTTGTAAAAACGTGATAAAAATTGGGACTAACGCTGACTTTTGCACCAATACTAGCATTACCTGTTGGCTGGGCATTCAACCTTTTAGCAGTACCTGCACTGTGGAGAAAGCTTGTTAAAATGCCATTTTCAATTAGCGAAACCTGACGAGTCGGAGTTCCTTCTCCATCAAAAGTTTCTGCCCCTACGTTAGCTGGGTGTAGTGCATCATCAAAAACTGAAAGCAGAGGAGAAGCAATTTGCTTACCTAAATCTTCAGGAGTAGATAGGCTTTGATTATCCAAAATACTTTGGGCGTTGAACAAGTTAGAAAAAGCACCCAACAGACTTAAAAAAGCTTCTGCTGAGAAAACAACTCGATATTTACCAGTCTTGATTTTTTCATAGTTCAAGTGGCTGATAGTTTTATCGGCAGTTTCTTTGATGCAACCATTGATGTCTAGATTATTTAAACTTTGGTTGATTCTAAAAGCACCTGCACTGCGCGGTTTTTTTCCTTCTTCTTCAGTTTTACTGTAAAGATAAACTGATGCTAAGGAGTGAGATTCAGTTCTGATTGCACCATCACTATTGAGATAGAATCTGTCTATATCTCTTTGCGATAATCCATTATAAGGTACACCTTTAATTGCTGGATGGGCTGCCAGTAATTCTTTTTCAGCTACCAACAATCTTTCTATGAGTTCAGCAACAGGTGCTTGGGGTGTCTTATCTTGAGGTTTGTTTGCAATAGAAACAGTAGCTTCGGGACTAAAATCAGGAACATTTTCTTTAACACCAAAAAAACTGGCTTCGTAAGCAGTTTTCAGAGCTAATTCTAATCCCTTGGGGTCTACATCTGTCGTGCTGGTGACACCCATTGTATTTTCTTCATTCCACACACGAACAGTAACGCCAGAGCGATTTGATGCTTTAACTTGTTTTGGCTCACCTTGGTCTACCTGCACGCTTGTATCATCTATTGTTGAGCCATAAATGTCGAATTTCTTAATGCCAAGTTTCTCAGCATTATCCTTGGCAGAATTTGCAATCTCATTGATATTTGGCATAGTCAATTTTGGATTTTAGATTTTAGATTGAACCTACGGAATTATCGGAGAGCTTGAGCATTTTGGATTTTGAATATTACAATCCAAAATCCAAAATCTAAAATTCTTATCGTCCACCGACGGTAATAGAATCAACTTTGATGTGGGGTTGTCCGACTGTGGTGTAAATACTTCCACTCACAGAGCCGCAAAAACCTGGGGCAATTTCCAAATCTTGGGAACACATAGAAATTTTATTCATAATTTCCTTAGCTTCTCCAATTAAAATTGCTCCCTTTAGCGGTTTAGTGATTTTGCCATTTTCAATCAAATAAGCTTCATCAACACTAAAGTTAAATTGACCTGTAGCACCAACACTACCGCCACCCATCTTTTTACAGTAAATACCTTTATCAACAGAGGCAAATAAATCATCGGTGCTATATTCGCCAGAATCAATATAAGTATTACGCATTCGGCTAGCAGCAGCAAAGGTATAATTTTGGCGGCGGCCACTTCCAGTTCTGGGGTGTCCGGTGCGTGCAGAACCTGTTCTATCTGCTAAGAAGTTTTTGAGAACGCCTTTTTCAATTAATAATGTTCTTTGAGCTGGCATACCTTCGTCATCCATGTCAATTGTCCCAAAGGCTTTGTCAGAGCGCCCTTCGTCCCAAGCTGTCAAGCTTTCGTGGGCAATTTTTTCGCCTTTTTTGTCAGCAAAAGGAGTGGTATTGCGTTCGATTTGAGTGGTTTCTAGCAGGTGTCCGCAAGCTTCATGGAAGATTACGCCGCCAAAGTGATTGGCCATAATAGTCGGGTAAGTACCCGATTCTACGTAATCGGCATAGAGCATTTTGCCGGCAGATTCTGCTATTTTTTCGGCGGCTTGTTGAGAATCCCAAGTTCTCAAGAAATTGGCATCGCTAGTATTACCTGCGCGATCGCCAATTGAGGTACGATTAGCACCATCAGCACACAATAGGTTAAATCCTACTGACTGGGTAAGACGGATATCACGGGCAAAAGTACCATCACTGGCGGCGATTAAGACTTCTTGCCAATCCCGGAAATAGCTAGCACGGCGTGATTGCACGTGGCTAGCTTTTTGCTTCAAGTTGGCAGTCCCATCAAGGAGGATTTCTCCCATTTCGCGGATTGAGCTACATACTGGTAGCCATGCATCTTTGCCTCTTTTGGTGGCGTAATCTCTCAGTAGTTCTAGATTTATTTCTGGGATGAAAGCTTTAGCAGTGGGTAATTGCAATCCTAAGATAGAAAGACCTTTTTCTAAAGCTGCTTTCAAACCGGAAAAAGAAAGGTCATTGGTGCTGACATAGCAATCGGCTTTGCCACGAAACACTCTGACTCCCGCGCCTGTAGACAGACTGGGTGAAATACTCGTGATGGAATCGTCTTCTGCCAGACAACTAATATAGTTGCGACGTTCTAAAAATAATTCGATGAAGTCAGCGCCGGCGGCGCGTCCTAATCCCAGAAGGGTAGCCAGGGGAGCTTCCCAGGTTTCATCGAAACGCTCTGGTGTGGAAGAGTATTGGAGGGTGGGAAGTTGATTCGAGAGAAGTAGCGTACTTGTAAGCATGGGTAGCCTCGTCTGCTGGCGTAATTCAGAGATTTGACTGAAAAATCCTGGTGTGTTCAGGGTAACTGAAACTTTCATTTCAATATTTCAAAACCCTTTATTAATTATGAACGGTTAACACAACTTAAACTACTTTACACAATTCTTGGAACAGCAAGTTTACTATTTTGCTCATGAGTTTGCCTTGGATGTGCTTACCACCTAGCAGTTTCTCTTTTTGTCGCATTTTAGACTTTCTAGCGTGTCCACTAGGCAGATTGCAGTTAGCGATCGCTAAAAACTGGGTAAACGATGGGGTTGTTGAGTAGCATTTAAGTAGCGGAATTGATACAAAACCTTAAAAAGCTTACGGTATCGTCAGATTCGTAGACTAGACTAGAACCACAGGGTAAGAATCAAAGGAAGATTATGATGAGCGATCGCGACTACACATTAATCATTGATAAAAGCGGTAGTATGTCCACACCCGACCAAGTGGGTGGTAAAAGTAGATGGGAAATCGCCCAGGAGTCTACTCTCGCTTTGGCAAGAAAGGCCGAACAGTTTGACCCAGATGGCATCACTGTTTATGTGTTTTCCGGTAGATTTAAACGCTACGATGATGTTAATTCAGCCAAAGTCGCACAGATATTTCTCGAAAATGACCCTGCTGGGACAACAAACTTAGCAGGTGTACTCCAGGATGCCCTCAATAACTACTTTCAACGCAAAGCTGCCGGTAAAACCAAGCCGAACGGAGAAACAATTTTAGTCATTACAGATGGTGAACCAGACGATCGCAAAGCTGTATTTGAAGTCATCATTCATGCTACTCGCCAGATGGAACGTGATGAAGAATTAGGAATTTCGATCATTCAAGTAGGTTCAGATGCCCAAGCAACTAAGTTCCTCAAAGCTTTGGATGACCAGTTGCAAAGTGTTGGCGCTAAATTTGATATTTGCGACACGGTTACTTTAGACGATTTAGAAGAAATGAGTCTTATCGATGTATTGAAAAATGCAATCACAGACTAATACATCTATCAGCCTAAAATCTCATAACTCTTAACTTTCAACTGGAGAATTGAATAATGCTAGAAAATCGTGACTATACCTTGATTATTGACAAAAGCGGCAGCATGGCAACCCAAGACCAAAAGGGTGGTAGAAGTAGATGGGTTGCGGCTCAAGAATCTACTTTAGCTTTAGCTAGTAAGTGTGAGCAATTTGACCCAGACGGCATTACCATTTATGTATTTTCTGGTAAATTTAAGCGATATGAAAATGTCACATCTAGCATAGTACCACAAATTTTCCGAGAAAATGATCCCTCTGGTACAACTGATTTGGCAGGTGTGTTAAAACACGCAACTGATGATTATTTACAACGCAAAGCAGCTGGTCAAACAAAGCCAAATGGTGAAACAATTTTAGTGGTTACTGATGGTGAACCGGACGATCGCAAAGCAGTGATGAAAGTAATTATTGAAGCTTCTCGCCGCATCGATCGAGATGAAGAATTAGCAATTTCTTTCATTCAAGTCGGTAAAGATGTACAAGCTACCCGCTTTCTCAAAGTCTTAGACGATGAACTCCAAAGTGCTGGTGCTAAGTTTGATATCTGTGACACAATTACTATGGAAGATATGGAAGATATGAGTTTATCAGAAGTTCTCCTCAATGCCATTAATGACTAGCTATACCATTTATAGGAGTTGCAAAAATGGATTCCATTGATAAGCTGTTAGCTGAACTCCAAACTGAATACCAAGAAATCAAACCACAACAGCAGCAGTCAAAATCAGCTACAGCCAAATCTTTGATCGCACAATCGCCAAAGTCGGCATCTTTTATAGATAATCTTTTGGCAGAAGTTAAGGCTGATTTTGCCGAAGAGGATACTGCTATTGAGTTAAAAAAACAGCAAGAACTCGAACAGGAACGAGTTCGGCAAGAACAAATTAAAGCCAAACAATTAGAGGTTTTGAAGGTACAGGCAAAAGAATGGTTAGCCAAAGTAGATCCACTTTCATCAGAAGGACTTTGGTTTGAAAGGTTTGCTGAAAGTTACTCCTCAAAATTAGAGGCAGCGATTGAATATTTAAGAAACAACTAATAGACTATTAAAAGTTATACGGATAAATCTGCTAATTCAAATTGAAAATTAGCAATTATTTATCCCTTTATGGGTAGATTATCCTGAACTCTGACTCTTTTTTTATTATTGATGGTGATTTGTTACAGCTAAATGTTGAATAGCCCATTCATGCATAGCATAGAGAATTGGTTGCAAAGTTTCTCCTAAAGGTGTCAGTGAATATTCTACCTTTGGTGGAATTTGAGGATAAACTTCTCGATGAATAACGCCGTCTTCCTCCATTTCTCTAAGTTGTTGGGTTAACACCTTTTGCGTAACTCCGGGTAAAGCCCGTTGTAACTCACCAAACCGTTTGACACCAACCATTAATTCTCTAATAATCAAAACTTTCCAGCGTCCGCCAATCACTTTTAGGGTAGTTTCTACTTCACAAGTCAGCCGACTATTATTTTCTGCTTCAGCTTTCATAGTTTTTTGTAGGAAGTACACAGGCAGACCTCCTGCCTTTCAAGCTAGATAATATCCAAATTTTTTGAACATTCGATACTTAAGGATATCTATAATTACGTAGCGAGCAACTCAGAATCGATTTCTGACGGCGCACTATCTTGGACTAGCGATCGCGTTTCACCATTACGCTGAAGGATACCACCAACCATTGCTAACAAAGCATTTACTTTCCGAGTTCGCCACATATCTACAAGTTTTTCCACTTTGGTAGGAGACATCCGTCGCATCATCGCTTCGTAAAGATAAGCCGCGTGTGTAGTTTCATCTTGGGCAATACAAAGCATTCCTAACTTTAAGTTACGAGCCGTTGAATCGTTATCAGGTAATACTTTCGCCATTCGCACAAAGTCTTTACTAGCATCTAACTCAAGAATATATGTGCTAGCCATAAACACATCCCAGTCAATAACAGCAGGTTTTAGCTGTTCTTGGGTGTAGCCTTCAAAAAAGGCTGCAAAAAAGGGACTACGCTGCTGTTGCGATTTGCTTGGGGATGGAGTTTGGGGTTGACGCTTGAAATCTATAACTTGTTTATTCATTTGTTGTAAGGCGTGGGCAAAAATTTGACCATGCTTAGTCTCATCTGATGCATGTTTTGCCAGTTTTTCGGCTAGCCATGTATCGCCTTCGGCTGCGGAGCGATCGCTAAGTGCGGATAAAAAGGGCACAGAACCAGATTCAGCAAAATAAAACCCTGCCAGGATGTTGGGACGGGTTTTTAAATCACGAATTTGAGCAGCAGAGTAATAGGCAAAGGCTCCTGAGCCAGCTAAATGCAAAATGTGAGTTAAGAAGTTCATCAAAAACTACCGTTGATAATTAGAAGGTTACAATTCTTATACTAATCTGCATTTTCTATTCGGTTGCCGCAGTGGTCTGTCGAACCCATTTTGACGGTTGGAGAGACGCGATAAATCGCCGTCTCTACAGAAAATTTATTCGTCAATTATTTCTTGACAGACTACTAGAGGTTCTCACGATTTGGAATTTTTGGATTGTCTGTGGCAGTATGTCAAAGATTAACAAATATATTTGGTCATTTTGCTAATATCATCCCACAGAGGTAATGTAGGTAAGTTTGGATGAAGAAATTAACTAAACCAGTACGATTTTGGCTTTGTGCAACTATCATCTTTTTCGGTTTGATAGGTTGCGATCGCTTTAATGCTAATTCTGGAGAACCAGTTGAGCGTGTGAGTGATGGCGATACCATAGTAGTGAAAGATACCAATGGTAAAAATTTTACCGTGCGCTTTGCTTGTGTAGATGCGCCAGAAATAGCCCATACCAACAAAGAAAAGCAGAGTAAACGCACTAGCGATCGCAATCAATTTAATTGGGGTGTGAAAGCTCAAGAACGGGTGCAACAACTGGTGCAACAAGGACGCGATCGCGTGACTCTAAATATCACAGATAGCGATCGCTATGGACGCAAAATTGCCGAAGTCCGTTTACAAAATGGCACTTTTGTGCAGCAGGTCTTGTTACAAGAAGGGTTGGCAAAAGTGTATCGTCCTTATTTAAATAAGTGTCCTAGCAAAGACTTAGTTCAACAAGCCGAAGCTGAGGCAAAGGAACAACGCCTTGGTGTTTGGAGTGATGCTAAATTTGTTAACCCTTGGGAATATCGCAGCCTATCGAAAAAGTAGAAACTCTAGCTATTTCTTTTTTACCATTGCATATTTGCGGAATAATTTAGCAACTTCCAAAATTCCCCCTGTCCCTACTCCTCTCTCCAAGTTTGCAGTTGCAAATAAACCAGTACCAACGTCACTGCTAGTAAAACCGTCGCGGCGGCAGCGGCATAACCAAAATCAAATTGACCAAAAGCCTCTTCGTAAATGTAGTAAACCAGCAAATTAGTCGAATTCAGAGGGCCTCCGCCAGTCATCACAAAAACTTGCTCAAAACTCCGTAATGTAAAAATTGCAGTAGTGATGATTGCAAATATCACAGTTGGGCGCAATCCAGGCAGAGTAATATACCAAAACTGTTGCCAAGCATTTGCTCCATCCAAATCTGCGGCTTCATAACGACTAGGAGGAATGGCTTGCAACCCTGCTAAAAAAACTACCATATTGAAACCCAGTTGTTTCCAAATACTCATTAAAATAATTACTGGCATTGCCCAAAATGTATCTCCTAACCAAGGTATAGCTGCAATACTAAAAAAATTTAAAAGTCCGTTCACTGGCCCTGATATTTGAAACAGCCAGCGAAATCCTAAACCAGCTGCCACAAGTGAGATAATTGAAGGTAGAAAATAGGCACTCCGTAGAATGCCGCGCAAGGGAATGGAACGGTTTAATAGCACTGCCAATCCCAAGGAGATAACTAAACTGGGAACGATAGTCGCAACAGTAAAATAAAAGGTGTTACCCAGAACTTGCCAGAAATCGGGGTTGAGTAGCAAGCGCCAATAATTTTTTAAGCCTATCCAATAAGTCCCTTTTAAGGTAAAACTCCCAGCCGTGAAGCTGAGATAAAACAAATAAGCGATCGGCCAAACGATAAAAACACCCAGTAAAATTAGGGCTGGTGTGAGAAAAGTCCAGGCGGCTACTGTATCATTATCCAACCACGACTTAGTAGTATACATTTTTTTTGGCATCTATAATTTTCTCTCTTAGCTGTTTATGACCCTCCGCCCTGATTCTACCCTTAGCTTGGTTTCTCCTAGCGCTAGCGATATTTGCCAACAAGTCACCCCTTTAAAACTGGGAATTATGGCTTCTGGAAATGGCAGCAATTTTGATGTAGTTGCCCAAGCTATCCAAGATGGACAGCTAAATGCCCAAATTCAAGTTTTAATTTATAACAACCCTTCGGCGAAAGCAGCCGTAAGAGCAGCTAATAGAGGTGTAGAAGCTGTTTTGTTAAATCATCGCAACTATAAAATTCGTGAAGAGTTGGATGAGAAAATTGTGCAGACATTGCACTACTATGATGTAGAGTGGGTGATTTTGGCGGGTTGGATGCGATTATTAACATCAGTTTTCATTGATGCTTTTCCTGAGAGGATTATTAATATCCATCCTAGTTTGTTACCTAGTTTCAAGGGAATCCATGCAGTAGAACAAGCTTTAGCCGCTGGAGTAAAAATCACTGGTTGTACAGCACATCTAGCTTGTTTAGAAATGGACAGTGGCCCAATATTGATGCAAGCCGCAGTGCCAGTATTGCCGGATGATACAGCAGAAACACTCCATGCTAGAATTCAAATTCAGGAACATCGAATTTTACCATTAGCGATCGCTCTGGCAGCTTCTTCCTCATCACTTAACTTAAGCTGAATTTAGAACACCGACTTCTTTAGAGGATGTTTTAAAAGTGGTTGGCTGTAATTTTAGGCACTTGTTGATCCCCCCTAACCCACGCCAGTCGCTCCACTACAGCGCTTCGCGCATCCTGCGGCGGGGGAGACCCCAAGACCGCGCTGACTCCCCTTAAAAAAGGGGAAGAATCAAAGTCCCCCTTTTTTAAGGGGGATTTAGGGGGATCTAAAACTTTTTGCTACCGACCAGAAGCTTTGTTTGAATATCTTATTTTCTCATCAGATGTTACAGTTTCTGCTAAGAAGGCAAAACAATTAACTCCCTACTCAACCCGCTTAACTTCAAATCCCTGCAACCCTTCGGGTACTTCATACTCAACCACAACATCTTTAACCACAGCAGAGGGCGGCCCAGAAAAACACCAGCGCACCATGTTATCTACAACCTCTTGCGCCCCTTCAAAGACTGCTTCTACTCGATTATCAGGGAGATTTCGTACCCAACCAGTTAATCCCAACTGCCTAGCAGTATCTACAGTGGAATAGCGATAGCCGACTCCTTGGACTCGGCCAGAAATGAATACATGGGCGCGGATAATCTTTGGCAGGGCTTTAAAATTCTGCATACACTGGTCTAATCTTTACGATTCCAGTCTACCTAGTTTGTGTATAGACAGTCTGTTTTTAACTCCAACTAGCGAAATTAATTACAGTCATCGTCCTGTACTGGCGATCGCAATTATCCCACTCTTCAGGAATTATTTAGTGTTCTTGTCCCGTTGGTCTGATCAGGATTTCGTTGACATTGACGCGCGACGGCTGGGTAACAGCGTAAACGATCGCAGCAGCAATGTCTTCGCTATGCAGAGGTGTAATTGCTCTGCGCCGTTCCTCGATGCGTTGTTTAGCGATGGGATCAGTAATTTGGTTGTCAATTTCTGTATCCACTAAACCTGGTTCGATAATGGTGACGCGGATATTGTCTTTGTGGACTTCTTGGCGCAATGCTTCTGAGAGGGCATTGACACCCCATTTAGTGGCATTATAAACACCAATACCCGCCCGCGCTGTCCGTCCAGCCACTGAAGAGATATTGACTATATGCCCCGATTTTTGCGCCTTAAACAGAGGCAAAACAGCATGAATAGCATATAGCAGACCTAGTACATTAAGATCAAACGATCGCCGCCAGTCGGAGCTATTTCCAGCTTCAATAGTTCCGAGTAAGGCAATTCCGGCATTATTCACCAGGATATCGACCCTTCCCAATTCTGCATTAGCCTTTGCCACCAAGTTATTTACCTGGTCTTCATCAGTCACATCGGTGACAATGGGCAATGCCTTGCCACCACTAGCTTCTATACGTTCTGTCAATGCCTGAATGCGATCGCCACGCCTAGCAGCCAATACTACTGTCGCTCCAACTGAAGCCAATGCGATCGCAGTTGCTTCACCAATTCCTGCTGAAGCTCCAGTGATAATTGCTACTTGTCCTTGTAATTTCCCTGTCATTTATTTAACTCCTTAGTGATTGGGCATTTTTAGTTATCAGATATTTGATAGAGTATCCGAGTAATCTTAATTCCCAACTTCTTCGGCTGTATTTAATAAAGTACTGTAACTTGATAGAACTACTGTATCTTGTACTATTTAGCAAATTATCATAGACAACTCTAAGAAGCAAGCTCTAGAGGTTCTAGTATAAGCAATAACTCAAAAAGCACATCGCTGGAGGCTGGAAACTTGTAGGAATAGTTACAGGTTTATTGGCTAATGGTGCTTGGGGAGTAAGAACCGCCGGTTTGCTGAAATTATTCTCTAAAAGGCAATTGTTCAACTAAAGCCGTAAGTAAGCGAAACGTTAGCGCAATCCAAACTGATCAAAATTGCTTCCTCCCGGGTCTCAGCAAAAAGCGTAAAGATGTGTATATTATTAATTATTTGGGAATAATAGCTCAGAAAATAACGATAATATTATCTGCGTTGCTCAGTAACTAAAGATAAAAAGGATTTATCATAATGGATTCTTTCGGTATTTACACCCTTGCCAATGATGTGGTGTTTGACCAGTTAGTAGCTTTGCTAAACAGCATTGAGGTGAATGTTAGCGCAGATATTCCCATTTGTATTATTCCATACGATGATCGATTAGACCTAGTTAGGCAAGAAGTTAATGCTCGCAAGAATGTAATTCTGTTTGATGATTGGCAGGTAATTCAACGTTGGGAAGAATTTGCTCATCAGGTTTGGGCTGCTCATTCTAAGGAAAAAGAGACAAAACTATCACGTTCTGGTTGGTACAAAAGTCATTTACAAAGAAAGTTTGTTGCCTTTGAGGGTATTTTTGATAAATTTGTATTTTATGATGGTGATAGCTTGGCGATGAAGCCAGTCAATGATGTAATTGACAAGTTAGAAACATCCGATTTTATTTTTGATGATTGGGAACACCTTAAGCATGAAGCTGTTGCAGCATTGAATATTTCAGTGATAGAACAAACTGGACTATATACAGAAGCTGATATACGTTCTAAGCTGCATTGCTCTAGCTTTTTTGGTTCTAAGCGAGGATTATTTACTATTAAAGAAATTGAAATAATGAAGGAGCAATTAATTAAGCAGAAAGAAGTTGAATGGATTAATGGATATGGATGGTGGGATGATTCTTTTTTGTTTAACTATATGACCTTACGCTGCGATCGCCCACTTTTTAACTTTACACTTAGTCCTAATGGCGAAGATAGAACAGGTAACTGTGCCAATGCAGATCCCTTCGTCAATATTAATAATGTTCTTTACAATCAAGATGGCTTAAAACCAATTCATCGCATCCATTATATGAGCTATTCTGCTCGTGACTTTGCCTACTTATGCAAAGGTAAATATGTTAATATCTGTTATGCGAATGAGTTTTTACACTATCGCTTTCTCAAACAGCCAGAACAAAGACCAAAAGAGCTAAGACCACTGAATATAGTTGCCAAAACTCATAATCTTTTCAATAAAACAATAAATAAAATTCAAAGAACTCTCCGCTAAATATAGTTTTATTGGCGATGTATTAAATTAACAATTAATATAATATTATTTTTTAGTATAAAATATGCCTAAGATTACTGTCTGCGTTCCTACTTTTAATCGTGTCCATCTTCTTCCTTATGCCATTGACAGTGTACTGAATCAGTCTGAGCAAGACTTTGAGCTAATTGTTTGTGATGACGGCTCTAGCGATCGCACGGCTGAATTAATGTCACAGTATACAGATGAACGGATTAAATATATTCGTCATGTAGAAAATATTGGTAAAAGTAATAATATGCGCTCTGGCTTTGATGCTGCCAGTGGTGAATATTTTATTAAATTTGATGACGACGATCGGCTAACACCCGATTTTCTTGCTAATACCGCAGCGATTCTTGCTCAAGACTCTAGCATTGATTTTGTTGGTACAGACCATTGGATAATTGATATTAATAATATCAGGGATGAGGCAAAAACTCAAGAAAATACTCATCGCTGGGGTAGGAAGAATTTACCAGCAGGTGTTGTAGATAATTTATTGGAAGTTGTCTTTGTTCAGCAAAGCTTTCAAGTTGGCGCTACATTATTTCGTCGTCAAACCTTGCAAGAATTAGGATTTATGCAGCCAAACCTGCAAAATTGCGAGGATAATGATTTATTTGTGCGTCTGGCTTTGGCTGGAAAAAAGGGTTATTATTTACCACAATTATTGATGGAATATCGCACTCATACAGAGCAGCAAGGTATCAGTCGAGCGATTCCTTATTTATTTGATAAAATGCGGTATTTAGAAAGTTATAAGTTTGATTCTGAAAAACTAGAGACAATTAGAAAAAACCGTCTCACTGAAACGCAGTTATTATTAGGTTTGCGTTTAATTGAAAAGGGTGAAACGCAAAAAGGTAGAGAGTTAGTTTTGGCGGGACAGTCTTATTCAACTACTAAAGCTTGGACTGGTTTAGGATTATCGTTGTTACCAGTTGGATTGCGAGGTAAGGTGTTTAATGCACTGCGACAAGTGCGGGGTTAGGCTACCCCTATGAACAGAAATATTAGGTAATATTCCTGGCATTCAAATATTAAAGCTATCAAGGTAAAAAAATAATATTTGTATGAATAAAATAAATATACCTTTATATAGGAATCATATTTTATTTCTGAAAAAACTCAGTGCAACTTAAAAAGGCTTCTTCCTAGGCTGTTAACTTTGATAGTTTTTAGGGTTTTTTATTTTTGTGTCATTGCAAGCGGAGCGAAGCAATCGTCTGGGATTGTTTCGCTCCGCTCGCAATGACATATATTTTGCATGACTTTTTAACTCCTAAAAAGGCACAGAGTCAACAGCCTAGTACCACAGGGCGGAATTAAAAATTAAAAATTAAAAATTAAAAACGAATACAGCATGAGGGTTTCATTGATTTGGAATGGGTGGTTTATTTCCGCCGCACTGTACTAGCCTCTTCCCTACTCCCTACCTACGCAAATAATTTCATAAATCAAATCGGATTGCTATATACTCTACTGAGGGAAATAAAAATCAGTAGAGTATTTTTGTGGGAGTGTGATTTCAAGGAATAGCCGCTAATAAGAGCGTCTGTACTTGTTGCTAGACTATTAACTTTGTGGGTAAGTGGTTCTAAGAGGTTGTTTGAAAAGTATTTGGCTGTTATTTTAGGCACTTAGAGATCCCCCCCAGCCCCCCTTAAAAAGGGTGAAGAATCTAAGTCCCCCTTTTTAAGGGGGATTTAGGGGGATCTGAAATGTTTTGCTACCAATGAGAGGACTTTTCAAACAGCCTCTAAGCATGAGGCAGAACGCCAAGAAATGCGATTTGTTCAACATTCAAGACATTGAGGACGAACCCATCGCGTTTAATGGTGTAATTGTCGGAACTGCCGGTGATGGTGTAATCACTTTTGAAGTCGGGCAGAATTAGCTTGTTCCATCCCGAACCACCATCAATGGTGGCATTACCGTAACCAACATCAAATATGTCGTTTCCACATCCACCTTTAATTAAGACATTGGCAATATCGCCCCCTTGGTTTGAAACGGGATTACCGTTAGCATCAATTCGACGAGCTTTGAAGTAATCGTTACCGCTTCCGCCATCAATAGTGCCGCCTTGAATACCAATACTGGTGCCATAGCCAGCAAGGGTATCATCTCCAGCCCCTCCACAGATAATGCCATTAGTATTAAGAAAACCTATGCCTTGACTAATCCCAGTACCGATGATGGTATCGTTGCCATCGCCTAAACTGATGATACCACTGTTAACAATACCCATACCTACACCAGGTGGAACCACCCCAAACCCAAACACAAGGAGACTGTCATCCCCTGCACCGCCTGTACCCGTGCCAGAAAGGAAGTCGTTTCCCTGCCCTGTACTAATTACGCTACCCTTGCTGTTGGAAATACCTATACCATTCCCCGCAGGGAGATTACGACCAGGAGAAGGATCTGTTTCTCCATTACCGCCCTTGCCGATACCAGTAATAGAATCGTTTCCAAAGCCTCCACTAATCACGCTGCCATCACTGTTGAAGATGCCTGTACCATCCACATCCTCTCCATAAGAAACATTCTTACCAGTTCCCTCGATAAAGTCGTTCCCGTAACCTCCATCAATGCGGCTATGCTGAGTGTTAGAGATTCCTATACCATTACCAGTTCCTTCTATAGAGTCGTTCCCGCAACCTCCATTAATGTGGCTATACTGGGTATTATTGATACCTTTAGTGATACCTACTCCCAACCCGTCACTTCCGGTTCCGGTTCCCTTGATCAAATCATTTCCGTCTTCTCCATTAATGTAGCCACTCTGAGTATTGGAGATCCCTGTACCCGGTAGAAAGCTTCTATACCAGAAACCACCATTGCCAGTGCCAGAGATAGTATCGTCTCCCCTCCCTGCATTGATGATGCCACTGTTGGCAATGCCAGTGCCAGTGCTTGCGTCAAAGCCGTCGCTGAAGCCAGTGCCAGTACCAGAGATAGTGTCGTTACCGCCTCTAGTATCAATGACTCCCTTTTTTAAAACCTCAATTCCAATTGCGGGATAATATCCATTATCTTCAAGACCAGTCACCAGATCCGAACCAGAGGTGCCGATGAGTGAGGGAGAAGAAACAATTAATCTGGACATAATATTATTTTCCTTAATAGAGTGCGATCGAGTTTTAATCCCTGAAAGTCTTGTTTGTTATATTCAGTTTTCTTTCAATCAGAATTGTCTAAGTTGAGACTTTTTCTGCTCAGGAGTTCGCAGAGTAAAAACTAGAAAGTTCTAGATATTACTTCTGTTGGCTAACGAATTATTCCTCGCGATCTTAAATTAATACCACTCAATATTCCTCGAATGTAATTCCTGTATGAAATTACATTTTAGCTAAAGCAGTATCAAGAAAATATCAGAGTCGAGAAAATTACGTGCTTCTATATTTTCCCCTATTCCTAACTACAATTTACTTGAATAATATGGTTATTGAGCGAGACTAAGAGGATATTTTAAAAGGGTATTCTATTTTTAAGTGCCAGGGCAGGAGAAAATTTCAGTGTATGGCTAAAACCTGGATTTTCTCTTACAGTTGCTTGGCTAGAAGTCAGAAAGCAAAAATTATACCCTTCGGGGCTTTTAAAACATCCTCTCAGAGTGTTGACTACGAAAAGTAATCTGTGATTTGAAACTTGGAAACAAGAAGAATTTAGATAACCCGATAAAAATTAAATACCGAAAGTTTACTTAGATGTCTATACTTGCATAAATATCTTCACATAATCTTTATGTTTTTGACTAAAAAATGTATATGCAAGTACTGAGCTTGATGTATTCTTTATATTTTTTCTTTGATGTTTACTACCATACTTGACATGAACACGAAAGGAAAACAGATAATTATCTCATATTAAATTAACGTATTTATGACAAACGTATGACAAAAGTATGACTAAATCTTTTTGTTGAATAAGTTGTTAAAATCAGGAAATTAAAGAAACTTATTTAGATGTATACTTGTTATTGATTTTTGACAACTAAGACTCATCCATTAGGATGTTTATTATATGAATCAACTTTTTTCTAAGAGCTTATTGGGGTTAGCAGGTATATCATTTTTGCTTTGCTTGTCTCAATCAGCAATGGCGCTTGTACGCAGTGATGTTGCTATTATCGTCAATAGTGGCTCTACCAATACGATTGGGTATCGGATTTATGTATCACCAACTGGAGAAGTTAATTATGTTGATGGTCAAGGGTCTCATCAAGGTAAATTGCCCAAAAAGTTGACAAAAGAGTTTTTCCACGACGTGAAGATTGCTGAACCTTTATCTAATTTGCCAGTAAAACTTGGTTGTGCTAAATCTGTTTCTTTTGGTACAACAACTACTATTAAATTAGCCGATCAACAGTCGCAAGATATCAGTTGTCCTGGCAATGGGAAAGCTCAACAGTTAGATAATGACGTGATTGCAATTGCAAAAGCTTTAAACGTAGTTAATGTGCCTAAGAGCCAAGGAAAACCACTGCCACCCCAGAACTTTTAGTTGATTCATCGATTTACACCTAAGAGGTTGTTTGAAAAGTAGTTGGCTGTAATTTTAGGCACTTATTGATCCCCCCTAACCCCCCTTAAAAAAGGGGGGAACCGGAATCAAAGTCCCCCTTAAAAAAGGGGGGAACCGGAATCAAAGTCCCCTTAAAAAGGGGGATTTAGGGGGATCTAAAACTTTTTGCTACCGATAAGAGGACTTTTCAAACATCCTCTAAAATAAGTTGCAGTTGCTTATAGAAAGTAAATTTAAGAGAGGCAACTGCAATAGAGGATTAAAATAATTCGTAATACTTCTCTACGAGACGCTGCGCGAACGACTTCGCTCAGTACAAGTTCGTAATGACGCTCTCTACGAGACACAAAAAGCGAGTCCGCGTTCGCTTTTTGCGTCGCTAACGTAATTCGTAATTATGTTTTGTGACGAGGATTTAAACCCCTCGCGCCCAGACCGTCCCAGCTTATTATTGTGGATAGCACCTTTACGAGCAGAAGAGGGACATGGCAAACAGAAAGGATATGACGCGATTACCAATAACACCAACCAAATTGACCCCGTGACTCAAAGTTATTTATTCATGGATAAGCAAAACCATCTACGTTTGCCAATAGTCCGTAAGCTTGGTAGTTTCTCGCTCCCAACAAATTCATCACAAACTAACTTCCTGGCTGAATATGCCTTGCATAACCTGTCAGATGCCGATTTTGTTTTATCAATTCCGGCTGTTACGACTGTTCAAGACCAATTTAGAGTGTTCCAAAAAATAAATGATCCAAAACCCGTCATTGCGAGCGAAGCGAAGCAATCACAGCCCTTGGGATTGCTTCGCTTCGCTCACAATGACAATTGGGTATTTTTTTACTTGGAGTACTCTTAAAGCGATCGCTCCCCAGTTTGGCTATAATCCTACAGATGCAACACATATCCCTTGATTACGAAAAAGTCAAGCCAAATATTTGTTTTAAAGACCCAGCAACAGCACAATAGGCAGGTTTCCGTGCGCCCAAGTGATAAAGCACAATTTGAACTCCCAATTATTCCCAATCCAAATTGGAATATTCTAAGAAGCGATAAAGTTCATAGGTTAATAGTCATTGTCAGCCACACAAATCCCTTTACATTTTATCCCGTTTGTAGCGGTGCGCTGACAATAAGAACAGAGAATTTTTTCCTTCTCTGTTTCTTGATTTATCTTTATACTATTGTTTAACGGAATAAAGTCCTTTTCGCTCTGGAATTTTAAAGTCATGAGAATGGAGTAATTTCTTATAGTTTAACAGCCAAAAATCTGAGTTTTTCAATCACACCTAATCTGCCAATATATTGATCGTTGCATAAGTGTAATTTTTGGCGATGACGATCGCATTTTATCGAGTATTGGTAGCAGATGGATATTCAAATGCAAATCATACCCGATCTTTACTTTCCCCAGAGTCATCAAACAGAGGATATGGTAAAATCTTCACATAGGTGAGGATTTTAGCGCTATTGAAAAAATAGTAATCTCTCTATGATAATCTGCGGAATGTGGGCTTTAACTCTATCCGCTCAATCAATTTCACGATGTCTCAGCAACAGCGCACCCTCTTAATTGTCGATGATTCCCCAGAAGATCGAGAACTTTATCGGCGATATTTGCTGCGCGATCGCGAATATTCTTATACTTTCCTAGAAGCAACCCTGGGACAGCAAGGGCTAGAACTTTGGCAGCAACATCAACCCGATGCAATTCTACTGGATTATCGACTGCCTGATCTAGACGGATTAGAATTTCTGGCTAAATTGCAACTCTCAACTCAACAGCCCTGCCTACCTGTGATTGTGATTACGGGGCAGGGCAATGAGGCGATCGCAGTTCAGGCAATGAAAGCGGGGGCACAAGATTATATTGTCAAAGAGCAAATTACCCCTGGAGGGCTGCAAATAGCGGTCAATGGGGCGATTGAAACAGTGCGGCTACGCACTCAACTGCAACAGCGGATTGAACGAGAACGCGTAGTCTCACATATTACCCAGCAAATTCACCAATCCCTAAATCTGGATGAAATTCTCCAGACAACTGTAGCCGAAGTCCGGCAGTTTCTCCACACCGATCGCGTCCTGATTTTTCGGTTAAAACCTAATGGGGATGGCATAGTAATCGCAGAATCGGTTGGGACAGAGTGGCGATCGCTCCTCTCCTCTACTATCAACGATCCCTGCCTCGCCCAGAGCTACCTCGCATCGAATCGACCGGAAACTGTCAGCTACGATCCCGCCTTTGTCGAAAATTATATCGAACGCTATCGTCAAGGTTATGTAAGTGCGATATTTGATATTCAGAATAGCAGTATTGACTCATGTCATGCTGAATTATTGGCTCAGTTTCAAGTCAAAGCTAATCTGGTTGTACCAATTCTTCAAGATAATCAATTTTGGGGATTGCTGATAGCTCATCATTGTGCCTCCACTCGATCGTGGCAGCCCTTAGAGATTGACTTGCTCAAAGAATTGGCAACTCAGATGAGTATCGCCTTGCGACAAGCAGAACTATATCAACAAGCACAGCATGAATTAAAGGAACGCCAACAGGCAGAAGCAGAACTCCGCCAAAGCCAAGAAAGGCTGCGATTGGCACTGTCAGCCTCACGGATGGGAACGTGGAACTGGAACATTCAGACAGGAAAAATTTCTTGGTCGAATAACCTGGAAGCCTTATTTGGAATGGAACCAGGAGAATTTGACGGCTCATTTGAGATGTTTGTAGCGCGATTGCACCAAGACGATCGCGATCGCGTACTAGCAGCCGTTGAGCGTGCTGTCGCCACCAAAGAAGATTATGACATCGAATTTCGGGTAGTCTATCCTAACGGTACGATTCGCTGGGCACTCAGCCAAGGCAAGGTTTTCTACAACCAAGACGGGCAACCGATTCAGATGGCGGGGATTGATTTAGATATTACCGAACGCAAAAGGTCAGCCGAAATTTTACGGGAAAGTGAAGAACGTTTTCGGCAACTCGCAGAAAATATTGATGCGGTGTTCTGGATCAGAGAAGTATCCGAAAATCGAGTCAGTTATGTTAGTCCTGCATATCAACGACTATGGGGATTGAACCGACAGGAATTGTATCAAGGACAACAAGCATGGGTCGATCGCATTCATCCAGAGGATCGAGAATCAACCCAGAGAGCGTTTGAGGAAAAAGCGATCGCAGGTCAATTCGATGAAGAATACCGCATTATCTTAACTGATGGTAGTATTCGCTGGGTTCGCGATCGCTGTTTTCCCCTTCGAGATGAAACAGGAGAGATTTATCGATTTGCCGGGATTGCCGAAGACATTAGCGAACGGCAAGCCGCGCTACGCGAACGCAAACGCTCTTTCGCAGCTCTGCAAGAGAGCGAAGAACGTTTCCGCACCTCGGTTGAAAATATGCTGGACTGCTTCGGGGTATACCGTGCTATACGGAATGAGCAGGGACAGATTATCGATTTTGTGACTGAATATGTCAATGATGCGGCTTGTCTCAACAATCAAATGACTTATAAACAGCAGATTGGGCAGGGGTTGTGTGAATTACTACCAGGGCATCGTGAAAGTGGATTGTTTGATGAATATTGCCAGGTAGTAGAAACAGGACAACCGCTGATTAAAGACAGTTTAGTTTATGAAGATGATTATGGAGAACAACGCTTAGTTAGAGCCTTTGATATCCGCGTAGCTAAATTTGGAGACGGATTTGTTGCCACTTGGCGAGATATCACCGTTCGCCAACAAACCGAAGAAGCCTTGCGCCAGAGTGAAGAATTTAAGAACCGCATTTTAGAAAGCAGTTCTGACTGCATCAAAGTATTAAGCCTTGAAGGGCGGCTGCTGTACATGAACACAGGCGGACTGTGTTTAATGGAAATTGACGACTTAAATTCCCATCTCAATACTGAATGGCTCTGTTTCTGGGGAGGCAGCTATCGGCAACAGGCAGAGGAGGCACTCGCTGCCGCTAAAACAGGTGAAGTCAGAATTTTTCGCGGATACTGCCCAACTGTAAAAGGCACTGCCAAATGGTGGGAAGTGGTTGTTAGCCCGATTCTGGATGCTTTTGGGCAGATGGAACGAATCTTATTGATTTCACGAGACATTACCGAGCGCAAAAAGACAGAACTCCTATTGCAGGAGAGCGAAGCCCGGTTGAAGCTAGCATATAAAGCTACGCGATCGGGAGTATGGGATTGGGACATTACCCGCAACAGCGCTCATGTCTCTGAAGAGTACTGCAATCTCTTCGGGTTTGACCCAACCACAGAAGAAGTCAGCTTTGAAGACTGGTTAAGCCGCTTGCACCCAGGCGATCGCACCTCAGCCAATGAAATAGTGAGTCGTACTATTCAGCAACAGCAAGAGTACTATGAAACTGATTACCGCATTTTACACCCTGATGGCATTCGCTGGTTAGCAGCTAGAGCTAAGGTTTTCTATGATGCTGTGGGCAATGGGGTAAGGATGCTGGGCAACGTGCAAGATATCACCGATCGCAAACAGGTAGAGGAAGAATTAAGACAAAGTGAAGAACGCTACCGCTACTTAGCAGAGGCGATTCCGCAACTTGTTTGGACTTGTAATGCCAGTGGTTCGTGCGATTACGCAAATCAACGATTGTGTGACTATACCGGATTGAGCTTTGAAGAGATTTTAGGGCGGGGTTGGTTATCAGCCGTTCATCCAGACGATAGACAAGCGGCTCAATCTATGTGGAATAATGCTGTGGATCGTGGCAGTAGCTATCGCCACGAATACCGCTTTCAAAGAGCTTCTGATAGCAGCTACCGTTGGCATTTGGTACTGGGACTGCCGCTAAAAGACCAACAGAGACAGGTAGTGAAATGGTTTGGCACCTGCACAGATATTCACGATCAAAAGGAACTAGAAGTTGAACGCAATCGCCTACTTGCCCAAGAGCAAGCAGCCAGAGCCGAAGCCGAACGCGCCAATCGGATCAAAGATGAGTTTTTGGCCGTTCTCTCCCACGAATTGCGATCGCCTCTCAACCCCATTTTAGGCTGGACAAAGCTGTTGCAAACCCGCAAATTTAATGAAACCAAAACGGCTGAAGCTTTAGCTACCATTGAACGTAATGCCAAACTGCAAACTCAATTAATTGATGATTTGCTCGACGTAGCCAAGATTCTGCGCGGTAAACTCAGCATCGATGCTACTCCTGTAAATCTGGCATCCGTGATTGAATCTGCGATCGACACAGTAAGTACAGCAGCCATTGCCAAATCAATTCTGTTGCATCCAGTACTGCCAAATATTGGGCAAGTCTCTGGAGATTCTAATCGCTTGCAACAAATCGTTTGGAACTTACTTTCTAACGCTATCAAATTTACACCCAAAGGCGGACAGGTAGAAATTCGACTACAGCGAGTAGACGATCAAGCACACATAATTGTCCGTGACACTGGCAAAGGCATTAACCATGAATTTCTCCCGTATATTTTTGAATCATTTCGTCAAGAAGATGTTTCAATTACTCGCAAGTATGGCGGGTTAGGATTGGGGTTAGCGATCGTCCGGCAGTTAGTTGAAGCTCACGGCGGCACAATCGCGGCTGACAGTGCGGGTGTTGGCTTGGGAGCCACCTTTACAGTCCAGTTGCCACTGCTGAATATTGAACCGGAAATTAAGCAGATAGATGAGTTGTCACAACCAGCACTTGAACTCACGGCGATTCGAGTCCTTGCAGTCGATGATGATTCCGATGCCCGTGAGCTATTAACCGTATTGCTTGGTGAATACGGAGCTACAGTTTTGACTGTTGCTTCTGCGGCAGAAGTATTGGCAAACCTGGAGTCCTTTCAACCCGATGTATTAGTTAGTGATATTGGGATGCCCGAAGTTGATGGCTATAACCTGATTCAACATATCCGAACTTTACCACCCGAAAAAGGCGGACAAATTCCAGCGATCGCGTTGACTGCTTATGCTAGAGTTGATGATTACCAGCGAGCTATAACCAGTGGCTATCAACGGCACGTTACCAAGCCCCTCGATCCAGAAGAGTTAGTTCAAGCTGTGGTAGCACTCGCACAGATCAAGATGGGAGCAGGGGATGCAGGGGGAGCAGGGGAGGCAGGGGAGGCAGGGGAGGCAGGGGAGGCAGGGGGAGCAGGGGGAGATTAATGATTTCTTAACCAAGGGGATGGATTATTAATCATATTCACTAAACCTGATAAAACTTAGTTGTAACTTGCATAAACTTCTCTTCCTACTTCTACATTCATGTAGTTGCATTTGACAGCAAATTCAATCCAAGTTTGAGTTTCAGCGGCTTCAGCTTGTCTACGACACGCTCCGCGAACGCAATCATTTAATTTAGCGACAAAAGCCGCTTCATAACGTCGTTTTCTCCATGCTTCAGCTAAATTAGCACAAACAGAGCGTGAGGATCTACGAATTTGATCAGTTAACGAATATCTTTCCTCCACAGGGAACTTCTTTGATAGCTCAAAAATTTTCATTGCTGCTTCAAAAGCAATTTTATAAATCCCTAGCTCTTTATGATCTTTAATTGCTTCTTTATTCATTGTTTTACCTCCCCCTGCTCCCCCTGCTCCCCCTGCTCCCTGCCCCCTGCTCCCTGCCCCCTGCCCCCTGCCCCCTGCCCATCAAGATTGGTAAATTGGGATTATGACAATAAATGCGGCTCCCTGCCCTGGTTCAGAAACACACTGCAATGTACCTTTGTGTTTTTCAGCCACAATCTGATAACTAATAGAAAGTCCCATTCCTGTACCTTTGCCGACAGCTTTTGTTGTAAAGAATGGATCAAACAATCGTTGCTTGATATGAGGAGTAATTCCAGGGCCATTATCTGCGATTTTAATGACAACTTCTTTGCTTTCTACCAAAGAAGTGGAAATCGTAATGGTAGGAGTTAAAATTTGGTTTTGAGTGTTAGCTTCTTCTAGCGCATCAATGGCATTGCTCAAAAGATTCATAAACACTTGGTTGAGTTGTCCGGCATAACACTCGACTAACGGTAACTCCCCATAATCTTTGACAATTTCAATATTAGGAGAGTCAGATTTCACTTTTAGCCGATGTTGCAGAATCATCAGTGTGCTATCAATACCCTCATGGATGTTGACTTCTTTCATCTCGGCTTCGTCCATGCGGGAGAAAGTGCGTAGAGAAACAACAATTTTTTGAATGCGTTCGGCTCCAACTCGCATGGAAAACATAAGTTTGGGTAAATCTTCTAGCAAAAACTCCAAATCCATCGCCTCGACTTCTTCTTGAATCTCAGAATGGGGGATTGGGTAATGTTTCTGATAAAGTTCCAGCAGTCTGAGAATGTTTTTGGTGTATTCATTCGCGTGGCTAAGATTACCAAAAATAAAGTTGACTGGGTTGTTGATTTCATGGGCAACACCCGCCACCAATTGCCCCAAGCCTGACATTTTCTCAGCTTGAATCATCTGCATTTGGGTCTGCTGGAGTGTTTGCAGGGTTTGCTCTAGTTCTACTGTGCGTTGGTTCAATTGACCTTCGGCGCGTTTGCGATCGCTAATATCAAAGGTTGTACCAATAATCCGGTAAACCCGCCCGTCGGCATTCTTGAGTGGCTTGAAGTTGACAAACCACCAAGTTTCCTGTTCACCAATAATAAAGCAATCCTCAAAATAAAGGGGTATTCCCGTTCTGGCGCACTCAACAAACCTTTGTTGTATAACCTTACCCTCGACTGGCCCAAACACTTCAATGGGCGTTTTACCTATGACATCAGTACTAAGAATTCCAGCCACTTGTTCTGAAGCAATGTTCCATCCGGCATAATGAAAGAGATGATCGTCTAACACATCCACAACAAAGATGATCATTTCTGCTCCGTTGTAGATGCTGCTGAGAAACTGCTCTTTCTCTTGTAGTTGTTGCTCTGCCAGTTTGCGATCGGCAATATCACTCAAAACCCCATCCCACACAATCGAGCCATCGGCTTGCAGTTCTGGTCGAGAGGCACATTGAATCCATTTGATCTTGCCTGAAGCAGTCACAATTCGCCACTCGTGACTAAAAGGCGTTAACATTCGAGCCGAATCAGCAATTAAATGTTCTAGGGTTGAGCGATCCTCTGGATGGGTCATAAGGTAAAGGTTGTGTGCCCCTGCCATTACAGCCTTTGGATCAACCTCATACAGGTCGTAGCAACCCGAACTGACGTAGGGTGTTGAGAAAGAACCATCGGTAGCCAGATGGAACTGGTGTACCATCCCAGGAACATTGTCAACCACCTTCTGAAAACGGGCTTCACTAGCACGCAGTTCTGCCAATGTTTTTTGTGCCTGTTCAAAAAGACGAGCATTTTGTAGGGAAATGGCGGACTGAGTACATAACAGGTTCAGCAGTTCAACGCGATCGCTAGTAAATGCCCCAGTCGTTAAGTTATTCTCCAAATAGAGAATACCTGTGAATTTACCCCGATAGAGAATCGGACTACACAGGATGCTTTTTGGCTGTTGGCTGAGAATGTAAGTATCGCTGGCAAAGGTTGGAGAAGTAGTCGCATCTGCCAACACCACAGGTTGTAAGCAATGTTTGACGTGATAAATCACTCTCAGAGGAATTTCCTCGCTTTCCTCCACTGGAATTCTTTGCAGAACGATGGGTTGAGTATTAGCGGTGACAGTCCCTTTAATTAGCAACCGTTCGTCCCGCAGCAGCATTAACACGCATTTTTCTGCCCCAGCATTTTCAATCACGATCTGAAGCAGCATCATTAGGAGTTTTTCTAATTCAATTTCACCAGAAAGAGTTTGAGAGGCTTTGAGAACGGTTGCCAGATCGAGCAACTCTGTAATACTGCTGGAGCTAGAGGTTTGAGTGGAACGAATAGATGGGGCAAAAATTGTGTCAGATGGCGTAAGTGACGGTTGCCGTTGTTGCACAATTGTAGCCAAAAGTTGAGGATATCGCTGTTCCAAATCGGTGACTTTGGCTTTAGCTCCCCAACGTGCGTAGCAGTAGTACGCTTCTTGCATATATGCTTGGGCAAGTTTTTCTTTGCCCCATTTGAGGTAGAATTTGGCTGCTAGTTCATTGCTTAATGCTTCTTCTTGAATATATGCATTTGCTTTGGCAGAAGCAATGGCGCGATCGTAGTAATCCATTGCTTCATACATCTGCCCCAATACCCGATATCGCTCTGCTTCAACCAAATAAAATTTGTGTAAATGGTTTTTAGGTGCATGATTTGCCCATTCTTTCAGCTTCTTTTGATTATCAACAACTTCCTGGGGCAAGCTATTATCTTCTCTACCTTGGGCATTAGGTAATATAGCAAGATGGGTTAATGAATCGTAAAAGTGAAACACCGGGATCATGAAACAGCCGGATACACCATTCAAATATTGTTTGGCATCAACTGCCACTTTTATCGCTTGCTCCCACTCATTGAAGAAGTAACAAAGAATGAGTTTATTGATATAGAGTGTTCCCATTGCATAAAGATCGTTAGCCTGTTGATGCTTAGGCAACATCATTTGTTCGTCATAGACTACACCTTCAATTTCCCAAGGATAGTTATTTTGTCCCAGTAAATTTAAGACGGATTGGTAAAAGACTCTCAGATAATTGTGAGCAACTTCCTGTTTAAGTTGAGCCAATGCCTGACTGTAAACCTTCATCTCTGATTCTAGGATTGACAAATCTTTTCCGAGAAAAAAGGACAGCGAACAGTAATTGTAGGCACTATAGGCAGCATATTCTAAAGTACCCGTCTCCACACCACTATGGTATCCGTCGAGCAGAGGAGCGAGTGAATCTTGAATATGATATTTCCAGGGCTTCACGAAGGGATAAACCATATTAATTGTGCTGGCTTTAAATTCTCTACTCTCGAAGCGTGATAGTAGTCCCATTGCCAGTTCACTAATGCGATCGCCTAAATCTATTTCTCCAATACCACACAGAATTACTCCATACCAAGCATAAGCCTGTGCTGATACCGCCGCATTACCATAAGCGACTGATAACCTCACCTGCTTGCACACAATTAACGGCAGTAATTCTGGAACCGCTTGATAGACTGCTGCTGTTACAGTCGCTAAAATTCTGATCTCTGCCAAAGCTTTCAAGTCTTTCATCTCAGGCAGTTCTAACAAATCTTCTAAATGTTTTTCTTTTAATACATCTTGAGTTTGTTGTAAACTCTCACTAATATCTGCGTTAGTCGGTTGCTCTGGAAACGACACTCCAAATAATTTCAAAGCAGAAAGAGCGGTTTTAATGGCTTTGGGCTGCTGACTCTGGGCTACGTCAGCCAAAATTCTCACTTCATAAACCTTCACTTTGTCTAGTAATTGACGAGCATGTTGCACTACCTCATCAACTACCTGCTCCATAAGTCTAAAGTCACCGCTCAGACATGCTACCTCTGCGGCTAAATCATGAAGGGACAGTGTTAAATCATAACATTGCTGCCAACAACTTGCCGTCAGTAGTTGTATGCCTTTAGTGGCGTATTCAATTGCTGCGACGTAAGCAGTTGCAGATTTTGCTTTTTGGGCAGCAACTAGATTTAGCTTTGCTAATCTCTCCCGTTCAGTTGCTAAAACAATTAAATCGGCTCCTTTATTTAATTGATTCACAATCTCAAAGATTTTTTCCTCTTTTTCCGTCTCGTTCATGACACCTAAAAGCAATCGCCCAATTTTTAAGTGCATCAGTTGCTTTTGATTATCGGGAATAAGCGAATAAGCAGCTTGCTGGACGCGATCGTGCAGAAATTTATAGAAAACAATCACTTTTTCATCAGTTAGTGCTGCTTGAATCTGTCCATTCTCCTCAATCAACAAGTCTGATTTTGACTGATAAAATTTATAAATATCATTGCTGGGAATCACTAACCCTTCTTGAAGGGCTTTCCACAAGTCAGTAGCAGTTTCAGTTTGAGACTTTTCCGAGACAATTGCCAGCATTGCTAAATCAAAAGAGTTACCAATGCACGCTGCGAGTTTCAGGACATTTTGAGTGGCAATTGGTAACTTCTGCAACTGCATTGCCATGAACTCTACCACGTCATCTCTAAGAGACAGCGATTGTACATAACTAATATCACACTGCCAATGCCCAACTTGAGGATCGAACTCAATGGCTCCCTCTTCATGTAGTGCCTTGAGAAACTGTGTGCTGAAAAATGGGTTTCCTTGGGTTTTTTGATAGACTAGCTCTGTTAAAGGCTGTGCGATCGCTGCTGGACATTGTAATGTATCTGTAACCAGCAAATTTAAACTTTCTTGACTTAAGGGAGTTAATGTGATTGTATTTACCGCAGTGCCAGCTTTCTTGATTTCTTCTAATGTCAATATCAATGGATGAGCGGGCGAAACCTCATTATCACGATATGCACCAATCAATAACATAAAGCCGCTTTCTCTCTGGCCGATCAATACCTGAATCAAGTTTAGTGATGCGGAATCTGCCCACTGTAAATCATCCAAAAACATTACCAAGGGATGGGTCACTGTGGTGAATACTTGAATAAATTTTTGGAATAACAGATTAAAACGGTTCTGGGAAGCACTACCTGAGAGTTCCACCACTGGGGATTGTTGTCCAATAATCTGCTCTAACTCAGGAATTACTTCAATAATTACTTGAGCATTTTCCCCCAAGGCTGTCAGAATCTTCTTCTTCCATTGCTTTAACTGGGTGTCACTTTCGCCTAATAACTGCCCCATCAAGTCACGGAAGGCTTGGACAAAGGCACTGAGGGGAATGTTACGGTTGAACTGGTCATACTTGCCTTTGATAAAGTAGCCTCGTTGTCGGACAATAGGCTTATGTACTTCATTCACCACCGCCGTTTTACCAATGCCGGAGAATCCCGCCACTAACATGAACTCCGACATCCCATTGGCAACCCGCTCGAATCCTTCTAGTAATATTTTAACTTCTTGCTCCCTGCCATAGAGTTTTTCTGGAATTGCAAAGCGATCGCTAACATCTCCACCTCCAATGGAGAAATGCTCAATCTTTCCTTTTTCATTGAGTTGTTCTATGCAGAGATGCAAATCATATTTTAGTCCTAACGCACTTTGGTAGCGATCTTCGGCATTCTTCGCCATCAGCTTGTGAACAATTTCTCCCACAACCAAAGGGATCTCAGAGTTGACATTGCACACATTAGGAGGAAGTTTTGCAATATGACAATGCACCAACTCCATCGGATCTTGAGAATCAAAAGGCACTTTTCCTGTCAGTAGCTCAAAGAAACTGACTCCCAATGAATAGAAATCACTGCGGTAGTCAATCCCCCGATTCATGCGTCCTGTCTGTTCCGGTGACAGATAAGCCAGAGTCCCTTCCAGGACATTGGGATTTTGGATTTCGGTAGTTTCTCTCGGTAATAAAGAAGAGATGCTGAAGTCTATCAGCTTTAAAACCTTGGTGTCTGGATGAATCAGGATATTAGCAGGTTTAATATCTTTATGAATCACCCGTTGTTGATGTAACTGGTGCAGAATATCTGTCAGTTGTAGGGCTATAATCAGAAATTGCTCTAAGTTTTGTGGCTGTTCTTTAGTAAATTGCCGTAGTGATATGCCACCAAAATCTTCCATGACCAAAGCATACCCATTATGATACGGTTCTAGAGTGTGGGGCTTAATAATCCCAGGAATATCTAAGTTTTTGGCAAGGGAATATTGGTTGCGAAACTGTAATAGTTCGCTGAAGGTGGGGTACTCCCGTTTTAAAAGCTTGATTACAACTGCTTGGTTATCTGCTTCTCTGACGGCGCGATACACGAGTGTGCGCGAACCTGAGTATAGTTGCTCTCTAATTTGGTAGCCTGTCAGTGTTACAGTTATATCTACTTTTGCGCTCATAACTTTTGCGGGGAGTTTCTCTAGTCAATTTAGAATTCCCTACAGGACATCTTATGTAACAAATTTTGGTAATTATTTACGTTTTGGATGTATGGGTTGTATGAGAAACTGCAAGTTAGCGATCGCTAATTGCTGGTTATGGAAATAAAAGATTAATGAACCGCAGAGGCGCAGAGAACACAGAGAGGTTAATGGTTAAAGGTAAGATTCATTCTAGTTCTGAGGCAGATTCCAATTATGTGGTAAAGGTTATGCTTTAACTTCTCCCACTGTTTATCGTTAGTAAGCTAGAGTAGCATTCCCAATTGCGATCGCACCTACAATCAAGCAATATAAAAAATTATTTCTAGGTTATCAGTAAACGCAAGTTTAAACTTATTTTGTTTTTAGTAAACTTCTTGCAAAATTCCCTTCACGCGGTAGAATAACGAAATTTTGCAAGAGTTCTAATCATGAAACCATTTCTTTTTGTAACCGACTTAGATGACACCCTCGTATATCGCACAGTGGGCGATGACAGCGCTTTACCAAAATTAAATCAACTACTTAATCAACATCGCCAAGAATACGGCACTAAAATTGTTTATTCTACCGGGCGATCGCCTTTTCTTTACAAAGAACTCCAAGCTCAAAAAAATCTCTTACAACCAGATGCCCTCGTCCTTTCTGTGGGTACAGAAATTTATCTCAATGGTACTGATACTCCAGACTCAGATTGGTCAGAAATCCTCTCTCCGGGATGGGAACGGGAAACTGTATTATCTATTACTAAGAAATACCGGGAGTTAGTTCGGCAACCAGATTCAGAACAGCGTCCTTTCAAAGTGAGCTTTTTTCTAGAGCAAGATGCATCTGCAAATGTTCTACCACAACTTGAAGTAGAGTTGCAGAAATCTAAATTAAATGTAAAGTTAATCTACAGTAGCGGTATTGACCTTGACATTGTACCCCATAGCAGCGATAAAGGTCAGGCAATGCAGTTTTTACGCCAGAAGTGGAAATTTGCAGCAGAACAAACAGTTGTCTGTGGTGATTCGGGTAATGATATTGCTTTATTTGCTGTAGGCAACGAATGGGGAATCATCGTCGGGAATGCCCGAAAAGAGTTAATTCAATGGCACGATGAGCATCCCGCTACGCACCGCTACCTCGCAAAAGGTTTTTGTGCAGGTGGAATTATTGAAGGTTTAAATTATTTTGGTCTCTTGTAATGATTAGTTATCTAAAAGGTATAGTGGCTGGTATCCAAACAATTGGCGCTAATCGCGTGATTCTGACTCTGGAGGTCAATGGCTTGGGGTATGATTTGCAAGTTCCCCAACGCCTAGCAAACCAATTACCAGAATCGGGAGGAGTGGCGCAAATTTTTACCCATTTCCAAATTCGGGAAGAAGTGCCCTTTTTATATGGCTTTGCTTCACCAGCCGAACGCGATTTATTTCGTCACTTGCTGACTGTCACAGGGATTGGTGCAGCCTTAGCGATCGCCCTCCTGGACACTCTGGAACTACCAGATTTAGTCCAAGCAATTATCGCTGGCAATACACAAATCTTAATTCAGGCTCCAGGTGTCGGTAAAAAAATCGCAGAGCGCATCTGTTTGGAACTGAAAAGCAAATTAGTCGAGTGGCGCAAATCAGCCGGGTTCTTCGTCGCCACAGGCGGGCCAGCACCAGGAATTCTCGAAGAGGTGCAAATGACGCTATTCGCCTTGGGATATACTGCCCATGAAGTCAGTCACGCCCTACATGTAGTCAGCGAAGATATTGGACTACCCAAAGATGCCTACGTCGAAGATTGGATTAAACAAGCGATCGCTCATCTCAGCAGCGAACAAGTTTAATTGTCATTAGTCATTAGTCATTAGTCTATTAGTTATTTCTTATTCTCCCCCTGCCTCCCCTGCCTCCCCTGCCTCCCCTGCCTCCCCTGCTCCCCCTGCTCCCCCTGCTCCCCTGCTCCCCCTGCTCCCCCTGCTCCCCCTGCTCCCCCTGCCTCCCCTGCCTCCCCTGCTCCCCCTGCCCCATGCCCACTAATCCTTATGCTTGGCTAGAACAGTCCTTAGCAACAATTCATCGGGCAGACTGGTATCGTTCGGTAGAACCTATCACTGGTCGTCCGGGTGCAACGGTGGTTTTAGCTGGGCAAGAGGTAATTAATTTTGCCAGTAATGACTATTTGGGATTGGCTGGGGATGAGCGGTTGATGGCAGCCGCAACTGCTGCGATCGCAGAATTTGGCACTGGTAGTACAGGTTCTAGATTACTCAGTGGGCATCGAGAATTACATGGGGAGTTAGAAAAGGCGATCGCATCTACCAAACAAACAGAAGATGCTTTGGTATTTAGTTCCGGGTATCTAGCCAATTTGGGTGCAATTACCGCCCTTGTGGGCAAGCGCGATTTAATTTTATCTGACCAGTACAATCATTCCAGTTTGAAAAATGGAGCGATTCTTAGCGGTGCAGAAGTTATGGAATATCCGCACTGTGATGTTGAAGTCCTAAAAACTCAGTTGAGTCAACAACGACAAAATTACCGACGCTGTTTGATTCTTACTGATACCGTCTTCAGCATGGATGGCGATTTATGTCCCTTACCCGCGCTGTTGGATCTAGCTGATGAATTTACCTGTATGTTGCTAGTTGATGAAGCTCATGCCACTGGAGTACTAGGAAAAACTGGCGCTGGGTGTGTCGAGCATTTTGGGTGTACAGGAAAGCAATTAATTCAAATTGGTACTTTGAGTAAAGCTTTGGGTAGCTTAGGCGGATATGTAGCGGGAAGTAGCGCCTTAATTGACTTTTTGCGGAACCGCGCACCCAGTTGGATTTATACCACTGGGCTTTCACCTGCTGATACAGCCGCCGCCTTAGCAGCAATCAAAATAGTGCAGCAAGAACCGCAACACCGCGTCCAATTGTGGGAAAATATACATTACTTGAAAAGTTTACTGCAACACTTACCTAACTTAAAATTGCTACCTTCTGAATCACCCATACTATGTTTTCAATTACCTAATGCTACAGATGCCCTCAAAGCTGGAAAGCAGCTAAGAGATGCTGGTATTTTTGCCCCAGCAATTCGTCCTCCCACAGTGCCCACAAGTCGAATCAGAATATCTGTGATGGCAACTCATGAAGTAGCACATATTGAAAAATTGGTAGCAGTGTTGAAGGATGTTATCTAAATTGGGCATTGGGCATAGGGCAAACATTTGTCTTTGTTCGTGTTAGGTTTCACTACCGTTAAACCTAACCTAATAGTCTAAGTAAGTCGGCGTGAAAATTTCAATGTATGTCATTGCGAATGTAACGAAGTGGAATGAAGCATAAGTCCTTCGGACACGCTTCGCGAACGCAAAGGTCTTGTGGCTTTTACATTCTGTTACATGATTAAGTTTATTTGCACCGACTTACTTATCAAGTTTAAATTGATGGGTAAGAAAGTTCATAGTGAGTTAGCGCAGTCTTGGGGGTTTCCCCCATAAGCGAATACGGTTCAGTTAAGCAAATTTATCTGTTAAGCTAGGCAGGGGAGCAGGGGAGGCAGGGGGAGAGAAAAAAGCTTAACTGAACTGTATTGCCCCATAAGCGACTAACTTTCCCGTTGGGTCAGGACTTCAGCCATTATTTTCTAAGCACTAAAGTGCTTACTACAAACTTTTCATTACTAGCTTGACAGTCGTTTAAATTTTATACCATAAATTTTGTGAGCAATTTGGGTTAGAGCATTTCTGGAAATTGAGTATTTATAATTGGCAAATAAATGTTATGGATATAGGATATCCATCCAAAATCTTGGCTTCAGATACTATATAAATTAATCATTAGCCTCTAGCAAAAGAGGTTTTTAAAACTTAAAAAAATCTATCTAGAGATAAATGACTAAAATTCACAAACTAGCTTAGGGTATGTAGAGCCTCTGCAATAAGTATTGGTTGTTCTTAGACATTTTCATGCCCCATATTAATTATTCTCAGTTACTGCGTTATGGCGTTGTTGTATTAATTGTCACACTTACATTAGTACTAATGTTGATGCTAGACCCCTGGTTAGGCATGAGTGGAACTCCTTTCTTACTGTTTTTTGGCGCTGTAGTGGTAAGTGCTTGGTATGGTGGTTTGAAGTCAGGGCTATTAGCAACTTCCTTGTCTGCATTACTGAGTGATTACTTTTTTCTTCCCCCAACTTATGAGCTGAGTTTTGACTTACCTAATTCTATGCGAATTGGGTTGTTTGTATTACAAGGATTCCTCTTTAGTATTTTATGTGAGGCATTAAAGACTGCCAAAAGAAGGGCTGACGGAAATCTCCAAAAGCTGAGAATTAGTGAGGAGCGATTTCGACTAGCGTTAAGTAGTTCAGATATCATAGTCTTTCAGCAGGATCGCGATTTACGATATCAGTGGATTCATAATCCTCAAGGTCTAGATAATACTGAGGAAATGTTAGGCAAGTCTGACGATCAAGTATTTACAGCCTCAGTAGCAGAGCAATTGAGGATAATTAAGCAAAAAGTATTAGAAACTGGTGTTTCAACCCGTGAAGAGGTTTATCTGAATACTTGTGGACAAGATCGTTACTACGATTTACTGGTTGAACCGCTAAGGGATGTAGACAATAGTATTCAGGGTATTACTTGTGCAGCTGTGAATATCACTGAGCGCAAACAGACTGAGGAAAGACTCCGTTATATTGCTCAGATTAGTAGTTTACTTTCTACTTCTCTAGATTATGAACAAACCTTAGAACAAATCGCCAAAATCTCAGTTCCCCAGTTAGCTGATTGGTGTAGCGTTGATATTTTAAATGAAGATGGTTCCATTCGTCGCCTACCCATTGCCCATGCAGACCCATCAAAAGCGGAGTTAGCGCAGAAACTTCAGGAGTATGTGACAGATTATAAAGGTACAAGTGCAATTACTAGAGTGCTGCAAACTGGGCAAAGCGAATTAATTTCCGAAATATCTGACTCACTATTAGTAGCAAGCACTCAGAATCAGGAACACTTAGAACTTGTCCGAAAATTGGGGATGAAGTCTGTGATGATTGTGCCCTTAATCGCACAAGGGCGAGTCCTCGGTACTATCAGTTTTGTTAGCACGCAATCAAACCGTCGCTACGATCGCACTGACTTAACTTTAGCAACAGATATTAGCCATCGTGCAGCCTTAGCAGTGGAAAATGCCCGACTTTATCGAGACATCCACCAGGCTTTAATTCATTATGCCGAATCTCTATCTCTTCTAGATGCGCTGTTAGAAGCGGCTCCCGTTGCTGTATGCTTTTTGGATCGGGAACTGCGATATATCCGAATTAATCAAGTTTTCGCTGATATTAACGGTTTGACTATAGAAGAACATTTAGGGCAGAAATTTGGGGAAGTTTTGCCAGCAATGGCAGCTGAGTTGGAGCCGCAGTTACAGCGCGTGTTGGATACTGGAGACCCCCTGCTGAATGTGGAAATTAGCGGTGAGACAAGAGGACAACCAGGACGTTACGGCTACTGGCTGGGCAATTATTACCCAGTCAATAACCCAATGGATGAAACGGTGGGAATTGGGATTATTTTGGCAGATGTGACAGCAGCAAAGCAAACAGAAGTTGCCTTACGGGAAAGTGAAGAAAGATTCCGCACCATCTTCAATCAGGCCACCGTAGGTATTACCGTACTTGCATTAGATGGACAATTTCTCCAGGTGAATCCGGCTTTTTGTGAGATTACTGGGTACAGCGTAGAAGAATTAATCGAGTTGAGTTTTCAAGACATTACTCACCCTGACGACGTGAAAGTTGATTTGCTTTATGCTCAACAAGTATTAGCCAGGGAAATTAATGGTTATTCCTTAGAGAAACGCTACATTCGTAAAGATGGTTCCCTAGTGTGGGTGAAGGTGACTGCATCAGCAGTTTGGGATGCTGAGGGTAAACCAATGTATGCTTTGGGGATTATCGAGGATATTAGCGAACGGCAAGCCGCGCTACGCGATGTCTCCGACGAGCTTCGCTTACGCAAACGAGTAGAAGCCACGCAACAATTTTTATTAGAATCCAGCGCCTTACTAGCTGCTTCCTTAGATTATGAAGTCGTTTTGAAGAACGTTGCCCATCTAGCCGTTCCCACCTTAGCAGACTGGTGTGTTGTCGATATTTTTACAGAAGATCAGTTAGTTGAAAATCTGACGATCGCTAGTGCTTACCCCATGAAAACCAAGATCATGGAGGAATTACAACGGCTTTATCCTAGGAGTACCAAGCGAAGACGTTCAATTTTCTTCAGGTTAAAGGAAGGAAAATCCGTTTTTCATGCAGAATTTTCGGATTCGTTGATCGCAGGATTTGCCGAAGATCAGAGACATCATCATTTACTGTCCAGTTTAGAGATTCGTTCTCTGATGGTAATTCCCCTCTACTCCCGTGGGCAATTATTCGGCTCAATATCTTTTACTACAGCCGATTCTGGGCGTTATTACACAGAGGCAGATTTAGCTTTCGCAGAGGATATTGCTCGTCGCGCAGCCACAGCCATCGACAACGCCAGACTCTACCAGGAAACTCAACGGGCAAAACAGGCTGCTGAAAGATCTGTTAACCGTACCCTGCTTTTACAAAGAATAACTGCTGCCCTCTCGGAAGCCTTAACTCCCCAGGAGGTGGCTGATGTAGTGGTGAACCAAGGAATTGCCGTCTTGGAAGCTACTGGTGGTTCTGTTGTCTTACTTGATGAGGGAGATAATACCCTGAAAGTTGTGCAAGCAATTGGCTATCCGCAAACCCTCGTAAATACTTGGGCAACTTTTCCCATCACATCACCTAACCAAATAGCAGAAACAGTCAGAACTGGACAGCCGATTTTTTTAGAAAATTTAGCAGCCATGATTGCTAGATATCCAGACTTAGCAAATATTGTAACTGTTATGGGGAATAATGCCTGGGCTTCCATTCCCTTAATAGCAGAAGGTAAAGTAATTGGGGCTTTGGGATTAAGCTTTACTACTGGACAAATATTTAACGAAGAAGACCGAGGATTTATGTTGACACTGGGACAGCAGTGTGCCCAAGCGATCGCTCGCGCTCAACTTTACGAAGCCGAAAAGACCGCCAGGGCACAAGCTGAGACAGCTAACCGCATTAAAGATGAATTTCTCGCTGTCCTTTCCCATGAACTCCGAACTCCCTTGAATCCGATTTTAGGGTGGGCAAAGTTACTCAGAACCCGCAACTTCGACGAAGCCACTAAAATCAAGGCTTTGGAAACAATCGAGCGCAATGCCAAGTTACAAACCCAATTAATTGGAGATTTACTTGATGTTTCGCGGATTTTACAAGGTAAGGTGAGGTTAAATCTTTATGCCGTGGATTTGAAAATAGCGATCGCAGCTGCACTAGAAACAGTGCGTTTAGCAGCAGAAGCCAAATCAATTCAAATACAAACGGTATTAAGTAATGATATCGGCAAAGTTCTCGGCGATAGCGATCGCTTGCAACAAGTGATGTGGAATCTCCTTTCCAATGCCGTTAAGTTTACACCCACAGATGGACAAGTAGAAGTGCGTCTACAGCAAGTTGGGTTAGATGCCCAAATTCAGGTGATTGATACAGGTAAAGGCATCAACCCCGAATTTTTGCCCTACGTCTTTGACTACTTCCGCCAAGCAGATGCTAAGACAACCAGAGTATTTGGTGGACTGGGATTAGGACTGGCAATTGTGCGCCATCTAGTAGAACTTCATGGTGGTACAGTTCAGGCAGAGAGTCTGGGAGAAGGACAAGGGGCTACCTTTACAGTCAGCCTACCTTTGCTCAAAAATTCTGAGTTGCGAGTTAGCAGTGGTGACGCTTCTCAAGCAGAACTCAGTAATGACGACATATTACTTGCTGGAGTGCAAATTCTGCTTGTAGACGATCAAGCTGATGTGCGAGAATTTTTTACCTTTGCCCTAGAACAATATGGTGCAACTGTAACCGCAGTTGAATCAGCAGCCGAAGCCCTAGAAACATTAGCCCAATCAAAGCCAGATATCCTATTAAGCGACATTGGAATGCCCTTAATGGATGGCTATATGTTGCTGCGCGAGGTGAGAAAATTACCACCAGAGCAAGGTGGGCAAATTCCAGCGATCGCACTGACAGCTTACGCTGGAGAAATTAACTACAACCAAGCAATAGCAGCAGGATTTCAAAAACACCTACCTAAACCCGTAGATGCAGAGGATTTAGCGACAGCGATCGATAAAATAATTCGTAATTCGTAATTTTTGAGGAAAATTAGTTATTACTTAAGAAGTATTGAGAACTTCAAATCTGATGCAATCATTCTCGAATCGAGTTGCACTCATCACTGGCTCTACATCAGGCATTGGTGCATCCATTGCTAAACGTCTTGCTAGAGAAGGAATGTCCATTGCAATCCATTCAAAATCTTCAGTTAAAGCAGGTGCAGTACTTGTAGAAGAACTGGGAAATGCCAGTTATTTTCAAGCTGATTTAACAAACGAAAGGGAAACTAGGCAGCTGATTCATTCAGCGATCGAGCAACACGGTCGCCTTGATGTCATCGTTAATAATGCCGGGATTAGTGAAGTTATTCCACACACTGCTCTCAAACAGGCAACATCAGAAATCTGGGAAAAACTATACAAAGTAAATGTAATTGCACCGTGGATATTGATTGCTGAGGCAGAATCGGCTCTGCGTCAAAGCGCTACTGAGGGGCATCCGAGTTGCATTGTGAATATCAGTTCTCATGCAGGTGTCCGTCCTAAAGGAGCATCTATCCCTTATTCTGTAAGCAAAGCTGCACTTAATCACTTGACGCGACTGCTGGCTGTGACTCTTGCGCCAGCAATTCGGGTTAATGCGATCGCTCCTGGGTTAGTAGAGACACCAATGACGGAGCAATGGGATGCCGCCAGAGAAATCTGGCAAAATCACGCCCCAATGCGCCGAGCCGCTAAACCCGAAGAAATTGCTGATATTGTAGCAATGCTGGTCGCTTCCGACTATATAACTGGAGAAGTTATTGTGGCTGATGGCGGACTAAATTTAACCTAAATAGTAGCGGTGATTAAACCTCTGTTGATTGGTGCAGAGTATTACCAATAAGCGACTTCCAAATCAAAAAATATTCCAAAACTGAGCAAAAATCCTCTCTATTTCTTTTCTCTATGTGTTCTCTGCGTCTCTGTGGTTAGTGTATAGCGAGTCTACCCTGCGGAGCAAGCTAGCAAGAGCGTCTCGTAGAGAGCGCCATTACGAATTATCCAATAGGGCGATTACCAGGATTAACTGCATGAATATATTCACTACCCGATCGCGGTCTTCCTCGTTTATAGTAAGCTTCTTCTGGTTTACCCCATCCTAACTGCAAAATCATTTCCAAAAAGCTAGAATTTTCCCACTTACACAAACTTGCCCATTCTGTTCTTTGAACAATTCTTTCCACATCAGACGTGAGAATTTGTTGGTATTGTTTACTATTATTGAAACTCAAGTATAAATCCATCTCCACAGAGACTTCATGCCAAAACTCTACAATAGAACTTTTAGCAGCTTTTAATATCTCTAAGTCACTAGCAAGGGCTATTAAATCAATATTCACTTCGGGATAGTTCAGTTTTTTACCTTTAACTGTCACCTCCCGCCAGATAATACCTGAAACTTGATTCTGTTTTTGATACTCGTGAATTGCAGCTTTAAAATCTTGATAAGCTGTGAATTGTTGCAATCCATCAGTTCTAATAAACTGGTCAATTACGGGATTGCCAGAGGCTGTTATTTCTAACTTTAGGCGTTTTCCGTTGAGGCAAGCTTGGCGTTCGGCTGCCAAAACTTGAATTAACTCTTGGGTGGTGTAAACCTTTGACATCAGAATACACTCAATACGGGACTAGAGATTAATTTTCTAAATGGTTTTGGACTTACGCAAAAGAACACGCTGTAGAGGCAATTCATGAATTGCCCCTACCATAGAATCAAGGTTTTAGATATTATTTGCGTAAGTCCTATGGTTAACACAGATATTTCAATATTATGCTTTGGCATCGGCAGAAATGTAGTAACAGATAGCACGAAAAATTAGAGGTTGTTTGAAAAGTCGTTGGCTGTGATTTTAATTGCGTTTTTACCCCCCTTGTAAAGGCTACGGTGTACACACAAGTCTTTTAGAGTTGCCCCACAGCTTTAGATCCCCCCTAACCCACGCCAGTCGCTCCACTTGGGGAGACCCCAAGACCGCGCTGGCTCCCCTTAAAAAGGGGGGACTAGAATCAAAGTCCCCCTTTATAAGGTCGATTTAGGGGGATCTTCAACGATTTTGGTTTTGTACAGATGTGTACACCGTAGCTTGTAAAGGGGGGAAACAAGAAAAATCCGGTTCCCTCCCCAATATATCGGGGAGGGTTAGGGAGGGGTAAAAAATATTTGATACATCAATCACGACTTTTCAAACATTCTCTTAGGGCAGACCAAAATTTGGTCTGCCCCAGAAGTTATCTAGCTAACTCACTACTGAACTCATTAAAGGCTCGTCGCTTTAACTGTGCAGTTTCGGTACGCGGTAATAAATCAAAGATTTTGCGAAATTGATCGTCTATTTCTTCAAAAGGTACTTGACCTTTTTTATTTAAAACTACCTCACCCGCTTTATTAAACACCACGACTTGAGGAACAGCCCCAGAATAGTAATATCCTGGTTCTGTAGGGTCATAAGTCTTTTTAGACGGGATAGTATCTACATTAATCGGCATAATCTCTGCCACCTGACCGTAGAATTCCTGTACCCGCGAGATAGAAATGGCATATCTTTTAGAATCGCTGCTGTCATCTAAATAAAAAGCCAAAAATACGGGTTTATGTTCTGCTAAAGTCTGTGCGAGTGTCTGTCTGGGAGGAACCAATGAACCATTGCCAGCATAAACTACAAAGATGTTGCCATCATATAAATCATTATCGAGTCCAGCATAAGCAGGTTGTGTACTTATAATGAAAAGACTTGCAAGCAACAACAGGCATTTGGACAACCACCTTTGCCAGCCAGTAATTTGTTTATGTAAAAAAAGAAATTTTGTGCTATTCATCAAAAGGAACCTTGCAAGCTACTACTTGTCGCGAGTTTGTGCTGAATTCGGCAAACTGGGCTGGATATGTAATTACGCCCACGCACTATTTTTTAAGATAACGCCTACTGAGATTATCTCTTGTAAGTGGATGATAGAGTTGAACGGAGTTCCGAGGTGGATGAACGGAGTTCTGAGGTGGATGAACGGAGTTCTGAGGTGGATGAACGGAGTTCTGATGTGGATGAACGGAGTTCTGATGTGGATGAACGGAGTTCCGAGGTGGATAAACGGAGTTCTGATGTGGATGAACGGAGTTCTGATGTGGATGAACGGAGTTCTGATGTGGATGAACGGAGTTCCGAGGTGGATAAACGGAGTTCCGAGATGGATGAACGGAGTTCCGAGATGGATAAATGATGATTCTAACCCTCCCCTGCTTCCCCTGCTTCCCCTGCCTCCCCTGCTTCCCCTGCCCCCCTGCCCCCTGCCCCTGCCCCCTGCTTCCCCTCCCCCTCCCCCCTGCCTCAAAATTAAGAGGCTGGCTTTTTCAGTCAGGATTCGCTAAACTCACGCATATTAAATTTGCAATTAAATACTTTCAATTAGCAACGCCAGAAGACTAGGGTACAGATGTGGGAAACAAAATTCAATTCATAGATAGGCTGCGATTGGGTTTCGCGGTGTCAGTGGCAAAAAGTGTAACGTTTATAGTGCGATCGCTCCGTCTGGGTGCTGCTAGTGTATTACCAGGCTCAATTGCTCGTCGCATTGAACCCCGAATTTTAGAATTATTGAGTCAGCAAGTTAAAAATGGAGTGATTTTAATTGCTGGTACAAACGGCAAAACCACTACAGCGCTGCTTTTATGTACAATCCTAGAACGCAAGGGCTATCGCGTTACTCATAATTCTACAGGTGCAAATCTGGAAAATGGCTTGATGACGGCGCTGTTAGAAAGCACCAACTTACTAGGCACGCTAAATACTGATTACGCCATTTTGGAAGTTGACGAAAATATTGTCCCAAGAGTATTAAAGCCACTCCAGCCGCGAATTATTCTCTGTTTAAACTTGTTCCGCGACCAACTCGATAGGTATGGCGAAGTAGATACAATTAGTAAACGCTGGACAAAAGTTATTTCTACCCTACCAGCAGAAACCGTAGTAATTCCCAATGCTGATGACCCAACTTTATCTAACCTTGGACAGCAGTTACCCCAACGGGTGTTATTCTTTGGCTTAAACGAACCAGAACATTATCTAGAAGCTATTCCTCACGCTGTCGATTCTATCTATTGTCCAAAATGTGGACATTCTCTAGATTATAAGGGTGTTTATTTGTCTCATTTGGGAGATTTTACTTGTCCCAAATGTGGTTTTACTAAAAGTAAACCGACTCTCGAAAGTAGTGATTGGTCGCAAATTCTGGTTGGTTTGTACAACAAATATAATACTTTAGCGGCTGCAACTGCGGCTATTGAGTTAGGTGTTGATGAAGCAACAATTAGAGATACTATTAACAATTTTCAAGCTGCCTTTGGTCGTGCTGAAGATTTAGTCATTAACGGTAAACGAGTGCGGATATTATTATCAAAAAATCCTGTAGGAACCAATGAAACCATTCGCGTAGTTACTCAAAGCACAGATAAAACCACACTGCTAGTATTGAACGATCGCACGCCCGATGGCACTGATGTATCCTGGATTTGGGACGTAGATACCGAGAAATTAGTCGAACGCGGCGGGACTTTAGTAGTGAGTGGCGATCGCGTCTACGATATGGCACTACGTCTACGTTACAGCCAAAAGTCCCCTGAGAGTAACATAAATTTAATTGTGGAAGAAGATTTGCGACAAGCGATCGCTACTGCACTAGAGCATACACCAGAGAATGAAACTCTGCACATTCTACCCACCTACTCAGCCATGCTAGAAGTTCGAGAAGTCCTGACTGGGCGGAAAATTCTTTAAAAATTTATGAGTTTTGAACAATTGGAATTAACAATAGGTTGGCTTTATCCGACGCTGATGAGTACCTATGGCGATCGCGGTAATGTAATTACTATAGAACGTCGCGCTCAGTGGCGGGGATACGACGTTAAAATCTTACCCCTAGATCAAAATAGTACAGCCGCAGATATTAAAACTGTAGATGTAATCGTTGGTGGTGGCGCACAAGACCGTCAGCAAGAAATTGTCATGCGTGATTTGCAAGGTGCAAAAGCTGATGCAATGCGCGAAAAAATCGCAAATGGAACACCAGGTGTCTTTACCTGTGGTTCACCCCAATTACTGGGACACTATTATGAACCAGGCTTGGGACAACGGATTGATGGTTTAGGAATACTCGATTTAGTTTCCGTGCATCCTGGTGAAAATACTAAGCGCTGTATTGGTAACTTGGTAATTGAAGTCACAGCTTCCCGTCTAGCGCAAGATTTAAAAGAGATGACGGGTAGCACACCATATTTGGTAGGCTTTGAAAATCACGGCGGACGCACCAAGTTGGGGAAAGTGGAAGCTTTGGGGCGCGTGGTGTACGGTTTGGGAAATAATGGAGAGGATGGGACTGAGGGAGCATTTTATCAAAATGCGATCGCTACTTATTCCCACGGCCCTTTGTTACCCAAAAATCCTTTTGTTGCAGATTGGTTAATTCAAACATCGCTGCGGCTAAAGTATCAGCAGGAAATTACATTGCAACCTTTAGATGATAATCTTGCTGTCCAAGCGCGGGAAGCGATGTTTAAGCGGTTGAAAGTAAGTTTACCAAGTGTTGCTGCGGCGAAAGTTTAACCTCAGTTCCCTAATTAAGCCTCTCCCAGTGTCAGAGAGAGGTTTAAAGAGGAGTAACATTTGACATAAAGCAAAAGGGCAAATTATGACAGATAAAGACTTATGATACAAGCCCATAAATAAATTTAGGGAGATTATTAATTTTTAATTTTTAATTCGGAGCGAAGCGACGTGACTCAAGCCTTAACCAAACAAGTAACATTTGATGAATTTATCGCCTGGTATCCCGAATCTTCAGACAGGAATTATGAACTACATGATGGGGTAATTGTTGAAATGCCTAAGCCAAAAGGTAAGCATTCAGAAATAGCTGGGTTTATCAATGGTTCTTTATTTATTGAAATTACCCGTTTGTCCATCCCTTGGTTTATCCCTAAAGAATGCGTCATCAAGTCAGTTAACACTGATTCAGGTTATGAACCAGATGTCATCGTTCTGGATAGACAAGCTGTTAGGGATGAACCACGCTGGAAAAAAGAATCTATCATTACGCTGGGTAGTTCCGTCAAGTTGGTTGTAGAAGTTGTTTCAACCAATTGGAGTGATGATTATGCTTTGAAGCTAGAAGATTATGAGTCTTTGGGCATTCCCGAATATTGGATTGTAGACTATCTAGGTTTAGGTGGTAGGCGGTTTATTGGCAATCCCAAACAACCAACTATCTCGATTTATCAATTAATTGAAGGTGAGTATCAAGTTAGGCAATTTAGGGGAAGCGATCGCATTCAGTCGCTAGCGTTCCCAGAGTTGAATTTAACTGCTGAACAGATTTTTCGGGCTGGAGAAGTCGCGTAAAAAACAGCTAAAGAAGTAAAAGACTCATCAAAGATTCATCCACGAGTATCAAAGACTCGTTTACAAACCAATCTAAGCCATTGGGAATGATAAATTCTTTTTAGATTCAGCAAAAATTATTAGCGCTGATGTAGTGTTACACAGGATAGTAGATTGCTTTGATATCTTGCAGCATTCTTAATTAGTAGCCGCGATCGCCTGAAACTCTAACTTCTAGGAACCAATAGCCAAAGCAACTCAAACGTACTGAAAACCTAAGTCTGGAAGGAATTTAGCCCTCTTAAAAGGACTTTTGCTATCAGCAATATGTTTCTAAACTGTGGGAGTTGTTGGGATTAGTGCAAAATATTAGTGGTTGCGATATTGTCCAGCGAATCAGAGGCATTACATATAACTTTCGTTAACAGGTGAACCTCAGTATGGCAAACACGCCTCAACGTTTCCTTGAAAAAATCCGAGAAGCGAAAAATAAACAGCTTAAAGAATTAGATTTAAGCAATCATCTGGGTACTCATAACAAGGAAAAATTAACAGAGGTTCCTGCTGAGGTGTTTGAACTGGAATGGTTGGAGGTTTTGAATTTAAGCGGCAACGGATTAAGGACACTGCCAGAAGCGATCGCCCGCCTACCACAACTCACTTCCCTGGATTTAAACCGCAACCAATTAACGATACTGCCAGAAGCGATCGCCCACCTGCAACAACTCACTTCCCTGAATTTAAGCTACAACAAATTAACGACACTGCCAGAAGCCATTGTCCACCTGCAACAACTCACCTTTCTGGATTTAAAGGACAACGAATTAACGACCTTGCCAGAAGCGATTACTGAACTGCAACAACTTACTACTCTGAATTTAGGCAATAACCAATTAACGACACTTCCAAAAGCCATCACCGGACTGCAAGAACTCATTACCCTGGATTTAAGCGGCAACAAATTAAGGATCCTGCCACAAGCTGTCACTGGACTGCAACAACTTACCACTCTGAATTTAAGCGATAACCAATTAACGACACTACCAAAAACCTTAACCAACTTAGAACAACTAACCAGCCTAAACTTAAGCGTCAACAAATTAAGGATGTTGCCACAAGCCGTCACCGGACTGCAACAACTTACCACCCTGAATTTAAGCGTCAACAAATTAACGACAGTGCTAGAAGCCGTTATCAACCTTAAACAACTCACCACCCTGTATTTAAGAGGTAACGAATTAACAACAATGCCAGAGGCGATTGCCGAACTGCGACAACTCACTTCTCTAGATTTAAGGGGCAACGAATTAACGACGCTGCCAGAAGCGATCGCCGAACTGCAACAACTCACTTCCCTGGATTTAAGCTACAACAAAATAAATATACTGCCAGAAGCGATTATTGAACTGCAACAACTTACCACCCTGAATTTAAGCGGTAATCCCATCGAAAAACCACCGCCAGAAGTCGTTACAAAAGGTTTTAAGGCGATTAAGGATTATTTCCGACAACTGAAAGTAGCAGGTACAGATTATCTGTATGAAGCAAAGTTACTAATTGTTGGTGAAGGAGGTGCAGGGAAGACAACACTGGCGAAGAAAATTGAAAATCCAAATTATCAACTCCGAGAGGAAGACACAACGAAGGGAATTGAGGTCATCCAGTGGGGTTTCCTAATGGAAAATGGGCGAGAATTTCGAGTCAACATCTGGGACTTTGGGGGGCAAGAAATTTACCATGCGACTCACCAGTTTTTCCTCACCAAGCGTTCACTTTATGCTTTAGTGGCAGATACGCGCAAGGAAGATACGGATTTTTATTACTGGTTGAATGTAGTAGAACTGTTGAGCGATAATAGTCCCTTGCTAATCATCAAAAATGAGAAGCAAAACCGCCACCGAGAAATCAATGAACGTGAGTTACGGGGGCAGTTTACTAATTTGAAGGAAACTTTACCAACAAACCTTGCTACCAAAAGAGGTTTAGAACAAGCTTTAGAACAAATTAAGCATTACGTTAAAAACCTACCTCATATTGGCAGTCCGCTCCCAAAAACATGGGTTAGAGTCCGGGAAGCTTTGGAGAGTGACGCACGCAATTACATCAGCTTGGATGAATATCTGAACATCTGCCAACACAATGGCTTCACCCAAAGAAATGATAAGTTGCAGTTAAGTGGTTATCTACACGATTTGGGAGTATGCCTGCATTTCCAGGAAGACCCACTTTTGAACAAGACTGTCATCCTCAAACCCAAGTGGGGAACTGATGCAGTCTACAAAGTGCTGGATAATGAAAAGGTAATTCGCAACCTGGGCAGTTTCACCCGATCTGATTTGGCAAACATCTGGTGTGAAGACGAATACGTTACGATGCATGATGAACTCTTGCGCTTGATGATCAACTTCAAGCTGTGCTACGAAATTCCTAGAAGCCAAGGAAAGTATATTGCCCCACAACTGCTATCTGCTAACCAATCCTCATATAACTGGGATGAAACCAACAACCTGATTCTGCGTTACACTTACGACTTCATGCCCAAGGGCATCATCACCCAGTTCATCGTTGCCATGCATGAGTTAATGAATGAACAACAATGTGTCTGGAAAAGCGGCGTCGTTCTCAGCAAAGACCAGACAAAGGCAGAGGTGATTGAATATTACGGCAAGCGGGAGATTAAGATTCGAGTCTCAGGTCGTCACAAAAGAGATTTGATGACCATAGTTACACATGAACTCGATAAAATTCATGACTCGTATCAGCGGTTAAAGTATAACAAGTTAATCCCCTGTAATTGTGACACCTGCAAACATAGCCAAGAGCCACACTTTTACCCTTTTGAGATATTGCGACAGTTTGTAGCCGATAGGCAAGAACGTATTCAATGTCAAAAAAGCTATCAAATGGTTAACGTCTTGGGCTTAATTGATGATGTGATGGACAGAAAGGAGTTACTGAAAGCAGAACAGCAGATGGATAACGAATTTCTGCCTAATTCCTCTGTCACAATTGGGGGAAATGTCGGAACAATTAATGTAATTCAGCCATCCAATCAAGAGAATAATTTTATGACAGAACCATCTAAACAAGAAGATAATTCTAAACCAGAAGTGCAGGTTACGCTTCCATTTGCGTTTAGAAATGGAATGTTCTATTTATTTGTATTTGTAGTTGTATTTTGTCTAATTGCATTTTTTGGCGGTTCGCTACCATTTCATTATTTAGCTTTAACAATTATTGGCACAGCAATATTTATCGTCTTAATTGGCGTTCTACAACTACGCCAAGATAACCGCCTATCTGAAAAATCTTTTGTAGATTTGACAAAAATGGTACTGGAATAGTTGCCTTTAATTAGCAATATTATTAAGCAGTTTCAAGGCAATAAATAAGTAGAGATACGAAATTTCACGTCTCTACAGACTAACCCTCTTTTGTCACTTTGCGGGAGGGCGATCGCTAGAAGCCTCATAAGGCAATCAATACAAACTATACTATTAGAAAAACATCGGTCTTGTATTTGTTATTAGAAAAGAATCGTACGATGCCTACGGCACGGCGAAGCCATCGCTTGCTATACAAAGTGCAAATGCTTTCCAGATGCATAATTTATACTTTGAGCAACCCTGCCAATTAATATTCCTAGCGAGTGGGAGTCTGTGAGTTGCCTAGTACCGCAGGGCGGAATTAAAAATTAAAAATTAAAAATTAAAAACGAATACAGCATGAGGGTTTCATTGATTTGGAATGGGTGGTTTATTTCCGCCGCACTGTGCTAGTGCCTTACTTTATACAGCGATATAGTTGGTAAGGAATACCCAATCGGTAAAAGCGATCGCGATCGCTCTTGCATTCAATCGCCGTTCCTGTTGGGTGACGCAATGAAAGGATAGGCGGATAATTGATTCGTCTTAAACCAGGGGCAATCATCCACAAGCTTAGGGGAACACTCAATGGTTGTTTGAGGGCTGCCAGGTTTTGCCAGACTTGAGCGTAGCCGGGCGTTGTATTAGCTGATTGGGAACTGGCAGAGCTAACTTGCGGTATAAAGGCAAACAACTGCTGGGAATCGTGGGCGCGATCGCTTGTATCATGTAGTGCTAGCGCCAAGCTAAGACCCAGTGCCACATCTCGTAAATTATTGTACGCCATGCTGATTAGAAAGGACGATTCTGATTCTAGGCGGATCTGGCTGGCAATTTGATCGGGCTTATATGGCTTCAGAAACACCTGGTTTGAGACGACGAGCGTACTGCTGAGAACGCCGACAAAAAGCACTATCCAGATGAAAGAGGATTGCACAAAAAACGGTGGGGGAGAGAAGAAAGATATCTTTCTTCTCTTTGGTGGCTTTGGTTGAGCCAGACACGCACCCAATAGCGCACAAACCGCAGGAAAGTAAAGGAAGTTGTATCGGGGCACTGAAGTGATGTCTTTACCAAGAATGTAGAAGAGCGCTAAAAATTCCAGGACTACGCACAGCATAAACATCACCAGCATCCGCGTTGCTAGGTGAGTTTCGGGGTTGCTCCAAAGCTGTCCAAGGCGGCCAGATATCTGCCATAGCAACCAGACAGTAAAAACAACCATCAATAGTATCATGACTACAGCCAACCAAAGAGGCTGGTTTTCCACAGGTAATGCGATCGCCATCAGAATCCAACCCATTGGAAGCTGGTAAAGCGGCGCGATCTTATCCGTCCAGCTTGGCTCAAAGGGCTTCATCCAATCGGTTCCAGGACTGTTTATGTGGTTCAGAAACGTCGGCAACCAGGGTAAATAGGTGAGGCAAACGCCAGTAGCAGCGAGGGTGACGGCAATGAGGGCACGGCGTGGATGCAGGGTGTAGGGGCTGGGGTGTAGTGTTGCTAAGGACTTGAAGGTGAGGATATTGACCAACAACGTGGCGACTTGGGCAAAGAATGCCAAGATAAAAAAGTAGTGGACGTAGAACCCAAGGCTATTGACAGCTATCCAGCCGAGCCAAATACCAGGGCGAACTTGTCGTTGATATAAGTCTGTTTGCACCTGGTACAGTCCCAGCAGCGCCAGGATTACCAATAGCATCGGCAATGTATAGTGGCGGGCTTCTTGCGATAAGTACACGGCAAAAGGCGAGACTGCCATTACCATCGCGCCTGTCAAACCTGCGGCTGGGGAAAAGGCAATCCGGTTGAGCTGATAAAGGGCAGCGATCGCCACAACCCCAATCAATGCAGGTAATGCCCGTAGCTTCCAGACCCACGACAGAGGTACTGCATCTACCCATCGCAGCCAATCGTGCATCCAGCAAAAAAACAGTGGCGGATGCGTTGATTGACTAGCAAGCCTTTGGGCAATTTGGGCACAACTTGTCTCTGCCTTAAAGGTAAAAACCCCTTCCAAAGCTGACAGTGAAAACGCTTCGTTAAACGGGATCTTATATTTATAGTTATTACCCAAACTAAACAGCGCTGTAATCACTTCATCCAGCCACATGGGTTTCAAGTCCAAATGCCAGAACCGAAGTACCGCTCCAAGAAAAACGATCGCGGCTAGAGTTAGGTAATGTCGAGCTTTCATGGCGTTCTGTAATTACACACAGAGCATATACTGTAAGCCACTCATTAAACTCTGTAAACCCCTTTAATCGGTAAATTACCTATAGTTAGGACTAGCCCTTTCAAGGTGAGTAAAAATTTTTCTTAAAAAATCCCTTTATTATCTCTTATCTCTGTGTTCTCTGCGCCTCTGCGGTTAAATAAATTACTTTTAAACCGCAGAGAAGCCAGTGCGCCCTTGCGGTTCCCCTACTTGTAGCAACTGGCGCAACATGGAAAGAAAAAAGAAATTTTTCGAGTCACCTTGAAAGAGCTAGTCCTAATAATATGTCATTGCAAGCGAAACGAGCTAAAGGCAAAGGTTTGAGATTACAACTCTTAAAGACTCTGTTTGTGTTCACATAGCGATCGCTATGTGCTTTTAGGCAAAATCGCTACAATCTAAATTTTAATATCCGTTTTTTTCTGGGCAACTTGCCTTTAAGTCAAAACTTGAACACTCTCTAGCTTCCAGCAATTGTCTGACTGTACCACCAGGCTGACAACTAATCAAACTTGCTCCCATCGCACTCAGTGTAACAATAGTAGCTAGCCCTAGCACTGTAGCCCGGTTTCTGAGTTTTATTGTACTAACTAAATTATCTATTGCCGTGGCACTACCAATAACCTCAATGGGCTTAAGTGCTTTTAGAGCAACAGCCGCATTTGCATAGCGATATTTTCGATTTGGTTCCACCATTTTCATTAACCACGACCGAAAATGTGGACTGATCTGGGGAACTAACTTCTGAAAATTAAACCGATAATTATCATCAATTAATTTCCCAATTTCTACAGAACGGGTATTAGTAAGTAAGCAAATCAGTGTTGCCCCTAAACTATATAAATCTGATGCCTCAGTGAGAGAATAACCAAACTGTTCTTCTGGTGGTATAAAACCTGGAGTTCCTGCTACAAAGCTGCTCAAAGCTATTTTTGCACTCTGTATCCTAGCCAAACCAAAGTCAACCAGATAAGCATTTAGTTGCTCATCAACCAAAATATTCTCTGGTTTAATATCCCGATGAATAATTGGCGAAACTTGTTTTTGTAAATACACCAAATTTTCTAATATTGACAGAGCGATTTGCTTAATTTCTTCAGGATGAAAGCTGCGTCTTTGACCCAAGGATGGGGCATTTTTATATTCTTGTACCAGATAAAAACCCCCTGGCATTTCAAAGGAATTTACATAGCGAGGGATGCGGGAATGATTCAGTTGTTGCAAAATTTTAATTTCGCGCTCATAAGCTTTCACACCTGACAAATCAGCAGTTGTATGAGCAAAACAAAACTCTTTAATCACCACCTGTTGATTTGAGTTGAGGACATTGGCTAAGTAAATAATGCGTCCTCCTTCTCGGTTGCGTCCTAGTTCGCTGATAACCTGATAGCCTTGTTCGGAAAAATCTGGATGGTGATTTAAAGAAATTACTCCTTTTTGTCCACTATGCACATCAAGCTCCATTTTCCACCACATGAGTTTGATTCTGTCAAGGTGCAATTAAAAGATATAACTTACACAAACAATATCTAAAACCCTGATTCTATGGTATGTACCAAGGCGCATTAGGCAGAAAGTGTATTTGCATTCGCGTCTTGGCACGAAATTACTAACTTTGCGCTAGCCAATCGAGAATCTGGGCATTCACAACATCTGGAACCTCATCGTGGGGACAATGACCGGCATTAGGAATGGGAACGATTTTGATTTCTTTGCCATTCTCACGCGCCTGTTCGTAAATTTTGGCCCCGGTAATTGGTGTCCAGGGATCGTTAGCACCCCAAATTACTAATAAGGGACGTTCGACTTTGGGCAATAGTTCCTCTGGACTTGGGCCCGGAGGCGCTGTGAGAATGGAAGCGAAGACTTGTTGCGCTCCTGGGTCGCAAGAGGGAGTATAAAGTAAATCGACTAATTCATCAGTGACGGCTTGGCGATCGCAGTAAACTTGGTAGAGGGTGCGGCGAATTTGGGCTTTTTGGCGGATGCGGTTATAGACAAATTTACCTGTAATTGGCGATCGCACAAACCGATTAAAAGCTGCCATCACCATCCGTAGCGGCGGGTTCAATTCGTGGGGACGATGACTCAACCCACCCGCAGAGTTAATCAAAATACCACCGGCAGCAATTTCGGGATTTTCTACCAGTACTACTAAGCTCAAAAGTGCGCCAATGGAGTTGCCAATAAATACAGCAGGTTCGTGTATATGTGCGGTGCAGAAATCTTTCAGCAGTTCTACCCAAACTTCCACACTGTAATCAATGGGCGCTTTATCAGAACCACCAAAACCTAAAAGGTCTATGGCAAATACCTGGTAGCCAGCATCAGCTAAAACTGGGATATTTTTGCGCCAGTGTCCAATAGAAGCACCGAAGCCGTGAACCAGTACCAAAGGCCGTCCACTACCCATAACAGTGTACTGGATTTTGTAGCCCTGCCAAGTCCAAAAGAATTTTTCAAAAGCGTCTTGGGTTGCAAGCGGCTGTGTCGTTACGGTCATTATGAAGATTAATAAAGTGTTTCTTTAATATATTAATGTTCCCTGACCTTAAGTGAAGTCTGAACAAAATCCTATTTTTGAAATTGTCCGGATAAACAAGACGCAGGAAACTGGGGACATGGAAACCTACCCAAAGCTATAAAGTAATTAAATTTGTCTGTATAGGCAAACACTCTCAAAGCAATAATCAAGTTATTAAAAGCATTCTTGCTATCTACTTTGTTTCTCAATTGTGGATTTTTTGCTACTCAACAAATATAAATATTGTTCACTTTGCACATATCTACTAAAAGAGTATGTTATATCTACCTACATCCTTTTAGTAAATTGGACACAATGGAACAAAAAAAACACCCTAATATTACTGTAGCTAGGGTTTTGTCTGCTTTTAAAACTAAGATTTTTTTATTAATCTGCGTTTTTATCCTTAGTGCTTTTGGTATTGTGTTATCAAATTGGTTGACGACAAACCAAACAGCCTTCGCACAAGTTGATATCTTACAACCGGCTCCTACTCAACCACTAGGCTATTACGACTATTTTGGTAAACTCCTCAGCCCCCAAGAAGCATCACAACTTGTTGCCAGTAAAGGACTTAATCCTAAAGACCCTATTTCTTATGAAAAGATAGGCGCAGTTCATATTACTAAAGAATTGATTGCCCAAGGTGAAGATATATTTTTCAATCGACCTGTAGGCGATTTATTTGGCTTGCAAGGTGTGTTTGGTCTTGGACAAGGTTCAGCCATTCTTTCTGATGAAATTACCGCAGCAATTACTAATTTACGCGGTCAGCCAACCAATAACTTAAAAATTGTCTTGCAGAAAGATATCCCTATAGGTAGTCGAATTTTACGAAAAGGTACAGCCATAAATACAGGCTTAAAGCTAGAAAAAGGATCGATTGCTCCCATAGGAACGACAGCAAATGGGCAAAGTACCTGTGCATTTTGCCATGCTTCTATTTCCAAAGAAGGTAAACGTCTTCCTGGTGTAGCAAATGGTGAAATAGCCTTTCCGATATTTCTAGGTTTAGCACCAAATTCATCTGCTGCTTTCTCACGCACCAAACTCAATCCCTTAGATCCAAAATACCAAGGCAATGGCAAAACTATTATTGACAGTAAAGGCAATTTAGTAAAATTGCCCGATCCTCAAAAGTTTGAAAAGGCTTTTGATGATATTTTATGGCAATTACCTTTTGGTAATTTTGAAAGTTCCACAGATGGGATTAAAAATACCACTCAAATTCCCAACAATTTCACCTTTAAAACTCATCCCTATACTGCCTCTGGAGAAGCTGCTATTGGCCCGTTTGCTGGATTGAGTGCTTTCAACAGTGCTGTTCACTCTTCAGAAACAAACATCCTTGCATCATACGAACTAATTGCCAAAACTCTCAATATTGACCCAGAAGTATATCTAGGTACTGCTCTTCAAAATGCTGCGGACGAAAGAATACGTTTCCCAGAAGGTGTTAAACCCTCAGTATGGTTGCGGACAATTGCACCGGATGCTAGTCGAGCAGAGTTACAAGATCAAGTTGTTGCTCCTGGTGTAGGTAACTATCCAGATTTGAAACCCAACTTGTTGACAGCTAATGGACTAATTTTTAGTCCCCCGACTGGCAATCCTTTAGATAATGCCAGTGGCAAGTTCTTGTTTGCGAATAACGCCATGTCTGCTTATCAAAATAGCTTAGTACCACCAGCTAACAAGACTCCTGAAAACTGGCAAGCACTTAATAATAATTCAGTTAAACGTGGGGCGAAAGTGTTTGAAAAGGCTAATTGTGCAACTTGCCATATTCCCCCCTTCTTCACTGACAACAAAGTTTACCCAGTTGAGAAAATTGGTACTAATCCAGCCCGCGCCCAGTCTCGCTTGGCACTGGTGAAATTCTTAGTACCTGCCAAGCTATACAGTTTCAATAATCCTGTTCCCATACCTGCTGATGCAAAAGTGTTGGATGTCCCAACCCCAGGTATTTCTGATAGCCCCATTAATCAACTACCAAATGGTGGTTACAAAACTACTCCCTTACGTGGCCTTTATTTAAACCCGCCCTATTTACATGATGGTGGTGTCGCAGTACGGGCTGGTAGTTTAAAATTTGACTCTAAGGGCGATTTCACTATTGTTGATTCTACTGGGTTAGGATTGCCTGGCACTCTACGCCAAAGCATACCAGCCGATGCTGTTAGCAGTTTACGGGCTTTAGTCGATCGGGAACTTCGTGCTAAAGTCATCAAAGCTAACAAAGCCGATCCAGACTTAGTAAGTAGTAACCTTGATGGTACAGGTCATGAATTTTATGTAGACCGTCAAGCTGGATTTAATTGTAAACAGCAAACAGACCTGGTTAATTTCTTATTGGCGCTTGATGACAACCCTGGTAGCTTTTAACTGGAGCTGATACTGCAATCCGTTAGTGGAATATTGCCACAGCTTGCCAACAATATTGCCAAGCTGTGGCTACTCTAGCTGTATACGCTTGATAATGAAGGTAAATCTTATCTTCATATAAGTTTATGTTCTTAACTTGGTTAGACAGCAACTCTTGGTTACTGGAAATCGGCGGGAAACGGATACTAATTGACCCTTGGCTGGTTGGTTCGTTAATTTTCAGCAATTTGGATTGGTTATTCAAAGGTTCGCGATCGCAAAATCGCCCCATACCAGATAATATCGATTTAATCTTGCTATCTCAAGGTTTAGAAGACCATGCTCACCCACCAACGCTTCAGGTACTCGACCACAGCATCAAGGTTGTAGCTTCTCCCAATGCAGCGAAGGTGGTACAGCAATTAGATTACACCCAGGTAACAGTATTGGCTCATGGTGAAACTTTCACTTTAAATAATCAAGTTGAAATTAAAGCTTTCCCCGGCTCTCCCATTGGCCCCACTCTGGTGGAAAATAGTTATCTCCTCAAAGAATTGGAGAGTGGTCTAACTGTATACTACGAACCTCACGGGTATCATTCTCCACAACTTCAGCAAGCTGCACCTATCGATGTAGTGATTACACCGTTTGTTGACATGACACTACCTTTACTTGGGCCGATTATTAAAGGACAAAAGAGTGCTGTAGAAGTAGTAAAATCATTACAACCTCAAGTAATAATACCTACGGCGGCTGGTGGGGATATAGCCTTTGAGGGATTGCTGATGAAATTCATTCAGACTAAGGGAAGTGCTGAAGAATTTCGTTCGTTACTTGAGAAAAACAATCTGGCGACGTGGGTAATTGAGCCGAAACCAGGCGATCGCTTTGAACTACCATTAGAAAAACGAGTATTAGCAATCTAACTTTGAGAGTAGATGCCAATATAGAACCCAATACTGCTTGGATAAGCAGGGGAGGCAGGGGAGGCGAAACTCAACGCCAGCCGCCATTTCTCCCCCTGCTCAAGAATAGCTTGCCTCAACCAAGAAATTCCAAAACCTACGCAGTATTGATATAGAACCCATAGATATCTCCCAAAAAGAATGTAGAGACGTAGCACTGCTACGCCTCTAGAGGTGTTATGGATCAATACGGTTTAGTTAAGGCTAAAACTCTTTGTTGAAGTCAGTTTTTTTTAACGAACCACAGAGACGCAGAGTACACAGAGAGAAGATAAAAACCTTAACTGAACTGTATTGTGTTATGGATAACGGATATTTAATCAAAAGTATAAGTAAAAAAAATCTAAAAATCACCCGAAAATACCCTGAGAGGGCATTGCATTTTGATATCGGGAAAGGGTTTAATCAAAGGCCGATCCCTTAATTTAGAAGGCTTGAGTGTAATGAAGACCCTCGCTGGATTGCTATTTGTACTTAGCTTCATGGTAGTAGCTTGCAGTCCGTCTCCAGATAAAACGGTGTCTTCCAACCCTGAAGTAACTACCGCTCCAGTTCAAGTAGGAGAGAAAAATACACAAAGTAAGCTTTTAGTTGTGACAACAGTCGCACCTTTAACCAATATTGTGAGTAATATTGCTGGCGATCGCTTAGAAGTTAAGGGTATTATTCCAGAAGGAACCGACTCTCATACCTTTGAACCTCGTCCCAGTGATGCTGGTTTGTTATCCAAAGCTAATTTGATTATCGCTAATGGGTTGCATTTAGAATCCCCGACAGAAAAACTAGCTAAAGCCTCAAAGCCCAAAGAAACTAAAATCTTTGAACTAGGTAGTAACACTATCACTCAAGACCAATGGCTGTTCGACTTCAGCTTTCCTAAAGCAAAGGGCGATCCCAATCCTCATCTGTGGGTAAACCCCAAGTATGCTGAGGCTTACGCCAAACTAGCCGCCCAACAGTTAACCACCTTAGATCCGGCTGGCAAAGATTACTACGCGACTAATCTCAAAAATTATTTACAACGTCTGGATGCTTTAGACAAAGCAACACGGGAAATCGTCGCCAGTATTCCCGCCCAAAACCGTAAGCTTTTGACCTACCATGATTCTTGGGCATATTGGGCTAGAGAGTATGGTTTTCAAGTAATTGGTGCAATTCAACCTTCAGATTTCAAGGAACCATCCGCTCAAGATGTTGCCAAGCTAATTGACCAAATTCGCAAAATAGGCGTTCCAGCAATTTTTGGTTCTGAGGTCTACCCCAGCAAGGTAGAAGAACAAATTGCCCGCGAAGCGAAGGTAAAAACAGCCAATACTGCTGATGATGAGTTGCCAGGAACAGGTTCAGCGAATGCAATGGAAAACACTAATCCTGAGCATACTTATATTGGCATGATGGCTAACAATATGCGGATTATCGCCTCTAATTTGGGCGGAAATCCTAATTTAGTGAAGGACTTGAAGACTGGCAATGTTGTTGGCCCAACAGCAACTAAGTAGAATTAAGAAAAGAAATACAGCAGAATTCAGAATTCAGAATTCAGAATGGGCTAGGGAGTGTTTTCAAACTCGAAGATCCCCCCTAACCCCCCTTAAAAAGTGGGGAAAAGAAACTCTAAAAGCCCCCCTTTTTAAGGGGGGTTGGGGGGATCTGCAAAGACTGAGGGGCTTAAAGAGAGGTTTGAAAACACGCCCTACGTCCCACTACGCTAACAGAAGTAAAACACACTTGATACCTGGCTTTGAGACTTAGCTTATGTACTTCACAACTTAAAATCTGCTGTATATGCAACCAATACTTGAAGTTAGAAATTTAACCTGTGGTTATCAAACCCAGCCAGTGTTTAGCGATGTTAATTTGACCCTTTACCCTGGTCAACTCACTGGCTTAGTAGGGCCTTCTGGTAGTGGTAAAAGCACTTTAATCAGAGCGATTTTAGGGCTAGTTCCTCCTTGGGCTGGAGAAATTTGGTTTCGAGGAAAGTGTTTAAAACCAGGAGTAGCACCGCCTTTAGTGGGCTATGTGCCACAGGTGGAAACGGTGGATTGGACTTTTCCAGTTACGGCTCTAGAAGTAGTGATGATGGGGCGTTACCAAAAGCAGAAGATGCTACCTTGGTCTTCACGGCGCGATCGCCAAATTGCTAATGAACTCCTAGAGCGCGTTGGGGTTGCCCATGTTGCCCATCAACCCATCGGTAATCTCTCTGGTGGTCAACAGCAAAGGGTTTTCATTGCCCGCGCTTTAGTCGGAGAACCAGAAATAGTTCTTCTAGATGAACCCACCAGCAGTTCCGACTTGCACGTTCAACACGAACTATTGCACCTATTGGCTGATTTGAATCAGGAAGGCTTAACAATTATCCTCTCTACCCATGACCTCAACTCAGTAGCGACACATCTACCTTGGGTGGTATGTTTCAACCACGGTTTAATTTGCCAAGGTCAACCTATCGATGTCTTCACTCCCGCAAGTCTTGAGGAGACTTTTGGTGGAGAAATGGTAGTTTTTTACCAACAAGATCGAATCTTAATTGCTAGCGGTGATACTTCTCTACGTCATCAAATGCAAGATAACTTACCCAAAATACTGCGCCCCTCCAAATCGTCCAAGTCTGCTTAATATAAATAAACACTGTATATGGATTTCTTACTAGTACCCTTTCGCTACGAATTTTTTAGCCGGGCGATTTTAGTAGGCATGATGGCGGGGCTATTATGCGGCATCATGGGGGTTTATATTACAACTCGGAGAATGAGTTACATTGCCCACGGTTTATCCCATGCCATTTTGGGGGGAGCCGTGTTGAGTTATGTACTGGGTTTGAATTTCTATATTGGCTCTGGGATTTGGGGTTTTGCAGCTGCTCTGCTGATTCAATATTTGACAGGACGCAAAGTTTACTCGGATGCAGCTATTGGAATTGTAACAACTGCTAGCTTTGCTTTAGGAGTCGCTGTGATTAGCAGCTATCGCAAGTTTAGCCAAAACTTTGAAGCCGCTTTGTTTGGCAATGTGTTGGGCGTTTCCCCTAATGATTTGTGGGTGGTAACGGGTGTGACGATTGTCTTACTCAGTCTAGTTTTCTTGTTTTATCGCCCGTTGTTATTTTGGTGTTTTGACCGGGAAGTGGCTCAGGTTCATGGCGTACCTATTTTTGCAATGGATACTTTATTTGCTTTGATGTTGGCGACTTTACTGGTGGCGACACTGAACGTTTTGGGTGTAACCCTGATTATTTCAGCAGTGGTGATCCCGGCATCAATTGCCCGATTAGTGAGCGATCGCTTTGGTTATATAATGATCGTCTCTGGAATTTTAGGAGCTGCGATTTCCTTTGTCGGTATCTACCTCAGCTACTACCTTGACATTGCCTCTGGAGCTAGTGTAGTCCTACTTTCAAGTGCTATATTTGCTTGCGTGTTGCTTACCAGGAACCTGCAAGGACAACATAAACGCCGTCTCCCTATAAAACACCTCCCTTAGAGGATGTTTGAAAATTCCTCTCATTGGTAGCAAAACATTTCAGATCCCCCTAAATCCACGCCACGTGCTTCAAGTCGGGGAACCCGCCCAACGCAGTGGCTTCCCTTAAAAAGGGGGACTTTTATTCCAATTCCCCCCTTTTTAAGGGGGGTTAGGGGGGATCTCTAAGTGCCTAAAATCATACCCAAATACTTTTCAAACAACCTCTTAGCAAGAGTTTGTCCAATTTAGTTGTCGGATTAGCTGCTTGAGATTTTCTGGATTGTGACAACTCTCACCGCTAACTGCTTTTCAGTTAGCGGGAGCATCTCAGATTCACAAATGAGACTTGCTGCTTCGTAGGCTGGGTATCCCCTAAGCCTCCACAGCCAGGAATCGGTAGTCCAACCGATCCACGTTTCAAAAGATTCAATGCGGCGTTCCAGTCGCGGTCAATGACCAATCCACAAGAACAACTATGAACACGGACGGCCATTGTTTTTTCAACTCTTTCACCACAACTCGAACAATTAATACTCGTGCCTCTAGGGTCAACTCCAAGTGTCAGCTTGCCGCGTTTTACCGCTACTGCTTGCATGATTTCCAGGAACGTACCCCACGCAACATCTAGTATTGACTTAGCTAATCGTGTTCTAGCTAATCCTCTAATGTTCAAGGTTTCAAAAACAATCAAATCGTATGAGTTAACTAACCAATGAGCTACATGATAATGAAACTCTTTTCTTTGCCGAGCAACGTGCAAATGAAGCTTTGCAACTTTATTGGATTGCTTGCTGTGATTGTTAGATCCTTTGACTTTACGTGCAAGTTTGCGCTGTTGACGGGCTAATTTTGATTGTGACGAACGATAATACTGCGGCACTTCAATACTTTGTCCATCAGCAGTGGTTAAAAACTTTTCTAAACCTACATCTATGCCAGTAACAGTTGTGATTTCATCAATAGATAAAGTATCGGGAACAGTCTTGTCTTCTAAAGAAAAACTACAATACCATCCATCAGCTTTAACAAGAATCGTCGCCTGTTTAATCTCAAAACCGTCTGGAATTGGCCGATGTAAGACAACCTCAATCTCACCAATCTTGGATAATTTGAGAATATTACCTGTTAGGTGTGCAGGTGTGCGCCAGCTTTGGGTGAATTAACACGGGGGAATGTAAACGAACTTATATCACCACGCTTTTTAAAACGTGGTCTTCCTCCTCGCTTGCCTTTTTTGTCAGGTGTTAACCATCGTTTCCACGCCTTGTCCAACCGCATTAAATTTTGTTGTTGGCAGTCGGCATAAATGTTTTTGTAATCGGGGAATAGCTCTTTGGTTTGCTTGAGGTTGCTTGCTTGTGTATAGTAATCTGCTTTATCTGGTATCTTTCCAATTGGTTCAGAAACTAAGCTACATCGGTCAATCTGCGATCTTGTACGTCTTAGCCAGTTCAACCTTTCCCCTAGTGCGTAGTTCCAATGGCGACGCAGCAACTCGCCCCAAGATTCAAGAATGACAACTTGTTCGGGAGTAGGGTTGAGTTTGAACTGATAAGTTAGTAGCATAGAACTATTGTACAGCATTATTCCGTACTTTTGTATGACTACTCGCATAGATATCAGGCTTCCAGAAAAAGAACTAGAGATATTAAAAACCTACTGCCAAGAACAAGATAGAACTCAAACAGAGGTAATCCGTGAATTTATTCGTAGCCTTAGAAAGAAAACCAAAAATCAATGAATTGGTAACTATTGGGGTTCGATGCCCCAATAGTTACCCTCCTATCCCCCTCACCGCCAAGCAACGCTTAGGCGGGAGTACCCCGGAGGCTTAGATGGACTTGCCAATTATTTACCACCCAGATTACATTGCTCCCCTACCGGAAGGACATCGTTTTCCGATGTCTAAATTCCGACAACTCTACGAATTGCTGTTAGCTGATGGTGTCGCGAATCAAGAACAATTTCACACTCCCGAACGTCCCCCATCAGAATTGATAGAGTTAGTCCATACCCCAAGCTACGTTAAAGCTTATTGTGAAGGAACCCTAGACCCCAAAGCACAACGACGCATTGGCTTGCCTTGGAGTCCAGCATTAGCGAATCGTACCTGTGTAGCGGTAGGTGGTACGATACTCACTGCTAAACTAGCACTAAATCATGGTTTAGCCTGTAATACGGCTGGTGGAACTCATCATGCCTTTCCTAGTTATGGGTCTGGTTTTTGTATTTTCAACGATTTAGCGATCGCTTGTCGCGTTTTACAAAAAATTGGACTCGTCCAAAAAATCCTCATTGTCGATTTAGATGTCCATCAAGGTGACGGTACAGCTTTTATCTTCCAAGACGACGACAGCGTTTTTACTTTCTCCATGCACTGCGAAGTCAATTTCCCCGGTACAAAACAAAATAGCGATTTGGATGTTCCTTTGCCGATGGGAATGGAAGACGACGCTTATTTACAAACCTTGGCGAATTACATACCAGATTTATTGTCTCAAGTCAAGCCAGACTTAGTATTTTATGATGCTGGTGTTGACCCTCATATAGGCGATCGCTTGGGAAAATTAGCCTTAACCGATGCTGGCATTTTCCGCCGCGAAATGCAGGTTTTAAGTACCTGTATAAGTAGCGGTTATCCCGTTGCTTGCGTCATTGGTGGCGGCTATGCTGATGATATGAAATCCCTCGTTTGGCGACACTCCTTGCTGCATCGTGCCGCCAGTGAAGTTTATCAACAGTGCAAATTATCGTAAAGTTTTTAAACACATAGGAACGCAGAGTATTGCCAAATTTAACTCATAGCGAATCGGACTAAAATAATACTTTGCGCCCCTCTGCGTTTAAATCTAACCCTCAATTCTTAACTGGATGAACAACGGCAAACTCAGAATCTACGAACTAGCCAAAGAATTAAATTTAGATAACAAAAAGCTATTAGCAATTTGCGAAAAGCTCAAAATTGCAGTCAAAAGCCATACCAGTGCAATCTCCGAACCCGATGCAGAACGTATTCGTGTAGCAATAAGTAAACTAACAGCAAAATCCTCTAAAACCAAAATAAACGCTGAAGATTGGGGCTATACGTTTATAGCTTCCGCAATTGATAGTTTCATCCGCCATCTTGAAGGTGAAAGCGTCCTGAAATCATATCCCGATTTTAGGGAGCGGCGCGATCGCGCCAATGAGTTAATGTATGAATGTGTCGGGAAAAAGCCTTCTCTGTTTTATGTGCGTCGCAAAGGCGCTGGAAAAGAGGCAAGAGAAGAAATTTGGGATGTCACAATAGCAACAGACAGCGATGATTTTCCATTACCCGCAAGACTTGAGAAGCTAAGAAAAACATTAGGATTTAGAGCGGCTGTACAAAAAGATGGACGCGATGGCTTAAAAATCCTCTCGGCTCAGTTGTTACAACCATCACAGGGACACGCCGACAGCTATGCTATACCTTGTCGCTTGCGTTTGTTGTCCAATCATCAGCATCATCTCGACATTCCGCCGGCGACATTGAAACGTATCGCCACCGCGCCAGTTTGTGGCGAAAATGTACCTACAGAAGATCAGCTTAAAGCTTGGAAAGCATTTTTGCAAATTGAAGAGAAAATTGCTAAAGCGCGTCAATTTTGCGTGCGTTATGTAAGTCATAACTATAACTTCAAAAGGCGGATAAGTTTTGAAATTGATGTAACCTCAGCCACCCTTGACGGCTTTTATCAAAATTCCCTCGACGTAGATAATTTTTGGGAACGAGCAAGACGCACAAAAAACGAAGATTTAAAACTTTTTGAAACTGCTCCTGTCGGCAAAAATTGGATTAGCGGTCGTCAATTAGGAACTGTTGAAGAAGTTGATACCAACCGTGGTATTATCAGCCTCCGACTAGAACGCGACTTAGCTGAATTCATGGCAACAGAGCGTTATAAATTACCAGATAAAGGATTCTTGTGTTTCGAGGCAGTTGGTGATATTCAGCAGATTCAGCGTAAGAAAAAAGCTTTAGATGATTTGAATAATGGTTACACCCAAAATCCCTATTTGGGTAACTTTTTATTCGATGCTTCTCAGGCTAGACAAATCAAAAGCACTGTTGAACTTCAACCACAAGATTTGTTGTTATCTTCTGCTAATCCTGGTCAAAAAGCAGCAGTAGAAAAGGTACTTGCCGCTAAGGATCTTGTTCTCATTCAAGGGCCACCAGGTACTGGTAAAACTACCGTAATTGCGGAGATTTGCTATCAAATCGCCCTTCGCGGTGGAAGAACTCTAATTGCTTCTCAAGCTAATTTAGCAGTAGATAACGCCCTGAGTCGATTAGTTCACAACCCAGTAATTCGCGCTGTACGCAAAGGTAGAGCCGAGAAAGTTGGCGAGGAAGGACAGCCATTTTTAGAAGACCAAGTGATTGGCAGATGGCTAGAAAATACAGCTTATGACTGCGAAAATAATATTACACAACGACTCGAAAATATCAAAATTTTCAGTCAATTGCTAGCATCATCACAGAGATTTACGAATTACTTTCAAGCAGAAGAAGAATTCAATCAGCTACAAACAAAATTCAATAAGAATAAGTTAAAAATAGAAACAAACTTTAAAAGCCAAGAACAATCTTACAATGAAGCTATAGAAAAGCAGAATAATGTTGAATCTCTAATTACAGGTTTAGAAAATATACTAAATACTGTACCAAATATCAACTGGGAAGCTCCAGAAGTTACAGAATTTTTGCCACTTCTTAAGCCATACACAGAAGGTAACAATTTAGTAGAAGAATTTTTAGCAAATGTTAGTCAAACCATCAAATATACTGATGAATTTGGCTTGGTGCATCCGGCGCTTGGTGCTTTTGGTTTAGCAGTTTGGTTGCATGAAACTGTAGCAAGAGAAACTTCTGGGTTTAAAGCAGCTTTGACTCATGCTCAAGATGCAAGTAAAGCCATCTTAGAAGTTGCAGCATCAGTGGAGGTTGTTAAACAGAATTTTGCATTGTTAAATCAAGTACAACCAGATTATCAGAAATATCTTGCCAAACTACAAAACCTACAGCAAACAATCCAGATTTGGGAAAACCGCCAACGAGAAATTGATTATATTATTTCAGCAGTTAAAGAGTGGAAATCTACAGCACCTTCTCATCTCTATCAAATTTTAAAAGATTGTCAGCAATCAGGTTTACCACTGACAGAGAACTTAGTGGACTTGCCGCTAGGTTTATTAATGTTTGCTAATACATTAAAATTACCAATAGTACCAAAAATTTATAAAATCAACCTCCCAGAATGGGAGTTATTGAAAAAAGCGATCGCTTATGAGATAGAAGGAGGTTTTACCGATAGAAAAGGTAAACAGCATAATTTTAGTTATTTTTTACAACAAAATTTTAGTCAGATTCCAATGGTGTTACCAAAGAGCGATTGTGTCCAATGGCAAGAAACCTATCAACAGTTTAGCAATTATCAGCTACTCAATCCCAAACAGCGGAAGTTACTGGTTGAAAATACCCAGGTTTTCTTAATTAGATTGCAACGGACTTATGGCGCATCATGGGAATGGAATAACATCGATTCTACTCTTACTCGCATTACCCAAGAATTACTAGATACTATTCTTGTAAATGCCCGTCAATGCGTTTTAAAAGTCAAAACCGAAACTGAACAACAGCTACAGTATTTACAAAGACAATTAAATGAACTTCAGAAAAATGAAATCAGCCAACAGGAAATATTTATTACTCAAGCTAAGGTAGAAAAAGCACAGCAAGACGCTAATTTGCAACTTGGAAGAGTTATTAATATCTTGCAAGAACTTAATCAACAAAATCTACCTGCTCAATTACGGATTCTAACCGAAAAATATCTCGCAACACAATCAAATATTTGGGAGAAGCCACAAGAATTCTCAAATCAAGTGAATTATTGGGTAACTTCCATTAGTCAGCTTGAAACCTTAATTTCATCATTAGAACCTTTTGTAGTGTTGGAGATGATTAAAAATTCTCTACATGAGCATTTATCAAAGCTAGAAGAAGAAACTAAAACTTCTCTACAGCAGCTTCAAAAATTACAACTTAACTTACGCGAAATAGAAGAGAAATTACAACCACAGCCATCAGATAGTTTAAGAGAAGAAAGAAATTGGTGGTTGACAGAATGGCAGAGAATACCGGATAAATTTAAACCAGAAAATTTTGCTACTGACTTGTTTAATATAGAGTTATTGCGCGGTATCAATATTCAGTTTAAATCTTGGCAACAGCAACTCGAAACAGATGAAAATTATCTCAAAAAATACCAGAATTTCGTACAAGATTGGATTGAAAAACTAAGACGACCAACTGAAGGCGATAGCGACGATTTAAGACGTATTTATTTAGATAATGCTAACGTCGTTGGTATCACATGCGTTCAAGCTGCAAATAGAGGTTTTTCAGAAGAATTCAAATCTTTCGATGTCGTCATTATTGATGAGGTTAGTAAGTGTACTCCACCAGAATTACTAATACCAGCATTGAAAGGCAAAAAGTTAGTCATGGTAGGCGATCATCGGCAATTACCACCTATGCTTGATACTAGCACTTTAGAAGAAGTTGCTCAAACAATTGGTAATACAAGAGACGAACTACAATTTTTAGAAGAATCACTATTTAAAAGTCAGTTTGAATCTGCTGATGAAAGCATTAAGCAAATGCTAACTACACAATATCGAATGCACCCATTTATTATGGGGGCAATCAATCAATTTTATGACGGTAAACTAGAATCTGGGATTTTGGAGCCGGACACAAAACGCGCACATCATTTAGCGAGTGAACTCATTCAAGAATCTCAGCATCTTATCTGGGTAAAAACTACTATTGAAAATCAGTTTTTAGAGCAAAGAAATGGAACTTCTTACTTTAATACACCAGAAATTGATGCTATTGAACGTTTGTGTCAGCAGTTCGAGAATACTTGGACTTCGAGAGTTGCTAATGGTGAACCAAAAAAAGAAATTGCTGTAATTACATTTTATGGCGCTCAATTAAGAAAAATTGATGAACGTCTGCAATCTGAACTTTTCCCTTCGCTAGAAATTCGTACTGGCACAGTAGACAGATTTCAAGGTATGGAACGACCTGTTGTCATTGTGAGTATGGTTCGCAACAATAGTAAAGGAGATGTGGGTTTTGCTAAGAAGCCAGAACGGGTAAACGTTGCATTTTCTCGCGCTCAAGAACTACTAATAATTGTGGGTTGTCATCATTTATTTACTCATCAATCAGGTAAAGTCGGAAGTATGTATTCGGAAGTTTCAAATATTGTCAGTCTTCATGGAGGTTTTGTTGATGTTTCTCGCCTCTTCTGTTAAATCTCTTGATGACATTTTGTAAGGGCACAGCAATACTGTGCCCCCACCTGTATACTTCATTTACCTGAAAAACGCTGTATTTCTCACGAATTTTACCAAAATCTTGATAATATTAATAGCGATGCCTACAACGGGCAAAGCCAACGCCTTCAACTCTGGAACCCCAGGAAATCATTTACCCTGAAAAATGGTTACAGGGAAATTTAGAGTTTTATTAAATAAAATCAATGTCTGAACAAAAGTCCATAAGTCCTTGGAACTACAAACCTTGGTGGTGTCAGCCTTGGTCTATAGTTCTCACAGGTTTCACACTAATTAGTGGTAGCTGGTTACTATGTAAAACTATCTGGCTAACAGTTCTTGTCTCTATCCCTGTCATGGCGTGGATGGGTTTTTTTGTGTTGTTTTGGCCAAAACTAATGATTCGTAGTGGGATTTTGGAGTCGTATAAAGACTAATTCGAGCTTGATGTGTTACTGGAAATTGGCAGCATAACGCACCATTTACTAGTCTATCAAGTTTAAATTGATGGGTGAGAATGTTCGTAGTAAGGACTTCAGTCCTGATTTTCTAAGCACTAAAGTGCTTACTACAAACTTTTCATTACTAGCTTGATAGACTACTGCTTGGGATAGTGCGTTACGACGTTCCATCTAACACAACGCCAGTTGCTACAACGGAGGGAACCTCCCTTCGGGTTCACCAGTCGCCTAGGTTGGGAAACCCGCCTACAGCGCTGGATTCACCGCAACGCAGTGGCTCCCCTACAATACCTAATTTTGTTCAGAAATCAAACCGGATTCCTATATTGGTGAAAAATTGAGTTCTATTTTATACTCTTACTTATCGGGACTCTATCAGTATAATAAGTTTTGACAATTTTTTGTTTACATTAATCGTTTTCAACCTGGCTTTGGGCACAAGACCTTGTAAGTATTTAAATACTTAGGGAATTTGCACAGTGAAAGTTAGGGTGATATGAACAACAGAGCAAACCAAAGGCTTGAACAACATCATGCAATACAATATTTCTGCATATTCAACCGAATGTTGATTTTCGTTGCAGAGATGTTTATATCACGCAGTATAGATGCTGTAGAGTTAACCTTGTCGTTGTTGCAAAGTTTCCAGCATACTACACTTTCCTGGCTAAAGCTCAAACACTCATCTATAAAAACGCCAGCTGCGCCTCTACCGAAAAATGAAGCAGAAAGGCTCAAAGCATTAGCTGACTACAATATTCTGGATACTCTACCCGAACAAGCATTTGACGATCTAACTGCTCTTGCCGCTTATATTTGTAAGACTCCAATTGCTTTAATTAGTTTAGTGGATGCCGATCGCCAATGGTTTAAATCTAAGGTGGGACTAAAAGCCAGGGAAACACCCAGAGAGGGATCTTTTTGCTCTCATGCCATTCTTCAGCCAGAGGATATATTAGTGGTTCCTAACGCCATTAAGGACGATCGCTTTGCTAATAATCCGCTAGTCAGAGGTAATCCCAAAATTCGTTTTTATGCTGGTGCGCCATTAGTTACGCCCAATGGTTTACCCATCGGAGCGTTATGTGTGATGGATACCATTCCTCGGCAGCTAAGTTACCAGCAGTTAGATGCATTGCGCCGCTTAACTCGGCAAGCGATCGCTCAGATGGAACTGATTCAGGAAGTTCGTAACCGCAAACAATCAGAGATGGAAGGAAGGCAGTTATCCCTGACCGACGAACTAACAGGTTTGCATAACCGACGTGGTTTCTTCATGATGGCTGAACAACAGTTAAAAATTGCTCACCAGATGAAAGCGTTGTGCTGGGTTATTTTCATTGATTTAGATGGGCTAAAACAGATTAACGACACCCTTGGTCATGATACTGGAGATGCCTTGATTGTTGATGCTGGTCGATTACTCAAGCAAAGTTTTCGGAACTCGGATATTGTTGCTCGCTTGGGTGGAGATGAGTTTATTGTTTTTATCTCCAACTACTTTCAGGATGCTGATAGCATCCAAGCATATCTGCAAGTCAATATTGCCAACTTTAATCAACAGCAAAACCGTAGCTATGAACTTTCGATGAGTATGGGGATAGAGCGTTATTCACCCGAAAGTAATATGTCACTAGAACAATTAATCGCCAGGTCTGACGAATTAATGTATGCTCATAAGCGCCTCAAGCAGCAATCTATTCATCAACGACAGTAGGGATTAGCAAAAATACAGCAGATTTAAGATTAGTGAATAATCTGAATAAAAAATAAGCTGTGCATTGTTTTTTGGCTCTGAAAGTGCGATCGCCTAAACATCCCTTTTGAGTGACGCTGTCTAAGTAGCAATAGTATCATCCAGCACTAATCTTGTAAAAACACGAAATACTTCAAATTAATTGGCTTAACCTAACTTTTAACCAATGCTAATGTTGTTCGTTTAAAAATTTTACATCTACTCCATTGCTAACAACCAACATACGAGAAACTCATGGCTGCTCCATTATTCAATCTCTCATCCCTAGATGGCAGCAACGGCTTTACCATCAACGGCAATGGCACTGACTCTTCAGGTAACTCAGTTAGTAATGCTGGGGACGTTAACGGCGACGGCATCGCCGACCTAATTATTGGCGCACCTGGTTCAGGAAAGAGCTACGTAGTCTTTGGCAGCACTAACGGGTTCAATGCTAGTCTCGACCTTTCATCGCTGGATGGCAGCAACGGCTTTACCATCAACGGCAATGCTGCTGACTCATCAGGCAGTTCAGTTAGCAATGCCGGGGATATAAACCATGACGGCATCGCCGACCTAATTATTGGCGCACCTGGTGCAGCTTTGGGTGCAGGACAGAGCTACGTAGTCTTTGGCAGCAATAAAGGATTTAGTGCTAGTTTCGACCTCTCATCTCTGGATGGCAGCAACGGTTTTGCTATTAATGGCATTAATGCGCGGAACTCAGATGGTATCTCTGACTCATCAGGCACATCAGTTAGTAATGCTGGGGACGTTAATGGCGATGGCATCGCCGACCTAATTATTGGCGCACCCAGCGCCTTATCGATTGCAGGGCAGAGCTACGTGGTCTTTGGTAGTACCAACGGCTTCAATGCTAGCCTTAACCTCTCAGACCTCAACGGCAGCAACGGCTTTGCCATCAACGGCAATGACACCGACTCATTAGGTAACTCAGTTAGCAGTGCTGGGGATGTTAACGGCGACAACATTGCCGACCTAATTATTGGCGCGCAGGGTACTGGCAAGAGCTACGTAGTGTTTGGTAGTACTAGCGGCTTTAATGCCAGCTTCGACCTTTCATCTTTGAATGGCAGCAACGGCTTTGCAATCAACGGCAATGCCAGTGACTTTTTTGGCGCTTCAGTTAGTAGTGCTGGGGATATTAACAATGATGGCATCGACGATCTAATTGTTGGTGCATACAATGCCGCTTCGGGCGCAGGACAGAGCTATGTAGTTTTTGGTAGCTCTAGAGGTTTTGATGCCAACTTTAATCTGTCTAGTCTTAACGGCAGTAACGGCTTTGCAATTAAAGGCATTAATGAAAATGATGTCTCAGGCTACTCAGTTAGTGCGGCTGGAGATGTCAATGGCGATCGCATCGCTGACCTAATTATTGGCGCACCTTTTGCGGCTTCTGGTGCAGGACAGAGCTATGTGGTCTTTGGCAACAGTAGCGGCTTTGGTGCTAACCTCAATATCTCCAATCTCGACTCCAGCAAGGGCTTTGTCATCAATGGCATTAATGGTACTGACTCATCAGCTATTTCAGTTAGCGCTGCTGGAGATATCAACGGGGATAAAATCGACGACTTGATTGTTGGCGCACCTGGCGCATCTGCTGGTGCAGGTCAGAGCTACGTAGTTTTTGGTAAAAAAACACCAGTCAATAACGCACCTGTTGCCGTCCATGATACTTTTACGACTGCCAAAAATACTGGCTTTTTTATTGGAGTAAATACCCTGCTGGCAAACGATCGCGACATCGATGGCAACAGCCTCAGTATCACTGGTGTCAGTGGTGCAATCAATGGGACTGCGGTACTCAAAAATAACCACACTCCCAATAACTCGGCAGATGACTTCATCCTATTTACTCCAATTAGAGGGTTTAGTGGTGCAGCTAGCTTTAACTACACCATTACTGATGGTCAACTCACTAGTACCGCTAAGGTGACTGTGGAAGTGGGCGCTCGCCTTTTTGGTGGCAAGGGCAACGAGTGGATAAATGGTACTAATGGTAATGACTACATCGATGGCGGCAATGGTAAAGATACCCTCAATGGCGGCAATGGTGATGATATCCTCTTAGGCGGTAATGGTAACGATATCCTAGTTGGGGGTAATGGCAAAGACATCCTTGATGGCGGCAATGGTAATGACACATTGTCTGGTGGTTTTGGTCAAGATACCCTCATCGGTGGCAATGGCAAAGATAAATTTGTCTTGGCTGCAACACAAGGTACTGATAAAATTACTGACTTCTGCAAAGGTACTGACTTGATTGGATTGTCTGGTGGTTTAAGCTTCGGTCAACTCAGTTTTTCTGGCAACAAAATTATCGTCACTGCTACTGATGAAATTTTGGCAACGCTGACTGGTATCCATACCACAACGTTGACTGCGGCTAATTTCACTATCGTCTAAAAATCGATTCAGTAATCAATATCAGATGTAATCCTCATCCCCCGCTCCCTATCCCCACCTTATGAGTACATTGAAGGTGGGGACTTCCGCGACAGGTTAAAAATCTCTGGAAAATTCAAGTTTAATTTACCACCTGGCTGCCATGACTGCGAGGATCGTCTTGACTAGCTGTTGGTGCTACTGGGGCTGAAAATTTGGAAACTTTGCCGCTAGCTTGGGCATAGGGGAGAGATGAACCAGTAACCAAAGCTTCTAAGTTACTAGCCATAATTGTCCGGGGTTGATCGCCGATCGCTTGGGCGATGGTTTCGCCTTGCTGACTCAAAAATACAAAATGGGGAATGCCATCTACCCGATATTTTAACATTTCTGGTAGCCACTTGGTATTATCCACGTTCAGCATGACAAAATTCATCTTGTCAGCATATTCTGTTTCCAATTGAGTGATATCGGGTGCCATTTTCTGACAGACAGTACACCAATCAGCATAAAATTCTACTAAGGATGGTTTGCCGTTGCTGACGGCTACTTCTAACGGTGTGGACGATTCGCTTAACTTGGCTAGGGTTGCTGAGGTTGTTTCAGTTCGCAATCCGAAGACGAGGGAAACGCTAAGTGCGATCGCTACCATTACAATTAAGAAGTTTCTCAAACGCTTCCCGAATGGGGATTCCGGCTTATCAGGAGAATCAGTACTCATAACAGAATTATTAAAACTTATTAAGCAATTTCTTCTTTAGTCTAGCTGACTCCAAGCGCTCTTTAATAGTTGGACTTACGCAAAAAAACTTTCAAACTCTTATTCCTCTGTGTCCTCTGTGGTTCGTTCTCCTGTAACCTGTGCGTAAGTCCTAGTAATTTGATCCTCAAAATGGGTATTACAAATAAGGACTTTAGATGCAATAGGTTTTCAAAGATGATTTTAAGCTTCAGTTATATCAGTGCTGTATGTGCCGTATCTTTATTAGTCAGCGTTAGCAGCTTTCAGAAGTCAGCCGTAGCCAATATAAACAACCAGTCCCAACTAATAGCACAGCAGATTAAAACCCAGCTAAACCCAGTTTTTAAATCTATTTTGCCCAAATTAAAGCAAAAGACTCAAATTAAGATTTTATTGCCAAAGTTTATTCCCGAATCGGATGGGGAAAATCCAATTTATGCAAGTATAGAAACTGCTACGCCAAAAAACTACGAGATTTTACTAGCTTTCAGTCCCGACTGTAATGGTGCTTCTGCTTGTCGTTTGGGCGTTGTTTCTGCTGAAGCCGTAACCCGCAAAACACCCCGTCTTGCGGGAAAACGTGTATCTTTAGCGAAGGGGTTCACTGGCTATTTTGTAGATTTTACTTGTGGGGCTGGTTGCTCAGATGCTACGTTGACTTGGAGACAACAGGGTGTACAATATGTTCTTGGGTTAAAAGCTGGCGATCGCACTTCTTTGATCAAAATGGCTAATTCTGCCATTAATCCCTAACTAACCTCAGAGTTTGATTGTCCTTCCCAGCGAAACAGCCGTGGCAATTGAGAAACATCTATGGCGTAATTAACAATCCACAGCACCAATTCAAAAATCAATAAATATCGTACCCCTACCAACTCACTTTTAGAATCCAAAAGTGTCAAACCTTCATATAACTGCCAGAAGCGGTAAGGCAAGTATATATAGGGAACCATTACCCACACTACATTTTGCAACTGCCTGAGTGTTACTGCCTCAGAGATGATTTGCAACCCTAATATAATAAAATACCAACCAAGCACAGTTAACACACTGCGATCGCCCCAGCATACACCCCACAATAGCATGACTACTAATGGCAGCAATCCTCCTAGTAGTTGCACTGAGCCAAACCAGATTTTATACCAACTGGGAAAGGGTAAAGGTAGGGTATAGGGCTTTGTATGTTTCCAACCCCAATTCACAACCACAATAAAAAGTGTGGCAATGAGGAAAAATAGGAGATTTTCTAGAAACAGATAGAGGTTAATGTTTAAGGAAGTCACTTTGCTTCACTCCAAATTCAAAGTTAACTCATTTTCATCCTCATAAATTACAAAAAATAGTTTAACTTTTATTTGCTCTATTTTCTTGGATTACATGAATAATCGACGGCACTAAAGAAATAAATATAATTAATCCAATAATTGGTAATAAATACTTATCTACCTGTTCAGGTGGCAGAGATTTTCCTAAGAAAAATCCTAATAGGGTAATGCCAAATGTCCAAAGAAAGCCACCGATTAAGTTATAAGACATAAATGTTCGGTAATGCATGGCACCAAGTCCAGCTACAATTGGGGCAAAAGTCCGAATAATTGGTGTAAACCTCGCCAAAACTAGCGTTTTTTTGCCATGCTTATGATAAAAATCTTGAGTTTTTACCAAGTGTTTTTTCTGAAACAACCATGAATCTTCTTTCTGAAAAAGTTTTCTGCCAAATTTGTGTCCTGTAGCGTAGCCAACATTATCACCAAGGACTGCACAAACAAAAGCACCAAAAATTAGAACCCAAATGTTAAACACTGGTTCGGGAACAGATGCGAGAAATCCAGCAGTAAATAGCAAACTATCTCCTGGCAGAAAAAAACCAATTAGCAAGCCAGATTCCGCAAAGATAATTGCCCATACCCCAAAATAGCCAATTTTTGTAATTAGGTCTGGTAAATTTAAATGCATAGAATTTTTTAGCTTTCAACAATAGATCCACAACATCTTAACGTTTAGCAATTTTCCTGAATAAAAAGTAATATTAAATTTACGTAAAGTTATTATGTATTTTTAAGAAATATCGTGACAGATGGTACATTTTAAGTTACTGGGTGGAAAATGCAGAAATATTTGAAAGTATTAAGACTATTTTGGGGTGCTGCGATCGCAGCTGAGTTAGAATATCGTGTTAACTTTTTCATCGCTACCCTCACCAGCTTGGGAAATCTTGCAGGTAGCCTTTTTGGACTATTCTTGTTTTACCGCACTGGCTATACTTTTAGTGGCTGGTCATGGGAAGCAGCTTTAGTAGTTCTCGGAATTTTTACCTTACTACAAGGATTTTCTGCTACTTTTCTAGCGTCAAACTTGAATCGCATTGTCCGCCATGTCCAAGAAGGCACTTTGGACTTTATATTATTAAAACCTATCCCCAGTCAGTTTTGGCTTTCCACTCATACCCTTTCGCCTTGGGGACTGCCGGATCTAATTTTTGGTAGTATTATCGTTGGCTATGCAGGTAAACGCCTTGGTGTCGGGATAAACGGCTATTTACTTGGTGTGCTGCCGTTATTGTTCAGTTTGGTGATTTTGTACAGCCTGTGGTTTATGCTGGGAGCGACGAGTATTTGGTTTGTTAAAGTATACAATGCTACCGAGGTGCTGCGTGGCTTGTTGGAAGCTGGACGATATCCTATTGCTGCATATCCCACTGCTTACCGCTTTTTCTTCACCTTTGTGATGCCAGTAGCTTTTTTAACTACAATACCAGCAGAGGCATTGCTGGGCCGTAGTGAAATTAGTTGGTTTATCGGTGCGGCAATATTAGCAATAGCCTTGTTTTTTACTTCTACTTGGTTTTGGCGATTTGCGTTGCGGTTTTATACTAGTGCTTCGAGTTAGAGAGATTTCAACCTCGGTAAAATGTTTTATGGAATCCCAAATAGACATACATTTGCCTAACGGAGTTTTACAACGCTTACAAAATGTCAAAGATTTTGTTAGTGAAAATGTTAACTCTTTAAATAACTCAGCACAGCAAGTTGGGGAATCTTTAAAGGCAACAGCAACTACAACGACTGATAAAGCAATTGATACAGTTACGACAAGCTTAGAGAAAACTTGGCAAACTGCTGAGAAATTTAAAAGTACAACATCAGGAGCAGTTAAAGATGTAATGGCATCTTCTGTAAGTGATTGGCTGACACAACACCCAATGTTTTTTCGGTTAGTGCAAATACTCGGTTGGGCGACTAACCACCCAATTATTAGTATAGTGGTTTTGCTATTTGCGATCGCTCTACTTTGGAGCATCATCAAAGCAATCGTTCGCTTGATTGAAACAGCCAGTTGGTCAATACTCCAAGTTCCGTTAAAATTTGTTCAGGCTTTGATTAAAGTTAGTTTTTTCTCCTTAACTAAAGTTGGTAGTTTTGCTGTTCAACAAATTACGGCTACTAAAACAACTAATAATCTGCTAGCTTTGCCACCTGAAAATTTTCAACCAAACAAAAAACAGCGATTAGGAGAAATTTCTCATCGCTTAGAAGCAATTCAAAAGGAACAAAATCAGCTTTTAGAAGAAGCAGCAGACTTGATTGCTGATGGCACAATTGATATAGACATCTCCCAAATTAAACAGCTAAGAAGCGTTGAATCACATCTTGGCTAAGTTCGGTTGTGGAACCAGAGGCGACAATACCGCCTTTTTGCATAGCGTAATAGTAATCTGCTTGACGGACAAAATGTAAATGTTGCTCTACCAATAAAACCGAAATGCCTGTGGTTTCGACAATGCGACGGACTGCGGCTTCAATTTCGAGGATGATGGAGGGTTGAATACCTTCAGTGGGTTCATCTAAGACAAGTAATTGAGGTTCTCCCATTAAAGCACGAGCGATCGCTAATTGTTGCTGCTGTCCTCCACTCAAATCACCACCCATCCGCGAAAGCATGGTTTTTAACACCGGGAATAGGCTAAAAACTTCCTCTGGAATTTCTGCTTTTTTTACTGGTTTGCGTCTAGCCTCCAACCCCAGCAGCAAATTTTCTTTTACTGTCAATCGGGGGATAATTTCTCTTCCTTGGGGAACATAACCAATTCCCAACTTTGCCCTTTGGTCTGGAGATTTCGAGTTAATTAATTCTCCAGCTAAGTTAATTGTACCGCTACGGGGTTTAAGTAAACCTATAATTGTTTTGAGTAATGTAGATTTTCCTACACCATTGCGTCCAATCAGGCAAATCATTTGCCCAGATGGTACGCTTAAATCTACATTGCGGAGAATGTGACTTTCGCCGTAGTAAACGTCAAGATTAGAAATTTGTAGCATTAGAAATTATTTATCCATATACCTGAAGGGGCGACACGCACCTCATATTCCAAGTGCTGCAAAAGTTTGACTGAATTATGGTAAAAAAAGATAGGTCAATAATTGTCAAGAATACTTATCTATTGAGAATGTTACCTCCATTGTATCAAACTAACTTAGAAAATCAACTCTCAGAGTCCGAATTGTTGTTTTTAAATCTGCTGATTAATGTCCTACAAGATAAAAAAGCAAGTTAGTCTAGAAAAAATAGCTAATGCTTTACCTGTACCAATATTATTTGAAAGCAGACGCAAGAAAATTCAAAGATTCTTATCACTCCCAATACTTAATATCCAGAGAATTTGGTTTCCGATAATAGAAAACTGGCTCACTCAAAATTTCTCAGATAATCAAAGAATTTATTAGTTAAAATACTCAAAATATTCCTTAGAGGGTGACAAGGCAACTCTAAGCTATGCAGGACAAAACTTTGAGAAGATAGTGAAGACAAAAAATAGGGAGCATTTTTGTGGCTCCCTGGAAAAAATATGTTTCCTGAATCTTACCAAAAAACCCTGCGTGCCCATCTGAATGGAAGCCAGTATCTAACCATACAGCTTCTGTTGTTATTGCTACAAGTTCATCGTCAGGTCAAACTCTCCGTTTTAGCTAGCGTCTTTCCCCAACCGATTCAATATGGCAGTCGCAAACGCAACCTACAAAGATTTTTGAACTTGCCTCGACTCAATGTCAAACTTTTATAGAACCGCGCTCAAATATGCCGTTCAATTTACTAATCTAGAATCCCCGAAGGAAAACTAGATGTAGCAAACGAAGGGATATACTCAAGTTAAGGGAAAAATGCAGTTGCGCTTACTCCTTGACTGAGGCTACCGAACATCACCCTTACGAGTAATGACCGACAGCAGAACACTTACACCGCAGAGTTGAGAAAATGAGGGGTCTCGAATCTGTTAAGATCCGTACCATATTGGCTACCTTGGAAGGGTATTGTCTTTTAGCCCAGACAGGGTTGGGTGAAAGTATAGGAATCGAACCTACAACACATCGATTATGAGTCGATTGCTCTAACCAATTGAGCTAACTTCCTGGGGTTTGATACAGGAGTCGAACCTGTGACGCATCGATTATGAGTCGATTGCTCTGCCAACTGAGCTAATCAAGCGATATAGTTTAAAGTACTCGGCGCTATACGCTTGTATCAGAGATTAGCGCACCAGTTAAGCTTATGGAACCTAAACTATAGCTTTGTAACTTTATTACTATCCCGCTTCAAATCTAGCACAGGTAAATAGCTGTCATTTATTCTTTGGGAATCCCTAGATGATCCCTCAAATCAACGTAAGGCGCTCTATTACTTTTACTTAAAGGTTGCCGCCAAGCCAAGAGATTATTTAGCGCTTGTACCCCATCTTCATTGGGTTTGAGAGTCAATATCAACTTTTCGCAGCGTCCATTGACTTGATTTGCGGTGCAAATCACATTTTGTCCGTTCATTTTGCCGACAGTAATAAATCTCAAGTCTCTGTTGCGGCGGTAATTTTCCAAACGTTGACTTACGTCTTGACAGCGCGTTAGTTTATTGTAGCCAGCATCTCTGAAGTAATTGGAAGTCCAGCGAATCCAAGGCTCACTAACACCTCTAGGATTTGTGTACACCGTCACGGGTTTGTTTCCTGAAGTGTCACAATAAAATCCTCGCCTACTTTCAGCTTGACTTGGCTGATTGATAGTTGCAGTGGCGCTGAGGGCAATTCCACCTGCAACTAAAACATTTGTCAATGATGCCAATTTCATGAGTATCTCTCAAATGTTGAGTAAAAAGTTTTTATTTGCCTTGTATTTGGCACTCTTCCTACTTCATTTAGTAGGGAGATGATAAGAAGTTTTTACTTGTATATATAATGAGCCGCAACCCACTTGCGACCATGATTTGTTTTTTCCCAATGTGCAGGAACCAACACTTTCTTTTTGACTGGTGGTGCATAACGCCTAATTTGCGGTGGTTTATTTGCTATTATTTGAGCGGGTCTATTAATAGCGTGGGGCTTCACAATAACTTGTAATGCTGATGCTTGTGAAGGAATAGAAGTAACAGCAAATGGTAAAAGAAGCGCTATGCCAGCAAGAATTTGTTTGATATTCATCACTAAATCTCCTTTGGTAAATTGCATGATTAAAGTTCAGTAAACTTTAATCTGTTTGATGTCTCATGTTTATAAGCATAAGAGTTAAAACAGCTATGAAATAGTGATAAAAGTAACTACTTTAAGCATTACTTAAGTAATATTTAATGTCAGCGCCAAAGTAGGAATATTATTAATTTGCCCCAACTCCACAAAAAACAATTACCTCAAATGCAATGTCTGCAATGGATACGGCTCACCTGTTATTGCCTACATCAATTATCCCCGCTACCTTGTGACTCAGTCTGGGAAAGCTAGACCAGTCATGGGGTCACGGATATATAATCCTAAAGTGAGACTACGCATCGCTTCATCCCAAACGGGTATTAATTGTTCTGCTTGATCTACCCAATAATCGAATGTAATCAAGCACTGAACATTTGACCCCAAACCAATGCAAGTCCGTGAAAAAGCTTCCCGTGGTTCTTCTTGAGTGTCAATAAACTTAATCTCTGTCCAGACAATTCTGGCAGTTTGGCGCTTGATGGTAATAACTTCTCCCTTAGCAATGACGTTACGACTATCGTCATCCATAATTTTTTTCAAAGTAGATTTTAATGGAAACTGGCTCCAGTCATTGGGGGGTAGGCGATTAAAGGACACTTCTAGACAGCAATCTTCGTTAGGCGGTTTTTTATCGAGGAACTTGAAGGATTTTTCTTGTGGCTCAAGAACCCAATCTTGGGGAACGTTGAAGCGAACAGCGCCTCGATCTGCTACAAATATTTTGTAGCCTGATGGAGATTCCCAACGATGGTCAGGTTTTAGTTCAAGCGTTTCTTTTATCCACTGGAGATTGCTTTTTTTACGCTTTGCCATAGTGTTTTTGTTCTCTCTGCTGAAGAGGGCGTAGGCTGTCGTAAACATCGCCCACTTTGTTAATGTTATCAAATTGCTAGTATTAACACGTCTCTACAGACCAAAAATGAATAGCAAAAATCCTTAAATCTTTAACCGAACTGTATTGAGTTCTAGTTTAGGAATCGTTGGTATCCATTATTACTCAAAATTTTGTGAATTGGAAAGAAAAGCGATCGCTCTCACAGACTCTTTGATTTTACTGTGAGATTGAGAGCGCAGAGGTGAAGTTTAGCTTTTGAGCGATCGCAATAAAATTAAGATTTACTTTATTTAGCGATTGTTACGCAATAATGGTGGTATATTTAGTATACCATTAGTAATAATTATCCCGTAGCTATTCATGAGCTACTGTATTAATCCCAATTGTCCGCAGCCGCAAAACACCAGACAACCCCTATTTTGTCTAAGTTGTGGCTCTGAATTGCTTTTAGAGGGGTGTTATCGAGTCATTCGACCAATGGGTAGTGGTGGCTTTGGTAAAACCTATGAAGTGGATGATTCGGGTACAACGAAAGTCCTCAAAGTTTTGTTTAATCTCCATCCCAAAGCTGTTGAATTGTTTCAACAAGAAGCAGCAGTTTTAAAACGACTCAACCATCCCGGTATTCCCAAAGTCCAATCAGATGGTTACTTTATCTATTCACTCAGAAATAGCCAAGTACCTCTGCACTGTCTGGTGATGGAAAAAATTGAGGGGATGAATTTGGAAGAATATTTGACCCATCGTGACAACGAACCCATCGGCGAACGCGCAGCAGTGCGATGGTTGAAACAGTTAGCAGAAATTTTGCACCAAGTTCATCAACAGCAGTATTTCCATCGTGATATCAAGCCGCCAAATATTATGCTCAGACCTGATGGACAATTGGCGTTGATTGACTTTGGTACAGCACGGGAAGTAACGCAAACTTTCATGCAAAAAGTAGCAGGACAACAAGTTACAGGCATTATTTCTACAGGCTATACGCCACCAGAGCAAATGAATGGTAAAGCTGTACCACAATCAGATTTTTTTGCTTTGGGGCGAACTTTTGTTTACTTATTAACTGGGAAAACCCCGGATTTTTTTAATGAAGATTCTCGGACTGGGCAATTAATTTGGCGAGATAGTGCCACAATAATTTCCAAAGGTTTGCTAGATTTTATTGATTACCTGATGGCTCCTTTTCCAGGGAATAGACCTAAAGAGACACAAGAAATATTAGATTGTATTGCAGTAATTGATGCTTCTGCTAGTAATTCTAAACAATCTTCTCAAACCCCAAAGACTTATAAAAATAGTAGCAATAATCAGCAAATATCTCAGATTCAATATGCCGGATTTGGGAGACGTTTAATTGCTCATTGCATAGATATAGTGATTTTAACAATTGTTGTAGCTTTAATTTGGAAGATAATTTTAAGTATTTTTAATGTATTGCCATCAAATACTATTAACGAATATGGTGTTTTTGGATTTAGCTTGGTGTGTGCTTCATTTATTACCATAGGAGGAATCTATGGAGAGTTTTTAATCATTGTAGGAAATTTGTCATCTGGCTTTCAGTCTGAGGAAAATAGATTTATTCTGACAATAGCTACATTTGCTTTAATTAGCAAATGGTTATATTATAGTTGGTTTGAGAGTTCTGAAAAACAAGCAACTCCAGGGAAAATGGCTTTAGGCATAGCTGTAACTAATTCATTTGAACATCGTTTAACATTTCATCAAGCCAATGTGAGATTTTGGAGTAAAAGCATTTCTGCCTTAATTTTGCTGATAGGTTTTATCATGCCATTGTTTACTAAAAACAAACAGGGACTACACGATAAGATAGCCAAAACTTTGGTGATCAAAAAATAATCCAATTTGGTTAAGGCTTTGTAGTATTAATTTTAGGTTCGTAGAGGCGTTGTAATACAACGTCTCTACAAATATTTTGGGATTTAACTGAACCGTATTGGATCAAAAAATAACTTCATAAGTTATTTTGAAAAAGTTCTAGAACATTTTGCCAAGCATCAGGAGCCGCTTCGGGATTATAACTTGGGTTCTGGGTTATGAATGGATATTGGTCTTTGAAGAATCCGGCGAAGAAACCGTGTCCTGCATCGTATCTAAATACACAATGATTTATGTTATACTTACTTAATTCTGCCTCGATTTGCTCGGCTTCCTCTTGCGAAATGAATGCATCTCTTGTACCAAAAAACGCATAAATAGTACCTTTAATTTCCGAGGTACGATTGATTGTTGGGGTGTCTTCGCCATAACTAGAAGTAGTAATTCCAGCACCGTAAAACGAAGCTGTTGCTTTGATATCTGGTAAAGTTGCAGCTATATAAGCAACATGACCACCGAAACAGAAACCAATGACCCCGATTCCATTATCTTTAACATTGGGTAAAGTTTTGAGGTAAGTAATAGCAGCTTGAATATCGCTTAAAATTTCGTGATACTTAACTTGTTGATAATATTCCAAACCCAGCCGATATGATTCTGGGCTAAAGCCAGCATCTTCTGGACTAAAGTCAGCCTCAAAACCGGGAGCAATACGTTGATACATAGCCGGAGCTATTGCTACATATCCTTGTTTGGCTATTAGTTCAGTAATATCTCGAATATTACGATTGATTCCAAAAATTTCTGGAAAAACGATAACCGCCCCAAAGGTTCCATTTTGTGCTGGTTGAGCTAAGTAAGCATCAATTTCTAAGCCATTGTTGGGTACTTTGACTTTTGTAGTATTAATTTCGATGTTTGTTGTTTTTAGCATCTTTGTTTCGGCTGATTTTATACCAACTCATGTATTCTGACTGTTTTTGACACAGATATGACATCACCTCACAACCAAATCTGTGACAAAATAGTTTTGTTGTCTTATAGCTAATGCGATCGCTTACCACCTATGATTTCTACTATCTCGCGCCGCTACAGCTTGGATGAATATCGCGCGATCGAAGAAAAAGCCGAAGGACGCAGCGAATATCGAGATGGAGAAATTGTACCTATGGCCGGAGGAACGCTCAAACATAGCCGCATCGGTCGGAACATTCTCACCTATTTTAGTACTGTGATGCGCGATACTCAATTCGAGCCAATTAACAGTGATTTACGGCTGTGGATTCCCGAATATCGACGTGGGGTATATCCAGACGTAATGATTTTTGACGGCGAACCGCAACTAAATGGCGATCGTTTAGATGAAGTCTTGAATCCCACGCTGATTGTTGAAGTTCTATCTCCTTCCACCACAGATTACGACCGACTCAGTAAATTTCGGATGTATCGCTCAATTGGAAGTTTTAGCGAGTATTTATTAGTCGAGCAAGATGAACCTTTTGTGGAACGCTATAGTAAACAGGCTCAAGGTTGGTTGCTCAGTGAATTTAGCGGCTTGGAGCGTTCTATTTCTTTGGATTCAGTTAGTATTGAATTGGCGATGGCAGAAATTTATCGCAGCGTTGTTTTTGAGTAAAATAGCTCTGGCTTTTTGCAAAAATGCACCTTATGGGAGGGATGCGATCGCACTCCTAATTATCTAAATTTTTTACTAAGACAAAATAATTGGAGTCAAGTGTTGCTCAATTTCTTGGATGTAGTCTGTTAAGCCTGTATGAACACCTCTTTCACGTAGAATTTTCAAACTCGTATCTTCCCAACACTGCTGTTCGCGAAATACACTGAGCCAGAAAGTTAGGAAGAACAAGGGAAAAATAATAACTCCTAACTCCTGTACAGACAAATATTTTTCGCGTCTCCCCTCACGTCCCCGGTAAATTACGCAACCGCTTATCTAAATGATTACGGTCTGCCAAAACCTTTAACAACGGCCCATGTGAGGTAAATTCTACAATACTGACCGAAGCCACAGGGCAGCCCAAACGAAAACGGAAGCGTCCCACATCAATCCCCAAGAAACTACACAGAAGAATTCTGATGGTTGCCTTGTGTGAAACAACTAAAACATTACCACTCGTGTAATTTTGCTTGATTTCTTCAATTACCTGCAAGGCGCGAGAAGCAATTGTAACAGCCATTTCTCCGCCAGTTGGAGCATTCCAAGCTGGGTCTGCTGACCAGCGAATATAATCATCGTGATATTCACTACTAATTACTTCTGGGGTTTTTCCTTCCCATTTACCATAGTTTATTTCCTTTAAACCATCTCTAAGTTGTGGTTCTATATTGATTGCTGCACATAAGGGTTTTGCTGTCAATACAGTTCGCCGCATTGGACTACAAAATATTGCTGTCCAATCCATAGAACTATATGCGTCTGCAAAAGCCTTTGCCATCTCCAAACCTTCTGGGGTAAGTTCTGAGTCTATGGAACCACAAAAGGAATTATTGCGACTGCATTCTGTTTGTCCGTGACGGAGAAAATAAAGAGTTAGGCTCATAGTATATTTTCATCGATTTCATCGATTTTAAATTTACAGCAGAATTCAAGTCTTTGAACCACATTTTTCTTTCATAAGGGCACAACTTTATTTTGGCTGATGAGTGTAGCTACTTCTTCAAAAACTAAATCGGCAGAATGTTTGATAGCAGGACTTAATTCTAGTCCCAAGGCAAGATTTGCAGCCTCAATTAAATAAACTGTGACATCTTCGGGAAAGTCATTTTGAAAGATTTTCCGTCCGGCGGCTAAAGCATTATCCCAGCGAAAATCATGCAAGTTATAACTAGGTTCTGGTAAAGCTTCCAGTTCTTTTCCTGGAACTTTAAACACAGCACCCGGTTCAGAACCTGTTGAACTTGCATCAATAATTACTAATTGTTTACTACCTCTAGCTTGAAACATTACTTCCATCCCTGCGGTGCCACAGTCATAAACCTGCACATGAGGATAAGGGTTTTCAGCTAGATATTTTTGTAAGCGTTGGGCAATGATTACGCCTACTGCGTCGTCACTGCGATTGAGATTTCCGCAACCAATAATAGTTAGCATTCAACACATTGAGCTTGATAAACAGCAAGACCAAAAAGTGCGTAAACGTCTCGAATTTGTTCGTTTTCGTTTGAGTGTTCCATTCGCTTCTTTATATTAGCTTCCTGCCAATCCGCGCACAATAACACAACTATGTTAGGCTGCTGGTGCTACAACCTCTGAAGCAACTCGTCATACTCTGCATGTGCGCCAATCCAGAACCAGTAAATGTGATCATCCTGCAACAAGCCAAGAACGCGGTAGTCTAAACTAATACGAGCCGAATAGATTGGTTGGCGCTGGCTAACTCGTTTGAACTGAAGACTATTGTGGTAAGGATCTGAACCCCAAAGAGTATAGGCTTTGGCAGCTTGTTGTTGAACTGATGCAGGAAGTTCATTAAGTTTCTTGCGAAATACCTTCGTAACACTTGACTTCATTGCTCAGAGGGAAAAACGTCAGCTAGAGGAGTGATGTCGCCAGCAGTAATTTCTTGCCTTACCATATCAGCTAGACGATCCCACTGAGCATCGGTTGTAGATTCAAACTGAGCCTTCCATACCCGCTCATCCTCCATCTCGGCAAGGAGACGAGTAGCGATCGCATCCTGTTCAGCAACAGGTAGAGTTTTCAGTTGGGCGATCGCACGCTCAAGTAACTCAGTCATGGCTACCACACTCTTATAACGTAAATGGCATCTTACCCATTATCGCTTCTTGGTGATATTCTTGAACATTAATTAGGCGAATATTGGTCAGCATAGGATTCACGTTAACGTCCTAGCATTTTATCCCGCAGATGTTTAATGCGATGTGCAAGTGGTTTGTTATGCCGTCGAGATCGCCGCAACATGTCACAATAGGAGGTAAAACAGTAAGAGTAGTTCTCACTAACCATCATTACCCTATGCAAGTCAAAGATATGACCATCGAAGAACTCAAGCTTCTGATTCAAGAAACTGTTGCCGAAACGATTCAATCTCTATTGGTCGATCCCGATGAAGGCAAACAAATAAAGCCAGAAGTGAAACAGCAACTACTCGACTCCCTACAACGTACTCAATCTGGAGAACGTGGAATCCCTGCTGAGGAAGTAGCAAAAAACTTGGGATTATCCTGGTAATGAGCTACAATATCGAATTTAAATCAGAGGCGAATATCGGGTTTGAAACTCTCACCTCAACTATTCAAGAGCGCATCCTGCGTAAAGTTTGCTGGTTGTCTGAGAACTTTGAGGACTTAACCCCTCAAGCTTTGAGTTCTGATTTAAGCGGTTTGTTCAAACTCAGAATTGGGGACTACCGAGTTATTTATTCCTTTGATACTGAAGCACAACTCATTACAATTCATCAAGTTGGGCATCGCCGTGATATTTACAATTAACAATCGGTCATCAGTTTCGCCTCAATCACACTCCAATTGAAGACTCAGTGGATTCACGTTAACGTCCCAACATTTTATCCCGCAGATGTTTAATGCGATCGCGCAATTTACCCGCCTCTTCAAATTCCAGTTTCTTCGCCGCTTCTTTCATCTGCGCTTCTAATAGAGTAATCAACCCTGGAATCTGTTCTAATGGCAGTTCATCTATATGTTCATCGACTACTTTCAAGTCAGTGGCATTTAACCGCCGAGATACATCTAAAAAAGCCAAAATCGCATTACTTGATTTTTTGACAATCGGTTGCGGTATAATTCCATGCAGTCGATTATGTGCTGTTTGAATCCCACGCCGCCTGTCTGTTTCATCAATGGCTTTAATCATGCTACCTGTCATATTATCGGCATATAAAATCGCTTGTCCTTGGACGTGACGAGCGGCTCTACCAATAGTTTGAATTAAAGAACGCTCGGTTCGCAAGAAACCTTCTTTATCTGCATCCATAATTGCTACTAAGGAAACTTCGGGTAAATCTAAACCTTCCCGCAGCAAGTTCACACCAACTAATACATCAAATTTTCCCTCGCGCAAATTCTGCAAAATCTCAATGCGCTCAATAGAAGTAATCTCGGAATGTAAATACCGTACCCTGATACTGCGGTCTTGCAAATATTCGGTTAAATCTTCCGCCATGCGCTTGGTTAATGTGGTAATTAATACTCGTTCATGGCGATCGGCTCTATCTTTAATTTCGCCTAACAAATCATCAATTTGTCCTTCTGTAGGACGCACAGAAATTTCTGGATCGACCACCCCAGTGGGTCGAATAACTTGCTCAATTACATGGTCTTCTGAAACTTCTATTTCCCAATTTCCGGGAGTTGCAGAAACAAAAATACACTGATTCACCTTTTGCCAAAATTCTTCTGCTTTCAAAGGACGGTTATCAGCAGCGCTAGGAAGCCGAAATCCATGTTCAATTAAAACTTTTTTTCTCGCTTGATCGCCGTTATACATCCCCCGAATTTGTGGCACTGTCACGTGAGATTCATCGATAACTAATAGCCAATCTTTGGGAAAATAATCAATTAAACATTCTGGTGATTCTCCAGCTTGTCTTCCTGCTAAGTGACGGGAATAGTTTTCAACGCCGTTGCAATAACCTACTTCGCGCAGCATTTCTAAGTCATAGCGTGTACGTTGATCTATGCGTTGCGCTTCTAATAATTTGCCAGCTTGTTCTAAGTCTAGTTTTTGCTGTTTTAACTCGGCTGCAATGTCATGACAAGCTCCTTCTAAGCGTTCTTCTGGCGTGACAAAGTGACGTGCGGGGTAAACATTCACCGCTTCCAAACTTTTGAGAATTTCACCTGTCACCGGATCGATATAGCGAATCGCGTCAATTTCATCGCCAAAGAATTCTACGCGAATAATTCGGTCTTCATAAGCTGGGCCAATTTCTAAGACATCACCTCGGACGCGAAACTTGCCTCGCCCCATTTCGATGTCGTTGCGGCTGTATTGAACATTTGCTAAATCCCGTAAAATTTGGCGTTGATTTACTTCCATACCTATCTGAAGGGGGATGGCAGCTTTGAGATATTCTGATGGCATTCCTAAACCGTAGATGCAACTGATGGAAGCAACGACAATGACATCACGGCGTTCAAACAGCGATCGCGTCGCTGAATGCCGCAACATATCTATTTCATCATTAATTGCCGCCGTTTTTTCAATATAAGTATCCGTAACGGGAATATAGGCTTCTGGCTGATAGTAATCGTAGTAGCTAACGAAATACTCAACTGCATTGTTGGGAAAGAAATCTCGCAGTTCGTTACAAAGCTGTGCAGCCAGGGTTTTATTATGCGCCAGAACTAAAGTAGGCTTGCCAATTTTCTCAATAACTGCTGCTACCGAAAATGTCTTACCAGTTCCAGTAGCTCCTAGTAAAGTTTGGTAACGGTTGCCTGATTGGATACTAGCAGTTAATTGTGCGATCGCTTGTGGTTGATCGCCTGTGGGACTAAAGGGAGCTTGAAGACAAAATTCTGTCATACAGTTTTGCTGGAAATACCCTATCTCATGGTGACGATTCCGCCCTGTATTCATTGTAGCTGGCTTATTAGACCAAATAAATAGTAATAATTATTTACAAAAATAAATGCTTTAAATTTACTTATGTATCTGTTTTAAAGATTCTTATATCTATATGAGGTTTTTTAAGGTTAAACTCTAAGGTATATGGAAAAAAATTTCATCTTTCCTTAATTATTGTAAAATTCAATTAACAAACCAGAGGTGTTCGTTTATGGCTATTAGTAGCGCTGGCAAAGCAATCGGTTCTCGGCAAAACAATGCCAAGTCTCCAGGGGAAAGTACAGAGCAAGTTGAAAATCAACAAGACCAGAGCTTGAATGCTGATAAAGTCGAGGAAGTTAGTGAACTGCCAGTGGGAGCATCTGGGACACTTGCTATTTCTGGAATTCGTCCCATAGGCGCTAGCGACTTAGAAGTTGCTGAACACCTCTCAATTGCTGGGGTGCGTCCCGTTAGCACCAGTACCTTGGAAGTAGTGGAAACCTATAACTCAATGGGTATTCGTCCAATTGGTGCTAATACATTCCAAGTTGTTGAAAGTATCAACCTCTCTGGGATTCGTCCAATTGCCTCAAGTGCATTGATAATTTCTGAAAGTTATTCAACATTTGGTAATCGTCCGATAGCATCAAATGAGATTGATAATTCTGAAAGCCTGATGGGTTTTCTAGATTAGACAAAAATATCCCCGTAAATTTATTAACCCAGTTTCTCTACGAAACTGGGTTTTTTAGTTAAAGAGTCAAAAATAGAAATTACAATGTTTGCACTTTTTCTATGTCTTTTAGCATAGGTAATTAAACTGTTCATACTTTAATTTATATTCAGACAACAGTCAGGATGCTTACTACAATTGGTTTTCTTGATTTTTAATTTTTAATTTTTAATTTTTAATTATTTAATATGCCTTGTGGTGGAGGGCTTGAGGAAAAATCTTAAGCTACTGTGTAAAAGTGACAGCAAAAGACTTCAAAGTTATAAACAAACTTTGAAAAAGATATTTAATTACATCAGGAGTACAAAATGAGTATTGAAGATCGCGCAAAGGCAGCTGCTAAAAATGTTGAAGGTAAAGCCCAAGAAGCATTAGGAAATATCACTGGAGATCCAGAAGATAAAGCTAAAGGCAAAGCAAAGCAAGCTGAAAGCGAAGTCCGTCATGGCATTGAAGACGTGAAAGATAACGTCAAGAAAAGTATTGACTAACAATTCATAATTTTTTTGCAGAAACTCTAGGAATACAAATGGTGTGGATTCCATTTTTGCAAAATAATATTAGTTGTTTGAGAACCAAGCTAAACTATTTTCATATTCCCTAAGTTAAGTGGTTAGATATAGAATATTAGCTTGGTTAACATAATTATTGTAGAGACGTAATTAATCGCGTCTCTATTTTCTTATGCCCAATCCCGATAAACAGAAAGTTCATCTACCCTCATTTCAAAAGGTACACCTTGACTCTCTGGCGGACAAACACGAATTTTAGCACTGCTAACAATTCCATGTAGCAATGTCCCCATTGGCACAATTTTTTGCAGAACACGCCAATTAGTAACTTGATCGGGACATTCAATTACCAATGTTAGAGCATTGGCATCGGTTGTAACATACCACCGACAATTAGATAGAAGATTTTGAATAGTGCGATCGCAAGCTTCATAAAAGTATCTACTAATAGAATCCTCTAGTTGCTGTCGCAGTATAATATCTGCCGAGGTCGGTTGTATAGGATGTGAGTCATCACTATTAAAGTAATACATATTTCTAGCCATCTCTCTCTAGCTTCCTGCTTATATTCCAATCACCATTCCATAAAGTACATCTTTATTTGTTTCTAATAATTCCTTGGTTTCATCATCATAATAAGCACCTATTCCACTACACTGAATCCCCAAATAATTACTAGTTAAATAAAGTCTTTGTCCGAGAAAACCAGCTATTTGCATAGCAGCTTGATAGTTTAAATAATCTGACACAAAAAATAAAGTTACAGCGCTATCTTTAGCAATAGCCTGATTAATACATAAGTAACCCGTCTTCTCACTAAAATTACCCGTTTTAACCAGATACGTACCTTTATATAACCCAGGTGTCATTCCCTCTACTCGATGCACCACTGAGTAAATTTCTATTTCCTCATAGTTTTCTGTCGGTATTGACTTCTCAAGTTGCTGCACTATATATAAATAGTCTTCTTGAGAAATAGACTCTTTCCGGAAACGTCTAATAGAACGTCTATCCCAAACAACTTGATAAAATTTATCCTTGTTAAAGTCAAATTGAGAATACTCTAATTTCTGCTGGCGACTCTTTTGTAGAGTAGTTGCTTGATAGGCATCTTCAATAAATTGATTGGATTCAAAATAATCAGTACCGGAAACAAAAGGAACTTTCAGCCTTAAGCGTCTAATTTTTTTGTCTTGTATTTCTCCTGACATCGCACAAGCAGTAATAAACTCTTTATTCTCAAATCCCAAATCTGAATTGAGAGTGAGTTTATCAAAGTCAAAAATTAGTTGTATATCTCGGTTGTGGAGAAAAGCTGAAGCTGCAACTGCACCTAAATGATGTCCGCTATCTAAGAAGCAATATCTGATGCTTCTATTTTGATATTTCCAGCTAGACCTATAATAAACACAACTAATAAAAAAGATGAATCCGTTGATACATTTACCCGGTATAATATAACTCTCTAAACCATCATCAATTAATTCATAGATGAGAGTTAGACAATTATTCTCAACTTCTAGATGATATATACCATCTACCATTCCCTCAACACTGCGAACCTGTACGTAAACTTCTGTAGGATACAAAGCGCCTGCTGATGGATTCACTCGTAGTTTATAAGGGCCATCTTTATACATTTTCTCCAGAGTTATCGCACTGGTTAATGAAATAAAAGAATGAACAGGATTATTGAGATTTAATTTCACTCTTCGATAAAATTTTGGATAAACTTTATATGAAGATGGTTGTGTTGAGGCATCTACATAATTTGGATCGAGTTGTACAGATAAGTAAGAATGTTTAGTCGCTTCATGATAAGCTTTACCTGATATCTGACTTGATGGCATTTTTAAGTATCCTTAAAACTTCTACATTGCTGGCGAAATCTATCGCTTTATAGTCGTCTAAATTTTTCAAATATAAGTTAGGATGATGCTGTAAAAGTAACTTGACGACTTCTGTCTTTCCGGCTGAAGCTGCGTACATTAAAACAGTTGCACCGTTATCATTTTGGTTATCAATGTTAATATTGACAGCCAGTAGTAAATTAATTAAATCGTAGTGATTACCAAAACAAGCAAACCACAAAGCATTGTTGCGATCGCTATTTCGAGCATTGATATCCACACCTGCATCAATTAGTTCTTTGACGACTGCATAAACTCCTTCTCTTGTAGCTTTCATCAAAGCTGTATCGCCATTTTCCCCTGGTTGATTCAAATCCCCAGGACTATAGCTTTTTCCTATTAGCCATTGGATTGTTTCTTTACTCAGTTCCTGTCTGTTTAACTCACTCATAATTATTCTTTAAACGTCACACTATTAAGTATTCCCTAATCAATTTTATGCTTGGAAAACTTAATGGCGGGCATTACCCACCATTTTTTAAATGCTATACAAGTAGCTAAAGTCTAGTAATTTACCAAAATAAGTTCTCTAGGTATTCAAAAGTTTGGTAAAACAAAAAAATCTTTTACCCACTCCCTACTCCTCGCCTTCACCTAGTAATTTAATTTTGGGTTACTTGAGTACTAAGTTAACTAGCAACAATTTAGCTTAGTTATATATTATCACCCTGATAAGTTTGAATTATGAATCATTTATAAAGATCCCCAAATATATCTAAGATAAATATTTAAATACAATTAAAATGCAGTATTTCTTACAATGTTATTTCAAAATCTAGACTAATAGCAAATAGACTTTTTGCGTAAATAGTCAGTCACTACTACACTATTGCGTAAGTTTGCTTAGTTTTGATAATTTGTTCAAGCCTATAGTTTTATCTCGCTCAAATTTGATGTCATGTTTCTATTGAATCTTGTGTTTAATAAAATAGAGATATGACGCTGAGTTTTACTTTGATACCCCTGAAAGTTATTAAGAAATCTCAAATAATTTCCTTTTTCAAGCCAAATTTGCTAGTTTGTTTAGGTATAAATAAGTAAAGCACAAACGAAACATGGAAATTAGCGCTCGTAATTCTCTCAAAGGTACTGTCAAGAAAGTTGTGCCTGGTACAGTTAATACTGAGGTAACTTTAGAAATTGCACCAGGAGTAGAGTTAGTGTCAATAATCACAAAATCATCAGCAGAAAAGCTGGGACTTGCAGAAGGCAAACAGGCTTATGCCGTTATTAAATCATCAGATGTCATAGTTGCTGTTGAGTAAAAAATAGGCAAGTTGCCTTTTCTTACAAGCGGCTCTATCTCTAATACCAAATTGTATTCATGTCCATAAAAAGACTTGCACAAAAAGGTAATTTAGGGGCAATTTATGAATTGCCCCTACATTGTGTACTTGATGCGTAATACCAATTCTGTATGAAGATGCACATAATAAGTCCCCCAACACATCGGGGGGTAAATATATGCAGCTTCACAAAGAAATGGTATAAGTCGTAGTTGTAATGAATTCTTGCTTTGTAAACTCTTAATTACGAAGTAAAAATTATCTGGACAAGAAAATATTCTTATAAATATTAATTAATTTAATTATCAACGATACGGACATAAATAGCGCGGACACTTTCTATATCTAGCGTTAAAAATGTGTTTCCTGTTTTTATAAAAAATAATGGAAAGTGTTGTTCTAAAGTAATAGTGGCTCCTGGTATTACCCCTATTGATATCAGTTTTTTTAAGATGGTTTCGTCTTTACTTTTACAGAAGGTGACGATTCCTCGCTCTCCTGTTCTCAATAATTCTAATGAACAGCCAGATACATTAAAGGGAGTAAACATTTTAATTCTAAATTAGGAATTATGAAGGGAAGAATGAAGCATATTTTCATCCTTCATCCTTCATATTTTATTTGGTTGTCAAAGGTAGCAACCCAGGTAATATTTTAGACAAGATATGCTTCTTGATGAGTCTTAATTGTGCAATTAGAACGAGGATAAGTTACACAAAGTAGAGCGTATCCTTTAGAAACCTGATCGTCATCCAGGAAGTTTTGATCTTCTTGATTAACTTCACCTTCAACAACCTTGCCTACACAGCTAGAGCAAGAACCTGCATGACAAGAAAAAGGCAACTCAATACCGTTTTCTTCTGCTGCTTCTAAAATGGTAGTCTCTTCATCAACTTCAATTGTTGTATCGATGTCTTCTTTTTTGTTGATTAATCTAACTTGGTAGGAAGCCATTTTTCGATTCTCCTCAAACGTTATACAGTTGGTTTAATTTCCGAAGTTTTTGAGCAACCTATCCTACTTTTTGCTCCCCTCTTTCTTACGGAGATGCAAAGTTTAGTTGGCTTCTCTATAGAGGTAAAGGATGCAAAGCGAACGAGAAGCTACCTCAAGGCAAGGCGATCGAGCCTCTACAATCAGACTTGGCGGCTAACGGAATGATGTTAGCTGCAAGGTACACCAGTAGGCGTACCGTCATCTGTTTTGAAGGACTTTCCACAACCGCAGGTATCAGTTGCGTTGGGGTTGATGAATTTAAAACCGCTTTCCATCACTCCCTCAACGAAGTCAACGATAACTCCGTCTAATAACGGCGCACTTTTGGCATCAACGTAAACTACCACTTTGCCTTGGTGACTTACCAAATCATCTGGTTGGGGCTTGCTGGTGATATCAATTGCATATTCATAGCCACTGCAACCACCATCTTTTACCGAGATGCGGACACCTTTAGTTGCGCCATTAGCATCGGGTGCTGAACCTTTGAGGAATGCCCGCAGATGAAATTCTGCTTTTTCTGATAAGATTACGGCCATCAGTTCTCCTGATTTGTAGCGATTGGTTGTTCTGATTTCAGGTGGGGATGAAAATTAACTATTTTGTGCAATCCCTGTAGGTTCCATCGAATTGGCTTGCGCGTGTCTCCAAGGCGCACTATTACCGCATACTGGACAAGAGCGATCGCGGTGAGAACGGCGTTTAGCAAATTCCATTCGATTTAGGTCGATTGTCAGCAATTGCGATAACAGAGGCTGACTAAACCCGGTGATCAACTTGATAGCTTCCAGTGCTGTTAGACAAGCTAATGTCCCAGAAACAGCGCCCATAACAGAAAAGCCGCGCTGATCCCAATCAGGCTTCTCTGGAAACAGACAAGATAAACAAGGAGTCACACCAGGGATAATTGTCGTCAGGTAAGCCTCCATCCCATTCATTGCGGCTTCCACCATTGGCTTACGCGATCGCACACAGGCTTCATTTAACAAATTGCGCTCTGTAAAGTTGTGGGCGCAATCAAGAGCCATATCAGCAGATTGCACTAACGAATCTACATTTTCCGGGGTGATGTAATCATGAACAGCTTCCACTTGGACATCAGGATTAATCGCATCCAGAGTTTCTTTAGCTTTGAATACCCTTGGCTTACCTACCCAATCATCAGTCATAAGAACCTGACGATTCATATCATCTAGCCGCAAGTCACCACCCCGGACTAAGATTAGCCGCCCAACGCCCGCTACTGCTAAGTAAAGCGCCGCCGTACCGCCTAATCCTCCCACACCTGTAACCAAAACCGTCGCTGACTTTAGGCGTTTCTGTGCTGTTTCGCCAAAGTTCGGAAGCATCATTTGGCGACGATAGCGTTCTAATTCGGTAGGCGTTAGGTTAACCAATTTATACCTCCTAATCAGAAGTGATTTCTGTCAGTGTGACTACATTTTTCGGCTTGTCGTTAAACACTTTGAACAGCTTTTGTTCGTAAGCTGTCGATTCGATAAATACCTGATAAGCTTTCTGCAAAGCCAAAGAATATTGATTTAATTTCTCTTCTTGACTTACATCAGGAGAATTCTCATCAATTTCGTGCATATATTGTGAAAACTTTTTCAGAATATGTAGACGATGTATATTCACAACTTCTAAGTCGTAGGACATATTAAAGAATTGAAAAAATTCTTCCGCATCTACGAGCTTCTTGAATTCATCAATTGTTCCAGTCATTTAGCATTCTCCAATTGTTTCAGATGTTGCTTAAGTTCATCTAACTGGCGATAGATTTCATAAGTTGCGGCGGCAACATCCATAAGTTGTTTGTAATCTGTTGGCAGACCTTCAGCTAAATCATGCAAATCCATTTTCATTTGACCTGCTTTGCTGTTAAGCCGTCTGATTTGTCCTTGTAGTTCCTCAATGCTCGTTTCTTCCGCTTGCACAATCAGCCACTCCTTATTTTTAAGTTAGGAGTTAGAAGTTAGGAGTTATAAATTAAAACCTGTAAATCATGAATTATCGGTTAAGAGTTAACTTAATTCCTCACTCTTAACTCCTAACTCCTAACTCTTTAAAGTTTGCCAACTTCAGGGAAGCGTTTCGCCAAATCAAGACCTTTGTTGACGTAGTTTTCTCCCTCTTCTGCTAATTTCTCTAGGGAGTCAAAGCCAAAGCGTTGAGCGTCTCGTAAGGTTTTCACAGCTAGCAAGAGACGACCAGAAAAAACTAGCGCCCAGCCAAATCCTTCATGACTCAAATCAACTACAACCTGGGATATCAAACCTGTTTCTTGTTCAATCCCAGCAGCTACAGCCCGAAAAAATGCCATAATCCGTGCTTGAGTGATCGGATCAACTTCGCCCTCAACGGAAATTTCCCGTTTCTTTTGTTTGGTGACAATAAAGGGTTTGAGAATCAACTCATCCGACCAACTACGATAAACACCATAACTGTCTTGACCGCGAATTTGTTTGATTAGTACCTTCAGGAAAGGTGAGTTCAAGACTTCAGTTGTAGCAGTTCCGTTAACACTATTATTTGTGGTCATACTGTTGCTTCGTTTTCAACTTCATCGACAAAGTTTGTAGTTTTTGGCTGTAAAGCTTTACGCAACCAAGGCGGAGGATTACCTTTGAGGGTTTTTACTAGCTTATTTAGCACTTCACTAATTTCTTCTTCTGGCGATCGCGCCTTCACTGGGGTGACACCTTTCTTGATTAAACGAGCGGCGGCGCTACCACCAATTGCCACAACATAAATAATTGTGCAGTCAACTAATGCTTCAATTTTTGGTGCAAGTTTGCTCTCATTATTCTCTTCTTTGATTTCATAATTAAATTTGAGAGCTTCTACAAATTGATATCCTTCATCGGAAATTTCATAAACATCAATTTGTTCTGACCCTCCAAAATGAGTATTAATATGAACTCCGTCACTTGTCGTAAAGGCAATCTTCATCGTAATTCTCCTCTCTAAAGTTTTGAATTTTGAAGCAATCCGGTTCAGTTAGTGATATTTAGCCTCGGAAGATCCTCCTTAAAAATCTACTGTGTATACACAAGTTTTAAATAGCTGATTAACTAAGGTTTTACCCCACCCTAACCCTCCCCTTATAAAGGGGAGGGAACTAGATTTATTGTTTCCCCCCTTCATAAGGGGGATTAAGGGGGGTAATTCGACTTGTGTATACACGCCTTAAAAAGAGGGGCTAATTTAAGACTTGCTCTATTCCCTCCTTTTTAAGGAGGGTTAAGGAGGATCAACTCTTAACTGAACTGTTTTGAATTTTCAAGTGTGAATTCAAAACTCAGCGCTGACAATTCCTAACTCTTGAAACCGCTTAATTCTCGCTTCTTCTTGCTCTAAAAACAGGTTGCCGATGCCAAAGACAATTTCCATCGTGCCTCGATAGCCAACTTTGGTAAATTGACCATTACCTAAGCGATCATAAATGGGCAATCCTAGACGATAAAGAGGAATCGAGAGCCGTTTAGCGATCGCACCAACATTGGAGTTACCAATCAGCAAATCAGAACCACCTGCTAGACTCTCAAAGTCTTCTAAGTCGCCGATGGTGATGCTTTTAACTGGGAGTTTTTCTAAAAGGTGCGATCGCGTGGTTGTCACCGCCCCATGAATCTGCGCTCCCATCGATTGCAGGAAATGCACTGTTGACCACAACAAATCTGGTTCCAACGCTAGGGAAACTCGTTTTCCACTGAAGTAAAAGTGGGTGTCCAGCATCGCATCTTGCAACTGACGACGTTGGCGGCGGTATTTTTCGGGTACACTGTTACCGCTCAGAATCGCCAATGCTTGGATAAATTCATCTACTGGTTCTAATCCTGTCAGTTCGCCAAACACCTCATAAGGTGTACCAAAGCGTTCTTCCAGAATCTTAGCAGCCCCCCGCATACTTTCACCCAAAGCCAGGGTAAAGGCAGAACTACCGACTTCTCGTAGCTGTTTTAAGGTAGTCCCACTGACTGTAACCGCACTATAATTATCCTCCAAGTGTCCATCAAGGGAAGCGCCAAGGTCAGGTACAAAGATAGGGACTAATCCAAAAGATGTGACCATCTCTTTGATTTCCTGGACATCCCCAGGTGTGAAAGCAGAACCCGCCAAAATCGTGACTTGTTCAGTTCTGAGTCCACCCGCGCGAGGAATTTCCTTAACTATGCTTTCGACAGCAACGGCAAAACCATCTTGCAACGCACCTTTAAAATCTGGGGTAGGCGCAAAAACGATCGCTAAATCATTCAATTCAGGATGGCGATCGCGGATTTCCTTCAGAAACCCTTCAATGTCATCGCCTCTAGTTTCCGTTAACCCAGTACTACATAAACCAATAATTTCTGGGTTAGCCTTTTCCACCAGAGTCAGAATTGCTTGCTCCACATTCTCTTCACCACCCAAAATGGTAGTGACTTCTGTCATCGCTGTGGTAGCTAAAGGAATAGCTTCCCGGAAATGCCGCACGAGGACAACTTTAGCGAAAGCAGTACAACCTTGAGAACCGTGGAATAAAGGCATCGTCCCTTTCAATCCCAAAAAGGCTAAGGTTGCGCCCAAAGCTTGACTTTGCTTGAGGGGATTAACTGTCAGTGCTTTGTTAGTAACGGTAACGATCGCCATTAAACTACCTCCTCATTTGGAAGCTCTTTAGTCTGCGTTTTCTGCGCCTCTGCGGTTGAAAAATGATTTTTTTGAACCACAGAGTACGCAGAGGGCACAGAGAGAAAAAGATGAGAATTTGGTGTTTTCACCAACGAATTTAGGAACGTTGCGATCGCCATTAAACTTCCTCCTCTTCTTCCCAAGGAGCGGGTTTGCGTATTTGTTCCCAAATTGGGCTATACAATGCTTCGTACAATTCCCGCGCCATTTCAATCATTCCCACATAACCTGCATAAGGATGATGGCGTTCTTGGTTGATATCAAGGAAAGGAATTCGAGCTTTCAAAGCGGTATATTGGTTACGTCCACCAGCAATCAGCATATCTGCGCGAGTGTCTTTAACCAGTTGTAGCAATTCTTGAGCGTTGCCTTTCTCTAGCATGATGCCATCGTTGCCAATCAGCTTCTTGATTTTGGCTTTATCTTCTTCAGTACTTTTCCGAGTACTGGTAGCAACAACTTCAATGCCTAAGTCTCTAGCAGCCGAGATAATCGACCAACTTTTGACACCACCAGTATATAAAACAACCCGCTTACCTTTGAGTCGAGCGCGATAAGGAGCCAATGCCAAATCTAAAGCAGCCGTTTCTTCTGCAATTAACTTTTCTGTCCGCTCTTGTAAATCAGCGTCGCCTAATTTAGCAGCGATATTTCGCAGACAGCGATTCATATCATCGATGCCGTAGAAAGACTCTTCAATGTAGGGGATGTTATAACGCTCCTCCATCTTTCTTGCCATATTGAGCAACGCTCGCGAGCAGATCATGACGTTGAGCTTGGCACGGTGGGCGTAGCGAATTTCATCGTAGCGAGCATCGCCCGTAATTTTAGACAAAATACGGATGCCTAATTTTTCTAACAGTGGTGTTACTCCCCACATTTCACCGGCGATGTTGTATTCACCGATTAAGTTAATATCATAAGGCGTTGTATGTTCCGGTTCTGCTGTTCCGACAACATATTCTAATAAAGCTTCACCACCAAAACGGTTGCCCAGATTTTTACTGCCGATGAATCCTGGGGCAATGACGGGAACAACAGGAATACCAATTTTCTCAGCCGCCGCTTTGCAGACAGCATCCATATCATCGCCAATTAAGGCTGTAACGCAAGTGGCATAGACAAATATTGCTGCTGGTTGGTAGCGCTCTTTGAGTTCCAGAATCGCTTTGTAGAGTTTCTTTTCGCCACCGAAGATGACATCATTTTCACCCAAGTCAGTGGTAAAGCCCATTTTGTAGAGTTGCGGGCCAGACGACAGACTACCACGACTGCCCCAGGAATTACCAGCACAGGCGATCGGCCCGTGGACTAGATGCGCTGCATCTGCGATCGGCACTAAAGCAATCATTGCACCATCAAAGGCACAGCCCCCTTGAGCCGCGCCAGGTTGTGCCTGTTGAGCGCATGATTTATTTTTCTTTTCCGCTTGTTTATGCTGATTATGTTCGCATCCTGTCTCAGTCAGCAGCTCGTTGATTTTGCCTTGGGTGCTTTTCATCTCTCTTCTCTTAATTGTTAATTGTCCTTTGTCATTTGTCCTTTGTCATTTATCCTTTAAATAACTAACAACTAATGACCAATAACTAATGACCAATGACTAATGACCAATGACTAACAAATGTATTTTGTGACATCCTCTCCACATACATCAGCGAGGTAAGATAGAGCGCGGAAACGCAATCCTACAAATTCGTCATATAAAGGATTGAGTTTACATAGTGGTGGAATATCAATAGACTTCCCAAATAATTTAATTTGTCGCTCAAATGGACAACAACAAGGAATTGTTTGGCAAATTAGATGAGCGAAGCGATTATTTTTAACCTGAATTCCATCCACTACACGGCGCAACGGATTAAGAAGATTGTGGAACCATCCTCGTTTTTTCTGATTAGGTGGATGGTAATTAGGATGAGGATGAGTGTGAGTGTGTTCGTGAGTATGATTGATGGTTTCCATTTATAAATTCCTTGGGTAAATGCTATGAAGAAAAAGGGGGAAATAATTCATAATTACGAATTACGAATTACGAATTACGAATTATTTTCTCCCTTTAATTAACACGTTGTGTTTCTACGCAATTTCTAACGAATCAAGTCGTAGGAAATATCTGTCTTAGAAGGAATGTTGGTGTTGCGATCGATTTCTTCAAACAGAGTATTTACAACCCAGTTGAGCAAGTTGATTACACCTTGATAACCAATGGTGGAGTAGCGGTGTAAGTGGTGACGATCCATGATGGGGTAGCCGATTCTCACGAGGGGAATCTTGGTGTCGCGCCACAGGTACTTACCGTAGGTGTTACCGATCAAGAAATCTACTGGTTCGGTGAACAACAGTGAACGCATGTGCCACAAGTCCTTACCAGGCCAAACAGTTGCATGTTGACCGAAGGGGCTAGAAGCAAGCAATTCTTTGATTTCTGCTTCAAATACTTCGTTGCTATTGTGAACCAAGATATGCACAGGTTCAGCACCCATTTCTAGCATGAAGCCAACTACGCTGTATACTAAATCTGGTTCGCCGTAGATAGCGAAGCGCTTGCCGTGAATCCATGAGTGAGAGTCAGTCATGGCATCAACTGCACGACCGCGTTCGATTTCCAATTCTTGAGGAATGGGGATACCACTCAATTCGCTGAGTTTCATCAAGAACTCATCAGTACCCTTAATGCCCCAAGGACGGGAAACTGAGGTTGGTTGCTTCCACTCTTTTTCAATATACTCGCGGGTTTTGAGGGTAGAGTGTGCTTGCAGAGCGATCGTCGCTTTCGCATTGATTGAATCTGCGGCATCTTCTAGCTTTGTACCACCTGGATACATATCGAATTCACCTGTGTTTGGTGAATCGAGGTAGTCGCTGTTGTCGGCTAGAATTGTGTAGTCAAAGCCGAACAAAGAAGCAATCCGCTTGATTTCGCGGTTGTTACCTACGTAGGTGTCAAAACCTGGGATGAAGTTGATTTTACCATTGCTGGTTTCTTTCTTATGACCTGCGGTCAAGTTAGAAAGAATTCCCTTCATCATGTTGTCGTAACCAGTGATGTGGGAACCGACAAAGCTAGGTGTGTGAGCGTAAGGTACTGGGAAAGTTTGAGGAACTGAACCAGCTTCTTTAGCATTATTGATGAAAGACTGTAAGTCATCACCAATTACTTCTGCCATACAGGTGGTGCAGACAGCAATCATCTTGGGCTTGTAGAGTTGGTAAGAGTTCGCCAACCCGTCAATCATGTTTTGCAGACCACCAAACACGGCTGCATCTTCAGTCATTGAAGAAGATACACCAGAGAATGGCTCTTTGTAGTGACGGGTTAAGTGGGTGCGGAAATAAGCAACGCAACCTTGAGAACCTTGAACGAAGGGTAGAGTACCTTCAAAACCAACAGCCGCAAAGATTGCTCCCAATGGCTGACAACCTTTAGCAGGGTTAACGGTTAAAGCTTCACGAGCGAAGTTCTTTTCACGATAATCCCAACCTTTTGTCCACTCTGCAACCCGTTGTACTTCTTCGGCTTCGTGACCGTTTTCAAACTGCTTTTTGTTTTCAAAAAGTTGTTGGTATTCTGGTTGGTGGAATAACTCGACGTGATCTTGAATTTTTTCGGGATTCTGAGGCATTTTCGGATCTCCAAGCTTACTGAATTCTTTACTAATCGAGGAATAAAGATTTAAGGCGGGAGAGACGCGATTAATCGCGTCTCTACAAGGGAGTGGGAATATGATTCAAAATTCAAAATGCAAAAATCAAAATAAATTTTTAATCTTTTAATTTTGAATTTTGGATTCCCGACTCCCTCCTGGGGTTTTAGCCCCAGGTTATCCTTACTTATCTCTCTCTCCCATTTCCCTAAACGGCAGCCTTAGCCTTAGCTTCAGCCTTCTTAGCCTGAGCTTTTTCATTCCAAGGAGCGCCAATTAATGACCAGGTTGGGCTGTTGAGTGCCAAGTCCATGTCACGTGCGAAGATGGCGAAGCCGTCATAACCGTGATAAGGGCCGGAGTAATCCCAAGAGTGCATTTGACGGAAAGGTAGACCCATCTTTTGGAAGACGTACTTCTCTTTCACACCAGAAGCTACTAGGTCAGGCTTCAGCGCTTTGATAAATTCCTCGAATTCGTAAGCGGTAACGTCGTCATAAACGATGGTGCCGTTTTCGATGTAGTGAGTGGTACGTTTGTAATCATCGTTATGAGCGAACTCATAACCAGTACCAATCATCTTCATGCCCAAGTCTAGGAAAGCTGGGACAACGTGGCGAGGACGTAGACCACCAACCATTATGGCTACAGTCTTACCATCCAAACGGGGGCGATACTTAGCAATTACCGCATCCATTGTGGGCTGATATTTGGCGATAACTTTTTCAGCATTTGCTTGGATTGTTTCGTCAAACTTGGAAGCGATTTCCCGTAAAGATTCAGCAATCTTGGTGGGGCCGAAGAAGTTATATTCCAACCAGGGTATACCATAAGCTTCTTCCATGTGACGGCTGATGTAGTTCATCGACCGGTAACAGTGGATGAGGTTCATCTTCACATTGGGGGTCATCAACATTTCGTTGATGGTGCCATCACCTGACCACTGAGCGACTACGCGCAAGCCGATTTCTTCTAACAGGATGCGGCTAGCCCAAGCATCTCCACCGATGTTGTAGTCACCAATGATGGCTACATCATAAGGAGTACCTTCAAACTTGAGTGTACCGTCTTTTTTCGCTTGGTCGGATCTGGTGAACACCCAGTCACGAACCATGTCGTTAGCAATGTGGTGTCCTAAAGATTGGGAAACACCCCGGAAGCCTTCGCAACGCACAGGTACAACTGGCTTGCCGATTTCTTTCGATGTCTTCCGAGCAACTGCTTCGATGTCATCCCCAATTAGACCGATGGGACATTCAGATTGAATGGAAACACCACGGTTGAGGGGGAAAAGTACATCAAGTTCTTGGATGAGCTTGGTAAGTTTCTTGTCACCACCGAACACGATATCTCTTTCTTGGAAGTCAGAGGTGAAGTGCATGGTACCAAAGGTATCAATACCTGTAGTGCCGATGTAGTAGTTACGACGACCAGACCAAGACCAGTAACCGCAACCTACAGGCCCGTGGCTGATGTGGATCATGTCCTTAATAGGGCCCCAAACCACACCTTTAGAACCGGCGTAAGCACAACCGCGAGCGGTCATTACCCCAGGCAGGGATTTGATGTTAGACTTAACGCCGCAATCGGACTTACCTTCTTCGTATACACTTAAGTGCTTTTCGCGCTTTTTAGCTGCTTTTTCTGGGTAAGCACTGAGAACTTCTTTAATTAGTTCTTTTCTTTCTTCGATGATGTTTTGATTTTCTGGAGGTGTCATACTTAGCCTCTGTGACTCGTAAGGATCGGGGCATAGGGGGACTAGGAGTCCCCTCTAAGGTTAGGGGGGAGATGCAAGGGAGAGGATAAAAGGGAAGATATGAAACTCTTCCTTTTTCCTTGTGCTAAAGCGTTATTTATTAGCAGCGAATTATACTACGGGAGCTTCAGCAGCACTTTTGCCAACTAGCATTGCGGTATTTTCGTCGCTTTCGAGAATACCGAATTCAATCAACAATTCTTCTAGTTCTTCCATTTCGATGGGTGTAGGAATAGCTAGATTTTTGTTGTCGATGATCTTTGTAGCCAATGTGCGATATTCGTTAGCTTGGTTGCTTTCTGGTGCGTACTCGTTAACAGTCATCCGGCGCAATTCTGCGTGTTGAACGATGTTGTCACGGGGTACGAAGTGGATCATTTGGGTGTTCAACCGTTTTGCCAAGGTTTCGATTAGTTCGATTTCCCGGTCAGTGTTACGGCTGTTACAAATCAAACCACCCAAACGCACGCCACCAGTGTGAGCATACTTAAGAACACCACGAGCGATGTTGTTAGCAGCATACATCGCCATCATTTCACCTGATGTTACAATGTAGATTTCTTGTGCCTTGCCTTCACGGATAGGCATTGCGAAACCACCGCACACAACGTCACCTAATACGTCGTAAGATACGAAGTCTAGGTTTTGGTAAGCACCATTTTCTTCTAAGAAGTTGATGGCGGTGATGATACCACGACCGGCGCAACCTACACCGGGTTCTGGCCCACCAGATTCTACGCAACGAACGTCACGGAAACCGGTTAACATTACTTCTTCGAGTTCGATATCTTCTACTGCACCACGTTCTGCGGCGAGGTGAAGAACGGTTGTTTGAGCTTTGCTGTGCAGCATCAAACGGGTGGAGTCAGCTTTAGGGTCGCAACCGACGATGAGGATGCGTTGACCCATTTCTGCCATAGCTGCTAAGGTGTTTTGGGAAGTGGTAGATTTACCGATACCGCCCTTACCGTAGAAAGCTATCTGTCTAATCTTTTCGTCTGTCATGGTTCTTGTTTCCCTGCAATTGGTTGGTTGGTGGGTCTGTGCGTTTGTCAGTTGCGTTCACGCCAGTTGAGCGACAGTAGTGAGCGCGTGTAGAGCATCGTTGGTACAGTTGGCATAAATGCCTGCTGGGGGCGATCGCTCCACAGCTAAAATGATCGAAAGTAGGTACATATATTTCGTCGTTAAATTTTTTTCTTTTTGTTCTTTGTCCTTTGTCATTTGTTCTGACAAAGAACAAAGAAAGTTACGCAATTTACAAATACGTCATAATGTGCTTTAGCTTGCAAGACTCAATAGGACTTGACTTTGCTATTTGTCAACAATTAATGCATAAGTCCTATTACTTGTTTAAAATAGCGCCCTTCATGTTTGTGACACGCTCTAGTGCAGCTTTGGTGTTTTCTGCTGATACCCCACCCACAGCCATTGCTTCGCCGAGATGTTTAGCGATCGCATCGAAGTGTGGTTGCTGTAGATTCATTCCCGCATGGGTTTTGTCCATTGGACGACCAGCGTATTGCTTTGGCCCCTCAAATATCTGAGATAAGAAGGCAACTAGATGATTACGTTGCTTGACCATATCTTTACCAGCAAAAAATGTGTTGAGGGTGCTGTCTGCGGCAATGCGTTTGTGGAGTTCATCTACTGTTTTCTCAATAGCTGGTTGTCCGCCAATGTTGTCGTACAATGTACTCATATTCTGTTCCTTTGAAGCGAGTTAGATGATGAAATTCGCAAGTAGGCGCTTAATCTATGCAGCCTATATGCTGTTAGCCGTAATAGTGATAGGACTGATACCAATTCGTAATTCGTAATACCTTGGGGGGAGCAATCCTTCGGGTGTCTACGTAATTCGTAATTAAGAAAGTTAGATTTGAATGTATTACTCTCTTTTGGCGAATTGGTATGAAGCATTGAGTGGAGACAATGATTCGATTCAAATCCTACTTTCTGTTCTTGGCTGAATGCATATTAGGGCGTATTTGTAGAGTTCGTTAAGTCCTACAGCAATTCCTAAACTGCTTCGACTACAAGGCTCTTGCTGACACGATCTTGTAATCTGGCTTCGATCGCAATTTTTAGGGTTGCTGTACTACTAGAACAGGAACCGCAAGCACCTTGCAGGACAACTTTAACGCGATCGCCTTCGACATCATAGAGTTCTACATCTCCCCCATCTGCAATGAGTACGGGTCTGACTTCTTCATCGAGAACTTTTTGAATTAGAGCAATCTTTTGGACGTTGGTTAGCGATCGCTGCTTTGACGTAACAATTTCTGTGGCAACTTGTACGCCGTAATTGTTGAGAGCAGGTGAGGCGTATTCCTGTTGAACTGATCTAATAATATCATCAATGTTCGCCAGACAGGAACCGCATCCGCCACCAGCTTTCACATAATTTGTTACTTGTTCGGCATCCGTGAGATGATTTTCTAGAATCACGCGGCGAATTTTAGATTCGCTGATGCCAAAGCAACTGCAAACTAATGCACCTTCATCATCATCATCGTGGGTAGCTAGAGGTATGCCACGATAATTGTAGATAGCGGCTTCTAGGGCTTCTTGTCCCATTACAGAGCAATGCATCTTTGCTTCTGGTAAACCACCAAGGTAATCTGCAATGTCTTTATTGGACACTTTCAGAGCTTCATCTAAGGTCAAACCTTTGACCATTTCGGTTAATGCACTAGAAGATGCGATCGCACTAGTACAACCAAAGGTTTGAAAACGAGCATCTAGAATCTTATCAGATTCTACTTCCACTTTCAGGTGCAATCTCAGAGCATCACCGCAAGCAATGCTACCGATTTCACCCGTTGCAACCTTAACTCCAGCTTCGCCCGTTTCTTCAATTTCTCCCTGATTTTTGGGATCGTAAAACAGTTCTAATACTTTATCGGTGTAGTCCCACATAATGAATTTTAGATTTTAGATTTTGGATTTTGATTGGGGGATTGGTTCCATTCTCAATGCGCTATACATTAGGGCGTGTTTTCAAAGCTTCCCTTAAGTACCCCAGTCTTTGGAGATCCCCCCAACCCCCCTTAAAAAGAGGGGCTTTTAGAGTTTCTTTTCTTCCCCTTTTTTAACGGTGGCTTTTAGAGTTTCTTTCCCCCCCTTTTTTAAGGGGGATTAGGGGGGATCTTCTAGTTTGAAAACAGTCCCCTAGTCCCTAACGATGCGCTAGTGCTTGTTCTTGTCCTTGCAACCAACCTGCATCGTCATTTTTGAAGGGTGAGAGGGCGCGTAGACGTTCTACAATACTAGGCATTACCTCTATCACTCGATCGATTTCGGCTTCTGTGGTGTAGCGACAAAGACTGAAGCGAATTGAACCGTGCAAAGTTGTGTAGGGTAAGCCCATTGCCCGCAGGACGTGGGAAGGTTCCAGAGAACCGGAGGTACAAGCAGAACCGGATGATGCACAGATACCGTATTTGTTCAATAACAGTAGAATTGCTTCACCTTCGATGTATTTGAAGCCGATATTTGTGGTGTTGGGCAATCTCTGCGTAACGTCACCGTTAACGACACAATCGGGAATTGTAGCTAGTAAAGTTTGTTCGAGGCGATCGCGCAGCTTTCTTTCTTTTGCCGTCGCTTCTTCTAAGTGTAACAGTTCTAGTTCCGCAGCTTTGCCCAAGGCGATAATTGCTGGAACATTCTCTGTTCCCGCTCTCCGTCCGCGTTCTTGGTGTCCCCCAATCATAAAGGGACGGAACCGAACCCCACGCCGAATATATAAAGCACCAATTCCTTTCGGCCCGTGCAGCTTATGACCAGACAGAGTTAACATATCCACGGTGCTAGTCTTCATATTCAACGGGATTTTTCCCACTGCTTGCACCGCATCTACATGGAAGATAGCGCCATATTCTTTGACGCGCAACCCAATTTGCTCAATCGGGAAAATCGTGCCGGTTTCATTATTAGCATACATAATTGTCACCAAGGCGGTGTTACCCGTCAAGGAAGCTTCTAGTTCATCTAGATCCAGCTGCCCTTGATGATTTACTGATAGATAGGTAACACTATAACCTTGGGTTTCTAATTGTTTGCAGACATTGAGTACTGCTGGATGTTCAACTTGAGTGGTGACGATATGTCGCTTTTCTGGTTGCGCCAACAGTGCGGCTCGAATCGCCGCGTTATCTCCCTCAGTTCCACAACTTGTGTAGACAATTTCTGACTCATCGGCTCCCAGGATGGCTGCAAGTTGTTCTCTTGCGGTTCTCACTGCTTTACCGACTTGCCCACCAAAGGTGTGCATACTGGAGGGATTGCCGTAATAATCTGTGAGGTAAGGTAACATTACCTCTATAACTTCTGGGTCTACCTTAGTGGTAGCATTATTATCGAGATAGATGCAGTTATTTTGCATTGTTGTCTTCAATTAAGAATTACGAATTATTTAAGCTTCTGCACCCATTGTTTGGGATTGGCGTTTTTGCAACTGTTGGGAGTATTTCTCGGAATAACAGTTAAACCAACGTTCCCAGTAATCTTGTTTATTTGTTAATTTAGCAACTACGCGGTTGTAATTGGTAAACCAGCCTTCCCAGTAATCGCTAGGCTGCTTAACGCAACCGTCGCAGGTGGGACAACCAGCTTTACACTGAGGCATGGTATGAATGCTACCAATACAGTTTGTACAAAGTTCAGGGTCAATCCAGTGCTGTCCGTCAACCACTTTAACTGCATTTGTGGGACATACCGTTAGACAGAGATTGCAGGAAATACACTGGCTAGTAATTTTGTAAGCCATGATTTATTCTCCTTTTGGGGATTGGTTACTGGGGATTGGGTACTGGGTACTGGGTAATGGATACTGGGAAAATTCTTCCTTAATTCCCAGTCCCTAGTCCCCAGTCCCTAATCCCTAATTCCCTAATTCCTTAACGTATTGCTCGTAGAACTCCAAAGCAACCTTTTCAATCACGTCGTAAGCTTCAACAGCCTGTATTCCAGCTTGTTGCAATTTCTCTTGAGGACTGTTACCAATCTTGGAGACTAAAACTGCTTTGCAATCTGCGATCGCTTTTATAATATGCTCAAAGGAAGCTTCTTCGCCGTATCCACCTTGGCAGTATTGGTCAATTTTGCGATGACCGATAAAGCGAACTTCGTTTCCACCCACTTCGTAAATTTGGAATTCTTTGGCATGACCGAAGTGTTGGTTAACTAATCCGCCGCCTTTGGTTGCTACTGCAACTAAAACTTTCGGACTATTGGCAATTTTCTTGCCAGCTAGCGCCTTATCTTTGGCTACTTTAAGTTCTTCTTTAAACTTCTCAATTCCTTCGTGAACAGTAGCGCGTTGTTCCATGTCATATTCGGGAGCCATTTCCAAGAATTTCTCTTTGGAGAACTCTTGGCTGCGGTCTTCTCCCAACAATCCGACTGCATCGGCACGGCACTGGCGACAGTGACGCATCATTTTCATGTTACCAGAGCAGTTGTCTTGAACTTCTTTAAGTTCTTTAGGTGTGGGGCCGCGTTGACCGATTAAACCGAAGTGTGTGCCATGTTCTGGTGCAGAAATCAACGGCATGATGTTGTGCAAGAATGCACCTTTCTCACGAATGACTCGATTCACTTCGACTAAGTGATGGTCATTAATTCCGGGAATCATCACGGAGTTGACTTTACACAAGATATCTGCATCTTTCAGGGCTTGCAATCCTTCCATCTGTCTTTCGTGGAGGATTTTTGCACCTTCAAGACCTCTGTAGCGCTTGCGTTTGTAGTGAACCCAAGGATAAATCAATGCACCGATCTCTGGATCTACCATGTTAATGGTGATCGTTACGTGATCTATATTTAATTGTTTAATGCGATCGATGTAGTCTGGGAGCATTAAACCATTGGTTGATAAGCACAGCTTAATATCTGGTGCTTGCGCTGCAATCAACTCAAATGTGCGGAAGGTTTTTTCTGGGTTCGCCAATGGGTCGCCAGGGCCAGCAATTCCCACAACTGTCATTTGAGGAATCTTACCACCAATGACCAAAGCTTTATGTGCAGCTTCTTCTGGTGTTAGCAATTCGCTAACTACTCCAGGACGGCTTTCGTTAGCGCAATCATATTTGCGGTTGCAATAGTTGCATTGAATGTTGCAAGCGGGAGCAACTGCAACGTGCATCCGGGCGTAGTGGTGATGAGCGTCTTCGCTGTAGCAGGGATGTTTCGCAATGCGTTCTTGGAGCTTTTCGTCTCTTTCCACGGTGGTGCTGCTGGTGCTGTCGCAGCCGCAACCACCTGATTTTGCTTGGGTTGGCGATTCCGTAGCGTTAGAGTTGAGGAGTCGTGTAGACGGTGATGTCATTGAATTTCGCAAAAGGTCGGTGGACTTGGCTGCCACTGTGGGAGATGCTGTGGCTACTATCTATGCCCAGAATTGAAGTCGCGTCTTCCACACTACCTGCAAACCCTTGGGTTCGGGCGACTTGTTTTCAAGTCAGGCAGGCAATAGATATCTGATGTTCGGCTGGTGTGTGTCAACGTTCGGTTCTTGGGTAGAATTGGTGCTTACAGCCGCGACTTCTCTTCACTTCAGGCATGGTGCTATGTCATCCCTCCACTCACTTTCCGCTTTGTTTTGTTTCAGAGCGTTAGGTGATTGGCGATATAAGATTTATAGCAGCCGTCTCCCAGCCAGATGTTGCGTCTCTCTAGGATAGAATTTATTGGATTTATTACTTTTGTACTCACATACTAAAAACCCTAATTCTTCAAGCATTACAAGAATTAAAAAAGTTTTTTTTAGGTAGGGGTTCTAGTCTTTTTTGGTTGGGGTTCTAGTGTTTATAGATGGGGGTTCAGGATTTCTTTGTACTCAGCTAAAACTCAATCCCAGTAAGGAATTTAATCTACTTGTAACTGGGCTTGGGTTATTTAAATGTGTACTCAGATTGCCCTCAATTTCCGTCAAAAGCAATAAATGCCAAGGGTTTGAGGGTGAAAAACTGGAGTAGTCTATATCGTTCTACTCCAGAAACGTGCGAAATTCAATTCTGTATCTAACATATCATTTTTTTCAGGGTAAAAATGCAATTCATATTTATTTAATTTTTGCTTTGACAATCATATTCAATTGTGGCTCTAAGTCTTGTCTGATAAGCGATGTGAGGTAATGAAAATAGGTGTGTTGCTGCATATCATTTTCAAAAAACTTAACTTTTAACTCCTTTTTTTCATTCCCAAAATGAGGCGATGGGTAGGAAACTCTCGAATTTTGTGTTTGAGAGAAACAACAAACTATAATCTAACATGATTGTGCGATCGCAATGAATTTTCTGAATTGCTCAATACAAACCTTAGCAAAAAACCCCATTTCCGTATCGGGAAGCTACGGTGTACACACAACTCGAATTACCCCCCTTAATCCCCCCTTATAAAGGGGGGAAACCGGAAAATCTTGTTCCCTCCCCTTTACATACGGGGAGGGTTAGGGTGGGGTAAAACCTTGGGTTTTTCAGCTATTTCAGACTTGTGTGTACACCGTAGCCTTTTAGGAGAGAGACTTTGAAGTGAGGTTTTCCCGATACCCTGAAAAGTCAGACTGTCATTTAGCTACAATCAGACCAACCGTGAAAAAATCTGAGTTATGATAGCCATCCCCCAAGAGCCGCCAAAAATGACCGTTGAGGAATACCTGGAATGGGAACCTCAGCAAGATATTCGCTACGAATATGCCAATGGCGAAGTATTTGCCATGACAGGCGGTACAATTCCCCATAACGACATTGCACTAAACTTGTACACTGCCTTACGCCCTCATTTGCATTCCAGAGGTTGTCGAGTGAATGTGTCAGATGTAAAAATGCAACTCACCCTCCAGAGTCGCTACTATTATCCTGATGTTATTGTCAGTTGCGACCCTGAAGACCTTAATGCCCGCAAATTTATTCAACATCCCAAGCTAATTGCCGAAGTTCTTTCCCCTGGTACAAGCGCTAAAGACCGGGGTGAAAAATTCACTTATTATTTGACAATCCCCAGTTTGCAAGAATATATCTTGATTGACTCGGAAAAAATCTCCGTTGAGCGTTACTGTCGGGGTGAGGGTAGGATGTGGCTTTACTATCCCTACACGGCTGGAGATATGGTCACTTTATCGAGCATTGAATTTGAATGCCCGATTGAACTACTGTATGAAGGTGTTGTATTTAGCACTGAAGAATAAAAAGAATGTTCCGTGTTGACTTTTAAAGAGCGATGTCTACGACGGGCTGCGCCTACGCACCTTAAGCAACTCCATAACCTTGTGTAGGGTCTTAACTCCGGTGGACGAAAGCCCAGAACAATGTGTTCTTTAGGAATTCCAGCCAGAGTGGTCTAACTTGGTATAATCCATTGTTTAATAACCTCCTGTTTTGGATCAAAGGTAATCAGCTTTAAACGATGATTTCTCAGTAACAGTTTGCCGATAGGTTCTTCAAATAAATCATCAAAAACTCTGTTAGACACTGCAAGATATAACATTCGCTCTGGCTCCAATTCAATTAAGATATCCTGATATAAAATATACTGACCCAATGCTTTTTCTAAATCATCAACATCTGAACTGTCGCTAAAACTTTTAATCACAACTGCAATTTTTGATTCCCCTTTTTGCGCTGCTAACAGTTGTCTAGCACCTAAATCAACATACAAATCTTTTTTACCAAACTTCAGAGTCAGTGGGTCATGAGTAATTATCCATTTATCTTTAATCAAAGCATTTTTAACATTATTGTGATAGACATCTCTAGCTGGCATACAGGTGTAGTTTTAGACTGATATTTCTATTTTAGGAAATCGCTACACTAGATTTATCAAGAAAAACAGGCTGTCTGAGTTCATTCAGCCAAACAGGGTAGCAGGAGGAATGCAATGAAAGCAGTGGTTATCCGTCGGTATGGCGCGGCTGAGGTGTTGCAGTATGAAGATGTGGAACAGCCGAAAATTGAGCCAACTCAGTTACTTGTAAAAGTTGGTGCTAGTAGCGTCAATCCTATTGATTGGAAAATCCGCAAAGGGATGTTGAGTTTGATTATCGGCAGTAAATTTCCGAAGATTCTGGGATTTGATGTAGCGGGAGAAGTCGTAGAGGTTGGCTCTGGGGTCACGCGCTTTAAACCGGGAGATGCTATTTACGGCAGTACTAGCTTCCCTGGAGGAGGTTATGCCGAATTTGCCGCTATCCCCGAAAACTTGGCGGCGCTCAAACCAACGAATCTATCTTATGAAGAAGCTGCGGCTGTACCTTTAGCGGCGCTTACGGCTCTGCAAGCGCTGCGAGATCAGGGAAATATTCAAACAGGACAAAATATCTTGATTAATGGTGCTGCGGGCGGTGTGGGGATTTTTGCAGTGCAAATTGCTAAGGCTTTAGGGGCAGTAGTGACGGGAGTTAGTAGTACCAAAAACTTGGATTTGGTCAAATCTCTGGGTTCTGACCGCGTGATTGATTATACGCAGCAGGATTTTACCGAAGATACAGCACAGTATGACATTATCTTTGATGCAGTAGGTAAGCGATCGCTCTCAGAAACCAAAAGAGTCCTCAAACCCAACGGAGTTTATATCACCACCGTACCCAACCCCAAAGTCATGTTAGAGATCGTCTTAACAGCGTTCCTTCCTGGTCAAAAAGCTAAATTTCTCTTTGAGAAACCTAACGCTAAAGACTTGCTTTTTCTCAAAGAATTGATTGAAGCGGGTAAAATTCGTGTAGTGATCGATCGCACATATCCCTTACAAGAACTTGCGGCGGCTCATATTTATAGTGAAACTGGGCGGGCAGTGGGTAAAATTGCGTTGGCGCAGCCCGTCGTAGACATCGCGGTTTCTAGTTGATTGGAGGACAATGGGGGAAATCCTTATCTAGGAGACGCTCTACCTTGGCAAAGCCTCTCGTAGATAAGGCGCTAGCCTCTCCCTTGGGGAGAAGACCAGCTAGCTGCTTCACTAAAATCCAAAATTTAAAACTCGGTGAGTGGTGCTACTTAACCTCTATAAACGAGATTATCTTATCTAAGTTCCCAATGGATTTATAATCACCAGCACTAAACTCACGGCATAGACCACCGGTTTCATTTTGGCATACACGTACCACTACACCTGCTGGTACACTTAATGAGCTTATATTGTCATTCCCCACAACATTTAAGTCACCTGCGTTAGCTTTGTATACTCCTGGAGTTGTGGGAAAAGATTGGGAAACTCCACCAAAATTAGGGTCACTGTAGACTTTAACCTGTGATGATGACGGATTGACCTCTATAAGCGAGATCATGTTATCCAAGTCTCCAATAGATTTATAATCACCAGCACTGAACTCACGGCATAGACCACCAGTTTCATTTTGACATACACGTACCACTACACCTGCTGGTACACTTAATGAACTTATATTGTCATTCCCGATAACATTTAAGTCACCTGCGTTGGCTTTGTATACTCCTGGAGTTGTGGGAAAAGATTGGGAAACTCCACCAAAATTAGGGTCACTGTAGACTTTAACCTGTGATGACGGCGTGGAGGAAACATTGTAGGAGAGCTTGTAGATAGTGCCGCTGTAATCATCCGAGATCAACAAATTACCTTGCTGATCGACTACCATATCCACAGGTCGCCCCCAGATTTCTTGCGTTGCTGGAGTTAGCCAACCACTCACTAAATCTATCTCGTCCCCTAGTGTCTTTGTTGTACTGTCCCAGGGAAAGTAAGCTATTTTGTAGCCCGTTTTCTTCTGCCGATTCCATGAGCCATGCAGCCCCACCACTGCCCCACTTGAGTATAGGCTGGGAAATTTGGTATTTTGTAAAAATGTTAGTCCCAAGGGGGCTGAATGGGCTGGGATACCCTTGCTAATCCTGTCCATCGCATTGCAATTAACATGTCCATCAGCATTGAACTGATAGTCGCGATCGAAGGGCATATTATTAAAGCCATTTAATGTGTCAGGATTGGGGTTGCAGAATGGCCAACCGTAGTTACCACCATCTCCGACTTTCGTGAACTCCTCTGGTGGGTGGTCATCTACGTAAGAGGGGACTACCTTACCGTAATTGCCACTGTTATCGTTGAAGGGATAGGCGATGTTATCTCGATTATTAACGACTACCCAAAGGTCATTTGTGCCAGGTAAGAATGCTAACCCTTCGGCATTACGTAAACCTTGGGCAAAAAGCCGCTGATTAGTTCCATTAGCGTCGTACTGGTAAACTGCACCACGTTTTGGGTTACTAACAGTATCTTGTGTGCAAGCATTGCATGTGGAAGCGATGGACACATACAGTTTGTGATTGCCATCAAGTGCAATATTTTTGAGTTCGTGACCATAAGCACCTTTGAGTTCTGATGTGCTGTTGTCTGGTAAGCCAGTTACAACGATTTGACGATTTTTTGCGATTAAGTCTCCAGAATTATAGATGAAGCGGTTAATTTGATGTGTCTCAGAGATATAAACGTATGTGGTGTTGTTAATCTGATGAAACACAATGTCGTGAGGCTTGCGTAGACCTGTCACGAAGTCGGAAATAATTGGGTCTTTGCTGCCATTTGGCCGGACGATTAACACTTTTCCCGTACTGGGCTGTGACACTAACAGATCCCCATTGGGAGCAATTGCCATAAAGCGAGCATTCTGAATGCGAGCATAGACAGAGATGGAGAAGTTGGATGGCACTTTTAAGTAACGGTTAGAATCAAAGGGCGAAGAGGTCATTGTACTAGGCACTTTCAGCTGGGTGTCAACAGACGCAGCTGGCGGTTGGCCAAACGCTGGGGTGGAAAAAACCTCTAAGGACATTACACTAGTAACAGAAGGGAGCAAACTAACTAGTGATGCAGATAATATGCGTCCGAGTATCCGTATTGAGTTTAGGGAAAACATAACCATTTTTAACTTTTCTCTAGCCTGGTATTGATGCATCTCACACGTAACTCTCGGCTAGCCGATTTCTCCGAGAGTCAAAACAAAGATCACTCAGAGTACTTGTTTTTGGGAACACTTCGTTAAATATCTTTATATAGTACATATACCAATATTTTTTCTCACTCATCAAAAAATGGGTGAACCAAGAGTTACAAAGAAATGCATAGCGATCGCTCTTTAAAACTAAAAAAATCCTTAAAGCTAAGAGAATTGTCACCACTATACCGTCCCAAAACCTTGTATAGAGTGTATTGGGAGTGTATTAAGAGTGTACTAAGAGTGTATTAAGAGTATTGTTTTCCTATCAATAAAAAAATGATGTTTGAAAAACCGTAAGCGTTCAAGACTTCGTTTTTCTCAAAGATATTGATTTAACCTAGTAAAATCTATGTGGTGTGATGATTGAGCGCACACCTGACAAGAACTAGCAGATGCTCATGGTCTTAGCAAAAGTGAGCGTTCTGTGGGAAGATTGCATAGGCGCTTCGGACACGCTTCGCGGACGCGGGGGCTGGGATTGCTTCGCTCGCAATGACTGTAATTAATTCTGCATGGTTACTTATTGTAGGGTGTGTTAGAGGATATTTGAAAAGTCCTCTTATCGGTATCAAAAGTTTTAGATCCCCCTAAATCCCCCTTTTCAAGGGGGACTTTGACTCCGGTTCCCCCCTTTTTTAGGGGGGTTAGGGGGGATCAAAAGTGCCTAAAGTTACAGAGAAATACTTTTCAAACATCCTCTTAGAACGGAGTTCGTAACGCACCATGACATATAGTTAGGTGTGTTAGCCATCATCCCATTCAAGAGGACTACTTACCTGCAAAGCATGAACTATTACCTCTTTAATGGAGCGACGTTGAGCGTAGGCAGTATTGTTTTACAATAACCTTGAAATCTGGAAACATTACTCCAGCTAGTGGATATACTCGTAATCAAACTCTCAACAGAAGCGAGTATTATGCTGGACTGGTTAGCTATGTGGGGTGTAACTCAGGCCGTCGGGTTGATTTTTAAACCCATTCTGGAAGACTTAGCTAAGGATGCTGCTAAAGATTGGGCTAAAGATTTATTAAAAGGCATCCCTAAGAATATTTTAGAGAAACTTAAGAAAGAAGATATAGAAATCGCTGCTGGCAAAGCCTTAAAAGAATTTTTGCAACTAGTGCAGGAAGATTTAAAAGGGGGAGAACTTTCTGAAGATGAAATCAAAAAGTATACGCAGCCAATAAAGCAGTTTGTCAAAAATCAAGAAGTCAAAGAAATTTTGGGAAATGCCTTTAAAAATGACAATCCAGCTATAGATACTAATAGATTACAAGAAATTTGGGATAAAATTAATGTCTCAAATCCGTTACCAGATGATTTTAACTGGAAGCGAGTTGCTAAGAAATATCTGCAAAAAGTTAAAGAGATTATTCGAGGAATTCCTGAACTCAGAGCTATTGTTGATTCCCAAAATCTGGAACAAATCGAAAAGAACACAAGAGGGTCTGGTGAGCTTATTCCCGACTTTGATTTGAAACGCTATCAAGAAGGAATCCGCGATCGCTATGGCAATCTCAAATTAGATAGCTTAGATACTACCGGCTATGCTTATAACGAACTTAAATTATGGCGGATTTTTACTGCTCAAAATGTCCGGGAAGCTCATCAAGTTTTACCACAAGTTCACGAACTGCCTAAAGAACATCTTAGACGGCTGCGAGAAAGTAACCAAGTAGAAGCAGAAGTGGAATTAGAAGAATTAGAACGCCACAAACGGGTTTATTTTGAACAGCCGATCCGTTCAGTATTAGATGTTGTCAATAAAAAGCAAGATTATAAATATATTGTGATTTTGGGCGATCCTGGTTCAGGTAAGTCTACTTTGTTGCAATTTCTGGCTTTAAATTGGGCTGAGTCTCCACTGGATAATGTTATCTCATTACCAATTCCGTTGCTAATTGAATTACGCACTTATATGCGGCGACGGGAAGATAAAGAGTGCAATAATTTTCTCGAATTTTTTCATCAATGTAGTGGTGCTGTTCATCATCTCAATCAGCTTGAACTAGATAAACAATTAAAAGCTGGTAATGCCTTAGTGATGTTTGATGGTTTGGATGAGGTATTTGACCCTGGGAAGCGAGAGGATGTAATTACTGATATTCATCGCTTTACTAATGACTATCCTGATGTGCAGGTAATTGTCACTTCTCGGATTATTGGCTATAAACCGCAACGATTGCTTAATGCTGAGTTTCGCCACTTTATATTACAAGATTTAGACTCAGAACAAATTCAGGATTTTATCAACCGTTGGCATGAGTTAACTTTTACCGATGCAGCAGATAAAGTGAGAAAACGGGAACGGCTACAAAGAGGAATTGCAGCTTCCAAATCTATTGCAGAATTGGCGGGAAATCCTCTGCTGTTGACGATGATGGCAATTCTTAATCGGAATCAAGAGCTACCAAGAGATAGAGCTACACTTTACGATCAAGCTTCGCGGGTACTGCTACATCAATGGGATGTGGAACGCGCTTTGACAGAAGATAAGAGGTTAGATCCCAAAACGATTGATTATAAAGATAAGCAAGCGATGCTGCGTCAGGTTGCTTATCTTATGCAAACTGGTGAGAAAGGTTTGGCAGGGAATTTGATTAATGAAAATGATTTAGTCAAAATTTTGATTGATTATCTGAAAACCATAGAATTTGATAAACCCAGAGAAGTGGCGCGGGTGATAATTAATCAACTGCGGACTCGCAATTTTATGTTATGTTTCCTGGGTGCGGATTATTATGCCTTTGTGCATCGGACATTTTTAGAATATTTTTGTGCTTGGGAGTTTGTCTGGCAGTTTAAAGAAACGCAAACGCTGACTATTGAGGAACTTAAGAATGAAGTTTTTGGCAAACACTGGCAGGATGAAACTTGGCATGAAGTTTTGCTGCTAATTGCGGGAATGATTGAGCCAAGATTTGTTGGGGAGATTATTGAATATCTAATGATGCAGGAGGGAGATTTAACTAGAATATATCTTTCTGTTGATTGTTTGTTAGGAGTAAGAAATCGTAGTTTAATTAAAGTAACAGAGATAAAATTATTTAACAAGCTAAAAGAGTTAACTCAACTTGGCGGTCGGAAATGGGTACGAGCAAGAGCAGTACACGAGTTAGCAAAAGGTTGGGAAAATGACCCAGAAACCTTGTCATGGCTAAAGTTACGTGTTCAGACTCGTGAGCATCCGGTTGTTTTAGTAGCATTATTGGAAGAATTAGCGAAGAACTTCAAAGATGACCCAGACACTAAAACTATCCTCAAAGAACGCGCTACCCAGCATGATGACAACTATATCCGATTTACAGCAGTCCAAGAATTAGCGAAGAACTTCAAAGATGACCCAGACACTATAACTATCCTCAAAGAACGCGCTACCCAGGATGATAACTGGGAAGTGCGACGTGCAGCAGTCCAAGAATTAGCGAAGAACTTCAAAGATGATCCCGACACTAAATCCATCCTCAAAGAACGCGCTACTCAGGATGATTACCAATATGTGCGACTTGCAGCAGTCCAAGAATTAGCTAAACACTTTAAATATCAGCTTGAGTTGTTTGACATATACCACCACTGCGCTGTTAATGACCCCTTTGAGGGTAGCCATAAAAGCTATAGCCCCAATCCTCGGCGCATTGCACTAGAGATAATTATCAAGCAATTTCCTCAGCATCCCCAGACTTTACCACTGTTGCGCGATCGCGCAGAGAATGACCCAGATGAGCAAGTGCGGGAATTTGCTCAGAAGAAGTTGGCACAATTAAGCAATAATTGACGAGAATATTCCTGTAGAGACGGCGATTTATCGCGTCTAACGTGCCAGTTTTTTAGACGCGATAAATCGCGTCTCTACATGAGGGCTTTCTGGGTGTCTCGTCCATATATTAGTGCAGAATTGGGGCGTTTAGTTGGCGATCGCGCCACCCATCTATGCGAGTATTGTTTATATCCAGAAGTAAACAGCTTAGGCTTTCAAGTTGACCATGTAATTAGTGTTAAACACGGTGGTTCAACAAAGTCTGAAATAGCTGATTAACCAGGGTTTTACCCCACCCTAACCCTCCCCTTTACAAGGGGCTACGGTGTACACACAAGTTTGATAACCTAGCCCCACAACGTTTTGATCCCCCCTAACCCCCCTTAAAAAAGGGGGGAAAACTTCTTAAAGTCCCCCTTTTTTAAGGGGGATTTAGGGGGATCAAACCACATTTTGCACCCGCCACAGAGATGTGTGTACACCGTAGTTGTAAAGGGGAGGGAACTAGATTCCTGTTTCCCCCCTTTACAAGGGGGGATTAAGGGGGGTAATTCAACTTGTGTGTACAACAGTAGCCTGAGCAAGGGAAGGGGATTAAAAGGTGGGGTGCAATGAGTGTAAAACAGATAAATAGGTTATGATGTGCGATCGCATCCACTAATGGGAATTCTATACTTAGCAGCTATTGCTACTTCACTACTAAAAACCCAAAGGTAAATATACGATGGCCTATCAAAATATTACAGCGTCCCTTTCTGCACAAGATATTCAAGAAATTAGAGCCGCGCTACAGAAAGTCCAACAAAAGCTTCCCTTCTTGATTACTCTCAGCACGGAAGAACGGCGGAAGTTAGTAAAAATGGGGGATAAAAGCCTAGCCTTTGTAAACAATAGCATCACTGCTGCTCAGTCGAACCGCGAGATTCTTCCAGCCACTTTTGATGTTGAGGAACTTGTTCGAGATTATCAATTAGCCGCAGCGCTGACCGAACTTTTAACTTCTATGCAACAACTCACCGAACAGGTAGATGATACCTTAATGGCTGTCGGTAGTGAAGCGATGACTAGCAGTTTGACTGTTTATGATTATGTGAAGACTGCATCAAAAAAGACTCCAGGCTTAAAAACTGTCGCTGAACAGTTGGGCGAACGCTTTAAGGCTATTGGTAAAGGGAAATCTGCAAAAACTGCCGTCTCTTGATAAATTAATACTCATCGGCAAGTCTCATATTTTTTCAAAACTCTTTGTAATATAGCACTTCTCGCTTGTATGCAATACACTTTGACCTCTCTCCAAACCTCTCTCCTAAAAGGAGAGAGGCTTTGAATCTTACTCCCCTTCCCTTTGTAGGGAAGGGGTTGGGGGTTAGGTCTTTATTGGACTCAACACAGAAGCGCTATAAATAAATTTGCTGTAGGGGTGTACAAATGTACGCTCCTATTTTGTTTATCCACCTTTTATCTCCGTCGCTGAGTATTTGAACTGGATGAATCCACCTTTTATCTCCGTCGCCGAGTATTTGAACTGGATGAATCCACCTTTTATCTCCGTCGCCGAGTATTTGAACCGGATGAATCCACCTTTTATCTCCGTCGTCGAGTATTTGAACTGGATGAATCCACCTTTTATCTCCGTCGTCGAGTATTTGAACTGGATGAATCCACCTTTTATCTCCGTCGTCGAGTATTTGAACCGGATGAATCCACCTCTGAACTCCGTCGCCGAGTATTTGAACTGGATGAATCCACCTTTACAGATTTCGTGGTTAGGGGCGCTATGAGAACATTTGCTTATTCTGCTTTTCTAAGATTTTGCGATCGCTATTCCCACACATCTATATAATAAGAAAACAGTCACGATGAGCGATAACTATATTTTGAAAGGTATATCTGCATACAGACAGCAAATCCTAAAAGAAAATAAAGAAATCTGTCTTTCGCTCAACTCAATAATAGGATAATAATAGTAGTAGGATATACAGAAAATCGATTTGTAGCCTCATCTAACTCATACTTGAGTCCATCTGAGTACAACTTAATATATTGCAAAATATCTTGACGAAATCTTAGCAAAGGCTTACGGGTAAAGTTCCTTGTAGCATGAACAGAAATTCTTAACCCCTACCCCAAAAATACTAGCACCCCTACCATTAAATACTAGCACCCCTAACCCCAGACGAATTTTAACTTTATGTTAAGTCGGGGTTTTGGCGTTTGAGTACAACCTTAATCAATCCAATAAATCCAATCAGCATTGGGTTTGATATCGAGTTGGATGTCACCTGATATAAGCATAAAAATAGCAGATGACTCTTTTACCAGATAGACATTACCGATGCAACAGTCTTTAGACAGTATTAGCGATCCCCCAAGTACCAAAAAGCAGGATTCTGCACATACATCCATGCTGAAAAATTTCCTCTCTGGCGGTTTTTTTGAGCCATTATTGAGTGATTTTCGCATCATTTTTGAGCGCGATCCCGCAGCACGGAATTGGCTAGAGGTGGTGTTTTGCTATCCAGGATTGCACGCACTCTGTTTGCATCGTCTTGCTCACTGGTTACATGGTCGAGGAGTCGGTTTTATCCCCCGTTTAATTTCTCATTTGGGGAGATTTTTGACGGGAATTGAAATTCATCCAGGTGCAGAGATTGGCCAGGGCGTGTTTATCGACCACGGAATGGGTGTTGTCATTGGCGAAACTGCGATCGTCGGCGACTATACACTGATTTATCAGGGCGTTACCCTTGGCGGAACTGGTAAAGAAACTGGTAAGCGTCATCCGACGGTGGGCAAAAATGCAGTGATTGGGGCGGGTGCAAAAGTTTTGGGTAATCTGCAAATTGGCGATCGCGTCCGTATTGGCGCAGGTTCCATTGTTTTGCGAAATATCCCCAATGATTGCACAGTTGTGGGCGTTCCCGGTCGAATTATTTCTCGAAATCAAAACGCCAGCCTTTCTCCTTTAGAACATGGAAAGCTACCCGATATGGAAGCAACTGTGATTCGTTCTTTGCTCTCGCGCGTTGAACAACTCGAAAAACAACTGCAAGCTTTAAGAGAAGAGTTAGGAGTTAGGAGTTAGTAATTATTCTCCCTCATCCCCCTCATCCCCTTCATCTACCCACTCCCCTTTGCCAAAATGAGAAAATTAAACGCCTCACAACTTAATTCCGATCCTTTAGGCGATCAAGTTTTGCAGATACCTTTGAGCGATCGCTGGCGAATCTATCACCGACTGCAAGAGTTAAAAATAAATAGTTCTTGTCCCCCCGATGGTTCGTTACGAGTGCAAGTGAACAATTTGCTAGAAGCGATTCTAATTCGCAGTACAGTTATGCAATTTCTTGGTTCTCGTCAGGAATTATTAGAGTGGCTAGAGCGTTGCTGGATTTATAGCGATCGGTAGAGACGCGATGAATCGCACCTGTTCAAGACAACATTAATCTTGAATTCATGACTAAATCACTGCACTTTATCCTTTTTGTTCATAGATGCACAAAGCTCAAATAGGTTTAGAGTTTGAAGCTACTGTATGCTTGCAGAATTTGTTGCAGACTGAGATGGATTAGATGGAGTTTATATTTTGTTTATTCTCCTAAATCTGAAATTACCCTGACATATAGCAACAATTAAAAATTGGAATTTCTGATTTTTAAGTTTTTCCCAAATTAAGAAATTGAAAGTTCAATCATTTATGGCGACTCGGAACAGAGATATAAAACTCCTCAATTTTTTGCAAAACGAACTTGAACTTTCAAATGCTGATATTGCTGTAGCTCTGCGACACCGTGAATTAGAAAATGGCCCATTACCGATGCTTCTCTGGCAATATGGTTTAGTTGATTTGGAGCAGCTAGGAAAGATTTTTGATTGGCTAGCAGAACACAGTTAGCTGATTTGTCACCTGTAGTTCTGAGTCCCATTATCTGCCGAAATTACACACCAATGCTCTAGAAAATCTGAGGTTACGAAGATGATTACATCCTTACTTGCTGGATTCTGTGTTTTACTTTGTTCAGGATTTGCTAATAGTTACATTAGTTCGTTGCTACTCGAACAAACTACAACTGACATCGGTAAAAACGATTAGTAAATTATACATTGTTTTAGTTCCCTGTCATACAGATGTGATGCTGCTAATAGGTCAATAATTAAGGATCATGTATCCTACATTATGAATTGTGATATTTTTAGCATTTGCCATCGCTGGGGATTGTAGAGAGAAAGGATATTAAGAATACTTCCAAGAGAGGGATATTTGCAATGAATCAAATCATAATTAATGACACTACATTACGTGATGGCGAACAAGCAGCAGGTGTTGCCTTTACCTTACAAGAAAAAGTAGCGATCGCTAAATTTCTTGATGCCATTGGTATCCCCGAATTAGAAGTCGGTATACCGGCAATGGGTGACGAAGAAACCCGTGCGATCGCCGCAATTTCTGACTTGGGTTTACAAGCAAAACTCTTGGGCTGGAACCGCGCTGTCATCTCAGATATTAAGGCTTCTATCGCTTGCGGACTGAACCGGGTGCATATCGCCATTCCCGTCTCTGGTATCCAAATCGCCGCTAAATTCCACGGTCAATGGCGAATAAGTTTGCAAAAACTCAAAGACTGCATCAGCTTCGCTGTCGATCAAGGTCTTTGGGTAGCAGTCGGCGGAGAAGATTCTTCTAGGGCTGATGAAAACTTCCTCTTAGATGTAGCACTTTATGCCCAAGAATGGGGTGCATCCCGGTTCCGCTTCTGCGACACCGTAGGAGTTCTCGATCCTTTCACCACCTACAATAAGGTCAAACGGCTAGTTTCAGCTTTGATGATTCCCTTAGAAATCCATACCCACAATGATTTTGGTCTGGCAACAGCCAACGCTCTTGCGGGTATCAAAGCCGGAGCTTTATCAGTGAATACCACAGTCAACGGATTAGGTGAAAGGGCGGGAAATGCAGCTTTAGAAGAGGTTGTGATGGCTATCAAACGCATCTATGGCGTTGATTTGGGCATCCACACACCCAGTTTGCTGGAACTTTCTCAACTGGTTGCAGCTGCATCAGGTGCTAGCGTACCACCTTGGAAAGCGATCGTTGGCGAAAATACCTTTGCTCACGAATCTGGTATCCATGCTCACGGGGTATTGCAAAATCCCATTACCTACGAACCATTTGCACCCGAAGAAGTGGGTTGGGAACGGCGTTTAGTATTAGGTAAACATTCTGGACGGCATTTGGTTTCAAACTTGCTAGAACAGCATGGAATTTTCTTGAACTCCCAAGAAACTCAATCTGTTTTAGATGCAGTGCGCCATCAATCGGTACAGAAAAAACGCAGCCTGACGACAGAAGAACTATTGAATTTGGTCAGAGAACAGAGGTACTCTCATGCAACGCGATGAATTAGAACTCAACTTGCCACCTGCTTTTGAAATTGGTGAAAAAGTCAGAGTTCGGAAACTGCTCAAAAACGATGGAACCTTTCCTGGTAAAGAAGTTGGGCAAGTTTTAGTGAACAAAGGAGATATCGGCTACATAGCGAGTATAGGGACATATTTGCAGACTTCCTATATTTATGCTGTGCATTTCTTGGAAACAGGATTCGTCGTCGGCTGTATGAAAAAAGAACTAGAATCTGTTGAGGAATCTCATGAAAGTAATGCTACGCATGAATGATGCCGGTACTTTAGTAGTCTACGTTGCTAAAAAAGACCTTGAAGAAGAAGTCGTCAAACAAACCGATGGAAGTGATGGCAAGATTCTCACCCTAGCCAATGGTTGGGAATTAGAATTTCGTGATTTGCCGGATGCAGCAAATTTACCCCAAACAGTAGAAGCTAAACGCCTCGCTTAAAAAATGGGGAGTGGGGAGTAGGGGGAGACAAGGGAGACAAGGGAGAATTATTTAACAAGTTTCTTCCCCAATTCCCAATTCCCAATTCCCCATGCCCCATGCCCAATTCCCAATAACTTTTTATCAATCATGGGTGACAAACATTTGACGTTATCAGAATTGAACCTTGAAGGACAGTTACTAGGTTTTGTTGGTGGTGAATCAGGAAAATATAAATACTTGCAATTGGCAATTCCATCTGGAAATGTAGAAATTAAACTGTCTAAAGAGTTGCGCCGTTCTCTAAGTTCATCCTTAGTTCCTGGTCAGCAAGTTCGCGTTTGTGGTTATAGTAAGATAGATTCGCGTACAAGTGAAATTAAAATTAAAGCCTATCAGGTAATACCAGTTAATGGGTGTCCAAAGCAAGATTTATCACCTCAAACCAAAGCGAGGATTATGGTATGTCAAAAGGGCGGTTGTTTGAAACGTGGTGGTAAAGGGTTATTATCAGAATTAGAAAAAACTTTGTGCGATCGCGGTTTGTTAGACAAAGTTACCATAGAACATACCAGTTGCCAAAAATGCTGTAGCAGCGCCCCCAACTGTGTTTTACACCTTGGTAAAAAGAAATACAAGAATATTCATCCAGATGCGATCGCATCTTTGCTAGAAAATCATTTAACCCAATAGCACTAAGCTTTTCTAGCTTATTATTAAAATAATACACAACTTTGTAGGGGTAAAATTTTTATCCCTATTTGTTGTAAGTATCATACAGTAATCTTGTCAAACTGCGATCGGCTAAGTTATAACTGCTGCACTGCTAGTAATAACCTGCCCTGGGGAATGTAATTCCCGGCTATACAGACAAAACCCACCGACCTGGGTTTTAAATTATTGGAGTCTGTTTAGGCAGACTTTCCACCAATATCTTAAATAGCTAAAAATCAATGTCTTTGTTTAGCAATTTACTCAACTTACATTCAGCAAACAAGCCGCTTGAAGATTTTTTTACTGAGATTGTTGCCTATTTTTTATCCCTGAATAATCATATTTTAATTGATTGGTTAAAATATCATTCAATCATTAGTGATGAGAATTATTCCAGCATCAAAATTTCAACTCAACAAGAACACAAACGACTTGAAACTCATACTCAAGATAGTAGATTGGACATTGTAGTTGAACTGTCAGATGGTTTAAATACTGATGTAATATGTATTGAATCAAAAATTGGCTCTACAGAAGGATGGCGACAATTAGAAAAATATGCTGAGATTCTGAGTAAATTAAAAAATGTTAGACATCGAATTTTGATTTATATTACCCGTGATTATGATCCAAAAGACGAAATCAAAACTCCAGCATTTAATTTAGAGCCAAAGATAAGTTTTTATCAATTGAGGTGGCATCAATTTTATGCCCGCTTACAACAATATGCGACTGATATCTTAGCCCAAGAAATATTAATTTTCATGAGGATAAATGGAATGTCTACTACAAATCAATTTTCATCGGTTGACTTATTGACAATGGTAAATTTTAACAAAACTCTCATTTTGATGCAATCAACCTTGAGTGATGAGGTGAAGGAGGAATTCAAGTTAGCTTTTGGAAGTGTCGTAGGAAAGGCAGCAAGTATGACTCAATGGAGATGGGATAGTAGATATATTATCTACACCCACCTTTCTGCCTCAACATGGGACTTATGGTGTGGTCTTGGATACTTCAATTTAAATCCAACTAATTTAACTGATTATCCATATTTAGGTATAATTTTGTATGTTTCTCCTGGTTTTAGAGAACGTCCAAAAATTATTGAATCTATGCAGAAAGTAATTAACCATAAGCCTAATATATGGACTCCTGTTAATTTAAAAGTTTTGCCAGCCTGGTCAGGTATATTCTATCGAAAAAGCCTACAAGAGTTTTTATCTCAAGAAAACCAGCTATCTGCTATTAAATTATTTTTCCAAGAGTCCATAAAGGAATTAAAAACGGTTCAGGAACAATATTTTGAGTTTCCTTGGAATGGTGTAAGTATAGAAACAGCTACAGAAGTTGATAAAGAAGAATACCCAGACACCTCACTATCTTCCATCGCATCACTTTAATCAGCTACAGCTATATTAAGATAAAAATAACTCTGCATTCTCGTAGCTGTTATGAGCCTTACCACTGCTAAACGCTTTACTGTAGCTGAATATCACCGTCTAGCTGAACTCGGCTTCTTTGAGGAGAATGACCGAGTTGAGCTAATTAAGGGTGAAATAATCCAGATGGCAGCAAAAGGTACACCACATTCTGTTTGCAGCACCCGCTTATATCGGGAATTATTCAAGCTGGTTTTAGAAGAGGCGATTCTTCGAGGACAAGAACCAATTATTATACCTGATGACAGCGAACCAGAACCCGATCTAGTCATTGTACGAAATCGTCCTGATGACTATTTAGAAGCTCATCCTAGCCCATCTGATGTATTGCTGGTAATTGAAATTTCTAATTCCACTTTGAAATATGACCAAGATGTAAAATTATCTGTTTATGCAGAAGCTGGTATTTCCGACTATTGGATATTTAATTTAGTAGATAACTACCTAGAATCTTACAGCGAACCTTATAAAGATTTACAAGGTAAATTTGGTTATCGCCGCAAGTTAATTTTTCTGCCAAATGAATCAGTTAATCTGCCATATTTTCCTGATTTAGTTCTGGATTTATCTAAAGTGTTTCCTGGGTGATGTATTAGGTGCGTATTCTTGACACAATTAAATCAAAGTATGAGTATTTCATAGCACCCGACGTATTTCAAAATCGCTGCAAAAGCAGAGTGACGACTTAGTATTGACTTGACAATCTACTCATCTCGATAAACATCTCTTCGATGCCCTACTCTAACAACCTTAACTATCAGCACATCATCTAGGATTTCGTATAAAATCCGATAATTGCCAACACGAATACGATATTTATTGTCGGTAGTTTCTAGCTTGACAACGCCGCTAGGACGGGGATTTTCAGCCACTTCTAAAATTTTCTCGTTAACTCTATCTCGAATATCAGCAGATAATTTTTTTAATTGTTTTGCAGCCCTGTTAGAAATTTCTATTTGATAAGTCACGATTCTAATTCTTGTTTGTACTGTTCCCAAGTAATAGTAGGTTCATTTTCAGCTTCTTCAAAGGCTTTAATATCCTCTTGATCCTCAGATGACCTAATATCTAACAGTTCTAGAACATCTTCTAAAGTGTCTTCATAAGCTTGTTCTAGTCTTTGATTGATTGCTTTTAACAACTCTTGTCTTTTAGTTGTAGTTTCCATAATTAACCTCTGCAACTGCAAAACTTTTAATTAATTTCTGCTTGAGCTATTGTTGTGGTCAAAGTGATAAAAGACGCGATTAATCGCGTCTTTTATCTTTACATTATTTGTTTCTAGATTTATCTCAAGTGTTTTACTTACTACTACTTACACTGTTACCATTGTTTTTCTTTGAGATGAAGTTTTTTCAAGGTTTGAGTGATAGAGATGCATCCAAGATACAGTTCTGAACCATTTACCACGACTTTTCCTGTAAGGCTCTAACATCTCATACTGAAACTTATGTTTGCTAGAGGACAATATATCTACATCTACCAATTTTGGTTGATTACTTAAAGCATGGTTGTGGCTTTTTGAATCTTCGACTTCAGGTAGCAAATGTGCTACTCCGAATAGTTGTCCCAAAGGAGACGTTTTCAGGAAAGCTTGCCTTTGGGCGTGAGTCATAACAACTTTTGACCCGGCTTTTATTGTATTACTGGCCATATAAATTTGGCACTCCTCTTAAGCTTTCTTGTTGATTACAGAAGGATGCGGCTGCTTTCCGCAAGAATCTGAAAGCATATCCATCTTCTCCTGGAGCGATTGTCACAGGCCCCAGATATTCCATCTGCACCTTATTATTATAATAGGACACAGCCGTATCTAGAGCAACCAAGATAACTAGCGGTTCATCTGTTTCTGTTTGACACAACTCCAATCCAACCTTGGTTGCATACCAAATTAACCATTTGCCGATTGGTTCCATGAATCGTTCAGCCCCCTCTCCTCGACTTGTAGGGTGAGCTTCTATCTGTTCTATCTCTAAAAATTTTGGAGAACCTGGATAAGGATAAAGACCATATCGCACTAATCCCCAGACTTTACCCTTATAAACAAGTTTGACAATGTTTTGACATTCAAAATCGGTATTTTGCCACAAATTCAACCATTTAAAAGTCCAATTAGTAGGCATATCATTTTTTTAGCTGGAGAAAGCATAGCAATTTCCTCGACTGCCGATTTAATTCGGACTTTTACCTCATAGGAGCCAATGGTAGTCAATTAGGTTGTATCAACTTTTAGTAGCAATATTTCAGATTTATAGATTATAAATAACTACAGAATCAGATTGCAATTAACAGTTCAAGAGATTTTATAGACTGCAATGGTGAGGGAGAGAAAGATCCTCACCATCGAATCAAATTAATCCTTCTAACAAGTGTTGTAAATCATTTGTGACATCGGCAACAGATTGTCTAGCACTCAAACGATTTTCTTTATATGCTGGGTAACGCTCAGAAATAGATATAGGTTCACCCACGGTAATTTTGACTTTTTGCTTACCCAATTGCGGACGTTGCACAGTTTTATTACCTTTAATCTGATCTATCATCTTCCATAAAATTAAAGTCGTCTCAGCAAACCTTTCTACCGTTGGATTTTCTCGAATATAATTACCAGAAACGGCAACGAAACTTTCTACTAAACGCATGTGCCACATCCGTGCATTTGCTTCTTCAGCAATGCGATCGCCTAAAGCTCTTTCGACAGCAGATATTCCTTTTACATCCTTAAATTCTTCTCTAAATATATAATTCCAACCTGCTTGTTCTACTCGCCGACAACGGTCACTCAAACTACCTTTTGACTGTAAATTAAAATACTGTTCTGAGATTAACAGCGCTGCATTTAATAAAGCTTGTAAACGAACTGCTAACGCTTCATTTCTATCTGGAATTTGCCCAGCAACAATCTTGGGATCTGGCAGTTTTTGATGATAAAATCGGGTATAAAATTCTTCCATTAATAAAAGTAAATGTTCTGCCAAGGCTAACAACCGGGGATAAAGCGACTCTATAGAAGCATTTTCTGGTGAATTCACAGGTAAACCACTAGCCGCTTCCAATTCACTTAAAAGATTTGCGATCGCATCCCAAGGAGCATCAACGTAACTATATTTAATCCCAACTGGTACAATTAGAACCTGTTCGGGGCGTTCGGCTTTGTGCAAATCTTCAGCACACCAAAAGCCTAATTGGGCGATACCGGGTTCCAGGGGGCTGATATTCTCCGATAAACCATTGGTTGCACCCTCTGGCGCAGCCGCCATCGGGAATTTCCCATTGAGAAACAAGTCACGCGCCGAACGTAACCCCGTCCAGTCAGCTTTACCGCGCTGAATGGGAGTCCCACCTAAATGAGAAGCAATCCAGCCAACGTAAGCACCTGCCCATAGAGGAATGCCGCGATCGTAGATAAAATGAGCGTGAATTGGAAGTTGTAGTGTTGTGCCCTGCGATCGCGCTACCTTGGGTACAAGTTGAGACAGCAAATAGGCCAAACAAAATGGATCGTCTGTTTTCGGATGGCGAAATGCCAGCATAAAACGGATCTTACCCTCCTGAAACTGGCGATAGAGATCCACCAGCCCCTCTACGTTGTCTGCTTCAATTTGGGTAATGGGTGTTTGCCATTTTATCCAACTGGGTAGCAACAGATGGACGACTCGTAGCAATAGGGGGTTAAACGCTGGAGGAATAAATTCTAAGGGTGCTTGTGCTTGATAAATTACATCTGCCAAGGTAGTTATCTCCTAAAGATGCCCTGATTCTAATCGCTTGGGATTATTTCTTTTAAGATATCCTAATGACTGTAATATGCCCTGAGTAATGAAGTAGCGTTAAAACCTGCCTATTGCGCTGTGCTTGGCACATCACTCAGGTCAAACTTGATTTTTTACCCCCCTCAATCCTCCCTTAGAAAGGGCTACGGTGTACACACAAGTTTTTGAGAGTGGCCTCATAGGCTTTTGATCCCCCCAACCCCCCTTAAAAAGGGGGGCAAAGGTCTCTTAAAGTCCCCCTTTTTAAGGGGGATTTAGGGGGATCTCCAACGATTTTGGGTTTTTACAGAAAAGTTGAGCGTAGCCCGCTAATTATCAGGTTGCTGTGCCCCTACTGCGTGGTCTATTTACCTGAAAATAGCTGTAAGGTTGCTGTATAGTGTCGGGTAAGTTAATTTTTGCAGGTCGATGCACTAAGGAGTCGATGCAACAAAGGTGTAGGTCAAGAGACTTATAGAGTATTTTCTGCTGCAATGGAAAGTGTGGGCAGATAGTGGAGGTTTAGCAGCACTTGTAAATCTTAATAACAGGAAAGACTTAAGCTAAATCCTGGCAATACATCTTCACCCGATAATTGTGTGGGAAGATTTCGCACTTCCGCATCTTGTTTTTGGCGATAAATTTCTACTTGCTGCTGTTGGGGGTTAATTAACCATGCCAATTGCACCCCTGCATCCATATATTCCTGCATTTTGGAACGCAACATTTCTAAATCATCCGTTGCTGACCTTAATTCAATGACAAAATCGGGTGCAATGGGGGGAAATTTGCGTCTTTGTTCAGGTGTAAGTGCTTCCCAACGTTCTCGTTGAATCCAAGCGGCATCTGGGGAACGATCGCCACCATTGGGTAATTTGAATATAGTAGAAGAACTGAAGGTGTAACCAAGGCCAGTTTGCCGATTCCAGATTCCCAAATCAATAATCAAATCCGCTTCTCGATTCCCGCTTTCACCTCCAACGGGGGACATGATGATTAATTCTCCCTTGGTAGTCCGTTCAAACTTCAATTCGCGGTTATTTTGACATAAGTGATAAAATTGTTCGTCACTAAGGTGAACGGTGTCTAGTTTTAATGTCAAAAGACTCATAACCTAGACCTAGATTAAATAGGTGCAAAGATTGTATCACAATCCAGTTCAGAATGAGCAACAAAACACTTGTAGAGACGGCGATTTATCGCGTCTCACTCACGGCGATTTATCGCGTCTCGAAAACCCAAAATTGTTGCTAGTAGACCTTAACTGAACTGTATTGGTTTATAAACAAATTAGAGATTCTGGAAAGGGAATAAACGATGCGACTGTCACAAATGTTATTCGTTACACTCCGGGATGATCCAGCTGATGCTGAGATTCCCAGTCATAAATTATTACTCCGTGCAGGTTACATTCGTCGCATCGGTAGTGGTATCTATGCTTATCTGCCGCTAATGTGGCGGGTACTGCAAAAAGTTTCCCAGATTGTGCGGGAAGAAATGAACGCTACAGGCGCACAAGAATGTCTTTTACCACAATTACAACCTGCTGATTTATGGAAGGAATCGGGACGCTGGGACACTTACACCAAAGCTGAGGGGATTATGTTTTCCCTAATTGACCGCCGTGAGCAACAATTAGGATTAGGCCCAACTCATGAGGAAGTCATCACAGCGATCGCTCGTGATATGATTCGCTCGTATCGCCAACTACCCCTACATCTCTACCAAATTCAAACCAAGTTCCGTGATGAAATTCGTCCCCGCTTTGGTTTGATGCGTGGACGAGAGTTTATCATGAAGGACGGCTACTCTTTCCATGCCGATGAAGCCAGCCTCAAAGAAACTTACCAGGATATGTATAAAGCGTACAGCAATATGCTGCGGCGTTCTGGTTTAGCTTTTCGGGCAGTGGAAGCTGATTCTGGTGCAATAGGCGGTTCTGGTTCCACAGAATTTATGATTTTGGCGGAAGCCGGCGAAGATGAAGTTCTCTACACTGAAGATGGTAAATACGCCGCTAACGTAGAAAAGGCTGTTTCTTTACCAATTGACGCTGAAACTTCACGGTTTACAACCTACGAAAAACGGGATACACCTGGAACAGAAACCATTGAAAAAGTTTGTCAAATCCTCAACTGTTCTTCCACTCAATTGGTGAAAAATGTCCTTTATCAGACAGTTTATGATAATGGTATAACGGTGTTAGTTCTGGTGAACATCCGAGGCGATCAGGAAGTGAATGAAGTCAAGTTGCAAAATGAATTGACTAAATTAGCTTCTGAGTATGGTGGTAAAACTATTATTAGTTTAAATGTACCAAATCTAGAAGCCCAGCAAACATGGACAGCTAAATCTCTGCCTTTAGGCTACATTGCACCAGATATCGGAGATGAGTATATTACTGGCAATAAACAGATTCATCCTAAATTTTTGCGCTTAGTAGATCAAACAGCCGTTGATTTAAAAAACTTTGTTACAGGTGCAAATGAACCTGGTTATCACGTAGTTGGTGCTAATTGGGGTGAGCAATTTAAGTTACCAGAGCGAGTAGTAGATATTCGTAAGGCAAGACCAGGCGATCGCGCCATCCATAATCCAGAACAAACCTTACAAAGCGCCCGTGGAATTGAAGCCGGTCACATCTTCCAATTAGGGACTAAATATTCTCAAACGATGGGTGCAACTTATACCAATGAACAGGGCGAAGAGAAGCCGCTAGTTATGGGTTGTTTTGGTGTCGGTGTGTCGCGGTTAGCACAAGCTGCCGTAGAGCAATCTTACGATAAAGATGGAATTATTTGGCCAGCTGCGATCGCACCCTACCACGCGATCGTCACAATTCCGAACATCAAGGATGCTCAACAAGTCGAAATCGCCGAAAAACTTTACACAGAACTCAATCAAGCAGGAATTGAAACCATACTAGATGACCGCGATGAACGGGCTGGAGTCAAATTTAAAGATGCTGACTTGATTGGTATACCTTATAGAATTGTAACCGGACGAGCGATCGCTAATGGCAAAGTTGAAGTTGTAGAAAGAGCCACCCGTCAATCTCAAGAAATTGTCATTGATGAAGTTACAGCGACACTCAAACAGTGGATTACGGAAGCAATAGGGCATAGGGCATAGGGCATGGGGCATGGGGCATAGGTTATTTTACTTGTCCCCTAACTCCTAACTCTTAACTTTCCACTCCTCATATCCCCAAAATTTACATAATTTGGTAGGTGACGGATTAGAAGTAAAAATTCTAAAATTGAATTAGGGACTTGCAGAATTAAGAGGCATAAAGTAAGTCTCCTCTGGGTTGTGGAAACTCTAAACTTATAAGTATCGTCGTTAACCAGGCTGCTCCTCACATAACTACCATATCAGCCCTCAGTTAGGAAGGTTTTGAACATGAAAGACCAACAAGGATCTAATCGTATTTCTTCAGGCGTAATTGCAGCTGTGTCAGCAGTGGTTGTAGCGGTGGGTGGCGGTGTGGCTTGGTTTACCTCACACTCCAGCAATACTCCCACACCGTCAAACACCTCTGGGCAAATCGCTCAACCAGCACAGCCATCGAATAGGCAGCCAGTTGCTAATGAAAAAACCCCCAATGTTTATTGGCTCACACCAAAAGACAAAAATGTTGTTTTGGTTCCCCAGCCTGTTAAAGTCGCTTCTATACTACCCAACCAGCCTTTAGAAGCAGCTTTCCAAAGTTTGTTAGCAGGGCCAACAACAGAAGCAACAGGTTCGACAACTATCCCCAAAGGAACCAAACTTTTGGGGCTGAAATCAGAAAATAACGAAGTTCACGTTAATTTATCAGAAGATTTTACCAGTGGTGGCGGTAGCACATCAATGATGGGTCGCGTGGGACAAGTTGTTTATACTGCGACAACTTTAAATCCCAAAGCCAAAGTGTACATTGACGTGAACGGCAAACCGTTGGATGTTTTAGGTGGTGAAGGTTTAGAGTTACAACAGCCACTAACTCGTGAAAGCTTTGATAAAAATTATCAGCTTTAGTCATTGGTCATTAGTCATTGGTCATTAGTTTTTCACAAATGACAAAGGACAAATGACAATTGACCTACCGTTTGCTATTTAATACACGAAAATTACGGGCTTGCTCTTCTAACCTTGTGGCAAGGCGATCGCAAACCCGATTACACAAATCAAAAATCATTTCATCTTCCACCCGGTAATAGGCGCAAGTTCCTTCACTGCGGCGGCTAAGGATACCTGCTTGCCACATTACCTTCAGGTGTTTTGATACATTTGCCTGAGAAGTGTGTGTTGCCTCTACCAACTCTTGCACGCATTTTTCTTCATCCCGTAATAAGTGGAGCAGCCGCAAGCGCATCGGCTCACTTAACAGGCTGAAGTATTCAGCTACTTGTTGCACCACTTCTGGCGGTAAAGGCAACGTTTGTTTCATCAGGATTAACCCGCAAGGACTGAAGTTTTAACAATTACTCACTTCATATATAGATTAATACTTAATCGGGGTTAATTCGCATCAAAGGTTGACCATATTCTACAGCGTCGCCATTTTGGAGAAGAATTTCCATCACCTGTCCAGAGACTTCGGCTTCGATTTCATTCATCAGCTTCATGGCTTCAATGATACAGACTGTTTGACCCTTGCGGATGCGATCGCCCACTTCCACAAATGCCGCTTCCCCAGGCGCAGGAGCGCGATAAAACGTTCCCACCATTGGGGAAGGCACTTCCACTAATCTCTGGTCAATGATTGAGGGAGGATTTACTGATACCTGCAATTGTGTGCTACTACCAGTATTCTCAAACACGCGAGATGTGGACACCTCCGTTACCTGACTCGTGTTCATCTGGTTTCCCCCAGATGAACCCGATGTCAAGCCCGAACCTACCACACCGCCGAAGGTCGGTTGACCTACCGACAACATCTGATTGCTGAAGCTCACAGCCTTACGAACTGTTAGTTCAAAATCATCGCTTTTAAGCGTGACTTCTGCAATATCTGTTTGTGCGATAGTTGCCAATAGTTGGCGGATTTCATTAAAGTCCAATGGCACAGTTTTTATTACCTCGACCTATCCGTAAATTAGCATCTTAAGTGTGGCAGGGATTTAATCCTTATGTAGGGATTTCAATCGGGAACAAGCATCTCCGTAGAGATGAAAGTTATTCCCTGCTGATATACTTATCTTCTTGGGTATCAACTTTGATGCGTTCTCCTTGAGAAATAAACAAAGGAACCATCACAATTGCACCAGTTTCTAGAGTTGCGGGTTTTGAGCCACCGGTAGCAGTGTCACCTTTTAAACCTGGGTCTGTTTGGATAATTTCCAGAACCACAGATTTAGGCAATTCTACTCCTAGCACCTGTTCGCCCCATTTAATAACTTCAGCTTCCATACCTTCCTTCAGGTATTTGACGCGATCGCCAATTTGTGCCTTGGTTAATCTGCCTTCTTCGTAGGTTTCCATATCCATAAAGACAAACTCATCGCCCTCTTTATAGGTATGCTGCATCGTGCTTTTTTCTAAAGTAGCTTGGGGCACAGTTTCCCCCGCTCGGAACGTTTTTTCCATCACGCTCCCACTCTGGACATTTTTTAACTTAGTTCGGACAAAGGCAGAACCTTTACCTGGCTTGACGTGTAGGAATTCAAGCACTCGCCATACAGACCCATCCAATACAATTGAAACACCGGGTCGAAAGTCGTTACTGGAGATCATGAAACTTTCAAATTTTGGAAGACAATCGGCATTTATTGTACCCTTCTAGAGTCGTCATTGGGCATTTGTCATTAGTTAGTTGTCATTTGTTCCCCTGCCCTAGACCTCTGATCCACTCAGCCCTTAACGTGGGAAGATTATTTATGGGTTACGTCCAGTCAACAAATTAATGCTGCATTTGAGTTATCCCATGCTTAACTTATTAAAATCCTGGCTGAAGAACAGCCTAATGGCAATACTGCTGGTAACAATATTTTTAGGCATAACTACAGCTGGGTGGACTCCCTCCAGTAGCGCCGCATTGCCATCTGGCAACGCAATTACCGATGGCAAGGCTTTGTTGCGGTATGCACTCCCGATAGATAACAAACCTGTACGGCAACTACAAGCCAGTTTAGAAGACATCTCAGCCCAACTGAGAGCGAATCGGCGGTGGGGTGCTATTTCCAAGGACATCAGCCAAGCATCCCGTATTCTCGATAAACCCTCCCAAATCTTAACAAGCGTTCCCACAGAACGCCAACCCCAAGCCGAAGCTTGGATTAGCGAGTTGAAATCTGGGGTGGGTAAATTGCAAGAATTGGCGAACAGCAAAGATAAAGAAAAAATTCTGCAAGATAGAGGCAAACTTCTGAATCTCGTGACTCAGCTAGAAGAGTCAATGGTGAAAGAATTCCCCTTTGAAGTACCTGCCCAGTTCAGCAACCTGCCACAACTTAAAGGTCATGCCACTGTAGAAATCAAAACCAACAAAGGCGATTTGACCATTGTAGTAGATGGTTATAGCGCCCCTGTCACTGCTGGTAATTTTGTCGATTTAGTACAGAAGGGTTTTTATAATGACTTAGAATTTACCCGTTCTGAAGAATCTTACTTTCTGCAAACTGGAGATCCTGCGGGGAAAGACGTGGGTTACATTGATCCCAAGACGGGCAAATATCGCGCTATTCCCTTAGAAGTCTTAGTTCAAGGTGATAAAGCACCTACTTATGGTATTACGCTAGAAGAAGCTGGTCGTTACATCGATATGCCAGTTCTACCTTTCTCTGCTTTTGGTGCAGTGGTAATGGCTCGTCCCGAAAGTGAAGTAAATGGTGGTTCATCACAATTCTTCTTCTTTTTGTTTGACCCAGAACTCACCCCCGCCGGACGCAATCTATTGGATGGTCGTTATGCCGTTTTTGGCTATCTCACCGAAGGCAGAGAAGTTTTGGATAAACTGAAGGCTGGTGACAAGATTGAATCGGCAAAAGTCGTCCAAGGAATAGAAAATTTGGTTGAGCCGCAAGCAGCATAATAAAGAGCAGGGGGAAAATAATTCCTCTTGTACAGACGCGATTCATCGCGTCTCTCCTAACTCCCCTAATTTAGATTGCCGGCAGCGAACACTCGATCGCAGTTGATCGCTAATTCTGGAAAAGTCCGTGATACAATCTCCTGAGTAGCGGTAAAAACTGTTTCTTCGTAAAATCCATCTTCCAGTAGTAACACCGAAACTTTTGCTTTCAATGGGTCTACAATCCAATATTCAGGAACCTCTAAAGCCGCATATTCAGAACGCTTATGACGATAGTCCCGTTTCACCGACTCTGGACTAACCACCTCGACAATTAGTAACGGCGGTGACTGAAATACTGCTGAGGTATTCAACAATTCTCTGGCTTGCTCCACTGTCACTACACACAAATCAGTCAACCGAGATTTATTTCTCCCCGTTCTCACCCCACTTTCTCGAAAACACAGCCAAGTTGAGCTAGAACGTTTGATTTCTACTTTCAAGGCAGTATCCAGAAAATCGACAATCAGGAAATGTTCAATAGTAGGTGGGTTCATTAGCTCTAGCTTGCCATCCACCAGTTCATAATGAAAATCGCTACCATCATCATAGGTTAAATACTCTTCAAACGTAATGCTGGTTATTGGTCTTGTTACCATCCCAACTGACTCCTAGACGATACCCTTATATTAAATCAGTAAAGCAAATCATCAGTTTTCTTAGTAATTTTGCAGCACGGAAAACCGATTGTGAATAGTGACTTATCTTCTCAACAAGTAAAAGATATCGGTGAACAAGGTCTTTTAGAAAGATTGCAGCGTTTCTGTCCACCAGAAATTATCGGCGATGATGCAGCAGTCCTTGAAACTGCATCAGGACAATCTTTGGTGGTGACTACAGATGTGCTAGTTGACGGCGTACATTTTAGCAACCTCACTACTTCCCCAGAAGATGCTGGTTGGCGAGCTGCTGCTGCCAATTTATCCGATTTAGCAGCGATGGGTGCTTCTCCATTGGGAATCACCGTTGGGTTGGGACTCCCTGGCGAAGTTAAGGTAAGTTGGGTTGAGCGACTGTATCAGGGAATGACAGAATGCCTGCAAAAATACAATACCTCAATTGTCGGGGGTGATGTGGTGCGATCGCCTGTGACCACTTTAGCAATTACCGCTTTTGGTCAAGTTAACCCTAATCAAATTATCCGCCGTTCTGCTGCTGTTGTCGGAGATGCGATCGTTGTTACAGGTGTTCATGGAGCCTCCCACGCTGGCTTAGAACTGCTCTTACATCCCGAATTAGGGCAGAACCTCAAAGATACAGAACGCACGGCTCTAATCCACGCACACCAACGCCCACAGCCACGATTAGATGTCTTACCAATCCTCTGGAAAATTCTAGAATATCAATCCAAAATCCAAAATCTAAAATCCAAAATTCCTGTAGCTGGTATGGATAGCAGCGATGGTTTGGCAGATGCGATTATTCAAATTTGCCGTGCTAGTGGCGTTGGCGCTGTCTTAGAACAAAGAGAAATTCCTGTACCAAAAACTTTTAACCATTGGTTGCCAGAAGAGCAAGCGTTAGCTTATGCTCTATACGGTGGCGAAGACTTTGAATTAGTGCTTTGCTTACCACAAGAGTTAGCATTAGCCTTAGTACAACATCTTGATCGAGGTGCTGCGATCGTGGGCAAGATTACAACCGGATCAACAGTACTATTGCACGACAAACAAAAAAAATTCCCCGACCAAGTTCTGAGTCTTAGCCAGGGATTTCAACATTTTGGTCAATAGTCCTTTGTCATTTTTTTAATGACCAATGACCAATGACCAATAACCAATGAAAAATTATTGCCACTTCTGGGCTACCAATTCTGCCAAATCCAAGACTCGTTGGCTGTAACCCCACTCGTTGTCATACCACGCCATAACTTTCACTAAGTCATTACCTAAGACTAAAGTCAAGTTAGCATCAACAATCGAAGAAGCATCATGACCTTGATAATCAGACGATACCAGTTCTAGTTCGCTGTAGGCCAAAATACCTTTAAGTGGGCCTTCGGCAGCATCTTTGAGAGCTTGGTTAACTTCTTCAGTAATAGTACGCTTCTCAACCTGAACTACGAAATCTACCATTGAGACGTTCGGGGTTGGTACACGCAAGGCAACGCCATTTAGCTTGCCTCTGAGGTCTGGGATAACCAGCGCCACTGCTTTCGCTGCACCAGTGGAGGTGGGTACAATGTTTATCGCTGCGGCCCTCGCCCGTCGCAAATCCCGGTGAGAAGCGTCTAGCAAGCGCTGATCGCCTGTATAGCTATGGGTGGTGGTCATGGTACCTTTGATGATGCCGAACTTATCGTTCAACACCTTGGCTATTGGTGCCAAGCAGTTAGTAGTACAGCTAGCATTACTGATAATGTTGTGTATGTTGTGGTCATAATCATGATGATTCACACCAACCACAAAAGTCCCATCCTCGTTTTTACCAGGAGCGGTAATCAGAACTTTCTTAGCTCCAGCATTCACATGCTTCAGCGCTCCTTCTTTGCTAGTAAATACGCCTGTTGCTTCGATAATTAGGTCAATTCCCCAATCTCTCCAGGGCAACTTTTCTGGGTTGCGATCGGATACGCACTTAATGGTCTTACCGTTAATGATGATAGAGTTATCATCGGCACTAATCTCAGCACCTTTGATCTTGCCTAGCATCGAGTCATACTTTAGCAGGTGAGCATTGGTTCTAGGGTCTGACGTGTCATTAATAGCGACAAGTTCGATTTGGCTATTCTCTCTACCCACCCAGCAACGTGCAAAGTTACGTCCAATCCGCCCGAAACCGTTGATTGCAACTCTAATCACAGTGTCTTGCCCTCTGTATTTATGCTTATATGTTGATATCGTTGACCCCAATCATATCGCAAAGGGGGTAAGCACTTATAACGATAAAGTGTTAGATCAATAAAAAAACACATAATTTATTCAGATTTGTTCGAGTAGAAATTGTTGTTAGTGATATATGATCTGACGGTTTCCGGGACTAAATAACGAATTGAGCGCCGTTCGCGGCACAATTTGCGAATTAGACTTGACGAAACTCCGACTATTGGTATATTCAAGAGTTGCCAGTGAATGGTATATAACTGCTCCTTCAGTTGTTGCTCTACTTGCTTGCAGATTAATTTGCTTTGAGTTATAGTCTCACCACCTAGCAGTCGGGGTGCGATTAACCAATCACACATTTGTGCTAGTTCGTGTCCACGGTACCAACGGGGTAAGGTTTGGAAAGTATCCAAGCCTACAATCCAGTGCCAGTGAGTATTTGGGTAAGAAGCAGATAAGTCAATCAGGGTGTTAATGGCATAAGAAGTCCCAGAGCGATTTGCCTCCACTAGTGAGACAGTAAACGCTGGGTTATCTTTTATGGCTAATTGCAGCATTTCCACACGATGCTCAAACAAAGCTGCTTCTTTGTGAGGAGGATTTAGGGATGGCACCCAAATTACCTTTTCAAGGGATACTTCTTGCATGGCTGTCTCGGCTATGAGCAGGTGTCCCCAATGAATCGGATCAAATGTGCCACCAAAAATTGCTAGTTGTTGCATCCAGTTATGCCTGGGTTTTATGCAATTGAAAAATAGTTTCATTACCAATGTACTATTGTAGTCAATTCACGGCTAAACTTGATGCAATTTCAAATCAGTTTCACTAAACAATGTATTATGTAGCCAATTCCAGTAAGGTAGACAAAATATGTATTTGACATTACAAGAATTTCTTTCCCGATGTAGCCAAAATTTTCAGAATAATCTTAACAACAGTTCAGAAATAGTAAAAACCTCCAACCAAGGTAAAATCATTCTGAACACGCAAAACCAGACCAGAAACAACATCTGGGTATTAAACATAAACACGATATAGGAGTAGTTACGGTAAAAATCAAATTCCTGTTATGATACGCGTGTCATTTGTGATTATGGTGTGGTGTGGTGTAAGAGGAGCATTAAATGACTAATTCTGTAGATTTTAGTGGTAGACCATTTCATTTTATTGGCATCGGCGGCATAGGTATGTCTGCTCTGGCATACGTTCTTGCCAAGCGTCAATTTCCAGTATCAGGTTCGGATCTTCGTCCAAACCACATTACGCACAAATTGGAATCTATCGGCGCTCATATTTTTGGTAGACAAGAGGCAAACAATCTCGAATTCTTTCGCCCTCAATTATTAAATTCACAAGAACAATTAACTGCTGATACTAAGTCAAAACTACCTCAAGTCATTTGTTCAACAGCAATTAACACGAATAATTTAGAATACAAAGCAGCATTAGAATTAGGTTGTCCGGTTTTACATCGTTCAGATGTACTAGCAGCCTTAATTGCCGATTACTACAGTATTGCAGTAGCAGGAACACACGGCAAAACTACAACCAGTAGCATGATTGGTTATATGCTGCTGGAAGCAGGTCTAGACCCAACGATTTTAGTAGGTGGCGAAGTCAATGCTTGGGAAGGTAATGCTCGATTGGGACAAAGCCAATATTTGGTAGCCGAAGCAGATGAATCTGATGGTTCATTGGTAAAACACGCTCCAGAAATTGGCATCATCACCAATATTGAACTCGATCATCCTGACCATTACGATACATTAGAAGAAGTCATCAATACCTTCCAGACATTTGCTAAGGGTTGTAAAACTTTAATAGGTAGCATTGACTGTGCTACAGTACGCGATCGCTTACAACCCACAATCAGCTACAGTTTATACTCAGATACCAACGCTGATTACACCGTCACTAATATTGATTATCGGGCTGATGGCACCACCGCTCTAGTTTGGGAAAAAGGCAAAGCCTTGGGCGTGTTAAAGTTGCGCCTGCTCAGTCGGCACAATCTCAGCAATGCCCTAGCAGCAGTTGCTGTTGGTCGCGTCTTGGGCTTAGAATTTGGAGCGATCGCTAAAGGTATTGCCACCTTTGAAGGAGCAAGACGACGCTTTGAACTCCGGGGTGAAGTTGATGGTATTACCTTCATTGATGACTATGCTCATCATCCTAGCGAGATTCGCGTTACTCTCGCCGCCGCCCGTTTACAAGCAAGACCAGGACAAAGAGTGGTTGCTATCTTCCAACCCCATCGCTATAGCCGGACACTGACCTTTTTAAAAGAATTTGCCGAATCCTTTACCCATGCTGATTTGGTTGTGCTAACGGATATTTACAGTGCAGGAGAACCCAATTTAGGGCAAATTACTGGTGAACAGCTAGCAGCAGAAATTGCTAAACAGCATTCGCACGTAGTTTATCAACCAACTTTACCCTCAGTCCAAGAGTACTTATTAAAAACATTACGCCCAGGAGACTTGGCGCTGTTTTTAGGGGCTGGGAACTTGAATCAGGTGATTCCTGAAGTAATTACTGCACTTTGCGAACCTGCTAAAGCTACATCTTAAAGTGGAGACTTTGCAAAGACTTTATTTCTGAGCAAAGCGCGCGTCTAGCAACGGTTCCATCTGTGAACTCTATTACCGTATCTTTGCGGTAAATAAATGTAAAAATTTTACCAAAAAAAGTAAAGATGACTATTTCCCAGGCAGCTGGAAACGTCTGCACAGTTTCTGCTTTGAATACAAAGAAACATCAAACAAGTAATTCGGTGGATAGTGAAGTAATTTACTTACCAAATACTGATTGTACGATCAAGCCCCAGGCTTGCTTGTCAGCATTTACTTCCTATAGAGTTGGGGGAGCAGCTGATTTATACGTTGCTCCCCGAAACTTAGAAGCACTGCAAGCCAGTCTGAAATACGCAAAAGAACGCGATCTAAAGGTGACAACACTGGGAGCAGGTTCTAACTTGCTAGTGAGCGATCGCGGGATATCAGGCTTAGTTATTGCGACTCGTCATCTCCGCTTCAGCAACTTTGACCCTCAAACCGGTCAATTAACCGTTGCTGCTGGAGAATCAATTCCTAGCTTGGCATTGGCGGCAGCGGAATTAGGATGGCAAGGATTGGAGTGGGCTGTTGGCATCCCTGGAACAGCCGGTGGTGCTGTGGTGATGAATGCAGGGGCACATAATAGCTGTATCGCAGATATGTTAGTTAGTGCCGAGGTACTTTCACCCGATGGAACGCTGGAGACTCTTACCCCAGAACAGTTAGGTTATGGCTACCGGACTTCGTTATTGCAAGGTGGCGATCGCATAATCACCCAAGCTACCTTACAACTTGCACCAGGTGCAGACCCAGCGAAAGTTGTAGCACTCACCAAAGAACACAAAAAGCATCGGTTAAACACCCAACCATACAACTTCCCTAGTTGTGGGAGTGTGTTCCGCAATCCCAAACCTTACAGTGCTGGCTGGTTAATTGAACAAACTGGCCTCAAAGGCTACCAAATTGGTGGAGCGCAAGTAGCACTACTCCATGCTAATTTTATCGTTAACCGAGGTGGGGCAAAAGCCAGTGATATATTCTGTCTCATTCGCCACATCCAACATCAGGTACAAGAACGTTGGTCTATTAATTTAGAACCAGAAGTCAAAATGCTCGGAGAGTTTCAAGGTGCTTGTGGATAGGGAATGGGGAACGGGGAATGGCTAATGGCAAAGATGATGCTGTAAGGAAAAACAATTGATAACCAATTGACCAATGCCCAATTCCCTGATGCATTAATTATTGGTAAAAAAAGAGGCAAATTACTTACCGCATCTATAATTGAATTTGATTTGTTATTCAACGCACACGCGTACAAATAATTATGACAGGTAAAGGACAAGGATTCGGCTTTGGCTTAGGAAAAATGAAGGAACTGGCTGATGCTTTCAAGAAAGCACAACAAGTTCAAGAAGGCGCAAAGCGACTCCAAGAAGAATTGGAGCAAATGGAGATTCTAGGAGAATCTGGCGGTGGTCTGGTGAAGGTGATTGTCAGTGGGAACCAAGAACCCAAGCGGGTAGAAATTTCTCCAGATGCTCTAGGGGAAGGTGCAGAAGTACTTTCCGATCTTGTGACAGTGGCAATGAAAGAAGCCTACAACAAGTCCACAGCAACAATGCGGGAACGAATGGAAGAATTGACCAGTGGGTTAGAGTTACCTGGATTTTAGTCATTGGTCAATAGTCATTAGTCATTAGTCAAAGGACAAAGGACAAATGACTATTGACACAGGACAAAAAATATCTATGCCTTACAAGTTGCTGTTTGTCTGCTTAGGTAACATCTGCCGATCGCCATCGGCAGAAAACATCATGAATCATCTAATTGAGCAAGCTGGCTTGAGCGAAAGCATCATCTGTGATTCTGCTGGTACATCTAGTTATCACATTGGTAGCCCACCTGACAGACGGATGAGTGCTGCGGCTGCTACAAAGTTGGGAATTAAACTGCGTGGTCAAGCACGCCAGTTTCAAAAGTCAGATTTTCAAGACTTTGATTTGATATTGGCAATGGATCAAGAAAATTATGAGAATATCCTCGCTCTTGATCAAACCAAGCAATATCAGCATAAAGTTCGTTTGATCTGTGAATTTTGCTCTCGACACACCTTAAAGGAAGTTCCAGATCCTTATTATGGTGGTCAAGACGGATTTAATGAGGTTATTGATTTACTAATTGACGCTTGTGAAGGTCTACTGACAAAAGTTAAAAGTGAGGAGTTATGAGTTAGGAGTTATGAGTTAGGAGTTTTAATTCCTCACTCCTCACTTTTAACTCCTAACTTTTATTCCACCAGACCATGCTTCATGGCAAAACGCACTAATTCGGCTCGGTTGCTGGTTGAGGTTTTTCTTAATAAACTGCTAACGTACTTTTCCACTGTACGAGGACTCAGGTGTAGTTGATGACCCATATCGGCATTAGACAGACCATGAGTCAATAACTCTAAGACTTCTTGTTCTCTATGAGTTAGGGATGAGTGCAAGTGCGATTTCTGAATTTGAGTGGACAGAGAATTATGGGCATCCCCCGCTTTTGTTGAGGCGGAAATGCCCAAACTCTCTTTATGGGAAAAGCGATACTCCGATTGAATAATTTGCGATCGCTCCAAAAGATTGCGGATTGCTGCTGCTAATTCTTCCAATTCAAAAGGCTTTGGTAAATATAAATCGCACCCTGACTGGTAGCCCAGAATTCTTTCCTGGGTCTTAGTTCGGGCTGTTAATAAAATTACAGGTAATAACCGAAACATTGATTGTTGACGCACCCGACGCACCAGTTCGTAGCCATTCATCTGTGGCATGATTATATCCGTAACAATCAAATCAGGATTATACTCATCCACCATAGACAAAGCCTCTTGACCGTCATTAGCCGTTATTACACAGTAGCCAGACAGTTCAAGATAGTCGCTCACAGACAGACGAGTGCCCAAATCATCATCCACTACAAGGATAGTCAAGGGCATGGATAATACACCCCTAGCATTTTTTTTACTCAGAAATTTGCTTCTACGCCCTTCATCAGTGAACACTGGCAAGAATAGTGTTCTTATGTTTCATACTATGACAGGATTACCAGGTAATTATTGCCTTCAGGGTCTATTTATAAAGAAAATCTTAAATCTTTAGGAGGATTAACGAAGTGTAACTTAACCTTTGAGTCACTCTGCTTAGGAGGCATAGAGAGCTTTTTAATTTGTAATAACTCATTAATAAGGCAGAGTTAGATATTTATTATAGTATAAATTAATATTAATTTTATCAGTAATTTACCAAAATATTAGTAGTACCTATTATGTTTGAAGACGCGCCTATAAGAATAGGCTGTAGGGGCAATTCATGAATTGCCTCTACGTAAATAAAGCGCAGTCTCACATAGAATTGAAACTTGGGATTTTATCTCAAGTTCTGGATAAAGCTCAGATTTAATTGATATCACGTAACTTAAAGTTACCAGAAAACTCTTAATTATGAACTTAGAAAAGCTAAATTAGTGATATACAGTTCAATATTTATAGCGGTTATAATGAATACCCTATAATTCACAAAGCAATCCAAATAATTTTTTAGGTACATTTAAAGCGCACAGAATTATCAATGAGCGACAAGAACGAAGGTTACAAAGTTATTGCTGACAACCGTCAAGCCCGTTATTTGTATGAAATTCTGGAAACTTACGAAGCCGGAATTGAGTTGACAGGAACCGAGGTTAAGTCAATTCGTGCGGGTAAAGTCAATCTTCAAGATGGCTATGCTTTGCTTCGCAATGGCGAAGCATGGTTGATCAATATTCATATCTCACCTTACAACGCCAGCGGACAATATTTTAATCATGAACCACGGCGGACACGCAAGCTGCTGTTGCATCGTCAAGAACTCCGCAAGCTAATTGGCAAAGTAGAACAGCAGGGTTTAACTTTAATCCCTTTGAAAATGTATCTTAAACGGGGCTGGGTAAAAGTGAGTATAGCCCTTGGCAAAGGTAAAAAGCTCCACGATAAGCGAGAAGACCTGAAACGACGACAAGATCAGCGTGACATTCAACGGGCAATGAAAAGTTATTAAAGGTAATCTTCGCCAAGATACTACACCAGAGTAGAAGTTTGTCAGTTGTTTTTCTATTGAACAACTGACAACTTTATGAATGTTAGTTTACTGCTGGTTCGGAGTTAGAGGAATTTATCTGGTTTTGAGCTAAAGGTGTCCAGTAACTGGCAATTAAACCTACGATCAGCCACCAGAGGCTATTGACTTCAGGACGATACCAAACAGTATCTACAGTTCCGTGAGCTAGCATACCCAACAAAATAGCGATCGCTCCAATTAACCAAAATCCTTCTCCACTTCTCAATCGTCGCAATCGTTGCACTTGCAAAACTGCCGTATTAAATGTGACAATTATCAGCCAGAGAAAGCAGCCTAAACCAACAAAGCCAGTTTCTACAGTCACTTCAAACAAAATGGAATAAGCACTCAAAGCAGTGTAACGAGGGTGTTGGTAGAGCGGATAAACTTTATTAAAAGAGTTGTGTCCGGGGCCAATGCCAAAAATTGGGCGATCGCGAATCATCTCAAAGACAGCATCCCACACATTTCGGCGAAAATTATTACTGCTATCTTTGCGATCGACAAAAATACTGAACACTCGCAGACGGACTGGCTCTACAAATATCACTGCTAGCAGTAATAGTCCGATCAAACCCCCCAAAACAATTGGTAGCGCCCAAGTACGCCAAAAACGAGGCATTTCTACGCTTTTCCAATAAACTAGCAATGCCATCACAGCCAAAACTGCCACCACTAATCCAATCCAACCGCCACGACTAAAAGTCAGAATCAGGCAGGCAGCATTGACAATCAGCATTGTTAATGCTAGAGCTTTTTTGAGCCAGCTTTGCCATGCAAAAATTGCTACTAAGCTAAAAATTACTGCTGGTAAGAGGTATCCAGCCAGTAAGTTGGGATTGCCCAAATAACTGTAGACTCTTGTAGTCTTAGACAGAGGAGATTCTGGATCAACCCAAGTTGCCAGTGCTGTGGCTCCAAAAAACCATTGCCGCAATCCATAAACACTGACAATTAAAGATACGTGTAGATAAAGGATGATAATCCAAGACCGGAGGCGAGGCGACCTTAATACCCTGGCACAAAGGGTAAATAGTAGCAAATACAAGGTCAACGTTCCCAAGTCATTAAGTGCCGCCTTTTTCACTGGTGATAATGCTGTTGCAATTGCGGCAACTCCCCAGTAGAGCAATACCAACACGTGAATAGGAGTGACTGACGAGATATTTGCTGGTGTTGCTTCATCAGATAAAGTCAACAACAGCCAAAATCCCACACAAGCCACCAGCAACAAGCCCACCAATGTACTCGAAGCAAAAGGTGCAAGGGCATATACTAAGCTGAGTAAAGCCGCTGCAATCGCATCTCCCCACTGGATCAAGACGCTGGTTTGCCGCCAAGAACTTAACAGTCCGACCAGATAACGGTGTACGTAACTGGTAGCAAGATATTCTTTGAGCGGTAAAGATGATAAAGTAAATCGTTGCCAGACTAAATTCATAAAAAACATTGCGAGCAATTAGTCTGCCGACGCAGAACTTGGAATTGATCATAATGCCTATGGCTATAAAAAGGTAATAACAAAGAGTGAACTACCCACCTAGTTAAACATCGCATGATGGCGCTCTTATTCCTAGCCATCACCCGCTACCTTCACTCCAAAACCACTTCAGCCAATATCAAATTAATATAGCCCTTCATGTACTTAATACTTTAAAATACCTCTTTTCCAATGCCCAATGCCCAATGCCCATATAATTAGACATCGCTAATTGCTTGTGATGGAGTCGCCAATTGGAGTGGCAAAGAAAGCACATAACGATATCCTGATTCTGGTGAACCTTGAATCAAAATTTGTCCGCTGTGCAACTCTGCCAGTTGACAACTTAGCAATAAACCCAAACTTTCACGAGAAAGACTTCCATTTGATTTAGCTAAATTTATACCGGAACTAGCAGGAAAGAAATTTGAGTGGGAATCACTCAAGTTTTTTGAATTGTCCACTGTTACTGATGAAATATCTAGTTGCTCCTGGCTTTCTGTATGATTACTGTAAGCTGTTGCTTCACCTGTAAACTCCAACAGCGACAAGGAATTGAGACGTAAGTAAGGATCAACCTCAGTGATCCCATCCCCTAGCCAGGGATGAGAAACCCAAATAGTGATATTGAGTGTATCTTCCTTGTAAGATACATGAATGCGAACAAAGCTACCTGTAGCTGAAAGTTGAATCACACTGAAAACCAAGTGATAAAGCATTTGTCGCACCTTATCTTTATCTAAGGGCCAAATGCGATTCCGTCCCGGTTCTATAGAGAGGCGAATATCTTGCTCACGCCGATGAGCCGCTTCTTCTAAGCTATTGATAGCTTGTTGACATAGCATTTCTATATCCACAGGAGCGAGATTTAGCACAGTTGAGTTGTCATCCGTCGCTCCTAGTTCGGTAATTTCGTTTACTAGGGAAAGTAAGTAGCGACCACTGTGTTGAATAATTTCCAAATATTCTCTCTGCTTAGTTGTCAAAGGCCCATAAATCTCACGTCCTAAAACACTAGCCATACCAAGTACAGACGTTAAGGGCGTGCGTAACTCGTGAGTTAGCTGACCTAAAAGTTCCAGTTTCAGTTGCTTGGTAGAAACAGAGTCGCTATCTTTGGTGGGTGCAGTAATTTTAATCTCAGTATTACGTTCTTCATTGAGTGAAAATATTCGAGCGTTCTTGGCGGCGCTTGATTCGAGTTTTCCTTGCAGGAGTCGGTTACGCTCAAATTCACTCATGCTCCAACGAGCGATGATTTGCAAAAACTCAATGTCTCTAGGTGCAAAATTGCGCGGCACTAAATCCATGACCGCCAATGCTCCCAAGCAATGACCCTCAGCATCAATCAGTGGGGCTCCTAAGTAAGCACGAATACCATAATCCTGTACCAACTTGCTGCTAGCAAGAACTGGATCTGTAAGTTTATGTGTATCATTAATTACAAATATTTGTAAACTCTCTACTACCTGAGTGCAAAAGGATTCCCGGCGTAACAGTTGGCGATTTTGTGCCAAATGATTCATTAGCCCCAGTCTCGATAAGCCCACCGCCGACTTAAACCAGTGCCGGTCTTGATCCACAAATCCCAATATGGAAATTGGTGATTCCAAAAAGTGGGCAGCAGTCTGTGTGGCTTCTTCAAAAACCGGAATCGTTTCTGGTTGCCGCAAACCTAAATCCGACAAAGCTTTGAGGCGTTGTTGTTCTCTTGATTCATGAGAATCCCAACCATCCTTTAGGGCAAATAATTTGTTTTCAGGCTCTATCATTGCCACTGCTACCTTAATAATTTCTCGATCCTGCAATTGATATAAGCCCTATTTCTGGGTTATCAATTGCTATCTTTAAGCATTCCCTAATTTTGCCTCTGACAAACAAGTTTGGGACAAAAATTTTTTATCCCTTACATGAAGTTGGCAACGCGGTATGAACTAGTTACTATTTACAGGCGCTGAATGTTCTTTATTTAGAACTGGTGTAGTATTTATTGCTTAAGATTTTGCAGTCAGACTGCGTTAGATTTGGATTCAGCCAGGGTAAGCTAGTGCTAAGGATAAAATACAAAGGGGCTGTCATTTTTTATGTACAGAAGGGAAAGTTCTTACTGGTATATTCAAAGTAAATTTACTTAATAATTTTTATAAAAGCGTAGCTTTTGTGGCAGTTATTACTGATAAGAGCTAGCATAGATGGCTGACAATCCTAGATAGTTGATATAACTCTCGAACTAGTAGATTAACCTATTACAATTTTCAGCATAAAATTGTACAGGTTTTTCTCTTTTTTCCATACGAGGAAATATTTTTTGAGGATAATTGGTAATGACTAAAATGAGCATTAGAGTTCCTTTTGTAGACCTGAAGTTACAACACGAACCAATTCAAAGACAATTGCAATATGCAATTCAATCTGTATTGGAACGGGGAGATTTTATTTTAGGGCAAGCACTCTCAGATTTTGAAGCAGCATTTGCGTCAGTATCGGGGACAGCTTATGGGGTTGGTGTTGCATCAGGAACAGATGCGATCGCTCTTGGATTACAAGCTTGTAATATTGGTACTGGTGATGAAGTAATTTTACCAGCAAACACTTTTATCGCCACCTTGATTGGGGTTATCCGGGCTGGTGCAAAGCCAATTTTGGTAGATTGCGATCGCCAAACAGCTTTAATTGATTTAGAGGCCGCAGCCAAGGCAATTACACCTCAGACTAAAGCAATTATCCCTGTGCATCTCTATGGTCAGATGGTATCACCGCGTGAATTATTGAACTTTGCTGATACCTACAAACTATTAATTTTTGAAGATGCCGCCCAAGCACACCTCGCCCAAAGAGACGGATATCACGCCGGTTCAGTAGGAATAGCAGCAGCTTTTAGTTTCTATCCTAGTAAAAATTTGGGAGCATTTGGGGATGGAGGAATGTTGCTGACACGAGATTCCGATGTCGCCCAGAAGATGGTACGCTTGCGAAATTATGGTGCATCGCAAAAGTATTTTCACACTGAAGCAGGTACAAATAGCCGCTTGGATACCTTACAAGCAGCAGTATTGCACCAGAAACTACCATACTTACCACAATGGAATCGCGATCGCCTGAATATTGCCCAGCAGTATGATAATGAACTAGCGCCCTTGGCAACTGCTGGCATTATCCCTCTAGAAAACCAAAGTGGTACAGGACACGTTTATCATCTTTATGTGATTAAAATCGATGATTCTTGCCCAATAGAACGCCTACAACTCCAGGAAAAACTCACAGCAGCAGGGATTCAAACTGGCATTCACTATCCTATTCCTTGTCATCTCCAGCCAGCATTTAGCAACTTAGGCTATCAACCAGGAGATTTTCCCCAAGCAGAGAAGTTATCACAGCAAATATTATCATTACCGATGTATCCTGGTTTGAGCAGTAGCCAAGTTAAAGAAGTTGTAGCTGCGATCGCTAATGCAGTCTCAACGAGTTATAAGGCAGATAATCTATCTTCTGCTGATTGGTTAGGACTCGATAATCCCGCCCTAGAAGTCCCAATAAATCAAAAAGCAGACAACATATCTCCTGCTGACCTTGACAGCGTGGTAGTTTGAAGTTGATTCAATGCAAAACAGGAAGTAGGGAATTGAGCATGGGGCACTGGGAAAGAGGAGGCAGGAGGCAGAAGTTCTTTAATTTTGAATTCTGTCTGGGACACGCTGCGCGAACGTAGAGAGCGTCATTTTGAATTGATTTCTCCCTCATCTTCCCCATTCCCCATTCCCCATTCCCCACCTGAAATACTGAAAGTTTTTGAATTACTGAAAATCATGGCACTCCAGCAACAGGTAAAAAAAAGAAATGTCTCAGACTTATTAAATCTAGCCATTGTAGGCGTTTTGCTGCTGCTTTATGCGCCTATATTGCTACACTGGTTGGATGGTTGGCTGAACAAAAATATCAGTACAGAACACGAATATTTCAGTCACGGGATTATTGGTTTGCCATTTGCGGCGTATCTAGCCTGGATGAACCGGAAAAAGTGGAAACGCTTACCAGATACCATCCATCCTTTGAGCGCTGTTTTCTTGTTATTTGGGGCAGTGTTTTATCTGAGTGGGGTTACAGAGTGGGTTAACCTTTCCTTGCCCGTTATTTTGGCAGGATTATGCTTATGGTTTAAAGGAATAGCAGGTTTGCGATCGCAAAGATTTCCCCTACTACTAGTATTTTTGGCAACTCCAACGGCAGCACCCTATCTCATTGCTCCCTATACCTTGCCTCTCCAAAGCTTCATCGCTGGCACAGCAGGCTTCATACTCAATCAATTTGGTATGGACGTAACCGTAAATGAGATAAATCTCTACGTGGGAGGACGGATTGTGGAAGTTGCTCCTTATTGTGCAGGGCTAAAAATGTTGTTTACTACTCTCTACGTAGGCTTGATGCTACTTTATTGGACGGAGGCTTTGTCTTCACGCCGCACAACTATATCGTTTTTATCTCTTGGTGTGATAATTAGTATTAGTGCCAATATCATTCGGAATACTTTACTGACCTTCTTTCACGGCACAGGTCAAGAAGCAGCTTTTAAATGGCTACATGAGGGTTGGGGTGGTGATGTATACTCTGCTTGTATGCTGGTGTCATTAGTACCTTTACTGAATTGGCTTAATAGCTATTTTTCAGCATCTCTAAAAACTCAACAAGAAGGAGAAAGTTAGAAGTATTGGGCATTGGGCATTGGGCATTGGGGAAGAAACTTGTTAGATAATTCCCCCTTGTCTCTCTTATCCTCCTTATCCCCGTACTTCTCCTCTACTCATAAATATTACTGAACTCATGGTGTGATTTTATGAAGTAAAATTTTGCCTAAGTATCAAAATTTTTACTGATGATTTCCTTCTCTAAGTTTTTCAAAGAAAACCAATTGAGTCAGATAGCAGCACTTTTGTTATTGCTACTGCTACTTGCAATGGGAGCGGTTCCCGGATACCTAACAGGACACTGGCAATGGAAACAGCGGCCACCTGTTACTACCCTCAACGAATTAAAACATATCCGCAATACTGGATTATCCCTTCCTGGTTGGCAAACTATTGAACAAACAGAACAGGAAATTGGCGAACATAAATGGTCTTTGCAAGTACTTAAAAAAGAAGGTTCCCAATCTCAGGCAATTCTGCTTTTGTTACCACAAAATGGGCCTATGGATCAACCAGAGGTAGAGTGGACAGACGTTAACGGCTGGGGAAGATCACGCTGGGGAAAGTGGGATATAGCTCAATCTCGTTCTGGTGAATTTAATGTGAAACCAACTGCAAAATTGGCTTCTAACGTCGAAACTAAAGTAGAAGCTAGGTTCTTTCGCGCCTCTACACCACAGCAGACCTTCGCTGTTTTGCAATGGTACGCTATGCCAGACGGCGGAAATTCATCACCTTTACACTGGTTCTTGGCAGATCAATTGGCTCAGTGGCACAAGCAACGCATTCCTTGGGTGGGCGTGAGCATTCTGATTCCAATGGAACCTTTAGGGCAAGTAGAAACATCTTGGTCTTTAGCACAGTCTATTGGGGAAACAGTGCAAGCTGAATTGATGGCAGGCCCTTTATAGGGTTTGTTACAAATACCTTGATGCAGAGATTCATCACAAGTATCTCTGACAATTATATTCAGGCTGAAACTTAACTAAAAGATATTAGTAAAATGAAGTTAGAAATTAAGTTATAGCAAAATTCTTCTCTGTTTCTTAGTAAATACTTGCAGAGAACAGAGACATTGAGGACATTTATAGAGTAAAATAACGACTCGGCGCGACTAATTCCTATATCAATTTTTTTGCACCGATGTTCATAGATCCCAGTTCTTATATGCGTGCATTCAGCGCCCTGTGTTTTGTCAGTCTTCAAGTAGGAGTTTTCTTAATAACACCTATCCAACTTGTTGTTGCCCAACCTTTTCCACCTCAAGGCAAATCACCCATACAACCCCCCCCGCCTGTGCCAGGTACTGAGGTTGTACCTCTAGGTGTAAATAACGAAATTTCGCCCCAACTCAGCCACTACCTATTGGGCCCAGGAGATACAATTGGCGTTGTGCTTCAGCGTCCTCCTGGCCCATACCGTTTAGGAATAGGAGATGGAATTAGCGTTTCGGTTCAGCGCTTTCCAGATTTGAGCTTTCAAGCTTTAATCAACCCAGAAGGTAATATTGTGGTGCCGCTACTGGGAAAAGTTTCCTTACAAGGTTTGACTTTGGAAGAAGCCCAAGAAAAAATTCGCTTGGGTTTAAATCGTTATGTGGTTGATCCAATAATAGTTTTAGCCTTAGCAACACAGCGTCAAGATTTAAGTTTTCAAGCTGTAATTAGTCTAGAAGGCAACATTATAGTGCCACAAGTGGGAACAGTTTCTTTGCAAGGTTTGACTTTGGAAGAAGCTCAAGAAAAAATTCGCTTGGGTTTAAGTCGTATTTTACCAGATCCAATTGTAGTAGTGTCCTTGGCAGGAACGCGACCAGTTCAAGTGACTGTTAGCGGGGAAATATTTCGACCAGGAATTTATCCGATTAATTCAACAACACCCCGCGTTGCTGATGCCTTGCAAGTATCTGGTGGTTCAACATTGAATGCAGACCTGCGGCAAATCCAAATACGCCGCAAGTTAATTGATGGTTCTGTGATTTCACAAACTATTGACTTATATGCAGCACTGCAAAATGGCGGTTCAATCCCTAATTTCCGCTTACAAGACGGAGATGCAATACTCATCCCCCGTCGAGAAGTTGGTAATGATGACGGTTACGATCGCAATTTAGTAGCACGTTCATCCTTAGCAGTACCACAGATTAGAGTCCGGGTTTTAAACTACGCTGCGGGAGGTCTTTCCACTCAAGCTTTGCCTAATGGCAGTACATTTGTAGATGCTTTAGGAGGAGTTAATCTCGACGCGTCTAACCTCCGGGATATCGCTTTGGTTCGCTTTGATCCTGAACGAGGCAAGGCTGTTACCCAAAAACTTGATGCTAAAAAAGCTTTAGGCGGTGATGCATCTCAAAATGTGGCGCTTCAAGATAATGATGTTATTGTTGTTGGTCGGAACCTCATTGGTAAAATTACTAATTTACTGACTACCATTACCCAACCTTTCTTCAATGTCCAGTCGTTTCTCCAATTCTTTAAAAACTTCGGTGGTGGATCAAATTAGTAAATCTAAAATAAGGATACAATCTGTAAATAGTTGGGACTGGAGGAAGCCACATTTCCAACTTATTTTTGTATTGATTAATGGAAAAATCTTAAAGATATGAACCGATATTTCCAGTAGGAAGTTGATAGCGTTTTTGTATCAAAGCCACTATCTTGAATTTGGTGCTTCCTAATTTTTAATTTTTAATTTTTAATTTTTAATTGGAGCGAAGCGACCATGACCCCACCAATTGTTAAGCGCTATCTTATTGCTTTTGATAAATATAAGTGGATTGGACTAGCTAGTTTTGCTCTAGTGGTAGCAGGGTCAACTGTGGTCGCTATGCAGCCAGAACCACCTACTAACTATATAGCATCTGCTGCACTTACCTATAGTGGCCCTCCAGTTTCATTCTCTACAACTGGTACTGAAATCCAACAGCAAGGAAAGGAACTAAATCAAGATGTTTTATTATCAAACCAGATAATTGCATCAGTAGCACAAAAAGTCGATGTCAAACCGGCAAAACTTGGTGCTAGTGTTGTTCTTACTGTACCTAAAAAAAACCCCAGAACTGGAGATTTGGAATCTAGTATTTTGGAATTGAAATATGTAGATACTGATGCCAAACGAGGTATACAGGTATTAGCGGAATTGATGCAAGCAATGATTAAGTTAAGCGCTGATATCAATACTGGGCGATTACAAGCAATTATTGAAAAAATTAACGATCGCTTACCACAAGCTAAACGAGAACTCCAAGTTGCTGAAAAGAAGTTGGAACAGTACGATCGCATTGAGCGAACGGCAATATTAGCCGCCGAGAATGGCAGCTTGTTAAGCGCTATTACTGCTAGCCAAAATCTCCAACGGCAAATGCAATTAACTATTTCTGGGGTTGATGGCCAAATTAACAGCTTACGAAATAAGTTAGGCTTAACAGTCGGACAGGCTTATGTTTCTTCGGCTTTGAGTGCCGATCCGATTATTGCTAACTTGCGGGCGCAAATTTATCAAAGTGAGTCGCAAATCGCCTTACTCAGAAAGGATTTGCGACCGGAACACCCAACGATGATTCAATTGCAGCGTCAGAAACAAGCGGCTGAAGAATTGCTGCAACAACGGGCTGCTGAGGTGTTAGGTGGTGATGGTGGGGCGGCTCCGCTTCAGGGTAGTGTTGCAGGTATTCGCACCCAAAGTAGCTTAGATCCAGCCCGTCAGCAATTGGCTAATCAAATGGTGTCTTTGCAAACCCAACAGGAGACGCTACAACAACAACTAGCTCAAGAGATCCAACAAGAAGCGCGACTACGGCAAGAGTATTCTCTAATACCCAATAAGCAATTAGAGCGATCGCGTTTAGAACAGGAAGTTGGACTCAAAAAAGCCATCTATGACAAAATGCAGGTGAAACTAACCGATGCTAAAACCGCAGAAGCAGAAACTACCAGCAGTCTCAGCATTGCCAGACGACCGGCAGCTATTGCCGACACCAAACCCCCTAAGAGTGTACCTGTTACCCTGGCTGTGGGTGGTTTCTTAGGTGTGTTGATTGGTGGCGGGGTGATATTCTTGTTAGGCTCGCTGGAAGGAACTTTCAAAACCAGAGAGGATATTCGCGAAAGCCTCAAGCAACGGGAAGTGGCATTGTTGGCAGAATTGCCTTTAATGCCAGTTGATGATTTGGATAAAGAAGCAGTGCCGGTGGTCATTTCTGCGGATTCTCCTTATTTAGAATTTTATGAGAAGTTCCGCAGTAATTTGCGCCGGGTTGGTGGTAAAAACTTAAAAGTGGTGTTGATTACTAGCACCAGCAGCCTAGAAGGTAAAACCGCAAGTGCTTATAACTTGGGTATAGCTTCTGCCCGTGCGGGTAAAAGAACCTTGATTATCGAAACAGATTTGCGATCGCCTTCCCGTTGCACATCTCTGAGAGTAATTCCTGACCCCGAAGCCACTATTGAACCCCTGCGTTATTACGCTAACTTGAGTGAATGTATTCGTTTGGTTCCTGATGTGGAAAATTTATACATTCTTCCCAGTCCTGGCCCTGTGCGGCAATCTGCTGCTATTCTTGAATCCAGCGAAATGCGCCGGCTCATAGAAGATGTCCGCGAGCGCTTTGATTTAGTTATTTTAGACACTAGCCCCCTCAGTATATCAAACGATCCCCTGTTAATTCAACCTTACAGCGATGGGATAGTACTGGTGGCACGACCACACTATACACAAGAGAATATGCTAGGTGAAGCTATCGATCAATTAGTTGAATCGGAACTGGGGTTGTTAGGAGCAATTATTAATGGCGCTGATATCATTGTTTCCCTACCACCTGAAGAAGCCGTGGTTCAATCACCAAGGTTTACATCTGAGCTAGAAGAACCAGGAGAAGTTTCAGCTAGTGCCAATAAAAACTAATAGTTTCCCACATAGTTAGGACTTACGCACAGGTTACAAGAAAACGAACCACAGAGACAAGGTAGCGCAGTCTTGGGGAGCTAGTGCGGTCTTGGGGTCTCCCCAAGTGGAGCATCTGGCGTGGTTTCCCCTATGAGCGACTACCGCGCAGAGAACACGGAGGAATAAGAGTTTGAGAGTTTTTTTGCGTAAATCCTAATGGTGAATTGCCAAGATAGCATCTAGACTTTTGACTGCAATTTTTTCGTTATAAATTTCAGAATTTCTATACTTAGTCTTGCCTAAATAATCCAAATAGGGGAGCAAGAATTACCCCAAAAACAAAACCACCAATATGCGCCCAATACGCAACTCCACCAGTTTGCACAGTCATGTTAGCGGCTGCTTGCAGGGTAGAAAGACCGGAGATTACATTCTGCACAAAGAACAGTCCAATTATAAATAGTGCTGGAATTCTGATTGTGGTGATAAAAAAACCCAAAAATACTAAGGTCATGACTTTAGCGTGGGGAAAGCGGATAATGTATGCACCCAAAACCCCAGAAATTGCACCACTTGCCCCCAAGGAAGGAATCTCAGAATTCATGCCAATAAACCATTGGCATGAGGCAGCTAAAGCACCACATGCTAAATAAAAAATTAAATATTTGAAATGTCCTAAACGGTCTTCAATGTTGTTGCCAAAAATCCAGAGAAACAACATATTTGAGATTAAGTGCCACCAACCACCATGTAAGAATTGCGACGTAAATAACGTTATCCACTCTCCACTCAAATTGGTGGTTAACTCTTGAGGTATTACTGCATACTGATTTAAAAACTGACTCAATTGTGCATTTGATAGGCTCACCTCGTGAACAAAAACTAAAACATTCATGCCAATCAACCCGTAGGTGAAATACGGGGTGGTTCGCGTCGGATTTTCGTCGTAGAGGGGAAACACAGGTGTTTTTCCTAAATTATTTACTAACTGCAATATAGCTTGTAAGGCTAGCAGTTGCGAAATTTAGGCAATTTCACCTATTAAATAAACCAGTATAATTTAAGTTAATAACGATACCATGAAAATTATCTCTACCAAGATTCTTCCTGTGATTTATCGTTAAATAAACCCAATAGTGGGCCGAGAATTGCTCCAAAGATAAACCCACCTGCATGAGCCCAGTAAGCAATACCACCGCCTTCCATCCCGATATTAGTACGTGTCTCTAAACTAGCAAGTCCGTAGAAGGCTTGTTCGAGAAACCAGAATCCCAAAAAGAAATATGCGGGGACGCGGAAAGTTGGAAAGAAAAACCCTAAAGGGACTACGCCGAGAACTTCAACGTTGGGAAAGCGAAGAATGTATGCACCGAGAATACCTGCGATCGCACCACTCGCACCCAAAGAAGGAATGCTAGAATCTTGAGCGAAGAACCACTGTGTTAATGATGCCAAGACACCGCAAGATAAATAAAATAGCAAATATTTGGCATGACCTAACTTATCTTCAACGTTATTACCAAAAATCCAGAGAAATAGCATATTACCTGCTAGGTGCAAGAAACCACCATGCAAAAATTGCGAGGTAATCAAAGTTGCCCACTCTGGTACTGGTTGATGTAGAGAGATACCACCAAAGCTTAAAGTCAGTTCTCGTGGAACTACAGCCGCAAGGTGCAAAAATCCATTTAATGCTTGTGGGGGAAGACTTGCTTCATAAAGAAAAGCGAGGACGTTGGCAGCAATCAGCCCATAAGTGACATAAGGCGTGATTTTTGTGGGATTATTATCTCTAATGGGAACCACGGGCGTTTTTCCTGATTTTAAGACACAAACTCTACAATACTGAATCTTGTAAGTAGTTTCTTCTACCTCATGGATGGATCTCAGTTTGATATTTGAGATTTATTGTAGAATAAGCTTCATACAATAAATTTCCAGTTAGAGAAGAAAGCAGCTTGACCGCACTGCTGATTTTGTTCGTCTAAAACGTTCCATAGGATAGTATCTTCTATATAAAAACGTTTACCAGTACTAGAAGTACGAATACCGGAATAATTCTTGATAAAGCCTTTAGTTGCTGCTTCTGATAATAGGCGATCGCGTTCTTCTTGCACAACTTCTTCAGCCGATTTCCGAGAAGGCATTCTAGTAAATTCTTCCCAAGAAAGCTGCCATAATTCCAATGCTTTGCGATTACCATAGTTGAAAATTGGATCTGACTCAGTACCGTGAGAAACTAAGGCAAAAGGTGCTTCAAATAATACCTGTGCTATTTTCTGGGGTACACCATTTACATCCAACAAAGAATTTCCCGTCCAATACTGAAAACTGTTTACTAGGCGCTGACTATGGTGAATAATAGCCTCTTCCTGCCAAGGAAATTCGATAATGCTGGTCATGATAAAATGAATACATAGCATCAAAATTATGACATAAAACAGTTTTTTTCAATTTAACGCTTCAGGAAATCATAAACGCCTAATATTTGGAAGATTGACGTACTCTCCCCAAAGCTGAAAATATGTTAGTTAATTCTCTATATAGGCTTGGCAAATCATGTTTTTTTCAAATTCTCTGGAAAATCAACTCCAGCGCTGGAACGAAACCATTCGTAATCAGCCGAAAAATCCCAATGCTTACGTTCGTCGGGGTATGGTAAATTTTCAGCTTGCCAAAATTGATGAATCTATTCAAGATTTTGACATGGCCGAGCAACTGGATGCCAGTATCAAACCCTACCTCTGGCAACGGGGATTATCTTATTATTATGCAGAAAGATTTGCTGAAGGCGCTCAACAATTTGAAATAGATTTGACTGTGAATGCTCAAGATGTAGAAGAAACAGTATGGCGATATCTCTGCATAGCTCGTTCGTTAGGTGTTGAAGAGGCACGTAATTCTTTACTAACTGTAAAAAATGACCCTCGACGCATTATGCAGAGCGTATATGATTTTTATGCGGGAGATTGTACACCAGATGATGTTTTAACCGTTGGTCAATTAGAAGGGATAAAGGGAAATTTTTACAGTCATCTTTACTTGGGATTATATTACGAAGTTGAGAATAATGTTGATTTGGCTCATGAATATATAGTTAAAGCTGTTGATAATTACAAAATTGATGATTATATGTGGTATCTAGGGCAGGTACATAAAACGCTGCGAGGATGGCGATAGTCTATGTACTAATGTCCCAGCATTTTATCTCGCAGATACTTTTTGGCGATCGCCTCAGCCAGTTCAACCCTACAGCACAATACGGTTCAGTTAAGCCTTTCTTTCTTCTCTCTGCGTCCTTTGCGTCCTTTGCGGTTCGTTAAAAAAATGACTTGGGTAAAAAGTTTTAGCCTTAACTGAACTGTATTGCCCTATAGCAATGCAATAAATTCCTCTACGCTTAAATCAGCATCCCGAATTATTGCCCGCAACGTACCCTTGGCTAACTCCTGATGATATGGGATAACAACTTGAGAAAACGGTTCATCTCTTCGTAGAATAATATGGCTACTTTCCCTACGCTTTTCGTAAAAACCCACCTTTTCCCTAGCTCTGACGCAATCTCTTCCAGAAATGCTCGGTAGTTTGCTTACACGAGTACCAGAAACGTTTCAAAGTTATCTTCTGGAACAGGTAAGCCATCCTCCTGCAACGCGGCGATGTAACCTGCGATCGCCTCTTTTATATTGTAAAGGGCTTCCTGTTTATTTTTACCCTGGCTAAGACAACCTTTTAGGCTAGGGCACTCTACAATCCAATAGCCATCTTCATCTCGATACACGATTACCTGTCTCATATTCTACTGGATAACAAAAAATGTGTATGACTGCTCTTGATCTTAACAAGTAAGCCTCCTAAGATAACCGCTTGTATCTCTGTTATTTCATTTGGTTTCAGTACTAAACCAGCGATTGACTAGGCGATCGCCTAGTTTGTAACCGAGACTTCTAGTAGTCCGGCGAATATATTAGACTTTACAAACATCCTCCAAACTAATCTTATTTTGAATCTGAAACTGTTACTTCGATAGGTTTTTCGGGAATTCTACAAATATAGCTCTTGAAATTTCTCAGTCAACTGAGTAAGAGAGATAGAGGAAACTGGAGAGATAAAGAAGGTGAGACAGATACGCGATCGCATATTTCAGTAGAGCAGATAAATAACACACTTTAAGCAAAACATCTCAAATTACATCATGCAAAATCTCACAAATTTTCCCAGTTTAATCGATCGATGGCTTCGCTATCAATTCCAAACAATCTTAATTGTATGTTTTTTACTTTGGACACCGCTTCTAGTCATAGAAACTTTGCAGATTCAACATTCTTGCCATCCCATGATTCACTGGTCTGGTACACTTCCAGCAGAGTGCCAACCTAAAGCGCCGCCACCTAATTCTAATTCATTTAAAAAACCTGAAACTCGGCGCGATCGCCCTCAAGAACAAAAACAAATAGCAAAGAGCGATCGTAGTCCATTACTTAAACCCTCGCCTACTCCTCAACATCAAACACCTAGCATATCTCCACTACCTCAATCGCCAGAGATAGAAGATGTTCTCAAGATAGTAAAAGAGCATCCAGACATCACAGGCGGTGTTATTGGAATTGGAGTTGCAAGTATTGTGGCTCTTATTGGCGGTGTTCCCCTAGCTGCCGCCGTAGTAGTTGGTGCAGCAGTATGGCTTGCAATTCAGACAACGCCTTAGTAACACTATCTTAATTTCCAACTTTGTCGAATATTTCACGAAATAAAGGAGTAATCAACCAAAATGCAACCTTCTAACAACCCTCAACAATCTCCCGACCTTGTGCAATCCTCCTCCAACAACCCGCAAGTCATTCCAAGTTCAGATGGACAAATACAATCTCATCCCAATCCTATAGAAACTCCAGCCGTTTCCTTAAAAATTCTCGGTTCAGGATTTTCATTACACCTGAATAAATGGGTTGTTTTAGGAGTTTTAGGAGTTGCAATACTTGCCACATTCTTTCTGATAACGAAAGGAAGTGAATTTTGCTTATTCAGCACTTGTATACCACCAATTGATTCCACCAACTCACTTGCTATCAACTTTTGGGGATTTGCAGGAGGAACAGCAGCACTCGTCATTTTAACCACTTTTTTCGGTGTTTCGTTAATGCCTGCTGTTGCCGCTTCCTTTGCGGTTTGGTTTCTAATGCAAATGACACTCCATTAATTCTAAATCTTATCTATATTTTCTCTCAGACAAGCTATGAACATTATCGAACTCAAGCAAGTTTCTAAGGTAGTTTCCAAGGAATTCCAGCAAATTACTATCTTGAAGGATATCAATCTGATTGTACAGCGAGGCGAATTCATCTGGTTGCGTGGGGAAAATGGGGCTGGCAAGACTACTCTACTGAATCTGATTTTAGGGTTACTTAAACCCAGTAGTGGAGAAGTTGAGCTAATGGGGCTTTCACCACAGAATGCTAACTCAAAAATCCATGTTGGAGTAGCTTTCCAAGATGTACAGTTTCCAACAAATGTTAAAGTAAAGGAACTTGTTGAAATATTGAGAAGCTACTACCCTAATCCACTTTCAACTGAAGAAATATTGAACAAAGTTAATCTTAAAAATGAAGAAAATGATTGGGCAATTAAATTAAATGGTGGGCATCAACAGCGACTTAATTTTGCCCTTGCTCTAGCAGGTAATCCCGAACTGCTCGTCCTTGATGAACCAACTACATGTCTAGATGAACCGGGACGTGAAAAATTTTGGCAGGAAATCAAACTCTGCCGTGAACGAGGAGTCACTATTATAATGGTTACAAATAATGAACCAGATCGGGATAGATTAAATACCTTAGCAACTCGCTTTGTCACTGTCCATAAAATTACTGAAAGTCCCCCTGAAGGGCAGCTAACTCAGGAGCTAATAAATTTAGAAGATAACGCTTTATTAAATCAGTCTGAAAATACTATACAGACTGAGAATTTACCTGAAACTTCTTCTCAAAACATCCCACGCATTTTTCAACAACAGTTCTGGTTTGAAATCCTTCAACTACTTCGCACTCCAGTCTTTTTAATTGCAACACTTGCACTGGTGGGATTTGTACCGTTATTAAAATTGCAAGGATTGAAAGGAGAACAGGCAACAGAAACAGTCGTTTACCTTTCTGGTATCATACTTTTCACGATTGTCATCGACCGACTGGGTAAACGAATTGCAGTTGAGCGAGCGGAAAAATGGCTCAAGCTTTTGAGAGCAACACCTTTACCACCAGTAGTATATATGGCGGCTAAAATTGCCACTTCGCTTCTCATTTGTACAGTCAGCCTTTTATTAATCTTCGGATTAGGAAGTTGGCAACTTGAGATGAGAATGGATTTGATTCAAGGGTTAGCTCTGATATCAAGCCTAATCTTAGGAATTATACCTTTTGCGATTCTCGGTCTTGCATTGGGGTACTTGCTAAACCCCAAAAGTGCTGATTCTATTCTTAGCCTATCGCTAATTGTTATTCCTGTTGCTTGCGCTTCAATTCCACTTCCAGTACCGCAAATCGTCCAAGATTTTATTGCATTCTCGCCGTTCTACCACTTTCGGCAGTTAATTCTATCGGCGGTTAACTTGAACCACGATAACCACCTAATTCTACATTTACTTTGGCTACTTTGGGCTTGTGGTGCCTTTGGTTTATTGGCGGCTTGGTCTTATCAGCGCGACACCGTTCAGTAGCTTCAAGAGGATTATTGATTTATCTGAGTCCACTGGATTAATTAATCTCTACCATGAGTGCGCAATCCTCTGCAAGAGCCGCTAGGCGATCGCATCCTCATCGCTCATCTATTCTAATTTTCGGTGGCTTCGGTTTCAAACTACACTTGTCGGTACAAATCAGCGATGCCTTCGGCGGGCTTCGCCAACGCTATTTCTACATTCACCGATTCCAGTCGCAATATATCGCCCAAATTATACTCCGACAGTACCCATTTTCCCTGCTCATTGCGTCGAAACACTTCCACACCCGGTTGAGCTACTTGTACTAAGATATATTCTTGCAAGGTTGGAGATTGGCGATATTTGGCAAACTTTTTTCCCCTATCGGCTGCTTCTGTTGAAGGTGATAGCACTTCGATAATTAAGCAGGGAAATTGTACTAATTGTGGATCGGTATCGCGCTCATCGCAAGTCACCACCACATCTGGATAAAAATATTTTTGCCCCGGTTCTACCTGCACCTTTACATCTACAATGTATACTTCACAGGAGCGTAGGCGTAGCCCGTCGTAGACATCGGCTAGGGCATCATCTAAGAGCTTAAAGAAATTTCCAGAAACCCGATTATGGTTGCGTGTAGCACCACTCATCATCACAACTTCGCCATCCCAATACTCGTAGCGTTCCTCTTGGGTAGGTTCCCAAACCAGATATTCTTCTGCACTCATCAAAATGTTGTCGGGTAAAGCAACCATTGGTGCAATATCTTAATGATTTACTTTTCTAGGATAGCCAAAAAAGAGTAAGCATCGCCCAACCTCCTCTAATTATTGAAGGTACAATAGGCTCTCTAAAATTTGTTAACTGGCTATTTATCTTTTTGGGAGGAAGTCTTTTAAGCGAGAAAGCTTTAAACGAAGCAATTGTAATGTTTCTATACAGTATAAGTTTGACTTTCCTAGTCTTTTGTTTCCAGCACTTAACTGGTATTACCCTACGTGGTATCTAACTGTAAATTTGTCTATGAGCGATCGCAATTCAATAATCAACGGTAAGTAAAGTTTCTAAATTAGGCAATCAGCAGTGACCAAAACAGAGGCTCTGACTAAATAATACAGACAAAGCCTCTGAAAAATAAATAATTTATCAGCAGGAAACTAGAACTCTACACCATGTTTTTTGGCGATTTCATTCAGTTTATCATACTGATCTTGTGATACTTTAGTTAATATCTCTTCAGCCTGTTCTCTAGTACTTCCCTCTTTAGGAATTAAGTACTTGATATAAAGAGACACAAAATCAGCTGCGATCGCTAAACCGGATAAAGCGTGTTTGTCTGCTTCCTTACCTGCGATCGCAGCTACCAAACCTGCTTTAATTGGATCTGGTTTAACTTTCATGAACTGCTCGACAAGTTTAGGAACGTAGTCTGCTGGTGGCAAATTATCTAACTTACTTCTATCGGGAGTAAAGTTACATTCTGCGGCTTTTGCCTGTTCTAAAACACACCATTCTATGAATTCTTGCAATGCTGCATCGGGAACGCGAGGGAGATAATTATGTAGCGCTAAATCAGACACAAGCTTACCGTGTAAATTGCTGTTTTGTGGGAGTTGCATTAACGCAAGCCTAACGCACTGTTTCTATAAGTTTTAGTGTGTTACGCTACGAGTCTTGAATATAATTCATTGGGTATAGTCCATTGGTTATCATGACATTTTTGCCAAATTAAAAGAGTTGGTGGGGCGATGTCTCCGACGGGCTACGCCTACGCATTTTTGATGTTGTCTATTTGTGTAGACAAGGGCACACTATAAGAAAGGTATAAATATATGATTTGTTCATGGAACCTACTTTACACAAAGGGCAACTAATCAGATGGAATGACGATCGCGGGTTTGGTTTCATACAACCAGATGATGGTAGTCAAGAAGTCTTTTTACACATTACGGCATTGAAAGACGTTAACCGTCGTCCCCAAATTGGTGATTTCATTTGTTATCAATTAACAGCTAGTAAAGATGGCAAAGTACGTGCTTATAATGCTTCTATTGAAAGAGTTACATCAAAATCTTCATCTTCTAGCGCACCAAATAAGTCTATATCCAGAAATGTAGACAAATCTACATCATTAGTATTACAGACATTACTTCTATCTTTACTACCTGGGTTGGGTTCAATCCATCTTGCACTAACAACTGGCAACCCAATTCCTCTAATTCTTTATCCTGTCATGAGTTTAATTACCTTTGGACTATATGCCGATGATAAGTCTCGCGCACAACAAGGACGATGGAGAACGCAAGAAAATACTTTACATCTATGCGAATTTATGGGTGGTTGGTTAGGTGCATTTGTTGCTCAACAGAAGCTACATCACAAAAGCAGCAAAGTTTCTTATCAAGTTGTATTTTGGGTAATAACAATTCTTCACATTGTATTTTGGTTAGATTGGCTATTTTTGGTAGGGCGTTGATAAATCTGTTTTTCAGTATTGCTTCTAGAGGGTAATTGAGTCAACCGCCTTCAAATGCTGCCAAAATTTCTTCTGGTAAAGGCGCGTTGAAGTCATCTGGCACTACAAAACGCCCTTTATCTTGCCCTTAAACTATTGAGTCGATTTGATGAGGTGCGAAACAGAACCAACTTGGCGATCGGAATATCTCGGTTGGAAATAATGATTTCTTCTCCAAGTTCTACGCGCGACAACAGCTTTGAGAGATTCGTTTTAGCTTGATGAATATTTACAGTTTCCATAAGATTAAACTAAGTCTGTAAACTAAGTTTAGTGTGGTTGTCATAGTGAAACAAGGGCGATGTCTACGACAGGCTATTCGGTGTCGCTCAGTTGGATAACGGATCTAGTAAGCTATAAGTAAGCCTGGTTGGATAAATGGAGCGCGAAACATGACACTCAGTGAGCTACTTCCTGCTGTTCGCAAACTGTCTGTATCAGAAAAACTTAAGCTAATCCGCATTTTGGCAGAAGAATTGGATACTAACGAAGATATTTCGCCTTTAGAACCGTTTAAAACCTATGATTTGCCTACACCTTACAATTCATTTGGTGCCGGTGAAGTTCTTATGCAGGCATTGAAACAGACAGATCAAATGCGATCAGATGCGATTTAAATACTCGACTATTGATACTTCTCAAAATGAGTTTGACAGTTTGCCACGGATTCCACTGCGTCTTTGTCTAAGTGATAAAACAGTTGAAGCTCTTGGATTAGTGGACAGTGGTGCAACTGTAAATGTCTTGCCCTATGAAATTGGTATTGAGTTAGGTGGGGTTTGGGATGATAGCAGGGCAATTATTCAATTAGCAGGCAACCTGAGCAATATGCCAGCAATGCCATTCCTTGCAAACGTTGAGATCGGTAACTTTGCGCCGGTTCAACTGGTATTCGCTTGGGTGAGAAGAGCGAATGTACCCTTAATTTTTGGACAGACAAACTTTTTCCTAGAGTTTGATGTGTGTTTCTACCGTTCTAAACTGGAATTTGAGATCGAACCAAAATCTGAGTAAGAAATATAGATTTGTCTTTTGGGCGATCAGTTAATATATTTTTAGCGCTAGTGAGTAACTGGAAGCAGAGTGAGAGATACCTTATGAGTTTGTACACCCATTGGACTTGTTTTAATTGTCGAAAGAGTTTTCGTGGTCTTTCAACATCCAAATCTAAAACTGAAGGTTTGATAACAAAACGTAAATGTCCTGAATGCAGAGAGGAACTATACAATTTTGGTATATATTTTCAGCCACCGCGTCGCCAAGCAAAAAAAGCTTGGGCAATCATAGAACTATTGGCTAAAAACGGTTATAGGTTTCAAACAGAAGGCAGTACAGTCTACATCAATACCTTTATTCTAGCTGGTAACAAAAGTCGTTATGAAGATGTACGCCAGCGCATTGAATTTGAGAAACAGTCGCAAACTGATAACCAAGTAAAAGCAAAGATTGATTTTTATAAACAAGAAAAGCGTCTTCGTTATTAAAACAAACTTGAGATATACAATTAAATTGCTAGTTGCTAGCTATTGTGTAGGATGCAATAGTGATGAGCTAATAGCTAATCAGATAATAATTAGCTATTAGCATCTTTTAAGCTGTCCGAAAACGCGCTAGTTCTTCACCTGTTTTAGCATCATGGGCGTGAACTGTACACACCAAACAAGAATCAAACGATCGCGCCACATGCCCAACTTCCACCGGATCGCTAGAATCGTAAATGGGTGTCCCAATTAACGCTTCTTCAATTGGGCCGCGGATTCCATCACCGTCACGAGGGCCAATATTCCACGTACCTGGGGCAATAACTTGGTAATTTTTAATCTTACCGCCCTCTACTTCCACCCAGTGAGATAAGGAACCCCGCGCTGCTTCCGTTGCACCCCAACCACGTCCATCTTTTTCTTTAGGTTTGATATACCAGGGGTCATTTAATTTGAATTCGCGTAAACAGTGTTCAGCTTGACGATATAACTTGACAATTTCGTGAACTCGTGCTAACTGACGCACATGAATACTAGCACCACCCATTTGTTTGAAGACATCGAGGATGAAGGGGTCGTAATGTTGCCAAGATTCGCCATGTTTGCCACCAGCTACTAATTGACGGGCTAAAGGGCCAGTTTCCAAACGTCCGAAGTCTTTGTGCAGGACTGCACTCGACCAAGAATAGGCGTTATCGAAGTCTTTGGTATTGATTGCAGTGGGTTTAGTGGTGCGATCGCTAGGATGAATATTTTCTGTCCCTTCATCGTACCAAGAGTGAGTTGTATTCTCGCGGGTAAATGACTGATCCATTAAAACGTGAGTGTCTGCAAAGCTGTCGTACACTCCACTTTTCATAATCATCGCCGCATTTCGGCCTTCAATAGTCGGCTTTTGGTATTTATCTTCATGGGCTAAATATCCCCAAGTGACATATTTACCAACACCAGCGCCATATCTATCTAGACCGATATCTAAACCCATGCGCCAATAAAAACCTAAGTCGGAATCTCGATGATTTCGGTCTTCATCTAACCAATTTCTAAAGTCATCATAAGTTTGGATCTGTTCGTAGCGTTCTAGAGAACAACCCAACCAAACTGGTTCCAACCAATTGGTGCGGAAATATTCGAGAAGCGCCCAAGCGCGGGTAATGTCTGTAAGAGTGGGGGCGCACATCACGCCACCAGGCACCATATAACTGCTGTGGCAACTGGTGATATACTAAAAATGTTCCTGAGTAACTTATTTAATAAGGTAATTTTGCTCGACAAGAACATTTTATTTTCACCATTTCAGTTTATAAATAAGGGAATATTTAGGGAATGAGCGGACAAAATCAGGGTAATTGCGAGGAGACATATTCGACATCTACACATGAATATGCAAATGCAGACTCAAGCGACTGGTTCGCAGATATGTTCGCAGATTTTGAGCCGCAGAACACCACAGATGGCAGCTATAGGGGAACAATGGCGAAAATAAAAGCAACGGAATTACAGTATCAAGCAGTTTTTGAGCAGAAGTTAGTCGAAGCTAATACTAATTTAAAAAGGGAGAGAATAAGAGTTAGCATCAAACAAACTGGCAATTCTCTTCAGTTACGAGCTACCTTACCTTTAAAACCAGGAGATATCAGCTTAGGTAAGACAAAAAAGCAGTATGATTTATCTCTAGGGATACCAGCAAATTTAGAGGGATTAAAAACTGCGATCGAGGAAAGTTACGAGTTGGGTAAATTAATTGCTCGTCATACTTTCGAGTGGAATGAGAAATATTTAGGAATTAAATCTAGAGAGAAGGAAGAGATCAAAACTATTGGAAAATTATTAGATACATTTGACGAAAAATATTATCAAAGCCGTCAGAAAACTATAACCAGTCAAAATACTTTTGCTAACTATATATCTGTAATTAAAAGAAACTTTACTCTCACCCATTTAGCCACAAAAGAAAATTTTGAGAAAATTATTAATTCATTTCAGGGTAATAAAAAAAATGAACTAATAGCCGTAACTTCTGTTTTGATTAAAACCTTTAATTTAGGATTTCAACTCGATGTCAGACGAGATAATGTCACTCCTGCCCATCGAGAAATACCTGAAGATGAAAAAATCATATCTGGTTTTGAATTGTTTGAAAAATTCGCCCTCAACCGCAAAAATACAAACATTAGTGATGAAATAGACACCTGGGAAATGTGGCGTTGGGTATATGGAATGTTAGCGACTTATGGATTAAGACCAAGGGAACTATTTGTACAACCAGATATTAATTGGTGGATGTCTCCCCAAAATATAGACCATACTTGGAAAGTGAATAAAAATACCAAAACTGGATATCGAGAAGTTATTCCTTTTGTACCTGAATGGATAGAATTATTTGATTTACAAAATCCCAAACCATTAAAAATTTTAGAACAAAAGGTGGCAAAAATCGCATCTGTACAAAATATTAATTGGATGCGGAGAGATATATCCAGATGGTTTAGAAAGGTAGGAATTGAGTTTCAACCCTACGATTTGCGTCATGCTTGCGCGATTCGAGCGCATCTTCAGGGAATACCAATTAAAGCAGCAGCAGATAATTTAGGTCATACTGTTGATGAACATACAAAAACCTATCAGCGTTGGTTTGGGATTGAAAATAGGAAAAAAGCCTTTGGTGAGGTAATTAGTCAAAAGTCGTTAATTGAATTGCAGAAGAATGAAATATTGGCGCTACGGATGGAGAATGAAAGGTTAAACTTGGAAGTTGAAAGGTTTAGAAAAATTCTGGATATTAGCGAGAAATAAGCTCAAACTACTGTGGTTGCTTACAAATTTAGATGGATAGCCCGAAATATTCCGTATAATACGCCCATTTTGGGTGGATAGCCCGAAATATTCCGTCTATCCCCCTTATTTGAGGCATATAGCTCGAAAGATTCCGTATATAGCGTTTACCAGTCTAATGAAGTACACTAATTAAAATAAATCAGTGTATCTACTCAAGGGTAAAAATGAAACCATATTCCCTTGACTTTCGCCAAAAAATATTTGATACATACTTGTCAGGTGGAATATCACAACGTCAATTAGCAAACAAATTTTGTGTCAGTTTAGGTTTTATTGAGAAATTACTAAAGCAATATAGAGAAACAGCAAGTATAGCTCCTAAAGTTAGGACAAAACAAACTCCTCCAAAGCTCAACGAAGAACAAATTAAGATTCTTGAAGAAATAGTTGAAGCTAAGAATGATTCGACTTTATCAGAAATTCGCTCAGAGCTCAAAGAAAAAACAGGAATAACAATTGGTATATCTACAGTAGACAGGATGTTACAGAGGATAGAGATAAGCCTAAAAAAAAACATTGCACGCCGCAGAAAAACAGACTGAAAGAGTTCAATTATTAAGAGTACAGTTCTGGCTTCAACTTCATGGGATACCGGCGGAAAACCTTGTATTTCTTGACGAAGCAGGAGCTAATCTATCTTTAATCCCACATTCCGCTCGTTCTAAAAAAGGTAAAAGAGCGCATGGCTCACGACCTCAAAAACGCTGTAAAAATGTCTCCATAATTGGAGCGATTGCTCTCAAAGGCGTGATTAGTCAATATAGTATTTTAGGAGCATCTGACAGGCTGACATTTGAGGCTTACATTTCTCAAAAATTAGTTCCAAAGCTGTGGGAAGGCGCTTGTGTAATCATGGATAATTGTTCAATTCATAAAGGTGGAGATATTGAGAAATTAATCGAATCTGCTGGAGCTAAATTGATTTATTTGCCACCATATTCTCCTGATTTTTCACCAATTGAAACCTGTTGGTCAAAAATTAAAAGTTTACTACGTTCTCTTGAAGCTAGAAGTTATCCAGACTTAGCAAAAGCAATTGAAAGTGCTTTTAATCAAGTCTCGTTAAATGATATTTATAATTGGTTTACCCATTCTTGTTACTGTACTTCACTAGACTGAGAAACGCTATAATACCTGGATATTGACGATATCCAGAATTTTTCTTGCTATTATCTAGATGTTCTAGTAGGATATACTGGGTCATAATCCTTTCATTACCTGAGTTAAGCCCAACATAACCAGTGTAAAATCTGGGTATGTTATACGGAAACTTTACGTCTAATAATCTAGCTATGCCGCTTCACTTCAATTCTCATAGTGGATAGGTATATTTATAGAATTCTGATGGACAATAACTCAAATTCCTATTTAACAAGGAGTATCCCAATGCTTTGTAGTCTTCGCAGCCAATTTGTTTCTCTGATGGTACTAACTGGGTTAATAGTTCCATGTACAGCTACAATAGCTCGTGCAGACTTTGCACGCTTGACGTTAGATAGCGAACCTGGTGACTACATAGGGGAGGGTAAAACGTTTGATATTTATGACACCAACCTTGGTGACACTATTTCTGCTCAGATCCGCCGTACGCTATCCGATGGTAGCCCCGCCGAGTTGCTCTGGGTTCTGGATCGTCCATCGACACCTGAAAATGAATTCGCTCTTGTATTTTTTGGAACTGATGCATTAGGTGTCCCAATTCAGCCGGGATTCTACTCCGAAGCTCGGCGAGCAGATTTTGCGCCCCCTGGGTTTGCAGGTTTGGATATATCCTTTCAGAACCGTGGTTCAAACGAGGTCTTTGGTAGTTTTACCATCAATGAGGTAACTTTTACACCTGACCGTTCAAAAATTTTGACATTTGATGCAGAGTTCCTGCAACGATCAGAGAGTCTTACCGCCCCTGCACTACGTGGGCAGTTCCAATTCAACATACAGGCTGCCGCCGTTCCCGAACCATCATCTACATTAGGACTGGTGAGTGCTGGCTGTCTAATACTGTATGGTCGAATTCGACGAGGTAGAGGAGCAAGTGCGATCGCTGATCTTGTAGGGTGCGTTAACGGAGTGTAACGACGCACCATATTTATGATTATTTACTGATTTTCGGTGTGTTACGCTGTCGCTAACACACCCTACTAATCGTCCCAATATCCTTGAGGTTTTTCCTTTCTGTCATCTTTACCCCAATCGGTTGGATAAATTCCCTGAGCGATAAACCGATGAATACTGGAATACTGCCAATCTTGGGGATTTTCACAGAATCCATGTCGAACCGGATTATCATGAATATAATCACAATGGAGCGCAAAATTCCGTTCATCCCGAATTAAATGCTCCCAAAACCGACGTTGCCAAAGATTACTTTCTCCTCGCTTTTGTCGTGATTGAGAAACCTCCCGATTAACTCCTAATTCTTGTCCATAATGTTTAGTAACATAAGTTTTAATTAAGCGTAATCTCACCGACAAATATTTATCATCAGGGGGTAAAGTCCACAAACAATGAAAATGCTCAGGTAATAAAACAAAAGCATCAATACAAAAAGGATATTTTTCCCTTACTTTTTCTATTGCTTCTCGGAGAGATTTTCTCCCTATATCAGTACAGAGCCAAGATTCTCTTTGATAAGTGACTTGTGTGATGAAATATGTACCTCCAGAAACATTAGGTCTTCTATAATTAGGCATAGGGAGCTAGTAGGGGTGAAATTAAATTATTTTAAAATTATTTATTGTATTGTCATATTGGTTGGGTAAGAGCATTTTTTGCTAAACTATAATCAGGGAAACAGCAAGATGAGATTATGAACTTAGATACAATTCAACAAGATATTGAGTCTCTTCCTCCCGATGCACAACAAATCATAGTTCAACTCGTAGAATTCCTGAAAAAAACGCTACCTTCTGAATCAACACGAATCTTCAGAAAATTCCTTGCAAGACTGGTCAGACTTTATCGGTTGCATAGAAGCTGAAACAGACCTCTCAAAAAACTATAAAAACTACTTAGACCATGAACTTAACCAAAAATATGATCATAGTTGATACAGGCTTTTGGTTAGCTCTTGCCAATAAAAAAGATACAGTTCATATATCCGCAAAAAAACGATTTCAAGATTTAGCTAATCAGCAATTTATTACAACCTGGTGTGTCGTTACAGAAACGTGCTATCTATTACAAAAAAGAGTAGGAATAGATGCTCCAAAAATCTTTATTCATAAAATTTCTACAGGAAAGCTACAAATCTTTGATCTCAAACAACATCATTGCCAGCGTATTGAAGAACTGATGGAAAAATATAAAGACTTACCGATGGATCTAGCAGATTCCTCTCTCGTTATCCTTGCAGAAGAATTAGGTCATGGCCAAATTTTATCAGTCGATTATCGAGACTTCAACACCTATCGCTGGAAAAATACAGAACCGTTCGATAACCTCTTCCAGGAATTTTTATGACGTAGTGCGATCGCGAAGCGCTCCGTAGGAATCGCTGCGCTCGCCGAAGGAATCGCTGCGCTCGCCGAAGGAATCGCTGCGCTCGCCGAAGGCATGGCCGATCCTGTCGGGTACGTTCACCTCTTCCAGGGTGGCGTGATAGAAGCGTATTCATTGGCAAACAAGGTCAAATTTCGTTTTATCACTATGATTTTACAGCCCAAGCTCTTTCTAAACTATCCAGGGGATTTGACCGTGATATTAAAGATATTGAAGCCATGTACAAACAGAAATTATTCTCTTTGAGTAATCTACGGGATTGCTTTGAAGCGATCGCACCTGAACTAATCAGATTCCCATCTCTTAACCCTGATATGCTTAGAAGCAGAGTAGATAACTTTATTGAACGTTGTGAAGATAACCTGGAGGATGATCAATCATGAATCTCAATGAGTTGCCGGGATCTGAGATAATCTTGCCTGGACTGAGTGATCTTCACAGAGGTGAGTCCAATACAATTGGAGCATTGTTAGCTGCGTTGGCAAAGCCTCTCTGAAAGAGAATCGCGTCAACACGCTTAACTGAAGCCGGTTTAGATATCCCTAAAGATAACTTAGCCCCAGAACCAGAGATAACCTTATATGCCCTTCTTGAAGATGAACGAGACGATGCTTACGTTTACTATAATGCTTTGCTTAATCAACTAAATAGCTTTTGCAATGCTCTTGAACTCAGTTATAAATATAAACCGTCTAACTTCACTGTTTAACATCTTTGAGAAATGCGATCACTCAATTTCCAAATAAATCAATACTTGTATACTCAAGTTAATCTGTAACTATTTAAACTTTTATATTACTATTTACGTATTTATATTGAGAAAAAACTGGGTTTATATTTCAATAGAAAGAAAAAATTATACTTAACCACTTGCCTTGGACTTCCTTAACTGCGCTAGGTTAAAATGAGAGGGCAAGCAATGATGAATTTTCATCTTCATAAAATAATTTGATCGTGCTGAACTCCCGACGCAGTAAATTTTCAACTTGTAAGGTAGAACAGTTTCCAAGTCTAAGCCAGATGACTTTTGGGGGATTCCCAAACACTAAACTCAGATCGTGCATATCAGCATCTTTCGAGACTATCATCAAATCATTATCTTTTGCATAATTCCAAACTATCGGGTCTATTGTTGCTTTCATGCCTACATCCCGAACATGAAGCGAGCCTGGAAAAAGATCGCTCAAACGAGTGGATAATTTAGGGGATAAGTTTTCATCAAACAGTAATTTCATGCTGATAATGGAGAAATCATAATCCGACGTTCACGGTCAGCCGCATAAGCAATACAAGCTTTTAAATCTTCTCGCGTCAGATCGGGAAAATCATCAAGAATTTCTGCTTCGGTCATCTCAGAAGCTAGGTATTCAAGCACCTCATAAACTGTAATTCGCAAGCCACGCACACAAGGCTTACCACCGCGTTTATTCGCTTCAATTGTGATATATTTTCTGTAATTCATAGGTGGCTTTGCATTTTTGCCAATTCGTCTGATCGTACCATGTATTTCTGCTAAAAACTCAATAATTTCACCGTTAAACATCTTTGAGAAAAGCGATCGCTCAATATCCAAACAAAGAAATCAATCATTCAAAATACTCACGCCCGAATTACAGTAATCCGACGTTGATTTTCCGTCACCACAACCTGAGTTGATAAACGTTCTTCCATTGGTAAGGCATTTTTACGCCTGTCAAACACAAATAACCAACCAAAATCCAACCCCAAACGCCCTAAATAGGATTCTAATTGCTCAATACCCTCAGTTTGAGGATCACGCTTTTTCTCGCGCCAGACCTTTAACTCAATACCTAACGTGACATCTTTGTAACGCAGACATAAATCCATTCTGTCACTACCAATTGCATATTCCCGTTCCAAAGTTCCACCACCATTGACAACACGATGTAAGAAAGCCATTAATACGATATGCGGTGCGATTTCATGATAAACAGCGCTACCAAGTAATGGTTCTCCGTGCTGTCGCCAAAATCTAATAAACGCTTCAAGTAAAGTATCTATATTTAACTCACCTTTTGGGGTTAACCAACTAGGACTAATATGAGGTAAACTATCCTGAGTTCCTTGCACTAAAACGCGGGGAATGACTTCACGATAAATCGGGTTAGAAATAACCAGTCCCCCCGCAGGATCACGTCGCAATAATCCTAAATCAATTAAATATTGGCGATCGTCGGCTAGGGTATCGGGTAATGTTTGCCCTGCTAAAATCGGCTCAATAATATTTTGAACTCGTTTTTCTCTGAGTTTTTCAGCTAAACTATCAAGATGAGTATCTTGGCGGGCAATTAATATTTCCTTAGCCTGTAAAATATGTTCTTTGGTAATAGCAATACTTCTATCCTTAACCATTTTTTCTACAACTTCTTTAGCAAGAGCATTAACTAACCAAGGTTGTCCTTGGGTTAAATCAAAGGCTGTTGCGGTTGCTTCTTTTGTGAAAAATTGTCCTGTTTCTTCTGTATGTTGTTGATATAGTTCTACAACTTCCTCGGCATTAAAATTTCTCAGGGTAATAGAACTGACTTTAATATTAAAAGGACTGGATGTATTTAATCTGTCACTACCACCTGATGCCACCTTATAATCCCGCACATCCCGTAAACCAATTAATCCCACGGATGTCGGAAAATTTTCTGGACGATTGGGAAAACCATCTCGTAATTGCCTGAGTATCGAAATTAGGGTTTCATCTTGCAAAGAATCAATTTCATCAATAAATACTACCAAAGGTCGGGGTGAAGCTTTTGCCCAAGCTTGCAAAAAAGCCCTAATTCTGTTTCCTGGTTCTTCCTGTTGCCATTGTTTAACAGGTGGTTGTAATTCTTTGGATAAGCGGATTTCTATTGTATTCTGCCAAGCTCCCAAAATCGCTAATTCTGCCGCACCGGGGTCATGATTAAATGCACTTCCTACCTCTACTGATACCATTACTGCTGCATAACGTCCTGTGGCGGTAAGTTGCTGTGCTAGGGCTAACATTGCTGTGGTTTTCCCCGTTTGTCGCGGTGCATGAAGGACAAAATAACTACGCTGTTGGATTAGCTCCTCCAAATCTGGTAATCTGGTTGTTGGAGATAGCATATAGTGGATATCGTCTTTACAAGGACCTGCAATATTAAACCAGCGAGACATAGGATTTTGGCAGTCAGCGGACACTTTGAGTTTAGACGATTTTGAGGTTGGGGCGAGGCAATGTAGGGAAAAATTAGGTAACGTCTGAAAACACCAAATAGCTGTTAGTAGATAAAAATAAATGGACTTATGATATGGCTGGGGTGGGTTTATTGCCTCATTTAAGGAAAAACCAGGGAATAATTACACCTATTCTGAAAAATCCTGACTATATAAGCAATTCCCCAATTTATTGCCATATAACTGCTGTGCGGCCATTGTCCGCCCAATAGTGCATAAATTTCTACAGGTTTTGCAGAAATTGTTATGCCTAGTTCATAAGATTTGCCTGTGAAAGCAGCAAAGCGTCTCACAGCTTCGTCATAAAAGCGACTATGGCGATATTTTTTATTAGTTAAATCAATGGCAAAGAGTCCATAGAAGTAACGGGGAATGCTTTGAATTGTCTCGACAATTTGACCGAGATTTCTCGCTAAAATAGCATTGCGGGGAACTTCTGTTTCCCAAGCTGTATCTAATGCCCAAGATGCACAAGTTAGGTGAGAACCGCCGCAAATTCCGCAAATGCGAGGTGTGACAATTAATCCGGCTTGGGGATCTTTACCGCGTAGGATAACTTCAAATCCTCGGAAAAGTTCGGCGTGTGTCCAAGCATTGACTACTCGCCCATTCTCAATATCAACTCGGATATCTAAATCGCCTTCAACTCTACCGACGGGCGATATATCTAATGATTGAATTGTCATTTGTTATTTGTCCTTTGTCATTGATCATTTGTCCTTTGTCATTGGTAATTATTCACTCGCACCCTTGCAAAATGGTCGAAATACTTGATTTCTCGTTGAGGGGAGTATGAAAGGTTATAATCATTGATCAAATCACAAAGGACAAATGACTAATGACCAATGACTAATAACTAAACTGTAAAAAAGTCTTCTTCTGCCCAAGCTGGTGCTGCGTCTTTGGCGACCATTGTGAGTAAGGCGTAGTCTTTTTTGTTGAATCCTGGCGGTAATTCTTTGGGAACTCCCATGACTGTTTGGGTTTTAAATACAGTTCCCGGTTTGAGGTCAAAGAAGGGAAATTCTGGTTCTGTGCAACCTAAACAAGGCATTCCGGCGCGAGTTTTAGATGAGACGCGGTTCCATAAGATGCGGTTGCAAGAAGAATGAGTCATGGGGCCGCGACAACCCAAGTCGTAGAATAAGCAGCCTTTGCGCTGACCAAATTCGGCAGTTGAGGCTTTATAGGCAAAGTGGACATTGCGGGTACAACCTGTTTGGGTAAAGGTGTTGAAGAAAGTTTGCGGACGATTTAGTTCATCGAAAGCAATGTCTGCTATGCGTCCAGTAGCGATCGCAACTAATATCTGCGTAATCCAGTCGGGATGGGCGGGACATCCGGGTATATTAATTACAGGTAATCCGGCTTGGGATACGAAATCTTTCCCTAAAAAGCCGCCTTCTTGACGTTTGAGAAATTGCAAACCTTGTGATTCGCTGGGGTTGGGTGACATGGCGGGGATTCCTCCCCAGGTTGCACAGTCTCCCACCGCGACGATAAATTTAGCGACTTTGGCGAGGTCTGCTAACCAATCTTTCATGGCGCGATCGGCGAACCGATTCCATTCGCCAGTACCGTTAGGGGCGTTAACAACACTGCCTTCAAATACCAAGATATCTAAAGGAATTTTGCCAGAAATGCAATCCCGCAGCAGTGTTTGTAAGTTGTTGCCTAGTTCCACCCCCAAAGATGGATGCCAAAGTAAATTGATGCCAAAGTCGGCAATTAAATCGCAGACTGTCGGTTCTTCAGCGTTGAGAAATGACATGGTGTTGCCTGAACAAGCACCACCTTGTAGCCATAGTACGTTAGTCATCGGCTAGGTATTTTTCTATTGTTTCCCATGCATGATGTAGGTGATAATGCTTGTAAAGTCTCACCTGCTTATCAATATTTATTTCTCAATAGTAAGATATTTTTTTCTTTAATTCACTTTCATTAAAAAAGAATTAATCATTAACAATAAAATAAATCCATTCAAGATTATTTTAACTAGCTATGTCTGTTATATATATGACAAATTTAACAAATACAAAATAGTATAAATAAAAGCTGCGTTTTGTTTTGAAGCCTTGACATTAAATAACCTCAGCGTGCTTAATTTATCGCGGCTAAAACTCTGTAACTATTAATAACAACTACTGTCAACCGTTAATCTGAGTGAGGTAATGAGTATTTTCAGCCGTCAGGTTTTCATGTAATAACTAAGCCAAAGTTCAATACAGTTCAGTTAAGCGTTTTTTATTCTCTCTGTGTAGCGCCAGTTGCTACAAGTCGGGGAACCGCAAGGGCGCACTGGCTTCTCTGCGCGGCAGTCGCTTATGGGGGAAACCACGCCAGATGCTCCTCTTGGGGAGACCCTAAGACCGCACTGGCTCCCCAAGACTGCGCTGCCTTGTCTCTGTGGTTCGTTAACAAAACTGACTTTAACAAAGAGTTTTAGCCTTAACTGAACCGTATTGAGCCAAAGATAGAAAAATATAGGGGCACAAAACCTTGTGCCCCGTCAACCATATATCAATTGTTGGTTAATTCAGTTTTATCGAGATAGTTAAAAATTTCGGTAAATAAACAAGTACATTAAATATTATGTATGTCAGCAATTCAACAAAAAATATTTAAATTGTATACGACGATGATACAAAAAGTATTTAAAAAATATTAGGTGTTTAAAGCTGACATTAATATTAGCAATTTCCCCCTAGAGTTTTAGAAGTAGGGTGTTTTATAGTATTTTATTGAGTATAGGGCATTGGCATTGGGGATGAAGTTTCTTTCCTATTCCCTAGTTCTTAATCTATAGCCCTAGTCTCAAACGAAAAAGGGGAATTCCGCCTAAAGGACTCGAAGCCTGCGTAAATCAGTATGGCCCATGATGAAATGCGTCATGGGTGTTGGACTCAATTCCCAATTGGCTAGAGTACGGCAGAGTTATGACCCCCAGCATTACAGATTCAGCAGTGAAGGCTGCCGTAGCAGCTGTTGCTTCAGAGTCAGCTACAGCAGAGGAAAAAATCCAAATGCTGATTGAGATAGCACAGGGTTTTCAAAAAAAGCCCAAAGCTGCCCAAGACTTGCGAAATGCAGTTGGCTTATATTACCGGGCCTATGAAATGTGTGGTGAGGAGTATCCCCTACTGAAAGCCAGGGCTAAAGTGGGCATGGCGGGGACGTTACAGGCAATACCGGATGCTGATTACCAACTGTTGATGCAAGCGAAAGTCGGTTATGAAGAGGCGTTACCGATTTTACAACAATTAGCTGCGCCAGAGGAAGTAGCGGAGACGCAGATGAATTTTGGGCTGGTGTTGCAGTCGCTAGTGCCGTTTAATTTGGCGCGGATAACCGACAGCATCCAGGCTTATCATGAGGCGTTGCGGGTGTTTACTTGGGAAGATTATCCCCAAGAATACGCGATTTTGTATAACAATATTGCGATCGCATATCTTTCTATGCCTCTAGCATCGGAACGAGAATACTTGCGTCAAGGATTGGCTGTGCAATCATTTGAGGTAGCACTAAAGCATATTACTCTGATTGACCATCCCAGAGAATATGCGATGTTGCAGAACAATTTAGGTAACGCTTTGCAATACCTAGTGAGTTCCCATCCTGTGGAAAATAACTTACGTGCGATCGCAGCTTATGACGAAGCCTTAAAAGTGCGTAATCCCAAAGATACACCTTTAGAGTACGCTAACACAATTTCCAACAAAGCCAACGCCCTATTCAATTTACCAGATGACCCCGAAAAACCAGAAGCTGGTAATCCTCAAAATCTTTTGCAAGCGCGTATCTACTATCAAGGTGCTTTAGAAATATTTACGGAACAGCAACAAATTGCCCAAGCAGAGGTAGTAGTCCAAGCATTACAAGATGTAGAAACAGAGTTAAACAATTCATAGTTCATAATTCGTAGCGAAAAAACAGCATGAGAGATATTTCTACTTACCCAAATGTGATAAATTTTCTCACCAGTTTAGCAGATGGCGATCTGAACATAGCAACAGAATTAGTCTGGCTAATCATTGCCACAGCCTTGTCTATGGTCGGCGGTGCAATTGGTGGAATGCTGTTAGCTGGCAGAGACATAGGCTATCAGCTTTCAGCAATGCTTGGTGCATTATTTGCCCCTGCGGGTGTAATTCCTGCCATCCTCTTAGGGCTGGCTGCCTTAAATTTCTTAACAAATTATTAGGAGAAAACATGTTAGAGCTAGGATGGTTTTCTGCTAAGTTATTTTTTAAAGGAAAGCTACTACGCGACCCAGTGTATTTTCTCAAGCAAACTACTATTGGTATTGCTGTAGGTTTCTTACTGCTAGTGTCACTTGCACAAGCACCAATTCCTTTCTACCTACCAATAATATTATCTAGCTTCGTGACAGGCATGATTATGCCGTTCCTCTTCAAGGATTTTAAAACGAAGTGAATTGTCATTGATAAACAACCAATACCCAATGCCCAATGCCCAATGACAAATGACAAATGACAAATGACAAATCTTGAAGAATTAGTTCAGGAAATTAATCGTTTTGAGGCAATTATATCCGAGTGGGATGAAAGCCAACGGTGTGTAGCAGTTGGTTTAAAAAGAGCAATTGAAGCTTTGCATAAAGCTGCATTGACTAATTTGATCAAAAGCCTAAAACAAGAATCAATGCCAGCTTTGCGTCATGCTGTTGCAGATGAATTAGTGTATGCAGTGCTACTGTATCACGAGTTAGTCAAACCACCAAAACCACCATTAGCGCAACGCATTCAGACAGCCCTTGAAGAAATTAGCCCAGGTTTAAAAAGCCATAATGGGGATGTAGAATTAGTGGCAATTAAGTCACCAGATACAGTAGAAGTTAGATTAATTGGAACTTGCAGTACTTGTCCAACTTCCACTTTAACTTTATCTCAGGGAGTAGAACAGGCAATAAAAAACCATTGCCCCGAAATTACCAAAGTAGTGGCAGTCAATAACAGTTCTACTGTTAACAACGCTAATTCTAGTTTAATCAGTCCATTCTCTGCAAAAATAACTTGTACTTGGATGAAAGTAGCGACCCTTGATGAAGTTCCTGAATTTAGTGTAGTGGCAGTACAACTTGCTGGTAATTCACTAATTTTACATCGTCAAGGTGCTACAGTAAAATGCTACCGTAATTCTTGCACTCATCTAGGATCTCCCTTAGAAAAGGGTAAAGTTGAAAATGGTATTATTACCTGTCCTTCCCACGGATTTCAGTACAAATTAGAGACAGGTGAATGCCTAACTGCGCCTGATATTTCGCTTCAGTCGTATCCAGTCAAGATTAAAGGCGATAAGGTTTTTGTGAAACTGCAAAAATGATAATGCGAAGGGAACATTTCAGCAAATATACTTGGCGATTAGTCAATCACAGCTAATTTGCTTTCGGCTGCTAGGAACACCCTATGCGCTTTGCTCATGTTCCATCGGAGCTAGTTGAATCACTACCCGTTGATTGAGAGCGTGAGCGATTTTTTGTAGCATTGAAAGGGAGTGTCCCTCATAGTCGGCATCTTCAAGCCGTGCAATCACAGGCTGTTTTGTGCCAACAAGTTCAGCAAGCTGTTTCTGTGTCAACCCCGCTTTTGTTCTAGCTTCATAAATCAACTGTGCCACTTCTGCATTGATTGAGGCTAACTCCACCAATGCCTCAAGCTCATGGTCGCTGCTAGTCATTTTGTCAATGATTTTTATCGCATCGCTAGTCTTGGGCATCCTCTTGTTCCTCTAGGTAGGTGTGAACTTCTGGGTTTTCTTCAAATAAAAGCTTTCGTGTGATCGCTCGTTGAATATCAATTTGTGGTACAGTTGATTCTTCTTTTGTAATGGCGTGAGCGAGAATCGCTACGTTTTGCCCATGAAAGAAGTACAAGATTCGGTACTGCACATGAATATGCTTTGCCCGAAGCTCATATATCCCGTCGCGCAAGTAATCAGCCGCCGGGCGACGGAGTTCGTATCCTGATGCCGCAAGTTGTTTGATTCGAGCAACACAGTTTGCATAACCTTTGCGGTCTTCTTTCAAAAGTCGCGTCAGCCATTCAAGGACGGGAACTTCCCTGTCTTCTTCCTGGTAGAAAACAACACGGGTTTCAGGCACAGCATACCCTCTAAATATATCAATATTGTTATATTAGGGCAACAGAGGAAACGAGACGCGCGGCTCTGGTTGACGTTTCTCCTTAAATTGAAAAATCTAACTTTGTTACAAAAATGCCAACTATTAAAGTTACAGATGACGAAATTCTAGTTGCAGTTTACACTAAGTATATTCGACTATCTACAAGATTAAAAAATCAGAAGTAAATATTAAATAATAATTGACACTATATATGAATGCTGACGAGTCAATTTTAAAGTTAGAGAAGGTTGATTTGAAAAATAAACATTTATTACCAGAAAATTCTGGCATTTATTATGTATTAGATGAAAATAATATAGTATGGTACATAGGAAAAGCAAAAAATCTTAAAAAGAGATGGAATGGGAAAGCGCACCATAGGCTTTACCAATTATCCTCACAAAGTAGAAAAAAGTTTTATATATACTACAAAAAGTTAAGCGAAATCAACCTAGATGAAGAAGAAAAAAAATTAATAGCACAGTACAGACCGCATCTTAATAGCAGTCCAGTAAAGAGAAAAAGGGTTTTACCTGCTGAAAATCTGTTAAGAGAAACAATACTCAAATTACCAGATTTCTTAGTAGTCTTAGGTATAGAGCCACCTAGACAGATAAATAAAAATGCCATCACAACTGACTGGTGGTCAAAAAAGAAACTATCAGGACTACAAATTATTCATCTTGTGCTTGATTGGGAAAAGCTAAGAGAGTTCACCGAACAAGATATAGAAATATCTAGTGGTATATTAGGTTATGTATTTGGGACTAGAAAAGCTTATTCTAACCTTTGGGAAGCGCCACAACAACAATATGTAAGAAGATACGGTGTAGTTCAGTGCAGGATTTTGGTAAATGGGTATGTTGTTGAAGTCAGTGTTTTAGATAAAATTAGTCAGATTTTAACTAAAACTAGAATGGGGACTTTAGCTGGTGAGCAAATAAAAATTGTAGAAGCAGATATATTAGATAAAATCAAAGCAGATATAAAAATTCCAATTCCAACAGATTTTGTCAATCAAATAAAACCTTACTTGCAAGACCCTATAAATTTAGTTTTTAATGATGACATAGATAGAGAAAATCTCGGAAAACAAATATACAAAATAAAAGAAGAGTATAAGCAAGGTCTTAGAGGAGTTGGTAGTAGAATTGCTAAACGAACTCCCAAAAATTCATAAGTCTCCCCACGTAGCAGCTTACTAAAGGTTAGCTGGATTTTTTCAAGCTTGATTAATACGGAAGTTGATTAAAGGTTTTAACTTAATTTGAAAAAATATAATGCAAAACTGTTACTGTTGTTACACGCTAATCAAGATTAATGTTTTTAAATAATTATCAGCGTCTATCTGCGGTTCATGGATATGCCAATCATAAATAATCCCATATCACAATTACCGCTAGAAGCAACAGAAATCTCTCAATATTTGCCTTTATCACCTCAAGGTGCAGAGGTAATTTTAGGTAACATTATTGAACCAGAACAATTAGTTATACCTGTAGTACCGAATGCCACAACAATGTTTGGGCCGCGTGGTGCTTGTTTGTTATCAGAAACTGGCCCATTATGGGTATCAGATACAGGACATCATCGATTATTAGGGTGGCAGAATTTACCTATAAGAGATAGTCAACCGGCTGATTGGGTAATTGGACAACCTGATTTTTATCATGAAGGACAAAATGCTAAAAATACACCGGGAAGGGCAACTTTAAGTGTACCAACAGGGATTTGTGCTTGCGGCGAAGGGTTAGCTGTAGCAGATGCTTGGAATCATCGGGTTTTGATTTGGAAAAACTTACCCGAAGATAACAATGTTCCAGCAGATTTGGTGTTAGGACAAGTTAACTTTACTGATAATGAACCAAATCGAGGAAATCAGCAAGCATCTGCTAATACAATGCACTGGCCTTATGGTGTTTACTATCATCAAGGACGGCTATTTATTGCTGACACTGGTAATCGAAGACTATTAATTTGGCATCAGTTACCAAGAGAAAATGGTCAACCGGCTGATTTAGTTTTGGGACAACCGGATATGATATCTCGCAACGAAAACGGTGGTGATTCTGCAACGGCAGCGAGTATGCGATGGTGTCACGATATCACTTTTTGGGGAGAGAATTTGGTTGTCAGCGATGCAGGTAATCACCGGATAATGATTTGGCAGGGAATACCAACAGAAAATAATACCCCTTGTGCAGTGGTTTTAGGACAAAAAAGCTTTGATTTTGTGGAAATGAATCAAGGAGTTTATTTGCCAAGTGCTAGTAGTTTGAGTATGCCTTATGGTGTGGCGGTGGCTGGGGATTGGTTAGTAGTTGCAGATACTGCTAATTCTCGTTTATTAGGATGGAAGAAGCCAGAATCAATTTTATCACTACAAGGTGTAATGGCAGATGGGTTGGCAGGACAAATAAATTTTCAAAGTAAAGGTGAAAATCGGAATTTCGGGCTACCTAAACGAGATAGTTTAAATTGGTGTTATGGAATAAAAATTTGTGGCAATACAGCAGTAATAGCTGATTCTGGAAATAACCGAATATTGCTGTGGCAGTTTAATGATGGGACTTCTAAGAAAGAAATTATTTAAATAAACGAACCACAGAGAACACAGAGGAATGAGGAGAAGAGAGTTTTTTGAGTATTTTTTTATTTGGAAGTCTCTATGCCGACTGAAGAAATTAGAGTTCGCGGTACTGTTCAGGGGGTAGGATTTCGCCCTACTGTATATCGTCTGGCTAAAGCCTGTGGTTTGCGTGGAGATGTTTGTAATGATGGTGAAGGTGTATTAATTCGGGTATCTGGTAGTGAGGAAGCATTAACAGAATTTGTTGCCAGATTGCAAACTGAATGTCCACCGTTAGCAAAAATTAATGAACTAATTAGAACTCCTTATGAAGGTAAATTTAACTTTAATAATTTTGTGATTTCTAGTAGCGTCAATAGTGCAATCAAAACAGAAATTGTTCCTGATGCAGCTACTTGTCCGCAATGTCAAAAAGAAATATTCGACCCTTTCAGCCGTTTTTATCGTTATCCATTTACTAACTGCACTCATTGCGGCCCCCGCTTGAGTATTATTCGTGCCATTCCTTACGACAGATGCAATACCAGTATGTCTGCGTTTGTTATATGTCCTGAATGTGCAAAGGAATACAACGATGTTGAAAACCGGCGATTTCACGCCCAACCTGTAGCTTGTCATGTTTGCGGCCCCACAGCTTGGTTAGAACGCGCTGATGGTAAATCGGTTACTGCTTCCATGTTTTCGATGATGGATGATGTTGATGCCGTTTGTACCCTGTTGCAAAAGGGTGAGATTATAGCAATTAAAGGATTAGGTGGTATTCATCTGGCTTGTGATGCAACTCAGGAAACCGTTGTACAAAAACTGCGTCAACGTAAAAAGCGCTATCACAAACCATTTGCTTTAATGGCGCGAGATATTGAAATAATTGAACAATATTGTCGTGTAAACGCCAAAGAAAAAGAATTATTGACAAGTTCTGCTGCACCAATTGTTTTACTACAGATAAAAGGGAGAGATGGAGATGGTGAAAATTTATTTACTCCTAACTCCTCACTCCTAACTCCTAACTCTCTTCATATTGCACCATCGGTAGTATCGGGGCAAAATATCCTTGGCTTCATGTTACCTTATACGCCCTTACATCATTTAATTCTGCGGCGGATGAATCGCCCAATTGTTTTAACAAGTGGCAATATTGCCGATGAACCACAATGTATTGATAATGACGAAGCAAGAGAAAAATTAGGGACAATCGCTGATTATTTTCTTTTTCACAATCGAGAGATTATTAATCGGGTAGATGATTCAGTGATGAGAGTTATCGGCGATAAAGTTCAAACAATTCGCCGTGCTAGAGGATATGCACCAGCACCAATTAGTTTACCACCGGGATTTGACAATGTACCGCAAATTTTAGCAATGGGTAGTGAGTTAAAAAATACTTTCTGCTTATTGCGTGAAGGAGAAGCAATTCTCTCTCAACATCTGGGAGATTTAGAAAATGCTCCCGCTTTCAATGCTTATCAAGAGACTTTAAATTTATACTTAAATTTATTTGAACATAAACCAGAAATAATCGCTATTGATAAACATCCTGAATATCTCTCAAGCAAACTTGGTAAAAAACTAGCGGATACAAATCAAATTCCAATTCATCAAATCCAACATCATCACGCCCATATTGCTGCTTGTATGGCAGAAAATGGGATTTCTTTAGATTCACCTCCAGTATTAGGTATTGCTTTAGATGGTTTAGGTTACGGCGACGATGCTACACTCTGGGGCGGGGAATTTCTTTTAGCAGATTATCGGAAATTTCAGCGACTAGCAACATTTAAACCGGTAGCAATGATTGGTAGTGAACAAGCAATTTATCAGCCTTGGCGTAATACCTACGCCCAATTAATAGCTGCTAATCTTTGGGATGATTGCCAACAACAGTATGCTGATTTGGAAATTGTAAAATTTCTAAATAAAAAACCACTAAAGCTACTTAATCAACTTATGGATAAAGGGATTAACTCACCTCCAGCTTCTTCAGTGGGGCGGTTGTTCGATTCAGTGGCGGCGGCTATGGGTATTTATAGAGATGAATGTAGCTATGAAGGACAAGCTGCGATCGCACTTGAAGCTATAGTAGATGTTAGCAGCTTAAATAATGATAAAGAAACGCTAATCTATCCTTTTAGTTTTAGCTTTTCAGATAGTATTTATTGTATAGACCCGCGGCCAATGTGGCAAGCCTTGCTTAATGACTTACAGCAGAAGATTCCACAACCAGTTATAGCTGCCAAATTTCACAAAGGTTTAGCTAATGCGATTGTGGAAATGGTTAAGCATCTTTGTCAAGAAAATCTAATTAATCAGGTAGCCCTAACAGGAGGAGTCTTTCAAAATTGTATATTGTTAGAGCAAGTTATGAAAGGATTACAACCATTAGGAATAAAAGTACTCACTCACAACTTAGTTCCAGCTAATGACGGCGGCTTATCTTTAGGACAAGCAGTGATTGCAGCCGCACAATTAATACAAGAGTGTTGATATTCGGCAACTTTGCCTCACAAATAATTCTCTCTGCGTTCTCCGCGCGATGCCAGGTGCTTCAAGTCGGGGAACCCGCCCAACGCACTGGCTCCTCTGTGGTTCGTTTATCTTAAAAAATAAAAAAATGTGTTTAGGAATCCCCGGACAAATTATAGAAATTACCAACGTTAACCATAAATTAGCCCTAGTTAGCATTGGCGGTGTTAAACGCGAAGTAAATATTGCTTGTATCGTAGATGAACAACATCCCCCCGAAGCTTGTATTGGTGATTGGGTGCTAGTGCATGTTGGCTTTGCGATGAATCGAATTAACGAACAAGAAGCGGCAGAAACATTGCAACTATTTCAAGAATTAGCAGCAGCACAAGCAGGGATTAGTACTTATACTAATTCTGTATGAAGATGCGCCTATAGGGTAAAAAATAAAGAACGAACCGCCAAGTACGCCAAGTACGCCAAGAAATTAAGAGATTTAGCGCAGCTTCACAAAGAAATGGTATTAAATAATAGACTTTTCTTGTCTCACATAAAGAAAACGTTTAAAACTCACCTCTTTCTTCCTTGGCGTTCTTGGCGTCTTGGCGGTTCGTTAAAAAAACTCCCTACCACAAAAGCGAAATTAACTATTCCCCAATCCTTATGAAATATGTTGACGAATTCCGCGAACCAGAAAAAGCAGAAGCCATCCGCCGCGAAATCGCCAAATTATGCCACCAGCTAGAAAAACCCATCAAAATCATGGAAGTATGTGGTGGACATACCCATTCCATCTTTAAATATGGCATCGAAGAAATCTTACCCCAAACCATCGAACTAATTCATGGGCCTGGTTGTCCAGTATGCGTTATGCCAAAAGGGAGATTAGATGATGCGATCGCAATCTCTCAAAATCATAACGTCATTTTTGCCACCTTTGGCGACGCAATGAGAGTTCCAGGTTCCAAAACCACTTTACTGCAAGCTAGGGCACAAGGTGCAGACATCCGTATGGTGTACTCTCCCCTAGATAGTTTGCAAATTGCCAAAGATAACCGCGACAAACAAGTAGTCTTCTTCGCATTAGGCTTTGAAACCACAGCCCCCAGCACCGCCTTCACCATTTTGCAAGCAGCAGCCGAAGGAATTCATAACTTTAGTATGTTTTCCAATCACGTCCTTGTGATTCCTGCCCTCAAAGCACTATTAGATAACCCCGATTTGCAACTCGACGGATTTGTTGGGCCTGGACATGTAAGTATGGTAATTGGTACTGACCCATACCAATTTATTTCCCAACAATATAATAAACCAATTGTTGTCTCAGGATTTGAACCCTTAGATATCCTCCAATCCATTTGGATGCTATTGCAACAGTTAGTAGAAAATCGTTGCGAAGTCGAAAATCAATATAACCGAATTGTCGAAAAAAGCGGGAACACAGTAGCCTTACAAGCCATAAATAAAGTTTTCACCGTCCGAGATAGTTTTGATTGGCGGGGCTTAGGTGACATCCCCTATTCAGGATTAAAAATTAAACCTGAATATGCTCAATTTGATGCCGAACTTAAATTTACCATTCCTAATCTCAAAGTAGCCGACCATAAAGCTTGTAAATGTGGAGAAATTCTCAAAGGAGTTTTAAAACCTTGGGAGTGCAAAGTATTCGGTACAGCTTGCACACCAGAAACACCAATCGGTACTTGCATGGTATCTTCCGAAGGTGCTTGTGCAGCCTATTACAAATACGGGCGACTTTCCACCATTGCCAAAAGAACAATACCAAAAGTAACTATAACTCAAGAACCTCTCCCCGCCTGCGGCTTCTTTTCAGACTAATACATCTCATAAATACTCTGCGTACCTTTGCGTTTAAAAAAATTTTAATATGAATATTCCCCCCCAAAACTCAATAAAAAATCCTCTATTCCAAAAAATTGAACAAGCCCGCCATCGCCAAGGTAAAGTGCGAGATACTCATATAACTCTTGCACATGGCAGTGGTGGTAAAGCCATGCGCGATTTAATAGATGATATCTTTGTTAGTAGTTTTGATAATCCAATTCTCTCACAACTAGAAGACCAAGCCACCTTAAATTTAGCCCGTCTTATGCAACAAGGAGACAGGCTTGCATTTACAACAGATTCTTATGTTGTAGACCCTTTATTTTTCCCAGGTAGTGATATAGGAGAATTAGCCATAAACGGTACAGTTAATGATTTAGCTGTCAGTGGTGCTAAACCTTTATATCTAACTTGTAGCGTAATTTTAGAAGAAGGATTACCTGTAGAAACCTTACGCCGTGTCGCAACCAGCATGAAAGCAGCCGCAGAAAAAGCTAGTGTTCAAATTGTTACTGGTGACACAAAAGTTGTACATCGAGGTGCTGCCGATAAACTCTTTATTAATACTGCTGGTATTGGTATCATCCCACGAGGAGTTAACATTTCTGCCCACAATATTAAGCCTGGAGATGCAATAATAATTAACGGTGAAATAGGCAATCATGGGACAGCGATTTTAATTGCCCGTGGCGAACTAGCCTTAGAAACTGATATTGAAAGCGACTGTCAGCCGTTGCATAGTTTAGTAGAAACTATTCTCCATGTCTGTCCCCAAATTCATGCTATGCGAGATGCTACACGCGGTGGTTTAGCTACAGTATTAAATGAATTTGCGCTTAGTTCCAATGTGGGAATTCGTCTTTTTGAAGAATCTATTCCAGTACGTGAAGAAGTCAACGGAGTTTGCGAAATTCTCGGTTTAGACCCATTGTATTTAGCTAATGAAGGTAAGTTAGTTGTGGTGGTTCCAAAAGAGAATGCTGGCAAAGTTTTATCGGCTATGAAATCTCACCCAGCAGGTAAAGATGCTTGTATTATTGGCGAAGTTATTTCTTCACCACCAGGTATTGTATTGTTAAAAACACTTTTTGGTGCTGAAAGGATTGTTGATATGTTGGTAGGCGACCAATTGCCACGAATTTGTTAATTTTTGGGATTTCCAAGAAATAGTTTATCTAATAAACGAACCACGGAGGACACAGAGAGATAAAAATAGAGAAGTTGTTGCATCACTGTTTGTTTTGGAACTACATTTAATAGATTTTATAGTATGCACGAACTTGGAATTACTCAAAATATTGTGGCAATTGTAACTGAAAATGCCAAAGGTGCAAAAGTACAGCGAGTTTTATTAGAAATCGGTAAACTTTCAGCCATTATGCCCGATGCTATCCGATTTTGTTTTGATATTTGCACTCAAGGTACACTTTTAGAAGGGGCGACATTAGAAATTTTAGAAATCCCAGGTTTAGCAAAATGTCGCCAATGCGGTGCAGAAATTTATTTAGATAAACCGTTTGGTATTTGTAGCTGTGGTAGCGTGCAATTAGATTTGATTACTGGTGAAGAACTGAAAATTAAAGAAATAGAAATAGAGGAATTATGTGTGTAACTTGCGGTTGTTCTGATAGCGACACTAAAATTACCAATCTAGAAATAGATGAAGCTGAACATCATCATACTCACACCTTACCAGATGGAACTATCATCACTCATTCCCACAGTCATGATACTCATATAGAAGCGCCTCAAATTCATGCCAAAATACACAACACAACGATATCTTTAGAACAAGATATATTAGCAAAAAATAACCTCCTAGCTGCCCAAAATCGGGGATGGTTCAAAGGGCGAAATATTCTCGCCTTAAATTTAATGAGTTCTCCCGGTTCAGGGAAAACAACTCTTTTAACGCGAACCATCAATGATTTAAAACATCAATTATCTATTAGTGTCATTGAAGGCGACCAAGAAACTGCTAATGATGCCAAAAAAATTAAAGAAACAGGTTCTAAAGTTATCCAAATTAACACCGGAACAGGCTGTCATTTAGATGCCTCAATGATAGAGAGAAGTTTACAACAACTGAATCCGCCTCTGAATTCTGTTGTGATGATTGAAAATGTTGGAAATTTGGTTTGTCCAGCCTTATTTGATTTGGGAGAACTGGCAAAAGTTGTGATTCTTTCCGTCACAGAGGGAGAAGATAAGCCGATAAAATATCCCCACATGTTCCGTGCGAGTAACATCATGATTCTCACTAAAATTGATTTGCTGCCTTATGTAGATTTTGATGTTCAAAAGTGCATAGATTATGCTATGCAAATCAATCCCCAAATTCAGATTTTTCAGGTTTCTGCAACTACTGGTACTGGGTTGGAGAAGTGGTATGCGTGGCTAATTGAAAACTTAAAAATTTGTCAACGCTAATTTCTTTACGCTTGAGGAATATTTAATTTTTTTTTACGAACCGCAAAGGACGCAAAGGACGCAGAGGAAGAGAAGGAAGAGATAGGTAATTCTAAAGCCTATCATCACAAAATTAAATCATTGATTTACTGAATCTCTCTCTGGGTTCATGAAAATTATCAGTATTTTTTCTAACATAGAAAATGCATACTGCTATTTTCCTCTCAGTGCGTAAATCCTCATGGCTAAAGTTGAAGAATTGACACCCCAGCAACTCTCCGAAACAGACCTGAAACCACGAGGGAGAGTTTATCCGAGTCCTATCAGTTGGCGCGACCAGTTTTTGTACCAATTGATATTAGATAGATTCAGTGATGATAATGAAAATCAAAGGGAGCTTTTTGACCACACCAATCCTGCAAAATTCCAGGTTAAAGATAAAGCCGACTGGATGGCAGCAGGGACAAAGTTTGTAGGTGGTACTCTTAGAGGAATTAAGAGTAAATTAGACTACTTGCAGCGATTGGGAGTAACAACGCTGTGGATTAATCCACCTTGGCAACAACGTTCTGAGTTAGAAGCTTACCATAGCGATCGCATCCAAGACTTCTTAAATATTGACCCCCACTTTGGGACTCGTCAAGATTTAAGAGATTTAATTGATGCTGCCCACGATCGCAGGATGTATGTAATCTTAGATGTAACATACGACCAGAATTCTGATAACTGGTTCAACAGAAACGATGTAATTGCAGCCTTAGCCAGAGTTTATCAATATTGGATTGCTCTTTCTGACTGCGATGGCTTGCGGATAGATAGCCTCAAACACGTTTCTCCTGAAGATTCCCGCAAATTCTGCACAGCTATCCGCGAATACGCCGAATCTATTGGTAAAGAAAACTTTTTACTGACTGGGGAAATAACCTCCGGTAGTATGGCTGGTGCTTATATAGACATTATTGCTCGCAACCTTAGCGCTGTATTAGATAACGTACAAACCCCGAATGAATTAGCTGCATTCGCCAAAGGGTTAGTACATCCCAAACAATTTTTCGATTTGTATAGCGAAAACCATCTCGCTGGAGAATATCGCCAAATTGGGACATATCATGTCTCCATTTTGGATGACGATACTAATAAGCAGCGATTTGCCGCATACAGTAATGTGCCTCATCTTTATGAGCAAGTTGCTCATGCTGTTGGCGTACAATTAACCATCCCAGGAATCCCTGCTATTTATTATGGAACAGAACAGGCTTTTGATGGGAATGAAGGTTATCACGATTACAGCATAGAAGGTGGAAGGTTTGCCGAAGATAGATATATCAAAGAAGCGATGTTTGGCGGTGCTTTTGGCGCATTTCAAACAGCAGACTGTCATTTCTTCGATATCGACCATCCTACCTATTTGCGAATAGCTGCGATCGCCCGAATTCGCAACAGTCACGATAAAATTGGCAAAGCATTGCGCCGTGGACATCACTATCTGCGCGAAACATCCTTTTATAACTCTCCCTTCTCGATTCCCGGACAAGGCGAATTAGTTGCTTGGTCACAAGTTTTATTTGACACAGAAGTGTTGATGGTACTGAATACCAACGGCTTAGAAAATCGGGGTGCAGAAGTGACTGTAGATACTTATATGCATCCTCAAGACTCAGAAATGACTTTTTTATACAAAAGTGATTGGAGCGATGCCGATTTACGCAATCTACAGCAGAATCAAACTGTAACTGTGCAACATCATGATGACCGTCGCGCAACGGTGCGAATTGATTTACCTCCTTCAGGAATGGCGATTTTGGCGTAAGTAAACATCATAATTTGGGCAAAGCTTTGGGTAAAAACCTGGTTTAAATTTATAAACTTTTATCATAAGCTTTGCCCTAATACCAATTTAATGTGAACTTGCACATATCTTGATCCCCCTAAATCCCCCTTAAAAAGGGGGGACTTTGATAGATGTTTTTCTGGTTCGCCAGCGCGGTCTTGAGGTCTCCCCCGCCGCAGGATGCGCGAAGCGCTGTAGTGGAGCGACTGGCGTGGGCTAGGGGGATCGAATTCTATGCAACTTCATAAAAAATTGGTATAAGAATGAGTAAATATCTCGTTTCTAGTTTTTAGGACTTACGCAAAATTGTCTCAAAAACCTGATTTGTGGTAGCGGTAATTCATGAATTACCGCTACTTTAGAACTTTTTTGCGTAAGTCCTGGTTTTTACAAAAATCAAATATGAGTCTTATAGTTTAATTTGTTGGGAAAATACGTAAAAAATTAACCAGATGATTCATCATAGCGATCGCATAGCGTCTCGTAAAGAAGGCAGATTTCAAGGTGTTGGGGGACTTGACCTGTATTACCAAAGCTGGCATCCAGAAGGTAAAATACGAGGAATATTAACCATTGTGCATGGACTCGGAGGGCACAGCGATCGCTACAGTAATGTAATTCAACATTTGCTACCCAAGCAATATGCTGTTTATGGCTTAGACTTGCGTGGTCATGGACGCTCACCAGGTCAGCAAGGCTACATCAACGCTTGGAGTGAGTTTCGGGAAGATTTGGCAGCCTTTTTACAGTTAATTCAGACTCAGAATCCTGGATGCCCAATTTTTCTTTTGGGTCATAGTTTAGGTGGGGTGATTGTCTTAGATTATATTCTGCGTTATCCCCAAGAAGCATCAGTTTTGCAAGGTGCGATCGCTCTTGCGCCAACCTTGGGGAAAGTTGGGATTTCACCGATTCGGGTGCTTTTAGGAAAAATGCTCTCACGGGTGTGGCCGCGTTTCACACTGAATACAGGTATTGACATCAGTGCTGCTTCACGAGATCCGCAGGTTTTAGCAGCGATCGCTCAGGATACACTGCGACATACCCTAGCTACTGCCCGTTTAGCTACAGAATTCTTTGCAACAGTTGATTGGATTAATGCTCACGCAGGTGATTGGCAATTACCATTGTTGATTCTCCACGGTGGTGCAGACCGAGTGGCTTTACCTGCGGGAAGCGATATCTTTTATCAACGGGTAAATTGCACAGATAAATTGAGAATTGAGTATCCTGGAGCCTATCACGAAATTCAGCGCGACCTCAATTATCGAGAGGTCATGGCTGATTTAGAAGAGTGGTTGGAGCGACACCTATCACCCCAGACAGCACAGTTAGGAAGGGGAAGCGCTGAGTTAGAGTTTCCTAGTCAGTGATTTACATTATCTAAAAAATACGTTATTGAAGATTGAGAGTTTTTTCCAACCAAAATAGGCTCTCCCTTTACTCCTCCACGGCTGAGAGTACAAATCTTATAAAGGTTTTCGCAGTCAAAGATTGCTAGGACTAGCTCTTTCCCTGTTTGATAAGAGGATGGTAAGGGTTTACCTACCTCGCATTCCATGTCAATTTCGCGATCGCGCCACTGTAACTTCCAAATACGCTTTTCGGTTATTGGTGCTTTGAGAGACTGAGCAAGAGCATTATATACCTGCTCTGCTTTGATATCATCCTTGGCTGCTGGCACAAAAAACTTCATAGGCTGAGGTTACAAGTAACGTGAGTTTACATTAGCACCAGCGTAACGTAGTTACCAAGGCAATCTGCTTCCATCCCATGAGAAAAACTGCCCGCTATCGCCTTCTTGAAGCTGTTCGATGACAGTCAATAATTGGGTAACAGTGCGTTCCACTGAAAACAATTTTTCCGCAGGGACATTTTTCTGGAAAGGACGGGAAAGGCGCGTATCAGTTGTACCAGGATGTAATGTCACTATTAATGCTTTCGGACAACTTCTTTTATACTCAATGGCCGCAGTTCGCATCAACATATTAAGTGCTGCTTTAGAAGCACGATAGCCATACCATCCACCAAGTTTGTTATCGCCAATACTGCCCAATTTAGCAGAAATACTAGCAAACACACTGCGTTCTCCATGACGCAATAAAGGCAATAAATGTTTAGCTAGCAAGACAGCACCAATACTATTTATCTGAAAGTAGCGCAGCAAGTTTTCTGAATTAATTTCTCTTAAGCTTTTTTCAGGTTGCAAAGTATCTTCATGCAACAGTCCTACACAGTTGACGACTAAATGCAGTTTGTCAACTTGAGTACGTATTTTTTTAACAGCTTCAACAATCTGCAACTCGTCAGTAATATCCATCTGCAAACAAATTAATTTGTCAGAGTGTTTATCTACTAAAGATAGTAACTCTTCAGCAGCATTTTGTTGGCGATATGTAGCATAAACTTTAGCTATTTGTTCATCTAGCAGCAATTCTTTTACAAAACCTAAGCCGATACCTTGGTTGGCTCCGACAATCAAAGAATTAGCATCTGTTATTTTATCGTTAAAAACCATTTGTATAATTAGTAAAAAACAATTACAAACTAGATATTGCTAATTTGGCTGATAAATCAAGTGCTGCTGAATCGTATTGCCAATAAGGAGAAAATTTCATTAGGTCATCTAACATAACAAAAGCTGGTTTATCAACTATGTCATCTATCGTCAAGGAATCTACTTTTTTCTCAATAACAGTTAAAATGAATATTCCCTGGTAACTACCGACTGCCCAGACACTAGCATCTCCACCCCCTCCAGTACTAACTTTGATAAACTTTTCAAAGAAGAAATCAATATCTTTTCTAAAGACTGGCATAATATTTATCTATTTAAAGACATACCAATATTAGGTCACTTGTGGAAGTATTTCATATTCGTAGCGAGAAACAAAACAAGCACCAACTTGTCTTTCGCTGTGATAACGGAAACCAAAGTCTTCATATACTGCTCTCAGGCGCGGACGAGAAGCATCGCAATCTAGACGTAAATAACGTTTATCAAGTTTTTGTGCGCGTTCAACAGCCCAAGTCAGCAGTGCTGAAGAGACTTTACCGCCAGAGTAGCGTCGTCGAATTGCAAAGCGATGTACAAATACTGACTCTTCCTGAGAAATATCAGACCAGAAAAGTAAATCCTCAAGCTGAAACTTTATTGTACCAGCAGATTCACCATCACATTCGGCAATGAAAAACAAACCTTTAGCAACATCTTCAGAGATATTTTCTGGCGAAACCTCGCTATCACGCCACAGAGGTTCACTACGCTGCTGGAGCCACAAAGCTGCTTCTAATAACACATTTGAAACTATCACCGTATCTTGTATGTTTGCTTGGCGGATTGAGATGTACATTTAGTTATTAATTTTAGGTTATACCAATTTAATGTGAAGTTGCATATATCTATGATCCCCCTAAATCCCCCTTAAAAAGGGGGACTTTGATAGATGTTTTTCCGGTTCCCCCCTTATTAAGGGGGGCTAGGGGGGATCGAATTATATGCAGCTTCATAAAAAATTGGTGTTAGTTAAATAATGGGTAAAAATATTAGGTTTTGTTTGACTTCAAACAACCTATGCAAATTAGCAAAAGTAGAATATTTTTGGTTTATTTACCAATACAGAACTTGCTAAAAATCCGATCCAAAACTGATTCTGTAACTTCTTCACCAGTAATTTCTCCTAATGCCTGAATTGCACCGCGTAAATCAATTGTCCAAAAATCAAGGGGGAGTTGCTGGGCAATTGTTGCTTGTACTTGTTCCAAAGATATTTTAGCTTGAGTTAAAGCTGCTGCTTGCCTTTGGTTAATGGCTAAATCCATATCAGCAGCTTGGACTTTTCCGGTGTTAACTATCTCTAAAATTGCCGTTTCTAAAGCATCAATACCTTGATTTTTGGCTGCTGCTGTGAAAACTTTGGACTTGGAATTTGGCATTTTAGATTCAAGAATTTTTCTTTCAATTTCTTCTACTAAGTCTATTTTGTTAATCACTAAAATTAACGGACGGTGTTGTACTTGTTCGTAAATTTCTCCATCGCCTTCCGTCCAACCTGTTGAAGCGTCGATGGTAAGCAAAACTAAATCAGCTGCATTGGCTGCACGGCGCGATCGCTCTACGCCAATTTTTTCTACTTGATCTGTTGTTTCCCGAATCCCGGCTGTATCTAGCACTTGTACGGGAATTCCCCCGACAACTAGCTGCGATTCAACCACATCGCGGGTTGTACCGGGTAAGTCTGTGACGATCGCGCGATCGCTCTGGCTCCAAGCGTTCAATAAGCTCGATTTACCCACGTTTGGCCGCCCAACAATTGCCACTTTTAAACCTGTGCGTAACAACTCACCTTTATCTTTAGTTGTCAATAATCTAGTTATTTCAGTAGCAATTTTATCGATTTCTGATATTATTACTTTATCATCCAACGGTGGTAAGTCTTCCTCAAAATCAATTCGAGCTTCGATTTCTGCCAAAATATCTAAACAGTTAGCGCGTAACTGCCGGATCGGATGAGCTAATTTTCCCTGTAAACCAGCTAAGGCAGTTTGGGCAGCTTGAGGCGATTTAGCTCCCACTAAATCAGCAATACCTTCGGCTTGAGTTAAATCCAATCGCCCATTTAAAAAGGCGCGGAGAGTAAATTCTCCGGGTTGAGCTAGTCTAGCACCATTTTCTAAACACAGTTGTAATACCTGTTGCACTGCCATAATTCCCCCGTGGCAATGGAATTCTACTACATCTTCACGGGTGTAAGAACGGGGTGCTTTCATGATCAGCAATAGGGCTTCATCTACCAGTTGTCGCGTTTGAGGATGGCGAATGTAACCGTAGAGAATCCGGTGAGTTTCCCAAACTTGTCGCCCTGGTGCGTAAAAAAGAGTTTGGGCTAAAGCCATTGCTTCAGAACCAGATACCCGCACAATACCAACACTACCCTGTTGAGGGACAACAGCAGTTGCGATCGCAGCTATAGTTCCAGTAGTAGCAAAGACTTCTGACATGAGCGCCCTTTATAAGAGAAAGTTAGGAGTTATAAGTTAGGAGTAAAAATCATAACTCCTAACTCCTAACTCATAACTTTCTAATAGGATAGCAACTGGCAAGGTAAAATTTACCTAGAGGTTAATGCCTGATAGTAAAGAGTTAAGGGTGAATATTAGAACTCACAACTTTATAACTCATAAGTTTTAGAGAGAGGAATTTACTGTGGAGCAAAAAATTAACTGCGCTGTAGCTTGTGTTAACGGGTGTGTTTTAGGGGATAAATGCCCCAACGTCGAGTTTAGAGAGGCGGCTGCAAAATTTATTGAAGAGACTCCCCTAGACAAAATGTTGGAATTGGCACAAGAACGTCTGCGGAAAAAAATGACGGAACCGCCAAAATGGGTTTTTCCTGAAGATCCATAATACTTGTGTTAACAGGCATAAGCAAGACAGCGAGAAGCTTAAATAGTATCTGGATCTATATTTAATTCTCGCAGTTTTGCCGCCAAGCGATCGCTACTTTGATGACAACCTCACAACCAAGTCTCAATTAAGGATTTCTGCCTTGGCGATCGCTTCTGACTAATATTCTGCTAATTATGCTTCGCAGATAGGTTTTGCAACTTATCTGATAAATTGAGTAATCGTTACTGTGCAATTGTTGGCTATGCCACACTAAAAGATTTAGTATTTTGCCTGAACTGCAAGGTCATCCATTTGTTTGATTGCATTCCAATCAATCGCAGCAACCCACAACTTTTCTTCAATTGAATACTGTACTACTCCCTCTACTTCTAAATCCTCACTGTATAATGTGAGCAATTTTCCGTCTTGCAATTCAATATTATGACAAGCTAGGTCTTCAACTGTGCCAATACAATTTAGACGTAGGCGACCCTGATTATCAGCATTATGAAAATCAACAAAGATTCTAGGCGTATTCATAAGCTTTCTCTAATAACTATTGTTCTCGTGCTGGATTTGGATATGTGGGCGTAAGAAGATTGCTAATTTGTTCAGGGGTTAAGCCACTTAAGGTAGCATGATGTGGGCTTCTTCCTGATGTTCGGATTACATCTCCTTCTGTTTTGCGAACCTCACCTACTGTTGTAACACCAACCTGCCCATGAGGAATATTTACCGCCAGTTCTTTTACAGATAATCCTAAAGCACATTCTACAGAAATCCCAGTAATTCCGCAGGGGTGAGTTCCCATTCCACGCCTAATATCTTCTGGACGATTGCGACCTCCTCGAACCACTAATGCTTCGTTTGGAATTCTCTGCCCTAACTCAGCGTAAGGTGAATCGCCAGACTCTTCAACTAAGCGCTGAAGGTCATTAAAGTATTTCTGTAGTTTTTCTTCCTTAGTACGTTGCTTGATAGCTTCCAATATTTGATCTTTTTTGTCACTACTACTTAGTTCAGAAGCAGAGATTTCTATGAACAGAAGATATGCTTCAATCTGATTCTTTAGATTCTGCCAATTCTCCATCGTGCTTGTTAATATTTAGTTTTTTAAATAAAAATCCTTGTTGGCGATGTTGTTTAAATATCTAACCCAACAACCATTAACTCAGGCGGATGTTCAATATTAAACTGGTAATATATCTCCCTTTTTTCCTGCCCTGGAAGAGTTAACTGCCATTCTAAAATGCCCATTTCACCCAGTTGAATTTGTGGATTACTGCGGCTGAGGCGCACTTTAATTTGCTCGTTGCGACTAACTGGTAATTGTTCAGCTACTTTCAGATTTACTTCTTTGTCGAGTAAGTTCGTAATTATCAACCGATAACTATAAGTAATCCGGCGCTGATTGCTAATCAATCTTTTGTCAACCAGACGTTCAACTAAATCGCGCTCAATTTTTAAACCTTCGTCTATTCCTAAATTCAGTTTAAATTCTTGTCCGGGTGCAATATTCTCTAACTGAGTTGTGCCAATAAAAACATTGTTGCGGAAAATATTCGCTTTACCAGGTAACAAAGTCGCACCGTTGGGATTATTTTTCACATTTGCTTGCAGATAAGCAAAACTTACCAAACGCGGCATTGCCAGATAATCAAAGTTACAAGGATAATCGTCATTAAAAATTGTCGTTTTATGAGGTGCGCCATCACTGGGAATGTTACCACCACCATTTAATTTAAAGGTAACTACACTCCCTTCTTTGAATACTTCTGCTGTCACAGTTTCTGCTTGAATTAGCACATCCTCTACATCTTCGTCTTCTTCCTGCCAATCTGCTCTCGCGGCGGCAGCAGCAGGTGGATCTGGTATGCTAGGCAGTAGTGGTGGCTGGGCAGCAAATCGTCGTCGCGTTGCTAGTTGTGGACGTGGCGCATCAATATACCAGGGATCAAGTTTGGGTGGGAGAGTACCTAATCCCGGTTTAGCGGTAGAAAGGGTGAGATTTGCACCAATCCAATCTTCGCCACTGCTTTGAGTAATTTCTGCCAGGTAGCCCAGATGCACAATATTGCTGGTAGTGCTAAAGCGCAAGTCATAAAGTGGAGTCCAACTGGCGCGATTTACGATGTAAGACACTTCTAATTCAAATTCGCCTTCACCTGCGACTTCAACACCTACAACTATACTTAAACTCTCTTTGGGATGGGGTGTTTGAATTTTTTGTAATGAGGCGCGGAGTACTTGTAGTTCTTTGTCTAATTCTTGCTGTTGAGTTTTGCACTCTCCAGATGCGATCGCATATTCACTATACTGGCTTCCGAGAAAGTTCAAAAAATCTAATGTTTCGCTGAGGCTGAGATTTTTTCGAGATAAACTCTGGGCAAAGGGTTCTTCTGTTTTTTCACGTAAACCGGCGATAAAACTAGACTGCAATGCTAAAGCATCGACTTGGGCTTGCAAGTGGCGTTTTTCTGCTTCTAACTGCTCAATTTGCCTTGTCAAATGTGCGACTCGCTCCGCTACAGGTTCAGTGGTGTAAATGCGATCGCTACTTACTCCCATCAAACGCACTGCCACCGTCCCCGTACCGCTAACCCTGACAGACTCAGTTTCTAGAGTCTCTGGCACTGAGGTAATTACTAATTCCTGCTCAATCCCCGTTAAATCAACTACACCCCGTCGTGTAACCAATGCTCTGTCAGCATACACTGTAACAGCTACAATCTCGCTTTGTACTGTTTTGCGCCAAGATGGTATTTCCGGGTTAACCATTGCCAGTTTTCCCCCATTTTTAATTGATTCTGCTGGTTAATTGTCAATGTTTCCTGGTGTAACAGTCAACCCCCTTGGGTAATTTGTAATTCATTGAAAGCGGCTATCGCCACTTGAGGCATTGGACATTGGGTATTAGTTCTTTATTCTTTCTCCCCCTGCTCCCCCATCTCCCCCTGCTCCCCCTGCTCCCCCTACTCCCCTATTCCCCATGTCCCATCCCCTTGTGGGTGGAGTTCTTCATAGCCTCCTACGTTTAAAAGCGTAGGTTATCCTGCCTCCTGATATTATCTAAGGACAAAATTACTACTAATGACTGCTGAAAGCTAATAGTAGAATAGGGTACAGAAAGCTGTACGGAAGGGAGGAAGGGAAATTGGATGAAATGAGGGCGGCGCTAGAATTAGCGACCGAAGAAGAATTGCAAGATTTAACGGCAATTCTATTTAGTCGTAAGTTCAATCCCCTAGATTATGTACACACACCCGAACCCATCGAAGTGCAAAGCCAAGACCGCAAAGCTTGGTTAGATTCACTAGAGGGTCGCTTTCGTTTTTTGGCGGCAGATGGGGTGACAGTATTACGGGGACGTACAGGCCAGGTAACTTATCGACAAGCCTTAGTTCAAGTATGTAAATATCTAAAAATTCCTTATTCTCATCAGTTGGCAACCATTGATTTAGAGGCAGAAGTATTTTTACATCTATTAGGACAGGTGTGGAAAAAATTGCCTGAACAGGAAAAACAAAAATTGACTCTCCGAGTGCAGCGTCACCTTGTGCAATCAGAACTAAAAGAACCGCTACCACTGTTATTACAGCCTGACCCCTTGGGGTTGCTTTTCAAAGGCGGTAGTGCGATCGCTGTTACTTCAATTCTCCAGCCACTTGTGCTTAAACAAATTGCTCGTCAATTTGCCATCCACTTTGCTACTTATGAAGTAGCAAAACAAGCGGTAATTACAGGTTCAGAAGCAGCTACAACGCAATTCCAAAGCTATGTAGCGATGCAAATGGCACAACGGGGCATGACAATGAGTGCCGCTCGTTATGGGGCAGCCCGCACGATGTTTGCCGTAATTGGGCCGATAATGTGGACTTGGTTTTTTGCAGATTTAGGATGGAGAGCGATCGCTACTAACTATGGTCGAATCATCCCTACCATCTTCGCTTTAGCTCAAATTCGCCTCACTCGTGAGGAATGTTGGCAACCAGCTTGAACAAGGTTTTTGACTATTTTAAATCTCGTTGGCAATCTTCTTGGAACTACTCTCTATGGGCAATGTTAATTTTCCCATTGAGTCCATTGTTGGGGGCTGTTACTGTCGGCTTTGTCTCATTAATAACTTGGCTGAAACAATCCCGCAAAATTAATCGCCGCCCCCTCAACTGGGGATTTGCCCTTTTGAGTATCTTGCTGCTCGTGAGTGCTGGATTTGCCGATGACAAAGCAGCAGCTTTCCTTGGCTTATTTAATTTCTTCCCATTCTTTTTACTTTTCGCTGCCCATAGCGCTCTCATTCAAACATTTACCCAATTGCGGCAAATGGCTTGGGTTTTAGCGATCGGTTCCATACCAGTAGTAATTCTTGGTTTGGGGCAGTTATTTTTGGGCTGGAGTTTGAAATTACAAATTTTGTGGGTTGTGTTGAGTTGGACGATCGTACCAGGAGGAAATCCGCCAGGGCGCATCGCTTCATTCTTCTTGCACGCTAACACCTTTGCTGCTTATCTAGTGATAGTTTTCATCCTTGGTTTAGGCTTGTGGCTAGAACAATGGCGATTGGGTATTGAGCATGGAGTATGGGGCATTAGTTATTCTTCCTCATCTCCCCCACTCCCCACTCCCCACTCCCCACTCCCCTTTCTCTTCTTAACTGTGGCGATGATTGCGAATTTCATCGCCTTGATTTTTACTAACTCGCGCAATGGGTGGGCGATCGCAATTTTTGCCTGTTTAGCTTATGCACTCTACCAAGGTTGGCGCATTCTTGTCGGTGGAGTTGCTGCGATCGTCTCTAGTGTGCTTTTGGCAGCTTTTGCTCCCTCACCAGTCGCTCAAATTTTTCGCCGAGTAGTTCCTGCATTCTTTTGGGCGAGGTTAAACGATGATATGTATCCAGATCGACCAGTCGCTTTAATGCGAAAAACTCAGTGGAATTTTGCCTGGTCTTTAGCTCAGGAACATCCTTGGTCTGGCTGGGGGTTACGTAGTTTTGGTAGACTCTACAAAGCCCAGATGCAGATTCCCTTGGGTCATCCCCACAACTTTTTTTTGATGTTATCTGCTGAAACTGGTTTTCCTTGTACTCTTTTATTTTGTGGTTTACTTGGTTGGATTTTGATTGCAGGTGTCCAATTACTACGAAAGTCAAAATATATAAATACAGAAGACAGATTGATATTTTTCAGTTATCTTTTAGCTTTTGTTGCGTGGATGTTATTGAATACAGTCGATGTAACCCTTTTTGATTTTCGTTTGAATGCGCTTTCATGGTTAATTATGGCTGCTATTTGTGGAGTATTACATCGCGATCGCGAACACCACAGGCTTGCATCTCGTTCAAATCAGTAAGGAAATGAGGCGTTGCTGATTGCGGTATGAAAACGATTGTGCATTGCGGTGAAAAATCCTTGTAGAGATGTAAAATTTTATGTCTCATTCAAGTTCATACCTCGATTCAGCAATACCGGAATTGACAAACAGCAACTTCAGATAGCCATAAATCCCTTTTCAGTGTATGCACTGGGGACATTTAGAGTTTTAAGTTAATAAGATCACTGTATTCACGTCTGTGACTGTGAGTGTGACTAATACCTAATTAGTCACTGTTGCTGATTGTTGGGAAGGTGTAGGGACAACCCTTTGGGGTTTTCCTGCATGACGGGCATCTCTTGTAGATGCCCTTTTGTATATTTATTATTTTTATTTAGTTAAACGGTTCAGATAATACTAAAATTCTCATCTAGTGGATAGTTTTAGAGACGCGAAAGCATATAGCGGGACGTTCGCGATCGCGTCTCGTAGAGAATTACAATTTCGCGTCTCTACTGGCATTAATGACTACGATAACCTTTATGGTGCAAGCTCTCGGTAAAATGGGTATGTCGGTAACGAAAAAAAAGACGCATCCATAACCTACCTTATTATGCTCACAACAGCTAATTTTCTTCAGTACACCCAATGGTCAGGTATAGCTACCTTGGCATTCGCTGCCTTAGCAGTTTTGGCTTTTATTCTCAAATGGGGCATCCGCTTTCGGCTGGTGGGTACGACTGGCTTTATGCTCGTGCTGACAGGTGGTTTATTTGCACTGTCGATAGTCCCCTTGAGTCGGGCTGTGATTCCAGGAGCAACCAAGTACACTCTAGTTTATGACAATGGCTCAACCCAAGCGGTTATTACTACATCATCCCAAATTACACCCACACAATTAGAAGCAACTTTACGGCAAGCAGCTAGTAATCTATTTTCTTATGGTCGTTCAGGTACACGTGAAGACGACAAGTTGACAGTTCGCGCCCGTACAATTACTCACCCTGAACCAGGGACTTCTGTACCAGTTTACTTGGGTGAGGCCAAGCGATCGCTCGTTTCTCATCAAAATTCCCCAGTCATAGTGGAAATTTACACAGATAAACTCGCCCAATTGTCAAAAACCTAACGTTTAAGAGGACTGGGAAGAGGCAGGGGAGCAGGGAGCAGGGAGCAGGGAGCAGGGAGCAGGGAGCAGGGAGCAGGGAGCAGGGAGCAGGAGAAGAAAGGATACTAATTAAATGCCCCATGCCCCATGCCCAATGCTTGTTATCAGAATGACATAATTTATTTTGTATTTACCGATACATTAATAGTTATTATTAGATTAAGATATTCACACTTTCATGATTTTACTGTGGAAAAAGATCAATCAGCCTATGGGTGATAGTTACTGACAGTTGTAATTTGTCAGTTGTTATCCTAATTGCAACTATTGACATTTTTACAATTTTTTGCATCAAAGGGAACGGTGTGGGAATCTACATTTCTCTGACGCACCTATCCCTAGCTGGAATGACCATCAATAGATGATTCAGTTCTCAATCACTTTTCTTGAGAATCTGAGAGTGGTAATGTTAACTAATCATACGGTTATTCAAAACTTTGATAGTTCGGAATTTCAGGCTAATGGACATCACAAATTCAAGCAACGTCTTTAAATTGCTTAACCAGTTGGAAATTAGATCGGTTAAAACCTAGTTGAGTCAGATGCAAGTTTGTAGCCATCTGGCAACAAGCATCCCTGGTTATAAGTCTATTAGATTAAGAAATATCAAGGTTTTGGCAAACTAGATTATATGTCTAATCAAATTTCTACTCAACCTTCTTTGTCTACTCAAACCTCTAGTTCATTCTTTACCCTCACAGTTGCCCCAGCAAAAATCATCCGTGGTTCTGGGGTATTGCCAGCCGCCGCAGCAGAGATCGCCCGTTTGGGAAGTCGCCCTTTAATTGTGGCAGGTGAATCTACTCTCACCATCAGCCGAAAAAGTTTGCAACCAGTTTTAGAAACGCAACAGTTACATCCTGTACAAGCTTCCTATGGTGCAGATTGCTGCGAAGCTAGCCTGAAATCTTTACAGAAGAAGGCAAAAGAACATAAAGCTGATGTAATTATCGGTGTTGGTGGCGGTAAAGCCTTAGATACAGCGAAATTACTCGCGCAGCAATTGCAGTTACCTGTGGTGACAATTCCGACATCTGGCGCTACCTGTGCAGGTTGGAGTGCTTTATCCAATGTTTATTCGGAAGATGGGGCATTTCTCTACGATGTGGGACTATCTCGTTGTCCCGATTTACTGATACTCGATTATGACTTGATTAAAACCGCACCACAGCGGACTTTAGTCGCTGGAATTGGTGATGCGATCGCTAAGTGGTATGAAGCCTCAGTTAGTAGCGGGCATTTGCAAGATACTTTAATTATTGCTGCGGTGCAACAAGCACGAGTTTTGCGAGATATCCTCTTGCAAAAGTCAGTCGCCGCCTTAAATGAACCAGGTAGTGAAGTTTGGCGAGAAGTCGTAGACGCAAGTGTTTTATTAGCTGGGGTAGTTGGAGGACTAGGGGGGGCGCAGTGTCGCACAGTGGCTGCCCATGCGGTGCATAATGGTTTAACTCATATTTCAGGACATGGCAGTATTCATGGCGAAAAAGTCGCTTTTGGAATTTTGGTGCAACTGCGTTTAGAAGAAATGCTACAAGGCAATCAACTAGCAGCATCGGCACGACAACAGTTGTTAAAGTTTTACACAGAAATTGGACTACCCCAAAAATTAAGTGATTTGGGATTGGGCAATATTACATTAGGGCAGTTGCAAACAGCCGCTGAAATTGCTCTAGTTCCTAATTCTGACATCCATCGACTACCATTTAAAGTCGCGCCAGAACAGTTGATGGCAGCAATGGTTTCCACCACTGCACCTATAGATAGTAGAGACACTACAAATCGAGTTTCGCCCAAGGGAATCAGTGACGAGGTTGAAGAATGAGTTTAAATTGGATTGTCCCAGCAGAACGCATACAAAAGCTGCCACCTTATGTATTTGCCCGTTTAGATGAACTAAAAGCTAAGGCACGGGAACAAGGGTTAGATTTAATTGATTTGGGGATGGGAAACCCCGATGGGGCAACGCCAGCACCAGTTGTAGAGGCTGCGATCGCTGCTTTAAAAGATCCCGCCAATCACGGTTATCCGCCCTTTGAGGGGACTGCTAGTTTTCGCCGCGCCATCACCAACTGGTATCGTCGCCGTTATGATGTGATTCTCGATCCCGATAGCGAAGCCTTGCCATTGCTGGGTTCTAAAGAAGGATTAACCCATTTAGCACTTGCATACGTTAACCCTGGTGATTTAGTTCTAGTTCCTTCCCCAGCTTATCCCGCCCATTTTCGCGGCCCGGCGATCGCAGGGGGGAAAATCCACAGCCTGATTCTCAAACCAGAAAATGACTGGTTAATCGATTTAGCTGCCATTCCTGACGAGGTTGCTAGACAGGCTAAAATTCTCTATTTTAACTATCCCAGTAATCCCACCGCCGCCACCGCCCCCCGCGAATTTTTTGAAGAAATCGTTGCTTTCGCCCGTAAATATGAAATTTTACTGGTGCATGACTTGTGTTATGCCGAGTTAGCTTTTGATGGTTATCAACCCACTAGCTTGCTAGAAATTCCCGGCGCGAAAGATATTGGTGTGGAATTTCACACCTTATCTAAAACCTATAATATGGCTGGTTGGCGCGTTGGGTTTGTCGTGGGTAATCGCCATGTAATTCAAGGTTTGCGGACACTGAAAACTAACTTGGATTACGGCATTTTTGCCGCATTGCAAACAGCAGCCGAAACCGCCTTGCAACTGCCAGATGTGTATTTGCACGAAGTACAACAACGTTACCGCACCCGCCGCGATTTCCTCATCGAAGGATTAGGAAAGCTGGGTTGGGATATCCCCAAAACCAAGGCGACAATGTATCTTTGGGTGAAGTGTCCTGTTGGTATGGGTTCTACGGATTTTGCTCTCAACGTCTTACAACAAACTGGCGTTGTTCTTACTCCAGGTAATGCCTTTGGGGTTGCAGGTGAAGGGTATGTACGGATCAGTTTGATTGCCGACTGCGATCGCTTAGGTGAAGCTTTACATCGCTTCAAACAAGCCGGCATTCGCTATCAACCTGCTACATCAGAAGCGATCGCCGATCTCGTTAGTTGAATAGAGTGAACTACTCAGACTTGCCCAATACTGAAGTCTGAGCTTTCCAGTCCCTGCGGACTAGCGATCGCTTATTCTTTTTCATGAATTCATTTCTTGTCTAATTTGTCAATGCCTAATAGCCCTTTCAAGGTGGCTAAAAATTTTGCTTAAACAATTCTGTATAAAGATGCGCCAAATTATATAAGGAACGAACCGCAAAGGGCGCAAAGGAGAGGCAGCACGGTCTTGGGGGTTTCCCCCATGAGCGACTGCCGTCACAAAGGAAGAAAGAAAATTTGGCGCAGCCTCACAAAGAAATGGTATTAGCGATAGATAGATGCTTGCACACTAAAGATAGCCATCTATGGTATAGAAATGTATAGAATCTTGTAAAGATATAAAATATAGTTGTTAAATGCACACATTTCTAGCTTCTTCCTCAATGCAGCTGTCTGTACCACCAAATCACTTTCAGCCAATGAAGATTGTCGCACTGGGGGACAGCTTAATTTATGGATTCGGCGACCCGGAAAAAGGAGGTTGGATCGAGCAACTACGGCGATGGTGGATGTTGCCAGATAGTGCGGGTCATGTTCTTTATAATTTAGGGGTAAGAGGCGATCGCACGCAACAAGTAGCACAAAGGCTAGAAGTTGAATTTCGCCACCGGGGTGAACTCCGAAATCGTGTCCCCGACTTGATTATTTTATCCGTAGGTGTGAACGATTCAGCGCGGTTGGCGCGTCCCGATGGCCGGAGTTACACAGATTTTACCCTATTTGAAAAAGAAATTGGAACTCTTTTAGATTTAGCACAGCAACTCTGTCCTGTGTTATTTGTGGGTATGGTACCAGTAGATGAAGCCAAGATGCCATTTTTAGATTGTTTTTACTATAATCATGCCGATCAGTACCGCTACAAAGAAGCAACTCGAATTGCTTGCGCCAAAAGGCAGATCCCTTATTTAGATATTTTTGAGCAATGGATGAAACGCGGTGAAAATTGGCGGCTCAAACACCTAAGTGAAGATGGACTTCATCCGAATACACTTGGTTATCAAGCTTTGTTAGAAGATGTGATAGATTGGGATGCAATACATTCAGTAAGCTTTGCCAATGCAGCTTACCATTCTTAACTTAATTATCATCTTAAACCATCCTAATAATATAGATGTTTTGGTGCTTTGGGGTTAGCAGATATTCTCGTGTTTGCCATCTTCGTAAAAAGCACCACAATATTGCTAAATTTTTAATTAAATAAAATAGATGTAAAAATTTTTCACAATGAATCTATAAAAATTTTCATTTCTCTCTTTTCATTCCTCCTAACTCCTGTACAGACGCGATTAATCGCGTCTCTCCTAACTCTTATGACACCAACTTTATTAGGTCGTTGGCAAACTCGATTATTATTAATTGTAACTGTCGGTGTACTTGTATCTTTCCCTTTTGCACTAGGTTGGATTGGCCCTAGTGCTAACTCGGTTTATTTTTGGATACTAGGTTATGTCGCCGTATTTGGTTTAGGTTGGGATGTACTTTATAACTATCTCCAAAAATCACGATGGGACAGAGATTGGCCCGCAGCTTATCAATTATTAGCCGGGATATGGGAATTAGTATTTGTGTTCTGTGGAGTAAAACTGTTTGGCTTTTTACCAATACCTTTACCGAAAGAAGAATTACCATTAGCAGTTTTTTTATTGCATTATAGCGTTGTGTGGCTAGCAGTTTTTATTAGTTCACAAAGCCTGATGCGAATTATCTTTCCCCGTTGGCGTTTCCGGGGTGGGGAGTGGTTGTAATATATATCTAGAGAAGGAATAAGAGTTTTAAGAGGTTGTTTGAAAAGTAATTAGCTGTGATTTTAGGCACTTGTTGATCCCCCCTAACCCACGCCAGTCGCTCCACTTGGGGAGACCCCAAGACCGCGCTGGCTCCCCTTAAAAAGGGGGGAACCGGAATTAAAATCCCCCTTTTTAAGGGGAGCCACTGCGCCCTTGCGGTTCCCCGACTTGAAGCACGTGGCGTGGATTTAGGGGGATCTAAAACCTTTTACTACCAACAAGAAGACTTTTAAAACATCCTTTAAAGGGCGTTGCTGAATCGAGGTGTGAACTTGAATGTAGAGAAGTAAAATTTTACGTATCTACAAGGATTTTTCACCGCAATCAGCAACGCCAAGTTTTAGAGAGTTATTGCATAAATGTTATTGTTATACAAATATATCGGTTTGTAAAAATTAACTTATATAGGAATCATATTTGATTTCTGAAAAAACTCAGTGCAACTTAAAAAGGCTTCTTCCCCACTCCTCACTTCCTACCTAAGCAAATAATTTCATAAATCAAATCGCATTTCTAAGTAGTAATGCAAAATTAAATATACATTTGTCATTGCGAATGAAGCAAAGCAGAATGAAGCAATCCCAATACCTTGGGATTACAACTCTTGGAGACGCTGTTCGCGTTCGCTACATTTCATTCCGTACCCTACAGGAAGGCTCCGCCTACGCAATGACATAAATATTTTTGTATACGCACTTATATATGGCAGTTTTAGCTTGGATGCAATATGTTGTATTGACGTACAGTTGTATCCGTTTTTACGAACAATAGGGTAGTTGCTATCAAATTAAAACAGCTATCTTAATGTTTCTAAAATTAGCACTTGTGCTGATGTAGTCATCTATGAGACAAACAGGACAAGCTGAGGATATTTTTCAAGTAGAGACGCAAATTAAGGAAGCGTAATGTCAAATTTTGATCTAGTTATTCAGCTATTTTTACAACTCACAGTTATTTTAACCACTTGTCGCATTGTGACAATTTTAGGACGGCGCTATCTTGGTCAAACCGATGTTGTTTGCGAAATGATTGCGGGTGTAATGTTAGGGCCATCACTTTTGGGATTGATTGCACCAGATTTTCAGCAATGGCTATTTCCTAAGCTTCCTATTATCACTGCTGTCGGACTAAAGATACCCAATCCATCGATGTCAATTTTATATGCTATCAGCCAGATTGGGTTGGTAATTTATATGTTTTTGATTGGTTTGGAGTTCAATACTAAACTCTTAAAACATCATATCAAAAGTGCAAGTTTGCTATCTGCGGCTGGAATTATCACTCCTTTTATTTTAGGAGCGATCGCATCTTTTTGGTTTTATCGCAATGGCGATTTCTTTCAACCAAAAGTAACGCCGTGGTCAGCCGCTTTGTATCTGGGTGCGTCGATGACCATTACAGCATTTCCAATGTTAGCTCGCATTCTTTACGAACGCGGTCTAGCACAAACCCGTTTCGGTACTTTAGCTTTAGGTGCAGCATCGGTAGATGATGGAGTTGCTTGGTGTTTGTTGGCGATCGTTCTTGCTAGCGTGAAGAATTCTTTGAGCATCGCTATATTAGCAATTGGTGGTGGCTTATGCTACGTGCTATTTGCGATTTTTCTCGGTCAACCTTTACTGAGAGTATTCACACGCATGACAAAACGCGATGCAGGTGTGAATAGACAAACCCTAACTTTGATGTTGATAATTTTGATGTTTTGTGCGTGGTTTACCGATGTCACAGGTATCTATGCAATATTCGGTGCTTTTGTCTTGGGAGCAGTAACACCACGGGGAGAATTCGCCCAACAAATTCGCCAATATACAGAGTTTTTAACTACTTCTTTTTTGCTACCAATGTTTTTTGTCTTTTCTGGGCTGAACACTCAAATTGGATTGGTAAACACGCCGACTTTGTGGGGAATTACGCTGTTAATTATTGCGATCGCAATTCTTGGCAAAGGTGTTGCTTGTATGTTAGCGGCAAAATTAGCCGGGGAAAATTGGCGTGAATCAGCAACCATCGGCGCTCTGATGAATGCTCGTGGTTTAATGGAGTTAATCATCCTCAATATTGGTCTTGAGCAAGGTATAATTACCCCAACTTTATTTACTATCATGGTTATTATGGCAGTCATTACTACACTCATGGCATCACCACTGATTGCCTTTTTATTGCAAGGTACGAGCTATGATAAATCTTCCGCTTAAGCAAATTTAAATATAAAATTAATTGCCTAGTAATTGGGTAAAATTCTCTGTTTTGACTCTGGCTATAGCAATTAAATGAGTTACGAACAAAAAGATCCCCGACTCATTGAAGAAGTCGGGGATCTGAGCCTCTCGATAAAATTGGGTGTATCTAATAAGCTTGACATTTTCGGGTCATTTAAAGAATCATCTTAGAGAAACCAGATAGTTAATTGTGAGGAAACCATGCACATAGTTATTCTCGTTCTGGTTGAAGTGCTGATTATTATTGGACTTTCACGCTTAGTAGGGCTAGGATTCCGTTCCATTAAGCAACCTCTAGTAATTGGTGAGATTGTCGCGGGCATTATGCTCGGCCCATCTTTATTTGGTTTAGTTGCTCCCGATCTAGCAGTTACATTGTTTCCACCAGAAACTATTCCTTTTCTAAATGTTTTGTCTCAGGTGGGACTAATATTTTTCATGTTTCTGATTGGGCTAGAACTAAATCCCAAATATCTTAGCGGACAATTAGAAGTAGCTGTTTTAACTTCTCATGTCAGCATTTTGGTACCGTTTTCATTAGGAACATTGCTAGCGGTAATCCTTTATCCTCTAGTTTCCAATGCTAGTGTATCCTTCACAGCTTTTGCTTTGTTTTTGGGGGCAGCAATGTCGATTACTGCCTTCCCGGTGTTAGCGCGAATCATTACTGAAAACAATTTACAAGGAACGCGTTTAGGAACCTTGGCGTTAACTTGTGCAGCGGTGGATGATGTCACAGCCTGGTGTCTTTTGGCAGTTGCGATCGCAGTAGCTAGAACTGGTGACTTTGCTGGTGCGATACCCACAATTATCGCCAGCATAGTTTACATCGGCTTGATGTTGACGGCGGGACGTTGGTTTCTCCAACGCCTTGCCAAACACTATCTGCGTGCGGGACGACTCAGCCAATTGCTTCTAGCTGGGATTTATATGGGTGTGGTTGCGTCGGCATTAATTACCGAACTAATTGGTATTCACTTAATTTTTGGGGCATTTTTACTCGGAGCAGCCATGCCCAAAAACGAAGATTTAGTGCGGGAATTGGCAGTAAAAACCGAAGATTTTGTCCTGATCTTTTTGCTACCCATATTTTTTGCCTACAGTGGTTTAAAAACGCAGATTGGCTTACTCAACCGTCCAGAATTGTGGCTGTTGTGTGCGTTGGTTTTAGGAGTGGCGATCGCAGGTAAATATATTGGTACTTATGTCGCAGCCCGTGTCAGTGGCATTAGTAAACGGGAAGCCTCAGCCCTCGGTTGGTTAATGAATACTCGCGGCTTAACCGAACTGATAGTGCTAAACATTGGTCTAGAGTTAGGGGTAATTTCCCCTTTAATATTTACCATGCTGGTAATTATGGCATTGGTAACTACATTCATGACCTCGCCCTTGCTGGAATGGACATATCCAAAGAAGCTGATCAGGTTAGATGTCGTAGAACCAGAGTTGGAAGCAGAAACAGGTATAGACACCTCTACTGGAAGCGAAACTTACCCTCATCCTTTCCGAATTTTAGTGCCAGTGGCTAATCCAAGTACGCAAAAAGGTTTAGTCCAGTTAGCAGTAGCCTTGGCACAGCCAGCCGTCGGTGTCGCTCTCAATTACCGATATCCTGCCATTGTTAACCCCCTCAGCCTAATTGAATTTCAAGAAGACTATGCCTTTGAAAGCACCCCAGTTGAAGCAGATCGATTAATTGCCCAGCGTCGCCAGCAACTAGAAGAATTGATTAATACTCTCGAACCACCAGAAACTCGTTCTTGTGTGCATCCGATCGTTCGCATCTCCAGCAATGTTGCTCGTGAAACAGCACAGATTGCCACATTAGAACAAGTTGATTTAATTCTCGTCGGCTGGCATCGGCCAGCTTTTAGTAGTAATCGCTTAGGTGGACGAGTCGGACAAATGCTTACCACCGCACCAGTAGATGTAGCAGTATTTGTAGATAAAGGCAAAGAGCAATTAGAAAGTTTATTAGTACCTTATTCTGCAAATATCCATGATGATTTAGCACTAATACTAGCTCTCAGACTGCTAATTAATCGTGAGACTTGTATGTTGCAGATATTACAGATAGCAGCAAATCATACTAAGGAAGAATTGAGTTACGAACTGAACACGATGATGGAGCAATTGCCCACAAGTGTGCGCGATCGCATTGAAATCAAAATTATCGAAGCCCCAGAACCAATCCAAGCCGTTATTCAAGCCTCAGAAGGTGTTGACTTAACTATTGCTGGCACCAGCCGCACTTGGGGTATCGAGCGCCAAACCTTGGGAAGATATACAGATCAACTAGCTATCCAATGTCGTTCTTCTCTGCTGATTACCCGCCGCTACAGTCAAGTCACCGCTCATCTAGCCTCTATGCTTCCTGAGATTAATAGTCAAGAGCCAACATTGAGGAGTTGAGATTATGAATCATTTCAACTTCAAATCTTTAGCTTTTTACGGAGTAGCGATAGTTTCAGTGCTACTGTTGTTTAAAACTGTCAGCGTTTATGGAGAAAATAATCTCAAGGCTCCTCCGAACGTTAACGGGCGGTATCGTCTAACCCTGTCAGAGAATTTGCCGAAGTGTGAAAAATCGGATACCCTAACGTTAAATATTCAGCAGTCGGGTATTTACTTAAATGCCTCTGTATTACCGGCAAATACTAAAACCGATACTGACGAAAAGCACTCTCTGGCAGGTATCTTCAGAAATCAACAGTTAAATTTATCTGGAAAAGTTGGTAGATCAATCCTTTGTAATATTCCTCGCCCCCAAAACGATCCTCTGAACTCAGTCACAATTCAAATGCAACTTGTGGATAAAGGTAATATGACTGGTCAATTAACCATAAATGGCATCCCACAAACCCTGAAATTCACTGCTGTGCCCGAAAAAGCTGAGGAAAAGTCTCAGAAGTTATGAATTGAGGAGTGGGGATTTAAAGAGCAATATGGGTTTTATGGAGCAGATAAAAAGAATGAATCAGGGACTAAAGACTAGGCAATTTTGCCAATGGCGCAAGCAGCTATTTAACATCAGTCTATTAGGCTTAGGCTTTTGTGCAGCGATCGCCCTCGAAACTTCCACCAGTGCTGCAACACCTGGGGCAAAGCTAGATAACTGGCGTTTTTCACCCAAAACACAGCAACTCGAAATCACCCTCTCAGCAGGTACAACCCCTCATTATTTCTACTTAGCCCAACCCTCTCGGCTTGTTGTAGATTTACCGAATACTAAGTTGGGCAAAGTTACCACGCAACAAAGTTATTCTGGAGCAATCAAAAGTATTCGCGTTTCTCAATTAAATGCTAACGACACACGCATTGTCTTAGATTTAGCACCAGGGATTGCTTTTAATCCCAAACAGGTACAACTGCAACCTGTTTCCCGAAAAAACTCCACTCGCTGGGTATTACGTCCGGTTATTTCTGGTAAAACCACTGCCGTGAAATCAGGAAATTACCCACCTTCACCCAAGAAACAACCTCAAACACCCTATCAGTACTCACAGCCGCCTAGCGATCTACCCGTAACTACTACTAATCTACAAGCACCCTTACTCACAATTCCGCCTATATCAACAAATGACCTGCCCTCAACAATTACTAATAACTCAGGACAACCTCTTATCACTGTACCTCCCCTAGCTCCGAATACATCCTCTCAACAACCTGCTTTGATTCTTCCTCCTACCTCTTTCCCAAATCAACCCAGTAACTTGAATAACATTCCTCCTTCTGATATGTCGGCATTTCCAGTGCCAACAATCCCCAATGTTTCCAATCCCCAGGTGATTGAGTTTGGTCAACCTTTACCTAAAACTAAATAGGGTTTGCTGAAAGAGTCAGAAAAAACCAAGATAGGGATTTATATTTCACAAACTGCGGAAATCAAAGATAATGCTACTATCGGGGCTGTAACTGCTCTGAGGATGCGGCGACCAAGAGAAACAGGTTGAAATCCAGATGCGATCGCATTCTCAATTTCTTCGGGTGTCCATCCTCCCTCTGGCCCAGTAGCAATCACAATCTCGCTAGAGATGCTATTCAGCACCTTGTTTAAATGGGGATACTCCCCACGAGCTTCACAAATATAACGATGACTTGTCTGATTAGTGATGACAGCAGTATTAAAAGCAACAGGCTCTAAAATTGTTGGCACAAAAGAGCGCTCTGATTGTTCGGCGGCTTCCGCAGCGATGCGCCGCCAGCGTTCGAGTTTTTGAGAACTAGGATAAAGCAAAGTGCGATCGCTTAATACTGGTGCAATACAAGTTACTCCCAACTCTGTACAACACCGTACAACTTCATCAAATCCATTGCCTTTGGGTAACGCCACCATCAAGGTAATCGATACAGGTAATTCTGTTTCTACCAAAAGCGCTTCTAAAACCTGTGCTTGTTCTCCTGCTAGCTGCGCTAACCACCATTTTCCTTTACCATCCATTGCAATAAAGCGATCGCTTTCACGCAAGCGCAACACCCGCCCCAAATAGTGTTGTTGTTCTTTGGTGAGGAAAATTTGCCCTTGTTGAAATTGGGAGGGTGCGATCGCAATTCTTTGCAGTTGAGACATTTTTCTTAATAAACTACTCCCCTGCTAGGGAAGGCTATGGTGTACACACAAGTCGAATTACCCCCCTTATAAAGGCTACGGTGTACACACAAGTCTGTAGAAACCCAAAATCGTTGGAGATCCCCCTAAATCCCCCTTAAAAAGGGAGACTTTGATTCTAGTCCCCCCCTTTTTTAAGGGGGGTTAGGGGGGATCTAAAGCTGTGGGGCAACTCCAAAAGACTTGTGTGTACACCCTAGCTTATAAAGGGGGGAAACCGGAAAATCTTGTTCCCTCCCCAATACATACCTACGGTGTACACACATCTCTGTAGAAACCCAAAATCGTTGGAGATCCCCCTAAATCCCCCGATAAATTGGGGGACTTTAAGAGACTGTTGCCCCCCAATTTATCGGGGGGTTGGGGGGATCAAAAGCCTATGAGACCACTCTCAAAGACTTGTGTGTACACCGTAGCCAATACATACGGGGAGGGTTAGGGTGGGGTAAAACCTTGGGTTTTTCAGCTATTTCAGACTTGTGTGTACACCGTAACCTTTTAGGAGAGAGGTCATCATGATTTCATTATCTTCAATTTTTCGGCTTAGGAAAGATTCTGGAAGTAAGCCTCTAGCGCTTCAGTCACCAACTGAGTCATTGGTTTACCTTGGCTTTCTGCTACTTCCTTCAACTTGCTATAAACCTCTTCTTTCAAATTCACCCGATGGCGTGATTTATTTGCACCATTGGCTGCTTGAGGTTCATAAGTGCTAGCAAATTCGCGGATGGCATCAAAACCAATGCGATCGCAAAAATCACCAAAGCTTTCCTTTGATTTCCGAGATTTCTTAAAATAAACAAAAATCGGCTCTAAAAAGCTTTCCAAATCATTATGGTGCAGTTTTTCTGTGTAAGGTTGCGCCAGTCGAGTCTGATTTGGCGAACCACCTAACCATACTTGATAAGATTCTGGAGCGCTACCAACAAAGGCTAATTCTGCCAAGTAGGGACGAGCGCAACCATTAGGGCATCCTGTCATCCTTACCACAAAATGCTCGCTTTGTAAACCTATTTTATTTAATAGAGCGCGAACCCGTTCCAAAATTCCCGGTATTGCCCGTTCTGATTCGGTGATTGCTAACCCGCAAGTAGGTAAAGCCGGACAAGCCATTGCATACCGCACTAAAGGTTCTATTTTACTAGGGTCATCTCCCACACCGTAACGGCTAAGAATTTCTTGAATCGCTTGCTTGCTATCTGGTTCGATATCGTAAAAAATCAGGTTTTGGTTGGATGTGAGACGGATGGGTAAGTTGAACTGCTCGACAATTTCCCGCAGGGCAGTTTTTAGTTGAAACGAACCTTCATCCTTGACTCGACCATTTTCAATGGAAATGCCTAAAAATAGTTTGCCATCACCTTGTTCGTTCCAGCCGAGAAAGTCGTGATATTTAAACTCTGGCAGTGGTTTGAAGGCTTCAACTGGTTTCCCAAAATATTCTTCAACTTGGGTGCGGAATTTATCTACACCCCAATCGTTGATTAAATATTTTAATCTGGCGTGACGACGGTCGGTGCGATCGCCATAATCTCTTTGAGTCGCAACAATCGCCTTCACTATGTCGTAAACATCATCTTTCGCTACATAACCAATAGGGTCTGCTAACCTAGCAAAAGTCTCTTCTTTACCGTGAGTCCGTCCTAAGCCACCACCAGCAAAAATATTAAATCCTTCTAATTGTCCCTTTTTATTGGTAATCACTACCAAAGTCAGGTCTTGGGAATATAAATCCACCGAATTATCCCCTGGAACCGTCACGCAAATTTTGAACTTGCGGGGCATATAGTGAGTTCCATAAATCGGTTCTTCGTTGTCATGGATAATTGTGCCATTCCCGTTACGCTGTCGCGCCGCCTTCACCTCTGGGTTCTCCTCAGCACTAATTGCTTTCTCCCCATCTAACCAAATTTCGTAATAAGCGCCGCTTTGTGGTGATAGCAAATCAGCAATATTTTGGGCATATTCCCAAGCATACTGATACTCAGGGCGATTCTTAAAGGGGGCTGGTGGTGCCATCACGTTGCGATTGATGTCGCCGCAAGCTCCCAAAGTCGAACCCAAGTTGTTGACAATTGCAGCGATCGCTGCTTTCAGATTCTTCTTTAAAATACCGTGCAGTTGGAAACCTTGACGGGTAGTTGCTCGTAACGTATGATTCCCATACTCGTCAGCGATTTTATCTAAAGCCAAATACAGCTGCGGTGGTACTAAACCACCCGGATTTTTTGTTCGCAGCATAAACTGGTAATCTTTTTCCTGTCCCTTAGTGCGGTTATCGCGGTTATCCTGCTGGTAAGAACCGTGAAACTTCAAAAGCTGCACCGCATTTTCGGTAAAATGAGTAGTGTCTTCAAGGATCTCAGTTGCTACAGGTTCACGCAAAAAATTACTATTTTCCTTGATTCCTTCTACTTTGGAAGGCTTACGGCTGGCGATGGGGGAAGGAGCAGATTTAACCATTAGAGTTGTATAGGATTCTCAATAAAGCATTACGTAGACACCGAATTAGCACCCTTCGGTTACTTGATCCCCGGTAATCCGGCCGGAATAAAGAGGAATATTTTAATTTTACCACGGCAAAAGTCGGCTTTGTCAGTGATGTAACACTTCACAAAACCAGCTTTTTGGAGTAATGAGTTTTGAGTGTTATTAGCGACAACAGGGCGTTTAGCCCGTCATGAGTACGTGAACTACCCCGCCGTAAGACGGACGAGGCTTCCCAATTCATCGGCAATAGCCTCCAGAACTGCGTAGTTCTATTGGTCTTACATTCCCTCCAAGGGCAGGAGTCCTGGTTCCCAAGACCCAAATCTTTTTCTTGTAACACTTACCTATACAGCTTGGTTTTCGCTTACGGCATTGGTGGCCAAGACCCAATAATTTTATCAGAAAATTTTGGCCCTTCGTCATCCAGTATTGTTTTTTTGCTTCCTGCTTAAAAACAATACTGGATGCAATCCTCACCCCCCGCTCACAATCCCCACCTTGTAGCATCTGTTGCAACAAGCTATAGAGGGAATCTATAAAGTTAATTTTGAGCAGTTATCGTGGAGATTGAATAATGCTAACCGCTGCAAAAACGTTGTCTGGTTTGATGGGTTTATGTGTCGGTGATGCATTGGGTGTACCAGTGGAGTTTACTAGCCGTGCTGAACGAGTCAAATCTCCAGTCACAACCATGTTGGGTTATGGCACATGGAATCAACCGCCAGGAACTTGGTCAGATGATAGTTCTTTAAGCTTTTGCTTGGCAGAATGTCTTTGTCGGGGATATTCTTTGGATGCCATAGCCAATTCTTTCTGGCGCTGGTACAAAGAAGCTTACTGGACTCCTCGTGGCGATGTCTTTGATATTGGTCAAACCACCCACACAGCAATTATGCGCCTAAAACAGGGAGTTGTCCCCCACCAAGCGGGCGGTAAGGTTGAAAATAGTAATGGCAATGGTTCGTTGATGAGAATCTTGCCAATGGCTTATTGTCACAGAAGCTTAACTTTAGGCGAATTGCTGGCGCGGGTGCATGATGTTTCGGCAATTACCCATGCTCATGCGCGATCGCAAATGGCCTGTGGCATTTATATTAGTATTGCAGTGGCGCTCTTGGAAGGGGCTGACCCCCAAACAGCTTATTTACAAGCACTGCAAGATATCCAAACAATTTATTCTGTGCGGGAATTTTTGTTAGAGAAACCCCATTTTGGCAGAATTTTCAGTGGTGAGATTGCCAAGTTACCTGTAGAAGAGATTAATTCTGGCGGCTATGTGATTGATACCTTAGAGTCATCCCTGTGGTGCTTATTAAATAGCTCATCTTATTCGGAAGCAGTACTAAAAGCTGTCAACTTAGGCGGAGATACCGATACTACCGCCGCCGTTACCGGTGGGTTAGCAGGGATTTATTACGGGGTGGAAAATATTCCTCACAAATGGATGAACCAAATTGCTCGTAGACAAGACATTATTTACCTAGCAGAGCGTTTTGCAAGAGCTGTCTACAGCTAGTTTTCCAACATTGACTGAGTGGTCAATGTTACTTTACAGGGATAAAGTAAAAAGTCGGAGGCGATCGCTATGGTATCAGTCAGCGATGCACAAGCAATTATTTTAAATTTAGTACAACCGTTGGATCGTCTACGGGATACAGAAATTGTAAATTTATTGGCAGCCGATAGCCGGATTTTAGCAGTACCTGTAACCAGTCCGTTAGATTTTCCCCATTGGGATAATTCAGCAATGGATGGTTACGCAGTTCGCTACGAAGATGTGCAACACTCTAGCGCGGAACAACCAACCGTTTTGGAAATTGTTGAAGATATTCCGGCTGGCTATCAACCCAATTCTACGATTCAACCAGGAGAAGCCGCCCGAATTTTCACAGGTGCCCTGATGCCAGCAGGTGCGGATACTATAGTCATACAAGAGAGAACACGCCGGGACGAAAACCGCGTTCATATCCTAGCTGCACCAAAACCGCAAGAATTTGTCAGACATAAAGCATCTTTTTACCAAGCTGGAACCCAACTATTACCAGCCGGAATTAAGTTAAATGCCTCAGAAATTGCTGTATTAGCGGCAGCACAGTGTCCGCAATTAAGTGTGTACCGCCGTCCACGGGTGGCAATTTTTTCGACTGGTGATGAGTTAGTACCAATCGATCAACCCTTGCAATCAGGGCAGATTGTGGATTCTAATCAGTATGCACTGGCAGCTTTGGTAAAAGAGAGTGGCGCAGAACCATTACTATTAGGAATTGTGAAAGACGATCCAGTTGCTCTAGAGAAAGTTATTACCCATGCAATTGCGATCGCCGATCTAGTTATTTCTTCTGGTGGTGTCTCAGTAGGAGATTATGACTATGTTGACAAAATTTTACAGTCCCTAAGCGCAAAAATCCACATTCGCTCTGTAGAAATGAGGCCAGGAAAACCCCTCACTGTCGCCACCTTCCCTAGTACAGACGCGATTAATCGCGTCTCTTCCCACTCTCCACTCTATTTTGGTTTACCAGGAAATCCTGCGGCTGTGTTAGTGACATTTTGGCAGTTTGTGCTACCAGCCATCAAGAAACTTTCGGGAATTACTGAAGGTTGGGAACCGGCATTTTTGAAAGTGCGATCGCATCATGAATTGCGATCGGATGGCAAGCGGGAAACTTACCTTTGGGGTAAATTGCATTTAATTGATGGTGTCTATGAATTTTACAAAGCTGGTGGTAGTAGCAGTTCCGGCAATTTAATTAATTTAGCTCAAACCAATGCCTTAGCTGTCCTCCCAATGGGTAAAACATTAATTTCCCCACAAGAAGAGGTGCAAGTTTTGCAGCTTGTCAATGGGGAGTGAGGGAGCAGGGGGAGCAGGGGGAGCAGGGGGAGCAGGGGGAGCAGGGGGACAAGGAGGATAAGGGAGACAAGGGGGAATTATTGAATAGTCTCTTCCTTGTCTCCTCGCTCCCCCTTGTCTCTTCTTCATGCCCAATGTCCAATATTAAAATATCTGCTCAAAAGCCTCAATCAGGCTGTTAACTTCCTCAAGGGTGTTGTAATGCACCATACTCACTCTGACTATTCCACCTTGCGAGGCTAACCCCAGATATTCAATAAGCCGTTTAGCATAAAAGTCGCCGTAGCGAATCCCGATATAATGTTGGTCAATTTTTGCCGGAATAGTTGAGCTATTCATTCCATCTACTACAAAAGATATAGTCGGCACACGGCATTGACGGTCAGCCTTTGATTGACCAATAACTCGCACATTAGGCTTACTATTGAGGTAGTTTAACAGGCGATCGCTAATCTGTTCTTCATGTATGCTAATTAAATCAAACGCTTGCACCATCTGACTTCTCAAATCAAGTGCAGTTTGATCGCCGTAGTGCAGTTGTGCTAACTCACTTAAATAATCGCATAAACCTAACATTCCATAACTTAATTCAAAATTGACATTCCCCAACTGAAACTTATAAGGTATATCTGTCTGTTGAATAAAATAATGATTAAGTCCAGGCAATCTTAATAAATGTTCTTCTTTGCCATAAAGTAAGGCATGGTGCGGGCCATAGACTTTATAACAACTCAAAACATAGAAATCAACATCTAAATCTTGGACATCAACTAATCTGTGTGGTGCATAAGCTACACCATCTACACAAATCATCGCATTGCGATCGCGTACAAAGGCAGCAATTTCTTTAATTGGGTTGATAGTTCCCAGAACATTAGAAGCATGAGTCAAGGCTACTAATTTAGTGCGTTGACTCATCAACGGTTCCAAATCTGCTAAATGAAGTTCTAAGGTATCTGGGCAAATTTGCCACACTTTAACCTTTATTCCTTGTTTTTCCAGAGCGACCCAAGCACCAATATTGGCTTCATGGTCACAATTAGTAACAATAATTTCATCACCAGGTTTAAAGGTTTGACCCAGACAAATTGAGAGAACTTTCAACATCATTGTTGTAGATGGGCCCATAACCACTTCTTTATAAGAATTGGCATTAATAAAAGTAGCCATTCCCCTAGTTGCTAGAGCTAATCGTTGTCCTGCAAGTTCGGAAACTGCGTAAGAAGCTCCCAACTGGACATCAGAACTTAGGAGAAATTCGCTAATTCTATCTACTACCTTTTTCAGGGTTTGTGAACCACCAGCATTATCAAAAAAAGTCCATTCACCTGCTAGGGCGGGAAAATATTGACGAACTTTATCAAGATTCAGAAGCATAATATAAGTTTTATAGAGAATGTTCTTTACCCTAGCCTACCTTTGCTTAAGTTGCCCAGAGAGCATCTACATCCTCATTTTGCTATTTACAGCTTGTTGTAGCAGCCTTCTTAGTCTCCAAAAATCTCTCTAGAGGGGGTATACTTGGGAACTCAAAGAGTATCTTACTGACATACATAACTTCCAGCAAGGGTTAATGTCTTGATTCTTCACAATTCTCGCCAATTTTATTTGATAAGTTTAAGAGAGAGTCAAAGCAACTATTGTTTTGATTCTTAAATTCCTTGAATGCAAACAAAGGAACAATCTATGAATACTACACTTGAATACGACATCCAGGTTATCAAGCAAGAAGCACTTCAACTTGTTAAAAATGGAGTTGTTAACCGTCAGCAGCCAATTTATACCATTTGTAAATATATTCCTTATCGTAACTGGGCTAATTTTGAACTGGAGTTAGAAAAAAATGAATTTTTACTCAGAGATAGAATTATCGATCTACTGAATCACGAATGTTGGGAAAATTATTAAGGCTGTGTCTAGAAGCTCAACTCAATTAGCAGCATCCCAATAAAATCAAAATTACAAATTAATTTTTCAGCACTAAAACCCTCGAATTAAGTCGGGGGTTAGCAATTAGCTGGTGATTCGCTAACAACAAATTATATTTCATCATATAGGAATCATATTTGATTTCTGAAAAAACTCAGTGCAACTTAAAAAGGCTTCTTCCCCACTCCCTACTCCCTTAAGTAGTTAAACAAAATTAATTACACAATGTCATTGCGAATAGAGCGATCGCGGTAGCGTATCGTAAAGATAGCGAAATGAAGCATAAGTCCTTCGGACACGCTTCGCGAACGCGGGGGCTGGGATTGCTTCTCTTCGAGACGCTGTTCGCGTTCGCTTCGCTCGCAATGACTGTAAGTAAGTCGGCGTGAAAATTTCAATGTATGTCATCGCTCATCACGAAAGTAGGTTTTTGATTGTTAACTCTTGCTGAATCAAGATTTCGGGCTATTGTCTCACTACATCTTTAAACATTACAAAAATCTTGCTTTTTGTATCACTGAATGCTTGATATTAAAACCAAGAGCTTGGACACTGTTTTTGTCATCAAAACTGCAAAAACGTGAGAAAAATCAAGATTTTCAAGTTTCTACTGCCATTCGTGACGGTAGTTTTACTCATCATTGGATTGGCACAAATTGTACCAGCCCAGTCATCGGTAAGTGTTCATCTAACCCTTGGAAACCCTAGCAATGCTGGAACTTCTAGCCTAAATAACTACTTGTTGGTAAAACCACAGTATGTAATTGGTTACAACTGCGGCATAGGTAGACCAAATTGGGTATCTTGGCAACTGAATAGTAGTTGGTTAGGTAGCACACCAAGGCAAGATACTTTTCGGGCTGATACAACACTTCCTTCTGGGTGCTATCAAGTTCAATCCACAGATTTTAGTGGAAGTGGATTTGATCGTGGTCACATGACACCTAGTGGTGACAGAACTAATAGTGTTACTAATAATTCTGCTACCTTTTTGATGAGCAATATGATTGCTCAAGCCCCAGATAATAATCAGGGAATTTGGGCAAGTCTAGAGGATTATGCTAGAACTTTAGTCGGACAAGGCAAGGAACTCTATATCATATCTGGCGGATATGGAATAGGTGGTACTGGTTCTAACGGAACGTTCTCTACAATAGCTAATGGACGGGTTCAAGTCCCTAACAGAACTTGGAAAATTATTGTTGTATTGAATACTCCAGGTTCTGGACTTGGTGGCGTGACAACCAGCACGAGAGTCATTGCTGTCAATATTCCCAACGCCCAAGGGGTGCGAACAGCGAATTGGAGAAACTATCGGGTTAGCGTTGACTCATTAGAATCCCTAACTGGATACAATTTTCTCTCACAAGTTTCAACATCTATTCAGTCTGTAATCGAAGCACAAGTTGATAATTTATAAGTTGGGATAATTTTAAAAACTAGAAAGCCTAGCTACACAGATAACTAGGCTTTTATTTAAATAAATTTTCAAATAGCTCACTAGGTTTCAACCAGTTTTGTAACTAATCCGGCTAAGTCACCGTCTTTAGTTTGTCCTATCATATAAACGTCAAGATTTATTTGTCCAATACGATAAACGTTGATGTTACTAAGATTATCTTTAAGCGTTTGGATAAGTGTTTGAAATTTTTTAACATCTTCTTTCTGTAATTCATTGTGCCACTCTTGCTCAAATGCACAATTACGAAATAGATAGTCCAAATCTACTACTTCTACTGGCAGGTCTTGAGAACCTGTTAGCTGTAATATCTTCTCTTGTGTTGCAGGTGCAGCACCTTTCCATAGAACAACCTCAAAAGGGTAATCTGACTCACTCATCATTAACAAGCCAGTACTAGCTTCCTTCAGTTTTTCGACAATCTCACCGCTCATAGTCATCAGTTTCTAGCAACGCTAATACTGTATCATTCAGCTAGCAGCAAAGTGAGAAGCTAATGCAGCTTGGGTGAGCGAGTTGTTAAAAGAGCAGAGTTTACATTAAGTTTGGGTAATTTCCTCTCTAACCCATTGTTTGAATGCTCTAAGCGTTGGACTTCTACCTAAAGTTTGACTTTGTTCAACAAAACGGAGAATTGCTTCAAAAATAGGCAAGTTGGGAAAAGTAGGACTAATTTCTGACTGAATATATTTGCCATCCTGAAGAATATTAATTTGTAGCTTCCGATTTTCATATCGCCACAGTTCAGGAACTCCCAATATTTCGTAAGCATCAAGTTGAGTTTTGGAAGTAACATCAATTTCAATTGCTAAATCAGGTGGCGGATCAACTTTTAGGTCTATTCGTTCTTTACCAATCATTTGAGCATGATTTTGAATGTAAAAAGAATCATCAGGCTCTACACCTACAGCCATATCTTCACGTTTAAAGGTGGTTGAGCCAAATGTTTCACAGTCGATTTCTAACTCCTCCAGCAGAATTTTCACCAAATCCCCAATGATGACTTTGGTTTTTTCATGCTTTGGTAATGGCATTCTCATCTCCAAAGTTCCGTGGCTGTAAGCTAATCGAGAAGCTCGATGGTCGCCAAGTTCTTCTAAAATCGCCTCAAATTCTTGCCAAGTAACATTATGGAGTATTACTCTATGTCCCGGCGGAACACTTAATTGTCGTAATTGAAGTGTTACCATTACTCACCATTGAAATTTTATGTTGAAGCTTGCAAAAGCCAATATGTAACTATCGTAGCAAGAAATAATATTGTACTACCAAACTTTTAACGAGATATGCAAAAAGCAAGGTGTTTGAGTCTCTGGAGACGACGACGCTGATCTCGATTTAAGTCTGAGATTGGTTTACTATATCTGCAAAACAATTTTGTCCGACCTCTAGAAGCAGGAGAGTATGCTTTTTGGTCGGTAGATAGAGATGTAACAGTCCGAATTCTCAGCCGGATTATTCCTAATCCAGATTTTCCCCTTGAAGGTGTACTCATTGAAAAACATCCCGACTTTATTGCTGCTTATTCTGAGTCAGTGCAATTACAGACTTCGCAAGTTGCAATTGTGCGATATCGAGGGAAAGTGATTTCTATTTTGCCACCCACCAGCCGCAAACTGTTTTGGCAAGGTGTCGAAGTGTAAAATCTCGATATTAGCGCTGATGCTCAGTTACAGCCAAGCTTAGTGGCTGAGTTGGTTGAAGGTTCAACAGAAGTGAAATTGCTCAGTCGTAACTGTTTGCACATTTGCCAAGTTCCCGCCCAGCATATTGGATTAGTATATATTAATCAAGAGTTTCAAGGACAGCGATCGCCAGGAGTACATGCTTGGTGGTTATTTGGCCGCTCTTTTCAAACCGAAGCCATTGATCTGCGACTACAAAATATGGAAGTATCCGGTCAAGACATTCTCTCTAAAGATAAAGTACCTCTGCGGTTAAATTTAACGGCTAGCTTCCGCATACTCGATCCATTGAGAGCAAAAAACGGGTTATCAGATATTTCTGGTTATTTGTACAAAGAATTACAGTTTGCTTTGCGTGGTGCAGTTGGCGAACGCAACTTAGATACTTTATTAGAAGATAAAGGTGCAATTGATAGAAGTATCTCTGAATACATCCGCCAGAAAGCCGCAGAATATGGAATTGAAGTAGATTCTGTAGGTGTCAAAGATATTATTTTACCTGGTGAGATTAAAACTATCTTGAGCAAAGTCGTTGAGGCAGAAAAAGCCGCTCAAGCAAACGTAGTCAGGCGTAGAGAAGAAACTGCTGCTACTCGCAGTATGCTAAACACCGCCAGAGTGATGGAGGATAACCCCGTTGCATTGCGTTTGAAGGAACTCGAAGTATTAGAGCGCATTGCAGAGAAGATTGATCGTATTCAAGTTAACGGCAGTTTAGATAGTATTTTAACAGACTTGATTAGTATTAATCGACAGTGATTTGGTTATTGAAGCTTAAGTGTTGGGTTACGGTGCGTATTGGTAAATTGAATTGTCAATAAATCTTTGCGATCGCGCCTAATCCAACCTGTAAAAGTTGCTTGTCTCTGGTTGCGTGAAACCTTAAAGTAGAAATATATAGATAGACACAGTGACTTTTTGTAAAGTTTGGGCTAATCATATATATACACCCTAAAATTTAGAACTATACTAACTTGACTAGTCAATTCTCTAGGAACATTCATCTGTGGTCAGCCTAGCAAGTGTCTCCAATACCGTGTCCAAAGTAGAAAGTGATGATTTAGGTGAAATTGACAACCTTGATAGGCAACTGCATCAGCGCTTCCAGAATAAATTTTTGGTTCATCCTTCATTGACGCGACCTATAGTTAGTTTTCAAGCTAATAAAACTAGACCTATCTATAGGTGGTATAAATATAAAGAAGCTTTTTCTGCATCTCTTATAGAATATTTATTGCAACAATATAAAATTACTAAAGGCAAAGTTTTAGACCCATTTGCAGGCAGTGGAACTGCGCTATTTGCTGCTAGTGAAACTGGGATTTATGCTGACGGCATTGAATTACTGCCCATTGGTCAACAAATCATTAATGCTAAAAAACTTTTAGATTCTGAATTGACTCCTGAAGATTTCGAGAGGATAAAAGATTGGTCAAAGTTACAGCTTTGGAAGCAGTGCGATCTGAAAAAAGACTTGCCAGAATTGAGAATCACAAAAGGAGCTTATCCTGAACTAACTAGAAATGCAATTGAGCAATATGTTGAAGCTTGTAAAGGAGAAAATCATAGAGTCCAAGCAGTTTTGAACTTTGTCTTACTGTGCATCTTAGAATCCATAAGTTATACACGTAAAGATGGACAGTACCTGCGTTGGGATTATCGTTCCGGTCGTGGACAGAGCAAAAAACCTTTCAATAAAGGCGAAATTCTAGAGTTCGATAATGCGATCGCCAATAAAATAAGTGAAATTATTGATGATTTACTACCTTATACACAACAAATTGAGCTTTTCCCAATTAAAAATTCTCAAGGTCAAATTCATCTTTTTAGAGGATCTTGTCTTGAAATTATGCCGCGCCTAGCCAATGGCGGATATGATGCAATTATCACATCTCCACCCTATTGCAATCGATACGACTATACTCGCACCTATGCACTAGAACTAGCTCTACTTGGTATTTCTGAAAAGGAGTTAATTAACCTTCGTCAGGAAATGCTAAGTTGTACAGTTGAAAATCGCCCCAAAGACTTATTGACAATCAACTCAGACTGGAAAACAGCCTTAAATATTGCTGATTCACAGAATTTGTTGCAGTCTATCTTGAAATATCTAGATAATGAAAAAGCAAAGGGTGTATTGAATAACAATGGCATACCAAGAATGATCAGAGGATACTTTTATGAGATGGCGTGTGTAATACAAGAATGTTTTCGTGTTCTTAAACCAGGGGCACTTTTATTCATGGTTAACGACAATGTTCGCTATGCAGGTGCAAGCATTTCAGTAGATATGATTCTCTCTGATTTCGCCGAACAGCTAGGTTTTGTTATTGAAAATATCCTGGTTTTGCCAAGTGATAAAGGTAACAGTAGCCAGCAAATGGGAAATCATGGACGCGACCCATTACGAAAGTGCGTTTATGTGTGGAAAAAGCCATAACTCAAATTACTATGTGTGCCTATCGTAATCATCTTCAATCCATTGATGATCTGATAACAACTTATGAAGCAATTCGTGCAGGTTTTGTGGCTCTTGCACTGGAGAAAAATCGACGTGCTACGCCATTCGTTGCAGAAGCAAGGGCGCTTAAAGAAGCTGCTGCTCAAGCTGAGAATCCTATTGAATTACTAAAGATTAAGGGCATTGAAATGGGACTGTTAACTGCGGCAGGCTTATCTGATAAATCTCTAACGCACCTAATGTCAGAAGATAAGATAGAAGCTATAAATGGTTTAATTAAAAACTTTCTTGAACCAGCAGGTGCAAATTTTCCAGAGGAATTGGTTTTTAGATTTTTGTTAACTCGTGGTGATACACTTGGTGGATCAATGCGAAATGTTGGAGGCACATTGGCACAAAGAAAGCTGACTCGTGCAATTCTCTCCACTCTGACGATCGCAGGTACGAGATACCACTGGCAACACTCAAAGAGTAAAAAATGGATAGCCATGACAAATAATGACTCAGAAATTGAGTTATCTTTACGAGGAATAAGCTGGGAAAGCGAGATTGGTAATCGCACACTAATTTATAACCTGACCGTCCCGCTAGTTAGAAGTAATGTGGATCTATGTTTGTTTAATCTAGCCCCAGCAGAGTTAGCAGCCAACAAATCTAGCGCCATTGAACCATCTGTAGTTGCACCATACGTTATCGCCCTTGGTGAACTGAAAGGAGGTATAGATCCCGCAGGCGCAGATGAGCATTGGAAAACTGCACAAGCAGCACTAAATCGTATACGTGAAGCATTTTCTAGAGTAGGGCATTCACCTCTTACTTTCTTCGTAGGATCAGCGATCGCCAAAAGAATGGCAGGCGAAATCTGGAATCAATTGGAAAATGGCACTCTTAGCAATGCTGCTAACCTCAACCAAGAGAACCAAGTCGCATCTATTTCTCGTTGGTTGTGCAGTCTATAAAAGCGTACCTGAGTATGTTGATTGTGTTTCCGCATCATGCGTAGGCGAACGCGAAGAGCGTCTCGTAGAGAAGCCCGTCGCAGACATCGCTACGACAGACTACTTTTTGTGCATTTCACAGATAATCTTTAAATGTTGTCGAGTTAGGGTGGATTTTCCAGGTTATCGGGTAGAACAGGCTTTTCCAAGCAGTTGAAAGATGAATTAATCAAGAAATATGGCTGTAAGTGCTTTATCTATTTGGAGGAAGTTGATAAGCGCGAATTACAAATCGATCGCCGCGTTCCTTAAAATATATACTTGATAGATAAACTCTAATTATGCCGATTCAATGGCATGGAGTAACTGCGATGTCAATTGATGAAAGTACAAACCACCAAAATAATGATCTAGTTAAAACCGCTACAGACTTAGTAGAAAAAATAGTAAAGGCAAAAGACAAGAAAAAACCTAAAAAATCCAAACGAATTTTTGATGGTAGCACAGAAGTTTTTGCTAAGAAAATTCCCAAAAAGACTTTTGAAACAGAACTAGAGCAACTCCAGATTGAGCTAGTCAAAATGCAATACTGGATTAAGCATGTCGGCTATCGGGTTGTCGTCATATTTGAAGGGCGCGATGCTGCCGGCAAAGGAGGAGTAATTAAACGCATTGCCGATCCACTCAATCCTCGTGGTTGTCGTGTAGTTGCCCTGGGAACCCCATCCGATCGCGAGAAAACTCAGTGGTATTTTCAGCGTTACGTGCAACATCTGCCCACAGCAGGCGAAATAGTCCTTTTCGATCGCAGTTGGTACAATCGAGCCGGAGTTGAACGGGTGATGGGTTTTTGTACCGAAGCAGAATATCAAGAATTCATGCAATCTTGCCCGGAATTTGAACGAATGCTGGTGCGATCGGGCATTGTTTTAATCAAGTATTGGTTCTCCGTCAGTGATGAAGAACAAGAGCAACGCTTTCTTTCTCGCAGTCACGATCCTGCAAGGCGCTGGAAACTCAGCCCAATGGATTTGGAATCACGCGATCGCTGGGTAGAATACTCCAAAGCAAAAGATACCATGTTTGCGTACACGAATATTCCCGAAGCCCCCTGGTTTACAATTGAAGCAGATGATAAAAAACGGGCGCGGCTCAACTGCATTCATCATTTGTTGAGCAAAGTTCCTTACGAAGATATGACACCTCCTCCCTTAGAGCTTCCGTCTAGACCAGTGGCTGAGGATTATGTTCGCGCCCCTCGCAATGAGCAGTTTTTTGTTCCTCAAGTGTATTAAGGGACTTCCAAAGAAAAAAATATCCCCAAACTGACGCAAAAACGTCTGTATTTCTCCTCTCTCTGTGTTCTCTGCGCGGCAGTCGCTCATGGAGGAAACCACGCCAGATGCTCCACTTGGGGAGACCCCAAGACCGCACTGGCTCCCCAAGACCGCGCTGCCTTGCCTCTGTGGTTCGTTTATTTTTTGCATAATTTATTTCTTGGAAATCCCTAAGCATCCTGAGTCAAAACTATGGCGTACAGCGACTTTACTCTAGAAAAAGTTTCGGCTGTTTTGGGAATTACCACCCAAGAAGCCGATCTTTTTCCCAAGCTTGTACCTCTTTCTATTCCTTCGTGGTTAAATGAAACTTTAGGAAAGCGAACCCAATTAGCTCTGATTAGTGAAAAGGCTCGGAGCGAATTTATTATTGTACCGATTTTACTAGCGTGTCGGGATCTGAGCCAAGAGAGCTTGGCTATTTTCTCTGGACAAAGACTTGATGTCGATCCTGCACAGGGCTTGATTGGGGAATGTGATTTTATTTTAGCAATGGCTCCACCTTTACCACCGTTGCGAAGCCCAATTATCACTGTTGTGGAAGCGAAGAAAAATGATGTTGAAGCTGGGTTAGGACAGTGTATCGCCCAAATGGTGGCGGCAGATTTATTCAATCGTTCATCTGGACAAGCAGAAATACCTGTCTATGGATGCGTGACAACAGGAGAAGTGTGGCAGTTTCTTCAACTTTCGCAAAAAGTGGCTTTGCTTGATAAGCAAAGATATTACTTAGATAACATCGGAGCTATTTTGGCAATTGTACAGACAATTGTTCAGAAATTTAGTAATTAATTTGTATAAACGTTGCACCAAGAGTAATCGCCAAACTTTTCGGTCTACTGACATTGGATTTTAGAATATCTTGCGTTCAGTCAAATGGGATAAAACATCCTGGTGTGAGCGCCAAATTTGTCGCAACTGCTTGCGGGCTAAAAATTGCAATTGGTCGCTAACATAGGCTGAACCTGGTTGAGTTGCATTACCATAACTGGTAAGCGCCATCGCTTTTACAGGTTGAGAAAATTCAATTGCAGCAACATAAGAATCACCAGAAACAGATTTGAAGCGCCCATCTGACAGTGGAACAAAATTGAAGACACGGAAAATACCCAAGCTCCCATCACCACCATTTGCAGGTAAATCAACATCACCATATTGCAGTCGGAAAACATCTCCCCATGCGACATCTAGCCCTCCATAAGTTTTTTGTACCTTAGCCGCAACAGTTAAGAGTGTTGTGACTGCACTTTCAGGATTCGCCAAGCCATCAGGTGTAGTGCGTGGAAACTCTTCACTCCAGGGTTTGCTAAACACAGTGTTGAAGTCTATCGCGTCCACCCAAGCAGCGAATAGTACTGCACCTCGGCTATCTGCATTCGCTTGTCGATCCCAAGCTGACAGTACATCAGCGCATCGACGAGCTAATTCACCTCCGTATTTCCGGGCTGCTGGAATCAAGTCATCCAAAAGACGATCTGCCAGTTCCATCCGTGTTGAATGTTTATAGGAAACCATTTCAGCAAAAGAGATTTTGTCATCTTCTGCTAACATCTGCACGGAACGTTGCGATCTAAACTCCATTGGCCCGCGTGGTGCCATATAAGGCGGATAATTATCTGGATTAAGAACCTGGGGAAAGGTTGTTGTCCAAGGTGGGTCATTTGTATTTTGTAACCAGCCGCTTTTTGGATCGATTACGCGCGGTAGCTCCTGATATGGATGAGTTTTTGTCCATAAAGTTTTAGATGTGTCGCCAGGAATTAAACCTTGCCAGTATTTAAAATCACCTTGTTGACGAATTGGCACTTGACCGTTAAACAGGTGCATAATATGCCCTTCTCTGTCTGCATACATGACTGTGAACATCGGCAGTTGCAATCGTTGCAGGACAGCTTGAAACTGGGTGAGGTTTTGGGAGCGTGCCATATCCCACCACTGTTGTAGTACACCTGGTTGGTCAAGACCTACAACACGAAGTGCAACTGTTTTACCATCTTTTCGTGATATTACTGGCCCGTGGATAGAACTTTTTACTACAAGTTTTTTTGAGCGCAGAGTACCATCTTTTTGTTTCACTTTCAAAGACAGGGTTTTTGTCTTAAAGGCTCGGACTTGACCATCAAAATGATAACCACCATCGGCTAGTTTTAGTTCGTAGGTATCCCAGCCATCAAGGGTGTTGACTGTATGAGTCCAACCCAAATTATCATTAAAGGCGATCGCTAAAACGGGAATTCCTACCAGTGTTGCTCCGTAAGCATCAATTCCTGGTGCAGTAATCTGGGCTTCATACCAGAGAAATAAATCTGACCAAGGCAGGTGGGGGTTAGCCAGCAGCATAGCATGACCATTTTCAGAATGTGATGGTGCGATCGCCCAACCGTTAGACCCAGCTTGTGATTCCTTGTTCGTTACACCTGCGGCTTCTTCTGGATTGACAATAAAAGTAAAATTCATTACCCGCATCAGGTGAGCCAGCACGTCCTCACCTTTAACTGGCAACACAATCTCAACTTCATCGGCAATCAAATCCTTGTGTTTCTGAGCATAAGTATTAATTCCAGTGGCAAAAGCATCTAGATAACGGCGAAACTTGGGATTTTGTGCCAAATACCAAGAATGCGATCGTTCTGGCACTCCCATAGTTTGTACCCAACGATCTGATTCTAAGTATTTTTCTCCCCAATATTCGGCAGCACGTCCTCTTGCTTGGCCGTAGAGATGCAAAAGTAGGTTGCCATGACTCTGCATTTGCGCCCAACCGAAAGCTTGAAAGGCACTTTGGTTATCCTTGCCATAAATATGCGGTACACCATAAGTATCCCAAAGTATTTCAGTTTTTTTTAGTGAAGAGCTAAGGCTTTGGTTTCCTGCTACCAAAACAAATATTAGTGCGAGTAAAAATGGTATAATTCTCAATATATAGTGTTTATTGCCATTCGACTTTAAACCTATAAAACGAAACAATTCTATTTTGCTAATAAACATTATAGTTAATGAATGGGGACTGTTTAATAATCCCCAATAGTTTAGACTGTCGATTTGTCTAGATAGGCTGCTAAAAAAGAGGTAATAACTTCTAGCTGCTTCAAACAAAGCTTAAGTTTGATGAGCAGATTCTTCCATTTTCTTCTTGAGGCTTAAAGGTCTCATATCTGTCCATACTTCCTTAATATATTCAAGGCATTCTTGCTTGAGACCAGTTTTACCTGCATCTCTCCAACCAATAGGGTTTTCCCGGTTAGCGAGCCAAATTGAATATTGTTCTTCGTGATTTACTACAACTTTGTAAATTGCAATATCTTCTGTTTCAGATTGATACATATTTTTCACCTGATAATTGATTATTTATGTTCTCTTAAAATCTGAGAATGTATATTAGTTTAGTATTTTACTCTAAACAATACGCTTTTTAATCTAATGTCTTCTCAACTATCACTTGATGAGCCTGATAAATTATATTGACTTTTTTGTAAAATACTTTCAGGAAAGCATCTATACCAACTTTTGTGTCTTCTCCAGCATTTAAACTATCATCAAATTGAAAGTCATAGTCATCAAAAATTATGATGCCTCCAACCTTAACAAGTCTCCAACCTAAAACAGCATCGGTGAGGACATCACTTGCTAAATGTGAGCCATCAATATAAAGTATATCGTAATTATTAAAAGGGAGCGATCGCATCACATCTTGCGAGTCACCAATAATTTTTATTACCTTCTCAGAAGCGTTAGTTTGAGAAATATTGAAATCAAATCTTTCTGCCACAGATTTTATATAATTATCATCATATTCAAATTTGTGTTCAACACTTCCTTCAAAGGTATCTATGCACGTGATTCTAGATGATTCATGAGTGAGAATGTTATCTAAAAGCCAGCAAGCAGACATACCTTCCCAACTACCGATTTCTAGAACATTAATTTTAGGCTGATTGGCTAAGTGGATTAAATACCGTTCCCAAATTGGGAGATTATCAATAAACCAATCAGTTGTAAACTTATATCCTTTGACTTTCTTCCATGCTTCACCTCGTGCAATAGCAGCATAACCATGCATTTTCTGAGCAAACTCTAAGTCAGAAATAGCTTCGCGTTTTATAGCTTCTGCCATTAGTAACTCAACCATTTCTAGTGTCCAAGTGCTAATTTTATCTATATCATCTGCTTGCTCAATCACTGATAACCAAGTAGCTTTAGCCTCTGATTCTTCTCCCTGAAGTAATAGTGCCAAGCATATATGCCAATAATTAGACATACAGCTAGGATCAGTTTCAATGCCTCGCTTATAAAAAGCGATCGCTTCACTATAATTATGTTGATCAAGATATTTAACTCTATCTGAAGAGTGTATTCCTTCTAAGTAATAACTCATTTTTTTATTCCGTATTAACTTTAACTTTTGCTGGAATATGTTGCTCTTGTTCTAATATTTCTACGCTACTTTTACTAGATGGCTGACGCGGTATTGCTTAACTTCCTCAAAAGGTAACTGATTACCTGAGTCCCAAGCGGTCATTACAGAACCGTTTACCTCCACTCTCGCTTCATAAGCACCCTTAATACTTCCATTTTCTGTCGAGAAATTAATGCATACTTCAGCCCACTCTTCATTTGCTTCATCCATTGCTATTACTTGACTTACCTTGTGATAATTGAGCCACTCCCAACCCTCTTGCATCCAAATCTCTCGCTCCGCGATTTGCTCAAACTTGGATAAACCAGCCCAACCTCGGTAGAACGGGTATAGGTCTGTGACAGAACCATTCCGCCAAACTAGGAGTTCCAATATTTCTGGGTGCAAATGACCCCAGTAGTGTCCATAAGGCAAATCAATGAGGGTAGGTGCGAACTGGTGTCCCCCGAAATGGCTGCATCGCCACACACGCAGTTGTCCATTAGAAGCAACAGCATATTCAGAGCGCAAGTTGCGATAGATAGGATAACCAAACCGGGCACAAGCAACGTCAATATTACCATCAGTACACACCATTAACTCACGAATATGATTGGATTGTTGCCGATACTGCTCCCAATCAGGCAGTACAGTTGGTGACTGAAGCAATGTTTCTAATAACGCCTTTACGAAAGAGCCAACTTCAGAATCTGGAATGATAAACTCATGCTTTTCAAACTTCGCAAAAAACTTTGTGGGTCGACGGTAATAGAGTACGCGAGTATAATCAGGACGAGAGTATTCGCTATCTGGAACGAGCAACTGACCTCCAATCTTGATCCCATACTCAAAAATCAGCTTTTCTATCAGAGTCATCGCCGACTGGAGCATGGGATTTTCCTGCCAACGTTTTTTAGTCCAAGGAAGTTGCATCTCAACAGCTAGACAGTGTTCATAAGTGGGTGCTGAACCAATGGGATCTTCACCATTAGCTTTTGAGACAACACAGCAGAAACGACAATTACTTAGAGAATCTTGCATAATCATGTTCACTTCCTTGAAAACGATTCAAGGTTACACTCTTGTTCTAAAATTTCTAATATAAACTGTGTCGCTTTACCAGAGTTTTCTATTTCCTGAAATTTTTCTCCCCATCCTTTCACTCTCTGTTTTAACAACAAATCATTTTCTATTGTCTCAATTAAATCGACAATGAGACTAGCGGATGTATTCTTGACATCAGCAACTACACCTAAACCATGATGTTCAATTCTTTCTGCATTGTCTGGTTGATCAGCCCATATAGGAAATACAATCATTGGTACTCCGCAAAATATGCATTCTTTAATAGTGTTTATTCCTCCGGCGATAATTGCTATAGATGCTTTATTAAGAAGTGCTAATTGTGGTGCTTTGTTAACAATAAATACATTTTTAGGTATAGATTCTAAGTCTTCAACATTAATATAATCGCTTATTGATAAGACTAATTGGTATTCGTTTTTAAGTGACACAGCATCAATCACATTCTTGAAGAAATGTATAATTACATCCATACCTAAAGTAGAAAAAGTGTTGACTGTAGTTCCTAACGAGCAATAAATGAGGGACTTTTTTTCATCTAAATCTGACCAGTTAAAAGATGGCTCTTCTCTTTGTAAGTCTATTGAAGCTTCAGCATAATAGCATTTTTCTCTTGAAATATTAGGTAAATCTAATTCCTTGGGGCATAAAACCAGATGTGTTAATTTGAAAGGTATTGGTTGAGATAAATCTAATATTTCAAGAGGAATTTTCCTGCTAATTGCAAATTTTATTATCAACTCTTCCTCAGAAAAATCTGTTTGACTTAGCAAATAAATTATATTTTTAGTTGACTTGATTAATCCTTTATATTTGTTTTTTAAATCAAGTAATTTAGGAATTAAATTATTTTTTAAATTTGAACTTACCTCATTTACGATGAGATTTGGCAATGGCAAAGAGGTAAACATATCAGTAAAATAAATACTCATAATTTGGCACTCATAGGCTATCATACCTATGAAAGTAGAGTAGAGTTCTTCGTACGTGCTTATTATCAGTAAATCAGGATTAGCTACTTTTAGTAGAGTGTGTATTTCTCTGTTGTCTCCTTTAATTAATGAATTAATTAAAGACTTTAAAAGCTTTCTGTATTTTAGCTGCTTCAGGAATAATTGAAACCTGTTTGAGTTTGAATCGTTAAGTTCTAGCTGTTTGATAAATCCTCTGGGAAACCATTTTTCTAGAATTGGTAGAAATGTAAATCCGTAGCTACAAACTTTTTCCTCATAATCTGGCAAACCTAAATACAACACTTGATGCCCAAGTAACCGTAGTGTTTTTGCTAGTTTCAAAGTACTATTTAATTCCCCTTGATAATTAAAAATACAAAAAGCAATAGTTGCCATATTAAAAACTCCATTGTAACTATTACGATAACCGTCAGTTTATAATTTTGGTTGAGGCTTTACAAAACCCAACCTACATTTGTGCCCTGTTGGTTTATAACTTTAAAAAGCCTCCTTCTTGCAGACTTCTGACACTATCTTTAACAGCTTGAATAATAAAATCTAGTTCTTCATCTGTATGTACTGTAGATATATAGCCCTCTCCTCCTTGACAGGGAAAAACCCCTTATGGAACAGATGATAGGTTAACAATTTCATACCTATTAAGTTGGTATAATTGGCTAACAACTCGGAATTAGCAGAGGAATCAGGACTGAAAATTGATCCAAAATGCACAATCTGCAACGGTAATTTATCTTCTTCAAAATAAGTATTGAGCTTGGTAACAAACTCTGACGTGCGTTGATTTAACTTCTGTTGCAGTACAGGCCCCTGCATCTTTAAATGCTCAAGAAAAGCTCGTGCCGCAGCTAGAGACATTGAATGTCTACTGTAACTGGTTCCCGACCATGTTATTGGTACATGAGGATAAGATACATCATCGTAATTCCAAATCCCGCCATCAATTCCATCCATGTAGTTAGCCTTGCCAGCTACTACAGCCATTGGCATACCGCCAGCAATAGTTTTGCCATAAGTTACTAAATCAGCTTCAATGCCAAACCACGCCTGTGCCCCACCCGGATGAATCCGAAAGCCAGTAACCATCTCATCAAAGATTAATGCTATGCCTGATTCTTTGGTCAGTTGCCTCAATTGCTGAAGAAACGCTTTAGGTTCAAAGCTAAGTCGGCTTTGCTGCACAGGTTCAACAAGAACAGCCGCCAATTCATGCTCATAAGCTCTAATTATCTCAAGAGATTCAGAACTCCCATAATCCAGAACCAAAACATCTTCAGCTATATTTGGCGTTACTCCAGGATATTCTGGAACTGTTCTAGAATTACCATTGACTGTCTGCGCTTTAACCAGCGTTCCATCAAAAATACCATGATAAGAATTTGAAAACAGGGCGATTTTGCTGCGACCTGTTGCAGCTCGTGCCAAGCGTAGTGCTAGCATCACTGCTTCTGTGCCTACACTACAAAAGGCTACCCGCTCCACTCCTGTCAGTTCACAAATTAACTCAGCAACTTCACCCGCCAGCGCTGCTTGTGGCCCAGTTTGTATACCTTGCTCAAGTTGTTCTAAGAGTGCCTTTTTAATAAAAGGGGGATTGTAACCGCAAAGATGTAACCCACGTCCTGCCGTCAGGTCTACATATTCGTTATCATCAACATCCCATATTTTTGAGCCAAGAGAGCGTTTAATCAGAATTGGATAGAAGAGTTCTTTAAGAGTAAAATTAAATCCCGCAGAACCCCTGTTATTAGCAAAAACAGAACGATAGTTTTGCGCAAGTTTTTTTGATGTTTTTGTTCGTTCTGTGTAGGGTGTAATTAGTGCTTCTAAGTGCTGCTGTTGAGCAAGACTTAGGTCTGTTTGTATATTATCATGATGTATGGATTTAGAAACTGGATCAGTCTGGAAAGTAGGCTGTTGGAAGTTAGGTTTATGGACATTCATAGATGTTGATTTCTTGTGTTAACGTGGATTACTATGGTTGACTTTGTGCCTTATTAAGATAATTCTTCAACTGCTCTGCCAAAACTTGGACATGAGGCTTGGTAAGCATTGTGTAATGATTGCCTGAAACTGTCACAATCTCCAGTGGTTTAGATGACAGTTGGCTCCAACCCCAACTAGGATCGTCAGGATAATCAAAACCTTCATTACTATCATTGGCTTGAAAGAGAATCATCTGGTTTGGATATACCTGTGACACATAGTTCCAACTAGCTTGGAGGTTGTTCTGGTAAACACTCAGAAAAGAGCAAAAACTTTCAAGATTAAAACTAGCTGGGATCAAATTAGCTAATTTCAACTCCTCAAAAGCATAATTCAATTGCTCATCGGGCTTCATTTGTTCAAATTTATCGGATGATACTGATAATTTTTTGTTGGCAGAATTGGCTAAATCCTGAGCAAAATTAGCCAAAACTTTGGTACTATTATCTTGCTGAAGCCTTACAGATTTGTTGTTATCAATAGGTGCTGCATTATCTAGCAAAACAAGTAGAGCTACCTGATGACCTTTGTTTTGCAATTGTTGAGCCATTTCAAAAGCTACAAAGCTTCCCAAAGACCAGCCTCCTAAAAAGTATGGGCCTTCTGGCTGTATGGTATGCAGGGCTGCAATGTAGTGAGATGCCATATCTTCAATACAGGTATGTGGCTCCCGTTCTCCATAAAGACCCGGTGCTTGCAGCCCATAAAATGGTTGCTCTGAACCCAGATAATGCGCCAAGTCTTTGTAACAAAAAACATTGCCACCGATGGGATGTATAAAGAATAAAGGCTTTTTGGAGCCTTGTGGTTGAATTGTGACTAGTGCTTCTTCAAGCTCTTGTTGGCTAAACTTGGTTGTTGATACTGAAGCTGTATAGCTGCTGTTTATAAAAAACGGGGAAGGTGGTAAAAACTCACCTGCTTGCATTTCTACTACACTTTCCTTAACTGCCTGAATTACATATTCAATATCTGCATCGGTATGGGCTGTAGATAGATAAAAGTTTCGTCCTTCCCAGACATAAACCCCTTTTTCCAACAAGTGGTAGTATAGCAAGTTACCAAGTATTGAGTTAGTCTGGAAAGTAAAACGGAAGAGTGAACCAAAATTGATGACTCGAATTGCTACTTGTTTTTGCTCAAAGTAATTATTGAGAGTCTTGGCTAATTTGGTTGTTTTTTCAGCTAATTTTTCTTGAAGTTGCGGGCCACTTTCTCTAAGATGGTTAAGTGCAGCCCAAGCAGCAGACATGACTAGAGGGTGCTTGAAAAATGTCCCGGCAAAAAAGGTTGTTTTTGTCTGAGGGTAAGAATCGTCGCCATAGTTCCACATACCACCGTCAAACGCATCCATGAAGGTTGCCTTACCAGCTATAACGCCAATTGGTATCCCAGCACCAACCGCCTTGCCGTAGGTTGTAATGTCTGCTTGTATATCCCACAATGCCTGGATACCACCTGGGTGCATCCGAAAACCGGTAATCACTTCGTCAAAGATTAATACAGTGCCTGTTTCCTGAGTTAATTGTCTCAACTGACGGAGAAACTCTTTGGGTTGACAATCTGGTTGAGTACTTTGTACTGGCTCAACTAGAATTGCTGCCAGTTCGTGAGCATGAGCTTTGAGAATATCAAGAGATTCGGAATTTCCGTAGTTAAGGACTATGACATTTTCGGTCAGATGTTGCGGAATCCCTGGAAATTTCCCAACATAACGCCGTGTTCCGTCATTGGCTACAACTTCTTTGACTAATACTTCATCCAAGTTACCGTGATATGAACCAGCAAATAAAGCAATTTTGGAGCGTCCTGTGGTGGCGCGTGCTAGGCGTATTGCTCCCATCACCGCTTCTGTGCCATCGTTACAAAAAGCTGCCCGCTCTGCGCCTGTCAACTGACAAATTAACTCAGCTACCTGGCCAGAAAGATGGGATTGTGGGCCGTGTAGTATACCTTGCTGAATCTGCTGCTGGACGGCTTCAATGACAAAAGATGGTGAATGGCCAAATAAAAGTGTGCCAAACCCCATAGAAATATCTACGTATTCGTTGCCATCAACATCCCAGAGTCTGGCTCCCTCTCCACGCTGCCCGTGAATAGGATATACCATCTCCTTAATATAGGGGAAGAACCCTGTTACCGCTCGGCTATTGGCATGGCAAGAACGATAAGCTTGCGAGAGTCGTTTAGATTCTGGAGTCCGCTTAACAAAACGTGCAATTAAAGTATCTAAATGTTTTTGTTGACGAGAAGTTAATCCTGTAAATGTTTCTTGTTCAATTTTTTGGTAGCTAGAGGACTGATTGATTATAGAAGCAGTCGTACTTGCTACAGAGGGACTAAAGGAAGGTTGAGTAATCTGTTGACTTTGAGGGAAAGTAGAATACTGAGATGAACCTTTATCGGGCAATAAGTCTACTAATTTAGACATCACCTGAAGATGCTGCGTAATGATTTGCTCAATGGCTGTATTAGCTACAGGTATTTGATCTTTTTGGTTAAGTGTTTGTTGATGCGAATCTCTGACCACAAACGATGCTTCAGTAGTTTCTGGGGGTGTTATTGAGGATATTGATTCTTGAGGTGGAACAACTGCTACTAGCTTTTCTGGAGGTAACTCTTGAACTATATAAATCGCTAATGAATTAATTGTTAGGGAATTGTCAATTAATTGATAAAAAGGAATTTTAACACCAAATCTTTGTTCAATAGCGCGATTGATTTGAAGTAACAAAAGAGAATCTATACCAATTTCTATAAAATCCTTATGAGGATGTATTTCCGAAGAATTTACTCCCAGGGCGCTACTCAAAATATCTTGAAGAATTGACAGAGTTAAATTATGTTTATCTTGTAATGAATGTTCAGTTAAATCTTTCTCTTCAGGCACTAAGTTTTCCTGTTTATTAACAAATGGATTACTCTCACTATTTCTAGAATGGTCAATCCAGTATCTTTTTCGCTCAAAAGGATATGTTGGTAAAGGGATGCGATGACGTTGCTCGTTAGCATAAAATTTTGACCAGTCTACCTGAATTCCCTCTAACCAGAGTCTGCCCAATGTATTTAGTAAAAACGCTATATCTGATTGTTGATTTTGTGGATGTTTGAGTGAACAGAGAAGCATTTGTTCAGCGACTTTTTGCCTGTTAGCTAAAGTACTTAATGTTCGTCCTGGCCCTACTTCTAGTAGAATGCGATTTGGGAGTTGCTGCAACTTGGTAATTCCCTCAGCAAAACGTACTGTTTGCCGTAGATGCTTTGCCCAGTACTTTGCATCGGTTGCTTCGGCTGCGGTAATCCAAGTACCTGTGACGTTAGAAATAAAGGGGATTTTTGGAGCATTGAGGCTGATTTTGCTGATTTGCTCTCTGAATGGCTCTAGAATTGAGTCCATCATCTGTGAATGAAAAGCATGGGAAGTATGCAAACGACGGCAATCTATACCTCTCTCAGTCAACTGGTTTTGTAAATTATCTATTGCCTCTACCGACCCTGAGACGACGCAATTCTCAGTCCCGTTGATAGCAGCTAGAGAGAGTGTATTACCGAGCTGGGATTGGAGTTCTGTTTCTGATAATGGCACAGCCAGCATTGTCCCTATAGGGAGTTGCTGCATCAATTTTCCTCTAATGGCTACGAGTATTAATGCGTCTTGGAGGGAGAAGACACCGGCAATGCAAGCTGCTACATACTCTCCAATGCTGTGACCAATCATTGCAGAAGGATGCACTCCCCAGGCTATCCATAATTGAGCTAGGGCGTACTCAACTACAAATAGTGCTGGTTGGGTAATATAAGTCTGTTGTAGCTGTTGTGCTGCTGTCTCCTTGTTTTCCTCCTGTGGATATAGTAAAGTACGCAGGTCTAAGCCCAGATGAGATTTGAGCAATTCACAACAGTGGTCAACCTGTTTGCGGAAAATTGGCTCAGTTTCGTATAACTCTCGACCCATGTTCACATACTGAGTACCCTGTCCAGGAAACATAAAGACAACCTGTTGTCCAGAGGGTTCGGTGAATTTGGTAAAAATTCTTTGTTGAACAGGGGTTTCTAAAACTGTCACTGCATCGTCAAGGTTTTGACAAACCAACATCCGGCGATGGTCAAAAGCCTCTCGACCTATCTGAAGCGTGTAAGTAATATCTGCTAAGTTGAGTGTAGGATGTTGCTTTAGGTACTCTACTAAGTTTGCGGTTGCTGTTTCTAGTGCAGAATTGGTTTTAGCACAGAGCAACAACAACTGCCAAGGGCGAGAACTACTAGAAGCATCAACAGGAGGAGCTTCTTCGAGAATCAGATGAGCATTGGTACCGCCTATGCCAAAAGAACTGACCCCTGCACGGCGAGGTGTGTTGTTTGACTGCCATTCTAAAAGCTGGTTGGCGACGTAAAAGGGGCTGTTATTAAAGTGAATTTGAGGATTAGGTTCTTGAAAGTTTAAACTGGGTGGTATCTGTTTGTGTTTGAGTGCGAGAACGGTTTTGATTAGACCGATTACACCGGCGGCGGCATCTAGGTGTCCGATATTGGTTTTTACTGAAGCGATCGCACAAAAGCTATTTTTATTTATAGGGTGAAAGGCTTGTGTCAGTGCTGCAATTTCAATCGGATCTCCTAAAACCGTGCCAGTACCATGAGTTTCTATATAGCCGATTGTCTCCGGTTCAACCCTGGCCATCGCCAAAGCTTCAGCAATCACTTTTGCTTGTCCCTCTACACTGGGAGCTGTATAGCCAACTTTTAAAGACCCGTCATTATTAATAGCCGAACCTTTAATCACAGCATGAATGCAATCTCCATCTGCTAGAGCATCTTCTAACCGTTTAAGAACTACAATCCCAACACCATTACCGCTAACAGTTCCTTGTGCTTTAGCATCAAAGGCACGACAGTGGCCGTCAGGAGATAAAATTCCCCCTTCCTGATAATAATAACCAGTTTTGTGTGGTACGTTGATCGAAACACCACCTGCCAAAACAATATCGCTTTCGCCATTTAGTAAGCTTTGGCAAGCCAAATGAACGGCAACTAATGAAGTAGAGCAAGCTGTTTGGACATTAATGCTTGGCCCTTTGAGGTTTAATTTATATGAGACAAAGGTAGGCAAAAAGTCTTGACTATTTCCTATCGATAGGCGATGACTACCCACTGATTTAATCAGTTCAGGTTTGGGATAAAGGTTAGATAGAAAGTAAGTGCTGAGGCTGACCCCAGCATAAACACCAATTCGACCTGTATACGTCTGACAGTTGTAACCGGCTCCTTCAAGAGCTTCCCACGCACATTCTAAGAATAAACGCTGTTGCGGATCGGTGATTTCTGCTTCTTTGGGCGAAAAGCCAAAGAATTCAGCATCAAACAACTCAATATCTTCTAATATAGCTCCTGCTTTTATATACTGAGGCTGACTCAAGATAGCTGGGTCAATCCCCGAAGACAATAGTTCTTCATCTGTGAAAACAGTAATTGATTCTACACCATCTCGCAGATTCTGCCAAAACTGAGCAAGATTTTTAGCTCCAGGAAAACGACCAGTCAAGCCAATGATTGCTACTGCATTTAGGTCATCAAACGTATCTGCGTGATTCATCATTGTCTCCTGCTACTGGTTAGCTTCCCGATGTTTTTGTCTGAGTTGTCTTTGTTGCTTCTTTGAGTCTATGCGATTCTCAACTAAGTGATTGCTTGGTTGCAAAGCAGTATGTTCTGGTAATTTTTGACTTAAATATTTCGCTAACATACTAATAGTTGGATATTGAAACATTTCTACCATTGATATATCTCTGTTCAGAGTCTGATGCAGCTTGCTATGTATCTGTACCATCAGCAATGAATGACCGCCGAGATCAAAAAAATTGTGATGAATACCTACTTTATCCAGATGTAGCACTTGTTGCCAAATTGCTGCAATAGTTTGCTCAAGTTGGGTTTCAGGAGCTACAAAGTTTTCTATCAGGGTAATCTGTGGTTGCTCAGGTAGCACCCGACGATCTACTTTGCCATTGGGTAAAAGTGGCAGTTTCTCCAGCCAAATAAAGGCTGACGGGATCATATATTCAGGCAACTTCTCTAACAAATGATGGCGCAGTTCGCTGATAGAAACAGCCGCCTGATTGCCAACTAAATATGCTACGAGACGCATATCCTGAAGTTCATCTTTTTGGGCGATAACTACAATCTCTTGCACTTGTGGATGTTGACTGAGTAACGCTTCAATCTCGCCAAGTTCGATCCGATAACCGCGAATTTTTACCTGATGGTCAACCCTACCAAAAAACTCAATGTTACCATCGCTTAGATAACAAGCTAAATCTCCTGTTTTGTATAGGCGCATTCCTGGGCGATCGCTAAAAGGATTAGGGATAAATTTTTCGCTAGTTGAAGCAGGTTGCTTGAGATAACCTCTAGCTAAACCATCACCACTGATATAAACTTCGCCGATGACGCTAACGGGGACAGGTTGCAGATGAGAATCAAGTATATAAATTTGTGTATTGGCAATGGGTTGACCAATAGATATTTGCGCTTTAGTTTGTTGAGAATGGCAGTTATATACACTACTCCAAACTGTACCTTCTGTTGGGCCATACTCATTAAATAGAGCTGTTTTAGACTGCAATTGCTGGTGACTTTGCACTAATTCGACTGGACAAAATTCTCCAGCAACAATGACGGTACTAAGTGATGTTAATTGTTCAGATTTTGCCGACTCCAATAAGAGTGCATACAGAGATGGAAGGCTTAATAAATGAGAGACATGATTTTCAGTGATTAACTCTAATAGTTTGGGAATCTCCAGTTGTAACCCTTCTTGGGGAAGACAAAGAATTCCTCCAGAGCAAAGAGTCCAAAAAAGACCTGCAACAGAACTATCGAAAGCAAAGGAAGAAAGTAATAAGAAGCTGGTAACTGGTTCTTGGTAGTAAGTAATCCGAGCAGTTGTAGAGTGTACTAGGTGACGATGTGCGATCGCAACTCCCTTCGGTTTACCTGTAGAACCAGAGGTGTAAATGACATAAGCTAAGTTTTCACTATGGTTTTTTGGCAAGGGATTGTCTTGACTTTCTTGAGCAATAATTTCCCAAGTTGTATCGAAGCAAATCGTTTGCGCGTTGTGAGCAGGTAAGCTAGAAAGTAGTCGTTCTTGAGTCAGTAATACTGGCGCTTTGGTATCTTCTAATATGAAGGCTAAACGCTCTGAAGGATAATTTGGATCGAGGGGAACATAAGCACCACCAGCTTTGAGAATACCCAAGATACCTACGAGCATTTCTAAGGAACGTTCAACACAAATCCCCACTAATACTTCTGCACTTACGCCTAAATCTTGGAGATAATGGGCTAATTGATTTGCTCGTGTATTAAGTTCAGCATAAGTTAGTTGCTGATGGTTAAATACCACAGCAATATTATTTGGTGTCCGTTCTACTTGCTCTGCAAATAACTCGTGAATACACTTATTCTGTGGGTAATCAGCCTGAGTTTGATTGAAATCGAATAGAAGTTGATTGAGTGTGCGATCGCTTAAAATTTTTAACTCACTAATTGCAGTTTCTGGATGATGTACAGCACTTTCTAGTAGCTTGTGAAATTGCTCTGTTAAACTATCAATATCCTGTGGATAAAATAGATTAGAGTCATAATGAAATTCTGTACTTAAAAAATCATTCTTACGTCTACAAGATAACTTAATTTTGAAACGCTCAGTACAAATATCAAGCTGATGAACTGAAAATGATATGTCATCATTACCATGCTTATTATCTTCTTCTGTAAAATCAAAACCCACAGATAAAAAAGGCAAATTATCTGATATTTTTTCCCAAGTAAAACAATCTTGCCATTTGTAGACGGATTCTACAGACTCATGAACTCGCTGTAAAATTTGATTAAATTTAAAATTATCTTCTAAATGACAATTAATTGGTAAATATTTAGCAAATAATCCTAATGCTCCTTTAAGTTCCTCATATTTTCTGCCATTAAATTCCTTGGCGACGATCGTTTCAGATTGTCCACTTAGTCGGTAGAGTAAAATCAGCCAGCAGGTTAAATAAAAGGTAGAAGCAGAAGTATTATGCTTCTGAGCTAATGTTTCGATATTAGCTACCAGTTCCGAGGTAATGATTGAACTTACTAATTTTGGTTGAAATTTATGTTTTTCAGAGAGATGCTTTTCAAAAGGAAGCTGGAAAGTGTCAATAGTAGAAAAATCTTGCTGTTGCCAATATTCTCTACCTATTTTAGTTTCTTCTGCTTCTAGTATTTGATTTTGCCATTCTGAAAAGTCTGCATACTGGAGTGATTCTTCAGATAATTCTTCATCCAATTTTTCTAAGTAAGAAGTAGCAAGTTTCCGTACTAAACAATTAATAGTTACTCTATCTGCACAGAGAGCAGGTAAACTAATCAATAATAAATGCTTTTCTAGTGAAATATTTACTAGGCAAGTATGTAAAACTAAACCTTTTTCAAGCTCAAATTTATTTTGTTTAAATTCATGAAAAATTAACTCAATTTTCGCCTCTTCTTGTGGAAGTGTAAAATTACTAATCTTGCATTCATTATCTAATACAATCTTGCTATCTGTAATTACCTGTACTGGAATACTCATGCCAGCTAGACAAACAAAACTGGTGCGGAGGATCTCATAGCGATTGACAACATTTTGCAATGCCAATTCTAAATTATTGACATCAATATTTCCTTCAATCAAAATTGCACAATCGCTACGATAAGCCAAACTTTGATCGATTTGTTGTAGCAACCATAAATGCTCTTGCTGAGGTGAAAGTCTAAATCCCTCGATACTTTCTACTTGCATATTTCTGCCTTGGTGTTAGTTAAATATTTGAGGGCGTATAAGGTTCGGCCATTCCGACTAAAATTTTTCTGGGAGGAATAAATGGGTTACGAGAATGTATTGATAACATATTATCTAGCATCAATAAATCTCCTTTCTGCCAAGAAAAAGTGAGCATTGCTTGTTGATAAGCAGAACGCAAATCAGCTAACACTGATGGCTCAATTGCAGAACCATCGCCGTAATATGTATTAGTGGGTAAATCTTCTTCTGGCAAACTTTTCAATAACGATTCCTGGATTGTTGCTTCCAATGTGGAAACGTGGAAAAAAGTTGCGTGATTAAACCAGACCATTTCACCTGTTTGAGGATGTTTGAGAATGGCTGGCCCAACTTGTCGAGTTCTTAAACGATTATCTGCTTTCCATTCAACCTCAATTCCATTATTTTTGCAATACTCTTCTACTTTAACTTTGTCTGTTGTTTGAAATACAGTTTGCCAAGGAAGACCAAATCCATCGCCGAAGTTACGCATATACATAACTTGCTTTTCTATGAAGCGATCGCGGATAATTGGATCAATTCGCTCAAAAACCTTTCTACAGCTACCAATCGGGGTTTCCCCTCCCTCTTGGGCTGGACTCATACAAAAAAAGAAGATTTTCAACGGGAAGGTAGGCGAGTAAGCGTGTTCATTGTGAGGAAAAATACTTTGGTCTGCTGGGTAATCAGTTGAAGTATAAATTCTCCCCCCTACTTGAGTTCGTGGAGATGCCCGATAACGATATTCCATCGCTTCCCCACAAATCGCTGCGATAATTTGCTCAAATTCTTCTATGGAATTAACTTTGAAACCCCGAAAAAGTATCGCTCCATATTTTAATAATTCAGTTTTCAAATATTCCCGATTATTCTTAGCCCAATCTTGCAGATTTACACCCTTAACACTAGGCTTAATCACTAAAGGAAAGTTACTATCTGGCTTGAGAAATTCAGTTTTGATTAACTCTTCTGGAGATATATTAACAGTTTTTCGTTTAACAGAACCTAGAGATTCAATTTTTGTCATGATTTTTATTATTTGCTATTTACTCTACGTTTAACATTGATTAATTTCTGTTGGATAGTATTTTGACAAGCTTCTTCTCTAGCGATATGCTGTTTTCTATCTAGTTCATTAAGAATTAATTTTAATTCATTTAATTTACTTTCTGGATGGGTTGCAATCTTATTTAAAATGGTTGCAAAATTATTTGATAACTTAACAATGCTGCCCCGATCAAATAAATCAGTGTTATATTCCCATACACCAAATAGTCCCTGCTCTGTTTCGTTTAACTCTAACAGCAAGTCAAACTGCACCGTTTTGTTTTCGACCTTCAAAGATGTGATAGTTAAGCCTGGAAGTTCCAAAGATGGGGTCTGAGTATTTTCTAAAACAAGCTTGACTTGAAATAATGGTGTGCGGTTCAACTCCCGTTTTGGATTTAGAGCATCTACCAGTTTATCGAAGGGTAAATCTTGGTGAGCATAAGCTTCTAAAGTCATTTCGCGGACTCTTTCTAATAACTCTAGAAAAGTTGGATTTCCTGATAAATCTGTACGCAATACTAACTGGTTAACAAAGAAGCCAATCAATTCTTTAGTCTCGGCTTGATTGCGGTTGGCAATATCAGTACCGACAACGATATCTTCTTGATTTGTGTACCAGTGCAGCAAAGTCTGAAAAGCTGCCAAAAGAATCATAAACAATGTGATACCTTGGCGCTGATTCAGAGTCTTCAGCTTCTCAGATAAGGTTTTGGGTAGAACCAGAGGTTCCCTACCTCCTGAGAAAGTCTGAATAGTGCGGCGAACTTGGCTAATCTTAGCAAGTTCTAGAACAGGTAGTTTACCGCCTAGTTGCCTTTGCCAATAAGCAAGTTGAGTTTCTAATCGTTCTCCCTGTAACCAATTTCGTTGCCACATAGCAAAGTCTACATACTGGATGGATAATTCCGAAAGTGGTGATACTTTGCTAACAGAAAAAGCTGTATACAAAGTTGCAATTTCCTGAATCAGCACACCTATAGCCCAGCCATCAGCCACAATATGATGCATAGTCAACAATAATGCATATTCTGCTCCCGCTAATTGCAGTAAAGTAACTCGCAATAAAGGCCCTTTGGTTAAGTCGAAAGGCTGTTGTGCTTCCTCACTCGCCAGTCTCAAAACTTCAGCCTCTCTCTGATTTTGAGAAAATTCTTGTAAATCTACTACTGGTAGTTTGAAGCTCAAACTAGGAGCAATAACTTGTAGAGGTTGTCCATCAACTACTGTGAATGTAGTTCTTAAAACTTCGTGCCGTCTCACAACTTCGTTAAAACTTTGCTCCAGTGCTGCCACATTTAGCGAGCCGACAATCCGCATGGACTGAGAGATATTATAGGCGATATTCTCAGGTTGTAATTGGTCAATGAACCACAATCTTTGCTGGGCAAAAGATAGGGGAAATAAGTTAGATTCTCGACTTTGAGCAACTATTTCCGATTGTGAAAATACGCTTTCTTTTTTCTTCTGAAGGCGTTGTGCAAGAAGCTTAAGTTTCTCTGGGGAAAGACCGGCAATCCGTTGTGAAAGTTCACTCATATTTGCCAATTACAAAATTTAATTAAATTCTCTGTGTACCTCTGCGTTTAAAATTCAACCCTCAATTGCCACGATTTTACGCAAAACTGTACTTAGTTTTGTGAAGCAATTAATGCTTGTACCTCATCCTGTGATAGTTGTTCAATATCTGCTAAAGCTTGAGTCAATTCCTCTAAATTTGTCTGTTCAGCTAGCTTTTGGACAATAACTTTCGCTAACTCAGCTATAGTTGGGCCGTTAAAGAAGCCTTTGTAAGAAAGTTCTATTTGGAAAGTTTTGCACAGTTCAGAAACTAATTGAGTAGCAAATAAAGAGTCTCCTCCTAACTCAAAGAAGTTGTCGTGAATACCCACTTTTTCAATACCCAGAAGTTGTTGCCAAACATCAGCAAGGGTTCGCTCAATTTCATTACTAGGAGGAATATAAGCATTTGCCAATTTAGGACGGGGATGAGTTGGTTTGGATTGACTAAGGTGGGCTAATTTTTCTTCCAAAGATTTAGCAGATTTCTTTGGCTTAATCAGGCTGAGAAAATCTTGTGTTGAGACAACAATCTGAGAAACTGTGCTATTACATAAAATACGTTGAAAAGCCTCTATGCCTTCAAAAGAAGCCATTCCTCCTGTTAAATTTTCTCCTGTGATTTCTTGATGGCGTGCTTCAACAACAGCAGCCATTCCTACAGTGTTCCATCTATCCCAGTTAATAGATTTAATAAGTTTCCATGTTCTATATTTGGAGGTGCTGTAGTGAGCAAAGGAGTCAAGGAAGGCATTTGCAGCTGTATAATCTGCCATTCCAGATGTACCAATAAATGAACTTAGTGATGAACAAAGTACAAATAAATCCAGGTTACTTTCCTGAAATAGAGTTTCAAGTACTCGTGTTCCTTGCACTTTTGGGGCTAAAGCATTGGCTACAGTTTCTTTGGTTGTGAGTTGCATCATCCCTCCGCCGTAAACTGTGGCTGCATGAATTACTCCATGAATCTCACCAAATTGCTGATTAGCTTTTTGAAGTACTGCTGACATCTGTTCAAGGTTGGTAACATCGGCGCTGATTACCATTACCTCTGCACCGAATGCCTCGATCACCTGCAACTTTTGGATCTTCTGGCTGATATAATCTTGTGGATCGTGAGTCGATAACCATTCATACCACTCATTTTGATCGGGAAAAATTGAACGTCCTACTAATATCAGTTTTGCTTGGGAAGTCTGTGCTAGATATTCTGCTAGGAGCAAACCAACACCTCCTAATCCACCAGTAATTAGATATACTCCCTGTTTTCTGAGGCGGAAATTTTCGGTAACGATTTCATGTATTTGCACAGGTTCAAAATTTTGTACCCAGCGATTCCGACCACGGTAAGCAATAATTTGATCGGGTGTAGGGGTTGTAAGTTCCGCTATTAGCGTTTGGATGAGTTCTTCTTGACCATTTTCTACAGGAACTACAACATCAATACTGCGACAGGTTATATTTGGATACTCTAGCGGCATAACTTTGCAAGTTCCAAGAAGCAGTGCCTTTTCTGGACACAGGATTTCTGAACCTGTTACTTCCTGCAAATTGTTGGAGACAATACTAATTTCTAAAGTATCAGTTTGATTATTTTCTGCGATCGCCTGTGCTAAAAACAATAGGCTTGACCAACCTAAAGCTTCAATTGCTGAGTTGGCGTAATTATTTGGTGTCACACTCCACAGATGAACAATCCTTTTGGGAATCTTACCCAAAATCCGAAGCTCTTTGAGCAGGGTATTGTAGTCATTCTCTTTTTCAGGATTAATCGTATATGTGCGCTGAGGATATTCGCTATTTTGCTGAAATTGCTCTCCAACTCTGATGGTAATAACATCTTGATTCTCAAGTAATAGTCGTTTTACCAACTTTTCACCCAAGCCGCACTCACCCACAAAGATTAACCAACATCCTGATTGTTCCTCAAGTCCAGGTTGCAAAGGTTGCGATCGTATGGTACGTTTCCAAGAAGGGATGTAAAACCAGTCAGCAATATCTGATTTTTTAGCCAATAAGTCTTGGTTCTGCTCTTTAGGAGTAAGCTTTGTAACGGTAAATGCTGTAGGTGCTGAGTCAGTTATCGATGTAGCAGCCTGAGCCACTAAAATCTGTTCGCCGAAAGCTTCAGTTTCAGAGACAGCCGTTACTTCAACGAACCCTTGAGAACGTAGTGCTTCCTGCCATTGCTTTTGTGATAAAAATGGATTACCACGGCTGCGTTCTTCATCCTCTAAAGGATTCATTAGCAGACCGTCGGTGATATCAAAGTCTAATTGTGGTTGAGTTATTTCCCACAATAGCAGGAATCCTCCAGGAGCTAATAGCGATCGCACATTTTCCAGAGTTTTTGTTATATTCCTGGTTACATGCAACACATTGACAGCTACCACCACATCAAAACTGTGGCTGTTGAACCCTTGTTCAACTGGCGGTTTTTCAATATCCAGAAAACGATATTCAACAAATGGATAAGCGCTAAACTGCTGTCTAGCTTTATTCAAAAACAAACCACCTACATCTGTAAAAGTATAGTTTGTGCGTTCAGATGGTAAAATAGGCAGCAATTCTGTGGTAGCAATACCCCCTCCACCACCAATTTCTAGAATTCTCAGGTTAACATCTGGCGGTAATAACTTTACCACCTGTTCCATACCTGCCCGCACGATCTTTTTTAAATGGTTATCTAGAGACAATTCTGAATTTACAATTTCTGGTTTGTTGTCTCTTGCAGCAAAGTACAACTCTAACGGTTCTTTTTCACCAATTAGTACATCGGTTAGATTATCACCACATTCCTGGAGGATATTTAGAACATGAGGTGTATCTATGCATTTGATTTTAACTTCTTCTATTAAAGCATGAATAAAGTCTGTAGAACAGGGAACAAGGTTTGTAAATAAATCTTTTTCTTGTTGCAATTGACCTTGTTCTACAAGTACATCTAAAAAGCGACACAACAATTGTCGATAACGGGGAATAATTTTAAATTGCTCACACAGCGCTTCAAAAGAATACTGTTCATTAGTATTTCTAAAAGCACCTAAACGCCGGAGAGTGAGGTTTATGTAAGCAGTACACAAACTATTTAAGTACTGTTTGTTCACTAAATAGCTTTGCTCATCCAGTGCGGTGATGCTAGCACTAGCCTGTTTTTTACAAGCCTCTACGAGAGATTTACTCAACTCCACAGCCGTTTGTCTTGGCTGTTTTTGGGCTTCAATCCAGTAACGTTGGCGTTCAAATGGATAGGTCGGCAAGGGGATATGATAGCGTTGCTCATGAGCATAAAAATTAGACCAGTCTATTTTGACACCAGAAAGCCAGAGTCGCCCCAAGGAGTTGAGTAAAAAGGTTACATCTGACTGTTGCTCTTGCGGATGGCGGATTGAAGTTAGTACCACCAGTTGATTTTTATGATGTTGCTTGACAAAAGTGCTTAAAGTTCTTCCTGGCCCAACCTCTAAAAAGATCCGCTCTTGTACTTTGAGTAACTCAGTTATCCCTTCGCTAAAGCGCACTGTTTGTCGTAAGTGTTTTACCCAATATTTGGGGTCTGTTGCTTCTGCTACAGTAATCCAAGTGCCACTGACGTTAGATATAAACTCAATTTTCGGGGGATGAAGTTGGAGTTTTTGTAACTGCTCTGTAAATGGCTGGAGAATTGGCTCCATCATGGGAGAATGAAAGGCATGAGAAGTATGCAGCCTCCGACAGGCTACACCTTTAGCTTCTAAATGTTGTTGTAATTGTGCGATCGCTTCAGTTACACCAGAAACCACGCAATAAGAAGGGCCATTGGTTGCGGCTAAAGACAGTTCCCTATTTAGTAATGGTTGTATCTCTGATTCGGGAAGTTGGACAGAGAGCATTTCCCCACTAGGAAGTTGCTGCATCAGTCGTCCTCGAATAGCGACTAGCATTAGGGCATCTTCCAGCGAAAAAACTTCCGCTAAAGTTGCTGCTACATACTCCCCGATACTGTGACCAATTATCGCCTCCGGGTGTACACCCCATGCCATCCACAATTGAGCTAGGGCGTACTCAATGACAAACAATGCTGGCTGGGCGACAGATGTCTGTTTAAGCTGCTCTGTTACCTGTGCTGCCTCATTTGGATACAGTATATGGCGTAAATCAATACCTAGATGGGGTTTCAACAGTTCACAGCAGCGATCGACTGCAAGTGTAAAAATTGGCTCATTTTCATAGAGTTCTCTACCCATATTCACATACTGCGTCCCTTGTCCAGAAAACATAAACACTACAGGACGATTGACAGGCTGCTGATATTGAGTGAAAACTCGTTGTGAATCTAAATTAGCAAGCACCTTCACCGCATCATTGATATCTTGACATACCACCATCCGGCGATGCTCAAAAGCTCGACGACCTACACCAAGGGTATGAGCCACATCTGCGAGATGCAACTCAGGATACTGCTGGAGATGACTGACTAGATTAGTTGTAGCAGTTTCCAAAGCTGTATCAGTTTTGGCAGAAAAAACTAATAGATGATATTTCCTCCCCTGCATCCCCTGCCTCCCCTGCCTCCCCTGCTCCCCCTGCCTCCCCTGCCTCCCCTGCTCCCCCTGCTCCCCCTGCCTCCCCTGCTCCTCCACAGGGGCTTCTTCCAAAATTACATGGGCATTAGTCCCACCAATCCCAAAAGAACTGACTCCAGCCCGGCGAGGAATACCATTTGTTTTCCATTCGGCAAGTTTGGTGTTTACATAAAAAGGACTGTTGGCAAAATCAATCTGCGGATTAGGTTTCTGAAAGTGTAAACTAGCTGGTATTTGTTGATGCTTGAGAGCTAAGACAGTTTTGATTAGACCTGTTACCCCAGCAGCAGAATCTAAATGTCCAATGTTAGTTTTCACTGAGCCAATAGCGCAGAAGCCTTTCTTCTCAGTGCTGGCTCGAAAAGCTTGTGTTAGTGCCGCGATTTCAATAGGATCTCCTAGTGATGTTCCTGTCCCATGAGCTTCAATATAGGTAATCGTTTCAGGTTCAACCTCAGCAACAACTTGAGCAGTTTGAATCACCTTAGCTTGACCGTCTATGCGCGGTGCTGTGTAACTAACTTTGAAAGATCCATCGTTATTGATAGCGGAACCTTTGATAACGGCATGGATGGTATCTCTATCTGCTAGAGCATCTTCTAATCTCTTCAAAACCACAATACCGACACCTTCGCCGCCGACAGTTCCTTGTGCTTGAGCATCAAAAGCGCGGCAGTGTCCGTCAGGAGAACCAATTCCCCCTTCTTTGTAAAGATAGCCAGTTTTTCTCAAAGAACTTATAGAAACGCCACCTGCCAAAGCCATATCGCATTCTCCATTTAGTAAGCTTTGGGCGGCTAAATGCACAGCGACTAATGAAGTAGAACAGGCGGTTTGGACACTGAAACTCGGCCCTTGTAGATTCAGTTTGTAAGAAACACGGGTAGTTAAATAATCTTTGTCACCTGCGATCGCAAGTTGGTGATTATCGATAGATTTAATAATATCTTCGTTTAAATAAACATTGAGTAAGTAGCCACTGAAACTAGCTCCAGCGTAAACTCCAATGGAACCTTGATAATTTTCTGAGTCATAGCCCGCATCTTCAAGGGCAATATATGCACATTCTAAAAATACACGGTGTTGTGGATCGGTAATTTCAGCTTCTCTAGGATTAAAGCCAAAAAACGAAGCATCAAAAAGTTCTACATCTTTTAATACAGCTCTTGCTTTGACAAACTTCGGATTATTGAGTGTCGTTGCATCTAACCCATAAGCTAACAGTTCTTCATCAGTAAAAGTCGAAATTGACTCTATACCATTTTGGAGATTTTGCCAAAATTCATCAACATTTTTTGCTCCAGGAAACCGCCCAGCCATGCCAATAATCGCTATTTCTGAACCAGTGATGTTAGCCGATACTATCGGAATATTCATAATTTTATAAATCCCTTCATTCTCGTGATATTTTTGATTTTAGACAGATACATTTGTGATTTACTCAGTTTGAATATTATGTTACTAAAAAGATTATTTTTGCTCAAAGCCACACTCTTTCATAGCCTAAAATTAAATTTCTTATCACTTATTGAGTAGTAATTTTATAGCAAATAAAGACCGGAAGACTAACGGAAATTCCAAAGCCAATGGTAAAATAAAACCCTTGATTGGATTGCGTTCATAAATATCTTGGAAACACAATTCTGAGTTAAATTCATTTATTGAATTATGGCTGACGGCAATGCTATCTTCAAGGTTCTTTACCTGATGCCACCAGCGCGGTGGAAAGTAGATAATTTCTCCGGCTTCTAGTATTATTTCCACAGATTTAGCATTGGTATACAGTGGAAATTTTTCTAAATCCGGGTTGAAGACATTAACTTCCCCATTGTACAAAAGATCGGTTTGATCGGGTGTAAACAAGACACATTTTTTACGACCCGAAATTAATGCCAGCCATGCATAAGCATATTCACCATCAATGTGAAGACTAATATATGAATCTTTAGGGCCTATCAGCAGATAATCTAATGGATAATCATATTTTTCTTGAAAATTTTTGGGCAGCCTGTCAAACAAATTATGAAAGTAAACTGGAACTTTATAGTCCTCGTAAAGTTTGGGATGAAGGTAAGGATGAAAGTCGAACAGATAAAGTATTTTCTTGCGATCGCTGGCAGTTATGTAATCAATGTAATCAGCAACAGTCATTTGCAGCGTCCTGCTATGATCTCCGTCCTCCCTCACTTTGATATTGAGTGACCCGCACTCCGATTTGAAGAAATTCATATTCCACTTTGTTGAGGCTGTCCAATCTTTCATCGCGTCAGTTATGATGACAGGCTTGCCTATAGATGCATATTCCCGGACAAATTGATCGTGCGATAGATTACTGCGACGCTCAACAGAAGAAATTGGTGTCCATACTAACTTGTGTTGTTTTTTACGCCACATTCTTTTTATCACATATATAACTAAGAATGTGCTAAAAAACAATATCACGAGCGTCAAACTAAACCAAATTAAATTAGATAAATAAATGGGTGATTGTCTAGTGGTCATATAGATTCCTTAAAAAGCGTTATATTTTATCGGAGCTTGCTATTGAAAAACTATCATTAGAGTAGTTATTAAGAGATTATTCATTAACTTCTAAAATTTTGCTAATTGACTTCATTTTTTGCAGACGTTTTCTTTGTTGGGATTTCCCAATTGCAATTTTTTCTGTTGAAAGATTAGTTTCACTAAAAGATAATGTTTGATTTTTCGTTTGACCAAAAAACTCTGTAAGGGAGTTAATGGTGGGATATCTAAACATATCGAGCAATGATAAATCTGTTGGAAATAGTTCACCTAATTGGTTATGAACTTTCACCATGAGTAATGAATGACCACCGAGTTCAAAAAAGTTGTCGTGAATGCCAATCTTCTCAATATTGAGAGCCTTTTGCCAAATTGTAGCGATCGCTCGTTCTATCTGTGTTTGTGGCATTACATAAGTCGCTTCTAACTCTGGGCGGAGAGTTTCAGGTGTAGGAAGCGATCGCCTATCTAACTTACCATTGGGTGTTAGTGGCAGAGTTGGGAGTAGTACAAAGGCAGAAGGTATCATGTATTCTGGTAACTTCTCTTTCAAAAAGCTACGCAGTTCAGTAATTGTAAGTTCCTGCTTGGGTTGAGGACTTACATAAGCTACTAGGCGTTTGTCAGTAAGTTCGTCGTCCCAAATCACCACCACAGCTTCGCGTACTTTAGCGTGTTGGTTTAATCTCGCCTCAATCTCGCCTAATTCGATGCGGAAACCCCGGATCTTAACTTGACTATCAATGCGTCCAAGAATCTCAATATTTCCATTAGGTAGATAGCGAACTAAGTCCCCAGTTTTATATAAACGTGACCCAGATTTTTCACTGAAGGGGTTAGGAATAAACTTAATTGCTGTCAATTCAGATAAGTTCAAATATCCCCTAGCAACGCCAAAACCACCAATGTAAAGTTCGCCTGTTACTCCAATAGGAGTAGGTTGCAGGTAAGGGTCTAAGATGTAAATCTGAACATTATTAATTCCCCGTCCAATCGGCACTTCTAACACAGCATTGACTTGGGTCAACTTTGATAAATTGCTCATCGTGGCTACGATAGTTGCTTCCGTAGGCCCGTAAGAATTAATTAGTTGTACTCTTTGTCCTACATACTTTTGCCATATCTCTAGTCGCTGCGAAAGAGCTTTTTCTCCGCCAATAATCACCAAACGCAGTTTTTCAGGTAGCTGTGAGCTTTTCTCAACCAACTCAGGAGTAAGTTGATGCCAGAAAGCTGTCGGCAAATCTAACACTGTTAGATTCAAATCGCGGCATCTTTCGAGAAAGGCTGGTATTGAACTTAACATTGAATCAGTACGCAGTACTAATGTTGCACCTTCCACTAAGCAGGGAAATATTTCTTCGGCAGCAGTATCAAAACTGATCGATGCAAATTGTAAGATGCGATCGCTTGACTTCAGTTCGTACTCTAAACAAGCAGTTTTGATATAGTTCACCAAAGAGTTATGTTGAATCATCACTCCCTTTGGTTTTCCTGTAGACCCTGATGTATAAATTACATAAGCTAAATTCTCAGATGTGAACCTGGCCAAAAGATTCTCTTGACTTTCTTGGGCTATAATCTCCCAATCCGTATCTATGCATATAACTTTTGCTTCCTGTTGAGGCAGTTCCTTAACTAATCGCTGCTGGGTAAGTAACACCGATATTTGAGCATCCTCAAGCATGAAAGCTAGACGCTCTTTTGGGTATGCTGGATCTAGTGGCACGTATACACCACCAGCTTTCAGAATACCCAGAATTCCAACCATCATTTCGAGCGATCGCTCTACACATATTCCCACCAAAACCTCTGGTTTTACCCCAAGCGATCGCAAATAATGCGCCAATTGATTTGCACGGTGGTTTAACTGTCGATATGTCAACTGCTCATCTTCAAAGACTACAGCAATGGCATCGGGCGATCGCTCCACTTGAGCCTCAAATAACTCATGGATACAATACTCACTACCATAGTCAACTTGAGTATTATTCCATTCCACCAACAACTGATGTTGTTGAGTTTGTGTCAATATAGGCAATTCTTTTAGGGGTTGTTCTGGATTAGCAACAACACCTTCTAGCAAGGTTACGTAATGTCCGAGCCAACGCTGAATTGTTTGAGTATCAAATAAATCTGTATTATATTCCAGTTCTACCAGTAGTTCACTGTCTGTCTGAAGAATATTTAAATTAATATCCAGCTTGGTAGCACTGGTAGAATTTTTAGCTACCTCAAACTCTTGTTTTAAAGACTTTGACTCCAATTGAGCCTTATCCAGATTAAAGCCTGTAGTAAAAAGAGGAGTGCGACTAGGATCTCGTGGTAACTTTAAATTTTCAATTAGTTTAATAAAAGGATAAATTTGATACTCATAAGCATCTAATAATATCTGCTGGATAAAACTCAAATAGTCTGTGAATGTTGGGTTGCCTATAACTTGGCTACGTATGGGTAATAGATTAACACAGTGACCGACAAGATATTCATCTGCGATCGCAGATTGTCCGGCTGAAGCAATGCCAACAACGATATCTTGTTGATTCGTCAATCGTTGTAATAAGGTTATAAATGCTGCTAAAAGAATTGTAAATAAAGTATAACCACGTTTTACACTTAAGCTTTTTAAAGCGTTATACAAAGTGGAATCAAGAATTATATTTTCTCGCGCCCCAGTATACGTAAATATGGGTGGTCGAGGATAATCGGTTGGTAATTCCAATACAGGTATTGAAGCGGCAAATTGACTCAGCCAATAGGCTTCAGCTTTCGCCATCTCTGGACTCTGCTGCATTTGTGCTTGCCACAGAGCATACTCACTCCATTTAATGGGTTGTGGAAGCTGGCTAGCAATTCCCTGACACTCTGCTGAATAAATTACTGCTAATTCTCGTAACAAAATACTAATTGACCAACCATCAGCAACAATGTGATGATTCGTCAAAACCACAAGATGACGATCTTCTTGCAATTTGACTATATGACAGCGCAGTAATGGCCCTTTTTCTAAATTAAAAATTTGTTGAGCTTCCCCTTGTAATAACTCCGATAGTTGTGTTTCTCGTTGACTTTTATCTAAAATTGAAAAATCACTCAGAGGAATGTCTATAGTCAAAGTGGAATGAATCAATTGATTATCCCCCTCTGGGCTAAAAGTAGTTCGCAGCGCTTCGTGACGATTGATAATTTCCTGAACAGCCTTACGTACTGCCAATAAATTGCCAGTTCCTCGTAGATAAATAGACCGAGATTCATTATAGGCGCGGGAAACTTCATCTCCCATCTGTGCTAAAAACCACAATTCCTTTTGTGCTGCTGTCAAAGGAATTTTGAGTGTTGTTGAAATAGGGGCAGGTGGTAATAATTCTCCTTTTTGCATTTCTACTACGCTTTCCTTGACTGCCCTAATTACGTGTTCAATATCTGTATTGGTATGCGCCGTAGAAAGATAAAAGGTACGTCCTTCCCAAACATAAACGCCTTTTTCGAGTAAATGGTAGAAAAACAACTGACCAAACTTGAGCGGAGATGAGGCTATGAAACGAAACAGGGAACCAAAATAGACTACTTGAATTGGAACTTGCCTTTCTTCAAAGTAACTATTAAGAGTCTGGGCTAATTTCGTTGTTTTTTCAGATAACTCCTGCTGCAATTTCGGGCCACTGTTCTTAATATGATTGAGTGCAGCCCAAGCCGCAGCCATTACCAAAGGATGTTTGAAGAAAGTACCCGCAAACATCGTAGTTTCCGCTTGAGGATAAGATTCATCTCCATAGTTCCACATCCCACCGTCAAGGGTATCCATCAAAGCCGCCTTACCAGCTATAACCCCAATTGGCATCCCAGCAGCAACGGCTTTACCATAAGTAGTCAAATCTGCTTGAATATTCCACAATCCCTGAATTCCACCTGGGTGCATCCGAAAGCCGGTAATTACTTCATCGAAAATTAATACGGTTCCTGTTGCTTGAGTTAATTGTCTGAGTTGTAGCAGAAACTCTTGAGGTTGCAAATCTGGGCGACTGCTTTGTATCGGCTCTACCAAAACTGCTGCGAGTTCGTGAGCATGAGTTTTCAGAATCTCTAGGGATTCAGGTTTGCCATATTCAAGTGCGATCGCATCATCAGCAATGTATGATGGTATACCTATAGCTTTGGGGATAGAACGCCGCGTTTCTTCACCGGTTGTTACTCCTCTTACCAAAACCCCATCATAGATACCGTGATAAGAACCAGCAAATAAAGCAATCTTAGAGCGTCCTGTGGTAGCCCGTGCTAGGCGTATTGCTCCCATGACTGCTTCTGTGCCATCGTTACAAAAAGCTGCCCGTTCTGCGCCTGTCAACTCACAAATTAACTCTGCAACCTGACCGGCAAGACGCGATTGTGGCCCGTGCAATATACCCTGCTTTATTTGTTCTTGGATAGCTTCGATGACAAAGGAAGGTGAATGACCAAATAAAAGCGCACCAAATCCCATAGAAATGTCTACGTACTCTTTGCCATCAACATCCCAAAGCCTAGCGCCCTCACCACGCTGTCCGTGAATGGGATACAACATCTCTTTAATTGACGGCAGGAACCCTGTTATCGCCCTGCTATTGGCATGATAGGAACGATAAGCTTGAGTAAGTCGTTTAGATTCTGGAGTCTGCTGAACAAAACGTGTAATTAAAGCATCTAGATGTTTTTGTTGACAAGGAGTTAACAGAGTCTTCGATTCTTGCTCAAATTGTTGAGCATTCGCCAAAGGTTGCGGTTCACTTGTCAGCTTTATAGGTTGTTGATTAGACTCAGCCTGAATCGATGATGAACTTGATTGAAAAGCAGAATTACTGTCCTCATGCTGAATTTGGGTAGATGGGATTGCTTTTTGCAAAGGTAATATCTTCTTAGATGAACCTGCTTTTTGCAAAACATCTAGCTGTTTGGACATCAATTGAAGCTGCTGTTCTATTACCTGTTCGAGTACATTACCTATTACATATTTTTCATCTTCTTGCTCTAATTTTTGCGTGTCTGAAGTCTGTATAGCAAGTGTTGTTTCTTGAAAAGAAGGCTCTACAATTAGATATTGTGGAGGTAGCTCTTGAGCTATATGAGCTACTAAGGCATGAATTGTTGATAAATTTTCAAGCAATAATCTAAAAGGAATATTAATACCTAATTCTTTTTGAATAGCACGGTTTATTTGCGACAAAATCAGAGAGTCAACACCCATTTCTAGAAAAGGAGTATGAATATCTATTGCAGATGATTTTACTCCCAGTGACTCACTAACAATAGACTTGAGCGTTGATACTATTTTTTTATATTGAGATTCTTCATTCATAATATTTTAAAGCTTTCTAGATATTACTTTTATATAAAACTACATATCTTTTTCTAATAGTTCTAACTGCTGAAACATAATAGAAATTTGACCATTTATTATTTTCTTAATCCGACGATCGCATTTTTCAATTTTGTCATTCAAATAGAGAATATTATTTTGCTGTGATTCAAAAAGCAAATTTTGTGATTTCTTTTCCAGATAATTGAACTGAGCGTCATCTTTTTGATTCTGCGACTTTTGATTATTATTGTCTTTTCCATTCAATATATTTGACTTATTAACTCTAGGAGACTCAACCCAATATTTGTTTCGTTCAAAAGGGTAAGTCGGTAAAGGAAGGCGATGATATTTTTGATTGGCATAAAATCCTGACCAATCTACTTGTATACCATACAGCCATAAATGTCCCAGAGTATTTAATAAGAATGCAACATCAGATTGTTGTTCGTGGGGATGACCTATAGAGCAAAGCACCAACTTTTCCTGGACTTGTTGTTTAGTTAAAGTACTTAAAGTCCGACCAGAACCAACTTCTAAAAAAATCCGATTTGGCTGTTTGCACAATTCATTAATGCCATCAGCAAAGCGGACTGACGACTGCAAATGTTTAGCCCAATAACTCTTATCTGTTGCCTCATCTGGAGTAATCCAAGTGCCAGTTACGTTAGATAAAAAAGGAATTTTTGGAGGATTAAGATTGACTTTTGCCAAGAATTTAGTAAATGGCTCAATAATAGAGTCCATCATCTGAGAATGAAATGCGTGGGAAGTATGCAGAGAACGACAGTCAATCCCTTGCTTGGTTAAGCGGTTTTGCAAATCTTCAATCTCTGCGCTTAGTCCAGAAACTACACAACGCTCTGGTGCATTGATTGCCGCTAAGGAGAGTTTATCACCTAGCATCTGCGTAACTTTTTTCTCTGATAGCGCTACAGCCAACATTGCCCCTGAAGGTAGTTTTTGCATCAGTTGTCCACGAGTAGCAACTAACATCAATGCATCCGCCAAAGAAAATACCCCAGCTAAACAAGCAGCGACATATTCACCCATACTGTGGCCAATCATTGCACTAGGATACACTTTCGTAGCTATCCACAATTGTGCTAGAGCATATTCAATTACGAATAACGCCGGCTGAGTAATGTGAGTTTGTCGCAACTGCTGAGTAGCCGATTCGGTCTGTTCTGCGAGGGGATAAAGAATAGTGCGTAAGTCTAACCCTAAAATAGGTTTAAGTTGTTCACAGCAATCATCAACCTGTTCCCGAAAAATTGGCTGAGTTTGGTATAGTTCTCGACCCATATTTACATACTGAGATCCCTGACCAGGAAACATAAAAACAACTTCTGGCTCACTTGGTTCTTGATAGTGCGTGAGAACTCGTTGCGAGTCTTTGGTTTCTAAAACTTTGATTGCATCATCAATATCTTGACAAACTACCATCCGCCGATAGTCAAAAGCTCGACGACCTACCCCCAGAGTGTAAGCAACATCAGCTAAATTTAAATCGGGATGCTGTTTGAGGTGATTAGCCAGATTTGCCGTAGCTGCTTCTAACGCTGATTCCGTTTTTGCAGAAACAATCAACAGATGATATTTCCTCCCCTGCTCCTCCTGCTTCTCTACCGGGGCTTCCTCTAGAATTACATGAGCGTTCGTGCCACCAATACCAAAGGAACTAACCCCTGCGCGTCTAGGATGTCCGTTTGATTTCCATTCGGAAAGTTTGTCATTAACGTAAAAAGGACTGTTAGCAAAATCAATCTGGGGTGATGGTTCTTGAAAGTGCAAACTAGGCGGTATTTGCTTGTGTTTAAGCGCAAGAACAGTCTTGATTAAACCTGCAACACCAGCTGCGGTATCTAAATGGCCGATATTTGTTTTTACCGAACCAATGGCGCAGAAATTCTTTTTCTGAGTTCTGGCGCGAAAAGATTTAGTTAACGCGGCAATTTCAATCGGATCTCCTAAAATTGTGCCGGTGCCATGAGCCTCTACATAACTGACCATATCAGGTTCGATTCTGCTGATGGCTAGAGCTTCAGCAATCACCTTGGCTTGACCATCAATACTAGGAGCCGTATAGCCAATTTTGGCAGAACCATCATTATTAATGGCAGAACCTTTGATTACAGCATGAATATGATCTTGATCTGCGATCGCATCTGCCAATCGTTTTAAAATAACTATACCCACACCATCACCGCCAACAGTTCCTTGCGCTTTGGCATCAAAGGCGCGGCAATGTCCATCAGGAGACAAAATTCCACCCTCTTGATAAGCATAGCCAGTCTTTTGTAAGTTAGTTATAGAAACTCCACCAGCCAAAGTTATATCACATTCACGATCTATTAAACTTTGGCAAGCTAAATGAACAGCAACCAAAGAACTAGAACATCCAGTTTGAACAGTGATAGCTGAACCTTTTAAGTCTAATTTATAAGCAACTCGTGTAGTGAGATTATCTGTACGATTGTGATGTCTAATTTGGTCAAAACCAACAAATTTTATTAATTCAGTATTGCAAAAAAGATTGAATAAAAAGTAACTACTAATACTAGCACTACCATAAACACTAATTCGGCCTTGATAACTTTTAGAATCATAGCCAGCACTTTCCAGAGCTTGCCAAGCTGTTTCTAAAAAGAGGCGTTGCTGTGGATCAATTATTTCTGCTGTCTTGGGAGAGTAATCAAAGAATGCAGCATCAAATAATTCTATATCTTCCAATACAGCATTTGCTTTGACATAATTTTGTTCATTCAGTGTAGTTCCATCTACCCCCATAGATTCCAGTTCTTGGTCTGAAAAAAATGAAATTGCTTCCAACCCATCTCGGAGATTATGCCAAAAAATATCAAGATTCCTAGCTTTAGGGAACCGTCCAGACATACCGATAATAGCTATATCTAAATCACCTATTTGATTTTGCGTTTCTCCGCTATCCATCTTGCTAATGTTTCCTTCTTGATGATTTGCATTCGTGGCGATTAAGCTTTTCATAGTAATCATAAACAAGTATTTTCCTCTCTCTATCTCTCCCTCCTATCTCTGTGTTCTCTGCGCGGCAGTCGCTCATGGGGGAAACCACGCCAGATGCTCCACTTGGGGAGACCCCAAGACTGCGCTGCCTTGTCTCTGTAGTTCGTTCTTCTTCCTATTATGTTTTAGCGCCTCTTCATACAATTAGTATTAAATAAAATAATTTTACCGATATTGCGCTCTTGACTGCCTAGAAGTAGTGCGACTTTCAGCGCGTTGAGTACTTTCCTCAAAAGAAGATATTTCAATCTGTTTATGCGTTAAATATTTAGCCAAGGAGTTAATAGTTGGATATTCAAATAAATTAAGAACTGATATATCTGTGGGAAAAACTTCTCTGAGTTTGGCATGAACTTGCACAAGCAATAATGAATGACCACCAATATCAAAGAAATTATCATGAATGCCCACCTTTTCAACATGAAGCATCTGTTCCCAGATATTAACAATGGTTTGCTCTACCTCAGTTTGCGGTGGTTCATAAGTTGCTGCCAATTCTGGGCGATCGCCATTTGATTCTGGGAGCGCATTATGATTAACTTTACCATTAGATGTTAGTGGCAAAGCCTTTAACATGATGAAAGTTGAGGGCATCATGTATTCTGGTAGTTTCTCCCTGAGAAATCTTTGCAATTCGCTAACATTGAGTGTTTGCTTAGAAACAAGGTAGGCTACTAAGGATTTATTGCGATCGCTTTCCCGAACTACCACTACAGCCTGTTGCACTTGCGGATGTTGAGACAGGATGGTTTCAATTTCTCCAAGTTCAATGCGGAAGCCCCTAATTTTTACTTGGCGATCGACTCGTCCAATAAATTCGATATTGCCGTCAGGTAAGTAACGAGCTATATCACCAGTTTTATATAAACGCGAACCCGTCTCTGCAAAAGGATTGGGAATAAACTTTTCTGCTGTCAAATCAGGCTGATTCAGATAACCTCTAGCTAACCCTGCACCACCGATGTATAACTCCCCGATACGCCAATGGGTACTGGTTGTAGTTGCTCATCCAGCAAATAAATCTGCGTATTGGCAAGTGGACGACCAAGGGGTACTGTTTGTGTATGATTTTGCTGATTTTCAACTGCAAAGGTAGTAACCCCCACGGTGGCTTCTGTAGGCCCGTAGTGATTGAAGATTAAACTGGATGGTGCTTGCTGTTGAATCTGCTCAATAAGTTGCCAACTTGCAGCTTCACCACCCAAAATTAGCTGCTGGCGGGGCAAGATGGAATCGAATGGTGCAGAGGACAGAAGAGTGGCGAGGTGAGAGGGGACAATTTTGAGGCAGTCGATGGGATGGTTGTGGCAGTATTTTGCCAAAATTGCGGAGTCAGTAGCACACTCGGCGGATAATATATGCAGACATCCGCCAGTAGAAAGAGCGGCAAAAATCACGGTGTTACCCAAGTCAGCAGCCAAGGTAGAAACAGTGGCAAAGTTGTTTGTTGCTGAGAAGTCTAACCTCTGTGTAATTCCGTGAAGGTAATTCAGCAGTTGTCGGTGTTCGATCGCAACTCCTTTCGGTTTACCAGTAGAGCCAGAGGTGAACAAGACATAAACTAAATTCTGGGCTGTCACTTCACTGGTGGGATTTTCATTTTTGCACTGAGCAATGCTATCCCAATCTGTATCTAAGCAGACTATCTGTGCTACATCTATTGGCAGACTATCGACTAATCGCTGTTGTGTCAAGATCAGTGGTATTTCGATATCCTGCAATCGGCTAGCAAAACCTTCCTTGGGTAAGGCTGGATCTAGCGGTAGATAGGCTCCACCAGCTTTCAGGATACCCAAAAGTCCAATAATCATCAAGAGCGATCGCTCTGTGCAAAGTCCTACTACAACTTCCGGCTTGACTCCTCGCTGCTGTAAATAGTCGGCAAGCTGATTGGCTTTGCTGTTCAGCTGTGCGTAAGTTAATTGCTGGTTTTCAAAGACAACGGCAATTTTATCCGGTGTTTTTTGGACTTGTGCTTCAAATAATTCGTGAATACATATATTTTGTGTCTTGTCAATATTTGTTTGGTTAAACTCGAATAATAGCTGTTGGCGATCGCTTGGGCTGAGAATTTCTAATCGGCTAATTTTCTCTTCGGGATTAGCAGTTACACTATTTAATAAAGATTGAAATTGTCTGGCTATACGTTCAATAGTATCAGCTGCAAAATAATTTATATCGTAGTAGAACTCTGTAGTTAAATAATCCTCGCGTTGAGTACAAGTAAGTTTTACTTTAAATTGTTCAATACAATTGAAATATTGCTCAAGAGAAAATGATACGTCGCCAGCAAAGAGTTTTTCTGGTATCTGCTCAAACTCGAAACCGATGGGAAAAGCTAGCTGATGATGATTTTCTATCGGTTCGGGTACAAAATAATCTTGCCATTCTGCATTAGCTTCTATAGTCTGATTAGTTAGTTCTACAATTTCTTGAAAGCGTAAATCTGGTGTGAAATGGCTATTAATTGGCAACCAAGTAGCAACAAGTCCTAATAAGTTGTATAGTTCTTCATAGTCTCTGCGATCGCTAGCCATACCAATCACGATATTTGGCTCTCCTGTAAATCGCCAAATCAGCGTTTGCCAGCAAGCTAGCAAGACAACAGCAGTGGAAGTATTATATTTTTTAGCTAAGGTGGAAATCTTGGCTGTCACATCAGGGGTAATCTTTAATCGACAGCAGTCTATCTCAAACTTTGATGGCTGTAATGGCTGGCTCTCAAAAGGTAACTTCAACGAAGCGAGTGGAGAAAACTTTTCCTCATGCCAGTATTTTTTAGCTGCTTCTGCCTCTTCATCTACAAGTAATTGATTTTGCCATTCTGAGAATTGCAGATATTGTACAACTTCTTCTGATAGTCTGTCATCTTGCAAACAGGCAGAGTATGAATTACTGATTTCAGTTACCAGATTCTTGAGTGTCCAGGTATCGGCACAAATTGAAGGTAGACTAATAAGTAAAATGTATTTGTTTACTGATAGCGTCAGTAGAGATATATCTAATAGTGTCTTATGCTCAAAGTTTAAAGTAAGAGCTGCTGCTTGCAAAATCTCTGCAATTTTAATTGAGATTTCCTTGGGTTCACAATGACTAAGATTGATGTTATTCCACGATAGAATACTGCTATTTTTTACATCCATCACCGGAATTTTCATTCCAGCTAGGCAGTGAAAAGTTGTACGCAAAATTCCATGTTTAATAATGACTTGTTGTAAAGCTGCTTGTAATACTTCTTGTTTGAGATTGCCTTCAAGAAGAAGGGTACATTGAGCAACACAAGCTGAACTATACTGCTGTAATGACCAAAGACGCTTCTGTTGAGGGGAAAGCCGAAAGCCTTGAGTTACTTGATGATTTGGCATATATTTTTCATTATTTTTCTCGAAGAAAATACAATATCGCTGAGTTCTGAAAAGATAATTTTTTAATCGAACCGCAGAGACGCAGAGAACACAGAGAGATAAGAAATAGAGATTTTTAGAAATGATTTAGGAGTGCTATATACTTATCTAAATTTGCGGTTTATGACAAATAATACAAGCAGTCTCGGAGGCTTTTTTTACTTCCAGATCGCGGTTAATATCATATATATTAATTTCTGTGAATCCCACTTTTTCCAGAGCTATTTTAACCTCTGCTGCGGAATAAGCTTTTAAGAAAAAGCTTCTATCTAAACGTTGCCAGTTGCCATTTATCAATTCAAATCTAGTAGTATCTTTTCGACCTATTTTGATATTTTGATCGTAGCTCCATATATCAACCCAAACATTATCATCTTTTACACCTCCACCAGACTCATTATTTTTCCAATTTGATTCACACAATTCTTCCAGATATAATTCAAAGGCAAATATACCATTTTCTAGCAAGGCATCATACACGTTTTGGAATGCATTCTCTAATTCTTCAGTGCTAAGGATATAATTCAGAACAACATCTGTCGAAATAACTGCATGAAAAGTTGGTGGTAATTTAAAATAACGGGCATCATCTAGAATAAACTCAGCATTTGGTGCATTCTCACGAGCAATATTAAGCATTGCTTCAGAGCTATCAAGCCCAGTTACTTGATAACCTCTTTTTATTAGCCGTTGGGCAACTTGTCCTGTACCGCAACCGAGGTCAAAAATATGCGCTTCTTCTGGAATATTTTTGAGGATTAATTTATCTATACACTCCAGCACTATGTCGTGGCGTTCTAGTGGGCTTTTTAAGTCGTAGATAGAAGCGATCGCATCATGATTAGTATTGCGTTCTTGGGAAGGTATCAAGTATTCATCCTCCTTGAAATTAAATTTATTTCTAGTTTTAAAATTCTTATTTATCAACCATTTCTGCCATTGCTACAACAACTTTACGAGAACCTATATATGGATTTCTCCCGTGGGCAGTTAGCATATTATCTAACATCAAAATATCGTTTTTTTGCCAAGTAAAGCTAGTCTGAGACTGCTGATAAACTTCATTTATTTCTGCAATAACTGAGTCTTCTATAGGAGTACCGTCTCCGTAATAAACATTACGTGGTAGCTTTTTATCTCCAAAGGTAGACAATAAAGATTCTCGAACTTCTGCATCTAAGTACGCTATATGGTGTAACTGAATTTGATTAAAGAATACAGACTCACTCGTTTTTGGATGTACTGCTAAAGCCGGACGAATTTGGCGCGTAATCAGACTGTTATTATCATACCATTGAAAATCAATTTTAGTCCGACGACAATAATTTTCTACAGTAGATTTATCGTCGGTACGGAAGAACTTTTGCCAGCTTACATCCAGACCATTTGTGTAGTGACGGACATACATTAATTGTTTTCTATCTAATCTTTCTCGCAGCTTGGGATTAATTATTTTGTAGGCTTTACGACAGTCTATAATCGGCGTTTCTCCACCTTGTTGTGCTGGTTGCACGCAGAAAAACCAAATTTTCAGAGGCCACTGATTTAAATGAGAGCTTTCATTATGGAAAAGGATTGCTTTATCAGATGGATAAGGCGTAGAACCATAAACTTTACCACCTTCTCCAGTCCGAGGTAAATCACCATAATCACCAAATAAGTCGGGAGAAATTGCTTGAGCAAAACTTTCAAATTCTGAAACTGACTCTACATTAAAACCTCGGAACAATATTGCTCCATGCTTTAATAATTCTGTTTGGAGAAACTCATGATTAGTTTTAGCCCAAGCTATCAAATCAATATCGTCGGTAGTAGGCTGAATTACGAGAGGAAATGTTTGCCCTGGTTGGAAATAATTAGTTTTTACCAATCTTTCTGGTAATAAGCTAATAGCCTGTGGAATAATACCGATTAACTTTTTCTGATTAAAAGCTCTGCGCTCTTTTTTTTGTGTAGCTTGTTGTTTTATTTCAGCTTCGGTAAGCATTTCTAAGCTACCAATTCGAGCATCAGGTTGTGAAATTATACTGTTAATAAGTGTCTGGAAGTGACCAGTCATGCGGGTGATAGTTGTGGCATCAAATAAGTCAGAGTTGTATTGCCACTTACCTAAAATTCCTTGCTCTGTTTCTGTAACAAATAGGGCTAAATCAAACCTAGCTACTTTGTGTTCAATTTCCAACAAACTTAAGGTCAGTCCTGTTAATTCTAAAGGTGGCATGGGCGCATTTTGGAGGACAAATAATACCTGAAATAATGGCGGAGTGTTGCTTAAATTCCGCTCAGGTTGTAGAGCTTTTACTAATTCCTCAAAAGGTAAGTCTTGATGAGCATAAGCTCCTAATGATATTTGACGCACTCGCCCAAGCAAGTCCCGAAAACTTGGATTCCCACTCAAGTCGGTGCGTAAGACAAGCAGATTCACAAAGAAACCAATCAATAATTCAGTTTCAGCTAAGTTACGGTTAGCAACATCAGTGCCAACAACAATGTCATCTTGATTTGTGTAGCGTTGTAGCAACACCTGAAATGTTGCTAGCAAGGTCATAAATAAGGTGACACCCTGCTTGCGTGAGAGGGTTTGCAGTGCTAAGTAATCTTGAGAAGAAATTACAAAAGATTGAGAACCACCCCTATGGGTTTTAATGTCTGCGCGTGGACGATCTGATAATTGCATTACAGGGAGGTTGTTACCTAATTGTTGCTTCCAGTAGGCGAGTTGAGTTTCCAGTACCTCTCCTTGTAACCACTGTCTTTGCCAAACAGCAAAGTCTACATACTGGATGGGTAATTCTGGAAGTGGAGAGGGTTTACCACTACAAAAAGCTTGGTAAAGTGCTGTCACCTCACGCACTAACACACCAATTGACCAACCATCAGAGGCAATGTGGTGCATGGTCACTAGCACTATATGTTCTTGTTCACTAAGGTGCAGTAATTTCACCCGCAGTAGAAGGTCACTTTTGAGGTCAAAGGTTTGTTGCGCCTCGACCAATGCCAGTTGTTTGACAGTAGTATCTTGTTGCACAAAAGGTAACTCACTCAGGTCGATTACTGACAAGGGTAGTGCTGTGAGTGGTGAGATGATTGCCACGGGTCGCCCTTGTACTGTGTTGAAATTAGTTCGCAAAGCTTCGTGGCGGCATAGAATTTCGTTAAAACTCTTCTGTAGTGCTGTTAAGTTCAACTGCCCCTCTAAGCGAATAGCAGTAGGCATATTGTATGAAGGGCTTTTTGGATCTAACTGGGTAAGAAACCATAGTCTCTGTTGGGCAAAAGATAGCGGTAACTCTTGTGAGCGTGAAATCCGCTCAATGTTTGCTGTTTCGAGTCCATTGCCTGCCTTTGTGGCTTTTTCAATGTCCTTAGCTAGCCCTGCTATTGTGGGCTTCTCAAACAGGCGACGTAAGGGAAGCTCTACCTGAAAAACTTGCCGCACTAGGGAAATTACACGAGTAGCTAGAAGAGAGTGCCCGCCTAATTCAAAGAAGTTATTGTGAATGCCTACTTTATCAAGATCGAGAACATCTACCCAGATTCCGGTTAGTATCTCCTCAACGGGGGTAGAAGGAGCCACAAAGATGTCTTCCAACTCAACCGTAAGACCAGATGCTGACAGCGATCGCCTGTCCACTTTACCATTAGGTGTCAGTGGCAGTGCCTCTAGTGTTACAAAAGCCGAGGGAACCATATACTCAGGCAGTTTCTCCTGTAGAAAACGGCGTAGCTGTGGCACCAGATCGCGAGTCCATTTTGGCTTCAAAGGATTATTGGCATAAAAAGTCCAAGGTTTGGGGCGAACTGTTTCACCAGGGAAAGAAGGAACTATTTTTTGAAAATCCGCTAACTGAACCGTCGGGCATCGTGTTAGTATCACATCGTAACTGCCATCCGCGATCGCATCTGTCCAGCTAATGTCGATGGTGTATGGCAATTCCTGGTTCAAAGCCCACAGGTCTTCGGGATTTACTTGAGATCCAGTAACGACTGACCGTAGGGCTTGCCGTATGTCTTCTACTGTCTCAGTTAGAGAATCACTGGCGAGCAACTCTAGTGTTTTGATTTCTGCTAACAGACGTGCATTCGGTACACGTCGTAGTCCGAGCATATCGGGTTTAGTTAACTGTAGCAACTGGCGGATAGAAGTTAGTGTTAACTCTTGTTCCTGCCAATCCAGCCACGGGAACTCCTTAGCGGAATCCACTTCAGCTTGAATATGGAGAATCACATCATAGCGGAACTTAGTCAGCTCGTTGTGATGATGACCACGCTTAGGATAAATGCGAACATGACTGATTTGTGGAAGATGTTGCTTCAGAGCTATGAAGAATGCCGGATCAATGACCAGTTCTTGCTCTTTTTCAAGGCTTTGTTTTACACGCTGGCGCAGCTGGGTTTTGGAGAGCAAGGCGGGGGCTTGATACAGCTGAACCGAGGCATGGAAAGCCTCTAGAAGTGGCAAACTACGTACATCTCCAACAAAGATAAAGCCTCCAGGTTCCACAGAAGCTACAGCGCCTTCTAATACCTGAAGCAGATAGTTGATATTAGGAAAGTACTGTACTACAGAGTTGAGGATGACTGCGTTAAACGCTTCCGCCTCGAACCCCTGAAAGTTGTCTGCCTCTCTCTGGCAAAGAGTAACTTGTGTCAGAGGTTGTGCCTGTAACCTTAATTGCTGCTGAATATAGTCTATAACTGACTGTGAGAAGTCTGTGCCCCAGTATTGGGTACAGTGAGAAGCGATTCGGAACAGCAGTAAACCAGTACCACATCCAATCTCCAGTACACGGGTGGGTTTAAAATTAAGGATGCGCTCTACTGTATGCTCCACCCACTCGTGCATCTGTTGAGTGGGAATAGGCTGACCTGTATAGCTACTATTCCAACCAAGCAAATTCAATGTTGGTTCTTGATCGGGAGAGCTTTGGCTATAATTTTCATCCCAAACGCTTTTCCACTGGGAAATCTGCTCGTCATAACTCGGTGTCCCCGCTCCTAACTCGTCTAGATTCTGGGATTGTAAATTTGGAACTATATATGCAATCAAGCGCTTGTTGTCTGGTTGGCTTTCTTGCACCAAAACTACAGCTTGTTGCACTTCTGGGTTTTGGCTCAACAACGTTTCAATCTCTCCGAGTTCAATGCGGAAACCCCGAACCTTTACTTGATGATCGATCCGCCCTAAGTATTCAAGAGTCCCATCTAGTCGATAGCGAACTAAGTCCCCAGTTTTGTATAACCGGGAAGTTGAAGCGTTGTTAAAGGGGTTAGGGATAAATTTCTGTACTGTGAGTTCTGGTTGATTAAGATAACCAAGAGCCAGTCCTAGACCACCGATGTGTAGTTCACCCGGAACCCCTACGGGAACCGGGTGCAGGTTTTCGTCTAAAATATAAAATTCTGTGTTGGCAATCGGACGGCCAATGGAAATGATCCCATCTCTACCCTCTACGTTATTTGTAGCCTCTACCTGATGGGCAGCTGACCAGATAGTAGTTTCTGTTGGCCCGTATAAATTCCAGAGTTCAGTAGTTCGTTCGAGCAACTGATTGGCTAGTTCGCGATCGAGGGCTTCACCGCCGCAGAGGACTTTTAGTGACCAACGACCTCGCCACCCAGCGGCTAGAAGCAGTCGCCAAGTAGCTGGTGTGGCTTGGATGACAGTGATACCAGAAGATATTAGCCTTTCTAATAATTGAGTTCCGTCAACAGCGACTTCCCGGCTGACCACTATCAAACGAGCACCTACAATCAGTGGTAGGTAAATTTCTAGTGCTGCAATATCAAAAGATAATGTTGTGACTGATAGGAGAATATCTTCCTGGGTCAGTCTGATGTTAAGGCGCATGGCACTTAAGAAGTTAACCAACGCTCGGTGTGGAACTTGCACTCCTTTGGGTTTGCCAGTTGAGCCGGAGGTGTAAATCACATAGGCTAAATCTTTAGTAGTTACCTGGCTAATCGGATGACAATTGCTTTGTTGAACAATCTTCTGCCAGTCTGTATCAAGGTATACTACTTTTGCTTGATGTTTCGGTAAAATCTCCATCAACTTCTGTTGAGTCAGTAGTACCGACACTTGAGCATCTTCTAGCATGAATGCTAAACGCTCGTGCGGATAGGCTGGATCGAGAGGAACATAAGCACCACCTGCTTTGAGGATGCCTAACAATCCAACCACCATATCGAGCGATCGCTCCACGCAAATACCTACCAACACTTCTGGTACTACACCCAACCCTTGTAAATATTGTGCTAGCTGATTGGCACGAACATTCAATTCCTGATAAGTAAGTTGTTGGTCTTCAAAAACGACTGCTATGGAATTTGGTGTTTGTTCTACCTGAGTCTCAAATAACTGATGAATACAACTAGAGGGATAATCAGCCGATGTTTGATTCCAATCCACCAGCAGTTGCTGTTGTTCTGTTGCAGTCAAGATTGGCAAGTCAGATAGACACCGATCGGGATTGGCGACAATTCCTTCTAGTAGTATCTGGAAATGTCCCTGCATCCGGTTAATTGTGGCAGCATCAAACAAATCGCTGTTGTACTCGAACACGCTCATCAACCCTTGTTCGGTTTCCGTCAAAAACACGGTTATATCAAACATGGCTGTTTCGGTTTCTACTTCCATCGGACTCAGGATCACTCCTGGAAGCTTTAAAACCTCCATTGGGGCATTTTGCAAAATTAACATCACCTGAAACAGAGGTGTGTGGCTTAAATTCCGCTGTGGCTGTAGCTCTTCTACAAGCTGCTCGAAGGGCAAATCTTGATGAGCATAAGCATCTAGTGTAACCTCCCGAACTCGCCGCAGTAATTCTTTGAAACTCGGATTTTCCGACAGGTCAGTACGTAATACAAGAGTATTGACAAAAAAGCCGATTAATGGCTCTATCTCACTGCGATTGCGATTAGCAATGGGAGAGCCGATCAAAATATCTGCTTGATTTGTGTAGCGATACAGCAATGTTTTGAACGCCGCCAGCAGAGTCATAAATAGGGTAACTGCTTCCCGGCGTGAAAAAGACTTGAGTGCTTCGGTCAGAACTTTGGAAATTTGCCACGACTGTTTTCTTCCCCTAAAGGTTTGAATGGCTGGTCGAGGGCGATCGGTAGGAAGTTGCAGAATGGGTAAGTTTCCGCCTAACTGCTGTTTCCAGTAAGCCATTTGGGATAACTGTATTTCTGTTTGTAGCCACTGTCGCTGCCAAATAGCAAAGTCTGCATATTGAATAGTCAGATTGGGCAGTGATGAGGGCTTGTCGCCAGAGAATGATTTGTAAAGTGCAGCTACTTCCCGAACAATCACGCCTGCCGACCAGCCATCGGCGACAATATGATGTATTGTGAACACCAATATATGTTCTTCCTCCTCTAATCGCAACAGAGAAGTTCGTAGCAATGCATCTTGAGTCAAGTCAAAAGACTGTCGCGCTTGTGAGCTAGCCAGTCGCCGAACCTCAACTTCTCGTTCTTCTTGTGACAATTCCCCCAAATCTATAATCGGTAGCTTTATATTCAGCGCCGAAGCAATTTTTTGGACGGGTTGCCCATCTACATCCGTGAAGCTCGTCCGCAAGACCTCATGGCGTCGCACAATTTCATTGATGCTTTGCTCCAGTGCTGCTACGTTGAGCGAACCTTTTAATAGTACAGATCGGGATATGTTGTAAAAAGGATTACCTGGTTCCATCTGGTTGAGGAACCACAGCCGCTGTTGAGCAAACGACAGTGGCAACTCACCCTCCCGTTTTACCTGATTGATAAGTGTAGTTGCTGAGTTCTGTCCCCTCCTCATTGCCGTTTCAATCAGTTCCGCAAGTCCGGCTATTGTCGGTGTTTCAAACAAACTACGTAACCGCATCTCTACTTGGAAAGCTTCGCGCACTTGGGAAACAACCTGTGTAGCTAGTAAGGAGTGTCCCCCCAAATCAAAAAAGTTATTGTGGATGCCCACACGTTCAATACCAAGCAGCCCAATCCAAATTCCCGCTAGTACTTCTTCAACTGGCGTGCGAGGAGTTGCCAAACTGGTTTCTAATTCAGGACGCACGGGATTAAGTTCTCGCAACGCCTGACGATCTACCTTGCCGTTGGAAGTTAATGGTAATGCTTTGAGGATGACAAAGGCTGAAGGTAGCATATACTCAGGCAGTTGCTCGCGAACATAGCCGCGCAGTTCATTGATAAAACAAGGCGATTCTTCGGAAGGTACAACAAAAGCTACCAGATATTTCTGCCCAGACTCTGATTCTCTAGCTAAAACTACAACCTCTTGCACATTAGAATGTTGATTTAATACGGCTTCAATTTCGCCCAGTTCGATGCGGAAGCCCCGAATTTTAACTTGGTTGTCGATACGACCAAGAAATTCAATCGTACCGTTTGGCAAATAACGACCTAAGTCACCAGTTTTATAAAGTCGCGCTCCCGGTATGTCGCTGTAGAGATGGGGAATAAACTTTAAAGCTGTTTGGTCGGGCTGATTGAGATAGCATCGAGCCAGACCTGCACCACCGATGTAGATTTCGCCCTTGACTCCTATGGGAGCTAGTTTGTGGTGTTCTTCTAAAATATATACTTGAGTGTTAGCAATTGACCGACCGAGGGGGACTGTTGCTGCCAAATGACGCTCCACCTGCCCAGGGACAATCTCTAGGGTACACACACCTACACAAGCTTCTGTGGGGCCGTAGTGATTGAAGATTAGGCAGTCTGGGGCATATTCTTGAATCTGCTCAATCAACTGCCAACTAGCAACCTCACCACCCAGGATCAATCGCTGATTGGGTAAAATTAACTTAGCCCAAGAAGATGCCAAAAGAGAGGCTAGGTGAGAGGGAACAATTTTAAGACAGTCGATCGGATGTTTTTGACAATATTCTGCCAAAGCTGCTGAGTCAGTAGCACGCTGATATGATATCAAATGCAGACATCCTCCTGTACAAAGAGCAGGGAAGATAACGGTGTTACCCAAGTCCGCAGCCAAGGTGGAAACAGTGGCAAAATTGATCCCGGCTGGCAGGTTTAGTCTATCTATAATGGCATTGACGTAATTAAGAAGTTGTTGATGTGCGATCGCAACTCCCTTCGGTTTACCTGTAGAACCAGAGGTAAATAGCACATAGACTAGATTCTCAAGTGTAGCTGTACAGATGGGATTCTCATCTTTATTTTGAGCAATAACTTCCCAGTCTGTATCTAAACAGATTACCCTAGCTGCATCTGTTGGCAAAATATTTAGCCAGCACTGTTGTGTCAAGATGATATCTGCGTGAATTTTTTGTAAACGCAAGTCTAGACTTCCCTGTGGCAAAGTTGGATCTAGCGGTAAGTATGCGCCACCAGCTTTGAGGATTCCTAATAATCCAATTATCATTTCTAGCGATCGCTCTATGCAAAGTCCAACTACAACTTCCGCCTTAACTCCTTGTTGCTGCAAGTAGTGAGCCAGTTGATTGACTTTTCTGTTCAATTGTGCATAAGTTAGTTGTTCGTTTTCAAAGACAACAGCAATCTTATCAGGTGTTTTTTGTGCTTGTTCTTCAAACAGTTGGTGAATACATTTAGTTTGTGGATAATCGCGCTGATTATTATTCACCTCACACAGCAGTTGTTGTCTCTCGATTTGACCGAGAACCTCTAACTCACTGATTGTCGCATCTGGATTAGCGATCGCACTAGCTATCAAAGTCTGAAATTGCTCTATCAAGCGTTTAATGTCTTCTGCCTGGAATACGCTAGAGTCGTAGTGCAATGCTGCTGTTAATGCATCATCTTGATGCAGACAAGAAAGTTTTAATTTGAACCGCTCAATACAGGTATACTGCTGATAAATGGTAAACGATACATCAGCAGCTACATATTTAGCTGGCTGTTCCTCAAATTCAAAGCAAAGCGGAAAGAAGCGTAAGGTATTTGGTATTAATCCTGCTATCTGTTCCCAGTTAAAATAATCTTGTATTTTATCTAATTGCTGAATAATCTCTTTATTCTTATATATAAAATCTTGGATTTTGGATTCTATTTCTATATTAATACGTAACGGTAAAATTTTAGCACACAACCCAATTACTGTGTCTAACTCTTGATATTTTCTCCCTGCAAAAGCCATGCCTATTGTCAGGTTATCTTGCTTGGCTAACCGCCAAATCAACACCTGCCAACAAGCTAATAAAAACTCAGATTTTGAAGTATCTTGATATTGAGTTAGGATATCAATTTGTTTTATTAATTCAGGAGCGATTGCAAAACTTTGCATTTGGGGTTTAAATATTAATTCGTCAATCTTTTGCTTTTCAAAAGGAAGTTTTAATCCTTGCAAATTCAACGAAATATCTTGTTTTTGCCAATAGTCTCTACCAGCTTCTGTCTCTGCTCCTTCCAATAATTCATTTTGCCATTCAGCAAGGTCTGCATATTGCAATGGTTCGTTATCTAATTCTTCCCCCTGTAACCAGTCTGCATAAGACTGACTAATTTCTTGCACCAAAATTTTCAGTGTCGCATTATCTGCACAAAGCGCTGGTAAGCTCAAAATTAATACATATTTGGATGCCGCTAAAGTCACTAAAGATAGCTGCAAAGGAGAATCCTGTACCAAGTCAAAAGGCTGTTGACTGACTTGATGAAATAATGCTGTCAGCGAGTCTTCCTGTTCTTGGGATGTCAAACTGCTCAAATCATAAACTCTATCCAAACTGATTTTCTGCTTCCCAATTACCTGTAATGGAATAGTCATTCCAGCTAAAGAATGAAAGTTGGTACGGAGGATTTCATAGCGATTAATAATTTTTTCTAAGACTAATTTCAAGATATTGACATCTAAATCTCCCTCAATCAAAATAGCACACTGAGAACGATAGGGAAGATTGTCAATTTCTTGTAATTGCCACAGATGTTTTTGCTGGGGTGAGAGTCGAAAACCTTGCATTTCCTCTAACATTGTGATTCTCTATATTTGGCACTAAATATCTTAATTACTGGAAGCATCCCAATTTGGAAAAAATATACGTAACTGACGAAAAACCCCTTTTTAATTTTCTTCCCTTTGTGTCCTTTGCGGTTCGTTTTTTATCCTTTAGAGTAAGTCACAATCCCGTATGTAAATTAAACTTACACCTGAAGGGATGCTCCCTAATTACTAAATTCTTCAGCCATTCCTACTACGACCTTTCGCGCACCTAAAAATGGCATTCTTCCATGTGCTGTGAGCATATTATCGAGCATTAAAATATCTCCAGCTTGCCACGGAAAAATAATCATTTCTTGTTGGTAAGCAGAGCGAATTTCATCTAGCACAGCAGGTTCAATTGCTGAACCATCACCATAATAAGTATTGTGAGGCAAATCTGATTCTGTGAACTCTGCTAATAATGGCTCACGGATGCTTGCTTCCAAAGTTGAGACATGAAAGAAGGCAGCGTGATTAAACCACACTAATTCATTTGTTTGTGGGTGTGTAGCAACCGCCTGACGAACTTGACGGGTTCTCAAGCGATTACCCTCTTTCCACTCGGACTCAATGCCATTGCTACGACAAAATGCTTCTACCTCAGCTGGATTGGTTGTTTGAAAAACTGTTTGCCAAGGTAAGCCAAAGCCGTCGCCAAAGTTACGAACGTACATGACTCCTTTTTGACTGAAGCGATCGCAAATCCTACCATCAATCCGTTGCAACAATTTGCGAGTATCTGCAATTGGTGTTTCTCCTCCTTGTTGTGCAGGTTGGATGCAAAAAAAGAAAATCTTTAAAGGCCAGGTTTTGGCGTAAGAAAGCTCGCTGTGCAGAAAAATACTGGAGTTGGCAGGATAATCAGTTGAAGTATAAATATTACCTTGGATTGGGCTGCGTGGTGAAGAGCGATCGCGATATTCCAGCAACTCTCCAGTCACGCTTTTGATAAACTGCTCAAACTCCAGATAGTTCTTCACCTGAAAATTCCGAAACAAGATTCCCCCATGCTTAAATAGATAATTTGTAATCAACTCCCGATTACTCGCCACCCAAGCAACTAAATTCACTCCATCTACAGTGGGTTTAATAAGCAAAGGAAGAGAATTTTTCGTTACTAAAGGTGCTATTTTAATCAATTCGGCTGGCGAAACATTGACACCTTGCCGTCTAACCCCTCTTAATGAGTTCAGACTGAGTTTTGCGTATTCTGAAATTTCCATAATTTGTCTTTTAGACTTCTGATTATTTACCCATTACTATTTGTTTTCAAGATTGGCAGTTAAATCAGTTCCTTGCTTACTTGGTAAATCAACTTCAGGTAATTTTATACCTAGCTCTTCTAGTGAATTTACACCAAGTGTTTCTAAAACAAATGGGTGTAATGTATTATTTTCAATAATGTTGCTACCTTCATTATTATTTCCTTTATAAGTAATTACTAGATTATGGTAAAAGTGCATAGCAACAATATGTTTATCAAAATAAGATGGAGAGTAGCCAGGATTCAAAAACTCTTGATAGTTTAAACCATCCGTTAATCTTTTGTACATAGCCATTATGGTGTGAGATGCGTTTAAATCAATGCTGCCACCAACGTTCACATGATTGGACAGGAAAACACTTTTTTCACTTAGGCTTGACCATTTGTCTCCCAGGCTTGGCCAATAAGATATATGAGTATTTTCTTCTGCATAAATACCATTATCTTTAAGTAAGGGAAAGAGAATATTAAATGTTTTTATGCGATGCTCATTTACTGAGCTACCATCAACAATTATAATATCCATTTTCCCTATTTTATCTATAACTCCTTCTAAGAAATTTTTATCCTCTTGACTACCTTGAAATATTTCAATCCTGCTGGACTCTAATAACTTTTTGTCTACGATATCAATACCGTAAATCATACTGTTTGGGAAATAGCTTCTCCACATTCTTAAAGAATCGCCTCCAGCTTTTGGGTCATCGTAACCGCCTATACCAATCTCAAGTATCTTTAGTTTTTTCAGCTTCAATGGAGCAAAATGGTTTTGGTAATGTTGAGCGAATCGATGAGTCTCACTCCATTTAGCATCGTTATATAGAGACGACAATTTTATTAAATTATTGCGGTAAATTAATTTTTTGAAATTGCGAAGTAAATTCTTGAATAACTGGATTAAATTCATTAACACTACTCCAATAGTTTTAAATTTGTATTTTGGTATTTTTATGCTATGGAAATAGACTTGCGTTTAGTCATTTTAAGCTTTTCTAAGGAAGTGCATTCAAGTTCTTGTTCTTTAATTTGCTGTTGTTCTTTATCAGAGATAATGAGAATTTCAGCTAACTCATTCAGTCTGATGTCTGGTTGTTCAATAATGTTGCATAGAAGTATTTCAAAATCTTTAATCATTCGCGTAATAGTGATGGCATCAAACAATTCTGTTTTGTACTCCAATGAACCTTTAAAACCTTCTATACTTTCCCAAATGCTAAATTTCAAATCAAACTTGGATGTGCCGCTATCAACCTCTAAAGGATGTAGAGTTAGCTCTGGAAGCTCTATAGATGGAATGGGAGCATTTTGCAGAATAAACATCACTTGGAAAAGCGGATTGTGGCTTAAGTCCCTCTCCGGTTGTAATTCTTCAACTAACTTTTCAAAGGGCAATTCTTGATGAGCGTAAGCGCCCAAAGCCACTTCGCGGACTCGCGCTAACAACGTCCGAAAACTCGGATTACCCGATAAATTGGTACGCAGCACGAGGGTATTGATAAAAAATCCTATTAGCCCTTGAGTTTCTGCTCTAGTGCGACCTGCAACAGGCGAACCAACTAAAATTTCTTGTTGGTTTGTATAGCAATATAATAACGTCTTAAATACTGCGATGAGTGTCATAAATTGAGTAACACCCTCTCGCTGATTTAATTCTTTTACTGCTTCACTTAGAGCTTTAGGAAATGCTAGAAATTGCTTTTTCCCAGTGAAGGTTTGTATAGTTGGTCGTGGTCTGTCTGTAGTCAGTTGCAGTACTGATAGATTACCGCTTAACTGCTGTTTCCAGTAATCAAGTTGAGCATGAAGAATCCCTCCTTGCAGCCATTTTCTCTGCCAATCAGCAAAGTCTGCGTACTGGATAGGAAGTTCAGGAAGTGTTAAAGGTAAGCTATGAGAAATAGCTTGGTAAACCTCTGCTAGTTCTTGAATTAGAATACCAATAGACCAACCATCCGCAATAATGTGGTGCATGGTCAAGAGCAATATATGCTCCTCTGGTTTTAGATACAGAAGTTGAACTCGCAGTAGTGGCGGCTGTGATAAATCAAAGGGTTTTTGCGCTAACTCGGTGGCGACATGCAAAGCTTCATCCACAGTTGCTTCTGGTAATTCCCAAACTGGTAGTGTCAACTTCACATTTGGGGTAATCACCTGAACTGGTCGCCCTTTGACATCTGAAAAGCTAGTTCGCAAGGCTTCATGACGCTGCACAACTTCGTTAAGACTTTGTTCTAATATTGCCCGATGCAGCTTTCCAGTTAAACATACTGCAATGGGAACATTGTAGAAGGGGTTATGAGGTTCTAATTGGTTAAGGAACCATAAACGTTCTTGGGACAGACATAGGGGTAGTTCTTGATTCCGAGGAATTGGCTGTAACGGTGGTTCTGAAGGTTTTGTCGTTGTTAATTGAGGAAGTATTTGCATTGCCAGCAGAAGTACACTAACATCTTGGAAAAAATCTTCGATGGATATTGTTACCCCAAAGTCTACCTGAATGCGATTTTTTAAATCGAAGACTATTAAGGAATCTAGTCCCAAGGTATTTAGTGATTGTTCTGGCTTCACTTGGGAAACTGCAACTTTTAATATCTGAGCAATTTGTTTTTGTAAGTAAGATATCAGCAATGGTAGGCGTGCATCTGGTGCTGTTGCCATAATTGCTTCACGACTCAGATTCGTTTCATTCTCAAGGTCATCTGCACTATCCAAAATACTTTGGCTGATAACTTCCAGCTTGTTAGCCAAAAAATTAGCTTTTGTTGCTCGGCGTTGAATTTTGCCGCTAGAAGTCTTGGGAATACTACCTGGTTTGATTAGTACTACTGCATATACTTGCACATCATATACTTCTGCGATCGCCTGACGAATTGTGGCAGTAACTTCTTCAAAATTGGGTTTGGCGCGAAACTCCAGTTCCTGTACCACTACTAGCCGTTCTTCATGGGCAACTTCTACTGCAAAAGCTGCACAGCTACCTAACCGCAATGATGAATGACTGCGTTCTGTAGTTAGTTCAATGTCTTGTGGGTAAAGATTACGACCTCTGATGATAATCAAATCTTTGGCTCTACCTGTAATGAAGAGTTCTCCATTGTGCAAAAAGCCTAAGTCACCAGTCCGTAAAAATGGCCCTGATGCTGTATCCTGAAGATAGGCGTGGAATATTTGCTCTGTCTCTTCTTGGCGATGCCAATAACCTTGTCCAACACTAGGGCCTGATACCCAAATTTCTCCAACTTCGTCAGGTTGACAACGGGTAAGAGTATCTGGGTGTGCGATCGCAATTTGTTGTTGTGGTAAAGTTTGACCACAACCTACAAAACTTTGAATATCTTCGCTCTCAGTATTTGCTTCAACAACCTGGTTTCTAGAAAGTGCCGACTTTACAACTGTTTTACAAGGAGGTGAAACTTTCTTAATCCCGCCAGAAATCATTAGGGTTGCTTCTGCCATCCCGTAACAGGGGTAAAATGCTTCAGGACGAAAGCCACACTCTGCAAAAGCATCTGCAAACCGTTCTAATGTATCTTGGCGGATGGGTTCAGCCCCATTAAAAGCAACACTCCAACTACTTAAATCAAGGGTTTGTTTTTGTTCAGGGGTAATCTTTTGAATGCACAATTCATAAGCAAAGTTAGGACTACCACTAGTAGTACCTTTGTAGTGAGAAATTGCTTGCAACCAGCGATAAGGTCGTTGTAAAAAAGCCGTTGGGGACATCAAGATGCAAGGAAATCCCCCATACAAAGGTTGTAAAATGCCACCAATCAACCCCATATCATGATAAACAGGTAGCCAGGAAACAAATTTACTACTAGGAGAATGTTCCATAATTTGGTAAGTCATGGCGGCGTTGTGGAGCAAATTGCCGTGACTGAGCATGACTCCCTTTGGTGTTCCTGTAGAACCTGATGTATATTGCAGAAAAGCTAAGGTATCTGGATTGATTTTAGGTTGTTGCCAACCATCTTCTAGACCTGGTGCTATATCGTCTGTAGTCAACCACTTAAGTCTTTCTAGGTTTGTTTGTTGTGCCAATATGGATTGCAATGTCGGCAGCATCGCTGTTGTAGTCAGAGCAATGCTAGGTTGTGCATCTGTCGTAATTGCGCTTATCCTGGGTGTTTTGCGTTGATTGCGAGGTGGATAAGCCGGAACTGCAACCACTCCAGCGTACAGACAACCAAAAAAAGCAGTTAAGTAATCTAGTCCAGGTGGATAGAGTAATAAGGCTCGTTCCCCATTTAAGTTTAAAGCTTGTAGTTGAGATGCGATCGCCCAAGAGCGCCGATGGAGTTGTTGATAAGTCAGTGTTGATTGTTGAGTTTCTCCATCTTCAAGGAAGGTGAAAGCAATTGTATCTGGCTGCGTCAAGCTTCTTTGATGCAGAAGATCAACAACCGTCAAGTTACGATCAATTTCTTTAAAGTCCTTGATTTGTATAGCCATTTGACTTTCCAGACCTAAATACACTTTTGCTTAAAAACTGCTGCGACATACTCAAAAAATAATTCGTAATGACGCTCTCTACTAGATGCTATTGCAAATATTACTTGAATAATTTCTAAAAACTTTATTGATATCTTTTTGCAACTACTTTGCTTACTTTAGAGGAGAGCATCACTTTATGCAACTAGCAATTGATAGTTAATACTTATAGATTTTAGTCGTAAGCATTAGATTTTTTGGAAAATGCCCCTATTTTCCTGAGATTATAGGACTAGCCTTTCAAGGTGACTCGAAAAATTTCTTTTTTCTCTCCGTGTTCTCTGCGCCTCTGCGGTTTAAGAGTAATTTATTTAACCGCAGAGGCATAGAGAAGCCAGTGCGCCCTTGCGGTTCCCCGACTTGTAGCAACTGGTGCGACACAGAGATAAGAGATAATAAAGGGATTTTTTAAGCAAAATTTTTACCCACCTTGAAAGGGCTAGTCCTAGATTAAGCTGATTTCCGGTAGGCGATCGCACGCAGCAAGTTACCAGTTTTTAACCGGGCAGAATACAGACCATAACAGAGACAAGGTACTTCAAAACCTGGATTTTTTTAATCCACCTCCGCAAACTACCCTTTTCCTGAAGGAGACACTACACGAATGTTTGTGTCGCCGCGTTCACACAGTGTCCCACAGGAAATTCTATTCACTGAAAAATTGATAAAGAGTCTCAAATATCTTGCGAGAGATTCTCACTTTACTTTATGACTAAAATAGTTTAATTTCAGATTTAAAGTGAAAAACTTTTCTATTAAGCTCTAACGCACTAGTCGACCGTGAGGATCTGAATTGGAATGAAACTGAAAAAATTGCTTCCCTACCTGTTATTAACAAGCTCTTTGAATGTCTTGATCGCAACTACTGCCAGAAGTGAAGAAGTAGGGATAGGTGTATCAGAGCATCCGAAATCAACTCCAACAGATGCTAATTCCAATCAATCATTCACCGTCGAACCCATCAAAGAGATTCAGCGAATCAGTGAACTAGTACATCCTGCCAAAAGTGCAGAGATACTTCGACAAGCGCCACAACTCAGTCAAGGGGATGCAACAAAAATCGTCCCGGTGAGTTCAGTTAAGGCTAATCCCACTGCTAAGGGTGTGGAAGTAATTTTACAGACTTCCCTTGGTGAAAAATTACAACTGGTAAATCGCAGTTCGGGCAATAATTTTATCACTGACATTCCCAACGCCCAACTACGTCTAGCTAATGGCGATGCATTCACATTTCGCTCGGAACGGCCAGTTGCAGGGATTAACGAAATCACGGTGACAAACTTTGATGCCAATACTATCCGAGTAACGGTGATTGGTGATGCGAGTGTACCTGCTGTAGAGTTGTTTGACAGTCCTGACGAGGGTTTGATTTTTAGTGTGGCTAGTACAGCTTCTTCCACGTCGCAGGGACAACAAACGCAAACCCCACAAAAGCCTGAACCAAGACAAACTGAGCCAAATCAACCTTCTGCGCCGAGTAATGAGCCGATTGAAATAGTAGTGACGGGTGAACAAGATGGATATAGTGCACCGGAAGCATCAACTGGAACCAGAACCGACACTCCACTGCGCGATATTCCTCAGTCCATTCAGGTGATTCCCCAACAAGTGATCAAGGATCAGGGAATCACGCGGATTTCAGATGCTGTTCGCAATGTCTCTGGTGCAGCAATCCAATCAGGCTATGGCAACCTCATTGGCGATGTTAACCTGCGCGGTTTTACAAGTAATGTATTAAGAGATGGATTTATAACTGCGCCTTTCTTTACTGATGGTGCGAATATTGACCGAGTGGAAGTGTTGAAAGGCCCAGCATCAGTGTTGTACGGGCAGGCTGCACCGGGAGGTATAGTAAATTACATCACAAAACAACCCTTGAACGAACCCTACTATTCAGCTGAGTTTACCGTGGGCAGCTACGATTTTTACAAGCCTACACTCGATCTGTCAGGGCCACTGACTGGAGACAAACGATTGTTGTATCGGTTGAATATTTCCAATGAAGATTCTCGCAGTTATCGGGATTTCATTGACAATAGAATTTTCTTTATATCTCCAGCTTTCACTTACAAGATTAGTGATGCGACAACCCTAAACTTCGCCTATGAATATCTTGATGCAAAGCTTGGGTTCGACCGAGGCTTTTCGCCTTTTCCCGCCTTTTCTAACTTGCCCAGAAATCGTAATTTGGGCGACACTAATGATTATCAAATTATTCAAGTGCATCGTTTCAATGTAACACTAGACCAACAGTTAAGTGATAATTTACGACTGAGGAGTGGATTTACTGGGCGATTTGAGTACTTAGATGGTGCATATGCTAATTTTTATAGTGACGTAGACGCAGATGGTCGAACTTTAGACCGTAGTTTAGGGGGGGGTGTAAGTTATAACGATAGTTTAACGCTGCAAACAGATTTGATTGGTAAATTCAAAACGGGTTCTATCGCTCACCAACTGCTGTTTGGGTTTGAATTGAATCGAGCGACTAGTCGGAATATAGGCATAAGCTTAACTAATGATGAGTTTCCTTCAATAGACATTTTTAATCCGATTAATAGCTCGCTTCCTCCATATGTTTTAGATACTGCTGGGCCAGCTTCAGTCCAGAATACGGAGGGAATTTATCTACAAGACCAAGTGACATTACTGCCAAATCTGAAATTGCTTCTAGGTGGCAGATACGACTTTATCAACAACAACGCCGTTTCTACCGTTTTTTACGATGAAGCCTTTTCCCCGCGTGTGGGGATTGTTTATCAACCGATAGAACCGATCTCGCTGTATGCCAGTTACAGTAAGTCGTTTGAACCAAACGATGCCCAGAGAGTAAACGGTTCGTTCATAGATCCTTCTCACAGTACACAGTATGAGGTGGGCGTTAAAGCTGAACTTTTTGATAAACGACTTTCCGCAACGTTAGCCGCCTATGACATTACCAAAACCAACATTGCTACCGTAGATCCTCAAAATCCGAATTATTCAATTCCCGTTGGAGAGGTTAAAAGTCGAGGTATCGAACTAGATATTGCCGGACAGATTTCACCTGGTTGGAAAGTGATAGCTTCTGGTTATTTAAATGATGCCTATGTCAGCGAAGATACTGATTCCACAATCATAGGTCAGCGTTTTGCAAATGCACCCTATCATGGCGCTAGTCTGTGGACAACCTACGAAATTCAACGCGGTGATTTGCAAGGATTACAGTTTGGTGCGGGGTTGTTTTTTGTAGGCTCGCGCATTGCTAATCAGTCAGATGATCCCTATACCCTTCCTTCCTATGTCAGAACCGATGCTTCGATCTCTTACAAACGCGATCGCTGGCGAGCGGCGCTCAACTTTAAGAACATTTTCAATACCAATTATTCCGAAACAAACGGCTACCTAATCTTCCCCCAAGCACCGTTTACACTTCAGGGCACAATTTCAGTGAGTTTTTGACCCCGCCCTTTCCCTCCCCTTGTAAAGGCGTGTATGCACAAGTCCTAAAACTCTTGCCTGCTAGGATATAAGCCTTATTAGACAAGGTTTTGAATTGATCGAGTTGATTATCAATAGTGTCAGATTATTGATATAGGTACAATGGCAAATTAAAGATTTTAAAAATAATTTTCCGTTCTTTTCTGTCCATTTGATTCCCAACTCGACTTGTGTGTACACCGTAGCAATACATCGGAGGAATTGAAAGGAGTAAAAATCAAACCTGAAGTTGTGCAAAGAAGCGTATAGTTATGAACTATAAAAAACTACGTAACTTCGTATTTACTCTGCACCGCTACATTGGTTTAGCGGTGGGATTAATTGCAATTATTGTCGGCTTGACTGGTAGTTTATTGGTCTTCCACTCAGAAATTGACAACTTTGATCAGCACCTCCAATCTGGTATCATTACACCTCAAGGAAAACAACTACCAGTTGAGGTTGTGTTAAACAATGTCAAAAAGATATATGCCGATCAACTAGGTGTAAAATTCCAGAGGTTTTACCTACCCACAAAGCCCAATGAGTCGATGACTGTCATCCTGAAAACAAAGGAAATTGACTGGCTCCCAATCTACGTTAACCCATATACAGGAGCAATTCTCAACTCGAAGACAAGCTTAATCCAAAAGATGTTTTTTGACGTTATCTATCCACTGCACTATGCCCTTTTAGGGGGTGACATTGGACTTAAGTTTGTTGGCGTTATTGGGTTATTGATCACCGTCTTGAGCATTACAGGTATTCTCCTCTGGCCAGGTTGGCGCAGGTTAATTTCCGGCTTCAAAATTAAGTGGAATGCCCATCCCAAGCGAGTTAACTTTGATATTCACAAAGTTGCTGGCTTTATTACAGTAGTATTTCTAATATTTACATTTTTTACGGGGTTTTGCTGGAATTTCTCTGAGTTTGTTAACCCCATAATCTATGCTATTACCTTCAGCAAGCCGCAACCCAATCTGGTATCTGTTCCCATTGCGGGAAAGTCTCCACTAGGACTTACAGACCAATTAAAAACGGCTCAAGCTGCTTTACCAGATGCATCGCTGTCGAGAATTTACTTTCCAGGTCAACCAGAAGAAATCTTAGCGTTTAGCTTTAAGCTAAAGGAAGACTATAGCGATGTTTCTCTTGACCAATACAGCGGTAAGGTTCTACAAGTGAGTAGTTCTTTAAAGGTGTCATTAGGCGATCGCATCCTCAATTCCTTTAGTCCCCTGCACTACGGTACATTTGGTGGTTTATCCACCCGAATTCTCTACGTGTTTGTTGGCTTTTCACCCTTGATTTTATTTATCACTGGCTTTGTCATGTACCGACATCGCTACCAGGAAAAATCTGTCCGCCACAATTAGGTAATAGAACTATCAAATAACCGTCAAACTTAATTGACCGGAAAAAGCAGTCAAAAATCTCATAAATCTTTTTGAAGGATAATGCATAAGCTTAATTCAAAAATAACTCATACTTTCCATATATTTTTTTATAGTTAACGGTATTTGTAGTTGAAATAAAGAAAGTGGCAAAAAGCAAAAGGGTTTTAGCCCAGTTTATCTTTATTTATATAGTTTGGTTTTATTGTGCCAACCTACTTACTAACAAGAATATCAATCAGAGCCTAAGAGAAAATTTTGATATCTTTCACAAAAACTTTTTTCTTCCAATGAGAAGAATAGACTTTCCGAATCTGTATCCTAATATTTTGTCAAATATTCTGGATAGAGGAACCATAAATTTATCCCAAATAGTAATTTGTTTTATGGTCGCTTGACTTTGTTTAAGAATAAGTTTGTTACCCAAACTAGCTAGTAAACCTATGCAATCTAAATAGCCAAGCTTGATGATTTCTATATCATCTGGTAAGACCGCCTTTAGTGTTGATGTACTGTAGCGATGGTAATGACCAACGGCTGAATCAAAAGGAGTAAATAACCATTGGTGGGCTGGACTTAAAATAATTAAGTTTCCATTAATCTTGAGATGTTGAAAAGCTTTTATAACTTCTTCTTTATCATTGTCAATATGCTCTAAAACATCTATATATAGAATTGAATCAAATAGTTGCTCTTTGTTCAATAAATCAATTGTTCCGTTAAGGACAGAACAGTTAGTTATACCATTTATATTAATCGAGTATTTTAGAGAATTTAAAAGCATAGTATCTGGCTCTAAACATAACCAAGTTCTATAATCAGAATGACAAAGTAAATGCGTATTGGTTCCTATTCCTGCCCCAACTTCTAAGACATCACCTTTAATGTATTCTTTTAGTAAGATTCTTACATAGTTTTTCCAATTCGTAGCTTGTGCAAACAGAACTAACTCTGTCCCAATATATGTGAAGTAACTCATGGCTTTAATTGAAAAAAGGCATCAACATAATATTTATAGTCACGAACTGGAATAAAATTGTAATGATTGCGTGATGATAGAATTATCATACTAAAAACAGTTCCAGTTAAAATAAGTTGTACTAGAAAAAGAATTAAAAAACTACAAACGTAGGTAGCCCAACCTGGTATTGCCCAATCTGTAGAAACTCTAATTATAAAAACTGAACATAAGATTAGTAAACAAAGAATTAATAAAATTATAATAATTAATAATAGTTTAGTTCCGACAATATCTCCGTTCACTGCAATAGAACTCAAACCATGAGTTACAAGCGAGACTAAATTCATTTTAGGTTGTCCAGCTAGTCGTTTTGCGCGAGGTACATTTACTTCAAGATAGGGAATTCGAGAACGATAAATTCCTGATGAGTAATGATTCCAAATTTCTGATATTACTACTACATTTTTTACTAAAGAAGCTGGTAATAAACTGAAATTACCGACGCTAATTTCAGTTCCCACTAGAAGTTTATAAAGATTTTTGTAAATGAAATAGAAAAACTTAAACGTACAATTTTCAGAGCGCTTACTACGTCGAGCAAATATTATTTTATTGTTACCTGTTTGATCTGATATATTCAGGAGATGCTCTATCTCAAAGGGATTGTCTTCTCCATCACCGTCCATCACAACAACAAAATCGCAGTTAAAGTTCTTATATACATAGCACAAACCAACTGCTATAGCTCGCTGATGACCAACGTTGCGGCGAAGTCGAAGGATGTTAACCGCTTGAATGTGATGATGTTCTTGATGATTCAATGATTCAGGAATAGATATTGTTGAAAAATCATCAACAATAACAACTTCTATATAAGTTCCTTCAGGAAGAGAAATATTATCAATGAGTTGTAAAAGCTTTTCTAATGCCAGCCAGTCATTAAATGAAGGAATGACAATTACTAAATTTCTCCGATTTTTTAAGTTATTATTGAGTAACTGTTTATGACGAAAAAATTCATGTTTTTGAGCCAATCTTAGCATATATATTAGCTTTTGTGAGTATAGCTGAATCTAAAATATTTTAAATAAAAATAAAAGACCCTAGCTTTCTTGCCAAACTTAATTCAATTTCTCGACTTTTGATAAATTCACAGAAAAATAAAATTAATAAAAGGAAGAGTTTGATTTATTTTACCAGGATAAAAGCGGTTTTGATTATAGATAACTTACATTTCTGTTTTTTCTGGAACACTAATATATATAGATTTATCATGACCCATCCATGGTACTTCAGCAAAAGACCAAGGCTTACTAAAAATAACTTTGTACCCAGCTATGTGAATATCTTTATTTGAGAGAATGATAGCTTTTTTTGTATTAATTACTTGCTGAATTTTTTTTGCTTCTTCAGGATATGCCTGTTCGATTAAGAGAATATAATATGATGATATTTGAACCTTTGGTAAATTATTAATTGTCATAGCAACAGAGTCCAATGTATAATTCACTATGTAGTATGAATTGTCAAACTTTGATATCTCGTTAAAAATTTCATGATAGAACTGATAGTATTTTTGGCTTAAAATTTTTCCTCTAAAAATGCTAACTTCATTTGAAATAACTCCTTTCCCCATCAATGTATCTAATTTCCAGGGAAAGTAAACAGAACTGGTTTGTGAAAAAATAAGACTATTAGCCCAAATAAAACAAATAGAAATTAATGGTAATATCATAACTATTTTAATCTTGCGACCAAGACGGGGCAATATTTTAACAACGCTATAAATGATAACTCCAATACCAAGAGATGAACTATTGGCTAATCTAAACACTTCATAAATATGAATTGAATTTAAGTATCCAAAAAGGGTTATTACACAAAGTGCCATCACAATAACTTCATTTTTAGTTAAAATTTTCTTTAAAAATAATTGCTGGAATAGAAAATATAATAGTGTTACAAGATTCCAAAAGAAAATAATTGTAAAAGAAAATATTCTTGAGTCAGGATTACCTCCTACAGGATTCTCTCCTCCAGATGTAATAATCGAGTTTAATAGTGTCGGTATAAATGTTAATACAGTAACTCCCTGATCCGCCTCTAACAATATAATTTTATTTTGAATGAAGAAGTCGTCTAAGACACCGTAGTAGATCAAAAAGAATAAAAATAACAATATCGGAATTGAAAATCCTAAACTAAAAAACAAAATATTTGATAAATTAGCTTTTTTGCTATTTCTTTTTAAAAGAGTTTCGTAAACAAAAAATAACAAGAAAGGAGGTAATATTGCTTGAACTGATGAGTATCTACATAATAAAGATAATCCTAAAAAGAATCCAGAAAAAAACATATTGCTAATATCTTTTTTTACAGCGAATAAGAGCAGTATTGATAATAATAAAAATGTATATGAGTAGTAATTTGACCATGGATAGATAATATAGGTATGCAAAAGAAAAATCAAAAGAGTTGAAAAATAAGCAAAATATTTAGGCAGGATTTTTAAAAATATTTGATATGACAAAAAAATACTTACAGAATAAAATATACCAGTAGCTATACCTATAGATATCATCCTTTCTCCAAATAAAGTTAGAGAAAGACTTTGAATCCAGCTTGTCAGAATTCCATAAATCGTGAATGTTTCTTGATAAGGAATTAAGCCTCTTTTTAGATCGAGGGCTTGTACATACATAAATCCCCAATGAAGGCTATCCAGATTAACACTTGATTCAATACAGCTAAATCCAAAACTTAAACAGCATATTAACAACACTGAAAAATCTACAATATTCATAAGTTTTTTTGATGCAAAAAAAAGTGGTTTCAGCTCGTGTTTCTTGAAAGTTAACGTACAGATAACTCAAAAAACGAGATTTTTTGCAAAGTACTGAGTGTTATTGCAAATATAAAACCAAGATTTTATTGAGAGTTTTTTTCAATTAGTTATGCTTAGTCTAATGGAATAGATTCCTTTAAGCAACTAGTAATTAATAGATAATTATTATCAATAAAAGTTTGAGCATCAGTTTTTTATATATTGTTGTTTTTCTGCTGGTTTGATATATTGCTAAATCTTAGTATCAGTAACCTATACAGGACTAGCCCTTTCAAGGTGACTCATAAAAACTCTTGTTTTTACTCAGTGTTATCTGCACTATAAAAGTATTTTATTTAACCAATATAAATACAACAAATACAGAACTAAGAACTTAAAGAGGAATTTATTGAACAAAATTTTTACTCACCTTAAAAGGTATAGTTCTAATTTTCCTGCTATCTACCAAGGAACTTTCAAGTCATTTTTAGTATATAATCTTACCAATAGTTGAATTAGTTAATATCTGTCCGAAGCTTGTAATGTTGGCTATAAGGGCATTTTCTCTAATGAAATTTATCTTCTATCTGTATTAATTTTAACACATTTGCTTAAGAGGCTAACTATCTTGTGGCTTTAGGAGACTAAAAAACTTGATAAAACTATCAAGTATCTTGCGAGAGATTCTCACTTTACTTTATGGTTAGAATAGTTTAATTTCAGATATGAAGTGAAAAACTTTTCTATTAAGCTCTAACGCTACTAGTAGACCGTGAGGATCTGAATTTGGAATGAAACTGAAAAAATTGCTTCCCTACCTGTTATTAACAAGCTCTTTGAATGTCTTGATCGCAACTACTGCCAGAAGTGAAGAAGTAGGGATAGGTGTATCAGAGCATCCGAAATCAACTCCAACAGATGCTAATTCCAATCAATCATTCACCGTCGAACCCATCAAAGAGATTCAGCGAATCAGTGAACTAGTACATCCTGCCAAAAGTGCAGAGATACTTCGACAAGCGCCACAACTCAGTCAAGGGGATGCAACAAAAATCGTCCCGGTGAGTTCAGTTAAGGCTAATCCCACTGCTAAGGGTGTGGAAGTAATTTTACAGACTTCCCTTGGTGAAAAATTACAACTGGTAAATCGCAGTTCGGGCAATAATTTTATCACTGACATTCCCAACGCCCAACTACGTCTAGCTAATGGCGATGCATTCACATTTCGCTCGGAACGGCCAGTTGCAGGGATTAACGAAATCACGGTGACAAACTTTGATGCCAATACTATCCGAGTAACGGTGATTGGTGATGCGAGTGTACCTGCTGTAGAGTTGTTTGACAGTCCTGACGAGGGTTTGATTTTTAGTGTGGCTAGTACAGCTTCTTCCACGTCGCAGGGACAACAAACGCAAACCCCACAAAAGCCTGAACCAAGACAAACTGAACCAAATCAACCTTCTGCGCCGAGTAATGAGCCGATTGAAATAGTGGTGACGGGTGAACAAGATGGATATCGTGTACCTGAAACATCAACTGCAACCAGAACTGACACACCACTACGCGATATTCCTCAATCCATTCAAGTAGTACCCAAACAAGTAATTCAGGATCAAGGAATCACGCGAATTTCAGATGCAGCCCGTAACGTGTCTGGTGTATCAGTAGGAACAGGCTATAGCGGCGCTGTAGATGACTTAACGATTCGGGGATTTGTGAACACAAACATTTTGAGAAATGGCTTCAAAACTCAAAACTCTTTTATCTATGGTGCAAACGTTGAACAGGTTGAAGTTCTAAAAGGCCCAGCTTCGGTACTATATGGCCAATTTGAACCAGGTGGTGTTGTCAATTACGTCACAAAACAACCGTTAGCTGAACCCTACTATGCTGGTGAATTTACAGCAGGAAGTTACAGTTTTTATCGTTCGTCTATTGATATTTCTGGGCCTCTTACTCCAGATAAAAATCTTTTATATCGTCTCAATATTGCCTATGAAAACTCTGGTAATTTTCGTGATTTTGTGAATGGGGATGTTGTAGATATTTCTCCTATTGTCAGCTATAAAATTGATGATGCTACAAATATCTCTCTGGAATACCAATACACAAAGGTCAATAGAGCATTTGATCGTGGTTTTTTGCCTAACAGTGTTTTTCTTACCCTACCGATCAGCCGAAATTTAGGTGAACCAACCGACTCGATTGATATTGAAAGCAACCGCTTTGCTGTAACTCTAGACCATCGATTTAATCAAAACTTGCGTCTGCGAAGTAGTTTGTCTGGTCAATTTACTCAAACATACGATACCCACATTAATCCTAATGAGTTAGCTGCTGATGGTAGTACCTTACTGCGAGACTATTCTACAGGTCTTTCTCCTAGTGAAAATGACGATTTATCGCTGCAAACCGATTTGATTAGTGAATTCAAAACTGGATCGGTTCAGCATCAGCTACTTTTTGGTGTGGAATTTAGTAGAACTATTAGTAACTATTCACTGGATCAAGCAAGTATTTCATCACTAAATATCTTCGATCCTATCTATGGATACGAAATTCCTGCTCGTGACAGTTTTACTTATGCAGTGGAATCTAAATCAACCACAAATACAGCAGCAATTTATTTACAAGATCAAGTGACATTAATGCCAAATTTGAAATTGTTAGTTGGCGGCAGGTATGATTTTCTCAATTTTGATAATACATTCATTTCTGACACAATTAACGGCAGCCCTCCAGAAAAGTCTAGTTTTTACGATACAGCCTTTTCTCCTCGCGTGGGGATTGTTTATCAACCAATAAAACCAATTTCGCTGTATGCCAGTTATAGCCGTTCTTTTGTACCTAACGATCAGCTATCAGCCAATGGAGAATCACTACCGCCTACAAAGGGTACTCAGTATGAAGTGGGGATTAAAGCCGATCTGAGTAGTCAGATATCACTGACCTTAGCAGCTTACGAAATTACAAAGACTAATGTACCTACAGCTGATCCTAATAATCCAGATTTTTCAGTTGCGATCGGAGAGGTAAAAAGCCGCGGAATTGAATTAGATATAGCAGGAGAAATTACACCGGGTTGGAAGGTTATTGCTTCGGGTTTCCTGAATGATGCCTTTGTCAGCGAAGATAACGATCCTTCTGTGAAAGGTTCGCGGTTGGTGAATGCACCCTATCATGGCGCTAGCTTATGGACAACTTATCAAATTCAACGTGGTGGTTTGCAGGGATTGGGTTTTGGTGCAGGATTGTTTTTTGTAGGCGATCGCATTACTAACCAGAGCGATCCGTTGACTCTTGCTTCTTATGTCAGAACCGATGCCACTATCTTCTACAAACGTGATGGTTGGGGAGCCGCACTCAATTTCAAAAACCTGTTTGATGTGAAATACTACGAAACCAACGGCTATTACGTGTTCCCGCAAGCGCCGTTTACAGTTCAGGGCACAATTTCATTCAGTTTTTAATTTCCTCTGAGCAAGGCGAGGGAGAAGGAGTCAGTTTTCTTCCCTCCTTTGAATGAGAGGGGAGTAATCAGTGTATGTAAAGGATACCTGCGATGAAATCAAAGACATTCCGCAACTGGGCATTTACTCTACATCGCTATCTCGGTTTAGCTATGGGATTTGTGCTGATTATAGTTGGCTTGACAGGTAGTGTATTAGTCTTTCAAAAGGAAATTAACGACTTTTTAGTAGCCCAACAGTTTGGATATATTTCTCCCCAACAAGTGCCACTATCTTTGGAGTCAGTGGTAAATACTGTGAAGGCTGTATATGACTCATCAGGAAACGACTTAAAACTTAATAAACTCTATGTGCCTTCAGAGCCAGATGAACCAATTATGTTTGCCTTCACTGTTCCAAATGACAAAGGGATGGATGTTTTTGTCAATCCTTATACTGGTGCAATTATGGGTGAGCGATCGGACACAACACTGATTCTTCTGCTGTATCAACTCCATTATGCTTTGATGGCTGGAGACATTGGTATGACTATCGTTGGGATTATAGCATTCATGTTAATGGTTCTTAATATTACGGGTATCATTCTCTGGCCCGGTTGGCGCAAGCTGATTGCAGGATTCAAGATCAAGTGGAATGCTCATCGGAAGCGGGTAAACTTCGACATTCATAAAGTAACAGGCATGATTGCTGTGGTGTTCCTTACCCTGACTGCCTTTACTGGCTTTTGCTGGAATTTCTACAACTTCACCGAACCAATCATTTATGGAGTGACCTTTACTAAACAGCAAGCAGAACCTGTTTCTGTGCCCCAGCCTGGTCAGATACCGTTGCGACTTACAGAACAACTAAAAATTGCTGATGCTGCCTTGCCAGGTGCGATAGTCAGGAGTATTTCTTTGCCTAGTAAACCTGAAGACACCTTGATAATTCAGTTTAAGCTACCCCAGGAAAGTGCCGAGCGTGGTCAGAGTTATGTTTATCTCGACCAGTACACGGGTAAAGTTTTACGAGTTGATAATGCTCTAAAGATGCCGTTGGGCGATCGCATCCTCAACTCTTTTACTCCCTTACACTACGGTACATTTGGTGGTTTATTCAGCCGCATTTTCTACGTGTTTGTCGGATTGTCACCCTTGATTTTATTTATAACTGGCTTTGTCATGTACCGACATCGCTACCAAGAAAAATCTGTCTGCCACAAATCCATAATCTAAGACTCATACAAGTGCATATCTTCATTATTATTTGGCTTGGTCAAACCTTTTCTATTATTGGTAGTGGAATGACTGGTTTCGCATTCACTATCTGGGTGTGGGAACTAACGCATCAGGTGACAGCAATAACGTTGTTTGGTTTGTTTGCACAACTGCCACAAGCTTTGATTGCTCCGATAGCTGGATTGATTGTAGATCGTTGCAACCGTAAATATCTGATGATAGTTGGGGATACAGTGAGTGGTCTGTTAGCGATCGCAGTCTTACTACTTTATTCAACTAGTCATCTGCAATTATGGCATTTATACTTAGCTGTTGCTATCCAAGGTATTTTTGAGGTAATTCAAGAACTAGCTTATTCAACATCTATATCTACGATGCTGCCCAAGCAGCACTATAGTCGTGTTAGCAGTCTGAGATTTTTAGCTGATTACGGTTCTAGTATCATCGCGCCAACACTCGCAGGTATCCTCTACTCAGTTATTGGGCTTGTTGGGATATTAATTATCGATATTATGACTTTTGTATTCGCTGTCACCACAGTTTTGGGAGTACGTATCCCACAACCTAGTATGACAACAGCAAACACTCAAAGTTTCCCTAATTGGAAGCAAGAAATTTACCTTGGTTGGCATTACATTGCTGTACGTCCAAGTTTGCTTGCTATGCTAGCGTTAGCATTTGTATTCACATTTGCCTATGACTTTGGACTCTCAATCTATTCACCGATGGTTCTAGCACTGACTGGCAATAACACTCAGGTATTAGGCACTTTAGCCTCAGCAGCAGGAATTGGTGGAATAGTTGGGGTATTGCTCATCAATAGCTGGGGTGGTTTCAAGCGTAGGATAGATGGGGTGCTACTTGGGATAATCGGTGTTAGTTTGGGCAAAATTATTTTTGGTATAGCTAAGACACCATTGATTTGGATTCCAGCACAATTCTGTTCATCTCTGAATTTTCCCATACTTGGCAGTTCCTGTGATGCTATTTGGCTAACCAAGGTTAATCCTCAAATACAAGGACGTGTTTTTGCGACCCTAAAGGTTGTAACGTTGGTTGCTTCAACAGTTGCTTACTTGATAGCTGGCCCACTAGCCGACTACATTTTTGAACCTGCAATGATGCCAGATGGTAATCTTGCACCCATATTAGGCTGGATATTCGGCACGGGAAAAGGTTCGGGTATGGCAGTTTTGTACCTCATCTCTTCGCTAGGTATGTTACTTATTGGCTTAAGTGGATATGCTTTCCGACCTCTGCGTGACGTAGAAACCATACTGCCCGATCGTGAATGATGCGTTACGCTACGCCAGTGACGCTCCTCCGTTGCTACCGCTACGCTAATGCTCAAGTCGGGAAACTTGCCCACTCGACTGGCTTCCCTAAGCATATTTCAAAAATCAAATACTATTCCTATAGTTTGTAATTAGTTATAATAGTCCATTGGATGATATTTTACAGTAACAATATGAGCTTCTGCCTATTTGTCATTGATATTCAAAATGGGTTTATATCTGAAAACACAAAGCATATTATACAACGGATTAAGTCTTTATTAGACCAAGATATATTTGAGTACGTTATCTTCACAAGATTTATAAATAGTTTTGAAAGTCCTTATGTAAAATATCTTAATTGGTATGGACTTCTTTCAGAAATAGATCAAAGAATTGTTTCTGAGATTGAACCATTTGTGAACAAAGTTTTTGACAAAACTATCTATACCGCTTGTAATGTAGAAACTATTACATTTATCAAAGAAAGAAATATTCAGACAATTTTTGTTTGTGGGATTGATAGTGAAGCTTGTGTATTAAAAACTGCTGTCGATTTTTTTGAATCCAATATCAGGTCTTATTTTTTAGAATATTATTCAGCATCAAATGGAGGTGATAATTGCCAGAAAGCAGCTATTTTAGTTTTAAGTCAGTTAATTGGAGTGAATCATATTATCACTGAGCCTATAAATAGAAATAATTTCAATAAATACTTGTGCTAAATTAACCATATACCACTCACTTGTGGCTAATATCCGAATACTAGGAAGCAGTCACGAAGATAATTAGATTCTGGGGAATTTCATCTAACACCTACTAGGAAACTCTATCATGAAATGATACTATATTGATGACGATCGCCTCGAAAAAAATTTTACTAAAAGCTTTTATTTATGAAACGATATGTTGCTATTGCTACTAGGATCTTTCTTTTCTTTTATTTTCTTCACTTTGCTCAAATATGTCAGGCTGATTCTCACAATTTTGAACAAGATAATTGTACTTCAAGATTGTTAACAAAAGGAGAAGGTTGTTTTGTTTATGAGGTTAAAGATAATAAAACATCTATTCCTGTTTACTATTATATTCCGGCTAAATTGAATTCAAATACTCAAATAGTATTTGCTATGCATGGGGAAAATCGGAATGCTAGAGATTATAGAAATGATTGGAGAAAAATCTATAACCATAGCCAGTCAAACTTGATATTACTTGCCCCTCAATTTGGACAAAATGACTTCCCAGGATATGCTAGTTATAATCTGGGAAATATGTTTACAAAATCTCTTATCCGACTAAAATCTCAAGACCAATGGGCATTTTCAGACATTGAAAATATTTTTGATTTTGTGAATAAAAGTGAAAAACTTCAGTTAAGTAGTTACTATATATACGGTCATTCTGCTGGAGCGCAATTTGTTCATCGAATGGTTATTTTTATGCCTCATACACGGATCAGAAAAGCTGTTGCTGCGGAAGCTGGTTCCTATACTATACCTAATAAATATATAGAGTATCCTTGTGGCTTGAAAAAACAAACTGGAAATCATCTTCCACTTGTAGAATTGAAAACGGCGTTTAGCACACCAATGACTATAATTTTGGGTAAGAAAGACAATAAACCTCTCTCAGATGAACATGATACTTATAGCTGTGATGCACAACAAGGTTCTAATCGTTTGAATCGTGGTGAATATTTTTATACTCAGGTTAAAAAAATCGCTAATTCCAGAAATGAGAATTTATCATGGACTCTTAAACAAGTTACTGCTGCTCACATTGTTGCACATACAAACCCTCCCATTGAAGATCCGATGCTGGTATCCTGTGCAGCTCTAGAATTTTTTCCCAATTTAAAAGGTATTAACTGCAATTGACACTTCTTTATATGCATTTCATTACAACGTCAAAAGCATCCCTTTAAAAGAGCCGCAACTAAGACATTTATAATTGCATGTGGATTCTTATAATGAATGCGACACTAAATAGTCCATCGCAGACATCGCATCCCCTCATCAGGCGATCGCCACCAGTTTATGGCGGGTACGCGATCGCATTGTTAATTGAGGATTGGACGGTTTAATGCGACACCGAACAGCCCGTCGTAGACATCGCCTAGTACCGCAGGGCGGAATTAAAAATTAAAAATTAAAAACGAATACAGCATGAGGGTTTCATTGATTTGGAATGGGTGGTTTATTTCCGCCGCACTGTACTAGTTTATTGTCGAGTGAGAGCGATCGCTCATAAAAGCAATTAAACATTTTTATTAGGTTTGAGGGAGTTGCCACCCCCTACTCTAATTTACAATTTCAGTTGTGACAGTTCTCTGACGCTAGTTGGTAGAATTAAGGAAATACCAACCTAGATGCAACTTATGATCAGAACCATCGAAGGCATTTATCAGGATGGGCAAATTCAGCTAACTGAGCTACCGCAAGATATTAGCGATCGCTCCCAAGTTCTCGTCACCTTTCTCAATACTAGCAAAATCGATCCAACTAAAACTACGCCAATTGATCGATCAGTTAGAGACAATTGCAGGTATTGGCCAAGGCTTTGAGGAACTCAACGCTGGTCAAACTCGCCCTATTGGGGATTTCGTCCAAGAAATGCAGCAAAAATATGGCATTTCAAGTTGAGATTACCCCAATTGCGGAAGCTCAGATTGAGCAAGCATATCGCTGGTATCGAGAGCAAAATCCTGAATTTGCCGATCGTTGGTTTTGAGGATTGATGAATGCTATTGCTACGCTACAAGAGAAGCCTCAAAGCTGTACCTTAGCAGTCGAACATGAGATTTTCCCAGAAGAAGTACGCCAACTCCTTTATGGGAAAGCCAAAAATGTATATCGAGTGCTTTCTACGATTTGAGATACCACAGTTTATGTGTTGTATGTGCGTCATACTGCTCAAGCACCGCTGACAATAAATGACCTAGACTAGCTAGAAGGTGGAGTTTAGAGTTTCAAGGCGATCGCAACAACAGTCTACTTCTTTGATTACGATGTCTACGACGGGCTGCGCCTACGCACTATCTCGTAAATTAGTTTTATTAACACGCAATCATCGGGATTTGGGCAAAGTACCCGAACTGTTAATAGAGGATTGGACGGTTTAATGCGACACCGAACAGCCCCTCGTAGACATCGCCTAGTTTATTGTCGAGTCAGGGGGTAGGCGTAGCCCGTCGCAGACATCGCAACAACGGTCTACTTCTTGTGCATCTCATATCATGTCCGTTTGATTACTTATTAAACCCTAAGAACCCCACCCCGCCAAAGCTATGCTTTGTCTCCCCTCCCCGCTTGCGGGGAGGGGATTAAGGGGTAGGGTGCAATGACTGTAGGAATCATAACTAATTATGCGGACATGATATCACAGATAATCCCTAAAGGTGATCGCAGTTCAACTTAATACTACAATTTAAAGTATTTGCTTGAGGATATCAGCAATGACGGCGAAAGAGCAACTTCTTCGAGAAATTGAGCAAGCACCAGAGGAACTGATAGAAGCAATTTTGTACATTTTGCAGTCTGTAAAGGCGCAACCTAGCTTCAAAGGTTCTAATCAAGATAGTATTCAAGAAGCAGATAGCACTCAAGTAATTGTTTCTCCTGTTCAAGCAGATAACTCTCTGCTAAATCTCTTCAACGAGTTCGAGCAATTTGCTCAGAGTATTCCTCCTGAAGAACTTGTTAACTTGCACACAGATAGCGCAGAGCAACACGACCAGTATCTCTACGGAACTCCTAAAACATCAGCATGAATCCTGTTTTCGTAGATACGTTTTACTGGATAGCGCTTGCTAATCCACGAGATGCATGGCATGTCCGCACTCAAGAGATACACAAATCACTGATGCAAACAAAACTGATTACAACCGATGAGGTGTTGACTGAGTTTGTGAATTATTTCTCAACTGCTGGTAGATACACCCGAAGTGGAATATTTCAACTAGCACAAAGCATTCTACAAAATGATCGGGTTCAAGTTATTCCCCAAACACGCGAATCTTTTTTAGGTGGTCTAGCTCTGTATTCTCAACGTTTTGATAAAGGCTATAGCTTGACAGATTGCATTTCTATGCACACCATTCGTCAACTGGAGATCATAGAGGTACTGACACACGATAAACACTTCACCCAAGAAGGCTTTGCGATCTTGTTGTCTGATTAAGTGTCGCAAGTAAGCAAAAGTCATTTAAGTCGCGATCGCAACAACAGTCTACTTCTTTTACTGCGATCGCACTTTCTCATAAATTAGTTTTGCTAACGCGCAACCATCGGGATTTCAGCAAAGTACCCGGATTGTTAATTGAGGATTGGACGGTGTAATGCGATCGCCTACTTTATTGTCAAGTGAGAGCGATCGCAACAACTGTCTACTTATTGTCCATCACACACAATCTCTAAATATGTAGTGGGCTGTTGAGTTGGGGCGATTGACTACAGGGATGTTAGATGGAAAAATTCTGGATAACCATCCCAAATTAGGTAATTAGACGCAAACTTTCTGTAAAATGTTCAGATATGGGTATTAAAAAGCTTGTCAAAAGCTGAGTATGAACAAATGAAAAATGACGCACTTGAATCACGACATAGACTTTTAGCTAAGGCAAACAAGGATGTTGTCAATTAAAAGCCTATAAAAAATCAATATTTTCAAAAATTATTAGAGAAAATCACACCATTTAATCTAAAAAATTTTCATTTAAAATAGTCTTTCATTTTACAGTTATTCTTTAAGCAAAATGCAAGCAAAATCTCAAAACTAGACTCCATAAGAGTTATACTATCTAAAGTATCAAAACAGATTCTTCCTAAATAACCCTGCAACTTGTATTTAGGCTAGAAATAGGCTCTTTTTTCTCTTGCCGCAAAAGAACCTTGCATTATATGATGTTTAGGAGCGATCGTTCTTAACCCTATTCTTACAAATCCTCTGGCATAATCACAGAAATTAATTGATTGATTGCGATTCTTCCGATAAATTCTAAAATCGCTATCAAATGTTAGCAACTCACTTTCAGGATACAGTTGTGTCATTCTCACCAAACACGCATCTGCTAATGACATTGGAACTGACTGATATTGTCGTAGCAATTCTTTAATTATTGCCGCTTCTTCACTCAAACACATCGAAATTAATATCTTTCCCTCGTCCAGTAAAGACATCACCATATCCTGACCACCGTAGATATTTCGCAACAGAAAACAGGTCTCTACAATCACAGGCTCACAAGTGAGTAAAGGCTGCTCAATTGTAGCCAAGGTATTAATTACCCAAGTATGAAGATGCTCTCTGCGATTAATAAAGGCTACTAATGGGCCAGTATCGATGATGACTCGCTGCTTCATTCAGTTCCTAAACCTTCAAGATATTGTTTGTTAGTCGCCAAATCACCGGGGCCACCATCAACGCAACCTGCAAATTGTTGAGCAGCTTCCAAAAATGAAATAGGTTCAATTTGTTCAATGTTTGTATTTTTTTGTGCTATCTGACTTTGCAGAAACTCAATAAAATCTAAGACCTCTTGTTGCTTCTCTGGCGGGAGCGATCGCATTTTTTCAGTGGCAGTTTGTATAATACTCAAAACAACCTCCAGACGTTATTTATCCGTCTTTTACACGTCCAATAATTTTAGTCTATCAGGTTAACACTCTAGAGAGGAAACGGACAAAAGATTCTGGTATGGATGCAAATTTTATCTACTGCTCAATTCAGATGATCGCACCATTTAATCAACATCTTGCTCATCGTCAGGACGGGGCAATAACTAGTAAAATATTTAACTGGTCATTGGGCATGGGTCGCAATGGTGCTTTTACGCCCTGACTGCTGAGACTGCGATACATCCCCGCCAGTGAAGGTGCAAGAAATTGATAATCGGGGGAGTATAGCAACTCCCAAGGTAAGTTCAGCACTTCGGCGTTATCGGAAATGATGCCCAGTTCACATTTATCAAGCCCGTCTCGTGTCGCTTCTTGAAAAAACTCTCTTCCTTTCTCTGTGCTGCGAAATACTAGCTCAAATAGCTGTTGTCCCCACTGCTGTAATTTTTGTTCGATTTTTGCAGCGTTATCTGGAAAAATACCGTAAAGAAACTGTAAATAATCTTCTAAGTACCAGCGCAACTCAGCCGCGTTTCCTTCATCGAAGGGTTGTTGGAAGGTCACTGCTGGGGCTAGGCGAGGATTTTCATATCCGCGTTGCCAAGAAAGTTGGATTTTGTCGTTTTGATGTGTGATTCGCAACCAATTTGTTGCCATTGCTGCTGTGCTGGTTACTGGGTAATTTGATGTTAGCTTATTTGGATAATTCACCCAGAGGAAGATTGAGTTTTAATTCAGTACAGATACAGGGATAATGTACTCAAATTCTCAATGAATTATTTTATGCTGCCAGTTATTGAGACTATTCCTTTACGTCAAATGGCTTCGGGCGATCGCCTATACTTACAAATATACAAATTCATCGGCGCTCAACCTGGTAAAAAGGTATACATTCAATCTAATCTACACGGTGCAGAAATTGCTGGCAATACCGTTATTCACCAGCTAATTGAGTTTTTATTAACAATAAATAATGCAAATTTAGCTGGAGAAATTTGGTTAGTTCCCGTTTGTAACCCAATGGGGACGAATGAACGCGCTCATCATTTTTCACCTGGAAGATATTGCGTTTATGAAGCTAAAGACTGGAATCGCATATTTTGGGATTACGAGAAAGAAGCTGATGATTTAGTAGCTTTTACTAAATCTCAACTTCATATCGATCTAGAAGTTGTTCGACAAAATTATCTAACTATAATTAAGCAAAAATTTGCGAAAATTTTAGAAAAAATTAATTCTTATAGTGGTGTTCCTTACACTGAGCATTTTGCCTACAAGCTACAAAATCTGAGTTTAGATGCAGACTACTTAATTGACTTACATAGTTCTACTAATCAAGCATTAGATTACCTTTATTTCTTCCGAAATCGACAAGAAAGTGCAAAATACTTCCTGCTTGATTTTGGAATCTTGCTGAATAAATATGATGGTGATGCTTTTGATGAAGCTTTTATCAAACCTTGGTTAGCACTGGAAGCTTGTTTTGATAAGTTTGGTAGAGATATCAAGTTTGATGTGGAAGCTTGGACACTGGAATTAGGCTCAGGAATGCAAATGAACTCTGATTCAGTTGCTAAAGGTGTACGGGGTGTAAAAAACTATTTAGTGCAAAAAGGTGTACTGCAAATTCCTGATTTATCGGATGACACAAAAACCCATGAGATGACTTTCGCATCTAGCAGCAACCGGAAAAAATATTATGCGATCGCAGGTGGGATGATTCAATCCAGAATAGCATTAGGTAGTAGGTTTAAAGCTGGAGAAAAATTGTATCAAATTCTCAGTTTTAATAAAGAAGGTAATTTACCTAGTGTTATTGATGTCTGCGCTCAACAAGATGGATTGGTTTATGATGTCGCAACAAATCAAGCTGTAAATGAAGGCGAGTTTGTATTGGGGATTATTTTCTGGCTTTTAGTCTAAAGTCCAGTTATTTAGAGGATGTTTGAAAAGTCCTCTTCTCGGTAGCAAAACGTTTTAGATTCCCCTAAATCCCCGCCACATGCAACAAGAGTGGCTCGCTGCCCAACGCAATGGCTCCCCGATAACTTGGGGGACTTTAATTGCAGTTCCCCCCTTTTTAAGGCTTGATCGGGGGGATAAATAAGTGCCTATCCTGAGCCAGAAGTCAGAATTTATCTGGATTTGGTATGATTATCGACGAAATGAGGTAAATTTGAAGTTTGATTTTTTTATATTCTGACTACTGAATTCTGACTCCTAAATTCTACAACTAAGGTTATCTCAGCTGTAAAATATAAGTGTAGAGCCAGTAGTAGATTAAACCTCGGCAAAAGCAAACCCTAAAAATGCCAGGATAATTTTATGCTTGTTTTGTGTCTAAGAAAAAACCAAGTTATCCCAGCTGTAAAATATGAGGGTGGAGCCAAAGGTGAATAGTATTGATAATTACAACTTCTCTTTTTCAGGAGAAGTAACAATCCCACAAGCTCCTCCTGACTTTAAATCAGGTTTTATCGGCATCGTTGGTCGTCCAAATGTCGGTAAATCTACTTTAATGAATCAATTAGTAGGACAAAAAATTGCCATAACTTCCCCTGTAGCACAAACTACACGCAACCGTTTGCGCGGTATATTAACTACACCAGAGGCGCAGTTAATTTTTGTAGATACGCCAGGAATTCATAAGCCCCATCATCAATTGGGCGAAGTATTGGTGCAAAATGCCAAAATTGCCATTGAATCAGTAGATGTAGTATTGTTTGTGGTAGATGGAGCAGTAGCTTGTGGATCGGGCGATCGCTATATTGCCGACTTGCTCAGTCGCAGCAAAACACCGGTGATTTTGGGCGTGAACAAAACCGATCAACAACCACCTGATTCTCAGTTTTTAGATGATAGTTACGCTCAGATGGCCCAGTCCCATGAATGGGAAATAGTGAAGTTTTCTGCGAAGACGAGTGCAGGATTACCGCAACTTCAAGAATTATTAATTGGACATTTAGAAATTGGGCCGTTATATTACCCACCAGATTTGGTTACTGACCAGCCAGAACGCTTTATTATGGGTGAACTAATCCGAGAACAAATTTTATTATTGACTCGTGAAGAAGTACCCCATTCAGTAGCGATCGCCATTGACTTAGTAGAAGAAGCTCCCACCATTACCCGTATACTTGCTACCATCAACGTTGAGCGTGATTCCCAAAAAGGCATACTCATTGGCAAAGGCGGAGCAATGCTCAAAGCAATTGGTAGTGAAGCCCGCGAACAAATCCAAAAGTTAATCGCTGGTAAAGTTTACCTCGAATTGTTTGTCAAAGTCCAACCAAAATGGCGACAGTCGCGGGTTAGTTTAGCAGAGTTAGGCTATCGGGTGGAAGAATAAAATAAGTTACGCGATTAATCGCGTCTCTACTCTTACAAACGCGATTAATCGTGTCTCTACTTTTACTCCTAACTAAATAAAAATGTCTTTAGATATTCGCTATCCCTTAAATTTACCAGCCAATGCTCCACCATTGCGAGTGTTAATTGTCGAAGATGATCCGATGATGCAACTGGGATTAGAACAATCATTAATGGCTCATCCTCAGTTAGAGATTGTTGGACAAGCAGAAGATGGTTATTTAGGAGTGCAAGCAGCACTGCAACTAAAACCCGATTTGGTGGTTATGGATATAGGATTGCCGCGATTGGATGGCATTGCAGCGACACAGCAAATTAAGGCGGCGTTACCAGCAACTCATGTAGTAATGCTGACATCTCATCAAACGGAGACAGAAATTATTGCAGCGCTATCTAGCGGTGCAGATGCGTATTGTATTAAAGGTGCAAGTGTGGAACGATTGTTAAGTGCGATCGCAGCCGCAGTTGATGGTGCAGCCTATCTCGATCCCCAAATTGCGCGGCGAGTAATTGACAATCTCAAACCACCTACACCCACTAGCAATAGCGCTAACTTATCTGGACGCGAATTAGAAGTATTGAAACTCATGGTAGACGGGTTGAGTAACCCAGAGATTGCTGAAAAACTCTATCTCAGTCCCAACACCATCAAAACTCACGTCCGAGGGATTATGAATAAATTAGCAGTGGACGATCGCGTGCAAGCAGCAGTCGTTGCATTACGTTCAGGTTTGGTTTGATGTTGAAGAAATTAAAATATTTGAACATCGCTGAAAATTGCTGTTTATCAAGAAAGGCAGAGGGCAGGAGGCAGAAGGCAGAAGGGAATACTGCCTCCTCCCTCTGCCTGTGACCGAACCGAACTTGGGTATAAAACCCCACCGTCTATACGGTGCTTACAATTGGTTGGGGTCTGAATCCCCAACGAAAAAGTTCCTTCTGCCCTCTGCCCTCTGCCTTCTTCAACTGAAATTTGCAAATTTTCTAGAACTTTAAAATATCTAATGATTCTTCTATTTCTAAATCTAATATTATTTCTCGTGTATCTTTGAGTGCTTCTAGTTTACCTTCTTTACGATAAATATCTGCCGCTTTCTGAAAATCTTCAATTGCTCCCTGTTTATCCGCTATTTCTAAACGAATGTTGCCACGGTTGTAATAAGCATCGGCATAATTAGAATTAATATGTACTGCTTGAGTATAATCTTCAATTGCTCCTTCAAAATCTTCTAAGTCAGAACGAGCATTACCACGGTTGTAATAAGCATCAGCATAGTTAGGATTAATCTGTATTGCCTGAGTATAATCTTCAATTGCTCCTTCAAAATCTCCTAAATCAGAACGAGCATTACCACGTTTTTTATACGCTATGGCATCTTGAGGATTAATCTTGATTGCTTGAGGAAATGTCGGTTGAGAGCCTAATAAATAACGAGCAATTCCACGGTTTTTATAAGCATCGGCATAATGTGGGTTAATTTTAATAGCTTGGGTATAATCCTCAATTGCTCCTTGGTTATCTCCTATATGAGAACGAGCTTCAGCCCGGTTTTTATAAGCAACGGCAACATTAGGGTTAATTATGATAGCTTGGGTATAATCATTAATTGCTTCTTCTAATCGCCCCATCTGATATAGAGCTAAACCTCGTTTATTGTAAGATTTAGCATCATTAAGATTAACCTTAATTACCTGAGAATAATCTGCGATCGCAGCTTCATAATCTCCTGCTTGATAGTGGGCTAAACCTCGCTTATAATATAAATCAACATCATTCTGATGAGTTTTTAAAGCTTGATTGTAATTGCTAATCGCATTTGTATATTCTCCTTTTTCAAAACATTCATCACCCAATTTTACATAAAGGATATTTAAATCATCATCACTATATTCAGGTTGTAAAGAAGATTTTATCAATTGATTATTAATTGGCTTAGTAGATATAATTTCCTGCTTTGGGATATATTTGTAAATTGATGATTTCTGCTGAGAATAATTATTTAAAGAAGATTGTAATTGTTCTAGATAGCACCATAAACCACCACCATATAGTAATTGTTCTATACCAAAGGAGATTTTACCAGTCTTCAACTTAATCATGCGAGTTGGCAGAAACCCAGCCAAAAAAAGGTGATACTCAGATTGTGCTTCACTCACATCTTCTTGAATCAAAATGCAAACTACAACTGCATTTTTTTCAACCTCTTCAGAACTAATTGACCATCTAACTCTGTCAATACTACCGTGACGAGATTTAACTTCTATACCAATAGATGGGTCAGAAGTCAAGGTAAAATCTATATTACCATCACCGCCGAATCGCTTTTCATAATCGACTTCGGTAATAAAATCTGCTAAACGTTCTTTGACAACTTCCTCACCCAACTTCCCTTTGAGATAGCTGATAAAAACGTCACGGACTGGTGAAACACGCTTATATTTCTCAGCCATCAACCAGCAAAATTCTCGTAATGCCTTTAATCTTTCTCCAGAGATTATAGTTAATTCACTATATTGCCCTTCTGTTTCGCAATGAAGCAGACAACCAGATGTTAACCTTTTAATAAAATCAGACTGTAGCGATCGCAGTAGTGTAATCCAGTCCATTTATATTTCTGCGAATCTTTTGATGAGATTATTCTATTAAAATATCCAGCCGACGTAAACCTTTCAATGAGCTTGGCAAGATTTATATTAGTTTTTTAGGTGCGCCTATGTCTGATTATGCCAGAATTTTGACTGCTAGGGAGGCTGTAAGAGGGCGATCGCAAGACTACTTTGTTTTAAATACTACACTCATATCACTCAGATACTAACTGAGTAAATATACTCGATTTAACGTCTTTATCGCTGCAAAAGGCAAAGTGATGGTGGGTTGAGCCAGTAGAAAAGCGATCGCAGTTCCGTATGAGCGATCGCAATGATTAATCCCTAACCACAGGGATTGATTATGATAATTATATTTGTCGCAATGCTTTAACGATTGCAGTGTTAGCCCCCTCATTCCAACACTCTTAATACAAAAGACATCTGGTGAAAAAGAATGTAGAGACGCTATATATAGCGTTTCCTAATCATACAAGGTACATCATAGTCCCCCTCATCGCTTGCGGGGAGGGGGTTGGGGGTGGGGTTCAAGTACCTACTCAACTGAGAACCGCTATATCGCTTCTCCACAAGGGTTCTACATAACGCATATTTAATTTCTGGAGAATGAGCGATCGCCTTTATAATTTCAGATGATAGTGCGATCGCTGCTCGCCAACACTACAAATACTTCTGCAACAATAACGCCAACTTTTCCTTCGCCTCGGCTGGTACTTTATCCAACTGAGTCAAAATCGCATACTGCAACGCTGAATGTGCATCACTTGGCGGCGGATTTTCACTCAAGCGCCGCACAGTTTCTTGAATCACCTTTTGAGCATTGGCAGCATTCCGCAGCAAATTGCCAATCACTAATTCCACCGTCACACTGTCATGGTCTGGATGCCAACAATCATAATCTGTCACCAGCGCTAAAGTTGCATAAGCAATTTCCGCTTCCCTAGCCAGCTTCGCCTCTGGTAAATTCGTCATCCCAATAATAGTTGCACCCCAACTGCGGTAAAGATTAGATTCTGCCTTTGTGGAAAAAGCTGGCCCTTCCATGCACACATAAGTACCGCCGCGATGGAGAGTAACTTCTGGTAAATTGAGAGATGCGATCGCATCTGCCAACACAACAGCCAAATTCTTACAAATCGGATCGCCAAAGGCAATGTGAGCCACAATTCCCTCACCGAAAAACGTTGAAATCCGATTTTTTGTTCTATCAATAAACTGATCTGGAACCACCATATCCAGTGGTTTCGCCTCTTCCTTCAAGGAACCCACAGCACTAGCTGAAATTAAATACTCTACACCCAATTGCTTCATCGCATAGATATTAGCGCGAAAAGGTAATTCAGACGGTAACAGCGTGTGATTGCGTCCATGACGCGCCAAAAAAGCTACCCGTGTATCATCCAATGTCCCCAAAATCAAAGCATCTGATGGTGAACCAAAGGGGGTTTGAATATGCACCTCTTCGACATCTTTGAGCGCGTCCATTTTATACAGACCACTGCCACCAATAATCCCAATACTAGCTTGAGCCATGATTCTGAACCTGTTCCTTGCCAATCTGCTAAGTTATTTTACCGAAAAGAGGAGTAGCAGAGAAGCCAAGAAACAAAGCAATTAAATTTCGCGCCGCTAATATCATGTCCGCTTGATTACTTATTAAACTCAAAGAACCCCACCCCACCAAAACTATGCTTTGTCTCCCCTCCCCTTAGTAACTACGGTGTACACACAAGTCCTTCTGACCCCCTCTAACTCCCCCTTGGCAAGGGGGAGAACCGGATATTTCCCCCCAATACATCGGGGGGATTAAGGGGGGTAAATCCAGGATTTGGGCTTTCAGCTTCATTACCAAGATATGTGTACACCGTAGCCTTAGTAAGGGGAGGGGTGCAATAACTGTGGGAATCATAACTAATTACCCGGACATGACATAACACATTGAATTATTAGCCATTAATTAGATAAGAATGTAGAGACGTAAAATTTTACGTCTCTACAAGGATTTTTCACCGCAATGCACAATCGTTTTCATACCGCAATCAGCAACGCCATTAATGGTTATATTCAGCCTTAAAATTAACTGTCACCATAGGGTGTAATCGATGCCTCATGTATAGAAATATTAAGTAGATACACTCCTGAGCAAGGAGAGAAAGTTAGGGTTATACTTTTGGAAAAAGGCTTATTTTAACCCCTGCTTTTAACATTTTCATAAATCAATGGCTCTCAATTTTCGCTTTGCGGTAGTCAGCGACTTACACGTAGCACTTCCACACACAATCTGGGATCATCCTAGCCGTTTTCATCTGGTAGAAGTCAGTATCTCGGCATTTCAAAGTGTACTCGAACATTTAACACAACTCGATTTAGATTTCTTATTGTTACCAGGAGATTTAACCCAGCATGGCGAACCAGAGAACCACGCCTGGTTACAACAATGTTTAGCCCAGCTACCTTTTCCCGTCTATGTTGTTCCTGGCAATCATGACGTTCCTGTGCTGTTGGCCGATCGGCAATCAATTGCTTTTGCTGATTTTCCCTACTATTACACGAAGTTTGGCTATGAAGATCCGCAGCAGATTTACTACGTTCGTCAGTTACTCCCTGGAGTTAAGCTGATTGGACTGAATTCTAACTTCTTTAATGACCAGGGTGAGCAAATTGGGTGTTTGGATGCCAAACAGCTACAGTGGCTAGAAGAGGTGCTGGCGGCATCTGTTGATGAATTAGTTTTGGTGATGGTACATCATAATGTGGTGGAACATTTACCCAATCAATCAAACCATCCACTGGCAAATCGCTATATGTTGGCGAATTCAGCAGAACTATTGCAGTTGCTGAAGCGCTACGGAGTCAAGCTAGTATTTACTGGGCATTTGCACGTTCAGGATATTGCTTACTCAGATGGAGTATATGATATTACCACTGGTTCTTTAGTGAGCTATCCTCACCCTTATCGGGTGCTAGAGTTTCATCGGGATCACGAAGGTAAAGAATCGTTGCAAATTCTATCTCATCGGGTAGAGTCAGTGCCTGATTTCCCAGACTTGCAAGAGTCATCACGGCAGTGGATGGGCGATCGCTCTTTCCCATTTTTAATCAAGCTACTAACCCACTCTCCATTAAACTTACCATTATCACAGGCCAAAAAATTAGCTCCTAGTTTGCGAGATTTTTGGGCAACTATTGCTGATGGAGATGCGGTATTAGACTATCCCCAGTTTCCATTAGAAGTGCAGCGTTACATTCAGACTTATAATGCATCGGCACAGTCCAATCCAGGTATGTCCACTGCTGGAACTCTGACGCTGATTGATAATAACAGCACACTGTTGCTACATTAGGAGTGATGAGTATCCGTGTGAAGATAATTTTTTGTCTGTATTCCTTTTGAGATAGCGATCGCCTCCGGCAGGCGGTTACGCCATCGCTCTCTACCATAATTCTCCTATCAAAAGTCACCAAGACGGGGGCTAATGCTGTACAGACGCGATTAATCGCGTCTCTTAATTCCCAATATCTTCATTCCAAAGTTCCGGGTTAGTTTTAATAAACTCACTCATCATTTGTTCGCAATCGTCAAGATTAAGATCGATTACTTCCACATTGTGAGATACCATAAATTCTTTAGCGCCAGGAAAAGTTTTCGATTCTCCGACGATGACTTTTTTAATCCCAAATTGCACCACTGCGCCAGCGCACAGGTAACACGGCATTAAAGTTGAATAGAGTGTAGTACCTCTGTAGCTGCCAACTCTCCCAGCATTGCGGAGACAATCGATTTCCGCGTGCGTGACAGGATCGCTGTCTTGCACACGTTTATTGTGTCCTCTGCCCAGAATTTTGCCATCCTTGACGAGAACCGAACCAATGGGAATTCCACCTTCTTGTCTGCCTTGTTTTGCTTCTTGAATAGCAGCTTTCATAAACTCATCCATATTAATTCTCCTTTTATGACAAAACAACTTGTATTAATGGATCACGATGGCGGTGTAGATGATTATCTAGCAACCATACTGCTGTTGACGATGGATTGTATCGAACTCCTTGGTGTTGTCGTCACTCCAGCAGATTGCTACGTCCAACCAGCTGTTAGCGCCACACGTAAAATTCTCGATTTGATGGGATTTTCTCATATCTCGGTAGCAGAAAGCACTGTACGCGGGATTAATCCATTTCCTCCTCTCTATCGCCGCGATTCCTTTATCGTTGACCATCTCCCCATTCTCAATCAAAGGGAAACCATTACTACACCTCTGGTTGCCGAAACAGGTCAAGATTTCATGATTAAGGTATTGCGCGAGGCATCAGACCCCGTAATGTTGATGGTAACAGGGCCGTTGACCACCGTTGCAGTAGCTTTAGACAAAGCACCAGATATTGAAGCCAAGATTCACAAAATTGTTTGGATGGGAGGTGCATTAAATGTCGGTGGCAATGTAGAAAAAAGTCTAGAACCAGGACAAGATGGTTCCGCCGAATGGAATGTTTATTGGGACGCGGTTTCAGCAGCGCGGGTATGGCAAACCCAAATTGAAATTATTATGTGTCCTTTAGATTTAACTAATAATGTCCCAGTTACATCAGAATTAGTGCAAAAAATGGGGCGACAACGCTACTATCCCATCTCTGATTTAGCAGGACAATGTTATGCGCTAGTTATTCCCCAAGATTATTATTTTTGGGATGTGTTGGCCACAGCTTATCTGGGACACCCAGAATTTTATCAATTGCGCGAATGGGAAACAGAAATTATCACCACTGGAGTCAGTCAAGGACGGACTAAAGTAGTTCCTGGCGGGCGGAAAATTCATGCGATGGATAAAGTAGATAAAGAGGCTTTTTACGCTTATATCTTGCAGCAATGGGCAAGGTAAAAAAGTGAAAATTAGAAATTAAACTTCAAAGTTAGCGGTGTTGAGAAATTATGACTATAGTTGTTTGCATTGTCTTTTCTTAACTCTGCTTTACTTCATGATGAAAAACTGCTATGAAATATGAACAAATTAAGTATGAATTAAAAAACTCTCCCACCCTGAAGCTTTTACGAAGCGATAACGCCCCTCTAATTCTGAGTTTTTTTTACAACCAGTTTAAAGTAACTCAGCGCATTTCTATCACTCAAGAAGAGTTAGAAACTAAACTGGGTAAATATCTGGAGTTTCTGGAAGAAATTGATCAAGATTTTAAAGATCGATCGCCTAAAGAGTATCTCAACAAATGGTGTGATGACCAGCTTTTGAGAAAAACGTTTAACAGCAGTGACGATCCAGTATTTACACTAACTCCGGCTGCTGAGAAAGCGATTGCATGGTTAGAAGACTTTAAGCGGCGAGAAGAGGATGTAAAAACGTTTGAAACTTTTAAAGAATTTGCTGTTACTGTTACAGAATCAATTGCCGAAAATTTACTTTATCTGACTCCTGAAGAACAAGCTTTATATTCCTATCTCTCTATTCACAATCAACGCTTAGAGCAAGAACGCATTAGTCAAAATTATGCCTATCAATACATACATAGTTCGTGCGTAAGGATGCTTGACTGAATTAGGGGGCAAAATACCAAAAAACTACATTGATATTAATTAACTGATAGATTTTAAACCTAATAAGAGAGCTGCTATAGTTCCAGCCACAGAAATTTGCCCATGAATAATTTTCTCTAAAACTGATTCTACAGGAATAAATACAACTTCAATCTCTTCTGTAATATCTAGTTGTTGTTCCCCAGCTTTTATAACATTTTCTGCTAAAAATAAATGTATTTGATTAGTATCTTTACTCGGCTTATCGTATAGAGTTCCAATTTTTCTAAATTCTTGGGGTGTATAACCAGTCTCTTCTCTCAGTTCTCTAATAGCTGCTAATTCTGCACTCTCTTTTGTGGGATCGAAATTCCCTGCTGGTAGTTCTAAAAAAAACTCACCTACAGCGTGTCTGTATTGCCGAACAAAAATAATTTCTCTATTACTCGTAACGGGTAAGACCATCGCAACGTCAGGCTTAATACTGACAAAATAATCATCTATGATTTTACCATTGGGCAATTCTATTTCATCTTGTCTCACCTGACACCAAGGGTTATCTAAAACCATTTTTGATTTTAAAGTCTTCCACTTTTTTAAGTCGCTCATAAATCAAGTAAAAAATAAAATTATGTATAAAAACTTTAGTAACTAAGCAATTGTAAAAAAGTATAACAGATACATCCGATAATCTAAACTTTGAACTTACACTTGCTTTTGCAATAACATAATATACAGAATAAGTATGCAAATAAATGTAAACTTATTTACAGTAAACAAGAGATTTCCGTTGACCATTAGTAGAGGGACAACGGCACAGACAACGAATGTATGGGTGAGGATTTCATCTGATGGTATCGAAGGTTGGGGAGAAGCATCACCATTCGGTGTGGGGAATCATCGACAATCAACGGAAGCAATCAAAGATGCCCTACAGCAAGTTTCACCCCTGCTAGAAGCATTTAACCCCTTGCAGCGACAGCAAATTGAGCAAGTTTTAACCCAAAACCAGGTTCCTTCTGCTGCTAGAGCCGCTTTGGATATAGCAATGCACGACTGGTTGGGTAAGCTTGTAGGATTACCTTTGTGGCAAATTTGGGGACTCGATCGCAATCAAATAGTCCCAACTTCAGTCACAATTGGGATTAATTCACCTGAAGGTGCGATCGCTAGAGCGCGAGACTGGTTACAATTTACTGACGTCCGCCTTTTCAAGGTAAAGCTAGGTAGTCCAGATGGCATAGATGCAGATAGAAAAATGCTATTGGCAGTACGAGAAGAAGCACCTGAAACAAAATTATTTGTTGATGCTAACGGGGGTTGGAGCTTAGAAGATGCGATCGCAATGTGTAATTGGCTGAGTGATTTAGGTATAAAGTATGTAGAACAGCCATTGCCGCGGGGAGAAGAAAAAAGTTTAGCAAAACTCAAACAACACTCTCCCCTACCCATCTTTGTAGATGAGAGTTGCTTCACAAGCTCTGATATTCCCGATTTGGCAAATTACGTAGATGGTATTAATATCAAACTGATGAAATCAGGGGGACTAACAGAAGCGATGCGAATGGTACATACAGCACGAGCATATCGGTTGCAAGTAATGTTCGGTTGCTATTCTGACAGTTCGCTAGCTAATACAGCAGCATTACAGCTAGCGCCACTAGCTGATTATCTAGATTTAGACAGTCACCTTAACTTAATCGACGATCCTTTTACGGGTGCATTGCTAAAAGAAGGTAGAGTTTTGCTAAACGATTTACCAGGTTTGGGGGTAAAACACAGTGCGTCTACCACTTAATCAACGAGTAGCAATATTACTTCATGAGGGAACTACTGGGACTCACGGCAAAACAGGACTGGCAATTTTACGTTACAGCGAAGCACCAATTGTAGCCGTCATCGATCGCGAGTGTGCTGGTAAATCTCTAACAGACTTAACAGGTATCAAGCGTGATGTCCCGATTGTGGCATCAGTAGCCGCAGCCCTACAGTACAAGCCAGAAGTCTTAGTAATAGGCATTGCTCCAAGTGGTGGTGCTATCCCAGATGATTACTGGCTGGAAATTAAAGACGCTCTAGAAGCTGGGATGTCGTTGGTAAATGGTTTACATACACCAATGGCAAATATACCAGACTTAAATGCACTGCTCAAACCAGGGCAACTAATTTGGGATGTCCGCAAAGAGCCGTCTAATATCAGTGTTGCTAGTGGAATAGCACGCACACTTCCGTGTCGGCGCGTGTTGACAGTGGGAACCGACATGGCGATCGGTAAAATGTCAACTAGCCTACAATTACATTGGGCATCAAAACTGCGTGGTTGGCGTTCTAAATTTCTCGCCACAGGTCAAACTGGGGTGATGTTGGAGGGGGATGGAGTGCCTTTAGATGCTGTACGGGTAGACTTTGCCGCCGGTGCTGTGGAACAGATAGTGATGCGCTACGGCAAAAATTATGACATCTTGCATATTGAAGGACAAGGCTCGCTGCTACACCCTGGTTCAACAGCAACCTTGCCCTTGATTCGTGGTTCGCAACCAACTCAACTGGTGTTAGTCCATCGGGCGGGACAAGTTCATGTCCGCAATCATCCCCATGTCATAATTCCACCTTTATCAGAGGTAATTCGTCTTTATGAAACGGTTGCTAGTGCTGGTGGCGCTTTTGCAAGTGTGCCTGTAGTGGGTATAGCGCTTAACACAGCCCATTTAGATGAATCTGCGGCTGAGGAAAGCATCGCTCAAATAACAGCAGAAACTGGGCTACCTTGCACTGATGTAGTCCGCTTTGATGCCAATGTGCTTTTGGATGCAGTGATGAAGAATTAGGTTCTAATCCTACGAAGAAGCAAAACTTTGGTTGCTTAAAGATAAATCCGAGCGAGTTGAAGGAAGGCTAACAGCTTTAGTATCAGCCTGAAAAGTATCTTGCGCCACTTTTCCACCAAGGGAAATTTACACCCCTAACTTATTGGGGTTTTTTTATGGTGGTTAGGTTAACAGAGATCTAGCTTTCATTTCCTGAAACCGCTTTGCCTAAATCTCCCATCCCTTGATAAGTAATTTTTATGAAACCCATCAGCCTTTTTTTGTCAAGCCCTATTGACATTTTGTAACAATCTTGTTAAATTTAGTTACATAAGTAAATAAAAGAAGAGAAAAAAATATGTACACCACTGTAAACGAAGACGGTATCCTCAATAACTACGCAGCTGAACCCAAGGTATACTACGCCGAGTACCCAGCAATTTGGGAACAACGTAAATACGTTTTACAAGGTCTTTTTGCGACTTTAATTGTCACAACTTTAGTTTTGGTTGGTTTTAGCGTTAGCTAAGATTTTTCCATTTCCGTATCGCTGTATCTCATTGTCATTCTCACTTCTCTCTCAAGCCTCGGTTAGTTTCGCCGGGGTTTTTTGTGTTTTTCCCCTGTGGCATCGCTCGGATCCCAAAGTGCGACATTGTAAAATAACTGCGATCGCACATAAAATAAAGACAAATCAATAAAACGGGGTGTTTATGGCAACCCAACTCGGTGAAGCTAAATCTTCAACAGAACTGATAATATCTTGGGAAGCGTTGCCCGCAGGTTTTGTGTTAGAGGATGAACCAGTGGAAAATACAGGTCAACCACTATTAGCTGGTGCTTTGCGCGAAAGCCTGGAAATAAGTGGTTTCATCCAACCTCAAATGTTAATCGCCTCAAATTTTGGACTTTGTGCGACTATAAACGATCAGTTTATAGCTAAAGCACCTGACTGGGTTTATGTTCCAGCAGTAAATGAAGTTTTAGCAGAACGCAAAAGTTACACACCTAATTTAGAAGGTGAGATTCCGGCAGTGGTGATGGAATTTTTATCTGATACTGACGGTACAGAGTACTCTTTTAAGCGAATCTATCCACCAGGAAAATGGTTTTTTTACGAGCAGATTCTTCAAGTACCAATTTACGTGATTTTTGACCCTAATGGCGGTTTGTTAGAATATTACCAACTCGAAAACAGGCGCTACGAGTTACAACAACCTGACGAAAATGGTCGTCATTGGATTGATTCAATGGGCTTATTCTTAGGAACTTGGCAAGGAACAAAAGAAGCCAGAACTGGTTACTGGTTGCGCTGGTGGGATAAAGCAGGTAATTTGTTACCTTGGGCAGTAGAACAAATTGCACAAGAACGTCAGCAAAAAGAACGGCTAATTGCCTATTTACAATCTCAAGGTATCGACCCAAATAATTTGCCAGATAGCTGAGTTACTTACAGAACTTACGCAAAAAAGTTCTGAAGTAGCGGTAATTCATGAATTAGCGCTACGACAAATCAGGTTTTTGAGACAATTTTGTGTAAGTCCTAACTTAGTTTAAGCAAATAAGTGCTAAGTGCGATCGCTTCATACTATATTTTGCTAATTCCTCATAAAAGTAATATAAAACACCCTTGAGTATAAGTACGCCCCACTATGAAACGAATTATGAAGGAATGGGACATGATGCAGAAATTCAAACACAGATGAAAAAGCTACTCCCAGAGAAAAAAGCAAGAAAAGAAAAAATAACCTTTTTGATGAATCAAAAAACATAATTATTCGTCACTTAAACTATCAATTCCCTACTTATTTCTACTGGAGGGTGATTTATGTCATCACAACTGTTGCGATTCATATCTTTGGGCAGTCTTGGCTTATCTTTGTGTTTGGGCAATTCGGCCGCAATGGCGCAATATGATTCTACTGGCGATGGTGGTAGTGTAGTCGTACCAACAGTGCCATCAGGTGGGTCATCAGGTGGATCATCAGTCCCAATAGATACATCAACAGGTATACCCCTTCACCCTCATCTGACGGTACAACTCGGTTTACCTGTCAGACTTACAATGGTCAGTCCACCGTTATGTATCAACCACAAAGTCAACCAGGACAATTCTTTCCTTGGGCAGCACCTGCATCTTTAGGTGGTGGTTGGGATGCACAAAGACGTTGTGCAGCAATTGCCAGTCGCTTAGAACTGTATCGTCCAGATGGCTTACAAGAACTCCAGACATCTGTAGAAAATAACGAAAATATTGTCTGCGTCACAACAGAAGCTAACCCAAGCTGTAGAATTGTGCTAACAGTACCGCGTGGGAAAGATCCTGTTGTCATCCGCAATAGCATTTTTCAAAATTTGACTACTGCTGATAACGGACAGCAAACTATAGCCGTTAACACTTATGGCGATCGCAGTAGTGGAGGGAACGACTTATATAATTTAGGACGCACACTTCTAGGCAGTGGCAATAATCGAGTTAGTTCATATAGAGGTGGCATTAATCTCAAACCTTTCCTCGATCGTCAAGATGGTGGTACTGCGAATAACCTCCGCAATGGAGTAGCAATTCGTCGTCAGTCTCAACCAAACTCTGTTCGCTTAAATCCTGGCAATTTCCGATAATTAATAGTTCTGTTTTTAAGTCTAAAACACTGTTTTTAAGGCTATTCCCGATGAATTGGGAGCGATCAACTTCAGCCGTAGGCAGTCTGTAGTAGTTCACCGAAGAAGCGGAGGGGCAGGGCGCTCAAAGCTTAGGGAGCAAGCCCTGACCTGGAGCCGTGGAGCGGAGCGGAACATGGGTTGAGAGCAACGCCATAAAGGGCGCTCTTACTGGGGCGGAGTCTGAGAGCTTCTCCGTCTCAGTTTTCCCCCTTGCTCCCCTGCTTTTTTGACAAATAGTCTCTGGTTTCGTTATATGAACCAGAGACTATCTTCCTAGTCTGTCACGGCGTAAATAACTTTTATCTAAACAGGTCGGAAGCGATCGATCTCACCTCCGGTCAAGTTTGCATAGTACAGATTGCCATCTTTGCCAGTAGTGATTTGTGTAGGTAGTCCTAGATTTGGTCTGTCTGTCTGGGAAGCAAACCGCTTAACTGAGACAACTTTACCCTGACTATCGAATGTCAAAGCATCGATAGTTCCTTGACTGAAATCACCAACAAATAAAGCACCTTGATAGATTGAAGGGAAAGTATCACCTGTATAAAAGTCACCCACAACAATCGAATTGGAACCAAAATGCTTGTAAGTGTAAACTGGTGCTGTCACAGTTGTACCACTACTATAGAATGCTTTTGCTGCATCTAGATTGGCATAACTTGGTTGTTTTAGGCTGACGGTATTGCCATTTCCATCAAGTCCACCTTCATAGAACGGCCAACCAAAGTCAGCTCCTGGTTTTCCGACATTGACCTCTTCCCAAGTAGCAAATCCAACGTCACCAATAACAGGGGTATTAGTCTTCTGATCGATTGTAAAGCGGAAGGGGTTACGCAGACCGTAGTTATAGACTTTGGAGCGATTGCTATTGGGATCACCGTTGTAGAAAGGATTACTTGATAAGCCTTGACCAGTAATCGCATCAATCCGTAGGATCTTGCCGGATAGGTTATTCAGATCCTGAACGCGAATTGCTCGGGGGTCTATCCCATTGTAGGAAGTGCCATCTCCTAAGCTGACAAACAGAGAACCATCTGTACCAAAGCGGATAGAACCAACTGAATGAGATTCACTATCGTTGGCTATAAAATTCTGGACATCTTGGACTTTATCGAGATTATTCAGATAATCCTGCAAGCTAGTAAACCGTTTACCAGTATCTTTGTTGATAATTCCTGATGGTGCGTAGCCAAGTGAGACATCTGTGCTATTTCCATCTGGGTGGCTGATATTATCCCAAGTGGCATTAGTACCTAGCAGCACAACTTGGCTGCCAGCAATGGCAGTAGTGTAATTAGTCTTGGCATCGGCTGTTACCCGAATTAGTTGTGCAGTCCGATTCCCGTTCTGATCGGCATCGTCTAATGTGCTATTGGGATTGTTTTTAGGATTGTTTGGATCGGTTTCTGGTGGATCGTAGGTATACAAGAGGTAAACGTAGTTGTTACCGTTTGGATTTTTGCCAAAATCTGGATGTACAGCAATGCCTAACAAACCGCGATCGCGCGTATCATTAACTTGTTTAGAAATATCGATAAATGGTGTTGCTAATAATGTGCCGTTATTCAACACTCGCACTACCCCATTTTTCTGGGCAATGAACATTTGCTTACCGTCAGATGTCGAGTCAAAAGCTGTAGGTTGAATCAAACCAGAAGCTACCGTCTCTAAAACAAAGTTACCAGAGTCATTATCGATAATAGTGATAGTTGTCTGTTGAGTATTTAGTTGCACTCCAACTGCGTTACTGAAGTTCAAAGTAAATGCTTCATTTGATTCCCCAACGGTGTCATTAATAATGGGGATAACAATGGTCTTGCTGGCTTGTCCTGCTGCAAAGGCTAAGGTTCCAGATACAGCCTGGTAGTCAGATCCTGCTTTAGCAGTCCCATCTTGGGTTGCATAGTTCAAACTAGCAGTCCCCAAGGCGTTACCCCGTGTAACTGTCACCGTTGCAGTACCGTCACCCTCATTAACTACTGGCTTAGTGAAATCGAGGCTGGAGCGATCGTTATCTTGAATCGTAATTCCAATAGTTCTTTGAACTCCTAATGTTGCTCCCCCGGCCTGATCGATGACGAAATTAAAACTTTCATCTGGTTCTGCTAAGGAATCGTCAATGATCGGAATGGATACTTGTCTACTGCTTTCTCCCGGTGCAAAAATCAGTGTTCCAGCGCTTTCAGTGCCTTCACTTCCGTAGTCAACTCCTGCTGTAGCAGTACCAGCTATGGTTGCATACTTGATAGAAGATGTACCGCTTAAATCACCACTTCTGAGCAGGGTGATATTAACATTACCAGCACCTTCGTTCACAGTCGTGGAAGATGATCCTAATGTGATGGTGGTCGGAATATCTGGTGAATAAAGTTGAGACTCAGGAATGATTTGCTTTGTCTGAGAAGTACTTGACCAAGCTAGTTGGGAAACAGCGTAATACGTATTATCGTAGTACTCAAGCTTAATGTCGTATTTTTGACCTGCAAGTAGGTTGATTGTACCACTAGCTTCTGTAGCGGATTGATCGGCAAAGCGATTGATGATTTGTTGACCATTGACAAATAGCCGTACACCATCATCAGTAGTCGTGTAGAAGGTGTAAGCCTCACTGTACTTAGCTTGTACTTGACCTGTCCAACGCACTGAGAAGGTATCTGCACCTATAGATGGATCTGGAGAATTAAGACCCCAATTAAAGTTAACTGTCGGATCTATGCGAGTTTGCTTTAGGTTGGTGAAGTCGATATTGTCGTAATACTCTCCTTTGAGTCCTGTACCTGTACCAGTAGCAGGTACGCTGACATTACTATAAAGTTGGGACTCAGGAATGATTTGCTTTGTCTGAGAAGTACTTGACCAAGCTAGTTGGGAAACAGCGTAATACGTATTATCGTAGTACTCAAGCTTAATGTCGTATTTTTGACCTGCAAGTAGGTTGATTGTACCACTAGCTTCTGTAGCGGATTGATCGGCAAAGCGATTGATGATTTGTTGACCATTGACAAATAGCCGTACACCATCATCAGTAGTCGTGTAGAAGGTGTAAGCCTCACTGTACTTAGCTTGTACTTGACCTGTCCAACGCACTGAGAAGGTATCTGCACCTATAGATGGATCTGGAGAATTAAGACCCCAATTAAAGTTAACTGTCGGATCTATGCGAGTTTGCTTTAGGTTGGTGAAGTCGATATTGTCATAATACTCTCCTTTGAGTCCTGTACCTGTGCCAGTAGCAGGTACGCTGACATTACTATAAAGTTGGGACTCAGGAATGATTTGCTTTGTCTGAGAAGTACTTGACCAAGCTAGTTGGGAAACAGCGTAATACGTATTATCGTAGTACTCAAGCTTAATGTCGTATTTTTGACCTGCAAGTAGGTTGATTGTACCACTAGCTTCTGTAGCGGATTGATCGGCAAAGCGATTGATGATTTGTTGACCATTGACAAATAGCCGTACACCATCATCAGTAGTCGTGTAGAAGGTGTAAGCCTCACTGTACTTAGCTTGTACTTGACCTGTCCAACGCACTGAGAAGGTATCTGCACCTATAGATGGATCTGGAGAATTAAGACCCCAATTAAAGTTAACTGTCGGATCTATGCGAGTTTGCTTTAGGTTGGTGAAGTCGATATTGTCGTAATACTCTCCTTTGAGTCCATCTCCCTGAGCGATCGCGCTGGCGCTAGCGCTAGAGGTAATACTTGATTGTGTACTGCTTTCCAGAGGTGATGGAGCAACTATTGAACTTGCAGTTGTTGACAACAACTTTTTAGATTGAGTAAGACCTTGATTCTGTAAATCAGCCATTGAGATATATGCCTCGCAATAGTGATAAAACTAATTCCAGAATCAATATTCTAGGATTACTAGAATTAGTTTTATATTGAATATTTTCAACAAAAAATGCGTAATGATGTCAGATAACAATATATTTACAAGTCCTTTATTACTGGACTATCAATATATATTAATGCGATCCTAATTTCACTCAATTGTTAATACAAAATTAGACAAATTTTATTATTTACACTCCTTTCCTACTGTGGTGCCATTTGTTTGTATCAATATTAAAATACAATAGTGTGACAAAATTTTGTATATCTTTTCTTAAAGCAGATATATATAAACACAAAAACATCTATGATAAGAAACTCGTTAGATTACTTGAAGGGCAATATTAGCCTTTATGAATCTTTGTTTTCTTTCAAAAAATTCTGAGTTTTGATGCATTTAAATTCGCCAAAGTTAATTTAAATAATAATTATAAATTAACCCTTTTGAGAGCTTCTAATCTCAGTTGTAGGTATATAAAATTGAGGCGAAGCAACGCCCAATGGGAAAATACATACTTAATTATTCAAAGATGGCAATTTTACATATTATTTAAGTATTGTTATTCAGTTAATCAACTACACATTTGACACTACATACCGTGTTATGTCTATCTTTTTTATGAAAATTTGTTTAAACATTTACATTGGCACATACTTTTTTAAAGAAATATCAAAGTTTTGATGATCTTTAAATTAAAATCACCAACATTACGGATAGTCTCATGTTTTTTATCCGCATAGTTATTAATTGTATGAAAATTCTGTAAAGAAATCTTTAAATATTTAAAGATTTGAAAAAGTATTGTTTATCTATACTTAATTTTAAGCGTTGAACTATTTCTTTATTACAGCTATTAGAGTACAAAACCCACGAGTATGTGGGTGATTTGGGAACCCACATACGTCCTTTAGGTGTGGGGATACTTGATGCGTCCTCCGCAGTGCCACAAAAGGAACTCCTAGTCCACATTGAAGGAAATTTCTGGTATATATAGGATTCCGATTTGATGTCTGAAAAGATACGTAGGGGAGCCAGTCGCGTGGTGAGGCAGTGCGATCTTGGGGGTTTCCCCAGAAGGAACTACCGAAAGGGTTTCCCGACTTGAGCGAACTGGTGTTGTGTTATCGCCAAGAGTACGGCAGCAAACCCTTGATAATAGTGCGTTACGAACTACGTTCTAAACACAACGCCAGTTGCTACAACGAAGGGAACCTCCCTTCGGGTTCACCAGTCGCCTAGATTGGAAAACCCGCCTACAGCGCTGGATTCACCGCAACGCACTGGCTCCCCTACAATATCTAATTTTGTTCAAAACTCAAATAGGATTCCTATATCTAAGTTGGCAACAGTATTTTGAAAACAAAAAAGCTATCAGTTTTGCTCCTAGCATAAATCCTACTGCTTTCAGCAATGGGTGCGTCAATCACTTTTAGGACTTACGCATTGACAGGAAAGACCAAGTATAGATGATTGGAAAAACCAGATCCGTCGTATGGCAATTCATGAATTGCCCTACGACGCGGATCTATTTACCATCAATGAATGATTAATAAAAACCTGAAACGGCGTATTTACGTTGATGCACAACATGATTATTTTGTACAGTGCGTAAGTCCTAACTTTTACAATTCTGATGCTGTTTCTGGAGCAATAATTTCCCCAGTACCTAATTCCAGTATCAAGTCTTGTTCAGTAATCAATCCACTAAGTTCCTTCACTTGTAAATTCATTTCTTCGCAAGCTTGTCTGAGTTCTCGTGCAAATTTGTTGATATCTTGACCATAGCCACATTGATAAGCAGCAGTTTCAATTCCTTGCTTGGCATTTGCTCTAGCACAATCTACTAATTCTGTCCCATGCAATGGTGTAGGAGATGCCATAAACGTAGTTATTTTTATTAAATGTTTGCTGTTAGATAGATTATCAATATTTAAACATTGACTCATCCATCCAATGGAAGACACTTAGGGTATAGTTAGGAGTTGGAATAATTCGTAATTCGTAATTAGGTAATGTATAGGGGATTTAGAACCCGCCACAAAATATGTGATTGTTAGAAGTGGGGGAATTAAATATCCAGAATTTGTTAAATGTTAAGAGTTATAAGTAAGAATTTATCGTTTATAATGTCTAATTCATAACTCCCAACTCCTAACGATTTTATTTAGCCATTGACAACTTCTCCACCATTGACATGTAACACTTGACCAGAGATATAAGAAGCATCGTCAGAGGCTAAAAATACGTAGCTAGGAGCAACTTCTTCTGGTTGTCCGGCTCGTTGCATTGGTACTTGTTTTCCAAAGGTTTCAACTTTCTCTTCGGGAAAAGTTGAGGGAATCAAAGGTGTCCAAATCGGCCCGGGCGCGACAGCATTAACACGAATTTCTTTTGATACTAAATTTTGTGATAAGGAGCGAGTAAAGGCAACGATCGCACCTTTGGTAGAAGAATAATCTAGTAGTTGTGGGCTACCTTTATAAGCTGTTACCGATGTTGTATTGATGATAGAACTACCTGCTTGTAAATGCTTGAGTGCAGCTTTAGTCATGAAAAACATCGAGAAGATATTAGTGCGGAAAGTTCGCTCTAGTTGTTCTTCGGTGATTTCCTCAATGCTTTCTTTGGGATGTTGTTCAGCAGCATTATTGACGAGAATATCAAGTTTACCAAACTCACCAAGTGTTTGTTGTATAGCTTGCTGACAAAAGGTTTCATCGCCGATATCACCTGCAATAGTTACTGCACGACGACCTTGTTTTTCTACCAAATGTTTTGTTTCTTTAGCATCATCGTGTTCATTGAGATAAAGAATCGCCACATCTGCCCCTTCTTTAGCAAATGCGATCGCTACAGCACGACCAATACCACTATCTGCACCTGTAATCAATGCTACTTTATCTTGTAACTTGCCACTACCCCGATACTGGGCATCATCTGCTTTTGGTTTTGGTGTCATTTCTGACTCAACACCTGGTGCTTCTTGTTGCTGTGGTGGTTGTAATTTTTGCTCTTTCTTCTCTTTTGATTTAGCCATAGATTTTTTCAAAGATTTATCCTTTTCATCTGTCTTTAAGTTAACTATTATGTTGCTGTAGTTTATCGCTCCATAGAGGTAAAACAAGCTGAAATTTACTCAACCTTAAGACTGAAAAGAAATTAAATAAATCAGAGTTACTCAATTAATTGATTATGACCTCTGATAACTCAAGAATCGCGCCATTTTCGATAAATGAAAGTATCTATTTCTACTTTCTCTCTCTATTTACAAAAATACTAATATCCCAACTTACAGCCCAAAAGCCTGTATAGTACGCTAAATTGAGATCATTATAGGGCAAGGGTTATGGCTATATTAAATATTTCCGATTTAGAACAGGTTGAAAAATTTCGCCACTTACAATTAACCCTGCGCGATCGCTGGAAAACGTCTGAGCTATTTGATAATAGTGAAGCCGATATTTTAATTATTCCTTCTCTGAGTCTCGACCAGCGCGAACTCCAAAAGATTGAAGGCTGCGAACATTATGAAGAAAGATTACTATTTTCCTTAATTCGGTTGCGAAATCCCCAGACTCGGCTGATTTATATAACATCAGTACCCCTGCATCCTAGTATCATTGATTATTATCTGCAACTTTTACCCGGAATTCCCTTTTCTCATGCTCGCAATCGGTTGTTGCTACTTTCTACTTACGATTCCTCCCTTAAGCCTCTCAGCCAAAAGATTTTAGAACGCCCCCGCCTACTAGAGCGGATTCATCAATCTTTGAGGCTAGATAAATCATTTATGATCTGCTACAATTCCTCACACTGGGAAGGTGAATTATCTTTAAAATTAGGTGTACCACTGTATGCTGCTGCACCAAATTTACAAATTTGGGGGACAAAAAGTGGTAGTCGGCAAATCTTTGCCCAAAGCGGAGTACCGCATCCAGATGGCAGTGAAAAAATTTGGAACTACACAGATTTAGCAGAAGCTACTAGTAATTTGTGGGAACGCCAACCGACATTAAAACGGGTAGTAGTGAAACTCAATGAAGGGATTTCTGGAGAGGGAAATGCATTGCTGGATTTTAGACCAATTGAGAATTTAGCACCGGGAATTGGTACTCATGCTCAAAGGGTAGCAGCAATTAGCGATCGCTTCTCAACAATGCGCTTTCAAGCAAAACTTGAGACTTGGGACAATTTTTCGGGAAGAATCCCAGAATTGGGGGCAATTTCTGAAGCATTTGTGGAAGGGGAAATTAAACGATCGCCCAGCGTCCAAGGACGAATTACACCCGCTGGCGAAGTAGAAATCCTTTCAACCCACGACCAAATTCTCGGAGGCCCAGATGGTCAGATTTACCTTGGTTGTCGCTTTCCTGCTGATGAAAGCTATCGGTTGGAATTACAGCAATTGGGACTACAAGTTGGCAGAAAGCTAGCAGAAAAAGGCGCTTTAGAGCGATTTGGTGTAGATTTTATTGCCGTTGACAAGGGTAATAGTGAGTGGGATATTCAGGCGATCGAAATTAACTTGCGTAAAGGCGGTACAACTCATCCATTCATGACCCTGAAATTATTAACAAACGGACGCTATGACCTTTCCACAGGTTTATTTTACAGTCAGCAAGGTCGCCCCAAATACTATGTTGCTACTGATAATCTGCAAAAAGAGCGCTATCAGGGATTATTGCCTAATGATTTAATGGATATCATCGCTCACCACAGACTACACTTTGACAGTGGGACTGAAACGGGTACAGTTTTTCATCTTATGGGTTGCCTGTCGCAGTTTGGCAAGTTGGGATTAACCAGCATTGGTGATTCCCCGCAACAAGCACAAGATATTTATAACACAGTTGTCAAGGTACTAGATGAAGAAACGCGCCGGGAAAATCATGATTTCTCGGCGTTTTCAGATTATTCCTTTCCTGTAGTTTGGAATGAATATAGCTAAAAAATATAAACTTCAGTGTAAAGTGGATTGAATTTTTTCATAAATCAAACCGGATTCCTATATTTAATTCAAGCAATAACACTGTAAGGCATACACAAAAATATAGGAATAACTAGGTAAAAAATCTATCATTTCATTAATATTTATAGCAAACCATCATTGAATTTGGTAATAGTTTTCATGTTTTTTGATACCCAAGAATTTCAATTCACTTCATGCTTAGAGTTAAACTGGATGTCCGTCAAACAAGAGTTTGAAAAAATACAGCAAGAAAGATTAATAGATTGGCCTGAGAAAGATATATATAACCAAAACTGGAAAACTTTTACTTTATATGCTCTCAAAAATAAAAATGAGGATAATTGCCTTTTATGTCCTCAAACAACACAGTTAATTGAGAAGATACCTAACATGGTCTCAGCAGGATTTTCTTGTTTGAGTCCAGGAACCCATATTTATCCCCATGCTGGATTCTCTGGGTATTCGGAACTAATTTTACGTTGTCATTTAGGTTTAATTATTCCTGACAAATGTGCTATTAGAGTTGGCAATCAAACTCAAATGTGGCAAACTGGGAAGTGCTTAATATTTGACGACTTAGTAGAGCATGAAGCTTGGAATTTAGGAAGAACTAACCGAATCATTTTATTGATAGATTTTGGTAGGAAAAATAATAGCAATATTCGTTTTAAGATATCAGATGAAGCAAGTATATTGCGAGATGTCATATAGAAATCAAATAGGATTTCTGAATAAACTTCGTACATTTGAAGAGTTGGGAAATCAAAGTTAGTTCTGAATCTGCCCGCGATTAGGTAAACGTTGCTGATTGCTTGGTTCTTGACGAGATTGAAGTTGAGTATATATATAGGTAACAAACGCTAAACTCAACCCAATAGCCAAGATCACACCCAAGATTCGCAAGAAATTAGGAGCAATTCTCGTTGCTAGCTGCTCATTTAGTTTTGGTTGGTAAATAGTATCATCTGATCGCACTTGTGGTCTACCTCGATTAGATGCAGGTCGCGGTTGATACAACGTTACATCTGGTGGCACTTGTGGTCTACCTTGATGAGAAGCAGGTCGCGGTTGATACAATGTTTTATCTGGTGGTACTTGTTGCCCGCCTTGATTTGATCCAGATCGTGGTTGAAACAACGTTTTATCTGGTGGTACTTGTTGCCCACCTTGATTAGATCCAGGTCTTGGTTGATACAACGTTTTATCTGGTGGCACTTGTTGTCCGCCTTGATTAGATGCAGGTCGTGGTTGATACAACGTTTTATCTGGTGGCACTTGTTGTCCGCCTTGATTAGATGCAGGTCGTGGTTGATACAACGTTTTATCTGGTGGCACTTGTTGTCCGCCTTGATTAGATGCAGGTCGTGGTTGATACAACGTTACATCTGGTTTGCTGGTGTTGGGATTATTCACAGGACTCTGTTGATTTTGCTCAACTGGATTAAATTGCCTCGGAACGGTTTCGTGATTTGAACCTTGGTTGTACCCAGGCTGTAGGGAAGGAACTGTTTCCACAGATTGGTTTTGCTCAATTGGGTTAAACTGTCTGGGAACAGTTTCGTGATTTGAACCTTGATTAGATGCAGATGGAGGGCGCAGAATAGTTTCGTCGTTCGATTGTCTGGGAACAGTTTCGTGATTTGAACCTTGATTGTAAGAAGGTTGAGGTTGCCCAGTAGTCTTTTCGGGCATAATGTTAGTGCCGATGACAAACTTGGCAGCAGCTTGCAAAGCAAGATTTAGTTCTTCTACCGTTGCAAATCGGTTAGCTGGGTTCTTGTGGAGGCATTTCATCACTACCGCTTCCAATTGTACGGGTAAATCTTCACAACCTGGTTGCGATCGCAGTGGTTTCGGTGGCTCATAAGCATGAGCTAATACCCAAGAAGCTTCGCTGACATGACTACCCTTAATGCTGATTCCAAAAGGGTCGGCTGCACTCAGCATTTCATAAAGGATAATCCCTAAACTGTAAATATCACCCCTCGCATCCAGGTTTTTATCACTTTGGATTTGCTCAGGAGGTGCGTAACGAAACGTCCCAATAAAAGTACTGGTGATATTTGTAATATTGGCATTTTCTGAAGATTCACTCCGAATTTTGGCAACACCAAAATCCAAAACCTTGACCCACTCACCCAAATCGGTAGGTACTAAAAATATATTATCTGGTTTCAGGTCACGATGAACTACCTGAATATGCTCAGTGCTTTTTGTGCCATCCCGTTGGAGAGTCACACCTTGATGGGCAAGCTGTAGACCCTTGCAAACTTGCGCCATAATTTTCACTGTCCGCTCAACAGATAGCCGCTTTTCGCGCAACAGTAGTTGTCTGAGGGTTTGCCCCCGCAAATATTCCATTACGTAAAATGGAAAGCCTTCCGGGGTAAATCCACAATCACTAATCTTCACAATGTGGTCGCTTTGCAAAGCAGCACAAACTGCCACTTCCCGCTCAAAACGCTTTCTCATTTCTTGAGATGCCACCAGCGTATCTTTGAGCAACTTCAATGCTACCTGCTGACCTACACGGGTATCAGTTGCTAGGAAGACATCTCCCATGCCACCCCCGCCTAAGCGTCTGTCTAAACGGTATCGCTCGTTATCACCTACGAAGCGACCAATCCAAGAATTTGAGGGAGGTGGGGATTTCATCTGGGGGAACCCATCCTAGTTACTTTCAGGTGTTAACTTTAGTCAGAGATACTTAGCTAAATTATGATTGCTTATTTCGTAATTTAGATGAATGTCAGTAATATATATTACTTAGCATTTATCTGATTATACTCAGCTTAACATATTAATAACTTAAAATAATGCTAGCAATTTGATAAAATGTTTAAAATTAAGACCTGTGGTAGTTGAAATTTGTTCCTAATGTGAAGTTTAGGCAAATTCTTCCCGTCCCGTTACGCTAGCGATCGCAAGTGGCACGGAAAAAGCCTTGTATTGCAATGTAGGCTTCCCCATTCCCTACTCCCTTTCATACCATGCAGATAGTCTCTGTTACGGAATATTTAAAGTTTTGCAAAATATATTCTGTCAATGTACTCTGGCGTACATGATTAATATGTGCTATTGCCATGAGGAACGAGGATGAGTAATGTACTCTCTATAGCCGCCGTGACAGCAGTACTAAAAGTCTTGCTGGAAAATGGCTTAGTCAGCGATCCGATCGCTGCTAGTGTTGGTGATGTGATTGTAACGGCCCTACCACCCGATCGAATTTCAGTGGAAGCTGACGAGCGCGCTCAAATCAACCTCTTTCTCTATCAAGTAACGCAGAATCGCAATGTCGATTGGGTATCTCAGGAATTTCGGAGTAGGCATTCACGGATTAATGGAAACCCGCAATCTCCGATTCCACCACTAGCTCTTGATCTGCATTACTTGCTAACAGCCTACGGAGCCAAGGATTTTCAGGCGGAGCTTTTATTGGGCTATGCAATGCATTTATTACACAAAACACCAGCGATCGCATCGGATATTATAAAAAATAATCTGATCAATGCATCTACAACTAATACCTCAAGTGTTTTTTCGCAAGCCGTAGCCAGTGTGTCTGTATCCGATTTAGCTGAACAAATTGGGCATATCAAATTGACTCCAGAGTTTTTTAACATGGAAGAAACTTCTAAATTATGGTCTGCTTTGCAAACCCACTATCGACCTTCAGCTACCTATTTAGCATCAATGGTATTGATTGAGAGTAGCAAACCTGAAAATTCTGAAGGTTTCTCCATGATTCCCTTGTCTCAACCAACTATAGAGCAAGTTATGCCTCTAACAAAGACCGATCGGATGATTGTTGCGGGCACAACATTAGTAATTCGTGGTAAACGGTTACGCGGTGAGATTACCCGAATCCGTTTAGGTAACACGGAGACTTTAATAGTACCTAATGATGTTAAAGAAACACAAATTAGCCTGTCAGTCCCATCGGATTTATCTGCAAGCGTCCAGGGTATCCAAGTTGTCCATCTCACAATGGGCAATGCAGGGCAAACAGATTATGTAGTTGAATCAAATGTAGCGGTTTTTGTCCTCCATCCCACAATTACGGCATTCGTTGCTCAAGTAGAAAATAACGGTGACAATTTACGCACAGCAAAAATTACCGTTAAATTTCAGCCCAAAGTTGGTAAGGCACAACGGGTAGTTTTGCTACTCAATGAAGCGTCAGATGATAGTCCGGGAGCTTACTCTTTTTTGGTTGCACCACGCACTGAAGACACCGATGCAATTACTATTCCTATCCAAAATATCAAGCCAGGAAATTATATTGTTCGGGTGCAGGTAGATGGTGCCCAAAGTCCACTCCACAAGAATAATCAGTCTGGAGCTTATGATTCGCCACAGGTGACAATTCTATGAATGCTACAACAAATCGCAATTGGGATGAGGCAAACTATCTCTATCTATCAGCAGCCCTAGCCTTGGTACGTGGCATTTTAGAAAATCACACGGCAAAAGAACAAAATCAACCAGAAGAGAAAAACCAAGAGCATTTACAGCAAGCGTTACAAGCAGCAGCTGCTGCTATGCCTACACCATCGGCATTGGAAAGAGTATGCAAAATATTTAGCCTCTCACCCTTTGAACGTGATTTGTTGCTTTTGTGTGCAGGGATGGAATTGAATGGAGATTTTGCGAAATTGTGTGCTATAATGCACGGGGATTTGCAACGAGCTTACCCAACTCTTAGTTTAGCTCTAGCCGCTTTACCTAACGTCCACTGGGATGCGATCGCTCCAAATGCTCCCTTACGTCATTGGCGATTAATTCAAATTGGTGATGGTCATGCCCTGACTCTCAGCCCCGTCAGAATTGACGAACGAATTTTACATTATCTCACAGGCATTCAATACCTTGACGAACGATTAGCTGGCATCATTGAACCATTACCAGAGGTTAGCGATTTAGTTCCCTCGCACCAAGATTTAGCCGAGCGAGTATCAGTAGTTTGGTCGCAAGCTTACAAGGTTAATAGCTTGCCAATCGTTCAGTTATGTGGTGTTGAAACTACTAGCAAACGTTGCATTGCCGCGACAATTTGTCAACTCCAGGGTTTAAACCTGTGGGTAATGCCCGCACAAGTGATTCCATTAGTACCTAGCGAGTTAGATAATCTCATTCGCCTATGGACTCGTGAAACGATTTTAAGTAAGTGTGCGTTACTCATAGACTGCAACGACCTGGATACTAATGATATAGCGCGGTTAAATGCGATCGCACGTTTCATCGAACGCACCCAGGGATTTTTAATAGTTACAAGTCGGGAACGCATAGGACTAGGACAACGCCTAGTAGTTAATTTTGATGTACATCAACCAACTAGCAAAGAACAAGGTGCAGTTTGGCAAGATGCACTAGGTTCAATTGCACCGCAAATAAACGGGCAAGTTAAAACCCTAGTGGATCAGTTTAACCTCAGTGCCGCAACCATCCGGGCTGCTTGTGCAGAAGCCGCAGGACAGTTAGCCCAAACCCCAGAAAATGATATCACTAGCATTTTATGGGATGCCTGTCGTGTGCAAGCCCGTCCGCGTTTGGATGAACTCGCCCAACGGATTGAGCCATCTGGTGATTGGGAAGATTTGGTATTACCAGAAGCACAAAAACAAATTCTCCGAGAAATTGCCGCTCATGTGCGTCAACGCAGTACTGTATATAACAATTGGGGTTTTGCTGCCAAGAGTGCTAGAGGATTGGGAATCAGCGCCTTATTTGCAGGTGCTAGCGGCACTGGTAAAACCTTGGGGGCAGAAGTGCTAGCTCAGAAATTGCGCCTCGATCTTTATCGCATTGACCTATCATCGGTAGTTAGCAAATATATTGGCGAAACCGAGAAAAATTTGCGCCGGGTATTTGATGCTGCTGAACAAGGCGGCGTGATTTTGTTATTCGATGAAGCTGATGCTTTATTTGGTAAACGCAGTGAAGTTAAAGATGCGCGCGATCGCTATGCCAATATTGAAGTTAGCTACCTATTGCAACGGATGGAAAGCTACCCAGGTTTAGCAGTGCTAACTACTAACTTGAAAAGTGCAATTGATACAGCCTTTCTGCGGCGGATTCGGTTTGTGGTGCAATTCCCCTTCCCCGATACAACACAACGAGCCGAGATTTGGCGGCGTGTTTTTCCCGCCGACACCCCAACCGCAGACTTAGATGCTCTGCAACTAGCACGGCTAAATGTCGCTGGGGGCAATATCCGTAACATCGCCTTAAATGCAGCTTTCCTCGCCGCCGATACCGGGGAAGCAGTGCAGATGAAACACGTATTGCGGGCTGCTCAGACAGAATATAGCAAGTTAGAGAAACCTTTAACTGATGCGGAAGTTGGAGGATGGATGTGATTTTAAATTAACCTTCTATCCTAAAATTATGGTGCAAAATTAAAAAAAGTATTTGCTTGTAAGGTTTTTCAGATTTTCTATTTACACAATCAGAATAATGCTCTAATAGAAGTCTGTGGGTGTTATACAAGATGATATGACAATTATGTAGTAGCGGTTAGACTAAATTTATCCTGGGGCATTCAAAGTAATCAGAAGCATCCAAAAATGGCAAAGAATAATCAGACTGTTCTGACACTAACCTTACTAATTACAGCAAGTCTTATCGGTATATTTGCTGTTTTGGGCTGGATTGGATATTCGTTAACACGGTCTAAGTCTGAGAGCAAAAGTCCAGGAAACACTGATTTAGTTAACACAACTACTAATTCTGGCTCATTGAAGCAGGTAGAAATTACCACAGCCCGCAATGTCGATTACAGTCAGTTGCAGAAATATTTACAAAACAAAGATTGGCAACAAGCAGATCGAGAAACTTACCTGAGAATGCTAGATGTTGCCGGGACTAAGGCACAAGCAGAGGGTGCTATTAGCAAAGATGAAATGAATGCACTTTCGTGTGTTGACTTAAAAACTATTGACAAGCTTTGGAGTGCAGCCAGTGATGGGAAGTTGGGCTTTAGCGCTCAAGAAAAGATTTTGAGGGAACAAAAAAACGACTATCGCAAGATGTATGACGCGGTTGGATGGCAAACCTTAACAGGTGAGTGGCTGATTCAGTGGAACTATAATCAGCAAACTAAAAGATACGAGTATAAACCTGGCAAGGAACCAAACTTTAAAACCTTCCCCCCAGGACATCTACCAACTGTGGAGAGAGGATATAACTTTGGTGTTTCTCTAGATGTGGCACTGACGAGGTGCGGGATTTAAGTTAGCACAATTTGAAGCGGTTCTTGCCAACTGGAGTTTAGACTAAAAGCGATATGAGAGAACGCAAATCAAAAGGAATTAGAGGTTAAAAATATTATCTTGTCAGCCTTAAAGCATCCTGACCTTTAACAATTATTGTGTAGTATACCTGCTCAGAAAATAATACAATAATGATAATCATGAAAAGGGTGGGAGAGAAACGAGCGTCGCTCGTTTCTCTCCCACCCCCCTTATTCGATTATCATTATCATATAATAAGCAAGAAGAAAAGGGGTGTCTGATTGAATACAGGCCCCCTTTTGGCAGAAGCTGAGAAACGAACTACCATTACTCAGATGCCAAGATGAAACGTGCCAGATTAGAAGAATTCCGTCAAGCAGTCTACAAATATTTAGGCAGAGCACACGATGCAACTTTTGAGTTGACAGATGCCATATTGCTAACTAGAAATGTTTATTGCCTAGCAGAATTGTCCCTATCGCCAGTATTTAGAAGGAAGTGGCCAAGTATCTATGAGGCACTACAAGATAGTAGGCCACAGCGACAGAAATTGATGCAGCTATATATCAAACAAATCCCCGCAGAGGGACGACCATTGTTAGCAGGAGATCACACAAACTGGTCACGCCCAGATGCCGTCAGGTTGCAAGAGCGAACTTATGAGCATAGTGGCACATCCATAGCAGGAAATAAACCGATTACCATTGGTCAAGGATATAGCACAATTGCCTGGATACCTGAAAATGAGGGAAGTTGGGCATTACCATTAAGACATGAACGGATCACAAGTGCCGAAAGTCCTATTGGGAAAGCAATTTGGCAACTCAAACAGGTGTGTAAATATTTGCCTACCAGACCGATTTCAGTTTGGGATAGTGAATATGGTTGTGCGCCTTTTATCTTAAAAACTGCGAATATTCCAGCAGATATTCTCGTTCGGTTGCGTTCAAATCTGTGTTTATGGGGTGAACCAAAAGCTTATTCGGGAAAGGGGCGACCTAAAAAGCATGGTGATAAATTTAAACTGAATGAGCCCACAACATGGAATGAAGCAACATCTGTATTAGAAATAAATGACCCAAAATTAGGACGTGTGCGTGTGAGCTTGTGGAAAGATTTACACTTCCGTCAGGCTGCTACACGTCCAATGTTAATCATCAGAGTTGAACGTCTGGACGCGCAAGGTAACATGAGAGTGTCCAAACCTTTGTGGTTGGCTTGGGTAGGAGAAGAAATGCCACCCTTAGAAGAAGTTTGGTGTCTTTACTTGCGTCGCTTTACCATTGACCACTGGTATCGCTTTTTGAAGCAGCGTCTACATTGGACTGTACCAAACTTTGGTACTCCTAAGCAAAGTGAACGGTGGAGTGACCTCATGCCTCTGATGACTTGGGAATTGTGGTTAGCCCGCGATATCGTTACTGACAATCCTTTACCTTGGCAGAAGTCTCTAGATAAATTGACCCCTGGAAGAGTTGCTCAAGCTATAGGTGGAGTTTTTGCGGCCATTGGTACTCCCACCTCTGCACCCAAACCTCGCGGAAAGTCTCCCGGTTGGCAACAAGGAAAGAAGCGTCACCGTAAAAACCGATGTCCCATTGTTAAAAAAACAGTAGCACGACCACCTAAAGAACCATCTGTTGCTGTTTAATACCCAAGATTCTTCATACTTTTGCTAAGTCTCTGATTAACTCAGCCCTGCTGGGTCATTTTCCATTGCTTAGTCTAAACTCCAGTGCCAATCTAACTGCAACTGTAAGTGAGCATTGCCGCTATTAATGGCAATTTCTACCCAACCGTGACTGCCAACTAAAGCTATTATTTCTCCCACGTTAACATCACTGTAAGTTTCACAGCCTGGTATATTCAACCCAGCAGCTTGCACATACCAAGTTTTGCCTTGTATGTAATTCGCTGGAATGTTACTCACCAGGTTGCCAAAGCGATCGATATATTGAATGCAACCCACTACACCGTTGCTTGTTTGCTGGCACTCGTCTATATCGAGTTTGACTAAACTTGCTGGATCAATTTCTTGTCCTAGCTGTTTGAGGGGGACACCACTAGCAAGATTAGCTGCCACTGGTGCAAAGATATCTCTACCGTGAAAAGTGTTACTTGGTTGAGAAGTTCGCCAATAGTTAAGATTTGTAAGTTCGACGGCTGCGTAGGCGTAGCCAGTCGTAGACATCGCCAGACTTTGACTAAGTACCCCACTAAAGATACCATTATCTGGGCCGACTAAAAACCCTTGAGCAAATTCTACTGCGATCGCTCGTCGCTTGCTTCCCACACCCGGATCTACTACTACCAGATGCACTGTCCCTACGGGGAAATAGGGATAAGCATTCATCAGGCAAAATCTGGCTGCGGCGATGTCTTGCGGCGGAATTTGGTGTGTTAAGTCTATTACTGTCAGTCTGGGGTTGATTTGGGCTATGACTCCCTTCATTATGCCTACATAGGTATCGCGATCGCCAAAATCGCTTAGAAAAGTTATGAGTCTTTGTTGAGCTATCTGCTTCTCAGACATAATTTTTGTTAAAAAATACATGAAGTCGGAAAATTCTGTAGCAACAGCTACAGAATATGTGTTATGTTAACAAGAGAAGACATAAACTAAAAGAATAAAGAAAGTAATTACTATGAATCAAGGTAGACTACAAAGTGCAAAAAAAGCACAAGAAGCCCACAGAGAGAATATTCAAAAAAGCCTAGAGCATCGCTTGCAAGTAGCCAGAGCAAAGGGCGACGAACAACTAATTCGTCAACTGGAAGCTGAGATGAGGTATTCCAGCTAAATCAAGTTTTCATTGTTCTTAGTTTGTTGTGTAACCCGCTACGGCGGGTTTTTTTTGTTTTTAGAGGGGTTCTCTGGTGTACGGTAGTGGTAGAGTTTTTATAGTCAGCCTGTGAACAGTTCAGCTTTGTATTTGCCAAGGCTAGGGTCAAAATAACTAGCAATGATATCTAATTCTATTTGCTTGGCTTTAACCTCAGCAGCTAACCTGTTTTCAATAGTGTCAGCTAAATTTAATAAGAAGTATTTCTGATTGCCATTAAACAAAGCGCTAGGAAATCTTAATCTAAGATAACCTTTAAATACTTCAATACCAATTTTCATGGTAATCCTTTGACTATTTTGGATAGTCACTGGATAGTCAAAGGAGAGTTAAAACAAAGATTCAGCTTCTATGACCACCAATGTACAGAAGCTGAAACCCTTATATAGATTAACTTTTAAAGTGGCTCAGGTCGGAGTTGAACCAACGACCCCAGGCTTATGAGTCCCGTGCTCTAACCAACTGAGCTACTGAGCCATGTTTTTTCAAATCATTTACTACTATACCATACAAATTTGCTTAAGACAGCCCCTTTTGCAATTTTCTGACAAATTTCATCCCTGTGGAGGCAATAGAAAGCAAAAGAGGGAGTTTACAGTACTCAGGTCTGAGTCTTGAGTGCTGAGTCAAGTAGAAAGTACTCAGCACTTTTAATCTCCCTTAGCTAACAAGGCGGTGATTTAGTTACACACAGCCAAGAATTACACGCGATTTTGTGGTAGGAAGGCTATTGGATTAACAGCACCCTTTCCTGGTGGATGGATTTCAAAGTGGCAGTGAGTACCAGTGCTATGACCAGTAGTACCCATCAAAGCAATTGTTTGTCCTTGATGTACCTCCTGACCTGGTTGCACCAAAATCTTACTGTTATGAGCGTACCGAGTCAGACTGCCGTCAGGATGGCGGATATCGACAACATTACCATAGCCTCCACTGTTCCAGCCTGCTTTTTCAATTACACCATCAGCTGATGCGGCAATCGGAGTGCCAGTGGAGTTAGCAATATCAATTCCTTTGTGCGGTCTTCCCCAGCGCATACCAAAGCCAGAAGTGAGAGTACCCTTCGCAGGCCAGTTGTAAGCCAAGGTTGAAGTAGATGGAGGAGGTGTCAATTCGTCAATGGGTCTGGGCAAATATTGATCCACTGCTGCCAAAGGTGGTATTACCTGTGGAGAAACTGTTCTTCCCCGCATCATTCCTAAGGAGTCAGAGGCATTTACTCTTCCAGGAGGTGTTGCAACTCGTGTGCCTGATGGGGTGCGAGAAGGAGTCCACTGACTAGCAGACCCTAGATTAGGCAAGAACTCTGGGTTTACTGGCTCGATAGGGCGTACAGCAGCACTGAATTGAGGCTTAATTGGCTGAACGCTATAGTTAGACCTAATAGGTGCAGGAACTGGGATTGGTATCGCTACGCTATTGGGTCGAACTGCGGAATTAGGTGCTGCGAAATTATCAGGGGTAGAAACAGGAGTGAGCATCGCAGTATTATTCGTTTCGGTAGCCGCTGCTACTGGTACAACTAAGTTACCAGACTGTTGAGCGCGATATTTCTGCTGTAATCTCTGAATTTCTGCTTGCAAGCCCCGCAAACGATCGCTATTATTTACCCTTGCTACCTTATTTGTTGGTGTTTTTGGCTGTTGCATTTCGGCAAAAGCTGTTGGCACCGGATCTTCACCACCAACACCATAATACTTAGCTGTAGCCGGGGCTGTTTCTAAGTCGGTGGCACTATTTGCCTGAATCTGATTCTTCGCCCTTACTGGTGTAGGGACGGCAACGCTATTTTTGTCGGCAATAGTTGGTGATTCTAAAGTAGGTAGATATGAGTTTGCACTACCAATGTTCATTGGAGAGGTAGCCGCCTTTGGAGTTTTGCTGGACTCTACAAAAGTGGGTTGACTCGCTACATCGGGTTGAATTGCTACACTTACCCCAACTTGACCAGCAGGAATAATTAGTTGTTGACTAATTTGCAGTTCGTTGGGATTGTTAAGGTTGTTTGCCTTAACTAGTTCTGAGACTGAGGTATTGTATTTACTGGCGATCGCTGCTAGTGTATCTCCAGGCTTAACTTCGTAGGCTGTTCGAGCCGAAGACGCAATCAGTGTTGGTTTAACTGGTGCTGGTACAGTTGCACTTGTCTGTGCCTTCTGTTTTAGCCTTGATATCAATTTCGCTTTGCTTGCATCGTCAGAAGTGTTTGACTGAGCTAATGCAGTTCCCTCAGCTACAGTCGTTGGCTGCGCCAACCCCATATCAGCTTGTGATAAATTTTCAGTCTCACCAGGCCGCAACTGTGCCAGGCTCTTTCTTAACCGATTAGATTTTTCTTGTAAGCGATTCAGTGCAAACTCTTGTTGCGCCTTAAGTTGTGCATTTATTTCACTGTTGACTGCACCCGATGTTGCTACTGTTTGGGGCTGGGCAGATTGTGATGCATTTGTACTACCAACACCATCAGCACTAGAGTCAGACAGATTATTGACTGTTGGGAAACTAGTCTCGGCTAATGTATTGTTCAATCCCTGTGCCACTTGCGGCTTCAGGTTGGTGGAATTTTTATAATTCGCTGTTGCTTGGAAAAACGTTGCTGATGCTGGAGGTTGCAAAGACATTCCATTTGCCGCGACTTGCCATTTAGCTTCAAGCCCAGGCACTTGTGAGACTGCCGTTGGTTCCACGATCGCAGGATTTTCCGGCACGCTCGCTGATGAGACTGCTTTGGACTCCAGCTTTGTGGAGGCGAATTTCACCTCAGTGTCAGGAACAGCAGGAATTGCTGAGGTTGCCTTTTGGCTGCCTACAGGCACTGCTGCTTGGGCTTGATCGCTTTGTCGAGTCACCAAAAGGCTGGTTGCTCCCATAGAGATTGCCAAGCCAATCATGGCAGCTTTTGTCCGCACCCGGCGGTTAACTTTTGGATTCATCACATTTAGCAGTTCTACCGGGGCATCATCGCTGCTGGGGTTATTGTTCAACACAGCTTTTACTCTCTTCTTTAATGCTCGTTTCAAAGACGACCTCCTATGATCACTAGCGCTTAACTGACCTCAATTTTTCACTTGCATCCTAGTCAATGACTTAGATCGCAAAGAATGATTGATCGAGATCACATTCACCAGAGATGCTTACGCAAGATTAACCTGCTTCTCTGATTTAGACAAGTTCACATTTTTTAGCCAAACTTAAAGTTTGCTGTGTTCACTTGTCCGAACCACTCCTAACACCACTTAGGACGTTTTACTCTTTACCATTGTCCGCGTTTGTCTTGCGTCAATCGCGGGGACTGGACAAACTATTTGCCAAGTCCTATAGTCACTGCCGAAAATTAAATTGCTGCGACTTCTGGAAAAGTTATGCCCTCTGCTGTAGATATCTTCAAGATATTTCTACCCAATCAGTCTTCTCAACACGAGACTTTACGTTGATTATTCCCTAAAAAACAACCGTATTAACTATCATCTGCTTTTGGGCTGCTTTTTAGCATTCATTGAGCAAATATAGCTCAAATATACAACCTGGGCGGGTTTTAGGGCTTTCGTTGCCTAATTTAGGATGTTTCAAATTCATCAAAATCTATCATTCAAATTTGGCAATATCCCAAGTTTTATATACAAATTTCTTATAACAACCTTCCTCTATTTGTAAGTATCTTCCACTACATTTCACCAAGAAACCCAATTTTCGGTATATTGTTTTACATATTGTTGCTGTCACCAAGAAAATTTTTGCTGCCACAAATAAATCGTCTAATGGACTCTCGGACATATCCTAAGTGTATTCACTTAGGACTGTGAAGGTAAACAACTATTGTAAATAGCCTAACTGACGGCGTGTTTCAAATAAGCCAATTGCTACACTTACTGACAGATTCAAGCTGCGAACCCCCGGTTGGCTCATGGGAATATACAAGGTGGCATCACAATCTGACAGAATTTTTGGTGGTAAGCCCGTGGTTTCACTACCAAATAGTAGCCAATCATTATCCTGAAATTGAAAGCTTACATAATTACAATTTCCACCAACTGTATAACCCAACCATCTGCCTCCACGCTCCTGATGTATGTTTTTAAAGGCTTCTAGCGATTCGTGATAGTGTAATTTGACATAAGGCCAGTAATCTAAGCCCGCTCTTTTGAGGTAGCGATCGCTAATTTCAAACCCCAAAGGCCCGACCAAATGTAACTCCGTACCTGTAGCTGCACAAGTACGGGCAATATTACCTGTATTAGGAGGGATTTGCGGGTTAACTAAAACTACCTGAGGCATTGTCCGTATAATTTACGTATTGTATAAAACATTTTATTGTCAATGTTAAATCTACCAAAGGGTAGAGGCGATTCATAGGTTTTGTTAATAATAATCAAGCATCCTCAATTGATTAGATTTTTAAACCGAAGCACAAACCCTCCCAGAGTAGTGCCTGAGAGGATATTTGGCTAGAATCAGAAAATGTTAAGTTTTGTGTAGAAATAATAAGTGCTTGTGTATTTTAGGGCTGGTAGTATCTCCAAGGAATTGGGAATAGGGAATAAACTTGTTAAATAATTCCCCCTTGTCTCCCATGTCTCCCCCTACTCCCTACTCCCTACCTCTTCAATTAAGTCGATAGAGAAGAACACAATTTGTCTTCGAGTTCAATTTCGCGCTCTTGGGTAGCGAGAATAGCTTGGGTGATGACGCGCTGGGTGTCAAAACCGACTGTGTGTAACTGTAACCACTGTTGAGCCTCATTACCTTCGCGGAGGATTTTGTGCAAAGGGGAAAGGAAACAGCTAAAGCCTCGTTGTTTTGCGATCGCCCAAACATCTTGGTACATTTGAGAAATCCAATCCCTCGCTAAGATGCTTCTACCATCTTCCCAATGCCGCAGTTGAGCATCTAGACTACCAGCAGCGGCGGCAGCTTCGTTGTCAGCAGTTAGAGTGACGAGTTCATCAGCAGAAAAGGTACTTTGGGTTAATGGATCGATGCTGGGATTTTCAATTATTTGCAACAAGCGGGCTTCTAATAAGGCACTAATGGCTAGCAAGGCAATGGGATCTGTGACTAAATCGCAAATTCGCAGTTCTAGGCGATTTAGGTCATAAGGGCGGCGATCGCCATTTGGTCGCACTGATGCCCACAAATGCCGCACATTTTGCATGGTTCCAGCAGCGAGTTGATTTTCCACCCACTGAATATGATCGGCGTGGCTGGCAAATAAGGGTACGTGGCTGGGCGTTTGCGGGAAAAGTCCCCAACGAGTGGAGTGATAGCCAGTAGTTCTGCCATCCAGGAAGGGAGATGAGGCACTGAGGGCGAGAAATAGGGGTGCTTCCATACGGATGACTCGACACGCCCGCATTAATACTTCTGGATCGCTGATACCGACATTAATGTGGACGCTTGCTGTGACTACTTTTGTCCCGTAGGTATTTTCAATGTAATCATGATAGGGGTTTGCTGGATCGGAACGCAGAAAGCGATCGCCTCCACTCAAAGATAAAGTACTGCCTGGTATTAGGGTGTAATCGCCCAAGCGATTGAGATAGTTTCGCAATTTTCGCCGGGGACGAAGCAAGGCACACAATAAATTCTCGTAATTATGGGATGGTTGGGTTATGTATTCGACGTTACGGCTGTCCGGCTCCCGCATAAATCCATCTAAAGCCGCAACGATTTTGTCGGAGAGACCGACGATTTCACCTTGAGGTGTGCCAGTGTACATCTCAATCTCAAAGCCTTTTAATAAGACCACCTTGTTCTCCTCGGCTCTCTCTGCCTATAAATTGTATCGAATAAGACGAATATCTGGATCTATCTTTTAGTCAATCAAAGGTTAAGAATCATTTAATTCCTAACTCACGTTAATCAGGACGACAGATTTGATTATTGACTGTCCTCCAAGAAAATATTCCTGTTGAAGTATAAAAAATATCCTAATATTGGGTTAAGTACGGTACAGAATAAAATCATTGGGCGAATCACTCTGTTGCACAATATTGAGACGGAGAAACTGCGCCCAGGCTTTATCATTAAGTAAGTTTAAAGCAGTTTTGGGATTGTTAATTGCGATCGCGCTGATAATTTTACGCCATCCTTGTTCCAATTGCTCAATAAAAGCCTCTTCACTAGAAATCTGCTTCAGTAACAGAAGTGCCGTTTTAAAAATTGCTGAATCAGCTTGTATATTCTTCGATCTTAACCCTTGAAGTGCCACATTTAACCACACAGGAAGAAGTTCTAGCCAGTTATTTTGTTCTATCTCTTTGAGGGCAATATCTTCCATACCTAGCGCACCCCACACACATAAAGATTCTATAGCTAGTTGAAAATCACGCTTTTCTAGAGAATTTTGCCATAATTTTTGAGCGTGATTTTGGAAGCGATTAGCGAGAAATTCGTAAGCTTCCTCGACTTGATCCAAAATTGTAACTTTATAAACCGACTCGCCTAGTGGTAAGTAATCGCCGCGATAAGATAGCCAGTTATGAGATCCACAAAGATAGATTTCTTTATCAACTATTACTTCTTTAACATGGGAATCTCCCAACAAAAAAACTTGTACAGATGGTAAACCATCAGGTGTTTTTATCGATTGAAGTTTTTTCTCTATTTCCGGTGAAATTGCTTGATCTTCATCTTCTTGTCGCCGCGCAATTCCATGTCCAATTAAAACCCAAACTCCGCGATTAGCTAATTTCTGTAACAGAGTTAGAAATTTTTCATTGACAACTGCCTGATTCACCCAAGGAGAATAAATCATCACCTGACTTTTAGCCGAATTTAAAACCTCTGAAAAAGCTTGGCTAATTTGTCCATCGCGTAACTGTACAGCTTTACCGACCACTTTAGAGTTATCTACTGTTTTACTGGAACTCGCAGCAGTTTGTAACACCTTTTGACGAATATTTTCGAGTCTAAATTCTATATCAGTATTTTTCTGCTTGAGAATGGCTTCACGTTCAAAATGGATGGTTTTAGTTGATAATTTGCATAATTCTTGTAAAGAAATTTTTCCTTCATCATGTAGCATTTGTAAGCAATTTGATGCTAATTCTAAAATTTGCTTTCCATTTCTTATTTGAATGCTCAATTTATCTTCAATGGCATCGAATATGACGAAAAGTGATATCTTTCTCCAAAATTTTTGAGTCGAATTTAATATCTTATAAGAAGTGACAATTTTTCCCTCTTCTGGTAAATGAAGTGTTAAACCTGAAGCCTGAATATTTTTTTGGATTTCCTCAAGCGTTAATGCGGAAATATCAATAATTGTATTATCAATATTTATAAAATCTGCTAAGTCAGGCAAATTTATTACTGTCTCGCTTAGTGATTCAGATTGAAAGATTATTTTCTCACTTAAAGGGTCTGTAATAGCATTAAGCTGTACCGGATATGGAGGCTGTGGTACAGAGCCTTTTTCATAAAATGAACGACCTTCAGAAGTGACTGTAATTGGTGATGTTGCTGATAGAGTTTGTAACGAGCGGAGAGTTGCTGTAGTGGTTTTGATAAATATAGAGTCAAGACCTAGTACAGAGGCTAATTCCTCTTCTGTTGGTGAAGGTTGAAATTCAATAGCAGCACGGATAATAAATTCTTCGAGTACGTTAAACTGGCGGGGTTCTTTGATATTTACTTCTATGGGAGTTTGACGTAAACTATAACGAAATTGACGCGCTGCTAAGACTGATAAACTAGGACTTTGGGCTTCTATTTCATCTCCAAAGTTTTTGAGATTATCATCAATAGGTTTAGCAGAAGAAGCGAGAAATATCAACGAAACCTCCATACAGATGCACTATGTTTTAAACATTGGAGTATCTACTCCTGATTTGTCCATGTTGCTAGGTAAATAGCTAATTACAACCCACAATTAATAGTAATTATTGAGCAAGGTAAAATTCAATACCCCGTTCTGAATTCTTGGCAAATCCCACATTTTTTTACTATTATTCTGTTTAGGTTAGGTTCTAAGATATAGCGGTTCTCATTTATGTGAGGTACACCCGTAGGGGCAATTCATGAATTGCCTCTACACCTTATGAGATGATGTTGTACCACGTTTGAATGGGAACCGCTATACCATATTCTAGTTTACGTTTATTTTGGGTAATATTGCCCACAGACAAATAAAATTCCCAACTTATAAGAAATTGGGAATCTAAGCCTTTCGATTTTCACAAATCAAATATTTTTTAGCTTGCCTATTTTGTATGCCAATTAGATAGCTATGGTTCTCTATCTAGAATCTCCATCAATTTAGATAACCACAATATTGGTGTTACTCAGGACAGGATTGCCAGACAATCCAGCAATTTGCAATGGTGCAGATCCGCCTAAGCTGCCATCGGCATCGAAGAACAAAGCTCCATTTGTCGTATTGTAAATGAAGCGTTGAGTTGTGGTGTTTGCTGTCGTAATACCCGCACCGAAACGAAAACGGTCTGAGGTTAATGCACCTGCAACTAATCCCCCACCAAAGCCTGTGGCAGATATCTGAATCTTATCGCCACCAGAGCCACTGAAGCCATTAATTGTATCTAAGCGATCGCTAGAAGTTGTAAACCGATAAGTATCTGCCCCATCACCTCCGGTTAGCACATCATTTCCGGCACCACCAACCAGTAGGTCATTACCAGTACCACCGATCAGCGTGTCATTGCCACCACCACCAGTAAGCGTGTCATTGCCAGCACCTCCATTCAGGCTATCATTAGCAGTACCGCCAGCGATCGCATTGTTTCCACTATCGCCAGTGAAGACTCGTCCCAGATCGTTGAGTGTCAAACGGTAATCTCCGGTAGCCCCTGAACCAGCGACATCGCCCAGACCAGTCAGAGGGCTATAATTAGAGTTCGGGTTGAGCGATACACCGACGTAGTATGTGCCCCCCTGAGCAAATGTATAAGCCAAGTAGGAGAACTGACTAGCAGTTTCACCCGGCGCGGCTCCATCGTTGTTAGCCGCGAGTTGTGTGCCATTTGAGTTGAAGACTCTTAGGTAGCTATTGAGGTTTGATCCATTGCGAGAATCCACATCAAACCCGACTCGTTGCCCAGCAGAGATGATAAACTTAACCAAATCGGCATCAGTTTGGGGATTCAAGGAAAAATCAACGAATTGACCTAGTGTCTTGGTACTACCTACATAATTACTAACTTCAGCGATCGTGTCATCAGGATCTTGACTCGGACTGACAAATTTTGAAGTCAGCGTGTAGTTTGTGGAACCGTTAACCCCCTGAACCCGCGCAAAATACCGCCCGGTTCCAAGTACCCGTGAGATAGTTTCTGTAGGCGAGTTCAAAGCGTTGGATGTTACCAAGATATCACCTGCATCGATCGCATTGTTGTTGTTGGCATCTTTGATCAATGAAAGTGATAAGTCTTCACCGCCAACGCCCGTTGTGTTCAGCGTCACTTCGTAGGTATTTGGTAAATCAAAGCGATAGAAGTCATTGACATCGCTGGAAGCATCAAAGAATTGTTCTATGTAGTCTTGGAAAGTTTGATTGGGCGGCGTTGTCCCAGCGATCGCTGCTAGTGGGCGGGCTGTGCTTAAGGTATTGCCGGCGTAGTCTGCCACCAATCGGATGTAGTAGGCGGCTTGTTCACCTGTACCACTCGTATGCAGAAAGTAGGTTCCGGCTGCCAAATTGGTAGTCAGTGAGTTACCACTAAAGGGCGTAATGGTTTCACCAGCATCGAGCCGTTGGTTATTGTTCAAGTCTCGGACAATTGACACAGAGGGATTCTGCGTACCTCTAGAGTAATAGGGGTTGTTAGATGCTGAAGCCGAAAGTTGGCCAGCATTGGTCATCGTAAACTTGAAGTAATCAGCGAAATCACCCGCACTGATGCCAAACCCATCATCTATAAAGGGTGTCTCCCCAATTAAAGCACCAAGCGATCGCGCCTTTGACATATTGTTATACGCCTGTGGATCGCTCTTAACAGCATCGAAGTCGGAATCGAGATCGAGTTGATAGGTGGTATAAGCCCCATTTGGCACTACTTGAACGTAATAAGTACCTGCATCTAAGGTGGTTGATAGCTGATCGTCTCCTGGGTTCGACGATGAGAGGAAAACTTCTCCTGCGGAAATAAACCCGTCGTTGTTTGTGTCACGCGCGAGGCGTAAATTGGCATCGAAGGTTGGAGGCGCAAAGTTATCAGTATCGATGTCCAACCGTAAATCTACAGGTGAAGTCTTATCCAAGGTGAATTTGTAGAGGTCGTTAGCATCTTCATAGGTTGGCAAAGATGGATTTCCTACCATGTCATACAAGCGACGACTACTACCGCTGACGTTCCCTAGGTTTCGTGCTGTGCCAGTAACATCACCCGCGTAATCAGTGACAATGCGGACGGTGTAAGGGTCAGCGCCGGAAATCTGGGTGTACTTGACATAGTAAGTGCCAGCAGGGGCAGAATAGCGATCGACATTGAGACCGTTGCCAAAAACCGCACCAGAGACCGTTTGTAGTACATTACCGTTGGAATCTAGCAGTTGCATGGTGGCTTGCAACCCACCACTAGAGGTGTCTCTCATCCGCAGACTTATGGTGCCAGGCGCTTCCATAGTGAACTTCATGATATCGACGTTATCACGATAGTCCAGATAGTCTTGCCAGTTAATCTTGCTATAATAATTCGGCTTACTACTGGTTTGACCCCAACTGATGCCGAGATCCCTGGCTGTTCCTAAAGTTGAACCAGAATAGTCATTATATAAATACAGTGAATAGTTTGTCGGGTTTCCCGAATAGGAGTGTACCTTCACGTAGTAGTACTGATTACCCTGTAGCGAAGCGTTGATTGTCTCGCTCAGGTTGCTACCCTGGGTACTACTGGCAACTAGGTTTTGGTTTTGGTCGTAGAGGTAGAGATCCGCGTCGGCTGACAAGCCGTTGAGAGGGGCGTAGAGGGTCGATGGCCCATACCCGGTATAAAACTCGTAGTAATCGTCAGTGTCAGTTGAACTAACTGAATCGTTGAGGATTACATTCTGCTCAAGGAAAAGGTTTGAGTCTGGAGCAATAGCTGTGGCGGTGGAAAAAGTATTGTTAGGTTCTGTCATAGAAAAATTCTTAACTAAAGCATAGAGATAAAAAACAAGGAAATATGCACAGATAAATTCTGAAAGCCTTTCAAGCTTCTTGAGCAGCCTTAAGGTAATGCAATTCTCAGACTTTTTTGATGTAGCAAAGATTAAGTTTTAATAATCTTTACAAATATGGCAAAACGTCAACTAAATTAATGTGAGTTCGACGAACCTCTCCCTGGCTTAAACTAAAGTTAAAGTTTATCCCTCTCCGAGTCGGAGAGGGACGATTTTGCGTAGTAAAACCAGGGAGAGGTCTTTTTAATTAGAGCAAGCCTTAAAAATGGGTGATATTCAAAAGACTAAAACGTTAAGTGAAACGTATTAGATCGTCTCCAGAAAAATTTTTATCAGCATGAACTAGAGTTTTTATTACTTTAGTTATACTCCTATTGATTACTCAGAGTGTTCAACTTGAGTATTTCCCTTATTAAGTATGAATTATCAACTAGAAAATACTCAACTGAATTCAGTCGCTAGCAGGATGAGACTCAGCCCAATATTTTTTACAATAGATTATAAATCTTTTGGAAACAGAATATGCCTCTTCATAAACTTGAACATTTTGACCCCAACTATCGAGAAACTTTTGGCGGAGACGATGTTAAAGTACTGGATCTTTATACTGAAGGAGGAGATAGAGTTGGCTCAGTCGCGGATGTTTTAGTTGATGATGATGGTCGCTTCCGGTATTTAGTTATTGATACAAGCGTAGATTTATTTGGTAAAAAAATATTATTACCAGTTGGTCTTTCTCGGATCGATTATCCCGCAAGACGAGTCTATGTGGATGGCTTAAGTAAACACCAAGTAGAAAGTTTGGTTGAATATAATGAAGATACTATCTTTAATCGCGATTATGAAGAAAAGGTACGCAGTGTATTTCGTTCTCCAACCAGCGATGTGAATTATGATCGTGATACATACAATTACCAAACCGAACCAGCTTTATACGGTTTAAATGAGCAATCTCATCAAACTTTTAGACTTTATGAAGAACGATTAATTGCCAATAAACAACGCATCAAAACTGGAGAAGTAACCATTGGTAAGCACATTGAAACAGAAATTGCACACATTACAGTACCTATTTAAAAAGAACGAGTTTTAATTGAGCGAGTTGTGCCAACAGAAGTCGGAAAGGTTGTAGCTTCTAATGAAGCTAAGTTCCAACAAGGGGAAGTAGCACGCATAGAAGTCTATGAAGAAACGCCTGAGATACATAAAGAAGCCTTTGTGCGTGAAGAAGTCAGAATTAAGAAAGTAGTAGAACGGGATACCGTGGAAACAGAAGATACCATTCGTCGAGAAGAATTGGATGTTGATACTGCTGGTAATTTACACGTGCATGAAAATGGCATTACTACACATGAAGCCATTTAAAAATATTTTTTAAAAGTTGTGGAGACGTGAAATTGGACTTCGTTCCGCTACGCTAACACGTCTCTAGAGGCTTTGAAAAAAATCAAATTCACGACTTATTCGATTTGTGAAAACCCACTGTGTCCAGATCTCTGACTTCTTTAAAAAGTCGGGGATCTAACTTTTTAAAACAATTTTTGATTAATTGCTGTACATACCGCAAATAAAATATCTATAACTTTTGATTATTTAACTACAGAAATAATTCATTCGGCGGAAGGAGGTAGAGAAGTAAATGAGTATCATACTTTAGTTATTAGGAAATGAAAAGAAATTTTTGAGGTTTAAATATATATGGTTCTCCACAAACTAGAAGATTTTGAGCCTAACTATCGGGATGCCTTTGAAGGTCATGATATTAATGGGCTTGGAGTTTATACACAAGGAACTGATGAAAAAGTTGGTACTGTCAGCGATGTTTTAGTTGATGAAGAAGGTCATTTTCGCTATCTAGTCGTTGACTTAGGCTTCTGGATTTTTGGGAAAAAAGTATTGTTACCAATTGGTCGTGCCCGGATCGACTACAATGTTGATCGCGTCTACACAATTGGCTTGACTAGAGAGCAAGCAGAAGATTTGCCTGAGTTCAATGAACGCCAAACCCTTGATTACGACTATGAAGAACGGGTGCGTGGTGTATATCGCCAACCTACAGACTACAACCTTCCTATAGATGCTTCAGGGCCATTAGACCCTTTAACACCACCTTTAGTACCACCTGTAGCCCCATTGGATACAACTCCCGCTCGCTACACATACGAAAATGAGCCTTCTTTATACGGTTTAAATGAGCAAGATCATCAAACTCTGAGATTGTATGAAGAACGGCTCATTGCTAGTAAACGCCGCCAAAAAACTGGAGAAGTATCAATTGGCAAGCGCGTCGAGACTGATACTGCACGGGTTGCAGTGCCAGTAGAAAGAGAGCGGGTTGTGATTGAGCGTGTCACTCCAGCAGATGCAGGTACTGCCGCTTCTGGGCGCGAAGCAGACTTCCATGAAGGTGAAGTTGCTCGCATAGAAATCCACGAAGAAACTGCTGATGTTCGTAAAGAAGCATTTTTGCGTGAAGAAGTCAGAGTTAGAAAAGTGGTGGATCAAGACACAGTTGAAACCCAAGAAACCGTACGTCGTGAAGAGTTAGATGTGAATTCTACTAATCTTCCAGTTGAAGAACGCTAACTAAAAGATATCTCCGAAAAATAATGTAGAGACGCAAAATTTTGCATCTCTACATTCAAGGGTTATGGATAACGTATATTTAATTTGCGGAGATGTCTATTTGATTAATTTAGCTCAGTAGAAATCAGTTCATAAACTTTGCATATTATGAATAGCTAACCGATGGCAACAAACATTGGACAGGCAAACTGGAATTCTGGCACTAACACCTCATTAGCAGATTTAAGAAAGAAGGTAAATAATTTTGCTGTATTCGATCGGCAAGGTCAGCTAGTAGGAGTAGTTCATGATTTAATTGTGGATGCTAATCGGCGGTTAAACCTAGTTATATCGAACCAAGTGAATCAACAGCAGTTAGCTGATAAACATCCTTCTCTATTTCGATTGCAGAGCCAGAGAATAAAAAAAATCGACAAGCCGACTAAATCTGTTTTCATCGACTTAAACAAATCAGAAATCGAGTATATGCCTGAATATTTAGAAACAGAAACACCAGGCGATGACTACGACGGGCTACGCCTAAGCAACTCAACTGAGCAATTAACCAATAATCAAACTACAAATGGTGCAGTTGATCCAGTAGATTCGGAAAAGGTTAGTGAAGAACAGATTATTCGTCTCCTAGAAGAACGACTAGTTGTCGAAAGCAGTAGACGAAAAGTTGGTGAGGTGATTGTTCGCAAAGTAATCGAAACCCGAATGGTACAAGTTCCTGTCCGGCGAGAAAGGCTGATTGTGGAGCAAATTAGCCCAGAACACAAACAACTTGCAGAAATTGATTTAGGACAAGGGGAAATTACTGGCGTTGACTTGACTGAAGTAGAAAGACTTGAAATTACGCATTTTGACAGGGGTTTAATGGTAAGTGGTGAATTTAGCTCGCCTAAAACTGCTAGTTTATTGTTGAATGCGATCGCACTAGAACGAAATCATGGCTGCAACCAGGTGCGTGTTACCATTGCCGTTGAAGATGAATCACATCAAAAAAAATACCAAGAGTGGTTTGACCGGTGTTCTCAAGGTCAATCACCAAAGCCTGAAAAATAAGTTTCTAGCAGATAAATTAGTAGGGTGGGCATTGCTCACCCTATTTTTTTGCTGATTTTTGAAAAGAAAGTTGAAGTTTCCCTTGCCTTGTGGATAAGTTGAATGTCTCGAAAGCAACTTAATTTACAATACTAAGCAGTTGCCGTTCTTTTGGCTACTTGCAATGAAATTTCGACTAAAGAGACTTTCACACAAGAAACGACAGCGTCTGATCCCACCTATTCAAATTCAAGTTCAAGATGGAAAATTTGAGATTATAGGTATGGGTGCATGGCATTCCTATTGGCGCGATCCCTACCATTTGCTGCTAACAATTCCCTGGACTGGCTTTCTGTTCCTGATTTGTACTTTCTATATAAGTATTAATGCTCTATTTGCCCTAGCTTACTTGATGGGAGGAGATTGTATTGCCAACGCCCGACCCGGCTCTTTTTTAGATGTCTTTTTCTTTAGCGTGCAAACCCTAGCATCCATCGGCTATGGGGCAATGTATCCTAAAACAACTTACGCCAACATTATTGTCACCATTGAAGCAATGATCGGTTTAGTGGGAATTGCTGTGATGACAGGACTAGCATTTGCTCGATTTTCCCGGCCCACAGCCAGGGTACTTTTTAGCCGTGTTGCTGTAATTACACCTCATGATGCAATTCCAACTCTTATATTTCGCACCGCTAATCAGCGTCGCAATATGATTCTAGAGGCGCAAATGCGAGTCTACTTAATGCGCGACGAAATTACCCTAGAAGGGCAGTTCATGCGTCGGTTCTACGATCTCAAACTGCTGAGGAATCAAACACCTAGCTTTACCTTAAGCTGGTCAGTGATGCATGTCATTGATGAGTTTAGTCCTCTATATGGGATGACACCAGAATCGTTAGTCCAGACAAATACTATGCTAATTGTCTCTTTGAGTGGCATTGATGAAACGGTTACACAGGTCGTCCATGCCCGTCATAGTTATGCTGCTAATGAAATTTTGTGGAACAATCAATTTGTCGATATCTTTTATCACACACCTGATGGACATCGCTACATTGATTACAACCGCTTCCACGATGTTTTACCTTTAGATGAAATACTTTGAATGTCTGAAAGTTACTCAGAAGCCTCATTGAGTTGTGGTTGTGCTTTAACGACAACTCGACCATTTTCAACTACAGTGCAACTTTTAACCATGCTTTTGCTGCGGTTAACTGGCATATCCTGACACTGGTTTTGGTGGGAGATATTTTGCTCCTGTTGTTGGTTGAGGACTACAACACAACAGGCGCAGGAGGGTAAGGACATATAACGTATTTTGATCACTATATTAATAATTATCGCTCTACTGTTGCTGTTTGGATGAAAAATTTGCTAGTGAGAATATTTAAAAGCCCTCTTTTTATTAAAGGGGTTGAGGATCTCTTCTGCCTAAGTCCTAAAAATAAATCCGTAAAGACGCAAAATTTCTGAACCGGATTGGAGTCATCCTGATTGTTTAAGTATAATTACAGATGATTGTCAAGTATCTAAGGTATAAATTTTATTATCCTATAAAAATATAGCCATAAAATAACTTAGTAGGCAAGTGTTTTAAATATTTTACGCTTGGGGATTTTTTAGCGCAATTCACATAATATTTAATGGGTCTACATCAATAGTTAAGCTAACAGAGGGCGGACAAAGCGATCGCACTTCTTCCCAATCTGGCAATTGTGGCAAGGCATCGGGGGCAAATTTAATCAGTATTTGCCAACGATAACGATTAGCTACCCGTAAAATACTCGCTGGTGCTGGCCCTAATATCTCGAATTCTTCTTCTGTACTCAAGGTTGTGGCAATGATTTGGGCGGTATTTTGCACTTGAATGGGATCGAGACTACTTAAGCGCAACAAAATTAACCGCCCATAAGGGGGATAATTGAGGGCTTGGCGTTGTTCTAGTTCAGCTTGGGAGAAAGAGTGATAATCGTGCGATCGCACCGCCGCAATTACCTGATGCTCTGTAGTATAAGTTTGTACAATTACTCTACCCGGATCTTCGCCTCTCCCGGCACGCCCAGCGACTTGAGTCAAGGTTTGAAATGCCCGTTCACTGGCGCGATAATCTGATAAATTTAGCAATCCATCGGCGGCGACAACGCCCACAAGTGTTACCTGTGGTAAATCCAAACCTTTGGTAAGCATTTGCGTACCTACTAATAAATCTGCTTCACCGTTGGCAAACTGGGTGAGTAGAGTCCGGTGTGAGCCTTTATTACGGGTGGTATCGCTATCAAAACGAATCAAGCGTAACTCTGGAAATTGTCGCGCTAATTCTTGCGTAACTCGCTGAGTGCCACTACCGAAAAATTTTAGGTAAGGTGAACTACAATCGGGGCAGAATTTAGGGTGCGATCGCGCATAATTACAATAATGACAGCGCAATAATTCCGGCGCTTTTTCTTCGGTGTGGTGGTACGCTAACGAAACATCACAGTGCGGACATTCCAACACATATCCACAACTGCGACATGAGACAAAAGTACTGTGTCCCCGACGATGGATAAATAAAATTCCCTGTTGTTTTCTCTGTTGCAACTGTTGCAAAGCTTCTTGCAGCGATCTACTAAATATAGATCGATTTCCCTGCTGCAACTCTTGCCGCATATCGACTATTTCCACGGGCGGTAAAGGGCGGGAATTGATGCGTTCGGGCAAACTTAAGTAATGTGAAGAGTTAGGAGTTATGAATTCTTCCCCTGCCCCCTGCCCCCTGCCCCCTGCCCCCTGCATTCCGACGCTTACCCAACTCTCTAAGGAAGGGGTGGCAGAACCTAACAATAAAGGGCAATTTTCTAATTCGGCTCGCCACTGGGCGACGGTGCGGGCGTGGTAGGTGGGTATGGGTGAGTCTTGCTTAAAGCTGCTGTCGTGTTCTTCGTCTAAAATAATTAAACCTAAGTTGGGTAAAGGGGCGAAAACGGCGCTGCGAGTCCCAATGACAACTTGTGGTTCTCCTGTAAGCATTTGTCGCCAAGTGTCGTAACGTTCACCGTCGGAGAGGGCGCTGTGATAAACGCTGACTTTATTGCCAAAACGAGCGCGAAAACGATCGGTTAGCTGGGGTGTAAGGCCAATTTCGGGGACTAAGACAAGGGCGGATTTACCTTGATTCAAGAGAGGTGCGATCGCTTGCAAATATACTTCGGTTTTTCCTGAGCCTGTCACCCCATGCAATAAAACTTGAGCAAATCCATCTAGTGTCTGGATTGTTTCTAAGGCGCTGGCTTGGGCAGTAGTTAAAGATTTAGCCCCATCACCTGCTAATGCTGGGCCTTGTTCGGTTCGCAATACTTCCCGTTCTTCAATGACGATGTAACCCTTTTGTGTCAAGGTTTTGAGGATAGAAGAACTAGCATTGCAAATTTGCAGTAATTCATTTTGCCACAACTCCCCATTGTGCCGTCGCAGCACTTCTAAAATCTCTCTTTGGCGGGTAGTTAAGTCGCTATCGATTGTACCTGTGAGCGTGACTGCTTTTTGCAGCTTTGGTTTAGTTAGTCGCGGCGGTTCTAAGTAGCTTTCTACTAAACCAAATCGTAGCAACTCCCTAATTCCCCGATAAGCAGATTTGACTTTTTGTTGGAGGTAGGCGAAACTATAATTCCCCGCAGGTTGCCTTTGCAAAAGTTCCCAAACTTGCCGCGCGGTTGGAGTCAAAAAAGCTGAAGGATTAGGAGATGCCAGTAAATAACTACTCCCTGCTGGTTTCCCTCCTCTAACCAGGCGAATACGACGCTGCGATCGCCCCAACAACCCTGGTGGGAGAGCAACCCGGATTACTTGAATTAGAGGCGTATAGTAATATGCAGCAACTCGATTGAGTAATTCCCAATAAGCACTGGGGAAAAACCCAACGCTGACTATATCTTCTACTTCTCGGATTTTTTCTGGTGCTAAATCGATATTTGGTTGTGCCAGTAACCGAATTGCGATCGCTCCTAATTGTTGTGCCCCAAATGGCACGCTCAAAATATCCCCTGGTTTTATTTCTAACTGGGCTGGCAATCGATAAGTAAATAATCCTGTACTTCCTGGACAGTCTACCAGAACTTCAACCCACCTATTAAGAGTTGCATCTGAATGGTATGATTCACTAGCTTGGGCCACCACTAAAGGAGATAAATTTATGTCATTAATATACATAGTTACTGACTTTATAGTTAGATGTTTCACTCACATAGTTTGTCAAAATTAACTTAGCTAAATAAAGTTTAATTTCCCGCTTTCTTCATCTTAAATAGTACTTTTAAATACTGTTATTATTCATAATACTTGATAAGTTTCCTCTTATGTAATCTACTAGACAAATTCGTATCAACTATAAATGCAATAAATATTTGGTACCCACTATACAAATAAAAGTATGTCGGCTCTTGCTGCAACAGTTGCTCTATCTACTAAATAGGGAGTAGCCTTTTTCCGCCTATCGATAGATATTCAACTCTTTCAGTATATGAGATGCTTTTATACAAATAAGATCGTACTGAAGTTAGGCTGCCATCATTGTAATTTGTATTAACTGGGTAATTTGAAGTCAGGAATGCATGACCCAATCACTAGGTTTTGAATTTATCCAGTGACTTCCAATACCTAAACATGAGAAATATATATTTATAAATATATATGAAAGTTTAAGAAATTTGGATGTTTAGCCAATTTTTATGTTTGTTCAGGTTGAGAAAGTTTGAGGGGGTTTGACATATTTGGTAATTAAGAAAAAAATGAAGAATATAATCTGTTGGAAGCCTGAAAAAAAAGTTTTGTTGGGTGCAAAGGTCAGTTTCGTTATAGGTTGTATCTAACTATAACCTGTAGGTTGTAAGTAGATACAGATTTTTATTCCTGAATAAAAATTAGCATAAGCTTGTATTTCGCTATGTAAACCGGGTGCATTCGTCCATTAGGGAAAACTACCAAGCCTCAAACGAGTAGCTGTAACTAAATTATGTACCAAACAAAACAACAATCCCTAAAGGAAACTATGAATATTGTTGAATTGGGAAAAATGGAAATACTAGAGAATGCTGCTGATATTGAAGAACCATCACTCGATAGTTTACATGCAGTGGCAGATGAAGAAACTCCAATTTTAGTAGAAAATCTGGAATCAGATGAACGCGACGGGGATGACATGGCTGCGGCCCGTCCTTCGGGATACAATAAAACCGAGCATGATGATGCTGTCGGCGCGTTTTTTAAAGAAATGGCGCGTTATCCGCTTCTCAAAGCTGATGAAGAGGTAGAGTTAGCGCGGCGAGTTAGGTTTCTGGAGGAAATTAGAGAATTACAAGCTGCTTTAAACTTAAAATTGGGACACGAACCTAGCAAATTAGAAGTAGCTTCCGAGCTAGAAATGACCGAAAAGCAACTAGAAAGTCGCTTATATCAAGGTAGAGTAGCAAAACGCAAAATGATTCGCTCTAACTTGAGATTGGTAGTTTCTATTGCCAAGCGATATCTAAATCGGGGAGTGCCTTTTCTGGATTTAATTCAGGAAGGAGCAATGGGTTTAAATCGCGCTACAGAAAAGTTTGACCCAGATAAGGGATATAAGTTTTCTACCTACGCCTATTGGTGGATTAGACAAGCTATCACCAGGGCTATAGCTAATGATGCACGGACAATTCGGCTACCTATTCATATTGTTGAAAAGCTTAACAAGCTGAAAAAAGCCCAACGGGAACTCAAACAAAAACTCTGTCGTAATCCTACTGAAGGTGAAATGGCAGAAACTTTGGAAATTAGTGTCCAACAACTACGCCAGTTACAACAACTACGCCGTCAAGCACTTTCTCTAAACCACCGCGTCGGTAAAGAAGAAGACACGGAATTGATGGATTTGCTAGAAGATGAAGATAACCTGTCTCCAGAAGCAAAAATGAATGAAAACATGATGCGTCAGGAGATTTGGGAAGTCTTGGGTGACGTGTTAACTCCACGCGAAAAAGATGTGATTTCTCTACGCTATGGTTTGACAACCAGTGAACCCTGTACTTTAGAAGAAGTCGGGAATATGTTCAATCTTTCCCGTGAGCGAGTGCGTCAAATTCAAAGCAAAGCCATGCGGAAATTGCGCCGTCCCCACATAGCCAAACGCTTAAAAGGTTGGTTAATCTAGTTACATTATAGTGACAACGCAATGCAAACCGTTTTCTGCAATTGCGGTATCGCTGGCTGAAAATCCAAAAGACCTTGAATTTGCTGTTGACGTGTTCAACGGCAACTCGGCAACACGCTAAATTACGATTAAACTGCTTCTCTTCCTTGGTCAATTTGCTTTTTCTTGGCTTCTTTCTTTTTACTTTTTCCTTATTGTACTAGCTACACAGCCCTCAGCTTTTTGAGTGCGATCGCAGAGATTGGATTAACCAACGGTAAATTTAAAAGTTAAGGGACTCATCATATTTTATATCATGTCCGCCAAATTACTTACGATATGTCATTGCGATCGCAACGAAGTGGAGCGAAGCAATCACCAGGACTCTGCGTTCGCGAAGCGTGTCCGAAGGACTTATGCTTCACTCCGTACCCTTCTCCTTCGGAGACGCTATTCGCGTTCGGGAACGCCAAGAGCAACGCAATGACAAGTGTTTAACCGGACATGATATTACTGCCGGAATATCTGAACCATCAATAAAATCTTTAGACATAGGAGTGAAAAAGAATTTAGAGACGTAGCAGTGCTACGTCTCTACAAGGGTTCTGCATAACGTATATTTAATTTCTGGAGATGTCTTTTACACAATAAAACTTTTGAGCTTAACCCTGTTTTCTGTTCCAATGATGATACTGTTGGCGAATGTAATACATTTTCGTATTATTAAGTATTACGCAAGCTCAAACCTTCAATCTGTAGTTGCGGCTTTGAGTTGTAACACTTTTGTTTATGCGTTTGTAACACTTTCGCCAACAGTATCCAATGATTATCATACCCCTAACCTGACTGCCAGATACTGGTTGTAGCGCCTCATAGCTTCCATGCGAAGCGCACCTCCTATAGCCAGTTCCAATCCTGCTTCTGGTTGTACTTCAACGATAGGAACGATTGCATTATTCAGCCAGCCTGAACCATGTATCTCATCTACTTCTATATGGTCGTAAAAATATTCGCATTTTACCCGTGCATCCGAATATAGGCGTTCTAAACCAGCAACAACTGCACGATTGCGATTTGGGTCAAAAATTTCCGGCATCCCTAAACTTCCAATTCCCTTAAAATAGTGTTTCCGGTTCAAAGCGAAGCAAAAGTACAGGTTATGACCTGCGTAGGGTCGCCAGTCTTCCCAAATGGGGAGTGTTGGTTGCTGTAGACCAAGGGAAGCAAGCATCTGCGTGAACTGCCTAGTGTGTGCCTTCTCTGCTACTCCATGACCACACTCATCCCACATATTACGAACGATTTCAGCTTTCACTGTCTCTGAAAAGTGGAGTTGTGCTAAAGCTAAGGCATCGCAAAAACGATAGTTTAAAGTCGCATCTGAGAGTATAAATATATTGAATTGCTCAATAGAAGCTTGGCTTTTTAAAAAGTTTAATAAGCATTGATCGATATCTGATTCTGTGTGTGCCTGTTCAAGAAACCAATCACGAAGTAATTTTGGGTGTTTTGCTTCAGATGGAGATGGCAATTGTTTTTGAATGCGTGGCAGTTCATAATTAAGCCATGCATTTTCAATTTGATTACGAATTGTTAATAACCAGGGGCTATGTTCGTGTATACAAATTGGTGATAGAGGGTGGCTAATACTTACTTCGTAGATAGCATAAAGAGTTTTATGAATTTCCAAAAGTGCTACAGATTCTTCATCAGTAAATGCTGAATGCAGCATTATTGACAAATCTCGCTGTAAGGTGTTATGGATTGTCTCAGCTTCTGGAAGCATCAGGTGAGCATTAGAAAGAAGATAGACAATTTGTTGTGATAATGTCTGTGCCTTCTCTGGAGATTGAGGAGTTATAAAAGAAGGTTTTAAGTTAACTGCTCGGTCACTTGATGAATTTAATAGCATTTAGGTTAGATAATTTTCTTCAGTTTAATATCAATTAAGGAAGATTTTTCAATAAACTAAATATGTAAAACCTCATTCAGATTATCAAAAAATAGACGAATTTTATATAAGTTTGGGCAAGAATAATGTTTCCAGAATTTCATCTCGCACTTGAATACTAACAAGGCAATCTGTTTGAAGCAGACAGTCTATTAATAGCCTATTGGCATAATAATAATCTTTAAGGCTTTCTTGGTCTTCTTCATTAAAATCTTTAAAACTAACTCCTAACATCTGATCGGCTAATAGTTTTTTACTTGCGACTTCTCTAACTTTATCTGCACCGTGCTTTAATCTCTCTTCATTTTCTTGCATAGTATTATTTATTTCAAAAAAATCACTCATTATCTTCTCTAGTTCTTTTCGATTATCTTGCCGTATTTTTTGGGATTGGATACCATAATTAACAGCAATTTTCATGATTTCATCAGCAGAAGTTGCATTAATTACTTTTACGCTTGTTTCCTCAGCCATGTCGTCATATTTTTTGGCATGAATAATCCCTTCTTCCAAGCTATTAATATCCTTAAGTATACGAGTAAAACAATTACCGCAAGTCAAGTACTTTGTTCGTGGTTCCAACAAAAAACAAAGCTGTCTATCTGGATCGATATCATAATCAATGTCATAATAAAATGCACGAATAGCAGCATAAAATTTCCTTGCTTCCAGATTATCTTTTATCTGAAATGGGTGCAGTAGCGATTGAGACTTTTTATTTACAAGCTTCAGATATTTCTGTAGATTATCTTTACCCTCTAAAATTTGATCGGCTTTCTCCTTCATCAATCTAAAAAAGTTGCTAGCATCTAGTAATATCTCTGCTACTAGGAGAAAAATCTCCCTCCATTTGGAGTTTGTTAGATGTTTAACTAGCTTTTGTAATTCCTCTTGATCTTTTTGTAGTTTTTGATTAATTATTAATTTCTTATCAACTTGATTATTTAGAAAATTATCATCAGTTTTAAAGTCTTCATTATGATGTAATTCTTCATCTAAGGTTTGTGGAATTAAACTAACAATTCTTTTGGCAACAAAATACTCATGGAAAGTAAGATGAGAAAATGAATAAATTCCTTTAGCTCGCTCAATTATAACTCCATGTTGAGCTTCCATAGCTTTCAAAAGCTCTTCAATATCTCCCTGTGAAATACTTGAATCACTATCAGGACTTGATATTTTTTCGATATATTTTTTCAGAATGATCTTGACTTCTAATGATGTGAAAAAATACTTCTCTTTTTCAAAAGTACTGTAAGCAATTTGACGGAGTAAATCTTTTTTGCGTGGAAGCGATAATTTTTCATAAATTTGGTCTCGATGAATTCCACGTTTGGCATCCCATTTTTTTAATAAAACATCTAATCCCTCATGGTAACTTTCTGAACGATTATTGGGTAAACTAGCAGATTCTTCAAATACTAAGCATAGAAGAGTTAGTAACAGAGGAGTGACGGCTAATTGATAGACACGATTATTTTTCTTTAGACACTTAATAAACTTGTCTGATTTGACTGATTTATTCTTGAACCAATTGCTAGCGAATTCATTTATTTGTTTATCATCAAAATCAGCTATCTCTACTTCTGTGAATTTATCAAAAGTATACTCCCATGCCGCGATTCGACAAGCAATGACAAAATGATTGTCAAAATATATCCGAGAAAAACTTCTAACTTCTTTTAAAGTATGCTCTTGATATTCGGCGTTAACTTCATCTAATCCATCCAGTAAAATCAGAGCAGAACCCTGCTTAAATAATTCGCTCAGTTCTTCTTCTGTTACGTCACATCCAGAGTACTGCTGCCTAATATATTCAAATAAACTAGGTTGGTCTGGATCTTCAGCAAAATATTTTAGAGGGATAAAAATAGGCACAAGATTAGGTTGAAAAATACCCTGATTGCACTGAATTGCTAGATATCTTAAAAAGGTAGTTTTACCAGCCCCCGGCTTTCCTAGTACAATTAATTTTTTATATTTTTCAACTGCTTTTACGCCAAGAACTCGCTTTTCTACAACTTTACCCAATCCAAATCTGTCAAAATCTTCATATCCACATTCTTTAAGTAATTCATCAATTGTTTTACGTCGGAGTGCTGTTAGCTTCTCCAAAATATTCACATCGGTATAGATTTGACTCAACTCAATCGGTTGCGTCATATCTAATATACGCATCGTTCCGCATAATTCTTGGGTTAGTTCTTTTACCTGAGTCCGCACCTTTTCAACTAAATCTTGAACTGAAGGTGGTAAATATCCATACACAATCTCTTGGTAATCAATTTCTAATGCTTCACAAATGTTGTTAAAGTACTTTTCCCAAATGTTATCGCCGTTAAAAAACTTACTGATAACAGAACGGTTGCAACCCAATTGAGCAGCTAGAGACTCTTGCGTGAATTCTCGCTTGGTAAAAGCCTCATGTGCTTGCTGGAGTCCTTTTGGAGATGCTTTCAAAGAGGGTTTTGCCATTGCTGTTACAGTTCGGGCGATACATTCTAGCAATTATAGCCTAAATAAAACAACATGGTAGTTTATTTAGGAGCTTAAAATCAAAATAAGCAGACAATTGCTCATAATAAGTAAACATACTTGCTAAATAAATAATAGTCGGTTATTATACGTATAAGCAAAAAGGGCGAGTCATAGTCGCTCTGGCAGGAGTAGACCTATGACTCACAATGACTTTATGCAACTCTCACTAAGAGAGTGTCTAGACACTCTGCCCAAGTTTCTTGGGACAGAAAGCCCGTATTATGCATCTCTCAAAAGAGTCGGGAAAGATAACCAAAGAATTACTTTTCCGAATAGACACTCAATCACCTGTCCTTATGAGGAGCTAATTGATGTAGCTAAGGAGTATGGTCTTACCCCATCACCTTTAGGCATGACCACTTTGTTGTCGCAGCAACCTCCTAATAGCCCGATTGATTTTTTTCGTTCCAGGGTTATTGTTGTGGGGATAATCAGTGGGTTCGGGATTGTTAGAGTGGAATTCCCCGACTCTAGGTCATTTATTGGCAAAGTGGAAATATTTTATAGAGGGCAGCGAATAAAGGCTAATTAATAGTTTTTGAGTGGTGAAGGAAAAATAAATCCTGTCTTCCTAGTCTTTACACACTTCATTTGGAGCAGCTGGTACAGCTGACCCTTACTAACAATTAAATATCTACTCGTTAACTATCCAACTAGCTTTGAGGATTAGATACTAATCACAAGCTGGTTCACGTGGGTTTCCACTTGAACCAGCTTTTTTGTTGGAAGTTGCATACAACATATAGGGCTGTTGCATTTGTCAAGAGCTTGTTGTAAACGAAGGTGAATTTATCCCCAAATTTAACTCTTCAAAAAGGGCAAAACCATGAAAAATAATCTAACTGACGACGGTAATTTCTTGTTCAAGTTGGCTTGTAAGGCGCTGAAATTTTTTATGCTGAGTCTGTTTGGTTTTGTGATTGCGTATGTCATATCTCAAGTTTTTGGAGTTGACACAATTGTTCAAATGGTGTTATCTCCAAGCTTATGGGAGTGGCTTGGACGCATTGCAATATTTATCTTCTGCTTTTTTGCAGTTGCTATCATCTATGAGTCTTCTCATTAATTTAGGACTTACGCAAAATTGTCTCAAAAACCTGATTTGTCGTAGCGGTAATTTATGAATTACCGCTACTTCAGAACTTTTTTGCGTAAGTCCTGTAATTGTCTATCGACCATTATCGAGGAAGGGAGAGGGCAGTTCAAGAGAGAAGAAAAATACCTGACGCTTGCGAAAAGCTTCCCCGTAGGGGTAAGCAAGCTACGCGCACCGTCTCTAAGAGGTTGTTTGAAAAGTATTTGGCTGTGATTTTAGGCACTTAGAGATCCCCCCAGCCCCCCTTAAAAAGGGGGGAACCGGAATCTAAGTCCCCCAATTTATCGGGGGATTTAGGGGGATCTGAAATGTTTTGCTACCAATGAGAGGACTTTTCAAACAGCCTCTAAGAGTTGCCATACCACAAACTTTACGCTGCACTATCTGTTTCCTCTTGGGTTTAAACCTCCCACTGAATGGCGGTGAACGTGGCTCTTTTCTCAGTAGGGGTTGAATCCCCTACCGAAAAAGAAAGCTCCTTGGGCATAGCTGTCTTCTGCTTTCTGCCTCTTACCTTGTTCAATTTGTAATCTATGCGGTATTGGATTAAATTATCGTCATGAATAAAGTTTTTTTGAATATTTCTTTGGTATCTATTGCATTGCTACCGCTTGGTTTAGCGGCTAAGGACTCTAGTTATATCCCTTTAGCTACTGGCATTATTCCTACAGCCATAACTTGTTTGTTGCAATTAAATCGGAGTAAGACTGCAAAATCTCAAATTGAAGAGAGTGAATATTCAGACTGACTTAATAATTTAACTCTAATTGGCTTAGATTATAATTATTACTGCAATTCTTGAGAATAGGGCATTTTGCACCTTTTTTTGGCTTTTGTTTAGTGGTTATTCACAAAAATTGCACAGTTGCCTATAGACTATGGACTATAAACTACAGACTATAGACTAATGACTTCGTGTAGCAATTTGATTTTGCGTTTTGCTGAACCAACTGATTACAGCGTACTTTTTCAATTAATTCAGGGACTTGCTGAGTATGAAAAATTATCTCACGCTGTCACTGGAAATGCTCTAGCACTTCAGGAGCATTTATTTGGGTCGCACAGGTATATAGAAGCGATTTTAGCAGAATCTGCGGGTCAAACTGTTGGTTTTGCCCTATTTTTTTATAATTATTCAACATTTTTGACTAAGCCAGGAATTTATCTGGAAGACTTATTTGTTTTACCAGAATATCGTAGACAAGGTATTGGTAAAGCTCTAATTACTAAAGTAGCCCAGATAGCTGTAGAACGTGACTGTGGGCGCTTAGAGTGGAGTGTGTTGGATTGGAACGAACCAGCGAAAGCATTCTACCGTAGTATGGGAGCATCTATATTAGATGATTGGCGAATTTGTCGTGTTACAGAAGATGCGCTTACTCAGTTAGGGATTGTTAGATAAGTACTTGGACAGAATTAATTACACAATGTCATTGCGAGCGGAGCGTTCGCAATGACTGTAAATATTTTTGTCCAACTACTTAAAAAACAAAAGATGAAGTGTAACAATTTTAATCTTGAATATTTCATCCTTAAAACGCTTATCATTTTTTGGTTATAAAATATTAAAATTTATATGAAAAATTTGCATTTTAATCATCAGCGTAGATGCAAAGTAGTTTCTCGCCAGGTATGACTCTGTATTTAAAATCCCAAAAATTTAAAATTAAAAAACTTTAAAGCGAAGTTTGACAGCTTGTCGTTTGACTATGGCAGCAGCTCAACTGACAATTATGGAGGATATTGCACCGAATGAGCCTTTATTGCAGAGGGAACACGACGAAATGAAAAAATTGATTACAGTAATACTGTTAGGCATAGCAATCTTCACCTTTGCCTTCAGTAGTCCAGCTTTGGCAGCAGATGCTGCTAGTGGAGCTAAAGTATTTAGTGCCAATTGTGCTTCTTGTCACGCGGGAGGTAAGAATCTAGTTAATGCTGCTAAGAGCCTGAAGAAGGCGGATTTGGAAAAGTATGATATGTACTCAGCCGAGGCAATTATTGCCCAGGTTACAAAAGGTAAAGGTGCTATGCCCGCCTTTGGCAAACGTTTAAAGGATGACAAAATTCAAGATGTAGCTGCTTATGTGCTTTCACAAGCTGATAAGGGCTGGAAGTAGGCTGAAATCTAACTTCAAAAATTAATAATTTGCGGGGCTTTTTGTCCCGCAAATTTTACGGTTGCCGAAATTATCAAATAGGGTGCTTATACCAATTTTGGATTGAGAGTTTTGACAAAAAGACTGTTCAAGAACATCAAACAATACTACTTATCCTAATTTGGTATTATGATTGGTTTCTGGCGATTATTTATCAGTGTAATTATTGCTTTCCCTCTCACTTTTTTGAATCTATCCGCATATTCAGCACCTGTATATGTTACCCAAGTTACAGCAAGTGATTTCTTGAAATTGGGTGTAGATAAGATGGGGCACGGTAATTATCAGGAAGCAATAGAGAATTTTAATCAGGCGATTGAAGTTGAGAAAGATTTGGCTGTTGCTTATAGCGATCGCTGTCTTGCCTATCTCCAATTACAAGATTACCATCAAGCGATCGCAGATTGTACCCAAGCAATAAATTTTGCCCCTAATGACTTTGAGGCTTATCTAAACCGGGGAGTGGCATTTTACAGACAAGGGGATTATCCTGCTGCCATTGTCGATCATAATCGAGCGATCGCACTTAAACCCTACGATTTTCGAGCTTATTACAACCGAGGACTAGCCCGTGCTGGGGATGGGAAAGACTCGGAGGCAATTGTTGACTTTAATTTAGCCCTAACTCAAATTCCCCGAATTACTAGCTTACTACTTGCAGATATCTACAATGACCGAGGTTTAGCCCATTTTATCTTGCAAGATATCCCAGCAGCTATGCTCGACTTTAATCTAGCAATTCGTCTCAACGCTGACGATTATCGAGCCTATTTTAACCGGGGTTGTACTTGCGGACGAAATGGAGATGACTTTGGTGCAGTGCGTGATTTTTCTCAAGTTATCAGACTCAACCCTAGTAATGCTCAGGCTTATGTTAATCGGGGAGTAGCTCGTTATCGCTTAGGATATTATTTAGATGCGATCGCTGATTTACAAAAAGCATCTGAGTATTTTGAAAATCAAGGAAAGAGAGTTGCCTACGAAAAAACTCTAGATTTATTGAAGAATCTGCGACAAAAAATTTCGTTTGCGACGGAAATAGCTCTTTTGTAAGTTTTAGTACGAAAATTCAGTTAACTGGTATGAGTTATTCTGCTGTATTTGAGGATATAGCAGAACTTTCCTACACCAGGGGATGATGTGTAGAGGCGGGGAGGAGATATCAAAACTTGATTCAGCAGTATAGCCAGTCCAAACATTAAGACAACTCCTTAAAAACCTTAATCCCCAATATGCCGCACACCAGCCAAAATAAAATTAACTGCTGCTTGAGTATGCTGCTCAATCATTTCTGGACTCAGCAGTTGCAAATCGGGTCTAGTATGTTTGATATTTTCGTAAGCGTTGAAGTACATATTACAAACCCCAATAATATGCAGGGTGGTGAGAAATGGATCGATCTGACGGAAACAACCTTCCGCCATCCCCCGCTCTAAAATCTTGATGAGATAGCGAAAATTTTCTTGCCAATTTGCCTGTTTGAAATATTTTCCCTGATTTTGGTTTGCTTCTTGAAACCAAAGCATTCCTCTATGTGGGTGAGCAGCTTCGTAAGCGATCGCTTCTTGGACAAGCATCTTTAAGGCTTCCTCTGGTGGAAACTCATCCAGATTTAGCAGCCCTAACCCTTCGTGCATCTCGATCGCCGGACGTTGCAGCACAGCTTGATATAGTCCTTCTTTGCTCTGGAAGTAGTAGTAAATCATCGCTGTGGTGACACCTGCACCTCTAGCGATCGCTTCTGTCCGCGCTCCACTAAGTCCATTTCTGGCAAATTCTGCTTCCGCCGCATCAAGAATCTGCTTTTTCGTCGCTTCTGCATCGCGCACCTGACGCGGCTTTTTAGATGAGAATTTTGACTCCGTTGAACGACCCACGTTGCTCCATCATTATAACCAAAATATATTAACTAAAAAATTGGTTAGTAGTTGACATAGAAGATGAAATTTATTACATTAATATCTATTAACTAAAAAATTAGTTAATTACCTAACTCATCCATGCAGTAGCCGAAGTTAGCCGAGTAAATGCTCGGTAGTATTAGTTCGTCTATTGCAGATAAGACTTTAATTATCCCAATTGACATTCAAAAGAGTGATGTAGAACAGGCGACACCAGCTTATCTACAATTTTTTGTTACCTTTTGCTAACGCATCTAACGATTTTTCAAAAAATTATCAATATTTTAGAAGAAAAATGGAACCAATTCTACCTGGTGCGCCTTGGTTAATCGCGCACAAATCTACATTAGGAGTGAATAAACCTAATAAAATCACTTTAAATGGACAGGATTATGTTATCTGGCAAAACCAAAAAGGTGAAGTTTTTGCCCTTGATAACATCTGTCCCCACATGCAAGCACCATTATCAGATGGTTGGGTTTGTCAAGAGAGAGACACTATTACTTGCCCTTTTCATGTACTAGAATTTGATGGACAAGGCAGACTACAGCAAGAAGAAAAAAAGGATAATCAGCCTATTACAAAACCATTAGAGCTAATTATTAGCAATGATTGTCTCTGGACTTATGGCGGATTTGCACCAAAATTGCTCATCCCAGATTTACATCAAAAAATTGTCGATGAATACGAGTTCCTGGGAGTAACTGGAGATAAAAGTATTCAGGGTGACTTTTTGAGCAACCTGATGGTTAATTATGACTATAACCATCAAAATGGGACTCACAAAGAACTATTTAAAATTAAATATTGTCATGTAAATTCTTTTGAAGAAAAAGGATACTATGCCACAATCAAACAAGATTTGAGGAGAGATGATAATACACTAGGAGAAATTATTAAGAACCCCGTTTTAGGCATTTTTCCTAAAAATCTCACTAACACACTCGAATACGCTTTTCCTTCAACTACTGGTTTTTTTACTAAAACGCCGATTGGTGATATTGCTCAAATTCATATTCTCTACCCGGAAACAGATAAAATCACCAAGACGTTTATTTTGATGTATGCCAAAGTAGTCAATCCTTTGATGAAATTTCTATTCAAAAATTCCGTTTTAAAAGTAGCCGCAACTGTGATTGAACAGGATACAGGTGCAGTTGAAAGTTTGTATCCTCGACAAAAACCAAAAATCAGATTACCAAATGAAGAGATTATGTTCTACGCAGAAAAACTCTACCGCGATTGGTAATTTGGATTTGTAAAGCCTAACTGCGCTTTACAATTAAGTAGAAACTGTAGCTAATTACTGCTGGAGGTAGTTAAATATGCGGCAACTAAAACCCGCCGAGTCAATGCCTGGTAGCTACGGCTTGCCCATCTTGGGGGAGACTTTGGAAATATTTCGGGATTCAGAACTGTATATATGGCGACGATTCCAGCAGTATGGCTCAGTGTTTAAGACGAGCGTCATGGGACGTAAACGCGCTTATTTAATTGGCCCTGATGCTAATCGGCTGGTGCTGGTGGAACAAGCAGAAAATATGTCATCCCGAATAGGGTGGTATTTTTTAGAATCAACATTTGGCAACAATATTTTATTACAAGATGGGGAAGAACATCGGGTAACTCGTCGCTTAATGTATCCAGCATTTCACGGAAAAGCGATCGCTACATACTTCGACACCATCCAAAATATTGTGCAAGATTTCCTTAAAGATTGGGGAGAACAGGGAACGATTTCCTTAAATTCTAGTTTCCGCCAGCTTACCCTGATGGTTGCGACTCGCCTATTTTTGGGAAGTCAGAATAAGAGCGAAGTTGAGCAAACCAGTCAGTGGTTTACACAACTGCTAGATAGCAGTATGGCGATATTCAAATGGAATGTCCCTTTTACTTTATATGGTCGCGGTCAAAATGCTAGGGCTAAGTTAGTGGCTTTTTTGCGTGAAGCAATCGCCCAACGTATCGAGCAGGGTAACTTAGAGCAATCAAAAGATGTTTTGGGATTGCTACTAGCAGCTGTTGATGAAGACGGTAATAAGTTGAGCGAAACACAGGTAATCAATGAGGCATTATTATTGCTGTTTGCTGGACATGAGACAACAGCCTCATTACTGACTTGGGTAATATTTGAATTAGGTAATAACCCAGAATGGCGAGAGCGACTGCGCCAAGAACAATCAGCAGTTGTGAGAGATAATCCTCTGAGTCTATCCCATCTCAAACAACTTCCACAGTTAACCAACGTGCTAAAAGAAACAGAAAGACTCTATCCGCCAGTGTATGCCTATAATCGTGGTGTCCTCAAGGATATTGAGTATGGAGGCTATCGCATTCCAGCAGGTTGGTTTGTGACAATCTCGCCAATGTTGACTCACCGCTTACCAGAACTTTACACCGAACCCGATCGCTTCGACCCCGATCGCTTTGCACCACCTCGCGAAGAAGATAAAAAACATCCCTTAGCATTAGTGGGTTTTGGTCATGGTTCGCATAGTTGTTTAGGGATGGAATTTGCCCAGATGGAAATGAAGATTGTGCTTTCTACACTGCTTCGCCATTACGATTGGACAGTAAAACCAGATTATTCTGCGATCGCTCCAGTTCTTCAGCCTTCTAAAGTTAAAGATACTCTACAAGCATATATTGAGCCTTTAAGTAGCAACCTAAGTATTTAAAGTGACATAAAGTTCGATTTTGTGCATAAACCGAAAGTTAAGCATAGATGTTTATGGTATTCGGATTAAGGAAATTTCAGTGCAAAATTTAATTCAGATTTTTAATAAAAGATTGTACTCAGATGCCTTTGAAGAAGATGAATTATCTGCACAACTTGCAGTAATTAATAAAACTTGATTTTACTCTTTTATGACACTTACTCCAATTTATATACTAAGCTAGAAGCTCATCTAGATAGATGGTCAACCTAGTATGTTAACCAAGTGCTAGGCTACAATTAGCAAGATTGAGAGGCAACTATGACTGCCCTAATTCTGAACCTCAGCCCCACCATTGAACTAACAGATGAGCAGTTCTTCCAACTGTGTCAGAATAATCGAGATTTGCGACTTGAGCGCACAGCAGAGGGAGAATTAATTATCATGCCACCAACTGGATGGGAAAGCGGAAATCGCAATAGTAGACTGACACAGCGCTTAGGTAATTGGACTGACGCTGATGGCACAGGTTTGGCTTTTGACTCCTCAACGGGTTTCAAGCTTCCTAATGGTGCAAACCGTTCTCCCGATGCGTCTTGGGTGAGCCGGGAGCGATTAGAAGCCCTAAAGCCCGACCCTGCTAAATTCCTACCGCTTGCTCCCGATTTTGCGGTAGAATTACGCTCTGCTTCAGACAGCTTAAAAACTGTGCAACAAAAAATGCAGGAGTACATTGAGAATGGTGTGCGTTTAGGCTGGCTGATCGATCCGCAGAACCAACAGGTGGAAATTTACCGCCCAGGACAGGATGTTGAAATTTTGCGATCGCCTACTAGCTTATCAGGAGAGGATGTATTGCCTGGATTTATACTGGATTTAGCACAGATTTTGAGTTAAGCGATCGCTCTTTCTAAATTACAATTTTTGTGTGCCTAAATAAAAATGGCTTTTTAGCGATCGCAACTAAGCTTCAAATCGTTGAATGATAGGATCTTTTAGATGTTTGATAATATGCTTACTCACACGTATTGTCAAAAGGCGATCGCTCATTTTACCTTGCTTCACAACATGGCTGATTTGTCACTATATTTTTATAAAAATTTTATCGATAAAACCAAAAATTAATATTGACTTAATATTAAAAACACTGTCTGCAATAAGCCGATCACAAAACCTAAAACACCACCTAAAGTCACAATCGCTTGCAATTCATTTTTGACAATTCCCTCAATTGCAGCTTCCAAATCAGCCGGAGAGGTTGATTTCACTCGATCAACTATCACTTCATCTATTGACAAAATCGGAATAGCCTGTGCCACAATTACTTCTAAATCTTTTTCCAAATACTTGTCTAAAATTATAGCCAACTCTTGACTCATCACTTCTAAAGAAGTAATGACAACAGGTGAAGTACTAAGACGGTTCAGCAGCACTACAGCAATATTTTCCCAATCAACAGAATCAGTTAATCCTTGTAAAAAATCGCTACCACTGTTTTGCAAATAATGGCGGACACTTTCGCGGGTAGTCTTTCGCAGTTGGCGCACCGTACCCATTGGCAAATTTTGTAATGATAAATTTTGCAGTAATTTTCTGATGCGATCGCGTATTTGCAAATCTTGAGTCAATTCCTGCAAGCGAGTATTAGTAGCTTCTTTTTCATCTAAGCAAAAAGTTCGTAGCCGTGTGAGAGTATTACGTAAGCCAAACAAATTTGCTACTACCCAATAAGTACCACTGGTTTTTTCGCGGAAGCCTTCATCAATAATTTGAATCGTGCGATCGGTCAAAAAATCAACTATCGCTTGGCGCAGCAGATCCGGTGGTAAAGCTACTTCTAATAACCAATCAGCAAGCCGCGTAGCTTGTTCTTCACTCAGTTGAAATTCCAGTAATATCTGGTCAAAAATTTGATTGATCTGTGCTTCCAAAAAGTCTTCACGTCGCGCTAAAACCTTGAGCAATCGTGGTAAGGATTCCCCTAGCAAATCCCGCAAAATTCCCGCCACAATTTTGGCGCTTTTTTCATTTTTATCTGTTTTGATTTGTTCAATTGCCAGCCGCAACAACCAGAGAATTGCTGCTTGCACGCGTTCTGTTTGCAACAAACGCCGCGCCAAATTTTGCAATTCTTCTGGTGTCAATAGTGACCCCATGATTGTATTAGAAATGTTCTTAGCCAGACGTTCCTGGTTGCGGGGAATCAATCCAGGGGTGAAGGGTACTTTTCGTCCAGCAATGTAAATTGCTCGGTAAGGACGGAACAACATTTTTATGGCTATATCATTTGTGAAATAGCCAATAATTCCACCCAGTAGCGGGGGAGACACATAAAGCCAAAGATGAGACCAGTCCACAGGATTTTGGATTTTGGATTTTGCGGTGCAACGCTGCGGAAGGGTTTCCCACCGGAGGCGACTGCACCAAGACGGATTTTGAATTCTAGATTAGAAATTAGGGATTGGGGATTGGTAATTGGCGGTTATTAGTTATGAGTGATTTTTCTACTAACTACTAACAATTTTCCATTAGCCATTACCTATTCCGCAGCCCCCAATCCAAAATCCCAAATCTAAAATCTAAAATTTGCTGACTACCAGCACTCCCATCATACCGTTTGCAATGGGGTAGTGTGTGGCAAGGGCAAAACCAACTTGACGCGCTAACTCTATTTGTTTTTTGCCTATGGGAAAACGGTCTAAACTAGGACTGATGTAAGCATATTCTTCCTTTAACCCTAAATAATTGGCAACTGGCACTACGAAACTATCCAGATATAACTGCTGAAAGGCACGTAGCTGAGGATTACTCGGTCGATGAAAGTCTAAAATTGCAGCTTTAGCACCTGGTTTCAAAACACGATATAACTCTTGGAGACTGCGGGGAATATCTTTAACATTTCTTAAACCATAGCCCATTGTTGCGGCATCAAATTGGTTATCGTCAAAGGGTAAATTTAGCACATCAGCTTCTACCCAAGCGATCGCCGGTTGGGGGTACTGTCTTTGGGAACGTAATGAAGCAGTTTCTAGTAAGTTGGCAGAAAAATCCACTCCATACACCTGTCCTGTTGCTCCTACATGCCGTGCTAAACGTAAGGCTAAATCACCACTCCCGCAGCATAAATCTAAGGCAGTATCACCCGATTTAGCTGCACTCCATTTCACCGCCATTTCCTTCCAAATCCGATGCTGTCCCAGACTCAACCAATCGTTTAATTGGTCATAGACTGGAGCAATTCGGTTAAAAATAGACTGAATTTCGTTAGTCATGGGGTATGGGCATGGGGCATTGGGCATGGGGCATTAGTCATTGGTTCTTGACAAATGACTAATGACTAATGACAACTAGACAATAACTTGATGGCACTTACTGCTAGTTAGAGCGATCGCTACCAGTTCCGCTGATAAATTAATTAGCATTAATTCATCTTCTCTCAAAGTACATGGTTGTTTCCACTGTAGTGATAATACACCTAAGAGTTGATTCCGGTAGCTAATTGGAATAACCAGATGTGCTTGTACGCCTGTATTTTGGTAGTGAATAGCATCAACTAATTTAGTGTCTTTAGGTACATTTAAGGAAACTTGCATTTGCCTGGTGGCGATCGCTTCCTTTGTCAGTGGATCAAGAGATAGCCAATTTTCTATTGTACCTGTATCGCTGTAAGTTCCTTGAGTCGCAACCAGATTATTTCCATCTGTAAGTTGCAGGATACAGCCTTCTGCCCCAAAAGTTTCACTCACAGCCCTCGCAATGGGAGCGAGAGTTTCTTCTAAGCTAGAAGCGGCTTGAGTTACTTGTACCAAAACACTCAGCAGCGCCATTTGAGCATGAGCCCGGCGTAATTCTTCTGTACGTTGCTTGAGCAAGTCATAGGTTTCTGCTGCTCTTTGCACCACCGCCTTCAGTTCCCCAGGATCCCAAGGCTTGGTGATATATTTGTAGACTTGCCCCGCATTAATCGCCTCTACCAAATCTTCAATATCAGTAAATCCGGTGAGAATTATTCTTACTGTATCGGGAAACTGAGGTACAGTTTTGCTGAGAAACTCCGTTCCTTTCATTTCTGGCATTCGTTGATCGGAGATAATCACAGCTACCTCCCCTTCTGCGGCCAAAACTTGTAAGGCGTTCACCCCACTATCAGCTTTCAGAACATTAAAGTCGCGTCGAAAGGTGCGATAAAGCAGATCGAGATTATCTGGCTCATCGTCAACTACCAGGATTTTCAGCTTTTTTGGTCGTTCGAGAGTCATTACTTGATATTGGACTTTATCAATTTCGACACTGGGGTTATCCATAAGATATTTCCTTTAAATATTCACTATCTTGTTATATTCCATACCAAGCCTAGTTGAGAATAGCTGAAAATCGCCAAGGGTTTATACTGAGTTACTTCGCATATTTTAGAACGCCAATAGTAAGCTATACAGAGAAAATTTGCCTACTAAAATATCTGAATTAGAAAAAATTGCACCACAAGAACCAACTAAATCAGCTTAACTATGGCGGTTTTCATCATCGATTAATGTAGGTTCACAAACCTTTTTTAGCCCTCCCCAATCCTCCCCTTAGTAAGCTATGGTGTACACACATCTCTGTAGAAACCCAAAATCGTTGGAGATCCCCCTAAATCCTCCGATAAATTGGGGGACTTTAAGAGACTTTTGCCCCCCAATTTATCGGGGGGTTGGGGGGATCAAAAGCCTATGAGTCCACTCTCAAAGACTTGTGTGTACACCGTAGCCTTAGTAAGGGGAGGGTGCGCGACAGCGCGGGTGGGGTATATTTTATGTGATTGGGAAACGCTTTAAGGCGCGGTAGAAGCCCACAGATATGTGTCGCATCACTCGTAGGATAGATTTAAAAATTACAACCTCCTGTCTCTTTCTGAAATTAAGACAGCAAGTCTGGGTAGTTCATAGATTAGAATAAGACTTGCTCATGAGGTGTTAATGAACCTCTCAAGTTGAAGCTCGCACTCCGATTATGACTGATCTACCACCCAACGCTCAGAATCCCGAAGAAAATGCTACCAACGATCTAGCACAAGAATTACTACGAAGGCTGAGGCAAAAACAAGGCAACTGGGTGGAATGGGGAACGGCGATCGCCTCGTTGCTAAAAATCGGTTACAATCCCCAAGAAATTTTTGAGGCGACTGGATTTGAGCCGATTCAACAAAATCAAGTGGTTGTTGGTTCTCAAGTTTACAATTCTTTGGAAAACTCTGGAGTATCGGCAGAAACGCGATCGCATTATGCCACACGCGGCAGTGATGTTTTATATGAACTGCGTTTGCTTACTCAAGAAGAACGCGCCGCCGCCGCCGAACTGATCTTTTTCCACAAAATCGACGCTGATGAGGTGAAGGAAGTCGCAAAAGCCATTAAAGAGTTCTCCTATTACCGGACTTTACCAGAAGGCTTTTCTGCCCATCCGGGGGATGCTGTTGCTCACCAAGTTTGGAAACTAGCACGTCAAAATACAGATTTACAACAGCGATCGCGCCTAATAGCTAAAGGTTTGCGTTTTGCTCACACGCCAGCAGCCAGGAAACAAATAGAACAGCTACTGACTGATTTTACTACCGTTCCCCAGCGTCCAGCACCAATTTTACCGTTTTACCGTCTGGAATTTGAAGAACAATTACCCCGGATTTTGCCTGTGGTAGGCGAGTTACCATTGTCACGGCAAGATTTGCAAGCTGTGCCAATTTTGACCGAAATTGAACCATTTCGACTGGTTAAGTTTTCTGGAAAGCAAGCTTGGGTTCCCTTACCAGGTTGGCAAGTATTATTGGCGGCAGAAGATCCAGTAGTGATTTTAGCGAATAGCGATCGCTTTCCCATCCAAACCCAAAGCCAAATCGGGCTTGTTGTAGTTGTAGTAGATCGTGCCAAACGAGAATGGGATGCCTCCAGCTATTTTGTCGTTGAAAATGGTGGTGAATTAGAGTTTCAGTGGTTTGAAACTGAGCCAGAAATTCCCCTACTAGGACAAATTATTATCATTGTGCGTCCTAAGAAAATTCTGGATGAAGAATTGACTAAGGATTCATGGCAAATTGACGAATAAATTCAATTTTAGATTTTGCCAACTTAACACAAAGGTGATGTCCAGCAAGGAACTGAAGTTCACCCGCTTTTAGCAAAAGTCATCTGAAGATGACTAAATACCTAAAAAATCTCTAATCTACTGAAGTAGACTTTAGCTAAAAGCCAGAGAACTATTCCTAGCTTAAGTTGACCTTTTTTTAATTAAAAATTAAAAGTTAAAAATTAAGAAGAATAATAATTTTTAATTAATTAATTTTGGGTACAAGCCCCCACCCTTCGGGAATTAAAAATGCAAAATTAAAAATTAAAAATTTCAGAGAATCCCCTCAATTTTTAATTAATAATTTTTAATTTTTAATTGGAGCGAAGCGACTTGTGGTGGTTCAAGCCCCCACTGATTGCAATTTTTAATTAATAATTTTTAATTTTTAATTGGAGCGAAGCGACTTGACGCTCCGTTCGCAATGACATAGTTATAAATTTTCACACCCACTTACTTACATTCAATATTTATTTAAAATATAAAATTTGATATGTCAGACTCTAAATTTATTGCTCCTGTGGCTCAAGAATCCCTGCACTCAGAATTGTCTGAACGATCGCCTGTTCCTTCTCTAGGGGAGAAAATTCTCGCAATTCGCAACAGTCTCCGCCCTGGACAACAACAAATGGCTGACTGGCAATCTGGCCCTTTGGCTATTTCTGCCGTTCCTGGCGCAGGCAAATCTACTGGGATGGCTGCGGCAACAGCGATCGCGATCGCCCGTCAATATGAACGCTATGCCCAGTCGCGCCCATCCTCGCGTCGTCATCTGGTAGTTGTCACCTTTACTCGTTCTGCTGCTGCCAACATTAAAGCGAAGATCCGCAAATTTTTACGAGATGATTTATCTTTGCCTCAGACAGGATTTTTCGTCTATACCCTACATGGTTTAGCGTTGAACATTGCCAGCCGTCATTCTGATTTATCGGGTTTGCAGTTAGAAAACGTCACATTAATTACACCAACCCAAAGTCATCGCTTTATCAGAACAGCCGTAGAACAATGGATTGTGAATAATCCCGGAATATATTTACGGTTATTAGAAGGTCATCAATTTGACGGAGAAGAGACAGAAAGGTTGCGTCGCCAATCGGTGTTACGAACAGAAGTATTGCCGGAATTGGCTAATACAGTCATTCATGAAGCAAAAAGTTCTGGGATATCGCCAGAAAAATTACGGGAGTGGAGTAGACAAACCACAGACGAATATACAATTTTGAGCGTAGCGGCGGGATTGTATGAGCAATATCAAAACTTAATGCGATCGCGTGACTTTATCGATTACGACGATATGATTTTAGCCGCACTGCGCGTTTTAGAAAACGACAGCGCCCGTCGCATTGAGCAAAATCAAGTTTTCGCCGTCTTTGAAGACGAAGCCCAAGATTCTAGCCCCTACAGACGCAGCTGTTGGAAATTTTGGCGAGTGATGGGGGAGATAAGGGAGATAATTCTTGTACAGACACGATTAATCGCGTCTCTCCTAACTCAGCACTCAACTTAGTCCGAGTTGGCGATCCAAATCAAGCGATTAACTCTACCTTCACCCCAGCCGATCCGATTTATTTTCGGCAATTTTGCGAAGAGTGCGATCGCATCCAACGATTGGCAACGATGGATCAAGCTGGTCGCAGTACTAGAATTATCATTGAAGCGGCTAACTTTGCCCTGAAATGGATCAATAATCAATCCTTAGCAAAAAGCAATAACGGACAAGAAATTCCTGAGAATCGACAAGTACCATTTCGCTTCCAGACAATTCGCCCTGTTGAAACTGGCGACCCACAAAAGAACGCCAACCCAGCACCAATTGGACGGGGATTAGAACTTTATACCCCGCGTGATATTCATCACACCGTCGAATTGTTATCTCAAAGAGTCATCGAGTTATTTGGTGAAGATCCAACACAAAATAGTGCAGCGATTTTAGTGCGAGAAAATCGTCAAGGAAGATGGTTAGCAGAGGCTCTAGCACCTCTGTGCAAAGAGCATAATATTACACTTTACGATGTGGGAGAACGCGATCGCCGTTCCCATGTTCCCCAAGAGATTTTAGCATTGCTGCAATTTTGCGATCGCCCCCACTCCCCTGATTACCTCAAAGCCGCATTAGAAGCATTAGTACAGCGCCAGTTAATTCCTACCCAAGACCTCAACGCCCTTGCTAGTCTCCCAGAAGAATTTTTGTATCCTGGCCCTCTAGCAACAACCCAGGCAGAAACAGTCCAAAAAGCTGCGCGCTTGTGTCGCAATTTACTTCGTGCCCGCTTGGAATTGCCCCTCTATCAGCTAATTTCTTTTCTCGCTTTGACCTTAAATTACGACCAGGCAGAATTGGCAACTGCTGACAAACTTGCAGAACGGGTAAACCAGCAGATAGCTGGCAATAGTTCAATGGTGGGAATGCTGTCAGCTTTAAGTGAAATCGTTAGTTCCGAACGGTTTGAACCAGTGGAAACTGAAGATTCGGAAGAACGTTACACCCGTCGCGGTCAACTGACCATTATTACCATGCACAAAGCCAAAGGGCTGGATTGGGACTATGTATTTCTTCCGTTTCTCCACGAAAACTTGATTCCCGGTAGATTTTGGGTTCCTCCCCAAAGCCAGTTCTTAGGTGATTTTACCTTATCAGAAGTAGCCCGCGCCCAAATTCGCGCTGCTCTCCACGGAGAATCTACTATCCCAGATGTGACACAAGCATGGGAACAAGCAAAGCACTTGAAAATATCTGAGGAGTACCGTTTACTCTACGTTGCAATGACACGAGCAAAGCGTTTGGTGTGGATGTCAGCAGCCCAGAAAGCCCCCTTTACTTGGAGTAAACCAGATAATTTACAAGAACAAGCGCCTTGTCCAGTTTTTCCAGCATTAAAGCGCCAATTTCCTGAATGTGTGGTGAATTTGGCAGTAATGGCTAAATAAGGGCGATCAAGACTATTTGTGCAACAGTTTACTAGCGATCGCATTGGCAATTTTAAGCGTGTATAGACACGGATTTTCGCGTCTCTGAGTCAAGCAATACTTAAATCAGCGATGCAATGATATTAATACTCATAGCTAAAATAGTAGTATTAAAAAAGAAGGATAATACACTATGTAACAGAGTCAAGCGTCTCATATCGCGTGATGTCGTCTCCACATCTGAAACTTGACTAGTCATGCCAACTACAAAAGAATAATATAAAAATTCCCAATAGTCTGGACAGTCATTATTAGGAAAATCTAAACCTCTGACGATTTCTTCACTATTACTATGATTAATATATTTGTAATAGCTGTGTGCATACTGCACTGCAAACATCGTATGCACCAGCAGCCAGGAACCGACAATAGTCATAATTGCAAGTACGACATGTAGGGTCAGCAGAATTATTGACAACCCTTTTTTATCAGTTAGTAAAAACCCAATAGCTAAGACACTAGCACAAGCCGCAGCGATCACCAACATGAATATAGCTAAATGTCCTTCATATTCATTCTCAGAATAACGGCGAATTTTTTCTGGGGTAGCCTTGGCCATTTTCCACCACGTTACGGCTAAGAAAAAGTCAATACCGGAGTTCCAAGCGCAGAGTATGCGAGTGGGTAAGTGTAGCCAACGCGGAAGGATTACTGAAACTAATACAGCTAGTCCGATAGCAATTATCAGTCTAGGTCGAGAGTCAAAGTTTTTAAATAAGTTACGTTTCACAAATATTTTGCACCAATTGATGGCGATTAGGAATAGTACCCCAGTTGCTCCTCTTTACATTTTTTTGCCAAAGTTCGTGGTTAAGGATGAACTCACGGCGGTGTTTGAGAAGTTCATAAAAGCTGTTATACCAGGGATTTTACCTTAAAACTGATGTGAGTATCACCGAAACAGTGCTGAATTTTGTAGAGGGGACATAATGAATCAAGCTGCTCATCAGTGGCGTTTAGCGATTGTTCAAATGATTTTTTATTTGAGAACCGCTATATTATATGCTTGAATAAATAAATCACCTTAACTCTATAAAAATAAATATTTTAAGTAACTTTGACAACACAAATAAAAACTCTTGCAATAAATAAATACGCATTGGCACTACACACCACAACACCCGAATTGGGTTTGGCAATTAGTGATTTTGCTGGTGAAACTCGCTCTCAAGTTTGGAATTTAGGGCGTGATTTATCTAGCTTAGTGCATCAATATTTAATTGAATTTATCAAACCACAAACTTGGGCAGATTTATCCTTTATCGCAGTTGCAAAAGGCCCTGGCGGTTTTACCGGAACTCGGATCGGCGTTGTCATGGCTCGAACTTTAGGGCAACAGTTAGATATCCCTGTATTTACGATTTCAACTTTAGCCGCAGTAGCTTGGTCAGAAGCAGGTAAAAGTCAAAATATCAAAACTCTGGCAGTAGAAATGCCAGCACAACGAGGTCAAATTTTTGCTGCCATTTATCAGTTTGAGCCTGATACTTCTAAACTAAAAGCGTGTTTACCAGATACAGTGTTAACACCAGAAGCATGGCAGGAAACTTTAGCGAATTGGAACACTAATTATCAATTGATTCACGCCCAATCTGGGTTAGCAGCGACAGTAACAAGTATTTTAGAACTAGCTAATCTCAATTGGCAAGAAGGCAAGTTTCCTAATTGGTCAGAGGCTTTGCCATATTATGGGCAGCATCCAGTAGAGGGTGGATAATGTTTTTAAATTGTCATCACCTACGACAAAGCTTTCCAGACTTTCAAACAACCTCTTATGACTAATGTGTGTACACCGTAGCTTAAAAAGGGGGAAGAATCAAAGTCCCCCTTTTTAAGGGGGATTTAGGGGGATCTCCAAGGGTTAGGCGTATAAAAAAACTTTTCAAACAACCTCGAAGGCTAAGAAAGCATAGTTAATCAAAACAGCCACAGCCAAATTGGGAGAGTAACGAGCAATAGTATAGCCCCAGCAGCTAGGGCGGTAACTGCCAGATCGCGATCGAGATTGAATGTCTCAGCAATTACCAGTGTGGCGAAAGCTGGAGGCATAGCCATTTGTAGCACGATGATCTTGACTATGGGCCCAGTTAATCCAAAAAATGGGATAACACTCCCCAATATCAAGGGAACTATAAGCATTTTTATTCCCAAGCTCATCCCTGCTTGTGGTAAGCTACGCCAAGATTTGAGCAACCCTAGTCGCATTCCAATTAACACCAGAGATAAAGCTACACTACTCCAAGCAAATTTCTCTAGGCAGAATTCTGCAACTGTGGGAATTGTCACCTGTCGAAACAGCAAGCCAAATCCGAAACCCCACAAGGCAGGATTAATTAAAATGGCCTTAGCAATCTGCCAATGATTTTGGACACCACCGCCAAAACGCGCCGCTAGCAACACACCCAAGGCATAAGTTCCTGGGAATGAACCTAACAAATCATAAAATAGCGCCCAAGCAAAGTATTCCTTGCCTACCATTGCTAAGGTGATGGGAAAACCAAGATAACCTGTATTACCTAGCATTGCCGCGAGGAGCAAGCTAGCCTGAGTTGGTGGTTGGTGGACAATATTTCTAAAATAGGCTTGTCCTTTAATTCCTAACCAAGCTAAAAATGCTCCTAGTAAAATGGCTAGATAAGCGATCGCAGGGGCAATCCAAATTTGCCCTGACAAGCTAGATTGACGCAAAAACGATACTATGCTTATGGGTACTCCCACCCAAAAAAGAAACTGTCCTAAACGGGTAGGAACTGTCACAGGTAGTTTGCGTCCCAGAATAAAACCTACCAGGACTAATCCTCCTAGCTTGACGTATAGTTCTAAAAGGTTTGTCAAGATTGCGCCTAAAAACCACAGATGTAAAATGCTACCTGTTACGTCTACTTTTGTCCAGTACAAAATCTGTTATGGCTATCCCACAAAAACAGGAGTTTACCCTTGAATAAGACAGGGTTTTCTGGAAAACCGCAAAATTCATCGAATAACTTTGATGATGATATTCCAGTGGCTGTACGCGATACCCCTGTTGCAACACCAAAAATTTGGTTGCAACGCCGAATTGTCTTGATTGGGGGAGTAACAGGATTTGTCCTGCTAGCTTTAATTAGCGGTTTTTTATTTTTCGTCACGACACCCAAAAAAACCGCAAATTCTCAACCTTTACCAACTACTTCTGCTCCCCCAACCCCAGTAGCATCTAATAATTCTAGCGATACTGTGTTAGGGCATTTTCCATACAAAGAAGCGCCTCAGTCAGAACTAGTAACCATCTCCGCAAATAGGGGCATCAGAATGCAAAAAGCTGCTGCCCAAAAGTTTGAGGAGATGGTAGCAGCAGCGCGGAGTGCAGGTGTAATTTTAGTGCCAATTTCTGGCTTCCGCTCAGTTAAAGACCAGGAGCAGTTGTTTTTTGCTGTCGGTGCCCAACGAAATCAAACGCCAGCAGAACGAGCCGCCCTCAGCGCTCCTCCTGGTCATAGCGAACATCACACAGGTTATGCTGTGGATGTTGGAGATGGGTCAGTACCAGCAACTAATCTCCAAACCAACTTTGACCATACCAAGGCTTATCAGTGGCTACAAGCAAATGCAGCACGTTTCAGCTTTGAAATGTCATTTCCCAAAGATAATGCTCAAGGTGTGAGTTATGAGCCTTGGCACTGGCGTTTCGTTGGCGATCGCAACAGCTTAGAAATGTTCTACAAAGCCAGAAATTTGAAACCCGCTAAGATATCGCCATAGGAGCCAAAATAATTCGTAATTCGTAATTATTACCTCTGTTTCTCATCACGTTGTCAAGTGATAGCCTCTGTAGTCCATTTAAGATTGAAAACCCCTAGCAAATAGCTGAATTACACAGCGATTAACTAGGGGTTTTGACTATTAAGAAACTGGCAAAAGTCTAAATTGAATAAGACACTGGGAAGGACTTCGCATCCTTCGGCTTCACATATACGCGCTGTTTCGCTTCTAACTCTAAATCATTAAAGCGATCGCGTGTTAAATGCGCCGTCACTACTTGTCCATCATCGAAAGTTAATTCCACCTGAATTTCCCAACCTAAATGCACTAATCGGCTCACTGTCGCAGGTGTAGTGGCATCGCTGGCGCTAGTTTCAAAAATCACATCTTGCGGGCGCAAAAATACTTGCGGATGTGGCGCATCAAATTTGCTACCTTGAAAAATCTTCGAGGTGCTGGGTAATATATTCACCGGGCCAATGAAGCTCATCACAAATGCGGTGGCAGGATTATCATAAATTTCCGATGGTGTCCCTACCTGTTCCACACGCCCTTTATTCATGACCACAACTTCATCGGAGACTTCCATTGCTTCCTCTTGGTCGTGGGTGACGAAAACTGTGGTAACATGAACCTCATCATGGAGGCGACGTAACCATGCCCGTAAGTCTTTGCGGACTTTAGCATCAAGTGCGCCAAAAGGTTCATCTAGCAGTAATACTTCAGGCTCTACTGCCAATGCCCTTGCTAATGCTACCCGTTGTCTTTGACCACCAGAAAGTTGTGATGGATAGCGATCGCCTAATCCACTCAATTGCACTAATTCTAGTAACTGTTCTACCTTTCCCTTAATCTTCTTTGGCTGTGCCTTGCGAATTTCTAAGCCAAAGGCAATATTCTGCCTGACAGTTAAATGCTTAAATAGGGCATAGTGCTGAAACACAAACCCAATATTGCGCTGTTGCACGCTTTGGTATGTAGCATCCTTACCAGTAAGCAGGATTTTGCCGCTATCTGGCATTTCTAAACCAGAAATTAACCGTAATAGTGTAGATTTACCCGATCCTGATGGCCCCAGCAATGCAACCAGCGAACCACTCTTAATTTCCAGGCTAACTTCATCAACTGCCTTGAAACTCCCGAATTGTTTGGAGACGTTCTCAACTACTATGCCCACTGCTGCTATACCTCTGCAACTAAATCTACAGATCCTTGGTAGGATTACTGTGCCTTACATATACCATATATCGTTATTTATAGATGAACAAGATTTAGCTACCACAACTGCCGCAATCGAGGAAGCTACAATCAGCACCACTACAATCTAGAGAACTGCAATCTGGGGCACTACAATCAGGAGTCATGCTAACTATCTCGGCACAATTGCAGCCCAAATCGGCACAATCAAAACATTCAGTATTGTTGCTGCTGATAAATGAGGATTTTTGACCACCTTTACCAGATACCTGTCGTCGTTGCTGCGTTTCTGCTTCCTCCTCTGGGAATTCTTCTGAATTCTCCATTTGCATAGAGGCATAGCGTCTATGCAAAATTTGGTTAGCTTGCTTGCAAGCTTGAAATCGTTCACGAGAATTGACAAACGCTACTTTTAACCCTTCCTTAGCAATTACCCGTTTGAAGTACCCAGAGCAAGATTCGCCGCCATATAGTATTCTGTGGGCACAAGCAAAACCTTTGTGTGGGGAAATGTGCTTTTGATATCCGGTAATTGCGGCAGCACTAATTTGTCTAGTAAAGGAATCGAACAGAGAAATCTGCATATTTTGGGATTGAGGATTAGGGACTGGGGACTAGTGGTCTGTCAAACCCATTTTGACGGTTGGAGAGACGCGATAAATCGCCGTCTCTACAGAAGATTTATTCGTCAATTATTTCTTGACAGACTACTAGGGACTAGGCAATATTCTTCATTCTTCCCAATTCCTAATGCCCAATGCCCAATGCCCAACGTCTAATTCGTATCGAAACATTAAGGAATATTGCATTTGTGCAGAAACCTGAAGGTAAACCGCCAAATCACTAGAAAGACCGTGGTAGTATGCTCTCGGTAAATGTGAAGATTGGGAGAAAGACCTTTGACACTACGGGTTGCTGTTATTGGGTCAGGCCCTGCTGGTTCATCTGCCGCAGAAACACTGGCAGCCTCTGGGATTGAAACCTACCTGTTTGAGCGGAAGCTAGACAATGCAAAGCCTTGTGGGGGTGCAATTCCCCTGTGTATGGTGAGTGAATTTGATTTACCACCAGAGATTATCGATCGCCGGGTACGGAAGATGAAAATGATTTCGCCTTCCAATCGGGAGGTTGATATCAATTTGATAAATGAAGAAGAATATATAGGAATGTGCCGCCGGGAAGTGCTAGATGGCTTTTTGCGCGATCGCGCGGCAAAAGTAGGCGCAAATTTAATTAATGCCACTGTTCATAAACTTGATATACCCGGAAATAATACCGATCCCTATACCATCCATTACATTGACCATACAGAAGGGATATCTCAGGGGATTGCCAAAACCCTGAAGGTGGATTTAATCATTGGGGCGGATGGGGCTAATTCTCGCGTTGCTAAAGAAATGGACGCTGGGGATTACAATTATGCGATCGCTTTCCAAGAGCGAATTCGCTTACCCGAAGACAAAATGGCCTATTACAACGACCTCGCCGAAATGTATGTCGGTGATGACGTTTCTACCGATTTCTACGCTTGGGTTTTCCCCAAATATGACCACGTAGCTGTCGGTACTGGTACGATGCACGTCAATAAAGCCAGCATCAAACAATTACAAGCTGGTATCCGCGCCCGTGCTTCCGAAAAGCTGGCTGGCGGTAAAATCATCAAAGTCGAAGCGCACCCCATTCCAGAACATCCCCGTCCCCGTCGCGTTGTAGGTCGCATCGCTTTGGTGGGAGATGCTGCTGGTTATGTTACCAAATCCTCTGGTGAAGGGATTTATTTTGCCGCTAAATCTGGGCGGATGTGTGCCGAAACCATTGTAGAAACATCTAATAGTGGTAGCCGTATTCCTACAGAAGGCGACCTCAAGGTTTACCTGAAGCGTTGGGATAAGAGATACGGACTCACTTACAAGGTGCTGGACATTTTGCAAACTGTATTCTATCGTTCCAACGCCACCCGCGAGGCGTTTGTGGAAATGTGTGATGATCTCGATGTCCAACGGCTAACATTCGATAGCTATCTGTATAAGACAGTTGTCCCAGCTAATCCCATCACCCAGTTGAAAATTACCGCTAAAACCATTGGTAGTTTAATTCGGGGTAATGCCCTTGCGCCTTAACTGAGTGCAAAGGACAGGGAATTTCAACAAATAAATTCTCGATTTTGTGGGGTGGTCATCCTGCACGCTTATTAATCAGGGCGGGCAAGACGATCGCCCCACAACATATATGAAGAGAGCAGGGGGAGCAGGGGGAGCAGGGGAAGCAGGGGAAGCAGGGGGATTAAACTAAGCCAGACACTTGGGGTGGGGTTTCTACTTACCTTAAGATACAAGGATTTATTCGCCCACAAAGGGCGAGGTTTTTAACCTTTACTTTTTTTATAAAAGTGTTTAGACATCTCCAGAAATTAAATATACGTTATGTAGAACCCTTGTAGAGAGGCGATATATCGCCTCTCTACATATCGATGCTAAGTAATCTTCAGTTGTAGGAATCGTAATCTGCAAAAGAATACGAATTGGTTTTACCATAACCTCTGCCAGACGAACATTACAATAGAGTATAGCGATCGCTTTCCACTAACTAATACTTAAATTTTTCAATCTTTCAACATCCCTCCCAAGGATGAAAATAACTCACTACTCTAGGTAGTAGCGCCAGTACTTGAGGATGGCTAATCTAGATAAAGCTGATTAAACATTAGCTCTAGTTAAATTCACTACATTAATCCTCCGTAGCGCAGACTTTGGATTCACTGCCTATCTAGATAACCTCAATTAAAATAATTCGTAACTAAAGACTGTTTCAGACTCTCATCTTAGATCCATACTGAAACAAAGCCACATACACCCAAAAATTACGAATTACGAATTAGTTAAACGTTCCTTAGCACAGCGACAGATATGAAAGCAGATCAACTCCTGAAAAACTATGCCGCAGGTGTCAGAGACTTTACTGGTGTAAACTTGAGTGAGGCAAACTTAAGGGAAGCTAGTCTCAGTGGCGTAATTTTAGATAGAGCAATTTTAGATGGAGCTAATCTGAGTCACGCTAATTTAGCCCACGCCAGTTTGGTTGAGACAGACTTAAATGGAGCCGATTTGAGCCATGCTGACCTTAGTGGTAGCAACTTAAGCAAAGCTATTTTAGATGGAGCTATTTTAGATGGAGCTATCTTAGATGGAGCAAATTTGAGTCATGCTAATTTGACGGTTGCTAAGTTGATTGAAACTAACTTAAGTGAAGCAGATTTGCAGGAAGCAAGTTTAATAGCTGCAAATTTAGATGGAGCCGATTTAAGTGGTGCAGATTTAACGGTAGCCGACTTATCCCAGGCAAATCTCACCCAGGCTGATTTGCACCAGACAAATTTGAGCGGAGCAAATTTGGAAGGAGCAAATATAGAAGGAACAATCCTGGATGAGAATGTTTAATACCAACATTTTTTCAAACTTAGATTTTTCAAACATCCTCTAACCTCTACTTTATCCATTTTTTGGTAAGGCTTAAGCTGATGCTGAAAGCTTTATGGTACAGTAGTTTTACTTTTTCCAAAAAGCTAGGGTTTGCCGATACAAGAGAACCAAGTTCTTAATTTTGGATAAAATCGAGCTAACTTATAAGGCGTAAAAGCATCAGAGAGCGATCTGTAACTGGTACACTTTGAGAGCCTGAAACTAATTTTCCCCGATCTAAAAAGCGAGGTTCATTGGTGTCAATTACTATCTCCCATACCTTGTCTTTAAAGTCATTCGGTAAAGCAAACTCAATTAACTCGTAGTGAGCGTTAAAAAATAGCAGAAAACTTTCATCAATAATCCGCTCACCACGAGTCCCTGGAGTAGCAATTCCCTGGCCATTCAAAAAAATCTCCATTACCTTGGCATAACTAACTAGCCATTGCTTCTCAGTCATTTCACTACCATCAGCATTAAACCAAGCAATATCATTAATGCCTAAACCGTGGATGGGACGACCATGAAACCATTTACGTCGGCGGAATACTGGATGCTGATGGCGAAAATCAATTAGTTCACGCGTAAAGTCTAGTAAATCTGCGTTCGCTTTGTGCAAATCCCAATGCCGCCAAGAAATCTCATTATCTTGACAGTAGACGTTATTATTTCCCTTTTGACTACAGCCAATTTCGTCTCCCTCTAATAGCATTGGTACACCTTGAGATAGCATTAGAGTTGCTAAAAAATTTCGTCGTTGCCGTTCGCGCAAACGCATCACTTCTGCATCATCGGTTTCGCCTTCAGCACCGCAATTCCAGGATCTATTATGGCTTTCACCATCTCTATTATCTTCCCCGTTTGCATGGTTATGCTTTTCGTTGTAGCTGACCAAATCATTTAACGTAAAACCATCATGAGCAGTTATAAAATTAATACTTGCATTTGGGTTGCGCCCGTTTGTTTGATATAAGTCAGGGCTACCCGTAAAACAGTAAGCAAATTGTCCTAAACTATCATCTACACCACGCCAAAAATCTCGTACTGTATCACGATATCTACCATTCCACTCAGACCAACGCAGGGGAAAGTTCCCAACTTGATAGCCGCCTTCTCCTAAGTCCCAAGGTTCAGCAATTAGTTTCACATCTGCTAAGATTGGGTCTTGATGAATAATGTCAAAGAAAGCTGAGAGATTATCTACTTCATATAATTCCCGTGCTAGTGCCGAGGCTAAATCAAATCGGAAGCCATCTACATGCATTTCTATTACCCAATAGCGTAGGCTATCCATAATTAACTTCAGAACTTGAGCATGACGCACATTCAGAGAGTTACCACAGCCTGTAAAATCCATATAGTAGCGAGGATTATCCTTTACCAAGCGATAATATACAGAATTATCAATACCTCGTAAAGATAGCGTTGGCCCAAAATGATTTCCTTCGCCTGTGTGGTTATAAACTACATCTAAAATCACTTCAATTCCGGCAAAATGTAGTGCCTTGACCATTTGCTTAAATTCAGTGACTTGTTGTCCCGCAGTTCCACTAGCACTGTAACTAGAATAGGGGGCAAAATAGTTGATAGAATCGTAGCCCCAGTAATTTTTTAATCCTTTATCTTCTAAATGTCCCGGATGGGATAGAAAGTGATGTACTGGCATCAATTCAACTGCTGTAATTCCTAATTGCTGTAAATGTTGAATTGCTGCCGGATGTGCCAACCCTGCATAAGTACCACGCAACTCTTCTGGAATAGCTGGATGTAGCTTAGTAAAACCTTTGACGTGGGTTTCATAAATAATAGTTGTATGCCAAGGTGTACCAAGCGGTTTATCACCTTCCCAATCAAAAGATTCATCAATTACAACACACTTGGGCATTATTTTGGCATCATCTAGTTCAGAAAAAACTAAGTCTTTTTCCTCAGCATCTAGAGAATAGGCAAAGACAGATGGATCGTTACTAAACTCACCATCAATAGCTTTGGCATAAGGGTCAATCAATAGTTTATTTGCATTAAATCTATGACCTGCCTCTGGTGCCCACATCCCATGTACTCTAAACCCATACTTTTGACCGGGGCCCACTCCTGGTAAGTACCCATGCCAAACAAAATTGTTTTTTTCTGTTAAAGATACGCGAATTTCTTTGTCATCGTCATCAAATAAACAAAGCTCTACTCCAGTTGCATTTTCCGAAAATAAAGCGAAGTTTGTCCCTTTTCCATCCCAAGTTGCACCTAAAGGATATACATTTCCTGGCCAGATTGCTACATACATAACTTGATTTTAAATAATTACTTTTTTGGGAATTAATCAAGGCTGATGACTTTGAATAATTAGTTAAAATTTAGAGTTACTAATAATTCATCTAAAAGCACTAACAGTAAAATATAACGTAATACATAATATTTATTATTCTATCATTGGTAATATTAATATCTATTCCTTAAGTAGGAAAGATTGAGGTACACGGGATTTAAGTCCAGAAACTGGCTCGACTTGGAGTGCGGAAGTAGATGTCAATTTTTCAGAGAATCTGATTGGACAGTTTACTTACTTTGGTAGTAGGATAGACGATTGTGTAATTAATTCTGTCTGACTACTTAGCAATTTAGGATTAACAGTTTACTTAGAAAATTTACTCGGTGAGCAATATGAGCAAGTTAATCGCATTTATAGCCCTGGATTCACTTTTCGTTTGGGTTTAAGTGCCAATTTTTAGGTGTCTACTTTCCTCTCTGTGTTCTCTGTGCCTCTGCGGTTTAAAAGTTATTTATTGAACCACAGAGGCGCAGAGAACGCAGAGAAAAAAGGAGTTTTTCGGTAAAGACGACGCACCATGTTTAAGATTTAGTTTTAATCTAAAATCTAAAATTGCGATGAGAGCCAAAATCGACAATCAAATACTTTTTATCAACCACGAAGATTTACCAGAGTTTAAGAAAGGTGGTTCGGTGGTGAGAAACTCTTATTTCTGGGCGTTACGTTCAATTGCTGCTCAAGCTTCGCGTTATCGTGATTGGGAATACGAACCAGAAGTTTGGTTAGCACTTTCACGAATGCTTTTGTCTTTTGCTGAATCTGGGTATTTGGGTCTTAGAGAAACTTTGCTAGAGTTTCCTTTCTCTCAAGGGGAAATTCCTAGTTTGCTGCGAGATGTGTCTACTTTTGAGTAAGTCAAATCAGTTTTTGTGAAATCATTTCAGTATTTTGATAAAGTCAGGACTTAGGCAAAAAAGTTCTAAAGTAGTGGTAATTCATGAATTACCGCTACGACAAATCAGGTTCTTGAGACAATTTTGCGTAAGTCCTAAAAGTAATCAGCAAATATACCCGATAATTAACAATTGCGGCGGCATATTAATGTAATTTATATTACATACAAAAATAATTTTTGAACTCATCGGGCACTCATAAGAGGTTCAATCCGTCACGATTAGTCATCATGACAAACCCTAGTTAAAAGTAAGGGTTTTTGACAAAACTAATTAAGATATAGCAGTTAGTGTAGGAAAACAACGTGAAAGTAGCGATTATTGCTAAAACATTAATTACATCTATCGGTTTCTTTGCTTTATTTGCCCCAAGTCAAGCATCGGCTCAACTGATACCACAACCTTGGGTTTCAGTCGGCGGAAAAGATGGTGATATAACCTATGCTGTAGGCGCTAGGGCTTTAAATTTTGGGGTTGAGGTCGGAACTGGCCCTGATGGTGCTACAGGAGTAGATGTTTTGAAATTTATCAGTTTACCTGTCATTTCACCTTATGTAGGAGTTGGGCTTTATTCTGAGGATAAAGGTGTTGCAGTTTCAGGTGGCGTTCAGGTCGGTGCTACTGATAACGTTTTTGTTGGTGCTGGTTACAATTCTATTCGTGGGTTTAACGGGCAACTGGGAATCAGATTTTAACTAATTTGTCGGGGGAATAACTGAAGTTGAAATTAGTTCTCTGACATGAAGTGCAGAATCTTGTTGTAATGCTGATGTCACGATCGCTTCACTCTCAACTATACTCAACCGAGCGATCGCTTGCTTGACTCCAGGTATACTTTGAGGATTCACGCTCAATTCATCTAGCCCTAAACCTAATAAAATTGGTGTTGCTAGTGTATCTGCTGCCAATTCTCCACATAATCCTACCGAAATCCCGGCAGCATGAGCAGCTTGGATAGTTTGCTGCACCATTCGCAACACGGCTGGATGTAGGGCATCAACTAAGTTTGCCACACGCGGATTAGTGCGATCGCTAGCCATGACGTATTGACTCAGGTCGTTAGTACCTATACTAAAGAAGTCTACTTCAGCCGCTAACTGATCGGCGATCGCAACTGCTGACGGAACCTCCACCATAATTCCCACTTTCATCGCGGCATCAAAGGGAATACCAGCTTGATTTAATTCAGTTTGCACTTCACCCAAAATTACCTTAGCTGCACGTACCTCAGTTACAGTGGCAATCATCGGCAACATGATCTTAATTTGGTGTCCGACACTGGCTCTTAAAATTGCCCGTAACTGAGTTTTGAAGAGTTCTGGATGATCTAAACAAAAACGAATTCCCCGCCAACCTAAGAAAGGATTAGCTTCTGGAAACCCTACTCTCAGATAAGGAAGTGGCTTATCACCACCGACATCTAAAGTACGAATAATTAGGGGACGATTATCTAAAACTTGGGCGATCGCCTGATAAACTTCAAGTTGTTCTTCTTCTGTGGGAGCGCTTGTCCTATCTAAATAAAGAAACTCTGTGCGGAGTAGTCCTACCCCTTCTGCACCGCTAGCTACAGCAACTTGCACATCATTTATACTACCAATGTTTGCGAAAATGCTAACTTGCCGACCATCACGAGTAATTGCTGGCTGGTGTGCTGTAGCTCGTGCTTCCTGTTGGGCAGTTTGCCAAGCTTCTCGCTTTGCTGCCAGTAAATCCAGGATATGTGATTCTGGTTCTATCCAAGCTCTACCACTTTCACCATCAAGAGCCATCAGTGTACCATCTGCCAAGTGCAACACTTGGGCATCTACTCCCAAAACTGCGGGAATACCCAATGTCCGGGCGATAATTGCACTGTGAGAAGTAGCGCTACCAGAAGTTGTACAAATACCCAACACCATTGTCGGATCTAATCCCGCAGTATCCGAGGGAGTTAAATCAGTCGCTACTAAAATCGCCGGTTCATCAAAATGCAAGTTAGCAGGGGCATTCCCAGCTAGTAATCGTAATACCCTTTGCCCGACATCTACAACGTCGTCAACTCGCTCTTGTAGATAAGAATCCTCAAGTGTTCGGTAAGAAGTCGCCACTTCATCTACTACGGCTTGCCAAGCTGCCTCAGCATTTATATGGTGGTCTGAAATACGCTGATGAGCCGCTTCCAATAATACTGGATCTTCTAAAAACAGTAATTGGGCATCAAATATAGCAGCTTCAGCATCACCAATTTGCAGAGATGCTTGGGAAAAAACTGCTTGAATTTCTTGTTTGGCAGTGTGAATTGCCGCCTGTACTCGTTGCCACTCTAATTCAGGATCGTCTACGTGATATTCCGTAATTGTAATGTGAGTGGGTTGATAATGAACAACAGGTGCGATCGCAATTCCCCCAGAAGCAGCAATCCCTGAAAGTTCGCCGTGAGTTGTTGGGGTAACTTCCTGGTGAAATGCTGGTGGCGAATTCAAGGCAACATTATCTTCACCCTCCGGGTATGCCTCCGGCACGCCAAGGGCGAACGGCAGTCCAACGCCAGTCGCTTCTGGGGGAAACCCCCATGACCGCGCCGGCTCCTCTTTGTTGGAACGGGCTGCCTCACCAAAATTATTGGCGAATAATGCCTGTAATGCTGCCAGCGCTTCATCTGCATCAGAACCGGTGGCAGTAATCAGTAATTCGTGTCCTTGGCGCAACCCTAAAGTGGTAACTTGGTTAATACTGTCACCCCGAACTAGCCCCGTATTCCTTGTTAAATTCTGCACCAGAATTTGGCATTGAAATCGGGTGGCGGTTCCCACAAACTGGGCTGCGGGACGGGCGTGTAATCCTAAGCGATTGCTGACAATTAGCCGAATTTCTTTGATGGGAAATTCGGGATTTCTGGCTTCGATGTTGTCACTGACAACTGACAACGGACTTACACCCAATTGAGTTGCTTTGGCAAGGAGTGCGCCGCGTGCTTCCGCCATGACTTGGTGAATATTTCTACCAGCCGCCGCCGCAACAACAGCAGCGATCGCACCTTCTACTAGAGGTGCTTCACACAAATACACTTTTTGCTGCTGTGCTTCTGGCAAAAACTCTATAGCCATTTCTGCACTTAGCAAAGCACTACCCAAATCCATTAATACCAGAACACCATCATCAGAGAAAACAGAAGCGATCGCTTCATAAACCTGAATCGGATCTGTACCCAATGGATTTTCAGGATCATCAATTCCTGCTGCAACAGCGATAGAAACTTGGCCTTGAACCATTTGCGCGGCGAGTTCCCGCACACCTAAAGCTAGTTGTTTACTGTGAGAAACGATAACAATTGCGATCGCTGCCATACCGCCAAACTTGTTAAGAGGTTTGCGTTTAGCCAGTTATCCATTGCAATTTCCCATTCCGCACCGCTAAAAACAACCCTGATTTTAATTACAATTGCAACTCCCCGAAAATATTCCGGTCTTTCCAGCTAGAAATACGAATATAATAGCCTTCTTTTACAGAAATACGTGGTATCCACTCATAAACACCATCGCTAGCGGTACGGGAAGAAATATTTTGGATAAGTTTGTCTCTATCGTACAGCTTAATCGAGACATCGCCATCAAAATTATCCCGCCATAATATTAAATATGGCTGATCCTTCTTGGGAAGCACTTTCTTCACTGGTTGATCGATGGAGATTTGTGGCGCAACCTGATTTTTTGTTTTCTTACGGAATCCCAGATAATGAGGGAGGTTTCGGAAGGTAGGATTTTCTTGCGGATTAGACAGTTGGGGAACAATAATATTTCCGTTCTGGGAATTGAACAAATAAGTCGATCTGCCGCCGTCAACAGTAATGATGTCGCCTTTAACTCCTAATTTACGTAATAAATCTGCTGCCTCATCCAGAGTTGCTTTTTTCACCGTCATAATCAATAATAACTCGTCACCTTTAACACCATCTTTGTCTAGAGTCCCGATGACTTGATACTTATTTGCTTGGTTTTGAGCTAATACTTTTGCTGGATGATCGCCGTATCGGTAAGTGACGATCGCATTCTTCACTGCATTTTGGTTGAGGGGCGCACCGCTAACCTGGTCGTAATCGGTAATGTATGCTTGCTTATTATCCCAGACTAGGGCTTTGAGGTGAATATTACTATAGTATTTATCTTTTGGTTGCTTGATTGGCCCATAAGGGCTAGTGCCACCACTGATAACTACACCATTTAGTTTAATAGGAAAGGATAATTGAGTACTAGATTGGTATTGTTCAAAAAAAGAACAATTAATTATCGAAAAAACGTTATTTTCGTAAAATTTATTATATTCATCTGCAACTTCAGAAAACAACTTTCTTTGGAAAAAAGGGCTGTAATATTCACCTTCTCCTTTATAATATTTACCCTCCCTTACACCCATGTTATCTACTTCTGAGATAATTTGGTCTATATGCATTTTGCCGAGATTAATAACTTGTAAATAGGCTTCATTCCCATTCGCTAACTCTTTTTTATATAAAGCCGCCCCGTCTATAGTCTGGAGAGGCTGATAAGAAGATAAAGGGTTGAAAGTTTGGGCAATCCAAAAGCTGCTCAGAATTGGCAGCAAAAAAAGCAATAAATTGATTACAACATTCATGAGTATTTGATTGAGTTATAAATAAGTATTTGGAATTATAATTGAAATTTAAATATTAGCCAGCTTCTAAGAGGTTGTTTGAAAAGTTTTTTTATACGCCTAACCCTTGTAGATCCCCCTAAATCCCCCTTAAAAAGGGGGACTTTGATTCCGGTTCCCCCCTTTTTAAGGGGGGTTAGGGGGGATCAACGTAGTGCCTAAAATCACACTTCACTACTTTTCAAACAACCTCTAAAGCCAAAATTTAATTCCACTAACCCTTATATTTATAAAGTAAATCAAGATGACGGCTCAATTTGAATACAGCACTCTCGCCCATCCACAGGATATTCAGCAGCTAGAACATATCCTTGAACAGTGTTTCATCAGCGCCCTTGGTGGCGAGGAAGCTTACATCAACCTGATTGGCAAAGAAAATTTCCGCATTATTCGGAGATTAGAGCAAGTAATTGGTGGATTAGCAACTCTCGACATGGGTCAGTGGTGGGGTGGTCAACGTGTACCAATGACAGGAATTGCCGTAGTGGGTATTGCTCCAGAATATCGCGGTTCGGGGGCTGCGATCGCTCTTATGCAGCACACCCTCAAAGAACTTTACAATAGAGGTATAGCAATCTCCGCTCTTTATCCAGAGATTCAAACTTTGTATCGAAAAGTAGGTTATGAGCAAGGGGGTAGCTGGTGTATTTGGGAAGTTGCTACCCAAAATATCCAAGTACGGGAGCAACCCTTACCTTTAGAACTAGTAGCAAGCGTCAATAATGAAGTCTTTCATGAGCTATATCAGCAGCAAGCGAGACAAACGCATGGCTATTTAGACCGACATCCAGCAATCTGGGAGCGAATAATTCAAGCAAATGAGAAAGAAATAGTCTATACCTATTTGATTGGTACTAAAGACCAACCCCAAGGCTACATAATTTTTACTCAAGAGCGAACAGAAAATGGTATAGTCCTCGTCGTGAAAGATTGGGTACTGAGTACAGTTGCTGCTGCACAAACTTTCTGGTCTTTTCTAGCAAATCATCGCTCCCAAATTCAGCACGTACGATGGAAGAGTTCTGCAATTGATTCCTTGACATTGCTGCTACCAGAGCAAACTGCCAAGATTAAAACTACGAATCGTTGGCTGCTGCGGATAATAGAGGTAGTCAAGGCACTGGAATTACGTGGTTATCCACCGGGAATCCAAGCCCAACTGCACCTAGAAATTCAAGATAATTTGCTAACTGGAAATAATGGTAAATTTATTCTTTCTGTTGCCAACGGACGTGGTGAAGTCACAAGAGGCGGAAAAGGTGAGCTACAGCTAGATATCCGCGAATTGTCACCATTGTATACAAGCTTGTTCACACCCTATCATTTGCAACAAGCAGGAAAACTTAATGGTACAGAAACAGCTATCTTAATCGCTACGCAAATATTTGCAGGTGCTTCACCTTGGATGGCTGATTTCTTTTAAAGAATTGGGAATTGGGCATTGGGAATTGGGAAAGAAACTTGTTAAAATTCCCCCTTGTCCCCCTTGTCTCCCTCACCTCCCCCTGCTCCCTGCCCTAAAATTCACGTTAGCAGCTAAAAGTGGTTATGGTAATACGTCAGCTTTCAATTACTTTATCTTTAGTGGCACTACTACAAAATTTAACAGCAATTGCTCAAGTACCAGAAACGACTTCTGGAATCTCGTCTGATTCTATTCAACAGGTAATTGCTGCTAAATGGATGACAAACTTTTCTGATGGCAAATTTTATCCAGAAAGGTTACTGAATCGGGCCGAATTAGCATCGATTATGGTAAGAGCATTTCGGCTAGATAAAAGACAAGCTGTTAGCAAAGAAAATTTAGTTATTCCAGATGTTCCTCGTTCTTATTGGGCATTTAATGATATACAGACAGTCTTAAAAACTGACATCATGAAAGGCTATCGGGGCAATGAATTTTTTCCTAATCAAAAAGTAACAAGGGCAGAAGCTCTGGCTATATTCGCCCAGGCTTATGGTGTATTTCAGTTTCCTGATGACGCTGTTAACGAGATTCTGGCTTCTCATCCAGATGAAAAGTCTATCCCAACTTGGGCTAGAAAAGCGATCGCTACAGTAGCTACTGAGGGATTTCTCAACACAGATGCTCAAGGAAACATTTCCCCACTAAAACCCGTTACCCGTGGAGATATAGCTTATGTATTGAGTAAATATTTACAACGACAACAGCGACAACCCGAAACACCAGAAGTTCCGATTATTCCCAATAGTCCACAATCACCTTAGTACAACATTTCATTAATTCGGAGCGAATTTTCTGGTAACTTTGCGCTTCCCTCTAGTTTTGACCCGGACTTCTATACTTGTCTCGAAGCTGGCGAAGATATAAGGAATTAGACTGTGTTGGTTGCTGCTGTACATAATTCCCGTAATTAGACTGTGGTTGCGTTGGTTGCTGCTGTACATAATTGCCGTAATTAGACTGTGGTTGCGTTGGCTGCTGCAAACCATAACTCCCATTTGTGGGGGTGACAATGCCTTGATTTGGAATTTGGCTAGAGTAAGGTGAAATATTACTTGGTACAGTAGAGGTAACTGGCGGCGTTACTGGTGCTAAATTAGGCACTACCTGACCATTATTTAAATTATTGTAGGGATTTTGCGGTAAGCTTGCACCCGTTGAAGTATAACCTGTACCAGTATTTAACCCAGTACTAGGCAATACCTGACCGTTATTTAAATTGTTGTAGGGATTTTGCGGTAAGTTCTTACCAGTTGACGTGTAGCCCATCCCTGGAGTTAACCCAGTACTTGGTAGAGAATTCTGACTGGGTGAGTTGTTGATAGGTGGCATTAGCGTTGTTCCTGAGTCAGAAACTTGGCCTAAACCATTTGGTACAGTTGTAGTACCATTCAAACCAGACAACTTCTGATTTGTCGATTGGTTGAGTGCTGCTTGCAGAGGGTTGATAGGGACAGAATTTTGATTCTTGTTGGTTTGATTGGTCAGTCCAATTCCCATACTACTAGAGGATGTTTGTTGCTCCCCTGTTGGTTCAGAGGGCGAAGTTAAGGTATTAAGACCTAGAAACTGGTTATTACCATCAACCATCCCCATCTGCAATGAATTTTCTGCCTGTACGACAAAGGGATTTTTAAAGGCTGGGGAGGTGTCGCTATTAACACCTAAAGCAGGATTTAGTTTGGTATCAGTAGTAGACTTTTGTTTGTTAATTACATCATCTAATAAACCTTCGCTCTTTTTTTTCTGAGTGTTTTCCTTGGGGGTATTTGTCGTTGCCGAGATAGTTGCTTGCTCAAAGTCATTAAATAAAACTGGCAAGTTATCAATATCGGCTGCAATGGCTCTGTTTTCAGGTGACAGGGATGAATCAGTAGGCGTTTGTGAAGAGACTTGTTTTTTTTGCTTATAGACAAAAATATCTGGATTTGACCAGTATTGCCAGGTTAATAACCCGACTACAGATAAAAAAATTCCAGTTCCCCAAAAACCAGGGCGACTTAAATTCCATAATCTGGCTTTGAGATAGCGTAAGTAGGCAGGAGGATAATCACGATGTGCCATAGGATTGATAATAGAAATTTACTCGAAATCGGAAAAACTTGATGGAAGCTGAAGAGGTTACTGTTTAATTCTTTGGCTTTCCTTAACAGGAAATATCTCAATTTAAGTTGGATGGTAATTTTATCCTAACTTCTCCATCAGTTATTAGTCATTACTAATAGATATGTAGTAGTCAAAAATTTACTTTTTAGCGCCTGGAGTGCTTTGGGAAGATTTTCTAGAAAGTTATGGCAATTCATGGTTAGTTTTTGGGCATTGGTCACATTGGATATCATCACGAATTGACAGTTGCTCTAAGTTTAATGTTGTAGCTGGACAAAAGTTCAACTTTTTCTTTTGACTTTCGAGTTAGCAAACTGTGTGCTGCAATGCTTCGATACATAAGCCCTTAAGGGCGCTGCGCCGCACTGTACTATTTACCAGGAGACTACAGCAATGATGAGAGCTGAAGATATCATGACCAAAAACGTAGTTACCATTCGCGGTTCGGCGACTGTTGCTGAAGCTGTGGCGCTGATGAAGGCAAAAAAATTGCGATCGCTGGTTGTGGATCGTCGCCATGACAATGATGCTTATGGTATTGTCACAGAAACGGATATTGTCTATAAAGTAATAGCCTACGGTAAAGATCCCAAGCAAGTGTGGGTTTACGAGATTATGAGCAAGCCCTGCATTGTGGTCAATCCTGATTTGGGTGTAGAATATGTAGCGCGATTATTTGCTAACACTGGTATTCATCGGGCACCTGTGATTCAAGGCAAGCTGTTGGGTATTATCTCGATTACCGACATTTTGACCAAAAGTGACTTTGTAGAAGCGCCAAAAGCCCTACAATTGGAGGAAAGAATTCAAAAAGCCATTGAACACTCTCGCGCTATTTGCACTGAACAAGGTGCTTATTCTAAAGCCTGTGCAGCCGCCTGGGATGAGGTAGAAGAACTTCAAGCAGAAGCGGCTCATCAGAAAGCTGAAGGTATGGTATCAGCTAAAGTCTCTTTTGAAGAATACTGCAAAGAAAACCCAGATGCACCGGAATGTCGAAATCATCATCCGTAATTGATGAAGTGTCAGAATGAGCGGGAGATGAGGCAATACTGCGTAGGTTTTGGAATTTCTTGGTTGAGGCAAGCAGGGGGAGCAGGGGGAGAAATGGAGGCAGGGGAAGAGTTTTTGCCTCCCCTCCTTCCCCTGCCTCCCCTGCCTCCCCTGCTTATCCGAGCAGTATTGCCTCATCCCCTTCAATTTACCGTCTGGCAACTCGCATCAATAAAAATAGACCTATTCCCAAAAAAAGAAAGTTGGGCAACCAAGCCCCCATAAAGGGAGAGAGGGCACCTGCTTGCGCGATCGCACCACTAATAAAGAAAATTAAGTAGTACGAAAATATCACTACAACGCTAATCCCAAAGCTGGTACCTCTTCCAGTGCGCTGGGGGATGCTTCCCATCGCTGCACCGACTAAGCCAAAAACTACACATACAAAGGGTAAGGAAATTTTTTGTTGAATCCGCACTTCGAGTTTACGAATTTTTTGGCGATCGCCACCTAGATATTCTACTTGTAGTTGATCTAGGGCTTCAGCAATATTCATCTCACCGTAGTCCCGGCTTTTTTCTGCCAGACTTAATGGCGTGCGCGGTAGTTGCAGTTGTTGGTGTTCAAATCTGATAATGTTGCGATATGAGCGATCGGCTGCAACAAAATAGATAGTACCGTTGTAAAAATCCCAGACATTTTGAGAAGCATTCCACTGGGCTGATTCAGATACCACAATTTGATTCAGATTTTTGGTTGAGCGGTCTATAATCGTCAAACCTTTCATCCGCTTACCATCAAATTGGTCAGCGTAAAACAAGCGCGACAATATTCTATTTTTAGAACCATCCGGCTCGAAAACATCTTGGTATTCAGGATAGAAAATATTTTGCTGTTTTACAGTTGGCTTGTCTGATTTCAGGGCTTTATCCAGAGTCATCGCCGCTTGGTAATTTGCTGCTGGTGCAATTTGTTCGTTAAACACAAATGTCAATCCTGTAACCACAAGACTTAACATCACAGCAGTTAGCACTATGCGATAGACACTGACCCCACAACCACGCAGGGCAATTAGTTCGCTCTCGCTAGAAAGACGACTGTAGGTCATCAAAGTAGCCAGCAGCGTAGACATGGGGAAGGCCAAAACAATAAAGTTGGGAAACTTTAACAAAAAAACCTGAATTGCAATATCTATAGATAGCCCAGATTCTACGATTTTTCTGATGAGATCAAATACAGCATCAATGGTGACACCAATTGATGAAAAAGCTCCGACACCAAAGAAAAAGGGCGCTATCAATTCGCTGGCAAGGTAACGATCCATGATCGTAAAAGGCAGCAGCGAACGGAGATTGTAGAAAGGCGTGAACTTCTTTGATATCATAAGCAACTTGAAAAATTAAATATTGGCAACCCTGGAGGAGGTAGAAGGCAGGGGGCAGAAGTAAAAAAAATAGTCTTTAGATTTGGTGTTGAAGTCTAAGTTCTTTACCTCACTTAGTTGCAAACGGCTGTATTTAGTATCAAAATTTAGTTTTTAATGGGTAAGAAAGCAGAATCAAATAAATTAAATTAAATTTAAATTAAATATAAAAATCGCCTTTGAAATTATTAACTAAATAATTAATAATTGCAAATTTAGACTTGAAAATTATCCCCTAAATAATATTGCCGCACGAGGGAATTGCTGTAGAGTTCGTCAGCAGCGCCAAAAGCAAGAATTTGTCCCTCGCGCATGATGTAGGCGCGGTCGGTGATGGCAAGGGTTTCGCGGACATTATGATCTGTAATTAAGATTCCCATGCCGCGATCGCGTAGTTGGGCGACAATGTGCTGAATTTCGGAAACTGCGATCGGATCGACTCCCGCAAATGGCTCATCCAAAAGTAAAAATTTTGGCCCTTCTTGTCCAGCAGCTAAAGACCTTGCTAATTCAGTCCGCCGTCGCTCACCACCAGAAAGTTGAATTCCTTTGCTATTGGCTAATTTTTCCAAGCGAAACTCCCGCAGTAAAGTTGTGAGTCGTCTTGACCACTCCCATCGTGGCACATTCGTTTGCTCTAGCACCAACAGAATATTATCCTGTACTGAGAGTTGGCGGAAAACACTTGGTTCTTGTGCTAGATAGCCAATACCCAGGCGCGCCCTTTGGTGCATTGGCATTCCCGTAACGTCCAGATTACCCAGCCAAACTTTTCCTTGATTAGGTTTTTCTAAACCTGTTGCAATGTAAAAGGTCGTTGTTTTACCAGCCCCATTGGGGCCTAGTAAACCAACGACTTCGCCCTGACCAACAGAAAGATTGACGCGATTGACAATTACTCGCTTGCCGTAAGATTTGTGAATATTCTCTAAAACAATTTTCACGCTGGAGGAACCCTTTCTTGGTGGTAAATGCTAATTAGAAGGCTTCAAAGGTGGTGTTTTTGGGGCAGGTGTCGCCGTTTGTCCATCGTTATCCGATTCCTGAACCATGTAGATAGACTCTACCTGACGGTTGGATTGAGGTAAGGCAACAAATCGCCCTTCATCAATTAAATACGTTACCTTTTCTGCCCGAATACTGTTACCGCCCTGTTGCAAAATATAGACGTTACCACTGAAATCAATTCGGCGCTCTTTACTAAAGTACTGTGCTTGGGCGGATGTCGCTTGAATCTGGCGAGCAGGGTACAACATTTGCACATTACCGCGAGCGGTGACTACTTGATTTTTCGCGTCATATTCTTGCACATCAGCGCGGATGGTGAGGGGGCGATTGTCTTTGGATGTTTGTGCAGTAGCGGTTTGCAGTTGGGTAGGGAAGGTAAAAGCGCCCAAGAGCGCAACTGGTAGCATTAAAGCTAATCCAAAGCGACGGATCTGGGATATGGGCAATTGATAGCAGGGCATCATAGCAATTAGGGATTTAGGATTTCAGCTTGCATTCTAATTATCTCAAGTACTTTATCCAGATATGAAATATACAATCTGGAGTGATTTCCGATAACTACTGGCTGAAATAGTGACGCTACCCCCAACCTCAAGGTTTCAGGTAATTGGCATCTGAATGAAAATGCCGTAGGCACAATTCATCATAATTCGTAATTCGTAATGACGCTTGCGGACTCGCTTTCAGCATCTAGTAGAGAGCGTCATTACAAATTGTTTAAGAATGTTGCCTACCAAAGATTTTGGACAACGCATAATTATTTACCAGATGTCTAATCAGTAGACAGCACAATTTTAGGCAAAGATAAGACCTGATTTTCACCCAGATCGCCAGATGTAATCCTATCTGGCCCTATTTGTTGTAATGTCGTCAACAACGCTGCACTCTGACTTAATAGCTCATCTACATCAACACCGCCGTAACTAGATGGGTAACGGCGTAGGCGATTGCCGCCTTCTCCAAGTAGAATTACTGCACCTCGCCAGTTGCGATTCTCTAAATGATACAGTGCTACAGAAATTTGGAGAATGCCCTGATAAAAGGTTTTTTCGGGTTCGCCAGCCTCAATCCATAAAGCCTCTAAAGTGTCATGACAGGCGTAGAACTGACCAGAATTGAACTGTTCTACGCCTTGCCAAAACTCTTGGGGAATGGTTTCGCTCATCCCATGCTGTCTCGGACTTCTTTAATTGTTTCGAGAGAGATATCTTGTTTTTCGCCAGCAAACTCGTTGTCAGGGGTGAGGAACAACATGCAATGGCACTCTTTGCGTTCTCTCATTGGCACACAGGGACAGTTCCAATATGTGGCGTGAACTTCAGCCTCTTTATCTTCATAATGGCGACAGGGACATAAAGGCGCACCTAGTTCATCTTTATGTTTGGCTAGTCCTTCAATCACAACTGCGGTAACAGAAGGTTCAGAACAGAAGTATGTTCCAGTCCGCTTGGCGTATTGTTCAGAAAAATGCCGCATTGCCTCTAGACTTCTATCGCTGGATTTTGTGTTATGTTCTGATGTGATCATGTGGATAGGTCGCTCATAATTTAAATATTTCTTTGCATTGTACCTCAGCAGCAGTAGGTGATTACTGGGTGTATTTCCCCAACCTTAACTGCTCAAGGGCTGATATGTCTGGTGTGCTGGGATCAGACAAAATCTAAAAAATTACACAAACTTAACTTACAGCTATTTTCAGGTGAATAGACCACACCGTACGGGCAATTCATGAATTGCCACTACGACAGATGTAGTTCAAATACATGAAAACTGCTGTAAATTAGCTAATTACAATTCAATTTGCATCTTCAAGCAGAATTTAAAAGTTAACAGGCTGATTTGTTCTCACCATAAAATGAGGCTGGGACACATCTAAAGGGAGACGTGAAACGCCCCTTGGGTAAATTTTTGTATTATTTTTTGCTTTATTTATACATTAGATTTATTTTTCTTCATCACAACTTTATGATATTTTATCAAAAAAATAAGCAAGAATAATTGTCTATTTTGTTACCTCATGTAAACTCTGAAGTGTTTCATTAAAAAAACACACATTGAGCATGAGTATTTCAACTGTTGCGAAAAATTTATCGACTGCTGCGATCGCAGCAACAGTCATTGTTTTGGGAATAGGAGCAGTAGCACAAGCAACTGTTTTAACATTTGATGATATAGCGCCTATTTCATATTATGATCAGATTCCTAACGGTTACGGAGGATTTAATTGGGATAATTTTTACTACGTAAATGGCTCAAGTCCTAGAGTTACACGTACAGGTGAAGACAATGGAAGAGTCTCAGGAGACTATGTGGCTTTCAACGGATTTGGAGAACCTTCTCTAGTCAGTGATAGTATTTTTGACTTCAACAGTGCTTACCTAGCAGCTACTTGGAATAATGGTCTTTCAGTTACTGTAGAAGGTTTAAAGAGCGGTGCAACTTTGTATTCAAAAACTGTGGTTGTAGATACGACACAGCCAACTTTAGTTAATTTTGATTATTTTGGTGTTGATGAATTAAAGTTTACGTCCTTTGGTGGAGTTGAACCAGATTATCTTAAAGAGATGGGTGGTGGCGGGACACAGTTTGCGCTAGATAACTTTACCTTTAATGAAAAAGCTACATCTGTTCCCGAACCTACATTACTACCAGCGCTACTGTCAATAGCTACTTTAAGTGCTGGTTCAGCATTAAGACGTAAACAGCTAAAGCAAAGTTAACTCAAACCTTACACCTTGCCCGAATGCCTAGAAGTCTCGGCTATACGAACGAAACGAAGCCCACCTAAAAATCTATAAAATTAGGTTTTGTTGGTATAGCCCTTCTAGGGTACAGTTTTTTGTCTAAGGTATTGATTAATACGAATTTAATGTTTTTTGCAGTTGGGGTTGGAGAGCGCGATCGCTTTGCAAAACTATACCAGGATGCTCCCAATTAATTACCTCTGGTTCATCTGGTGCAGAAATATTTGGCCACAAAACCCAGCGACTACCTTGAGGAAGAGTAGCAAGGCTCAGGGGGTTTTGAGTTAGCCAAATCAAGGGATAGCTTTTAGGAACTAATGAACTGGCATCTTCTAGCGCTGTGGTTGCTGCCAAGGTTTCTAAAACAAAACGCTCGCCTTTAATTAAATCTGTCGATGCTGTCCATAACTGCACCTGTAATTGTTGTTGATGTGCATAAAAGTACAGTGATGCTGCGGCAATTACTGCTTGTTCAAAGTTTTCTTCTTCCCAATTGCTAGCACTATCAAGGGCAATAACTATTTCTTGGCCACCTGTGACCATTTCTAACTCCCGCACCCTTAATTCCCCATAACGGGCGCTAGTCCGCCAGTGGATCAGACGGGTAGGATCTCCAAGGCGATAAGGACGGAGCGATCGCACCAGCCCTGTTGTCGCTGTCTGCAAGGGTCTACCACGAGGATCGCCCCTTTTGCTCTCTTCTTGCCCCATTTCGTCTACTAAGGGGCAGGTAGCCAAGGGTAACACTGTAGGATAGACGATCGCTGTAGCCGCACAATCATACTGACGGCGACACCAAAATAATCCTAAAGGCGCACCAGAACCTAGTTCGACTGTGTGCCAACGATAAACACCCCGACGCTGGGTAGGGTGGTAATATACCCAACGGTAACTACCTTGCCTAGTAATTGTTTCGATTGCCTTTTGTGCTGGTTTCCCTAAGACGAAGGGTAGTATATCCTCGACTTGCAACAAACTTACAGGCTGCTGTGTCTGATTGCGGATTTCTAATTCCACAGTTAGATCGTCACCAGCTGAAACAGGTTGCATAGGACGGCGGGTGATGGATAGACCAGTGAGCGATCGCGGTGGTAAGATGGCTGCTACAACCAAAAGGGCAAAACTAATGCCGCTAATGGCATATAGCCAACCAGCCATCGTATTGATACCTGCTCCGAAAAAACAAATAGCCGTTACTGCTAGCACCCAACCGCCATAAGTTGGGGCACAAGCGCGGGTTTCTAACCAATTGGTGATGGGTTTGATGATTTTCATGTTTCTTTTTTAACCCAACACCGCCCGAAATTCACAGTGTCTCAGGGATTCATCAAGAAAGCCATACAAGCAACCCCAGTTACTAGTACAGTGCGGCGGAAATAAACCACCCATTCCAAATCAATGAAACCCTCATGCTGTATTCGTTTTTAATTTTTAATTTTTAATTTTTAATTCCGCCCTGCGGTACTAGGCTTCTGGCTAGAAGTTTCAGTTACCCTGAAAGTGATACACTACATCCATGCTAGGGGTGCCTACATAACCAGGCTGAGATCACACCCTTAACACCTGAGTCTGGGTAATACCAGCGGAGGGAAGCTGTTTATTGAGGGATTATAGTATGCGGACAGAATGGGTTGCTAAACGACGTGGGCAGGGTAATGTATCTCAAATGCACTATGCTCGCCAAGGTGTAATCACCGAAGAAATGCACTACGTCGCCCAGCGAGAAAATCTCCCTGCCGATCTGATTCGTGCGGAAGTGGCGCGGGGACGAATGATTATCCCCGCTAATATTAATCACACTAACCTAGAGCCGATGGCTATTGGCATCGCCTCCAAATGTAAGGTAAATGCTAATATTGGTGCTTCTCCCAACTCTTCTAATCTTCAAGAAGAAGTTGATAAGCTGAATCTGGCGGTGAAGTATGGTGCTGATACCCTGATGGATTTGTCCACAGGTGGCGGTAATTTGGATGAAATTCGTACCGCAATCATCAAGGCTTCACCTATTCCTATTGGTACGGTACCGGTTTACCAAGCTTTAGAAAGTGTCCACGGTACAATCGAGAACCTGACTGCTGATGATTTTCTCCATATCATCGAAAAGCACGCCCAACAAGGGGTAGATTATCAAACTATCCACGCTGGGATTTTGATTGAGCATTTACCTTTAGTGAGAAACCGCATCACCGGTATTGTCTCTCGCGGCGGTGGTATTTTGGCGCGGTGGATGCTGCATCACCACAAACAAAACCCACTTTATACCCACTTCCAAGACATTATTGAAATTTTCAAAAAGTATGATGTCTCCTTCAGTTTAGGAGATTCCCTACGTCCCGGTTGTACTCATGATGCCTCCGATGAAGCACAATTAGCTGAATTGAAAACCTTGGGACAGCTAACTCGCAAAGCTTGGGAAGATGATGTTCAAGTGATGGTAGAAGGGCCGGGACACGTGCCAATGGATCAAATTGAGTTCAACGTCCGTAAGCAAATGGAAGAGTGTTCTGAAGCACCTTTCTATGTTTTGGGGCCATTGGTGACAGACATTGCTCCTGGCTATGACCATATCACTTCAGCCATTGGAGCAGCAATGGCTGGATGGTACGGGACTGCAATGCTGTGCTATGTAACACCAAAAGAACATTTGGGTTTACCAAATGCTGAAGATGTGCGGAATGGTTTGATTGCCTATAAAATAGCGGCTCATGCGGCTGATATTGCTAGACATCGCCCTGGTGCAAGGGATAGAGATGATGAACTTTCCAAGGCGCGTTACAACTTCGATTGGAACCGTCAGTTTGAATTATCACTCGACCCAGAAAGAGCTAAGGAATATCACGATGAAACTTTACCAGCAGATATCTATAAAACTGCTGAGTTTTGTTCAATGTGTGGGCCTAAGTTCTGTCCAATGCAAACTAAGGTTGATGCTGATGCGCTGACAGAATTAGAGAAATTCTTGGCGAAAGAGCCTGTGAGTCAAAGTTAATTGACGCGGGGATGCAAACAATGTAGAGACGTAGCACTGCTACGTCTCTACAAGAAAAGGATGCGAGGAGCAATTGTGGAACAGAGATTGAAGTTCAAGTTAGAGTGTTCCAAAAAATAAATGATCCAAAACCCGTCGTTGCGAGCGAAGCGAAGCAATCGCAGCCCTTGGGATTGCTTCGCTTCGCTCGCAACGACAATTGGACATTTTTTTACTTGGAGTACTCTTATGTAAGATTTCAAGTTTTGCTTCTCTCAAAATATAAGGTTGGGTTTTGCTGTCGCTCTACCCAGCCTACAATTATCTTTAACCCAAGGGTATTGTCTTAAAACCCAATTTCAATAGTCAAGCTGCGAATCTTTCCCGTATCTGCGTTAGCCTTATCTGCAACTTCCAGAGTCCAGGTTCCTTGGGGACTTTTACCTTTAAAGGCAGCAAGTTTTGGGGTATTTACCTCGTCATAGGTTGTTTTGATATTATCTGTAGCTCCGCCTTGGCGATCGTGCACAATGATGGGAAGTATACCTATTTGCACTGGGGGAAGAAGAGTAACTACAAGATCGCCAATATAAGTATGCTCGATGTCTACATTAACTTTGATGGATTTTAGGAGGGTGGTATTAGCGATCGCCAACGACAATGTTGATGTTTGCAGGTCGTTAATTGGGATATCTTGCACTGCCTTGAATATGCTAATAGGCGATGTTTGCGTCGGCTTGGCCAATTCTACAGCTTTGAGAGCATTGATTCGACCATAACCGTAGAAAGGGCTACGACCATTGGCATCATATTTACCTCCAGCTTGATCTATGCGATCGCAGGAGCGTTTAATGATATCTCGCACTTCATCCCAACGCAGATTTGAGTTTCTAGCAATAATCAAGGCTGCTACACCAGCCGCACCTGGACAGGAACTAGAAGTGCCGCCGAATTCGTTCGTGTAGTTACCTCCGGCATCACCCTGACTCAGATTAACCGAATTATAGCCAACGACACCAGTGCGATCAGTTGTCCAAATTCCAGGAGTTTGAGAACTATCACCATTATTGCTGGGAAATGCACACCACACCGCTTGACCAAAGTCGCTGTAAGCGCTTCTCGTGCCAAAGTCGTTACAAGCTGCCACCGCAATTACCTTTTGGTAGCTGGCGTAGCCGTCGTTATCCACACTTTCGTTACCATTGCCAGCTGCGAATAAAATTACACATCCCTTGCCGTTGCGTCCTTTATTAATTGCAAAGTCCATAGCAAGCCGCGTGGAATCAGGCAGAGGTACTTTTTGCTTGTGTAGAGGATCGTTTGGTTCAAACCAAACACCATCTGCTGGCCCCCAACTACAAGAAATAACATCAGCACCATTTTGAGCCGCCCAAATAAAAGCATCAGCTTCATCTTGTGACCCCAATGACGAAGCTAAACGAATCGGCATCAGTTTTGCCCCCGGTGCTACACCAGATGCACCAAAGTTGCCGTTTCCACAAGCTACTCCAGCACAAGCTGTTCCGTGGTTATTGTCGTTTCCAGGTCTGGGATTATTCGTTTTTCGTGTGACATCACGCGGGGCAACAATCTTTCCAGAAGAACGAAATTCTTCATGATCGAGATCCACACCGTCGTCGATAATTGCAATAATTGCTCCAGTGCCATCGCTCAATTTCCAAGCTGCCTCAACGTTGGCATGGGCATTAATTACCTTACCATTAATTGTTGTTTGCTTTAAGTGCCACTGCTGCGGGAAAACCTGACGTTGGCGTGATTCTCGCACTAGTTCAGGATGGCACAGTTCAACTGATTCCTCATTCAGAAGTCTTTCGGCGATGTCAAAGACGGCTATACCAGTATTTGAAGGTGCATTGACAAAGTAAGCATTTCGTGAATATTCAAGTTGGCGTTTAATTGTTAAGTTGTAACGTCTTAATACCTCTTGGCAAACCCTTGATTCTTCTTCGTTATCGAATTTAACAAAGAGGTTTTCGGTGTAAATTATCGGTTGGCTAGATGCTGGATCAATCAGGACACGTCCGGCAAATTGGACTTCAGACTCTTGGTTGAGAATTTCACGGGCGCGATCGCGCAAAGCGACACCTTGATTCGGAACTTTCGCACGCAAAATTTCTACACCCGCTTGCCGAAACCGCGTTGTTAACTCAAATTGATTGAGGATGCTACGAGATGTGGATGAAACAGTTGCAACTTCAAAGGGTCTTGCACCAACAAGAGTACTGCGGCTTTCGGTGCGGACTACAAGGTGTTCGTCACTGATAGCAAGTTCATATTGTTTACCGTTCTGTCCACCATAGCGAACCTGAACCATAATTTAATCTCCTTGTCTTGAAAATTGGGCGTTGGGAAATCGTATTATGCACTACTTTTAAAGCTTGCTATATGCAGCGTGCGTTTACGTTTAGTTTATGGATGGTTTTTATTTCATGTGTTATATGTGTATTACGACATTAAAAAGATCCAGCTAAAACAAAATTTAATCTCTCTAAAGTTCATACAAGCCTTCGATTCGTCTTTCCAGAAAAGAGGAATCCAAAGTCAGGCTGTTTTACGAATCTTCACTATCACTAGGGGCGTATAGCTTGCATCCCGATGAAAGATTTGTATTCCATACCACTGAAAACGCTATAACATTATTAGAACTTGAGAAAGATGTTTTATTTTCCAGCTGAGTATTTTCTACAGGTGTACTCTTTACCCCTGGTTGCTGAAGTGAAATTTCAAAACGACTATTTTTCTGAATACCCTGAACAAATTCGGGTTGGCAGCGATAGTGCTGCTGTATCTTACACTCGTAAGTCTGGGTACTATGCAATACATTATAATAATCAAACTAAGACGGTGGCACCAGGAGCAATTTTACAACTTAACGGTGGTGCCATGTCTACAACGGGCTACACCTACGCAGTTTTTCCAGGCGAACCCAATCAATCAGAGCAAGGCAAACTGAGTCCAGTTTACACAATAGAACCCAATGGTTCCCTAGCGGTACCAACTGGACTAGTTTTCATCCGCTTTGCTGAAGGCGTTGATGTAAAATCCCAGCATGAGGCAATTAATCGAGCGGGTTACGAAGTAGTAGAAAGCCTTGACTATGCGCCTCACGCCGCTTGGTTGCGTGCCCAATCAGGTAATATTGTTGATGCGATCGCCAAGATTTCTCAATTAGAAGCAATACCTAAAGTTGAGAATATTGAACCTCAGATGCTTATGGAAAGAGGCTTGAGACTAGAGCATGAATAATTTGTAATTATTTGATGAACCGATAAAAAAGATGTTTAACAACAGCAATAACTCCCAAGCTAGTATTCTCTACAGACATGGCGACGTTCTAATCAGACATATTGCTAGCTTACCTGTGGGCGCTCAGAAGCGTATAGGTGCTACTCTCGCTCATGGTGAAATTACAGGACATAGCCATCGCATTCAGCAATCTGATGCTGTTCAATTGTGGGTACATGGTAGCGACCTTTTTCTTGAGGTTAAAGAACCAAGTGCTACTTTAGTTCATGAAGAACATCGGGCAATTGAATTACCCCAAGGGCTTTACCGCGTTTGGAAACAACGCGAATATCGCCCTGATACCTATGTGGAGGTGATAGACTAATGCTCAGAATTATGTCTAATGGACGTGTGCCGAATAAACAAGTTTTGCAGCGCCCAAACCAAAGTCACGAGCCTGTATCAGCCGAATATGCTCGAAAACTCATCCTTGAACATCGCGCTTGGGATGGGATGCGCGTTTTAGGTCATCTGGATTTAAGCGGTGCGTTGGCTCTTTACAATCTACCTGAAAATCTTACCTGTGAAAGTCTTGATATCAGCAACTGTGTAAACCTCACAACCCTTCCCAAAGGACTCCACGTTACCTTTTGGATCGAGTTAGCCGGAAGTGGGATTATCAGTGTATCTGCGGGACATGGTTTTATCTGGCGCTGGCAAGGTGTGCAAGTGACAGATAAAATTGCCTTTGAATCCCAGTCTCTAACAGGGCAAGATATCCTCAATGTAGAGAACGTTGAGTTGCGCCGCGTACTGATTGAGCGTCTGGGATACGAGACATTTTTGCAGCAAGTGGGAGGATTGATCCGCGATCGCGATCGTGATGCCGGTGGAGAACGTCAACTAGTCTACATTCCTTTTGAGGATGACGAGCCGCTTATGGTCTTGAAAGTCACCTGTCCATCTACAGGACATATTCATATCCTGCGAGTTCCCCCTGATATGCAAAGTTGCCATCAAGCAGCAGCTTGGATTGCGGGCTTTAATAACCCAGATGATTATCACCCTGCGATCGAGGCGTAGTTAACCCCTTCAAAGTGGGCAATAATTCCTCTTTTCTCTCTGTGTACTCTACGCCTCTGCGGTTTAAAAGCGATTTATTGAACCGCAGAGGCACAGAGAACGCAGAGATTTTATGAATTAATTGGTAGTAGTGGGTTGGACAAATCGCTTAATTTCACCACACGCAATATAAGACTTTCCATCAGGTGCTGTTTTAACTTCATCAACGACATAAAGCGTTCCTTCCTCACGAACCGATCGCGGAAAACGCATATTCCAATCTGGTTCATAGCCGTCGGAAACTACTCTAGCGCGTAGCTTGCTGCCATCTTTGACACACTGAACAAGAATACCGTCCTTTACAGCATCAGTTGTGGGAAGATCGGCGGCACTGGCAGGGCCTTTAGAAGCTTTGCCTGTGTACGCTACATTTGATGGTCTAGAGGCAACGAAGATATCTGTTTCACCGGGTTGAGCAAAACGAGTGATATTACCACGGACACGGTAGAAAGTAGCATCACCGGAGAGTTCCAGTCCTTCAACAATATACCTTGCTCCCTCAGCCCGAATACTTCGGGGAAACTGGACATTCTTAGTTGCATCGTAACCTGCGGATATGACTTTGACCCGTAGTTTACCCCCTTCCCGAACGCAATACAATTCAACACCTGAACCGACTTCATGGACAACCGGTATTGCGTACACTTCATCACCAGCAGTAACACCGCGCCCTACCAGATCGTTGCGATTGCGGTTCATCGTCTGATAAGACTGATCTCGCAATTCTTTGCGTCCGGCATTACCCAGAGCTTTTTGAGCGATTCGACCCGCGAAATACTCAAGCTGATCGATCTCTTCAGCAATTTCAAAATTCTCGTTTAACCCTTTATCCCGTAAATCTTTCACCAGCGTACGGAGAATTTCTTCTGCTTCCTGGTGTCTGCCATGTTCAGCTAAATCGAGGGCAGTCTCTTTAGCCTTAGCGATGGTGAGGCGGCTCAATTCAAGAGTGATATGGCTTGTAGAGGCAAAAGCTGCTTCTTCAACCGTGCCAACTTTGGCGATGATATCTGCTGTGCCTGACACGTTTTGAATGAGGTCATTTTGCACAACATCGGCGCTGTAATGCAGTTTCATCACAGGTAACTCACCAATTTGAGCGCTTGAGATTACCAAACTTAAGCCGAGAAGTTTGTCTTCGCCCTCGTAAAGCTCTCCCAAGGTGATGACAGCTTGACCCCCATGATTATGACTAACTTTAGCCAGACTTAAGGTATCAACAAGGGTGACACCTTCAGCCAACTCAAGTGTCACCATGAGGTTTTGTCCTACTACTGCTCTGAGACTATCTAGCTCAATACTAAAGACTTCAGTTGCTTCATCGATGCTTTGAATGAAGTAGAAGTTTCCTGTGGCAGCCCTTGCCATGCCAATCAGCAGGTCTTCATTAAAACCCTGAGCAAAACCTAATGTAGTTGTGGTGATGCCTTCCTCAGCCTTTTGCGCTGATGTCGCCGTTAGTACTTTGGGGTCTTGAATGCCCATATTGGCGTGACCATCGGTCAGTAGGAGAACTCGATTTATTTTTTGGGGATCGAGTCGCGTCTTGACGTGTTCACAGCCTTTAAGCCATCCGCCCGATAAGTTTGTAATGCCACCTGCTCTCACTTTGCGGATAGAATCTTTCAGCGTGGCTTTGTTAGTAACAGCTTGGGGTGGCACAACGCTGTCCACTTCATCGTCGTAAACAACTACTGAGAGAATGTCATCAGGCTCAAGTTGATCTACCACAGATTCAGCAGCCTTGAGTGCATGATGTAAGGGAGCGCCTGCCATAGAGCCGGAACGGTCAATTACCAGAGAAAGGTTAAGATTCCGTCGCGGAGATTCAGCTATCTCAGCACGAAAACGTAGCAGAATATTAGTCTTGAGTGAAGATCCTGCGGGTAAAATAGACTGGTCAAATTCGTAACTTGTCTTAATCATTTTTTATATCCCTCCAAATTGTCTGTTATCAGCTACAAGCCTTGTCATAATGGGATAGAAGGTGCTTTATTTAGTTTACCCAGAAATAATTTTTTTCAGTATCAAAACAGGATTTACTGTAATATTTTATAGTTTATTTATCTTGTTAGTGTCAGCAATACTTGTCTTAGACATCGCTTTTTCGGGAAAAGTTGGCGACTTATAACTTGTCCCTAATCTTGAAAGGCGATCGCACTGGTCACAATTGCGGGAAACTGGAAGCAGATCAATTAGGAAAGGAGAACCTAATGAGCTGGACTAAAGTTCTTGCAGTCGAAGCGCTTTCCCCTGGTGGGCGAGAAGTGGTGAAAGTTGGCGATCGCAAAATTCTACTTTTGAATCACGAAAATCAGCTTTATGCTGTAGATAACACCTGTCCTCACTTAAAATTACCTCTGAAAAGTGGCAAAATAAAAGATGGGGCAATTGTCTGTTCTTTCCATCACAGTGCTTTTGACCTGCGGACTGGTGAGGTACAAGACTGGTGTTCTTGGCCACCTGGTGTAGGTAAGGTACTCTCCTTAGTTTCACAACCAAAGACATTACCAGTTTTTCCTATTCGTGTGGAAGAAGGTAGTATCTGGGTTGATGTATAAGAGGAATAGCACCCCTCTGAATTTACTGGCATTCGGTAAATACCTGAACTTATGAGTAGGCTACAAAATATTACCTAAACTTTTTCCAAAATTTATTTTGCCTATTCATTTTTGAGGGACAGTAGAAGTATAGGAAACGGAGGTTTGATAAAACATCCTCCGCTTTCTTAGTTTGTTCCATTTGCTACAAGTCTCTTAACCGCAAGGGCGCACTGGCAACTTTATTGCCTCTGCGGTTCAAAAGTAATTTATCAAGAAAGGCAGAGGGCAGGAGGCAGAAGGCAGAAGGGAATACTGCCTCCTCCCTCTGCCTGTGACCGAAGGGAACTTGGGTATAAAACCCCACCGTCTATACGGTGCTTACAATTGGTTGGGGTCTGAATCCCCAACGAAAAAGTTCCTTCTGCCCTCTGCCCTCAGCATAGATGCCTTCTTCAATTAACCGCAGAGGCACAGAGAACACAGAGATAAAAAGTAATAAAGGGATTTTTTAAGCAAAATTTTTACCCACCTTGAAAGGGCTAGTCCTACAGCACAGAATGGGCTAAATAAACGCCCGGCTACCGCTAAGACGCTGCGCGTAGCATCTTGTAGAGAAGCCATACCACACGCTGCGCTACCCGCTTTTTAGTCAGAATAAGTAACCATGCAGAATTAATTACAGTCATTGCGAGCGTTCGCGCAGCGTCTCCGACAGGAGAAGCGAAGCAATCCCAGCCCCCGCGTTCGCGAAACGTGTCCGAACGCTATCTCTACGAGACGCTACCGCGTTAAGCGAAGCTATGCCGAAGGCTTTACGCTTCATTCGCAATGACATTGTGTAATTAATTTTGTTTAACTACTTACCCAACTGAATTTTGACTCCTGAATTCTGTTTCGATTACACTGACTTTAGTCGTGTGGTTTTGTTTGGTATCACCTACGAAGCTCTGATTCAGTTTTTTTAGAATCCTGATGCAGAAACGCACTGAAGCCATAGTATAATTACGTTCAAATAGCGATTGTATAAAAGTTACCTTTGTAATACAGTGTAATTGTTGCTCGCACAGAGTTCAATCCCTAATTGCAAGAGGGTTTTGGCTTAACTTTACACCCCTATACCTTGTGCTGAAGTATGGTAGTAAGCGATGATACTTTTACTTACAATCTTTGGCGTTGCTGATGGCGGTATGAAAACAATGATGCCTAATTCCAAAATTCTTGTAGAGACGTTGCGTTGCAACGTCTCTACATCCAGATTTATACCTCGATTCAACAACACCCAATCTTTTAATAGAGTCTTGCTTTCCGATCTGATTTCATATTCAGTTTGATTCAACAATTTATTCCTGATTGAAAATTAATTTAGTAACCGATATGGATACTCAAAAAATCAGAATTTTATTAGTTGATGATGAGCTAGAAAATTTACATTTCTTATCAGATATCCTGCAAAAACAAGATTATCAGGTACAAAGTGTCCTCTCTGGACAATTGGCAATTAATACAGCGCTGGCTTATCCCCCTGATTTGATTTTACTAAACATTCTCATTTCAGAGATGAGTGGTTATAGAGTTTGCCAAGCTTTGAAATCTAACCAAAAAACTCAAGATATTCCGATAATTTTTTACGGTGTTTTAGATGCATTATCTGAAGAAGCAACCGTTTTTAATTTCAGCGATGTTGACTATATTACTCAACCATTCCAAACTAAAGAAGTTTTATTCCGCGTACAAAATCAACTCAATCTCCAAAAGCTGAAAAAACAGTTAAAAGAACAAAATTCCCAACTACAAGAGGAGATTAAAGAGCGTCAAAAGGTTGCGGCTGAGTTAAATATTCGCAACAAAGAAATAGAAGAGATTTTCCAAAAAATTCCTGTGGCCCTTGGCAAAACCTTTTGTAGAGAAGTTTATCCAAGTGATGACTACGCTAATGCCAATGGCGATCGCCTTTTAGTCGAAGCTGCCCTCAAGAAGAGTGAAAGTCAGTATCGCCACCTAGTGGAGACATCCCAGGATATGATCTGGTCGGTGGATATTGATGGACTAATTACCTTTGTCAACCCGGCAGTTAAGCAGATTTATGGCTACGAACCGCAGGAAATGATTGGACGTAGCTTGACTGATTTTATTTCGCCTAAAAAAGTTGTTAAAGATAAAGTAGTATTTGAGCATGTTTTACAGGGAAATTCGATTTTTCAGCATGAGACTACCTGTGTAGCAAAAGATGACACTTTACTTTATTTAATGTTTAATGCGATCGCATTACGCAACGAAGAAGGTTTAGTGATAGGCATGACAGGCACTGCAAGTAATATTACACAGCGTCGAGGCGTAGAAAAATTACTCCAAGAAAGCGCGATTAAGCTCCGCAATCATAACCTAGTGCTAACCCAACTCGCACAAAATCAGACCCTTTATCAGGGTGACTTGAAAGTAGCTTTGGGTAAAATTACAGAAACAGCTGTAAAAAATATTGGAATAGAACGAGCTAGTGTCTGGTTATATGACGAAACAGGCATGAAGATCCAGTGTTTTGACTTATTTGAGGGCAGTTGCAATCAACATAGCGAAGGAATTTCTTTATCAGCGGCAGACTATCCAGCTTATTTTGCAGCTTTGCAACAAGACCAACCAATCGCTACAGATGATGTCTACAACGATCCCAGAACTAGAGAATTTTCTGTATGTTACTCAAAATCAAATGTTATCTCCGTACTCGATACACCCATTAGGCTAGAGGGCAAGACCGTAGGAGTCTTATGTATGGAGGCAGTAGGAGTTACTCATAATTGGACGTTAGAAGACCAAAACTTCGCTCGCTCTCTGGGCAACTTAACCTCTTTGGTATTGGAAGCAATAGAACGCCAACGGGCAGAAGCAGCGCGACGGGCTTCTGAAGAAAAGTTAGCATCAGCTTTTCGGTCATCTCCCGATCCAATTGCCTTAATTACTGTTCCCAACAAACGCTGTGTTGAAGTCAACGACAGCTTTTGTCGGTTTTTTGGTTATTCTCGTTCTCAGGTGATCGATCGCACCGATGAAGAATTGAATATTTGGGCGAATCCACAAGAATATAATTTCCTCGCCCAGATGTTGCAAAAAAGCAAAGCCATCCGCAACTATGAGGTTGATGTCTGCACTTGTTCAGGAGAAATCAGGACAACATTATTGAGTGCGGAGATGATCGAGATTGATGGGCAATGGCACGTACTGGGCACAGCGAAAGATATTACCGAACGCAAGCAAGCAGAAAATGAAAGCCGTTTGCTACTATTAACAACCCAAGCGATTACTCGCGCTAGTGATGTCAACAGCGCGTTAGCCCTAGTATTGCGCTTAATTTGTCACACCATTGGCTGGGATTTTGGTGAAGCATGGATACCTAATGAAGATGGCACTTTTTTAGAACATAGGTTGGGCTGGTACGGAGAAGAAAGCAGTTTAGAAGAATTTTGTCGCCAAAGCCAAACCGTAAAATTTCCTCTAGGGGTGGGACTACCAGGAAGAGTTTGGCAGAATCAAGAACCAGAATGGATAGAAGATGTTTCGGAAGTTACAGAACCAATTTTTTTGCGATCGCAACAAGCAGCAAAGGTAGGATTAAAAGCTGGTTTTGGTGTTCCCATCCTGGCTGGAAACCAAGTATTAGCTGTTTTAGTGTTTTTTAAACGTAGCTCAGTATTGGTAGACAAACGTTTGCTCTTGCTAGTCAATGCTGTTGCTGCTCAATTAGGTGGGTTAATTGAGCGCAAAACCCTAGAACAAGAACTAGCACTCAGAGAAGCCCACCTCAATGCCTTTTTTAGCAGCGCTCCCGTCGGCATGAATATTGTAGATAACCAACTGCGGTTTGTGCAAATCAACCACCTACTGGCAGAGATTAATGGACTACCCCAGGAGGATCATATTGGTAAGACTATTCATGAAGTCTTACCCCAGATGGCCCATCTCGTGGAACCAACTTATCAACAGGTTCTGTTAACTGGTCAACCGATTCTCAATCAAGAATTAAGTGGTGCTTCACTTAAACAACCAGATATTATCCGCCACTTCTTAGTTTCTTATTTTCCCATTGCTGGTGGAGACGATCGCCCCTCTGGTGTGGGCACAGTTTTAGTAGAAATTAGCGAACTGCAAGCCGCGCTACGCGAACGCAAACACGTCGAACAAGAACTGCGTTTAGCCAACGAACGCCTCCAATATCTCCTTACTTCTAGCCCTGTGGTGATTTATAGCAGCAAAAAAACATTAGGCAATTTTAGCACTACCTTTATTAGTAAAAACGTCAAGGCAATGGTTGGCTACGAAGCGCGAGAATTTCTCGAAAATCCTAGTTTCTGGCTCCATCACGTCCACCCAGAAGATGTTGAACTGATCTCGGAAAAATTTTCCCAGTTGGTTGAACAAGAGTACAGTTCTTATGAATATCGCTGGCTACATGCTGACGGAACTTATCACTGGTTTTACGAAAAGATGAGGTTAATCCGTGACGAAGTTGGTAAACCGATAGAATGTGTTGGTTATTGGGCAGACATCAACGATGCTAAACTAGCAGAACTGGCTTTGCAGTCAGGTAGACAGCAATATAAACTTTTAGCAGAAGCCTCACCAGTTTGTATATTTCACACTGATGCGAATAGCAATGCTTTATATTTTAATCAACGCTGGAGTGAGATTACTGGATGCAGTATAGAAGAGTCCCTGGGAAAAGGTTGGACAAAAGCTGTACATCCAGAGGACTGCGAGCAGCTATTGTTAATATGGGATCGAGCCAGAAGCGATAAAACTATCTATAAGTACGAACATCGATTTTTGCGTGATGATCTTACAGTTGTCTGGGTAATTTGTCAAGCTTTGCCAGAATTTCGAGATGATGGAGAAATTAAAGGCTACATCGGTACGATTACAGATATTACCGAGAGAAAATTGGCAGAAGAAGCGCTGTGTGAGAGTGCAGAACGGGAAAGAGCGATCGCCCAAGTTATTCAAAGGATGCGTCAAACCCTAGATTTAGAGACTATATTTGCAGCTACAACCCAAGAATTACGACAAGTACTCAATTGCGATCGGGTTGTTGTCTATCGTTTCAATCCCGAATGGAATGGCGAATTTGTTTCCGAGTCGGTGGGTGATGGTTGGATATCTCTGATAGAAGAACACAACAATGACCCTAATCTGACAGAAGGCGTTTTACAAGATGGCCGTTGTCTAGCAAAAATTTTGGATAGCACCGATAATCATCTGGAGGATCCTTATCTGCAAGCAACCCAAGGTGCAAGTTTTCGCAGTGTCCCAGACATTTACAACGCTGAGTTTCATCCTTGTTACATCAGCCTATTAGAACGCTTTCAGGCAAAAGCTTACATTATTGTCCCCATTTTATATGGTAGTCAGATTTGGGGATTACTAGCAAGTTATCAAAATTCCGATTCCCGCCAATGGAAACCAGGAGAAGTTAATATTGTAGTTCAAATTGGCAATCAGTTGGGTGTCGCTTTACAACAGGCGCAATTACTGGCGCAAACTCAAAGGCAGTCACAAGCATTGCAAGAGGCTGTGATTGCAGCTGATGCTGCCAATCGCGCCAAAAGCGAATTCCTCGCCAACATGAGCCACGAACTGCGTACCCCACTCAATGCTATCCTCGGTTTTACCCAAGTCATGAGCCACGATCGGGCTTTATCTCCCGAACATCAGCAAAATCTAGCAATTATCAATCGTGCTGGCGAACACCTCCTCAACTTAATCAATGACATTTTAGAAATGTCTAAAATTGAAGCCGGCAGAATAACATTAAATCTCAACAGTTTTGACTTAATTCGCCTCTTAGAAAACCTCGAAGAGATGTTGCGCTTCCGTGCCACTTCTAAGGGATTAGAATTAGTCTTTGAATATACATCTTACCTCCCTCAATACATTCAAGCCGACGAAAGTAAACTACGTCAAGTATTGCTTAACCTCTTGGGAAATGCCATCAAATTTACTGATACTGGGAGAGTGATATTACGGGTGGGGATGGGGACTGGGGAGTGGGGAGCAGGGGAGGAAGGGGGAGCAGGGGAGGCAGGGGGAGTAGGGGAAGAATTAATAACCAATGCCCAATCCTTAATCTTCGAGGTTACAGATACTGGCTGCGGGATTGCCCCACAAGAAATTGACTTGTTGTTTGAAGCTTTTGGACAAACTGAAACCGGTCGGAAATCGCAGCAGGGAACAGGATTAGGTTTAGCAATTAGCCGCAAATATGTAGAACTAATGGGGGGAAATATGAGCGTCGCTAGCATTATTGGTGAGGGAAGTCAATTTATCTTTGATATTCAATTTAGTCTAGCTACAGTTAGCGAAATCCAGATCAAGCAAATTAGACGACAAGTTCTGAGTTTAGCGCCCGCTCAAAGCGAATACCGCATCTTGGTGGTTGATGACTCAACAGATAGCCGTTTAGTGCTAGTGAAAATTCTGACATCTATCGGCTTTGCAATCCAGGAAGCGGTAAATGGCAACGAAGCGATCGCACTTTGGCAAAAATGGCAACCACACCTAATTTTAATGGATATGCGAATGCCAGTTATGGATGGCTATGAAGCCACAAAAATTATTAAAACTAGAGAAGAAAGCTCAATGGTAAATTGCAAGACTATTATCATTGCCTTAACTGCTAATGCTTTTGAGGAACAACGAGAGGCAATGATTATAGCGGGTTGTGATGATTATATTAACAAGCCTTTCCGCGAGGAAGAATTACTAGAAAAATTGAGCGAATATTTAGGAGTTAAATATATTTATCAAGAAGATAACTATCAGAGAGGAAACGCAAAACAACAAATAACCGAATCTAGTTTAAAGCTTGCAGATATAATTCCTCTATTATATGAAATGTCTCCTGAATGGGTGAATCAAGTGTACACAGCCGCAGCCCAATGTAGTGATGACTTAATTTTACAATTAATTGAGCAAATTCCTTTGGAAAATGTAGAACTACGAAATTTTATCAAGAATTTAGCTCATGATTTTCAGTTTGAGAAAATTATGGAATTCACAAGTATTGCCGGAGTATTATCTAGTTAATAAAGTTTTTTGGTATGGGTTGTCGATAAATATCATTTTTTGTTAAGTAGTGAAGCACAAATAAACCTAACAGAATATTCCTCTTCAAATTCTGTCCAGGGTATTAAAGAAGCTAGAACTACCCAACGATTATCTGATGATAACTTAAGAGAAAACGCAAGTTCAAAGTTTTCTGGTGAGATTGCCGCCTGACCGAAGAGGCCTGTGGGTGATAAAATCCACAAACGTGGTAAATCTGATTCTACAAGCCGATTTTTGTCACTTTTAGCTTGGCGCTTTACTTCAGCAAAGATATCAAATAACTTATTCATGCAACTGCGGATTTCCGCAATTGTCGCCGCATTTCTAAATGGTTCAAGTGATGCAGGTTCAGCCGCAAATTTCCCTAACAGCCCTAATTCTATTGTATTTTTTGCGGATTGGGGTGGAGGTACGAAATAAACATCAATCTCTCGAATTTGGGCTGGAACTTTCCGACTGGTTTCCACTTCTCCCAATGGCTGTAACAATTCTTTAAGATAGTCTTTGGCGAATTGGTCGTAAGGGAACCTGGTCATTAGTTGATTTTTGGGCTGAACGAGTATTTTACATCACAATGGAATCGTCCAGAGCTTGCCTGAGAAATTTAGTAATCGCTATTTCACCAGGACTTTTACCAGTTTCGCCAGCCACCTTTGGGTGCAACTTCATTACTTGTAGACTTCAATCCATGAATTTGAATTAAAGATTGATATTCTGTGCTGCTTGCCCAACGGTCAATTTCTCGCGCCCGTAGCACTGGCACTGGATGGGTTAATTGGGCTGTGCGGGCGGTTTTGACCATTTCGCCTAGTTCGGTCTTGCTAATGTCATCATAAGCGCGGGCTTGGGCAACAAAGGCATCTAGATTCAGTTGTGGTGCTAAGGTTGGGGAACCACCCGCGAGCTTCATTAATACTGACATGACAACTTTGGGATCTTGGGTTGCTAGTAATGCGGCGCGATCGCAGGTAAACTCAGCACAGCGCACCCACTCTAAAAGCTGCGCCTGTATCGCTTGAGCAACGAAGGTTCCAACATTGGGCACAATCGCCGCAGCTAATATTAATAAATTTACAGGGGTCAAGTAAACGCTGTGGTCACACTTGAGATGTCCCAACTCGTGGGCAATTACTGCTTGTATTTCCTCTGGGGTGAGGATATCAATTAGGGATGTGTGTATCACCACAAAGGGCTGCTTACCCCGCACGGCAAAAGTATAGGCGTTAGGAGCCGGATGTTGCCGGACATACAACTGGGGAGGCTCTATATCCAGGATTGTACAAGCGTCTAACAGCAGCTTGTATAAATCGGGTAGTTGTTGTTCACCCACAAGTACGCTGGAGGCAATATTTTCCACATAGAAAACCTGCTCTGCCATTGGCCCGAGCCAATTTCGCACCAACATATCTATGCCTGGTATTTGCTTGAGCGTTTTGGTAGCTTCCAGGTCTAATGGATGACGAAATGAGTCAGCTTTCAAACCAATCAGCGGGGTTTTGAAGAAGGACATAGTGCAGCAAGCTATAACAAAATACAACTATAGAATCTGGCTGGTTATATAAACAGCCATCCACAGTTAGTATAACGATTTCAGGAAAGTGGACAGGGAGATGGGGGAGTGGGAGTAATGCGAAAAAGTGAGATCCTCGTGAAATAGGCAGTTCTTGAGCAGGGGGAGCAGGGGGAGCAGGGGGAGCAGGGGGAGTAAAGAGGCATTTTTAGTATTTTTTACAACCGTTACAGATTGCTTCTACACTTGTTTCTTTCTCTTCCCCTGCCTCCCCTGCCTCCCCTGCCTCCCCTGCCTCCCCTGCCTCCCCTGCCTCCCCTGCCTCCCCTGCTTACCCATCTCACTGTTAGAGCATTGCTCCCTGGGGGAGTAGGGGAAGATGAGGAAGCAAGTGAATTATTATTCTCCCTCATCCTCCTCATCCCCTTTCCACGTCAGTCTCAACCTGTCATTTTCAACTTGACAAGCTAGTGATGCTGGCAGCGATTTCGGTATCAGCAGATGTTTCGCCTACACGGAGGATTTTAGCTCCCAATTGCTGTAACTTCACATCAAGTCGATCGTAGCCGCGATCGAGGTGCTGTAATCCCTGAATTGTGGTTTGCCCTTCTGCCGCTAGTCCGGCGATGACTAGCGCGGCTGATGCTCGTAAGTCTGTGCCTAGTACTGGTGCGCCAGATAATTTCGGCACTCCCCGAACAAAAGCAGCATTTCCTTTGACACGAATATCTGCCCCCAAGCGATTCAACTCTGAGGCATGGCGTAAGCGATTTTCAAAGACGGATTCATTAATCACGCTGTCGCCTTCGGCCAATGTCAGCAAAGCCATGAACGGCGCTTGCATATCTGTGGGAAAACCTGGATGATATTGGGTTTCAATATCCGTTGCCTTGAGGATTTCTGCTGGCAGAATATGTAAGTGTTCAGGCTTTTCTTCAATTATTGTCACCCCAATATCCCGCAGTTTGGCAATAACTGGCACAAGATGTTCTGGAGCCACTGGTGAGAGGGTAAGTTCGGAACGGGTAATTGCTGCTGCCAATAAGAATGTCCCGGCCTCAATGCGATCGGGAATGATACTGTAGTCAACAGAATGCAATTTGGGGACTCCTTCGATAATAATCCTGCTAGTCCCCGCGCCCTTGATTTTAGCTCCCATCGCGTTACAGAAGTTAGCTAAATCAACTACTTCCGGCTCTCTGGCAGCATTTTCGATGATGGTTTCGCCCTCTGCCAGGGTAGCCGCCATCATCAAGTTTTCCGTCGCTCCAACGCTGGCGATATCTAAGTAAATCTTCGCGCCTTTTAATCTCCGGCTGCTGCCAGGGACGTAGGCGTTACAAATGCCATGTTCAATCTGTACCTCAGCGCCCATTGCTTGCAGTCCGCGCACATGCAAGTCAACTGGTCTTGCCCCAATAGCACAACCGCCTGGTAAGGGCATCTGCGCTACTCCCAATCTGGCCAGAATCGCACCAATGGCGAAAAAACTCGCTCTCAGCTGGGTAACTAGTTCGTAGGGAGCTTTTGACGTTTTAATTTCGCTGGCGTTGATGTCTAAAATATCACCTTGTCGGGTTAATTTTACACCCAAAGCTGATAAAACCTGACCCATGCGCTCTACGTCCGCCAATAAGGGGACATTGCGGATACGACAATCGCCCGGACACAGCAAGGCTCCAGCCATGATTACCAATGCTGCATTTTTTGCCCCGCTAATTTTCACATGACCTCGCAAAGGATGCCCGCCCCAAACTTGCAAGACTGAGGAGTCTGCATCGGGAGCAATTTTTGCATCTGGTAAGCTGGTAGAAGGATTAATAAGCCTACCTCCAAAAGTAATACGTATTTTATATGTTTGAAGTTGGTTTTGATTCTACAGTAAAGATTCAAATTGTCCACGTTTTCGGGCAACATCTTGGATGAAAAAATGGTTTTTTTAGTGAAACTTTAGGGCTGTAAATAAGCAACAGTAAGCTTTTTGACCTTTTTAAAAATTTAATAAAATACAACAAATAGTTAGTAAGTTTAAGCAAAATTAAATACTCAGTAAAATAACTTAAGTGTTCTCTAAAAATCAATGCTGTACTGTTCTGTTAATATTTTGATTTGACCTAATCCCTAGAAAAACTCATTAAAAGTCTGAGTTTTTTTCTGGCTTAACTTGACAAATGTAAAATCTTACGCCATGATTAAAAAATTGCCGAAATCAAAATCAAGTTACCAGCGGAACTGGCGGAATTGGCAGACGCGCTAGATTCAGGTTCTAGTGCCGCAAGGCTTCCGGGTTCAAGTCCCGGGTTCCGCATATAATTTTTGGATTTTAGATTAGTCTAAAATCCAAAATCCAAAATTTAAAATTGTGTTGACCAGTTTACAAAATTCCCTAGTTAAGCAAATTCGCAAACTCCACTCCACCAAGGAGCGGCACAAACAACATTTATTTTTATTGGAAGGGACGCACCTGTTGGAAGAAGCTTGTGCGGTGAATTACCCACTAGAAACGGTGTGTTGCACTCCAGATTGGCAAGCAGCCCACTCGTTACTGTGGGAGGAGGCTTGTGGTAAAAGCGATCGCGCCGAAATTGTCAGCGAGGAAGTATTAAATGCGATCGCAACTACAGTCCAACCAGATGGTGTAGTGGCAACTGCAAAACGAAGCAATAGCCAAACTCAACTACCATTAACTGGTTTAGTCCTAGCTTTAGAAACCGTGCAAGATCCGGGGAACTTGGGGACGATGATTCGCACGGCGGCGGCGGCTGGAGCATCGGGTTTGTGGCTAAGTGGAGATAGTGTAGATTTAGACAGCCCGAAAGTTCTCCGAGCTTCAGCAGGGCAATGGTTTCGCCTAGCAACGGCTGTAACCGAAGATTTAAAAGCTACAGTTCAACAAAGTCAACAAGCAGGGATGCAGGTAGTGGCAACCTTACCCAGTGCGACTTTAACTTATTGGGATGTGGACTGGCGTAAACCCAGTTTAATTTTACTGGGAAATGAAGGGGCTGGATTGTCGGCAGATTTAGCAGCGATCGCAGATCGGCAAGTCAGAATTCCTTTGAGTCCTGGGGTAGAATCTTTAAATGTAGCGATCGCAGCCGCTTTAATGCTGTACGAAGCTCGGCGGCAAATGAGTCAGAGACGCGATTAATCGCGTCTGTGCAGCAATTAAAACTCATGACTTTTCTTGGGTTTTTGTCTTTTCTTCGAGATATTGTTCAATATCGGCAACTGCATCCTCAAGAGCCGCTAAATCAATATTTATCAAGTCTTGATCGAGTTCTACTTCACTGAGACTATTAGTATGTAGTTGGGAGAGTTGTGGGATTTCTTCTTCCTCGGTTGAAATTTCTTGTAAGATATCCTCCAACTGATGGAGAGATTCTTGAAACACTTGATCGGCGACACGACGCTGTTGTGGCTGAATTGGCTCCATAATATTGATTTGAAAATCCTGATTTACTGACCTAATTTTGATTGCAGCTTCTACAGATTTAAATTTTGCACTCATGCTACGCGAACGACTACGCTCAGGGTGGTCTGGTCAGAACGGCAAGAAGGATTTCTCTTTCAAGCCTCATGCCTTTAGGCTGAGGTTCCTGACAACATCATAGTTGTGTGCTGTATCAACTTTAGCAGTGGTTATCAAGAATATCGATACTTGGCTTTAGTCACTTTTGCTAAGTTGTCTTCAATCATTAGAACTTGTATTTTTGTAAAGACTATGGAATACTCCACCCACAAGGGAATGGGGTATGGGGAAGAGTTACCAATGTCCTGCGACTTCCAATGAAATATTCTCAATATATATACGCTAACTCGACTGAGAAACAGTAGTATATTATTGAGTATGGGATACGCCATCGCAATCTTGAGTTTCAAATAGCTAGTATTTAGTCATACTGTGTATCTACGCATTTACAAGGAAAGTATTTTATGAGCAGCATACAACTTTACTTTGCCAAAGCCTCCACCTTCTCCCAAAGAACCCGTGTGGTTTTACTAGAAAAAGGAATTGACTTTAGCAGTACTGAAATTGACTTACAAAACAAACCAGATGGCTACACACAGATTTCGCGCTACGGCAAAGTCCCTGCGATTAAACATGGGGATATTGAAATTTATGAGTCTGCCATCATCAACGAATATCTCGAAGAAGTCTTTCCAGAACCAGCTTTATTACCCCACGATCCAGGTGCTAAAGCGATCGCTCGGATTTGGATCGATTATGCCAACACTCGCTTTGTACCCGCCTTTAACAAATTCCTGCGTGGTAAAGATGCTCAAGAACAGGGACAAGGACAAAGAGAGTTTTTGGAATCGCTATTGTACATTGAGCAAGAAGGATTAGGTAAGCTTTCTGGTAATGGCCCTTACTGGTTAGGAGAGCAGCTGAGTTTAGTTGATATCAGCTTCTATCCTTGGTTTGAACGCTTGCCTCTTCTAGAACACTTCCGCAATTTCACCTTACCAACAGAAACCCCTCGCTTGCAGAAATGGTGGAACACTCTGCGCTCGCGCGAGTCAATTCGGGCTGTGGAAAATCCTACAAGCTTCTATTTAGAAAGATTTGCCAAGATTCTTGGTGCGCCTACTCCCGTTGCTTCTGCTCAAAAGTAGGGAATAGGTTGCAGTGCCCGATTAGTGATTCCTCCCACGCTCCCCTGAGTAAAGGGTGAGACGTGGGGCTTCTTTCGTTTTAAGCTAAAGTTCTCTAGCTTTTCGTGTCGTTTTTCCTCCCTGGGCTAAAGCCACAGGGCTTCCAAACTCCCGGTTATATTACGTGACTTCTGAATTCTTCTTCAAGCATTAATTAACTCACCTCGCATAACAGTTACCGCTTGTCCGGCGAGAAATACGCGATCGCCTCCGGTATAGCTGACTTTTATGACTCCACCGCGCCGGGATGCTTGATAAGCCAATAACTCATCTTTGTGTAAGCGATCGCGCCAGAAGGGAGCAAGACAGCAATGAGTCGCCCCAGTTACAGGATCTTCATCAATTCCTAAACCCGGTGCAAATAAACGAGAGACAAAATCATATTCAGAATCAGAGTCGGTAAGGCTGGTGACAATAATCTCAGAAATAGGTAACGTTTTCAATATTTGGAAATTGGGTTGTATCTGTCGTACCAAATCTTCAGATTCCAATTCCACTAAATAGCCAAAAGAATTTAAAAAAACAGATTTGTAAGGTATACCTAAAGCTTGTTTGAGTTCTCGCGGGGCGACTGTTTCTTGTGAGTGATTCACAGGAAAATCTAACTCAATCCACTCACCTTGCAACTTAGCAATCAGTACTCCGCTTTTGGTATAAAAACGTGCAACTTCATCAGGTGACAAATGCCCTTCTGACCAAAGTATATGGGCACTAGCTAAGGTTGCGTGACCACAAAGTGGCACTTCCACCGTTGGCGTAAACCACCGCAGATTGAAGCCATCATCTTGTCTAACTAGAAAAGCTGTCTCAGATAAATTCATCTCCTGCGCCACATTCTGCATCCAGCGAGCATCTTGGGGAATAGACAAAACACAGACAGCAGCGGGATTTCCTGCAAAAGGTCTATTGGTAAAAGCATCAACCTGAGTAATGGTCTGTCCCATTAGAGTCACCTTGAAAATTAGACAGCAATATACCTATCAGGAATGAGTTAAAGATTTATGCCTGTAATTACGATTATTTTTAAGGCTGCTTTATTGAGAACCACCACATACAGTACCTGATAAATTAGGAATACAATCTCCAAAAACTAGGGTCAATAACGGAAACATGAGGATAAAAATCTTCAGAAGCATCTTTGCTACTGTAAACTTAGCGCTAATTTCTGGAGGATTAGTTAGTTGTGTTGTTGAGGTACCGCAACCATCTGCTCCAACTGAGCAACCAAAACCAGTCATACAACCTACCCAACAGCCTAACCAGGTAAAGCAGAAGGAAAAAGATCGTGATGACAAAGATGGCGATCGCAAGAATGATAAAAAAGATGATGAGAAAGACGATAACGACTAAATAAAAGCAAAACTATAACCTTGAGTTTCTATGTATGTTTATCCAACAAACTTCTCCTTCCCTCGTCGATAGTTTACGCCTCCGACGGCAACAACTAGCCAACCTCATTGATTTTCCCGTAATTCTCTGGTCAGGTAGCAATATTCCCCGCAACTTTCTGGCAAATCCTTTTCCGTTTCGTGCTAACAGTCATTTCCTCTATTTTGCCGGACTGCCATTATCAAATGCGGCAATTCGTTTAGAAGCGGGTAAGCTAGAGCTATTTATGGACGATCCGTCACCCAGCAGCGCCCTTTGGCATGGAGAAATGCCAACACGCAATGAAATAGCCCAGAAGATTGGGGCAGATGTAGCTCGACCAATGGCAGAATTAGAGTCTTGGCTAGAAGATGCCGTCACACTTGCTGTACAAGATGCAGCGACTTGGACGCAACAATCGCAACTATTAAATAGATGGGTTTTACCCCAAAGTCCTCCCCAAGGAATTGACTTGGAGTTAGCTAAGGCGATCGCTTCTATCCGCCTTACCCACGATGAAGTTGCATTAACCGAGTTGCGAAAAGCTGCGGCTGTCACTGTAGAGGCACACAAAGCTGGGATGGCAGTAACACCTCACGCCAAGCTAGAAGCAGAAGTTCGCGCAGCGATGGAAGGGGTAATTATTGCCCATAACATGACAACTTCTTACAACAGTATTGTCACTGTTCACGGCGAAGTTTTGCATAACGAACATTATCACCAGCCTCTACAACCAGGTGACTTACTGCTTGCTGATGTTGGCGCTGAAACTGATATGGGTTGGGCAGGGGATGTGACTCGCACTTGGCCAGTTTCCGGTAAGTTTTCATCTACCCAGAGAGATATTTATAATGTAGTGCTGGCGGCTCATGATGCTTGTATTGCCAAAATAAAGCCTGGTGTAGAGTATGAAGATATTCATCTACTAGCTGCTACAGTTATCGCTGAAGGTTTAGTAGAGTTAGGTATTTTACAAGGAAATCCCCAACATTTAGTAGAAATAGATGCCCACGCGCTGTTTTTCCCTCATGGTATTGGTCATCTACTGGGTTTAGATGTCCATGATATGGAAGATTTGGGGGATATAGCTGGGTATGAAGAGGGGCGGCAAAGGAGCGATCGCTTTGGCTTAGGCTACCTGCGTTTAAATCGTCCTCTCCGTCCAGGAATGTTAGTCACAATTGAACCTGGTTTTTATCAAGTGCCAGCAATTTTAAATGATGCGAATGTTCGCTCAAAATATCAGAATGTAGTAAATTGGCAGCGTTTATCTGACTTTAGCGATGTACGCGGAATCCGCATCGAAGATGATGTTTTAGTTACTCCAGAAGGTAGCGAAGTTTTAACAGCAGCATTACCAAATGATGCCGATACCATAGAAAATTTAGTCAATGGCTGAGAGTATGAACTCAGCCATTCCTTGTGATGCTGCGTGCTACTATGATTCTTCCGATTTACCTTTGATATAGCGCAGCATTTCATTTCGCACATTACGTTTAGCTCGTGAATCCAGCAATATCCCTAACATAGAGGCATCGCGCTCGTGATCGGTGTTAAGCTGTTGCGATCGATCTCGATTTACCTCTACTTCAGCGATCTTTACGCTTTCTCCAACTACCTCAAAACGTACTTTGAAAATGCAAAAACCAGTCCAACTACGATGCAAGTATAACCAAGGAGCCTCATAGAAAATGAACCACTTATCTTCCATCTGCTCTGGAATTAGTCCAGCAGCAATTCTGTCAAATTCTTCCTGTGAGTAAAATTTTTCTAGTGCGATCTTTGTGGACGCAGAAGGCATCGGTTGTGTTTTCCAATCATCACGTTTAGCTATTCGCATACTAAAAATAAAACTACTCTCATGTTTGTTAGTTAGTACTGTAAAAATATAATATGATACCTCATGATATCTAAAATAATTCCAAAGTAATGATCAAAACCCCCATAAAATTACTACTCAACGGAGTTATTCTCAGCTTTGGACTATTGCCATTATTAGCTCAAGCACAGCAGTCTGTTTCTGATACCCAAGTTGCGGCGATGGTAGAAGCATTGCGACAGGCTGCACCGCAGACAAAAAATCCCAACGATGGATATTACAGTGAATGGCAAGTGAAGCCAGAAACCCTCAAAGGCTGGACAAGAACTTGTCTCAAACGAGAATTAACACCGACGCAGTTTGAAAACAGTCCTGCGATCGCTCGTCAAGTTGTCTCTTGCATTACCCGCCGGGAGTTAACCAATCAGTTCCGCGCCACCAATAATAATGAAATTGCATCTGTGCGCGGCGTAGCTTGTTGGTGGATGACTGGTAACTATACAGGTTGTGACAAAGGTTTCACCGCTGACTATGTGAAAAAGGTTGTGTACTTTTACCAACAACAACGCTCCAAACCAGTAGCAACTCAATCAGAAAAGGTAACTACTGAATCTTGAAGCAGACATGATATAAGCCTATAATATCGGTGCGAATGAAGCGTATTCCTTGTCTACGACACGCTACGCGAACGGGGATCTTGCTACGCGGTGCGTCTCATAGAGATAGCGTAATGAAGCAATCGCAAAGGTTGGGATTGCTTCATTACGCTTCGCAATGACTGTAAATATTTTTGTCCGACTACTTATCTCTTTGAGCCTTTGCTTTTGTATCCGAAATTATTTTCAGATTTACTTGTTAGGCTGAGGAGTTAGCCGCAGATATGGTTTGACTTCCTGGTAGCCTTTGGGGAATTTCTCTTTAAGTACTTCTGGATCTTTCAGTGAGGGGACAATTACAACATCCTCTCCATCTTTCCAGTCGGCTGGTGTCGCCACGCTGTAATTATCAGTCAATTGCAGAGAATCAATTACCCGCAAAAGTTCGTCAAAATTGCGTCCCGTGCTGGGAGGATAGGTGAAAGTGAGGCGGAGTTTCTTGTTGGGATCAATCACAAAAACCGATCGCACTGTTACAGCCGCATTAGCATTGGGGTGGATCATGTCGTAAAGGTCAGAAACCTTACGATCTGCATCTGCCAATATTGGGTAATTAAGGGTGGTGCTTTGAGTTTCTTCAATATCTCCCACCCAACCTTGATGAGATTCTACGTTATCAACGCTGAGTGCGATCGCTTTGACATTGCGCTTGTCAAATTCTGGTTTTAGCTTGGCAACTGTGCCGAGTTCTGTTGTACAAACAGGTGTAAAATCAGCAGGGTGAGAGAAAAGCACAACCCAGCTGTCACCTGCCCATTGGTAAAAATCGATGTCGCCGTGTGTTGAGGCTTGCGTAAAGTTTGGTACTGTGTCACCTAGACGGAGAGCCATGTGAGATTCCCTGTAGTTAGAAAGGCATATATATTCTAGTATGCCATCATGACATAAAACCCCCATTTCCCAATCGGGCTTTAGCGGTTTGAAACAAAATTTTAAGTTGTCAACACTCTCACATAAGGGACGAGTGGTGAGAAGCGCTCTGCTGCAAGTAACCGTTCCGCCCCTAAATCAATCTCCATATCAACACCACCCACTTTTCTTTTATTTCTATGACACTCACAGTTTGTTTGCCAGAATTTTTTCGTAGGCTTGGATTGTTTGCCTAGCGATCGCATCCCAGCTAAAATTTTCTAAGGCATATTTTTGGGCGTTTAATCCCCGTCGTTGGCGTTCTGCGGGATTTTGCAAAGCTTCTTGCAGTAACTCTACCAGTGCTTGCACATCTGTAGTACCCACCCAACCCGACTGACTATCACGTATTTGTTGACAAATATGCACTTGGTCAGAAATGACTACAGGTACACCTGCTACCATCGCCTCAGCTACAGCAATCCCAAAATTTTCGTAGTAGGAAGGCAAGACAAATAAATCAGCAGCTTGTAGTAGACTAACTTTGAGTTCACCAGTGACAAAGCCTGTAATTGTAGTGTGCGATCGCAATGGTGAATTTTGAATTTGGGATATTATCTTTTGTTCGTAATCTGGATCTTGAGGATTTGTCCCAGCTAAGACAAAATGAAACTTATAACCAAGGGTTAACAGCTTTTCTAGCGCCGGAATCAACAAATTTAACCCTTTTTTCGGGTCAATTCGTGACATAAACAGCACCATTGGCACATCCTTTGGTATTTCTAACTGACTATATACATTTTTAAGAGGAGATTGACGGGGAATCACACCCAAAGGAATCACCAAATCTGGTGTAGACACTCCAAATCGTTCTGATATTTTAGCTTCTTGGTCGCTGGTAAAATGAATTGCTGCCGCACCAGCTAAATTTTGACGTTCTATAAGTGCAACATAAAGCTGTTTTAATTGCTTCTTCTTGCGTAAATCAGCCGGATCGAGAGTACCCAAAGGACGGAAAATATAAGGTAGCTTTTGCTGACGACACACAATAGCAGCAGCGCTAATTATTGGGGAGAATAGAGCATGAATATGTGCTATGTCAAACTCGTGAGCATGAAGTTTTAACCAGTTTAATAAATCTAAAGAAAATTTGTAGCGACGAAACGGCGCACAACGAAAGTAAATTATTTCATAGCCATCCTGTTTAATTGGTCTATTTAAAGGAACATCTAGAGGTGTTTGACCATTATCACCATTACTATCAGTTGTGATAATCGTAACTTCGGCTCCCTCTTTTACCAATGCTGGAACTAATCCTAGTACCATTTGACTAGGCCCGCCGTAAATTAGAGAAATTGAGGGGACAATTTGTAATATTTTCATTTTTTTGTCATTAATCAAGGGATTTTAACCCACGGAGGTGGGTTTTGTCTGTGTAGCCGCGACTTCTAGTCGCCAGGGCTTTTAAAACATCCTATCAATGACTATTAACCAATTCTTGATAAAACTCTAATTGCTGTTTAGCCAAAGCTTTATTTGTATATTTAACCATTGCTTTCTGATAACCCATTTCACCCAGAGTATGAGCAAAATCTGGTTTATCCATTAATTGAACTAAGCAATTAGCAAGAGCTTGAGCATCACCTTCAGGAAATACTAAACCAGCATCGCCAATTACATAGGGAATTTCACCAGAGTCAGAACCAATCACTGGTACTTGGCAAGCCATCGCTTCAATTAACACATGACCAAATTGTTCTTTCCAGCCAGCAGAAGTTAAGGTTTTAAACTTGTAAGTTGTTTCTGAAGGCAGTACCAAAGTACTCATTAAATTAATATAATTTGCAACTTCGTTATGGGGAACACTTTCTATCAAAATCAACCGTTCTTGAATGTTGTTTTCTGCTGCGATTTTGATTAATTCAGTTTGTAACTCTCCTCTTCCCAGCAGCAGTAATTTCCAAGGTTTATTTTTCAATGTAATTAAAGCTCGCAAAAGCGTTAACAAGCCCTTTTCTTGTACAAATCTACCAACAAAACCTACTACAAAGTCCTCTTGATTAATGCCAAATTTAGCTGATAATTCTGGTTGCTTTTTGGGAGTAAATAAACTTTCATCTACACCCAATTGCGGCATGACTTTAATTGCTCCTTTATATCCCCTCTGTTGCAAAATTTCTGCTCCATCTTGATTCCCGGAAATGATGCCGTGGCTGCGTTCGAGGTTATATTTTTCTAATAAGGCGACTGGTAATTTTAGATTATATGGTAGATTCCACCAGGTAAAAAATACATTTTTTGCATTGAGTCCTAATAGCTGATTTAAGGCAATCATCTGAGTATAAGCTAGCCCCCTAGAACCTTGTTCTACTTGAATAATTTGGGGACGAAATTGTTTTAATAAAGATATCAAATCAGCACCAAATGTAAGGAGTCCCTGATGATTTTGACTAAAATTAGAAACTGGAACTATTCTAAATTTCCCTTCATCACGGTATTCAGTTTCAATAATTTTGTTTTGTACACCACCTGGTTTCCAGCGCTTTGGGACTACAACTGTTACTTCAACTCCTGATTCTAGTTGAGATAAAGCGCGTAATTTTTCACAGTTGAGGTCTACAATATAAGTGTGACTAGCAACTAGGATTTTCATTGATATTTATTAATTGTTATTCACTAATTCCCAATAACTAAACTTGTTCATCCAATCGACTGTAAATTTGACCATCATTCCATAGTGATTGGATGACAGTACCCAAGGCTTTGAAAAAACCCAAAGCATAAAAAATAGCGCGAGTGGCAATTTTGACTGGGGAACCGCTTTTGTTACAAGGCGGATGTCCCAGAACATGACAGTCAAATAAACGACCGTATAAGCGTAAAGCTTGAGTCACAGTCAGGTTTTTCAGCCCTAGTAGGAAATGGTTGTGGTAAAAGGTGAGTTGATATTTTAGCGATCGCATACTAATATCATGACAACCCCCTGTTTCTTCGCCTAAATGCACCAAATGGGCTTCTGGATCGTACCAAATCTTATATCCCGTCTTTCGCACGCGCAAACAAAAATCTGACTCTTCGCGCACTGCACTACCGCGAAACCTCTCATCAAACCTCAGCCCATACTTAGTAAAGATTTCGCGACGAAATGACATATTGCAACCCCTTGTTGTCAACACTTGCTGGGGTTTGGTGGTATGTACTAAATCAATATGATACCAAGCAATTCCTGGGTCCATAGCTTCGGGAGGCAGATATTCAATCTCTAAATCTCCTCCAGAATCACCTAATTTCATTCTGTCAAATACCCGTCCAGCAACAGCCCCCACTTCTGGATTTTGCAAATAATTTTTCGCATGGGCTGCTAACAATCCAGAGGTTAGCTGAACGTCATCATCAATAAATAATATTATTTCACCAGATGAGCGGCGAACAGCATAATTCCGCGCCCCTGGCAAACTCGCCCAATCTAATCGCAACCATTTAATTTTACCCACCTCTGCCATCTCCTCTAAGTAGGCTTGAATTTCTGGTTGATGCTTTGGAGTTTGGTCTACAACTAAAACTTCAAAATTGGGATAGTCCTGTTTTAATACATCCACAATGCTATCTCGTAGCGCTTCCTCCCGTCCGTAAGTCGGAATGACTACAGTAACTAATGGCCAATTATTCATGATTTTTTTAAGTAATTTTACTACTTCTATAATAGCCTTGTAAAAATTAATTTTCTAGTTTGGTAGGATGTGTTATGCCGTAGGCTAACGCACCATCCCAGATTTTCGGTGCGTTAGGACTAAAGTCCATAACGCACCCTACAAAATTCAAGCCAATCATAACGTTAAAAGTCAGAATTCACACTCAGTCAATTGTTTACACTGCTGCGGCATAGAGATTATCAAATAACTCATTTTGTTTTTCAGAGTTATGCATATTTTGTACTTGGGCTAATGCTCCTGCACTTAAAAATTCATAATGTTCTTGTTTATCAGTTCTATCAAGAAATTGGATAATTTGTTGCAATGCTTGCTCTGCTAAATAGTCGTATGTACTATTGACAATTTCCCAATATTCATCGGTTTTAGTTTTCTCTCCGTACAGCCAATTACTCCAGTGCCTAATTTCGTTAATTGGTAATTCTAACATATAGCCATTTTCCCCATGACGAATAAACTCTGGCAAGGCACATACGTTAGTCGTAATTGCTGGCGTGGCAACTGTAAATCCTTCAATGATGCTAAAGCCATAGGTATCCTGTAGCGTCGCCATTAATTGAAAATGGCTTTGCGATAGTAACTGCATAACTTGCTCATTAGGGATATAATTGTGAAAAACAACATTATTTAAATTCAGTAACTTTAAATCTTCCAGATATTTGTCGCTATCGGGAAAATCTGTAGGTACTCCTGAACCACGTCCCAGCCCCGATATGATATGGATAGTCAGAGGTAAACCGAGTTTTTCAGCTTTCTTTGCTAGCCTTAAAGCAACAATTCCACCTTTTCTAGCAATGTGCTGTCCTACAAAAACAAGCTGTAAATTTTGGTCTGGCTGATAAGCTTTTGGTTGCTCAACTCTGGCAATATAGTTGGGATGAATTACATCCAATTTATTAATTAATTTTTCTTCTATTTTCCAGCCTTTTATCCGGTTAATAAATCTCAATTTTGCATAATCTGACATGGCTATAATTTTTTGGCAGTTATCTAGCGCTAACCGATTGTTTAATAATTCATAAATTACTGCCTCTTGTTTATTTTGAGGGTTCCTATATAAAAAACGATGATCTTCAAATGTGATAAACCAAGGTTTATTTGTATATAAAATTCTGTTGAAAGAATGAATAGCTTGGTATTTTTCCCATAAAGGTTGCCAAGGCAGAAAGCTTGCTAAAGGATACCAAAGTTTTTCTATAGGATATCTGCCTGTAGGAAAAGACTTGAGGTGGATTAGTCTATGCCTAGAATGACGTGGTAAGTTAGGAGTTCTGATGTGGCTATGACCGCATACGATAATGTTTGCCATTTTTATTTTATTTAAATTGTTTTGAGACGTTTTTTCTTGTTTTTTTGCTGAGGGTTGGCCTCTTCTTGTTCTTGTTTCTCCAGTTCTGGCAATTTAAAAAGAACTCCCGCAAAAAACCAATAATAGACAGCAACTGGATCGACATCCAAAGGATAGTAGTAGGTGTTGTAGCTAATAAACAATATAAACACCCACAAAGCTGCTCCGTAACTGCGGAAATTACGGTTTTTTATGGAGCGATAGGTTTTAAAGCCAATAATGGTTAAACTTGTTACCAAACCCAGAAAGGCAAGTACTCCAAAAATTCCAACTTCAAAAAGTACTTTGGGGTAATAGGTTTCTACAAGCTTAGTGCTACCCATTACTCGGGCAGAGTTAGTTGCTCGACCTAAGCCACTTCCCAAGGGGCCGTCTACGTTTTTCCAATTCTCTGCAAATTGCTGGACGATAAAATCTTGAGGTGGTGAAGCCTCCCATCGACCTGTAAAACTCTCGGTTCTCTGTTGCACAACATCAGGGTTAGTCACCATTGCTATTCCCAAAACTAGGGCAAGTCCTATGCCTATAGGAATAAATCGTTTCAGGTTGCCAATTTGACCAGTGAGCAATAGCAAAATCGCGAAGCAGGTTGGTACTAAGGCTAAGGCGATTCTCTGTCCAGAAATTACAGCATTGATAAAGACTGTCACTAAAGAACCTAAACCGACTAGCCGCCAAATTATAGAAGGGTCGGTGAAGCCAGTAGCAAAAGTAAAAAAGGTGCTGGAAATTAAGAACCACGCCCATTGCCAAGGGGCTACAAATGTACCTGGTAGACGAATCACTCCTTCTTCGGGACTATATAAGAGCGCTCCACCAAAATAACACCGGGCTTCTAGTGATGTGACAAATAGGGCATTTCCTTCAAGACCTCTAGTGCCGTGACATATACCAGTTAGTAGTAACAGGTATTGGATAAATCCCAACACACAACAAATTAGTATGAGGACAATTTGGAGGCGCGATAAAAGCAGAAAATCCCGCTTATCGCGAATTAGATAGTATGCACAACCAATCAGGGGGACATAGCCTAAAAATACTTTCAGTCCCAGAATTCCCATACCTAATGGTATTTCTTTCTCTGCTGTTTCCAAAAGTCCGACACTAGGCGGGTTAAACTGCTGTCCACCATTGACAAACAACAGCGTTAGCAGACTACAACCCAAAACAATATAAAGGGGGGTTTTAATGCCTTGGGGAATAATTATTGGTAGCCCCTGTTTACGACAAGTCTGCCAAAGTCCAATTAACGCTGGAACATAAAAGGCATCTTTAGCTAACTGGAGTATGGGACTATTGCCTAAATAGTAAGTGACAGTACCCCCAATAGGTACGTAAATGATGAAGGCATATAGCGCTTGGCGCGGGTATTTGTAGGAAAAGGATATAACGAATATCCCTAAGACAGCAGGGACTGCCACTTTAATTCCACCTACGAAGAAAAGTAGAATACCAGCGAAGACACTGCCAAAGCCGGCGGTGGTGAGTAAGCTAATGAATTCTTTACGTGCTTGGGCTGCTTTGCGCTTTTGGGCTAACTGTTCTTTGAGGCTAAGAGTAGGAGTTTGTTTTTCAGCCTGTTTTTTTGATTTTTTATTTTTTGATTTATATTTCGGCATAGTGGGGCTGTAGCCTATCAGCCTTAAAAAACAATCTATAGCTTACATATAAATCGATTAGAATGGCTATAGGGTGTACAAGCCGAATTCATCCTGAATGGATTGACTTAGGGATTTTCGATCAAAAATATTGAAATTTAACTTCATTGAACCGTAAAAAAGATTTTCTCCGGTTTCTACGATGTAAACCGCCCCAGGAAATGGTAATGGTTCAATAATTTTATTTTTGTTTTCTAATACACCTCTGAGTTTACCGTGGTCTATATAATATTTATAATATCCATAACCACGGTCATATTCGGCATTTTCTGGTAAAAAATTTAAGTCATAGCGAATAATATTGGATGTGCCACACATTGAGTAGAAATCTTTTCTTTTAATATATATATATTTACTACCTTCTTTATATTTATAACCTTTATTGATAAACCATCCATTAGAATTAGGATGTTGCTTAATAAATGCGGCTAAGTTTTTACTGATGCAATCATCTGCATCAACTGGCATCGTGTGAGTTGGAGAAAATTGATGGGCATACATTAATCCTTTCAAGATTTTTCGCCCTTTATCTGTGTCTCCTCTAGCTACCCAGTCTGTCTCGTTGGGAGGAGGGAAGTCAACTGTAATGTACGTAATTTGGGGATGATTAAATTCTATTTTTGGCTGTTCATGACAAACGACAATAGCGTGAAAATCACTAGAGGTTTGATTGCAAATTGATTTGATGCTTCTTTCAAATGATTGTGTGACTAGCTCCCAGGAATTGGAAACTTGCGGACTTTTAAGTGGGATAACAAAAACAAGCATTTTATTACCTTATATTGAAGATAACTAAAGAAGTGAAAAGCATGGGAACACACACAGACCTCTTTGCTTGTTAGAAAAGAGGTTGACAATATATTTAAAAGTGCAAATGCAAATACTACAATTTCTACAGATAACTAAGGCTGGTTAATTTGCAGAAGCTGCGATCGCGAAAAAGTTGCACTTTTTAAAAGTGAGATTATGAGTAAGTAACTTAGACTGCTATGTGCTTCTGGACTTGCGAAACTAATTCATTTGTCCAGTAGTTGGCGACTTCAGCGTTGGCTGCTTCCACCATAACCCTGATTACTGGTTCTGTGCCAGAGGCACGAACCAAAATTCTACCGGAATCACCCATTGCTGCTTCTGCAAGGGCGATCGCTTGTTGCACGGGTTCACAATCTTGCCAACCCAAACGGCGATCGCGATCTACGACTCGCACATTCTGCAATAGTTGCGGATATGTCTGGAAGCTTTGATCTACTAATTCTGCTAGAGAAACACCCGCCTCTTTTACCAAAGCTGCTATATGCAAGGCTGTTAATAAGCCATCTCCAGTTACGGCATAATGACGACAAAGAATATGGCCTGATTGTTCGCCGCCTAACATTCCCCCAGTTCGCAACATTTCGGCTTGCACATATTGATCGCCGACTGCGGTACGAATTAACTTACCACCCTGTTGTTGCCAAGCTTTTTCAAAGCCTAAGTTAGCCATAACTGTAGATACAATTAGGTTGTCTGGCAGTTGTTGGTTTTGTTGTAAATGTTTTCCCCATAGGTAGAGAATGTAATCGCCGTTAACTGGTCTGCCAGTATTATCTACTGCTAAGACGCGATCGGCATCACCATCGAAGGCAAAGCCGATATCAGCGTTGTGTTCTTGGACTGTGGCGGCAAGAATATCTAGATGGGTGGAACCGCAATTGACATTAATGCGATCGCCATCTGCTTCATTATGTAAGCAGATTACCTCTGCCCCCATTTCTGTAAATACTGATGGTGCTAATCCAACTGCTGCACCCCACGCTAAATCTAAAACAATCTTCATCCCCTGAAGATTTAGTTCACTATTCAAGGGTTTTTTCAACGCCTCGCCATAATGTCCTACTAACTCCAAACGTGAGTAATGCCGTCCGCAATTACTGACTTTAGCAATAGGTGATATTTTCCCACGCAGTCCCGCTTCTATTTCTGCCTGTAATATTTGGGGTAACTTCCCACCGTTCGCACCAAAAACCTTAATTCCGTTGTCCTCTGGAGGATTGTGGCTGGCAGAAATCATCACTCCGCCGATGGCATCACTAATGCTGGTAAGATAGGCAATGCAAGGAGTAGGACATAATCCCAAATACCAAACTTCTAATCCTGCGGCTGTTAACCCTGCACTCAAAGCCATTGCTAGCATATCGCTGGAGTTTCTAGAGTCCTGTCCAAGAATGACTGGCCCTATTTGAGTAGTATGGTTACGTAAAACAATCCCCGTCCAAAAACCAACTTGTAATGCTAGGGGCGCATTCAGCAATTCTCCCACTCGCCCGCGAATCCCATCTGTGCCAAATAAGGGATTTGCTGGTAGTGGAATTAAATTCAGCCCAAAACTACCCTCAATCCCTTTGTCTAATCCCTCAACTTCGGAAGCAGAACCCCCAGGAATGCCCGGTGTTCGAGTCATAGATGAAACCATTTTTTTAAACACTCCACACAATCACATTGAAAAATAGCATTTAAGACTTTAATTCAGCAATTTTGATCTGCTCTTTCTCTTTAGAAATTCATTGTAGATTAAGCTGTATTTACGTAATAATACTTAAATCACTCCTTATTTATTGTAAATCTTTCGTAAAGTAAGTATTGGTTTTACATTATCTGTAAAGTCTCCACATTTTAGCTAATTATTCCTTTTATGCCCTTAATTTTAGTCTTGATTTTTATCTTTCTTGGTTCATATCTTGTAATCCTATAGGAATAGTATTTGATTTTTAAAATATACATAAGGGAGCCAGTAGTCTGGGCGGGTTTCCCACGCCACTGGACACAACGGGGGAATCCCCGCAAAGTGGCTTGACTTGAGCGTAGACGGAGGGAGGGCGGCTTCTGGTAGAGTACTGGTGTCAACTTACAGATACTTGTACTTATATTTTTCAAAAATCAAAATATGATTCCAATACTAGCAAAAGTATGTAGTAAATATTACCCTTATTTGAGCGCGAAGGTTTTTGAGTAAGGCAGAGAATAAAAACAAGATGCAGATTAGAGTAGCAAAAAATCAAAATACTGAAATGTAAAGTTCTATTTTTTTAGCTTTGTTGCTGTGTAAAAAACTACAAAGTAATTGCAGCTTAAAAATTTTTAATATAAATTCTCATCAAATAGTTTTAAGGTAACGTTTTAATGGCTTTTTTAGCCGTTCGGAAATTAAAACTTCGGCAGTTAACTTTTTAAAGTTGAGAAATTTAGCATGAGCAGCAATTTAGCAACCAAATTACGTGTAGGCACTAAGAAAGCCCACACAATGGCAGAAAATGTAGGTTTTGTCAAGTGCTTTTTAAAAGGAGTAGTCGAAAAAAACTCTTATCGGAAACTAGTTGCTAACTTCTACTTCGTCTACTCAGCGATGGAAGAAGAAATGGAAAAGCACCGCCAGCACCCAATTCTTTCTAAAATTAACTTTCCCCAGCTAAACCGCAAGTATACCTTAGAGCAAGACCTGAGTTATTACTTTGGTGCAAACTGGAGAGAGCAAATCAAACTATCTCCCGCAGGTGAAGCTTATGTAAAGCGCATCCGAGAAATATCTGCCACAGAACCGGAATTGTTAATTGCTCATTCATATACTCGTTACTTGGGTGACTTATCTGGAGGACAAATTCTTAAAAACATTGCTGTAACGGCGATGAATTTGTCTGATAGCCAAGGAACAGCTTTTTATGAGTTTCCAGAAATTTCTGATGAGAAGGCATTCAAAGCCAAGTATCGTCAAATTTTGGATGAACTACCCCTTGACGATGCTACAACCGATCGCATCGTTGATGAAGCTAACGCTGCTTTTGGCACGAACATGAAGATGTTCCAGGAATTGGAAGGTAATTTGATTAAGGCGATCGGTGTAATGTTGTACAATAGCCTCACACGGCGACGGACACGCGGCAGTACTGAACTCGTCACTGCTGAGTAAAGGTGTTGACATAGCGGAGTATGGTGTGTAGAGTCTAAGTCCAGATAACTTCTCTGGGGAAAGAGCGATTAAAGCTCAAAATATTTAGGGGCAATAGCCCTATGACTGCTTTTGATTTGTGAAAGCAAGCATGGGGAAATTGCCCCTCAATTATGTTTAAAGGAGTCTTTAGATTTTAGATTTCTTGGTATTCAGGCTAGAGACTGGGGAGCGATCGCATCAAGCCTTACGTCTTTCTTGCCAATCGACATAGAAAAAGAGAATTGCCAGCATTATATAGCCAATAGCCCAAGGCGCACCAGTTCCCCAGCCTAGATTAACAACTGTATCTGCAACAGTCCAACGATAACTGTGCATCAACCCAACCCAAGAAATTACAGCTGCGATCGCAGACCAATAGGCAGCTTGGCGAAACTGGCGCTCAATAATGTAAACTGTGATACCAGCTAAAATCATCGCGGAAAAAATAAATCCCTGCTCAAGAGCAAAAGCCCCATCAATATAGGTATCGCTCAACTTAAACTGCTCAATCAAGCTTGGTGTAAAAGGTTTTTCTGGTGTGCCCAAACCTGCTGCTCGGAGTGCATTTTTAGCTATTATTGCACCCCAACCAGCAATTCCTGGTAATAGACCAACAACTACAGCCGGCGCATGGTGCGACGGTGTGGCTGTAAAGCTTTGAGCTACAATTACAATCCCAATCCATAACACAATTGCCATCCCCGCTTCAATCGGGACAAAATAAGCCAGCATTGCCACAGTTCCACTTAGGCAAAGCAAGCCCATGATGATGCCATTGAGTATAGAGTAACCAACTCTTGCTCCCAAAGCTTTCCAGCCTGGATGACCAATATAAATAGTAGTCGGAAAACAGGAACCACAAATAGCAGCAACCAATGTACCAATACCGTTTACCCTCAGACAGGGAGCCGTAGGATAATTATCACCCGCAGCTGATGCACTTTCTAAATTCTGGAGACTACCGACAAGGTTAAATAACCCCATTGGTAGAATGATGCTGAAATATTCCATCAAGACTGAACGACTGCTCCACAATTTTAAGAGCCACAAAGAGGGGAAATAAAACCCAATTGGTTGCAGAGTAGCGCTAAACTTGGCATGATCCCAACTGACTAAACCTGTTCCCCAGCCAAGGGCAATTCCCAAAAGAACAGCCAACAAGCCGCCAGGGATACCAAATTGCACTCGCCCAAAATAAGTTAGCAGAATTACACCAAGAGGCACTAAGGCGACTACGGGATTGGCAAAGGTACGAAATAGAAAACCAATGGCAATAAAAGTGATTGCAATACCGCCCAAAGTGGAAAGCAATGCGGCACGGGGGGCGAGGCGACGAAGTGCCTCTCCTCCCCAAGCCCCGACAAATTCGATCAAACCGGAACCAAAGCAAGCCACCAGTCCTGCTTGCCAAGCTAATTCAGCAGCTTGTTCGCTAGATGCACCACCAGAAATTGCTGCCAATCTTACAGGTAGCATCACCAGAAAAATATAGGCAAAAAGGCTGACGGTGTTAATTCCATAAGGCAAAGCAGTAATATCGTCCCTCTGCTCGCGTTTTCCTTGCTCTTTGGCTAGCCTTGCATAATAGAAGTTGCCAATAATTAAACTTATTGCAACTCCTGGCAAAATGCGCCCATAAACTAACGAGCTAGGAAAGCCAAGCACTACTTGACAGAGATTGACAATCAATAAAATTTGAATAAAGTTATCAAGCGCCAGTCCAAATAAACCATCAATGTCTCTGCGAACGAACCAACGGGGTACTCTGGTTGTAGCGATTTCCATTGTTTTACTTTTACTTTGCCAATTTTCTGGCAATGGTCTTGCCGCTTTCAGAATACCAGCAATGGTATTACGGGCGATCGGTTATAGATAGATAGTTTTCATTTGGTTAAGGTAAGAGACGCGATAAATCGCCGTCTTTACAATAATCAGTGCTTCGTCTTGACGGCGATTTATCGCGGATTTGGGATCTATTATTTTCATCAAATAACCTTAACCGAACCGTATTGTCTCTCTGGTGTCATTGCGAGCGGGGTGAAACAATCTCAGGCGATTGCTTTGCTCGCAATTACATATAAGTACTTGGACAGAATTAATTACACAATGTCGTTGCGAATGAAGCAAAGCGTAATGAAGCAATTCGCTTGCGGTTGGGATTGCAACTCTTGGAGACGCTATTAGAATGATTTAGTAGCGTTGTCTCCTAACTCAGGAGTTCTCCTGTTTCTTGCAGGGAGTGTAAACGGCGGTAAATGCCCTCGTGACGCAAGAGTTCATCATGACTACCCACTTCTACAATCTTTCCTTGCTCCAGAACCACAATTTTATCGGCTTCCCGCACTGTACTTAAACGGTGGGCAATCACAATAGTGGTGCAAGTACCCTGAATCGATCGCATCGCTAGCTGAATTGAACGCTCAGACTCATAATCTAAACTAGAGGTGGCTTCGTCAAAAATCAGCACGTCTGGTTGCACTAGCAGCGCCCTAGCTATTCCTAAACGCTGTCTTTGTCCTCCAGATAACCTAACACCTCGTTCCCCCACAACGGTGTAATAACCTTGGGGTAATTGCTGCACTACTTCATCGACTCTCGCAATCTTACAGGCTTCCTTAACCTGCTCCAAACTGGCATCCCGCCTACCGTAGGTGAGGTTATCCAATATAGTACCGTTGAAAACATCTACTTCTTGGTGAACGATCGCTAGCCTTCGTCTATACTTACCCACATTTAAAGTGCGAATATCTTGACCATCAATCAAAATTTGACCTTGTTGAGGTTCAAAATATCGCAACAGCAGTTTCACCAAAGTAGACTTACCAGAACCGGAACGCCCTACTAATGCTACTGTTTGGTATGGCTCAATCAACAAGTTAATATCTTGCAAAACTTTTCGGTTGGCATCATATCCAAAACTGAGGTCTGACAACTCAACTTTTCCAGTAAATTTATAAGGTGATTCTGTGTAGTTACTCTCTTCTAAAAGACTCGCTGAACCAGATGCAGTTGGCTCTTGGAGAAATTCGTGAAACCGGATCATCGAAGAATAACGACGGGCAAAAACTTCTCCCAAAGTGCTAATAGGTTCTAATTCCGCATAAGCCATGCTAGAAAGAGTTAAGGTCATGACAAAGTGACCAAGAGAAATTCTTCCATGTACGGTTGCTGCTAGAGTCAAACTCAAGATAGTAAACACGCAAAACTGAATTACAGTCTTTTGCCAAGTAGCTAGTTTGGTATAACCTTTGTGGACACGATACTCAACTACCATTAATTCCCGATCTAAACGTTGCTTTTGCCGTTTCAGTTCATTAGCTTCTGTAGCAAATGCTTTCACCGTTTTTATGTTGGTGATTAGTTCCGAATTGCGACTTTCCGTATCTTCTGAATATTTATCGAGAATAGTTTCGTGCCAAATCAGCTGCTTTAAATGCTTTAAGCTCAAGCTCAAAATAACTACAAAGGAAATCAAATACAAAATTGCAATTCGCCACTCAATTACCAAGATAAATCCAAAAATTGCTAAGACTCGAACTAATCTAGGAATCAACTGTCCGGCAACTTCAGGATAAGTAAAAGTGTGGTTAGAAATTCCTCTAGCTATTCTTCCAGCAATCCGTCCGGGGTTATTTTCATCATAAAATTCTAGTGGAAGAGTGAGAATTTTTTCTATAGCTATTTGGGCTTTCTGGCGACGTAACCTTAAGGATATATCCCAATGAAACCAATGGGTTAACCAAGGTTTTGCCGGTGCTTTCACTACTGTGACAATGAAAATTAAACCCAGTAATACAACTAAAGATAGAGGTTTATTAACTGGGTAATTGGTAAAGTCCGAAAAATTTGCGATCGCACTTTGAAGTGGTTTATCCAAAGGTTGATTAGACAAAACGTTTAAAATCTGCCCAATCGCATAAGGAACAACCAAATCAATAATTTCGTAAATGCTGGATATCGTAATACTAAAAAGACTCAACTTCCAGTCAGAGCGAAAGTAATTGACAATATCTTGAAATTTGGCCATGATACACACCGTCCAAGAGCGCGATCGTGAGCTTGGAATTTATATACTACAAACGTAATACAAATTAGTCAAGGTCTATTAAGCTTAAATCATTCTTTCTGAATATTAGGCATTTGTACTGCAACAAACTCTAGGCGATAGCGATAGAGAGCAACTGGTCGAGAACCAGCTTTAAAGTAATCTGGATCTTGGGGTGAAAGATAGACAGCAGTGACTTGATCTGCTTCAATTGCCGGATTCGCTAAAAGTTTATGATAAGCGGTGGTAGATTCTACCGAGTTTAAATAGGGGCGTGAACCACCTTTGAATAATTGTTGAAACACTTCTGTAGTAATAAATTTGCCATCAGAGACAGTTTCTGTAGCCCGTGCAGTCACAATAGAAACTAATTGGCGACTACTACGCAAGAATGTAATCTGACGATTAGGTGAATCTGGATCTACTTTGACTGATAACACTGCTTCATCCCCTAAATAAGCCCGTGCCAAATTCAAACTATTAAATGCTCTATCTGCCACTAAGCTTGGAGATTTGTAATCTATCTGAGGGAATATTTTTAAACGGGATATATGTGGTTGAGCCTTTACAAATCTTACTACAAAATTCACAGGCTGATTTAATTGGCGGCGATTCCCTCCAAACCCTGGTGTTACGATATCTGGTGCTAAAGGCGCGGCTAAATCTATCAAAGTACTCGTAACTTGCCAAGAACCAGCCATCCATTCCGGGTAAATCAAATCGCCCGAAGCCGCTTGCACTGAAGTTAATTTTTCCCACTGGGGAAAACTTGCTAACCGTTCATATAACTCTCCGGCTTCAGCTTCTCCACTCCATAGCAGAAAAAAAGCAATTAAGCAAAAACTCCAAATCGCTTTTATAAAAAACATTAGCAATTTTGTATTTAACGTTTATTAGTTATTGATTAAAAATTAATCTATAGTATCAACTCTTCTTGATTTTAGTGAGAGCGCCTCAAGGCGGTCTTATAATGTCAATAATACTATTATATTGTCACAATTGTGATAGCTGAAATGGATTCAATGTATATATATCACAACCCTCAAAATCCTTAATATTTCTAGTAACAAGAGTCATGGAATGTATTTTAGCTGTTGCTGCAATCAGTATATCAGCTTGCGAACGGGGTTTACCTTGAGTCCTCAAAAAGCCTCTCAATTCACCCGAACACTTGGCAATTTCTGAGGTGATGGGGAAAATTTGACAGTGAGTTGTAAGAAAGTTTTCAAACCAGTTTTGGATTTTAGAATTAGGCTTCGCTGTTAAACCATAATAAATTTCCTCAATTGTAATAACACTTAAGTTAATAGATGTCACAGTGCCGCTCCATGTTATCACCCCTGGATTTGGAATCGGACGAGTCAATTCACTGATAATATTAGTGTCACAAAGATTACTCATCCTTGTCTTCAATAAAAGGATTGTTACGGTCGCTTCGTATTGGTATCTCTAAGCTATAATCTTCTTCAGTACATAACTGCTGAAGTTCTTTAAAGACTTGAGCTAGAGATGTTTTCGTAGCTTTTTGTCGCCAGTTTAAAAATTCTTGAAAAAGCTCAGGATCTAGAATTGCGGCCACCAATTCCTCTTCAGTATAGATTAGCTGAGGTTCTTGACTAGTCGCATTAATTATTGAGGATAGCTGTTTTTGGGCTTCGTCAAGTGTCCATTTCATTCTAAAAATCTCCAAGATTTGGAAATATTTCATATAGAGACTTTTCTTAATTTAGCTTATTTTCCCAAATTATTACGAGTGTGTAATTTAGTCAAATAGTGTTTGTCTGATTAATACATCTAGCTTAACCTGACAGAAACTTTGTCGAGATTGAACCTTAACCACACACATAATAACAATGTTAAACCACTATATTAAATCAAACATTACACCAGCTAAAAGTTAATGGGAAAAATATTTATTTGGAGCAAATTTATGGTACTGCTTTAGGAGTTCAGAAATACACAATAACTCATGGTAGTGACGTAAGCTCTAGTATCGAAACCATCACAGAATTCTGGCTTCAAACAGGTAATGGGAAGGAAACTGAAATAAAATTGTCAGGGGATAATATTAAAGTTAGGGAAGGGCAAAAAGTGTCGCTTATTAGGGCATACAACTATATTGGGACATACACCAAAAGTAAAACAAGCCCATATTATATTTTCATAAATCATGATTTTAATGATTTGTGTTGGCTTTGCACGCCTACTTTATTCTTCTCCAACTTGAAGGTATTTATATTCCCAATAGGCTGGAAAGACTTATTAATATTAGGATTCTTACTCTGTAGTCTTTTTATTTTCTTTTTTTTTGGGATTATCTTTGAAATATCTTCCCTTTTTAGCATGTTTCGCAGTTTTTTTAATTGTACTTCATATCATTCAATTCGATCGAACTAATTCAGCTTGGACATCAACGCAGCTGGAAATTGCTAGGATGATAAGAAAATTAATGTAACAAAGGTTAATTCTTTGGAGTTTTTTCCATGAAGAAACTGCGTAAACATCTTTTGATTTACGAAATATCCGCAGTTTTCAACATCCTAATGAGCAACATTAAATTTCTGCTGGTAAAGGCTGCCAAACTTCCCCATACTTTTCTTTTAAAGTCTCCCAAGCTTCCACCTGACCCGGTTCATATTCTCCCGGTTTACCCCATTGCAAAAATAAGCTTAAAGCAGACTCATGTTTATCATCTAAAAACCGAATAGCATAGGTTGTAAAATTGCCTCTCTTCGCTTCACCTGTTTCAAATTTAACTTGAATAATTCTGTCCATATTCAGGTGAAATTCAAAACCTTCAGTGTGCATATTTGCATACTTACCCTTTGGTAATTCTGCATAAAATAGCTTTTCAATCTTGCCACGTGCTTCTAATACAGCCGCGCTACTAGTAACAATTAAACGCAACGTTCCAAGAGCTTCGCAAGCTGCTAAAAATTCTTTCAAAGTAGTACTCATAAATTATTATCCTTTCTTAGTTTTTTACTAATGACTAATGACCAATGACTAATGACTACTTTTCGTATTGTTCATAAGCAGCGACAATACGCTGAACTAGAGGATTACGCACAACATCTTTTTGAGTGAATTCGCAAAAAGCAATGCCTTCAACGTGTTTTAAAATTTGTAAAGCCACTCCTAAACCCGATTGTTGGTGAAGTGGTAAATCGGTTTGTGTCATGTCTCCTGTAATTACCATCCGCGAACGGAAGCCCAAACGAGTCAAAACCATTTTCATCTGAGCGGGTGTAGTATTTTGAGCTTCATCAACAATGATAAAAGCGTTATTGAGGGTGCGTCCCCGCATGTAGGCGAGGGGTGCGACTTCAATCACACCGCGTTCCATTAAACTGGGTACTTTTTCTGGGTCAATGAATTCATAAATAGCATCGTAAAGTGGGCGAAGATAGGGATTAACTTTCTGCTGTAAGTCTCCAGGTAAAAAACCGAGTTTTTCACCGGCTTCGACGGCAGGGCGAGTTAAAATTAGCTTTTCAACTTGGTTGGCAAGAAGTGCTTGTACGGCGACAACAACGGCGAGATAAGTCTTGCCGGTACCAGCAGGGCCAATCCCAAAGGTAAGATCGCGTCTACGGAGTGCGTCGATATATTGACGCTGGCGGAAGGTTTTAGCACGGACTTCTTCACCTCGGCGACTTTTGGCAAGGACATCTCGCTGTAAATCTTGTAATTCCCCTTGCCGATCGCTATCTATGGCTTGACGGGCTGTTAAAATATCGGCACTGGAAATAGTATTGCCCTTAATCCAGAGGTTTTCAAGCGATCGCACTAATCGAGAAGCTAGATCGATTTGCCCTTCACTACCAGAAATGACTAATTCCTGTCCGCGTAGCACTAAAGTGGCTCCTGTTTGCCGAGATAGGATTTTGAGATTTTCTTCTCCATCTCCCCCAAGAGCGATCGCACTGGAAACATTTGGCAGCTGAATTGTTAAAGCACCTGCCATAGTATTTTTTAATTCGTAAGGATCTATTTTTGACAAAGGTTATACCATTTTGGATTTTGGACTTCGTCGTGAGCGTTCAGTCGAACGATTTTAGATTTTAGATTGTCAAAGAGTTACTCGTAATTGCTTTGGCAAATCCATCTTTCGCAATTATTTTTTAAATTGGTATTAATATTTTCTTGCCAATGGCGAAATTACGCTTTTTTACTTACATTTTAGAAAAATCTTTGCAATAACTTAATTGGTTGTAGGGGCGTAAAATTTACGCCCCTACTGGTGAAGAGTTCAAAAAAATATCTAAAAATCTTTTTGCTACTTTCCATCTTTACAAAAATTCTGAGCGGAGGTAACTACAACCGCTCAGATTTGCTCTCTAGTTTTAACCTAGCGGAGGCGGGGTTTAACAATGGGTTTGGGCCCATCATTTCCACGCACTTCTCTTCTAGTCGGTGGTGGCGATCGCTCTTCTGTGTCTTCATCAAAAGACATACCTTCGCGGCCCGGGGTGGTACTGCCGTAGATATCTAGATATGCTGATTGCCCAGCTGCGGCTGCGGCTGCGGCAATTACTGTCCGAATCGCCTGAATATTGCGTCCCCCTCGACCAAACACTTTTCCTTTATCTGTGCTTTCAAAGGCGATGCGAACCCAAACCCGGTTTAGGGCCTGAGAAATTTCACAATCGACGCTTAAAGTCTCTGGAGATTCCAAAAACGGCTGCACCAAAAACCGAACCAGATCAACATAGTTGGGACTGGCTGTTGGCAATTTTGTTCCGAAATTATGATGCGGCTGTTGTTGCACTGACCTGTTCAAAAACATTAGCTTTTACTAGAATGCGACGTACGGTGTCAGTGGGTTGAGCGCCTTGTTGTAGTCGCTTGACGATACCGGGAACGTCTAATCGCACTTCATCGGTTCTGGGGTTATAAAATCCCAATTCTTCTAAGGGACGGCCATCACGGCGAGCGAGGTTGTTAATGGCGACAATGCGGTAACTTGCTTCCCGTTTTTTACCGAATCGCTTCAAGCGCAGTTTGATCATGGTTGAAGAATCATTCTCCTGTTTAGAGATTAGTTAGCAACTCGTCGGCGAGGAAGTAACCTAAATCTGGCTGTTGCCAAGAAATTGAGGGTTAGTTTCCTCTGCTGATAAATTCTGAGGTCGAAATGCTAATTTTAGCACTGCCTAGCATTTGCTGCTATTAGTCATTGGTCATTAGTCATTTGTCATTTGTAAATTACCAATGCCCAATGCCCCATGCCCAAGGCCCAATAACTAAAGATTGCCGAAGCCTTTTTTCTTTTTCTCTTTGGGTTTTTTCTTTTTCGTACCTGCATCACCACCATAGCCACGCCATCCGGGGGCTGCGGGACGATTGCCAGCACCTGCGAAGGCGTTGCCCATGCCACCACCGCCGAACATTCCCGGCATTCCAGGGAAGCCACCTTGACTCATTTGCTGCATGAGCGATCGCATTTTTTGGAAATCACCCACCAGTTTAGTCACATCTGACTCTCGATAACCTGAACCAGAGGCAATCCGCCGCCGCCGACTGGGAGAACTGGCTAATAAATCGGGGTCGTGGCGTTCTTGGCGAGTCATGGAGTTAATCATCGCTTCGCAGCGCTTTAGCTGGGTTTCTCCCTGCTTGAGTTGGTCATCTGAAAGCTTGTTCATCCCTGGGATCATCTTGATGAAGCCACCCAGAGATCCCATATTCTTCAGCATCCGTAACTGCTTGAGAAAGTCAGTAAAGTCAAACTTCGCTGACAGGATTTTCTCCTGCATTTTCTCAGCATCAGCTAAGTCAAACTCTTCCTGGGCTTTTTCTACCAGGGTTAGTACATCGCCCATTCCCAAAATTCGGGATGCCATGCGATCGGGATAAAAGGGTTGCAGCGCCTCGACTTTTTCGCCCACGCCCACAAATTTAATCGGCGCTCCCGAAATCTTTCGTACTGAAAGGGCTGCACCACCACGGCTATCACCATCCATTTTGGTGAGAATCGCCCCAGTAATTCCGATTTGATCGTGGAAGGTGCGAGTCAGATTTGCTGCCTCTTGACCAGTCATTGCGTCCACCACCAAGAGAGTTTCATGGGGTTGGACAGTTGCTTTGATGCGGGCTAATTCCGCCATCATATCTTCGTCAATTTGCAGACGACCAGCAGTATCAATAATTACTGTGTTTACCCCTTCTGCCCTAGCGCGTTCTACACCCTGCCGAGCAATTTCTACGGGATCTGCGTCGCTTCCTAGCTCAAATACTGGTACGTCAATTTGCTTACCCAACGTCAGCAACTGGTCGATCGCGGCTGGGCGATATACGTCTGTCGCCACCAACAAACAGCTACGATCTAATTTTCTCAGATGTAAGGCTAACTTAGCGGTAGCTGTGGTTTTACCAGTACCTTGCAACCCAGCCATCAAGATAATAGTCGGCTTTTCCTGGGCTTCTGCGATCGGAACATTTTCTTCTCCCATTACCTCCACCAGTTCATCGTGAACAATTTTGATGAACTGTTGGTCAGGTCGCACGCCAGTAACCACCTCGGCTCCCTGGGCTTTGGCTTCGACTTCGCTAATAAAATCTTTGACTACCTGGAGGTTAACATCTGCCTCCAACAAGGCGCGGCGCACTTCGCGCAATGCATCTTGAATGTTGGATTGAGAAATTTTGTCCTGTCCCCGCAGTTTTTTCCAGGCGGATTCTAAACGGTCAGATAATGCATCAAACATAATGTAATTACAGGTAGTTCGCCAATGGGGAATCTTGAACCGCCGATGAATGCGATTCCGAATTTCCGCTAAATTTTAAACGTGCTATTTACCAGCTTAGTAGTTTTCACGGCGACTGTAGCAACCAGATACCTACCTTTATTGAAGATTCAGCTTAAAGTACAATGAGGCAAAGAAGGGCTATTGTACAGCGAGAGCATACATCACATATCGCTATGACTAGCAACACACTGCTTGAACCTACAGAAATCATCCACTTATCAGATATCAGTTGGCAAACTTATGAAAACTTGTTAACTGAACTTGGTGTTAATCGCCGCCTCCGGCTCACATACAATCGAGGTAGTCTAGAAATCATGGCTCCTTCACCTGAACATGAGAGTTATAAAAAAGTCTTGGGTCGATTTGTTGAAACTCTAGCGGAAGAATTAGAAGTCAATATCCAACCTCTTGGTTCTACTACTTTCAAGCGTCCAGAATTGAGTGGTGCAGAGCCAGATGAATGTTTTTACATTAGAAATATCCAGTTAATCAAAGGCAAAAAAAGAATTAATTTGCAACAAGATCCACCGCCAGATTTGGTAGTGGAAGTTGATATTACTAGCAGTTCTAAAAATCGCTTTGAAGTCTATGCTGATATGGGTGTACGAGAGATTTGGCAATATGATGGTAATTATTTTACTATTAACGTTTTACAAAATCAGGAATATATATCTGTTGAACGGAGTTTAGCATTTCCCAATCTGCCATTAATAGAAATTTCTAACTTTTTAGAGCAGGTGGGAGAAAAAGATTATTTAAAATTAGTTAAAGAATTTCGTCAATGGGTTAGAAGCCATATTTAATATTAAAATTGCGAGTTAATTTAGATAGATGTCGCAACGAATTAAAGTATATTCATACTCGATATACCACTCGTCGAATTCATATATTGGTATCACTCTTGCCGAAAAAGCATTGCAGGGTTTGCCAGTTGATATTGAACGAAGACCAATCTACATACCGAAAGAGCGAGGTATAAAGGTAGCTGATTTACAAGGACGAAGTGAAAGCGCTCTGTTATCGTCGTATCACAAAGAAGATTGTTTGCGGTGGGCAAAAAAGTACGATATTGAAATTCGGCTCAAGGAATTTGAAGAATTTGGTAGGTGGGTCAAGCGTTGGGAGAAAATGAAGTTTGGTCGGGAAGAACTGACCGCGAGAGCGTATTATGCTGCTTGTGGAAGTAGGAAGGAGCATCTACTTGATGCGGCTTTTTTTCGAGCGACGTACATCGATCTTCTTGATGTTAACGATGAGTCTGTGATTAGGAAAATTGTAAATGATGTCGGGTTGAATGGCGATCGCATTCTTGAGTTAATCCACGAGGAAGCAGCCAAAGAAGCAGCAGTGGCAGCTTTGGCTGAATACGAGCAATTTGGCTGTCCTGGAGTCCCGACTTGGGTAGTCGAAGGTGAAAGGTTTTGGGGAAAGGATCGTGTTGATTGGGTTGTCGAAAAGGTAAAACAATTTGTATAGACGCGGTTTCTAACCGCCCATTTCGCATTAAGTTGACACGTATGGACTGCGACAAGCCACTACGTATCTACGATAAATTAAGCTTTTTGGCTATTTTTGTGTAAGCCCTGTTCATAATTGAATTAGACTTTAACATAAAGAAATACTTCAAAAAAATTTGATGGCTCCTAATAGCACCTTCACTCCTGATGCGATCGCTTCTGGCTTTCATGCCCTGTCTGACCCCCTACGGATTCAGGTCTTAGAACTGCTGCGCTCTCAAGAACTATGCGTGTGTGACCTGTGCGACCACTTGGGAACCACTCAGTCTAAACTGTCTTTTCACCTCAAAACCCTTAAAGAAGCTAGTTTAGTTCGCGCTCGTCAAGAAGGACGCTGGATTTATTACAGCCTCAATTTGCCGCAGTTTGTTGCCATAGAGCAGTATCTAGCAGAATTCCGCCGCTTTAGCCCAATATTACCGATTCGTCCCCCCTGCGAGACTTAAAAATCCATCAATTTTTTTTGTAATGTTTTGTTGAATTCTAGCTTTGTATGTATTGACAAATCAATTTTTTTTGAAATGATAGAAATATATTCTTGATATAACCCAACGAATTTTAGATTGAATAATCCAAAATTCCTGCTCAAAACTCCTGCATTTATGTATGGGGTTAATTGTAATGAACAAAAAGACTTCAAAACGCCTCTCCTTTATTGACCGCTTCTTGACCTTGTGGATTTTTTTAGCAATGGCTATCGGTGTTGCTCTAGGCTATTTCTTTCCTGGAGTAGAATCATTTATCAACCAGTTCCAAGTAGGAACAACCAATATACCAATTGCCATTGGGTTAATTATGATGATGTATCCGCCCCTAGCCAAGGTGCGGTATGAAGAATTAGGGGATGTATTTCGCAACGGAAAAATTCTTGGTTTGTCACTAATTCAGAATTGGATCATTGGGCCAATTTTGATGTTTGCTCTGGCGACGATCTTCTTACACAGTTATCCAGAATACATGACGGGATTGATTCTGATTGGATTAGCCCGATGTATTGCAATGGTAGTTGTATGGAGTGATTTGGCACGAGGAAATACAGAGTATACGGCTGGATTGGTTGCCTTCAACAGCATCTTTCAAGTCATCTTTTATAGTCCTTATGCCTGGTTTTTCATCACTGTACTGCCGCCACTATTTGGGTTACAAGGCAGTGTTGTGAATGTCAGCATTGCCGAGATTGCTAAAAGCGTGTTTATCTATCTCGGTATTCCCTTTTTAGCTGGATTTTTCACTCGTTACTTCTTAGTGAAAGCAAAGAGTAAGCAGTGGTATCACGAGGAATTTGTACCTAAAATCAGCCCCATCACTCTGATTGCTTTGTTATTTACAATCGTGGTGATGTTCAGCTTGAAAGGGAATTTAATCGTTGAGATACCTTTGGATGTGGTGAAGATTGCAATTCCGATGATCATCTACTTCGCGATCATGTTTCTGGTCAGTTTTTATATGGCTTGGCGCATTAAGACAGATTATTCTAGAGCGGCAAGTGTAGCGTTTACAGCCGCCGGGAATAATTTTGAATTAGCGATCGCAGTGGCGATCGCAGTGTTTGGCATTAATTCGGGTGTTGCTTTTGCTGCCGTCGTCGGGCCTCTGGTGGAAGTGCCTGTATTGATTGGTCTGGTTAATGTTGCCTTCTGGTTTGAAAAACGTTATTTTTCACCATCTGAATCGAGAACCTTTTAAATTTACTCAAACTATTTGGAGGAGTTGAACCATGAAACGTGTAATGTTTGTCTGCAAAAAGAATTCTGCCCGTTCCCAAATGGCAGAAGGTTTTGCTAAAACTATTGGTAAGGGAAAGATTGAAGTGATTAGCTCTGGGTTAGAAGCAAGTCAGGTCAGACCAGAAGCGATCGCTACGATGAAAGATGCAGGTATTGATATTAGCGATCAAACCTCGAAAGCTTTGAGTGAATTCAAATCAGAGAATTTTGATGTGGTGATTTCGTTGTGCGGATGTGGTGTGAATTTGCCTCCAGAGTGGTTAACACGGGAAGTATTTGAAGATTGGCAATTGGATGATCCGGCAGAGCAACCAGAAATTTTTCCTCGTGTACGGGATGAAATCAGAGAACGGGTCACTTGCCTAGTTGAATCTCTGCAAGTTGCATCTGTTGGATAAAGCTAAATCTAGTGACGACTCTCACCGCTAATTGCAAGCAATGTAGCGGGAGCATCTAACCTCGCAGCGAGAATTTGCTGATTCACAGGTCTGGTATTCCAGTAACCTCCACAGCCAGCAACGATCCGTCCAGACCGTTGTTTGTACAAGAAACCAAAGTTTTGTACAACCCAAGGTAATTGATTTTACGCAACCAACCTAACAGATAAAATCTGTATTTCTGGATGCAACCCCATATCAGTTTTCAAGGTTCAGTCTGTTGGCTTAGGATGAGAGTTTTCCGGTCTTCGACTCCAACAGTAGACTACTGACTCGATCTCTTTAATTATACCTCGAAATCCTTGCTACACAAAGGTTTTAAACTATGAAGATTACAAAAAGATTGGTAAATACAAGGGTATCGAACCCTTGTATTTACCCCGGAGGCTTAGATGGATGAAGATTGGTGGAAGAAATTAAAGTCCGAAACGATAAAAGATAGGCTACCAGGCTTATTCATCATCGGGGCGACAGGACTAATTTCATATTTTCTACTCGTTGTTTTTTTATTGATCTGCCGTCCCTGGCTCAACAAACCCAAGGCAAATTTTCACGAAAATTACAGCAGATTTCAAGTTGCTGAAGTACACAAGCTAAGTCTCAAAGCGAGGTAGAAATAACCCCTTAATCCATATGTTTTTAGTCTCTGTAGCTCTGCATTTATCTGTCCCAGCTATTAATTTGTATACTGAAATTTCTATGACGACATTTGACCATCCCCCCAGAATTTTATTTTTGTATGGCTCCCTACGTGAGCATTCCTATAGCCGCCTCTTAGCAGAGGAAGCAGCACGCATCATTGAAGAATTTGGGACAGAGGTAAAGTTTTTTGATCCACGCGAACTACCAATTTATGGCAGTGTACCTGACACCCACCCAAAGGTGCAGGAATTGCGCGAATTAAGCCTCTGGTCAGAAGGGCAGGTCTGGTCTAGCCCAGAGTTGCATGGTCAGATTTCTGGCATTATGAAAAACCAAATTGACTGGATTCCCCTCACTATGGGAGCGATGCGCCCGACTCAAGGTAGAACTTTGGCTGTGATGCAAGTGAGCGGTGGTTCGCAGTCTTTTAACGCCGTCAACACATTAAGAATTCTTGGGCGCTGGATGCGGATGTTCACCATCCCCAATCAATCCTCAGTGGCTAAAGCATATCAGGAGTTTAACGAAGACGGGACTATGAAGAATTCACCCTATCGCGATCGCGTTGTCGATGTAATGGAAGAACTTTACAAATTCACCTTGCTATTGCGTGACAAAGTTGATTATCTCACAGACCGCTATAGCGAACGTAAGGAAAAAGCTGCCAAAGAGACAATCAAAATAGCTTCTCAATCTCTTGAAGTTAACTCTAATAAAACAAATTGACTATTGAGCATCCAAAAAAAGATAACCTCCTGGCAGATTGAACCAGGAGATTTAAAAAAATTGATTCATCTTTACAAGCGTTGTAGCAAGCTCAAACCGTGGGTGTCAGTACCACAGGTATTGAGAAGAAAGTATTCATCAGCCAACTTTTGCACTTGTTCTGATTCCAATACGCTAGGTTTCCAAGGGTTAGGGTTATTGTAGGCATAGAAAGTTTCCACGCCATCGATACCTTTTTGAGACGCAGCTGGAATTAAGTCAAAATGCGATCGCTTATAACGGGCTGGATGAGCCAGAACTGCTAATCCCCCAGCTTCATGAATAGCGGCAATCACGTTACTTGCCTGATATTCTTGCCCTGTAGTCGGCCTTCTTTGCAGATAGGGTTTCATACTAGGATGTTCTGGAGCAAAAGCGTAAGCCAAAATGTGAACTTCTGTATCCAGAAGGTTAGCATTGATTTCTGCACCACTCCACAGGTAAGGAGTTGTTGCACCAGGATTACTCCACTTCCAATCTTCTAACCAAGCAAGGGCCGCTTGATAGCCGATAATACCATGATGATCGGTAATGGCTAAACCTTTTAGTCCAATCGCGATCGCCTGTTCCATCAAGCCACTAGGCTGCAACCTGCCATCTGAGTAGACAGTGTGCATGTGAAAGTTGAATAACTTTGGACAACTGTAAGCATCAATGTTCTGGAATACTTGCTTCAAAAGTTCTGCCGAAGCAGTAGTCCGGGCCAAATTTACAGCCATAACCCCCTCTGAATAAAAATATATATTCTTAACACACTAAAACGCCCTATTTACAGATGAGAAATTTCCAACACTGTCAATTAGTGTATTGGTGGCTACTTTCTCAGCTTTTTCAGCAAATTTTTCAATATGTTAAGACTACGTTAGCAAATCTTAACCTCAGTAGTCATGGGTAATTTGCACTACTTTAAACGTAAGTGGTAAAAAATATTGCATATAAAATTTTATAAATACACCTATACTAATTGTGCTAGATGGCTTATTTTGAAAGGATCAGGAGAATATTTATCTCTAATCGGTCTAAGATTTAAATATATATCACGTATTAAAAAATATATATATCTCAGTAATTACTCTAATTTTATTTAATCCAGCTATGATTTTAGCTTAGGCGTAATCCAATCCAGGCATCGTATGAGTGAGTTTATAAATAATAGCTCGCAGAAAACTAGCGATCGCTTGCGGCTAATTATACTCCCCGCGCAATCCCAAAAGAATCTCCCTTTAACGTCACCCCAAGCGGTTCTACCACTACCTCGCGGTTGAGAGATGCTTCAACTCTGCCGGCAATCACAGCCGTTAGCTGATGTTCCCTTGCAAGGATGACAATCCTCTCTGCATCCTGCTCCGATTCTGTATAGAATGCAAATCCGGCTCCGTAATTGAATACAGAAAGCATCGTCTCTGCCCCACCCTCAAGATGACCCTCGACAAATGTAAATATCTCCGGCACTGGGAGCATTGTTTCAATAACATATCGAAGCGGCTTCACCGACCGCATCAGCTTCTGCCAACCATGACCTGTGATATTTTCCATTGCAGTGGGGCGAATTCCTTCGCCAAGCACCGCCTGTACAAGTGGCGTATAGAGATATGATGCTGCATTCATTGCTTCCCAAAACTCCTGCCCACTCGGAAGTTTTGTTCTATAACCATCAGGAAGAGACTCAGCAAGTTTTCGCAGTGGGGTAAACCCGTTCTCATGGGGCCCAGAACTCTCGACAAGAACAATGGTGTTTCCGGCATTCAGACACGAGCTATCAATGGGAGCGACACCAGGCGGCATAACCCCAAAAACCGAACCTGCAATATCGAGCCGACCTGAAATCATCTTAGTTTTTAATTGAGGAGTTTCCCCTGAGATATAAACACACCCTACTCGTTTGCACCCCTCAACGACTCCATCCAGAAACCCATCAAGGAAGGCGGGGGTAAAAATTGTTTCAGGAGTACTTGATGGTAGATAAAGACCAAGAAGTAGAGTCTGCATTCCTGATGTTGCTGCATCGTTTGTCAGACACGAGATAATCTTGATCCCGATGTTCCACCAAAATCGCCGAAGTTCTTCTTCGGAAAGGTCGTCAGGACGGGTATCATCTGCGGTTCCCAGTCCTTCAGGGACAAGCGTTAGAAAAAGTTCTGGAGCGCCCGCTTGAATAAATGGAGCGAGGTTGAAGCTGAAAGCGTTTGCACTTGCTCCAAGACCTGATGCGGGAACAGTACCATAGGCGCTTGCAAAGGTAAGTGTACGTTTTGCGGCATCGATGAAGCGTCTTTTTGCGGCATCGAGAGTATCGTAATCGACTTGATCGAGAGCTTGAGCCATTAGGTTGCGTTTTAAGTTAGGAGTAGAGACGCGATTAATCGCGTCTGTGCAAGAGTTATAAAGTTAGGAAAACTCATAACTCCTCACTTTAAAATACCTCATCTTCAATACCGCGCCACCATTCACCTAAATTCATCAAGTCTTGGTAAATATCTTCTAATTCTTTGGTGTAGACATCATTTGTAAGGGTGGCTCGACGCTCTTGCAATTTCTTGAGGCGCAGTTGTACCAATACCCAAGGTTTAGTAATGCTATTCGTTGCTTCGATGTATTGTGCTAGTTCTTTGCTATCCATAATGTTTTATATTTTCAGGACTTACACGCTGTACAAAAGAATCATTTTGTGTATAAGGTAAATATTTGGTTTCAGGTTTTTATTAATCATTTTTTGATGGTAATATAGATCCGCGCTGTAGGGGCAATTCATGAATTGCCCCTACAACAAATGGTTTTTAAAATAATCCATATTTGGTCTTTTCTGTCAATCCATAAGTCCTAATTTTGATTTTCATGCCACTACTTTTATTCAGACAATGCCCGTCCCACTGCTGAAAAACAGAAAAGAGAGAAATTAAAAAGAATTTCTCCCTTTTTCTGGTGGGCTTTTTGCTTCAACTTTTGTAAATTAACTTATGGAGCAGCTTACTAAGAGGCATCGCACTCAGTTCAAACCAGCAATTAATTAAGCTTTAGCCAAGTTTTCAGCAGCAAAGTCCCAGTTGGCCAAGTTATCTAAGAAATTCTTGATGAATGCTGGACGGGCATTTCTATAGTCAATGTAGTATGCGTGTTCCCAAACATCCAAGGTTAGGAGTGCCTTTTTACCATGAGCTAGAGGGTTTTCTGCATTTGGTGTTTTGATCACCTTTAGCGTACCACCATCATCAATCAGCCAAGACCAGCCGCTGCCAAATTGAGTTGCAGCCGCGTTAGAGAACTCTTCCTTAAATTTGTCGAAGCTGCCAAAATCTTTATCAATCTTGGCTGCGAGATCGCCGGTGGGTGTACCACCACCATTTGGTTTCAAGGAATTCCAGAAGAAGGTGTGGTTCCAAACTTGAGCAGCGTTGTTAAAGATTCCCACCTTAGAGGAGTCTTGGAAGGAAATTTTGATTACTTCTTCCAAAGACTTATTAGCAAGTTCTGTACCTTCAGTCAGCTTGTTGAGGTTGTCTACATAAGCTTTGTGATGCTTGCCGTAGTGATACTCGAAAGTTTCAGCTTTCATGCCATTTGGCTCTAAAGCATTAATGTCGAAGGGTAGCGGGGCCTGTACAAATGCCATTGTGTCAAATCCTCTCTTTACCGGTTTCTAGTTTTAAGCTATTGCAGATGCTTGGAAAATTAACAGCTTTTATTTTTAAGGTTTTATGTCTTTAATGATGGAACATAAAACTTAACATCGTTATTCTACTACCAAAGTGAAGATGAAAACAAAGTACTTCGGTGATAAGTCAAATCGCTAGGAATTCATGGTTATAAATAAAAATGGCTAATATCTCGTAGCTAAAGACCAATAATTAACTAGCATTTAGCAATTAAAGTTTTCATGCTTCTACCTTTAGTAATATTAATTGCATTCTCAAGAATCAGTCGGAAGCGAGATGATTAAATATAAATTTAGTGGTTTTTAGGAAAATAACCCTGGGGCTAACAGAAAGAAAGTTTTTAACACTAGAAATTTTCGGCTTTTGGGGTTTTATCGATGTGCGATCGCAAAACACATCTCCAAAATCTAAAATAGTATATTTTATAGTAATTAGGACTTACCCATTGACATTAGAATTGGCAGTTTTTAGTAGCCCTAAACGATCTATGTCTTGAACTTCTATTTCTATGTCCGTTGTCATCTTAGTTACTTTAGATACACTTATTTTTTGGGTTTAAATAAATATTTTATAATTTTACCTGCTGAATGTGGGTTATATAGCAATCCTATTTCATTTGCTCTCGACTAAAAAGCTCAGATCCCCGACTTCTTCAAGAAGTCGGGGATCTTTTTGTTCGTAACTTTTGCACAAATAATTAGTTATGGTTTTCTCAACCTAGTAAATAGACGTGATAAGTTTACGTAGTGTATTCGGCGTTAATCCTTACGTAGTCGTAACTCAAATCACAACCCCAAGCTTTACCCACACCATTACCATTACCAACGTTAACGGAGATTAATACGGTATCTTGTTGGAGATAAGTACTTGTCGCTGCTTTTTTCAAATAAGCACTCGCTGCTGCACGATCAAAAGTTAAGGGTTGCCCGTTTTCTAACATTAAGAAATTCCCTAGCTTAATTTGCAGGTTTTCTTGCTCAAAGGGTATACCTGCACGTCCGGCGGCGGCAGCGATACGTCCCCAGTTTGGATCGCGTCCAAAAATTGCAGATTTAACTAAGGATGAACCAGCGATAGTTTTGGCTATTTGTCTGGCTGAGAGTTCATCATGGGCCCCTGTTACTTCTACTTCAATTAGACAGGTTGCGCCTTCACCATCACGAGCGATCGCTCTAGCTAAATGCTGACAAACTGCTGTTAACATGGCCTCTAATTTCTCTGCCTCTGCGCCCCATTCTATAATTGCTGGGGTGCGAGATTGACCATTTGCCAAGGCGATTAAGCTGTCGTTGGTGCTGGTATCACCATCCACGGTAATGGAATTAAAGCTTCTATCTGCTGCCCTTGCTAACATTTGTTGCCAAAGAGCTGGCGAAACTACAGCATCACAAGTAACAAATGCCAACATGGTTGCCATGTTGGGGTGAATCATGCCCGAACCTTTGGCAATGCCGCCAATTCGTACTGGACGCTCGTTTATAGTTGTCTCTAGGGCAATGGATTTTGTTACCAAATCTGTAGTGATAATCGCTCCGGCAGCGGCATCTGAACCTGTTTCTGAGAGTGCTGCTACTACTTTGGGAATCCCGCTTCGCAAAGCATCCATCTTAATTCTTTGACCGATCACGCCAGTGGAAGCTAATAAGACAGATTCAGACGGGATGTTCAATGCTTGGGCTATTGCTAGGGCAGATTCTAGGGCATCAAACCAGCCTTGATTACCTGTAGCGGCGTTTGCTTGTCCAGCGTTGCAGAGGATGGCGCGAGCGCTATGTTTGGCTTGCAAACGTTGGCGACAATAGTCTACACAGGCAGCTTTAACTTGACTGGTGGTGAATACACCAGCTGCGATCGCTTCCACCTCTGAGAATATCAATGCTAAATCCGGCAATCCCGAAGGTTTCAACCCTGCGGTAATTCCCGCCGCCTGATACCCTCTTGGTGCTGTGACACCACCTGTTATTTCTTGCCAATCTGCCATTTTTTTCCTTACAACTATCAGGTTGGATAGGTCAATTTGTGCTTGTACAGACGCGATGAATCGCGTCTGTACAGGAATTAGGAATTGAGGGAAGTTCCTAATTCCCTTTGTGAATTTATTTGCTGATGGCAATAATAATGCACCTGTTGGCGATTAGCATAATTGTTTTTACCTTTCTTATGACGAAAGACAAATACGAAAAAGGAGGATCGCTCAAGTGGCTTTCTGGATCGTTACGGTGCATCTTTCATCTCACACCATATCATTTGTTGCCTAAGAGTTAATACTTATCTATTCAGATTATTTCTAAAATTTTAATGAAGCTACTCCGTAAATACCGCAAGCATAAAATAAAAAAGAGAGCTACTTAGGCAGCTCTCCAGATCATCAGGGTGCATCTACTTAGCACACTATATCATTTTAGGTATGCGGGTAGTCACCAGTTTTTATATGAAGATTCTATGAAGAAACACCGAGAAAATACTTATTTGGGCATTGGGAAGAAACTTGTTAAATAATTCCCCGTGTCTCCCTCGTCTCCCTTGTCTCCCTTGTCTCCCTGCCCCCTGCCTTAACAGACTACTAGGCGTTCAGTTTCTTTTCCACCAATTCATTAGTCAGCTTAGGATCGGCACGTTTAGCTGTCTTTTTCAGAACTTGTCCGACAAAGAAGCCTTTGAGATTGGTGTTACCATTGCGATATTTTTCTAGTTCTTTGGGATTAGCGGCTATGACTTCATCAACGATGGGTTCTAGTACACTAGGATCTGCGATCAACTCAAGACCTGCAAAGGCTTTTTCAGGAGAAATCCCATTGAGCAAGTCTGGCAACTTTTCTTTAGCTTGAGCATTGCTAATTTTGCCAGTTTCAATGCGAGTAATGATATCAGCTAAATTGCTGGGAGTCAGCCCGATTTGAGTGATAGTGAGTTTTTGCTTATTAAGGTAGGCGGCGATATCTTGAGTAATCCAGTTTGCAGCAGCTTTAGCATTCGCTCCAGATGCGATCGCAGTTTCAAAATATTCCGTTACTGGACGATCTTCTGTCAATACTCGCGCATCATAAGCTGAAAGCCCCAACTCATTTTCATAATGATGGCGTTTTTGGGCTGGTAATTCTGGTAATTCGCTATGCCATTGCTCTAATTGGGCATCTGTCACCTCAATTGGTGCTAAATCTGGTTCGGGGAAGTAGCGGTAATCACTAGAACCTTCTTTAATCCGCATACTACTTGTGCGTTGAGCGCCTTCTTCCCACAGCCGAGTTTCTTGAATGATGCGATCGCCCGCTTCGATTGCGGCAATTTGGCGCTCAATTTCGTAGTCAATCGCTCGTTGGATGGCGCTAAAGGAGTTCATGTTTTTAATTTCTACCTTGGTACCAAATTCCTTCCGTCCCACTGGACGCACAGAAATATTGACATCGCAGCGCAGAGATCCTTCTTGCATATTGCCGTCACTCACACCGAGATACCGGACAATGCGGCGCAACTCTTCAGCATATTCAGCAGCTTCTAATCCAGAACGCAAGTCAGGTTCCGAGACAATTTCGACTAACGGTATACCTGCGCGATTGTAGTCTACCAGAGAATAGGAAGAACCAGAAAGGCGATCGCTACCTGCATGTACCAATTTTCCTGCATCTTCTTCCATGTGCAGACGTGTGATCCCAATACGTTTGCGAGTCGGATTCCCCTCAGCATCTACCAATTCTATTTCTAACCAACCATGTTCTGCGATCGGTAGATCGTATTGTGAAATTTGGTAATTTTTGGGTAAATCAGGATAAAAATACTGTTTCCGGTCAAACTTACTATATCTAGCAATTTGACAATTCAGTGCCAAACCAGCTTTAACAGCGTATTCTAATACTTTTTCATTGAGTACAGGTAAAACCCCAGGTAAACCCATACAAACCGGGTCAATGTTAGTATTTGGTTCAGCACCAAATGCCGTAGAGCTATTAGAGAAAATTTTGGTGTTGGTACTCAACTGACAATGGGTTTCTAGACCAATAATCGCTTCATACTCAGTTTTTACAGTTGTAGCAGTCGTCATAATATCACTAATTTCGGCATAATCCTTGTAGTGGTACTATTGTAACGGCGGATTGAGTTGTCCTGAAGACGGTTATTTGGGTGAGTAATGCTTACCCTGATGGGCTTGAAAAGGAAGGTGCAAACCTTAAGATGAAGAAAATCTTTGCAAAATATTTCCCCTTATTAAGATTTACTTGGCCATTGAGACGCTTCCTTTAACTTCTAGGACTTACGCAAGAACTCTCTGAAACTCTTATTTCTCCGTGTCGCGCCAGTTGCTACAAGTCGGGGAACCGCAAGGGCGCACTGGCTTCTCTGCGTCCTCTGCGGTATGCCTCCGGCACGCTACGCGAACGATATTCCGTTACCTGTGCGTAAAGTCCTAAACTCAATACAGTTCAGTTAAACATTTTTTTCTTCTCTCTGTGTCGCGCCAGTTGCTTCTCCCAAGGGTAGACGCTGCGCGCTGCGCGAACAAATTGGGGAAGCCGCTCCGTGTCTACGTTAAAAAAACTGAATTTGACAAAGAGTTTTAGCCTTAACCCAAGCGTATTGCCCTTTAACTCTCTGGCAAACTTGCAAACGCTTGCTTGACTAACTCTTTGGCTTTAGCATCCAAACGTAGCCAATCCACTTCACCTAGTTCATCAATTAAACTAGCATCAATATCAGCAACTTCCTTTTGTGGGGTGTATTCAACAAAACACACTTGATAACATACTTCCCACAAATCGATACTCGCTTCTTGCTGTTGACGCTGCAAACGTAGATGATATCCTGGATGGGGCATCGGCAAACGAGCCAGAGTCACTTTGATTTCATCTGCTTCTTGGGGTGTTGCAGTTTCCATTGCTTGCAACAGTTCAGTCACTAATGCTTTGATTTCATCAGTGGTATTCGGCGGCCAAATCAGGACATCGTGGTAAGTTCCTGTCCAGGAAGATTCATCAAGGGACTTGCGGATATTGTCGATAACACGAATGAAAGCAGGTTGCATGAGGATTTCAGCCTGCTGCCATGCAACTGGATTTGTTATTTTAGGTGGCATTGGTAATAAACAGGGGCACTAAAAGAAAAATAAACAGTCTGCGTTTATTAAAAAGCTGCGTTTTTAATCTAAATCTTTTCTCAAGATAGCGGATTTCATTGAAGAAAATTTGGAGATATTTATTACTAGCTGGAAAATTAGGTAAGAACTCTGGGGAGGGAATATGATCGGCAAGCTACTAGACCATCGATACCAAGTAATTCGAGTCCTCGCGATGGGAGGATTTGGTCAAACCTACATTGCCCAAGATACTAGGCGGCCTGGGAACCCCATCTGCGTTGTCAAACACCTCAAACCCGGAACTGACCCCAGAGTTTTTGATACTGCTAAACGCCTGTTCAACAGCGAAGCCGAAACCTTAGAAAAATTGGGCAACCATGACCAGATACCCAGGTTACTAGCGTACTTTGACGAAAACCAGGAGTTTTATTTAGTCCAAGAATATATTGAAGGACATACTCTAGCCGAGGAACTCATATCTGGTAAGGATTGGAATGAAACCCAAGTAATTCAAATGTTACAGGAAGTTCTGGAAATTCTCGAATTTGTCCATCGTCAAGGTGTGATTCACCGCGACATCAAACCGGATAATATCATCCGCCGCGCCTCAGATAATAAGTTAGTTTTAGTGGATTTTGGGGCAGTGAAGCAACTGCGGACACAGATGGTAACAGTGGGCGGACAACCTTCGCCCACTGTGGTTATTGGTACTCCTGGCTATATGCCCACAGAACAAGGGCAAGGTAAACCCCGTCCCAACAGCGATATTTATTCCCTTGGCATCATCGCCATTCAAGCATTAACAGGATTACAGCCAACAGAATTGCAAGAAGATCCGGAAACGGGGGAAATAATTTGGCAGCAATCAGTAACCGTAAATCATCAACTGGCAGCAGTGTTGTCCAAAATGGTGCGTTATCACTTCAAAGACCGTTACCAAAGTACCACGGAAGCACTGCAAGCATGTCAAGAAGTGATGAATCCTATCCCTGCACTTTCCAAACCTCAAGAATCCACCAAATCCCAGCCTCAAGTATCTCGGCTGCGAACGGTTGCAGTTGCACCAGCAAATCCTGTCAAACCTGCGCCTAAAGACTCTAGTAAATCCGACCCGTGGCCAATATTAATTGGCATATTATTGGCTGGTGGTGCGGCTGCCTTAGTAGCAAATGTATATCCAAATGTCAAAAATTTAGCTTCTAATTTTACAGGTAATGATACTGCCTTAGCAAACAAATGCGCGGCTGTTATTGTAGGAAATTCTAATATCCGTTCTGAACCTAGTTCAATAAATTCTGATAATGTTTTGCAAACAGTTGCTGATAATACCAGTTTCGAGGTAACTGGCAAGCAAACAAGACGAGGTTGGATAGAAGTTAAACTTAAATCTGGTCGTTTGGCTTGGGCCCACTCGGATGTAATCGTCAATAATGAAGAATGGGGTTCTTGTCTGCGCGAAAAAGGCATTGCAACTAAAATTGTAGACGATAGCACCGTGATTGCGACTCGACCGACTCCCAAGGCAAAAGCAAAATCTAGGGATGTAGTAACTCCATTACTAGAATTGCCGAAGGGGTCAAATTCTGAAGCTGAGAAATTGCAGCCTGATGATAACAGTGCCAATATTATAGAACAAGCAAAAAAGAAGTATGATTCAGGAGATATAGTCGGAGCGATCGCACTTTTAAGGTCGATTCCGGCAAATGCTGCTTCTGGTATCCAAGAGACAGGCAAAATGATTACTCAGTGGCAGCAAGATTGGACTAAGGCCGAGGCGTTGTCTAATGAGATCAACAAAGCGCTGGATGATGGTAAATGGGATAAAGTTTTAGATTATAGAAACCATCCAGAAAAATTGCCTAATACTCAATACTGGCGAAACAAAATAGAACCATTATTTAAACAAGCAGCCGAAAATCTGGCAAAACAGGCACTCACTAAACTAGAAAATCAAGGTAATCAGAAGAGTACCCAACAGAAAGTTCCCCATACTAAGCAACCTCCTACTCAAGAGAGTCCTATTACCACAGAAACTCCCAAAAGCGGCTTTTAACAGTTGTTTGTGAGTATAAATATTTACCCTGTTACCAGCCTCTGTCCATTAGTGACAACTTAAAGCGATCGCTCCTTAGCGATCGCACTGATAAGAAAAAGCTTTTTTAGGTTTACAAAATATAAAAAAAGATATCAAATATCTAGCTGAACTGGTAGGATTTTCTGGAATCCACTTCTGTGCATTTGGAGCTTTGTAAAGATTGTAAATAGCACTATTCATTAAACTATTATCTGTAGCAACGAATAATAGCTTACGTTCTTTGTGTACTTTAGTTAATAAACTAACCAAAGATGATAACCAGGTAAATATTTAACTATAAATAAAAAGAGTAATGTTCTCACCAAAATATTTTAGGGATCAAACTTGAGATATATCTTCTATTTTTACAAAAAAGGTGTCATTGAAGTGATACAAAATGCAGACTTTACATAAGATAAAAAATTTATGTCAATTGAAATTTTCTTTTACTATTCTGCTAATCCAGAAGATGAAAAACTGAGGAAAGAACTTACTAAGCAATTGAATCTTATTAAGGATAAAAGAGTAATTAATTACTATTATTCAAGAGATATCAGTGCAGGAACAGATAAAAAAAAGATTGAAGAACGTTTAAAATCAGCTAATATGGTTGTTGTGCTGATAAGTCCCGATCTTTGGGATTTAGAAAAGGCTCAAAACGATCCTTCTGAGGAAGATTATCAACAACTGCAACAACAGATTATAGAAAAGCATACACAAGATGCAGTTCCTGTTATTCCTGTTCTGCTTCGACCATGCGAATGGTATTTAGGTGATTTCAAGAATTTCCAACCTCTTCCTAAAGGTAAAGATGCATCTGATGATTGGAGATTTGTCACAACATCAGGAAATTTAGATCAAGTATTAGCAGAGGTTGCTAAAGGGATCATAGAGGCTGTTCAAGAAATTTCCGGGCTAAATGAAGACAAAAAGTTACCTAAAAAAATTCCTGGTACACAAGAAAAGCCTCAAGATGAAAGCCTAAATAAACGAATTAAAAGACGGTTTAAGTCCATTGATTGGTATGGTGTTCGTAATGTTGTTACCAGCAGTATGTCAATAAGTTTCTTAGTAATACTTGTGCGTTTTTTGGGAGTGATTGAGCCATCAGAACTATGGTTGTTCGATAATATGATGAGATTTAAACCACCTGAAGATCCAGATAAAAATATATTAATTATTCAAGTTACTCCAGAAGATATACGCAAGCAGGGTTCAGAACAACGGCAAGGTTCTTTAACGGATGCTACTTTATTTAAAATCTTAAATACACTACTAAATAATTCTCAAAATATCCGGCCAAAAGTTATTGGTTTGGATATTCATCGTGATTTTGAAACTAATAAAGATACAGGATTATCTAAACTTTTAATAGATAACAAAAATAATAATATTTTCGGCGTTTGTTATGTAGGTGATAAAACTCAACAAAATCCTGATGGAATAAAACCACCACCTGAATTTATCAATCAAAGACTAGGCTTTAGTGATTTATTGCCAGATAAAGATAGTATTGTTCGTCGTCATCTTTTAATCATGGACAAGAGTCTTAACTCATCTTTTTGTAGATCCAAGCCTGACAATGTACCTATCACAAATGCCTTTAGTCTAGAATTAGCCTTACACTTTTTAAACCAGTCTGAAAACCCATTACTGAATAATGAAAGGTCTTTAAAAATCGGTAACACTCTCTTCAATTCAATTTACGCTGACTACCGGGGTGGCTACTCGATGTCCACTGATTTAAATGGATATCAAATACTACTAAACTACCGGATATCTTGCATAAATGGTGATACTTGCTCTCCTGAAAATGCTGCTAAAAAAGTTAGCATTGCAGACGTTAGTCAGCCTGATTTTATTGAAAGATATAAAGACTTCGTAAAAGACAAAATTGTTTTAATTGGAGTAACAGACTCTACTTATGAAGCTCCTTGGACTACTCCTTTGTATTCTAAAAGCCACCGACAAATACCAGGGGTAATTATTCAAGCGCAAATGGTCAGCCAAATTATAAGTGCAGTTTCAGATAAACGACCTTTGTTACAAGTTTGGTCTATATGGTCAGAGATGTCTTGGATTTTTGCTTGGTCTTTAATTGGAGGAACTTTCTTTCAAATTTATCGCCGAAACCAAAAGTTAACAGCGTTGGGGATAATAATATTTTTTAGTTTACCACTTGGTTGCTATGTGATGTTTATTTTTACTATGTTTTGGATACCTTGTATACCTCCTATTCTAAGCTTTTCTAGTACAGGAATTATGGTATTATTTTTAAAGTTAAGATTAGCAAATTCTCAAAAATCTTCTTAATTTATTAAACTATTAGCTATGTTTAAATGTTGCTCACTTCCGGCATGGTGCTTCAAAGCCATTATTAGTACAATTCTAGCGATCGCTCTTTTAATTAGCTATCCTTTACCAGTTTTAGCACAACAAGATGAGAGAAACATTATTCAAGTTTTTATAGAAGCAGTAGAGACTGTAGTCAAAGGGCGATCGCAGCGAAAAGAACTGAAAGCCCCTAATGGTCGTCCACGAGGAGGAGCAGGTAGAGGCCGCTGTTCTTCCTTGATATCTTTAGACAATAATGAAATCCCACTGACTGCTTTTGCTCCTACAATACAAGAACAATCTTCACCATCTAAGTTAGATAATGTTTCACCATATTCACCATATAAGGTAGATATTGTTTGGGGACAGACAATCGAAGAGTATCCAACCTTCTGGTTTTACCTTCCTTATGTGTATAACAAATCAGAACTCGAGTATGGAAAATTTGTTTTACTAGATAAAGAAAAAAATATTATTGCCGGGCCAATTTTGGTAAAAATGCCTAATGGTAATAATCCTAGTATTGCAAAATTTACTCTTCCAAGAAATGTGAAACCTTTAGAGGTTAATCAAGAGTACAACTGGTATTTTTCAGTTCTTTGTAATCCTCTAAAGGCATCACGAAATCCAGGAGTCACAGGCTGGATTAAAAGAATTAAATTACCGATTTTACCACCAGAAAGTAGTTCATACTACGTTAAACAGGGAATTTTGTATGATGCCGTAACACGTTTATTCCAAAATCAAAAATCTGAAATAGAATTACAAAAAGACCGGGTTGCTCTCATCAAGTATTTTTTAAAAGATGTAATAGAAAAACCAGAGAAAGAAGATAAAGTAAATGAAGAGGAAAAGTTAAATAAAATAGCAAATGACATCGCAAGCTTTCCTATCCAGGAACTAATTCCTTATTCTGGCTCAATACAAAATTAGAAACGAATATGGTTCAGTTAAGCATTTCTTTGTTCTCTCTGCGTTCTTGGCGGTTCGTTAAAAAAATTGAATTTGAGAAAGAGTTTTAGCCTTAACTGAACCGTATTGGAAACTATAGCGTTACTATTTGATTTTTGAAAAAATCTAAGAGGATGTTTTAAAAGTAGTTAGCTGTGACTTTAATCGAATTATTACCCCCCTTAATCCCCCCTTATAAAGGGGGGAAACCGGAAATCTAGTTCCCTCCCCTTTATAAGGGGAGGGTTAGGGTGGGGTAAAAAAATATTTGATACATCAATCATGACTTTTAAAACATCCTCTAAGTGTTTGTCGGGTATGTTAGACGGAATATCGTAACACACCAAGAGCTTGAGATGGTGCGTTATATCATGTCCGGTTAAACACTTGTCATTGCGTACTCTGTTGGAGAACCCAAAGGGTACGGAGTAAAACATAAGTCCTTCGGACACGCTTCGCGAACGCAGAGTCCTGGTGATCTCAATGACATATCGTAAGTAATTTGGCGGACATGATATTAGAGCCAATTGCCAAGTAAGATGTAGGATGCCCAATATCTTGGATGCTCACGACCTGGTAAATCTTTGAGTTGTTTTTGAGCTTGTTGTAATGCTTGAGCTTTTGTGATAATCTTCGGGTCAATTAACTTCCGATAAAATCTCTCAGTAAAATCAACACTGATTTCATCATCCAATGTCCATAGTGAAGCAACAGCACTGCGGGCACCAGCTCGAACCCCTACACCAGAAATCCCTAAAGTTGCTCGCTTATCGCCAGTAGCAGTTTCACAAGCACTCAGTACAAGTAATTCGATAGGTTCAGGCTGTCTCTGAGCTTGCTTGCGGAATATATTACCAATTTGATTGATATTAATTAAGCCATTACTAGCTAAAAGAAATGTTTTTTCAGGATTAGAACTAAACTCGCCGTGTGTAGCTAAATGGATAACTGTAAAAGCAAAAGTATTTATTTCATTTTTGAACTCGTCTATTTTGAAATTAGCATTAATCAGCTTATCAACTGAAAAACCGGAATTAGGTAATTCTTCAATTGCATCTATTTCCTTTTTGACATAATTTAATTTCGGATATTTTATTTTGTTTGTTACCGAGCCTTTTTCTTCTTCTTGTTCTTTTAACCCCGCCGCCAAAATCTTGAGTCCTTTACCTTTGATGGCTTGGGGTTTGGGAATCTCCAACCTTGGAGCTAGTGCTAACGCATAGTCGTCAATTAAATATCTAGTTTTTTCTTCTTTTTCATCATAATCAACTACTAGTGCAGCTAAAGGAATATTCCGTAAATTAGTATCTAAGGCGAATACTAATGTGTCAATTTTTTGATCTTTAATATATTTTTCTGCCCCTTGTACTAGCCATTTATATAGCAAATTAGCTTCTTTTTTCAGATCTTTAAATGTATATTCTTCTTCTAAGTCAGTTTGCAACTTTCTGAGTAGAGCATTAAAAGTATATTCATCCGGTTCTATCTGCAAATTCAAATCTTTGATTTGTTTTTCGACTGTAGGCTGGTCTATTTGAGTACTATAGTGTTCTAAATTTGATATACTTTTGTTTGTTGATTTTCCTGTGGTTTTAACTTTTGCATTTGTATTGTCAGGTAACTTGAGGATGACTTCAATTCTCTCATTTACAAGAATTGGATACAAAAAAGCTGTTCTTACGGGTTGTTGATCGACAATTTCATCAATTTTTTCTAAATTAAATTCTGGACAGGATAGACGTAAAAAGTTTTCTAATTCTACCGCTTGCAAAGAAGAGATAACTTCTCGTGCTTTCGATCGGTTTTTTTGCTCAGGATTACTATCCCATAAAAGCAACTCAACATAATCTCGATAAACGCTTTCGATATCATCTTGAAAAGAGAATTGAGCATCAGGATTACCCGCTACTAACTCTCTCCGAAGAGATTGCAAAGTTAGATATGCTTTTTGATAAAATTGGCTAGCATTATCGAAGTTTTGCGAGCCTTCTGTTTTCATCTCTTTGTTTTGGGCTTGTATCCTTGTTGGAAGTTGAAATTTGTAAATTCTACCTAACTGCCACTCCCACAAATAGTCAATATCTGATGGTGATGATGGAATAGATAAAGATTGAGAAAGAAACAAAGCTTGCTTTGTATTTTCTCTAGCTAAGTCCCATTGTTGGCGTTTTTCAGATAGCTCACCTAGATATCCATAACCATAGGATTCGGCTCTCAAATCACCTATATTTTTAGCTTGTTGAATTGTATTTGTGAGAAATTGTTCTATTTTGAGATTAGGGGCATCAATACGAATTAAACTTTTAGCAAAATTAAGCCTAATAAAAAGTGTTGCATGAGTAACGGGTAATTGCCCTATTTGCTGTTGAAGAGTGTCTATTTGCTGAGAGGGAATTTGCCAGCTTCCTTGTGCTAGCTGCTGAACTATATCATACAAGTTATTATTTATTGTTTCAGTATTAAGATTTTTTACTATATTTGGTTTATAGAGATTTAACTGCCATTCATCACATCTAACCCTTCCAAAAGAACTACGATAAATATTACTAAATTTCTGGAATACAGTATCTTTTGCTTGAGTTTCCTTACTCATTTCTTTGCTCCAGCTAATTAAATCTAATACAAGGCTCAAACGATTAAGCTGCGCCTGTAGTTTTGTTAATTCTGAAGAGTTAGATAGTTGGTCTTTATAGCTGATAATTTGTTGATATATACTATCTGCAACATTGCTATATGTAAACGCACAATTCAGATTTTCTACTTGTTGACTACGACTATAAAAATCCTGTTCTCTGTTACTCAATGTGCGTATAGTATTACCTAAATCTAACCATACCGCTTCTGTTTGTTGTGGGAAAACGCTAGCATTGTTAGCTAAAACCACTAAAATTTTATATGATAAATCTAGCTCACCAAGTCCTCTAAAGACGTTACCAAGTATACGCAAGCCAGCATATCTAGCAGGACTTTTTAACAATGATATTATTGCTTCTGGTCTTGTAAATTTATCTTTAAACTGGTTATATTTTTCTTGATCTTGTACTTGTAATATACAATCTTTTATTCCATAAATTTGTAATAAAGTATTACAAGCTCTTGGGTATAATCCCATCTCTTGTTCTGCTAATGCTTGGTTGATCTGATTGTTAACCGCTTCTTCTTCATTATTAACTTTACGATAGGCGGTAACAGCATTTTTCCAACAATCTATTGCGTCTTCAAAACGAGCAATTTGATAATTATATTTGCCTCGCAAGCTTAGATCTTCGGGACTAATATTTGCTGTTGCTGAACAACTTAATTCCTGATTTTTATGTTGTCCTATTTGTGGTTGAACACCGATGACTTTTGAGGATGTCAACGCCGGAATAGTAAAAGCTGAAAATAGTCCTAGAAGGGCTAATAATATGACAGTAATTATTTTTTTGGATAACTTTTGCATAGGAGAAGTATCTTGTGTACTCAGTTCAATTTAGTTGACTAATTGTCTCGTTTGTCTGGTTCTAGCAATAAATACTTAACTCAATCTAATATCAAAAGAGGCTCCATAATAAAGAAAAATAAATTCCTTGTTCTTGTAAAGTTTTTTTATCAGAATCAACAGATACTAGAGGAATACCCCAATCAAAGCGGGCATCAATGCGATCGCTCATCTGAAAACGCAAACCTAATCCTGCCGACACCAGAGGATTTGGGTTGGGATCTGAACCCTCAAAGTTATTCCAGGCTGTACCCACATCGACAAAAGGTATAACTTGTAACAAGCCTTGTATTTCTGGAAAGGTTTTAATTGGTAAACGGACTTCTGCGGAACCAAAAAATCCGTTATCTGCAAGTAAAGCATCTTGACGAAAGCCTCTAACACTGGCTTGACCTCCAAGACGAAATTGCTCTAGAGATACAAGTCGTCGATCTGCTAATTGCAAGTCACCTCGAAGTACTAACAATGTATTTTTGGCTAAAAGACGTACCCATTGAGCCTGTCCTCTCCAAGCAAAAAAGCGGCTGTCAGGGCTAGATTCGTTAATTGTGGCTCCCAAGACATCGAGTCCTAGACTGAACTGAGAACGGAGTGCAAAAACAGAGCGATCGCCACGATCAGTCCATTCTTGAAAAAAGCGCAGTGCAGAAATACGAGTCCGTCCTTCATCATCGGCTCCTGGTGAAATTGGAAAAGGCCCTATATTATCAAGTCCAATAAAAGTTTGAGTTTGTTGATAAGATAAGGCTAATCCCAAGGCCAATTCTTGCCGAGGATTGCGAATCACTGGATGGCGCAGTGTCAACTGGTAATTCTCAGAATTAGAATAAATATCTAGCTTATTAAAAGGTTTTTCAATGACATTACTCCAACCCCTCCCATAGTTGAAAGTCAAGGTAGTTTCTTCAGAAGTCAAAGGTAAGGCATAACTTAGATTTACTTCATTACTACCATCAGTGTTGGCGTAAGAAACACTCAACTCGTCTCCCATCCCCAAAAGATTTGCCTCTTGCAACTGAGCAGTACGTTGGAAACTACCGACACTAGGAGAACGATTGTTATCAAGGAGGATTTGGGTATGAAAGGTTTTGGCTTCTTCTACCCGAACGACGAGCAAGTTCTGACCAACACGAGTACCAGCAGCTAACTCCGCCGACAAATTTTCGATGCGGGGGTTAAGTTGTAGTAGTTGTAGTGCTTCTAATAACTTCTCACGATTGAGGGGCTTTTTATTTGCCCTTGATAAGCGACTGCGAATATAGTCTTTACTTAACCGCCGATTACCAATAACTTGGATATCTTCTAAAGTCCCCTCCAGTATTTCTATAGTTACCGCACCAGCTTGGGGTAGAGGTGGTAGTTTTTGTTCTGGGATCAGTGCGCCAGAAGTGATATAGCCATTACACAAATAAAGCTGAGTAATGGCAGAACGTGCCTCTAGCAACTGGGAAAACGTGAGTTCAACCGGTGAGTCACTTTCACTTCTTGGCAGTTTTCGCAAAGGAGGCTGTTTATCTAAATGTTTTAATCTGTCACATTTTGCTTCCTCACTTAATAAATCAGAGTTTTCTTCAAAAAGAAAAACTTCAATTGCTTGGAGTAATTTTTCCTCATTTTTGAAGACTGAACTACCTGTAAATTTGAACTTATTTACTAATAACTTAATCGGTACATCTGGATCTGATCGCTGTGGGAGATTAGGAGGAGGAGTAAAAGGTAACAGGTTATCTGGAGAAGGGGGTGGAGAAGGAATTGTAGACGGTTGGGGAGGTGAAGATGGTGGAGGTAAGACATCTTGAGGAGGAGGCAAATTTTGCGGTAGGTTGACCTGTGCAAGCAAGTCGTCTCTGGGGACTTGAACTACAGCCATAGCAAATGCTTTCATTTGTATAGGTAGGCTGAACCCTAGAATCGCTAGTGTGACTAAAAATTTAAGCTGATGCATATTCCCAAAATAACCAAAATATTTATTGCCCATTGCAACTGTTTAATCTCTGCCAAGGTGTATGAGAAGTGAGAGTAGAGGGATGAGCAGTCAAAATAATCTCTCCTCCAGACCCAATTTCTACGCCTTGGGCTTCTCGTAGGGGTAGTGGGATGGAGGTAGTCTGTTCGCCAGAGGTATTTGCAGCACTTCCTAGAAAGGTATCAGTACTGAGAGCAGAATTAGGACTAGATGGTAATCCTCCGCGTCCAGTGACTATAAAACTATTAGCTGCTCCCTGCACACCCACTCGACAACTTTGGGCAATCAATTTAGAAGAATCACCTAAATCTTCTGGTAACTGAATTGTTCCGCGTGTGGGGTCTATATTGGGTGCATTGATTTCTACAATTCCCCCTCCATTGGGGTTTGTCAGCGAGTTTGCAGTGGCATCGTTAGTTGGTAGTAATTGAGGATTTAGGTTTGCTGCTGTGGTGCCGGGCGGGAATTGGCGCTTCAAGTCTAGAAAACTTAGGGTATCTATGTTTACAGCACCAAGAGCAGTGATTGTGACTTTGCCACCAAAGTCTTTGAAAGCATCAGCTGCAATGTCGTTGTTTCGGCGAAAACCTGCAATCACAAAACCTTGAGGGTAATTGATATTGATTTTGCCGCCATTCCCCGGTTGCCCTTCCTTACCCGCAGTGGTGGAAATGAGACTATTATGACGCAGCAGTAGTAAGGTTCCTTCTTCCAAAGTTATATTACCCCCATTACCACCACCGGATTCAGCAATCAACTTTCCATTGTTGTCCAAAAACACAATAGGCGCGTTAACTTTGATATCACCTGCTGTACTTGCTGACCTTTGAGAACGAACAAACAAGCCTGTCTCAACCCCAGAATTTCCATTAACATTTACCCGCCTACCAGCATTGATAGTAATCGTACCTGCTGCTCCACCGTTAGAGGTTGTTTCAGCGATCAGTTTCCCCCCATTGATGGCCTCAACTCTATTGGCGTTAATGGTAATACTGCCCGCTTGTTGAGCATTATTAGTACTTGCAATTAACGCAGCACCATCTGATATGCGGAAAAGATTGGGTCGTATTTCACTTCCTATAGTGATATCGCCACCAGATCCTATAGAACCGGGTTCTGCGGAAGTGAATAATGCGCTAGAGCTTCCAGAAATATTGACAGAATCAGAAGCATTAATTATGATTTTACCTGCATTACCCCGTCCCCTAGTGAGGGCTTGCATCTGAGCGCCATTGCGAACAAAGAGGGAGCCGGTTTTGATGTTGATGTCCCCACCTTGACCCGTTATAGCTCTTTCTGTAGGAGTTTCAACTGTAGCGAAGGCAAAACCTCCATCAAAGGTAACTTGGTCGCTAGCCTTAATAATTAAATTACCTGCTTTTCCTTGTGCGAAAGTGCTAGTAATCAATCGAGCAAAGTTAGTTACAGAAAGTGAGTCAGTTGTAATGTCTATTTTGCCGCCATTATTTGTCCCTTCTGCTGATGCTTCTACTGTGCTTAAGATTGCACTGGGAACGATCAGGTTGACATCGTTATTAGGGTTAAGACTGCCAAATAAATTACTAAAATCATTAATCCCTTGACCATCAATAGAAATGCTCTTACTGGCTTCAGTGTTATAGCCCTTGATAATTATGTTACCAGCCGAACCCCTAATGTTAGGACTCGGACTTTGCCCAGAGACGCTGGTAGCCAATAGACTCCCATTTTTTAGGGAAAACGAATCAGTGCTAAGAATTATGTCACCCCCGCTACCCCTACCAGCAGATCGACCGCGATCTGCTTTGCGGACATTAGTGATTAAAGAAGCACCGTTATCAACAATGATTGTGGGTGCTGTGATGTTAACTTTTCCGCCGTTACCGACCGATCCCGATCCTATCTCACTAAAAACGACACTATTATTCACAGCAACTTTATTGGTTGCTATGATATTCACAGATCCAGCCTGTGCAAATCCTCCGTTTCTATCCCTTCCTTTTCCATTGAGGATGCTGGCAGCTACTATCGCCCCATCTTTGATATCAACTGATGATGCTTGAATGGTGAGCAAACCGCCATCTCCTATCCCATCTCCTATCACATCGCTTCCCACGGTAGCGAAGCCATTAATTGAACGCCCAGCGATAGTAACCGTGTCTCTGGCTGTAATTTTTACACTGCCTGCATTTCCTTCTCCTCTACCAGCATTGCTGCTCAATACTTGAGAGGCCTTTGTAACCGAAACCGACCCATTTGTGGCATCAATATTTATATTACCTGCGTCGATGTTACCTACATTTATTACATTTGTGCTAGAGTCTACGACTGAGTTGCTAATATCAATATTTCCCTGTTGAGAAGTAATACTAATATCTCCGGCTCGACGAGTTATATTTGGCGCTGGCGCAGGTAAATTTTGTAGGGTTTGGGCACTCACTGTACTGTCTGTAATAGACACTTGACCGCCAGCTTCAATATTAATTCTTCCAAAATATCCATTAGTGAGAATAGTCTCTTGTCCAGAATTTCTACTTCCAGTCCCTGTGATTTCTACATTGCCTTGAGGAGCAAAAATATTAATATCTCCTGCAAAATCTGAACCATTGTTACTAGCTTCTAGTTGAACTTTATCTAGAAAAACAGAGCCTTGTGATGATTCAAGTGTGATATCGCTGAAATTTTCTGGATTACCAGTATTACTAGTGTTGGAAGCTTCTATATTACCAGAGTGAATATCACCGATCGCTTGAAGAGTAACATTTCCAGCAATCTCACTGCTTCTTGATAGTATTTTGCCACCTCTAGTATCGATACCTCCTTCACTGATAATATTGATATCTCCACCCCTGCCATTACCTGTACCAGTAATGATGCCAGCAACCTTCACATCTCCTCTAGCATCTATCGTGACTGGATTACCGTAAGCACGAATTGAGAAGGAACCTAAACCAAGGGCTATTGGATCTGTAATTCCATTGGTAATTTGAATGGAACCAGTGGATAGGTTGTTAGGCTGATATTGATTGGTTAAAAATATTTGACCGTTAACTCTTGTGTTAACAATACTTCCTATTTCTATATTTGCGCTTGTTGGCTCATTGTCACTTCTATTAAAATTGGTAATTTCATTGCGATTCGGTATTCCTGTCAGTTGAGATACTGGAATGAGACTGCCCTCAATTGGAGTACCCGCGATCGCATCTGCACGTACACCCGCTCGAATATCTAAAGTTGGAGAAATTGTGCCATTAATTTCTACCGTTGTTGTATCTGATAATGGTACTGTCTGAATAAGTGCATTTGCATCTGCACCTGTAATTTCAACATTGCCGTTGATTTTCACACTCCCACCAGCGAGGATATGCAGCGAACCTCCTGTGTAGCTGTCAAAACTTACATCTCCAGCCGCTCGAATAATCGGATCGTAAGGACTGAACAAACCTCCTAAACTTCCATCTAGTTGCTCAATCCGAAAATTACCACCAGCCCAATAATGAGCATCGCCTCCCACAGTGTTAGCCGATCGCAACACCATATCCCTTCCCGAAACAAGCCCACTGGAGGAATTATTCAAGGCAAAAATATCAACTCCTTGTCTACCCTGAACTAATAAATTTCCTCCAGCTTGGGCGACAAAGGGATTTGCCTCACTATCTCGTATCCGCACTGTATCTCCTGCTAGCAGGTTTAAATCCCCATTTGTACCAATCTGACTCTCAACTAGAGTTAAGTTATGATGCGCTGTGAGTGTTGCTGTCTGGGCTGTAATATTTTTGGCTACGACATCGCCATCTACTACAGGTAAGCCAGAACCTGATAACTCTACCTGTCCGTTGTTATTGACTGTCAACCCTAGACGCGATCGCTCATCAATGCTTGTCAGTAATTTAGTCAGAGAAGCTGAATTCCCAGCCCCTAACGCTGATGAAGTATCAATATTTTGAAATTGTCCTGTTGAACTCAAATTTACAACACTACCACTTGGTACGGCTGCAACTGCAATTTGTCCTTCTGATGCTGACAATTGTCCTGTGCTAGCAACTGTACCTCCCAACAGTGTGAGGTTTTGCTTTGTTGAGAGATTCCCCAAGTTAGCGATCGCACTTGGCTGTTTTTGGTTAAATTGCACTCCCAAAGGCACTGATACAGATAGCAATGGTGGGGCTGTCGGATTACTAGCACTAAACTCTTTCCCATTCCCAAAATTAAAACTATTGCCTGTACTACCTAAAAATGAACCATTCAAATCTAACGATGCATTGGGGCCAAAAATAATTCCGTTGGGGTTGAGCAAGAACAAATTAGCATTCCCCAGAACACCCAGTTTTCCATAGATATTGGAGGCATTAGTCCCTGTCACCCGACTAAAAATATTTTCAATTCCAGATGGGTTGCTGAAATAGCCTCCTCTCCCTTCGCCAATACTAAATTCCTGAAAACTATGAAATAAAGCTGAACCGCGAATCGCCCCACCATCTATGCGATCGCTTTGCACACCTTTGATATCAACATTGGGTGTAACAATGGAACTTTCTTTGCCGAGTGTGCGATCTGGAACAATTTGAGCTATGGTGCTATGCCCAGAAACAATAACTCCGCTAGTTGTGGCTAGAGGAATCAATATTTGCCAAAATTTAAATCTATTAATCCTGCGATCGCCTAAATCACGCCTAACTATACTTTCTGATTGAATGCTTAGAACACTCCAAAATCTGTATAATGCCTGCAAAATACTCCATTCTTCCGTGATTTTCATAGGTAGAACTATAATATGGGCGCATAAATTTTCTCACTGCAAGCATTGCCAGAAAAAGATTAATTCTGTACAAATCTCTCCCCAACTGGAAACTGTCAGCTTGCCAATTAATCAAAATCGAAGCTGATAAATTTTTGTATTATATTATCTGGGAAATTTTACAAATTTTTCCGATTATGAATAGATTTGGAGTTTCCCGAAAACTAATCAGGTTGTTTTTTCCGTAACTTTACGGATGCTATCATGGACTTCTTCAATAATCAAGCAGCAAATAGTAGCAGCAATAGTAAATTTTTATAGCAGAATAGTACATACAAACTAAACTTCACCTAACCTTACGTCTTTGTTATAAATGCGAGGTTAATGAAAAAGATAGTTGCGTTGGAGGCATATCTGTAGAAGAATTGCGATCGCTTACCCAAATAGACATCTCCGAAAATAGAATGTAGAGATGCGATATACGCGTCTCTAGAAAGGTTCTGCATAACGCATATTTAATTTCTGTAGATGTCTAATGACTTGCATTAAGAGTACTCCAAGTAAAAAAATGCCCAATTGTCATTGCGAGGTACCTGCTATTGGTGCTGGGATACTACAATCGTCTCCAAGTAAAAAAATGCCCAATTGTCATTGCGAGCGAAGCTAAGCAATCGCAGCTCTTGGGATTGCTTCGCTCGCAATGACGGGTTTTGGATCATTTATTTTTTGGAACACTCTAAGTAATCAAATGCAAGATGCTAAAAATAGCACCCCGCAAATCTTACCGCTTACTGATTGGCATCCTGATGAGATTAACCAACCACAAAATTGTTGTTGGTTAGTGACAATCCAGTAGATAGTTGAGCAAATTTTACCTGAGTAAACCCAGCCGCACTACCATCTTGGTCAAAGTACAATGCACCTGTAACGCTGTTGTAGATAAATCGCTCTTCGCTAGTGGTTGCAGATGTGCCGATAGTAAACTGATTCGCTTTCAGTGAAGGTGTTGATAACCCACCACCAAAGCCAACAGCCGATACCTGAATCACTTCATTAGTAGCGTTGAAGTCATAAAGACTATCAACACCGTCATTGTAACTACTGAAAGTAAAGGTATCAATACCATCTCCTCCATAGAGGCTATCATTACCATTGCCCCCGGAGAGCGTATCATTGCCATTGCTTCCCACAATCAAATCATCGTAGGCTGTACCTAAGATATTTAATCGTTCGATATTCTTGTAGTTAACCCGATCTGTATCTGCCGTAATTGATCCAATGTTAGTAGCGGCATTGAAAGTTGAAGTGATTCCTTGGGTTACACGATTGTTATAGAACGACAAGTAATCGTCACCCGTCCCTCCATCTACTGTTTGAGTCACTAAGTTGTTAGAAGGAATAGGAAAATCTGAAGAATCATTGCTAAAATCTAAAGAATCATTGCCATCCCCGCCATTAAGGGTATTGTTGCCAAATGTGTTATGAAGATTGAAATAATCGTTGCCATCGCCTCCATCCAGCAGATTATTGTATATTGAATAGTTAACTTTGAGATAATCGTTACCTGCACCGCCAATAATCGTATCATTGCCAGCATTATCAAGATCGCCCCCGGAGAGCGTATCATTGCCATTGCCCCCCACAATAAAGTCATCGTAGTTTGTACCTGAGATATTTAATCGTTCGATATTCTTATAGCTAACGCTATTGGTACCGGCAGTAATTGAGCCAATATTAGTAGTAGCATTGAAAGTCGAAGTGATTCCACGGGTAACATTTGGGTCAGAGAGAAAGTCGTAAGCGATGAACAATAAATCATCACCTGTCCCGCCATCTATCGCATCATTCCCACTAAAGGTAGTGGAGATCGTATCGTTGCCATTACTCCCCACAATATTGTCATTGTAGGCTGTACCTGAAATACTTAATCCTTCGATATTCTTGTAGGTAACGCTATTCGTACCTTCGGTAATTGCTCCAATATTAGTAATGGCATTGAAAGACGAAGTGATTCCTCCGGTAGCGTTGCTAAAATTGACGGACAATAAATCGTCACCTTTACCCCCATCGATCGTATCATTGCCACCAGTTCCCGTAGAGAGCGTATCGTTACCATTGCCCCCCACAATATTGTCATCATAGGCTGTACCTGAGATGGTTAAAGAATATCGTTCGATATTCTTGTAGGTAACGCTATTTGTGCCTCCCTTAATCGATCCAATATTAGTGATGGCATTGAAAGTCGAAGTAATTCCTCCGGTAGGATCGCTAAAATTGATGGATAAGTAATCGTTACCATTACCCCCATCGATCGTATCATTGCCAGCAATACTACCATCTAGCGTTATAGATAAGTAATCGTCGCCCTTACCCCCATCGATCGTATCATTGCCACCAGTTCCTGCGGAGAGCGTATCGTTGCCATTACTACCCACAATCTTGTCATCGTAGGCTGTACCTGAGATATTTAATCCTTCGATATTTTTGTAATTAACTCGATACGTACCTGCCGTAATTGAGCCAGTGTTACTATTAGGATTGAATGTCGTTGTGATACCTTCTGTAGCCAAGCTGTCATCGATAGACAACACATCATTACCATTACCCCCATCTACAGTTTGAGTCACCAAATAAGAAGGGGAACTATCTGCGGGTGCGGAGCTTAGATAGAAGGAATCATTGCCATCGCCCCCAAAGAGGAAGTTATTGCCTGTTGAAAAGTTAGCATATAACTTGTCGTCACCAGCACCACCAATAAGTGTGTTATTGCCTGAAGCGAGTAAATAATAATCGTAGGGGACGACGTAGCCAGAGGCGGAGAGAGTATCATTGCCATCACCACCAGAGAGGATGTTATTGCCTGATGAAAAGCTAGCATACAATTGATCGTCACCAGCACCACCATTGAGGGTGTTGTTGCCTGAAGAGCTAAAAGTATACATTCTATATACATTAGAGCCAGAGGTGGAGAGAATATCGTTGCCATCGCCCCCAGAGAGTGAGTTATTGCCCGATGAACCACCAGCATCTAAGATATCATTACCAGCGCCACCAACGAGGGTGTCATCGCCTGAAGAGTTTAAAAAACTGTGTCCAGTGTAATCATTAAAGTAAGAGGCGTAAAGAGAATCATTGCCATCACCCCCAGAGAGTGAGTTATTGCCCGATGAACCACCAGCATCTAAGGTATCATTACCAGCGCCACCAATGAGTGTGTTATCGCCTATTGAAGAGTCAACATTCAAGCTATCATCACCAGTACCACCAACGAGAGAGTTATTTCCCGTATCGCCGTTGAGGGTGTCATTCCCTGCACCACCAACGAGAGTATCATTCCCCGTACCACCTCTAATCAGATCGTTGCCACTTTTGCCATCAATTTTATCATCACCCCCCTGACCATTGATGACATCATCTGAGTTATCAAAGCCGTTAACATTATTGTTCAGATCGTTAAGGAAGGTGACTGTATTCTTATTGAAGATAGTGCTTTGAGTGGAGTTGGCATTGAAGACATCAAAGCTATCGGTAATTGTAGTTTGCCCACTAAACAGGATATTGCCTAAGTTTACCTTAGCTCCTGTAGATTTACTGAGGTTATCCAGATTTTCCAGGGCAAAGTTTTGCAGAACAACCAGAGGTCCAGTAAAACCCCCATAATAATAATGCTCAATCAGCCCTTCAAAGTTGATTTCTAGATTGTTGCCGTTCTGAGTCAGCAGCAAATTTCGGGCATTGAATTCAGCAGCACCTTGGAAACTTAGGGTATCCACTTCCGCAATGACTTTTGCCGAGGGATTTGTGCCTTTACCTATGCCAGCAAAATCGGTGATGATATCATTGCCGTTGTACAAGTTGTAAACAAATTTATCGTTGCCGCCTCCACCAGTCAATGTATCGTTGCCATCGGAATTTCCGATGATGTCGTTACCAGCTTTACCGTTAATGATATCGTCCGAGTCAGTACCCACTAGGGTATCGTTACCGTTGGTTCCAATGATATTTGCCATGATTTTTATCTACCTAAATCTATTTTTTCAGCAACTTTCAGTTATTTAGGACTTACGCATTGACAGGAAAGACCAAGTCATAGATGATTGCAAAAACCAGATCCGTCGTAGGGGCAATTCATGAATTGCCCCTACGATGCGGGTCTATTTACCATCAATGAAAAACCTGAAACAGCGTGTTTACGTTAATGCACATCATAAGTTCTTTGTAAAGTGCGTAAGTCCTATTATTAATCTGCTGTTTGTGCTTTAAAACAGCACAAACAAACCACCGCAATTTAATGTTTTTGGTATGCTTTATCAGTCACTCTTGAAGATTAGAAGATTTCTCGAATATTCATCCTTTGAATGGCTTTGATGTAACACTTTCCTAAGCAGGATTTACGCAAAAATCGCCAAAAATCTTCCTTTCTTGAACCGCTTTCTCTACGATAGGATTCAGCTAACGTTCACCGTCTCGTAGAGAAGAATTTGTAGAGTTTGCCTCAGTCATTACTAACCATCTCAAACTATCTAAGCCTTAAGCATTGTACAAATTAATCAGGGGATGAATTCACAGCAATAGGTCATTTCAGCCTTTTTTAATCATCTTTGTTCAGTAGAAATCAGTGAACAAAGATGATTAAAAAATCTGACAATTGAATGCTTAAAAGCCACCCTTCATATTTGGTTTTTTGGTTCTTGTGTTGTTTTTATGGTGATTTAGGATTGGTTATAACAAAATGCTTATGGGAAAAAGTTTATAGAGGATTATGCTCTTTTTTAAATGTAATGCCTACATAATAAGGCTTTCAATGATTTTGAATCAGTTTTTCCATAAAAATAACCGAAGAACCGTTTTTTCCAGTGCCTAAGTCTTAATAACTTGAAAATAGTCAAGAGTTGACTCCTGATCGGGAAAAAATTCTTTATACCCCCTTGGATTGCTACTAGCCGTAGATATCCAACACTAACTATATATTATCGTATTTACTTAGATGTCTTTGCTTAAAGACACATCTTTGCATATTCTTCATATTATTTATTGATAAATTGATATAATTGATATATAATTATTTTTGTTTATGTGTTAATAAGTTTTTGATATTCACTCTCGCTGTAAATTACTATGAATTAGTTATAATAAAAATCTTTATATAACCAAGAACCCTCCGATTGCAGACATTACTACTTCTGTTGCCAAAGCGTGGATTAATTAAAGGTTTGTTAGCGCAGAAAGTACTGCACTTAACTATAGATCGTAGTGCGTTACGAACTCTGTTTTAAAACACCCTACAATACCTAATTTTGTTCAAAAATCAAATAGTAATCCTATGGGAATAGGGGTATTAGAGTACTCCAAGTAAAAAAATGCCCAATTGTCGGGCTTTGGATCATTTATTTTTTGGAACACTCTTAGTTCGTTAGGATTACAATCTGAAGATTTCCTGACCTCTGAGCAAATAATTCAGCTTAGTTATACGAGGGATAAGATAAAACTTTCCGCTTTCGGTGTCCCAGCCGGAGCCAGTTGTTAATTGAGTGCTGTAGAACCCCTCTACATGATTGATACAGCATTCAATCGAGTTCGGTTCCCGCTTTACAACTGGCTAGAAATTAACAAAAACAAATAGAACCTCAGAAGGTGTAGATAGCTGACATATCTCTAAGAGCGATCGCCATCGCAGATGCGTGTTAATGATGATTTCGGCGATTTTTTCATCAATATCCTTGTGCTGCAAGGGTTTTAGAAATACCATGCGTTTGCCCTACCCCATCTTCCTGGAAATTTTTCACTCTCCTATTGGTGCAACAACGCCATTTTTAGCTTCATTATCAGATTATTTAAACATTAACAAAACCTTAACTTTGCTAATACTTTAAAAAACTAGGCGGAAAATTATTACCTAAAGTTGAAATTCTCTAACTCGGAAAGCCTTATAAAAATAGGAATTAACAATTATTGATCATCTGTGTGATTGCTGAAACAGGGTAAAATCTTTCTGAATTTATTTTTGCGACATCAGAAGTGATTATAAAGATTTGGTGAAGCAAGATTCAGTCTACTTGCGTTGTTTACGTTTTTATTGATTTAATCAAATTTGTGCTTCCCACTAATCAGCAAAATCACGTAAAACCCACTGCAAGCATTTAATACCCGCGCATATTTGTAATCAATATCTGTGAATATATTTTCCTTTTGTATCTTCAACGCTCTCAATGGGTTGATTCTTGGAGTCTTTGATAAATGCTAGGCGAGAGCCATTGCCAAAAGAAGTAGCCCTTGAATTACGGATTTTTACAGATTTTTGAAATCATAAGCCATTTTTCCAATTTAGTTACGCACAATGAAGAAAACGCTTTTTGGGGTGTTGACGACGGCGATTGTTAGCAACACCCTAATTCCTGCTGTCCAAGCAATCAGTCTCGGAAATACAACTGCCCGCTTTAGTCATGTTCTGATTATTTCGATTGATGGATTGCACAACTCCGATCTATCAGTTGCTAATCTGCAATCTTCTTTGAAAAATATCAAGCGGTTGCAGAGAGAAGGTGTGACATATACCAATGCTTTCACTTCTGCACCATCAGATTCCTTTCCTGGGGAGCTAAACTATATCACTGGTGCTAACCCCGGTACGACTGGTGTATTTTATGATCTTTCCTACAGTCGCGCTTTGTATGCTCCAGGCACCACTGCTGCCCAAATCGCCGCAGGAACCGCCAAACGAGGTACTGTAGTAGAATTTGATGAAACTAGTGATGCGTCTTGGAATAATGGTAAGGGTGGCACATTAGATGGCGGTCAGGGATTTGATAAAACCCAATTGCCAGTCGATCGCAATGGCAATCCTGTTTACCCCAACCAGTACCTGAAAGTAAATACCATTTTTGACGTAGCTAGCGCGGCTGGACTACGTACTGCTTGGTCTGACAAGCATCCCGCAGCTTACACCATCCTCGCTGGAAATACACAAGACCCAACGAAGTTTAATTTGGCAACGGGTCGAGTCGGTAGCATTAGCGATTACTCTTCACTAGAAATTAACGCAGCAGTAGCAATTGATCCAACTAAACCAGGACTTCTCCCAAGCACCCTTGGGGCTTTAGTCGATCAATCAACAGGTACTCCTTACTCCAACACCAACTCTCAAATCACATCCACTTTCTTTAACGACGGGACAAAGGGTAATCCGGCTCTGTTTAAGGCTCCACCTGCTGGTTTTAGTGCCAACCAATTCACAAGTGTAGCAACAACCTCAGCCTACGACGATCTCAAGGTTAAGCAGATATTAAACGAGATTGATGGATTGAACGATTCCGGTACGATAAAAGTAGGCACTCCGGCAATTTTTGGCTTGAATTTCCAAGCTGTGAGCGTCGGCGAGAAAGAGACTGCCTCTCAATTTAATGGTGGCGGAATTGACTCTAATGGCAATGCCCGTCCTGACCTGGTAAGTGCAGTAGCTCACACCGATACCAGCATCGGTCTGATTTTGGATGAACTGAAAAAGAAAGGATTAGACAGTTCAACTTTGGTGATTTTGACCGCCAAGCACGGCCAAAATCCCGTCAAAGATCCGACTGTTGGTTTGAGCAGTACATTTGATAGTGTTACTGGTGTTGCTGGTGGCGATGGAAACCTGACTGCTGTTGCTGCTCTGTTAGTAAGAAACGGCATCCAGATTGCTTCTGAACGAGGTCAGGATACTTCCTCACTGATCTTCTTGAAGAATCAATCCGATGTCCGAAAAGCAGTAGCCTTGCTCAATGCTAAAAATTACTCATTTGATAATACCATTGATCCAAATACTGGGGTGGCGTTTTCAACTGAAGATGCTGCTGCTCAGGGGAAGGTATTGTATGGTCAGAGCATAATCAATGCCGGATTGGGAGATCCAAGGACAAGCGATCGCACCCCTGATATTATTGTTCCACTCAAAACTGGCTATTTCTTTGGTAAAGCTACCAAGAAGCGTGCAGAGCATGGTGGATTTACTGATGCTGACACCCACGTAGCCCTGATTGTAGGTAGCACTGGATTTTCCCGCAATCTGCAAGATAAAACTATCAGTCGAACCGTTTCTACCACCCAAATTGCTCCAACGACATTACAGGTTCTAGGTTTAAATCCTCAACGACTGCAAGGTGTTCAGATTGATAGAACCCAGACATTACCACTGGATTGTAGGGACTTGCAAATAGAAAAATACCGAATAGATCAAGAGCGCAGGGAGTACGAGGAATAAAAAAACCAAATGAAGAAACTGATGTGTTAAATACCACATCAGTTTCTAGTAATTCCTGCGCTTAGAGGGAATCGGCGTACCGCAAAGATCACAAAACTTGTATCTCCTCAATACTTCAGGATAAGCAAGCAATTATTCTGCTTGCCACGATCTACCGAAAGGATGAAGAGAAAATTTGTCGCGGATACATCGTTGCAAAAAAAGATGATTTGAGTCTCAGAAAATCTGTTTACACAGCATATACAAACATCATGATCCCAATTCAATACTTACAGCCTCCAGCAATTACATCTGACTACTCCTGGCCCATAGTCAAAATAGCTGATGATTGGAACAAGGATGATAAATGTTCTAATGCGGATCGCCTGATTATTTCTGGCAGTACTTATGCGGGTACAGCTAGTATCGTAACTGTAGGTCAGACACTTCCGGGTGGGGGTATAGCGATCGCAAACGGCACTTATCCAGACGTTTTTAAGAATGATACAGTTGATAGCAGCTTTTTATGTCTTATTAAATTTTAAATAACAACAACAACAACAGCGTAGCTGATATTAAGTTTTATCACTACGCTGTTTTTACGTTTCCGCTCTTTGTAGCATACGATTACAATGTAATCAAAGAGATTGAGGTTATGTGAGGATGAAAGTCCAAAAAGGTATCCTCCCAAACTCCAACCGTCCGGTTTGGATAGTGCTGGATGACGATTATTTACCGGTTTCGCCAATCCAAAAGTACTTACATTACCTTGACAGCATCGGGCGGAGTCCAAACACCATTCAGACCTATGCTTACAACCTGAAACTATTTTGGGAATTTTTGCGAGATTCAAAGCTAGATTGGCAAGAAATTAGCTTGTCACAGCTATCAAACTTTATCCACTGGCTGAGAAACCCGTCGAAGAGCGTTTTATCTACTCAGCCTATTGTTTCCAAACGCTGCGAAAAAACTATCAATCACTGCCTAACAACTGTTTGTGGGTTCTATGAGTTCCAAGAGCGTATAGGAGCAACTTCAGGGGTAGATGCTTATCGCTATCAATTACAGCCAGGGCGTAAATATAAGCCTTTTTTACACCACCTTAGCAAAGGTAAAGAGGTTAAGACGCGACTATTAAAGATAAAAGAACCAAAGACATTCCCTGGATGCTTAACACCTAAACAAGTTAACACCTTGGTTGAAGCTTGTAACACATTACGCGACAAGTTTTTAATTAGGTTGCTATATGAAACAGGTCTACGAATAGGTGAGGTACTAGGACTAAGACATGAAGATATGGTAACAGGGAAAACGTCGGAGATTCATGTTGTACCAAGATTAGATAATTTTAACCTAGTTAGAGCCAAGGCTGGAGTAGAGCGAACAGTTCATGTTAGCAAAGAATTAATGCAATGGTACTCAGCCTACCTCTGTGATGAGTACCCAGAAGAAATTGATTGTGACTTTATCTTTGTAGTTATCAAAGCTCCTGCTCAAGGAGAAATTGGTACACCTTTGGGATACAAAACTGTTGATAGTTTGTTTAGAAGGTTATCTCAAAAAATAGGAATTAAGGTAAACCCTCATTTATTAAGGCATACTCATGCAACAGAATTAATTCGTGCAGGATGGGATATGTCTTATGTACAAAAGCGATTAGGTCACTCTGATATTCAGACAACGGTTAACACCTATATTCATCTTGATGATCAAGACATGATTTCAGAGTACAAAAAATATTTAGCACAACAGGAGTCATCAAAATGAAAATAGAAGAGATAGCCAAAGACCTAATATATCTTTCTCTAGAAATGCAAGTATTAGAGCAGACTAAACCTACTGTAGAGAACAGACCTAAAAAAACATTTGGAGCAAAAAGACCACATATTCTTATCGCTCCTAAAGAATTTGAGTTTGACCATGATGTTTGGACAACTGAGCATTTAGGTTATGAAAAAGGAATTCATGCCCATCATAAAATTAATTTCTCCTATATACAACAACCTTGGCTTAAATATTACTTTAAAAAGTTTATTCTCTATTTGTCTAATACCAGACTTGCTTTTTCTACTTTAATCGTAAAAGTAGCTTACATAAACGTTTTTTCAGATTTTTTAACAGCAATAAGTTATAGTCAAGAATTTCCCGGTATTAGCAGAGAATTAATAATAAATTACTTGTCCTATTTGAGAGGAAATAATTATTCATATTTCCATCATATACATTGTATATCTATACTCAAAACATTCTTTGAGACAGGGGTTGTTAACAACTGGTTTCAAGTCGAACCTGCTCTGATTAGACTTGAAGACTGGCCAAAAGAGTCAAAAAGACTTCCTCGATTCATCCCAGAAGGGGTTATGACGCAGCTTAATCAACATTTAGAGTATTTACCTAAGTCTGTAATGAGAATGGTTCTAGTTGATATAGAATGCGGTTTTAGGATAGGGGAATTAACAAGACTAAAGTTTGATTGTTTAAAGTCTAATGGAAAAGGAGGATGGTATATTCAATATCAAATGTATAAGATGAATAAGGAACATACCAAGCCTATTAGTAATGAGTTAGCTCAAGTCATACAATCACAACAGGCTTATATAAAAGAAGAATTAGGAAATGGGTTTCCTTACTTATTTTGTGGAAGGGCAACAGGGAAAAGTGATGACTTTATACCAGAGCCTAAACTCATGACAAGTACTTCCTTTATTAACTATATTAAGAGACTAGCTCAAAAGTTTAATATCAAGGATAGTTCGGGTAAAATTTGGAATTTTCAATCTCATCAATTCCGGCATACGGTTGGTACTCGTATGATTAATGCTGGTGTTCCTCAGCATATTATCCAGCGTTTTTTCGGGCATGAATCGCCAGAAATGACGATGGTATATGCTCATATTTTTGATGAAACTCTCAGCAAAGAAGTTGAGAAATACCATGAATGAAGGGTAGTTAATTTCAAGGGAGAAACTGCTAAACTAGAGTCAACGATACTGTCTAGCAATGATGACCTGGAATGGTTCAAGAAGAACGTACAAGCCAGAGCTTTAGAACATGGCTATTGCGCTAGACCCAAGATACTAGGTAATTGTGATATTCCTGGTTTCGATGGTTGCTACAACTGCCCACACTGGAGAACAAATAAAAACTTTCTACCTATTTTAAAATCCACTTTAGAGCGCACTAACAACGTTTTAAAAAAAGCTCACAGTTGTGGTTGGGAGTTACAAGTCCATAAGAACACGCCTATTAAAGAGAATTTAGAGAAAGTCATAAAAACCTTGGAAGCAGACAATGAAATAGCATAATCGAGTTTTCTTACTCTGGTATAGAGCCAATACTAATAAAATAATCAGTTGCAAAAGTGTTTTGTACATAAGGAAAGAGTATTTACATATTCCAAAACCAAGACTAAGTAAGTCGGTGCTAATATTTCCAGCTATGTTAAAGAATTTTAATGTAGGGTGTGTTGTCGCCAAGCGCCCCATCGTCAACAATCTCAGGTGCGTTGCTATAAGGCATAACACACCCTACAGCTAATTTATATTTCTTCATATACATTGAATTTTTTTCACCGACTTACTTAGAATGTTTGAATTCTCTAAAGCTAATTAAAGTTTTTGAGGTGGATAATGACAAACAGAAAGATTGAAGCATTACAAGACGCAGCAGCACAGAAGGCTAAAAAATCAGCAGAGCGAGTAGAAAAAGCACTTGAGAGGATGATAAAACAAGGTCAAATAATTAGTTTTAAATCCGTAGCTCAATCTGCTAATGTCTCGACTGCTTACTTGTATAAACAGGAAGATTTGAGAAATAGAATTGAAACTCTGCGTGACCAGCAAAAGCAAAAACCTAAATCTAAACAACCTCCAATAGCATCAGATAATTCCAAATCAGTAGTGATTTCCACATTCAGGGAAGAGAACAAGAAGTTACGAGCAGAAATAGATGGGCTACGCAGAATTAATGAAGGGTTAGCTGGTAGGGTTTATCATCTACAAGGTGCTGATGATTTAGCCCAAAGGCTTAAGGCTGAAAATGCAGAGTTAAAACAACAATTCCAGGAATGCCGTCAACAAGTACAGCAATTTACAGCAGTACCCGTAGAGAATTCTAAAGTAGCGTTACTAGAAAAGAAAAGGGCAGGACGTTCAAATATTAGTGACCAAGTTAAACAACAACTTGAGTTTTTAGGTATTCAATCTAATTCAACTTTAACTAAAACAATTTTTGCATCCTCAGAAGAAACTGTTTTAGATGCAATAGAGGCGTTAAAAGAAGCGATTTCTGATGGTGGTGTTGATAAGCCAGGAGGTTGGCTAAAAACTGCTATTGAACAAGGTTGGAAACCCAACGGTAAAATACAAATCAAATCAGAGCTAGACTTATTTACTGAATGGTATCCAAAAGCCAAGCTGCATAAATTGGTTCAAGCTAGTCAAACTACTAAAGACGGCATCATGATCTACTCTAACGATGAAAAGTGGATACCTTTTTCAGAGATGTTATCCCAGTATCCACTTGAAACGTTGTAAAAAACGTAAACAACGTAAAAGTTTCTATATATAAACGTTGTAGACGTTATAAACGACATAAAATATTGGTATCACTTCGCCAATTTTCCTCCAAGAGATTACTACTTGTGGTAAAAATATCCGTACAATGTACGTTGATCCTAGTGTAATTACTACCAGTTTTCCGTCAAAATCGGAATTAGCCTTAAATCTCACACCCGACGGCAAAAGGCTGACTTTCATGGGTTATGTCAGCGCAATCAACCAACTCGACGTGTCAAACTCTAACACGCCAGGAATTACCGAACCGGGCAACCCTGTAACAACGACTCCCACCTATAGGGCAGTAGCGCAAATCAATTTTGATGATCCACACTTTATCTCTCACGGTTTTCTCACCCCCAAGGTAACTACAACCAACGCATATCCGGGCAACAATGGTCGTGCAGGGATACTAGGCTCAAATGGCTCGTACTACACTGTAGGTAATGCTGGTAATGGCAACGGATCGGCAGCAGTCACAGAGGCTGCGAGTGTGCAGATTGTCATTCCTGGTCAGAATGCGACTCAATCAACTCCTGGCACTAATCAGGTAGGATCGTTCAACATTACTCAATATGGCTACAAAGCCGACAAGACTGCCAAAGACAACAATTTCCGAGGCGAGACTATTTTCAATAACACCTTGTATGTAACCAAAGGTAGTGGTGGCAACGGAATTAATACTGTGTACCAGGTCGGTAACGCAGGTACCTTACCAACCCTCTCCAATGCAGCTAATACACCAATTACTATCCTGCCTGGCTTCCCCACTAACCTCGCTAAGACCGGCAAGAACGTGAATGGAACTGTCCAACCCATCTACTATCCCTTTGGTATTTGGTTTGCCAATGCAACCACCCTGTATGTTGCCGATGAGGGCGACGGTGTTGCTGCTGATGCCGCAACCAGCACTACCGCAGGTCTTCAGAAGTGGAGTTTGGTAAACGGCACCTGGCAATTGGACTACGTTTTGCAAAAAGGCTTGAATCTTGGTCAGCAATACACCGTAGCTGGTTTACCCTCTGCTGACAATCCCGCAACAGACGGTCTTCGCAATCTTACAGGTCATGTCAATCCTGATGGCACCGTCAGATTGTATGCAGTAACTTCGACCATTAGCGGCAGTGGCGATCAAGGAGCAGATCCAAACCAAGTGGTTGCCATCACTGATAGACTTTCCAACACAACAGCTACCCAGGCTGCGTCTGAGCAGTTCCGCATTATCCTTGCCCCCAAGTTTGGTCAAGTGCTGCGTGGTGTATCTTTCGCCCCTAAGTCCTTTGAAAAGGACGATTAGAGGGGAATGGATTGAAGATAAGGCAGTTCTTGCTGTCTTGCTGGAAGCTTAGTCGTAAAAGAAAATCAAAATCTGAAAGTCTTTAGCAAGAAAGGCAGAGGGCAGTTCTTGCTTTCTTGCTAAATGCAGAAGGGAATTATGATTCCTACCTATACCACACTTTAAAAGCTACTTGTAAAAGTGTAGACGACCGTAACCTAAAAACTGACCAATACCATTTTCTCCTGCTGGATAAGCAGTAACGCCAAAAAGATAGACTCCTCCAAGCTGAGGATTTCCCTTGCTTACTATCTCGACTGTTACAGTGCTACCAGGGGCGATAGGCGGATCAAATACTACCGTTTGCTTGTTAGATGGAGATGGGAGAGTGCCACCAATACTAGCCAAATGTAAGGCAGTACCACCAGCGAAACTGTTACCTTTAAAAGCAGTTTGTTGACTTTCATCAAATGCAATTGTTTCTACATTTGGACGCTGTACTATTGAAACAGCTTCTAGAGGCTCTCCAGCATCTTTAGGAACGCTAATGGTAAATTGATAGGTTGCATATCTGTTATTAGAACTGCTAGAGCTAGTAGCAGATCGAACTAATCGAGGAGGATTGTTAAAAGTAATTTGCCCATTACTCAACCGAATTGCTAAAGCAGGAGAGACTAGCAGCAACCCAGGGAATAAAAAACTTAGAGTTAACGTACTAGCACTTAAAAGCCAGCGATTGACAAATGATGATTTATTTAAATCGATAGTTTTCCCTAGCATTTTTTTAGCCCCAAAAGAATATTTATCAAAAAGGTATTTTTGAATCTAAATTATAATTTATGTGAGCGCCTAAGTGTTGCGAATTTTACGTACTCACACTTCTATAAATGGTATTTAAAATAATGTATTAATTAGCAAGAGAAAATAGCTAAACTGGAATGTCTATTACTTTGGAGTAAATTCAGAATTACCTTCTATAATAGTGACTTTTTAACGCTCTTTTATCTCTCTAGAGAGATAAAAATTGAGGCTAAATGATGAAATTCAGATTTGATGAGGAGATTAGCGCTATTTCCATCCTTAGTTTCTGGGAGGCTTGATGTATCTTGCTTTTATAAAGAGAAAGTTAGAAAACAACAGAAAAAATTAGCATTTGCGGAAGTTTTACGGTTCCATTCTATGTCTGCGGATAAATTATGCTTCTTATGTTAGGAATCGATAACTTTTATGACAAAATAATAATAAGGGTTTCAGACGTTAAAATATACGTTGATGCTTCCAGACCCTGACAACTTTTGGGTCTGGTTACAAGATTCTGCTTTACCTTTAGAAAGTAAAAGTAGTTCTCAATGCACCAATGGCAGCATCATTGTTATCTCCATGAGTGCCAGCTACATCGTTGGTGAGGGCTACGCCTACGCTTTTAAAGAAAAACTTTTTAGTTTGCTGAAAATCCCAAACCGTTTTATCTCCTGCTTAAGAACACGCTCACGATCAACAGATTCTTGTGGTGGTAATTCCCAAATATCACGGTTCTCATGTTCTTGCTGATCTGTTAATTGGAGATGATGAGGTAATTGAGACTGTTGCCCAAATAACCAAGGTGCTCCATTTAATAATTCTCTTTCTATTTCATGAAACATATTTTTACCCTTATTAAAAATAAGGTGATTTTGACGTTTAGCTTTTTACTTAGTAGGTGGGTGGGAAAATTTATAACTATGTTATTGCGAATGTAGCAAGGAGAAGTGTTCGCGGAGCGTCTCGTAGAAAAACAATTGCAAGAACTTCAGGCTTTTTACATTTAGTTACATAGTTAGGTTTGTTTAAGCCAACCTACTTTCTTGCTGCAATTATTGGCATTTGGCGATATCTTCGTTAAAACTGCTGTCCCAAAGTTTTTTCACATCAACTTTTGTGGGAATTACACCCGCTTGAAAAAAGGTATCAGCAACCTTTTGCTGAGAAGCAATAGCTGCATCAGAAACAGGAAGTAATTCTTGACGACGCTGTTGTTGTCCTTGCTTGGCATCCTGATAAACGATGCCTTCATCAACATCAATGGTAGTTGCATAATTCTTCGACCATTGCTTGAGATTAGATTCCCGCCAAGTTTGGGATTTCTGCAAACGACAGAGAAAATCAGCGATCGCTACTTTCTTTTGTGGATCGGCGATCGCATTGGGTGAAGCAATAATCACAAAATTACCGCTCAAAATATCCTTTGCAGATTCCAGCACCCGCGCCCCTTCTTTTTGGGCTTGGGGGATGGAGTAACCGTAGGTAGCCCAAGCATCAAGCTGTCCTTTACGAAAAGCCGAAAGTCCATCGGGTATAGATAAAGGAATTGCATTGATATCCTTCATCGTCAGCCCGACTTTTTCCAACATCTTAATCAGGAAGTAGTGAGCAGTTGTAGCTTTAACGTAACCCACTTTCTTACCTTTGAGGTCAGCGATGGTTTTGGCAGTCGAGTTCTTGGGTACGAGTACAACTTGACCAACCGTCGGCCCTTTGAGAGTGGCAATAATTTTTACAGATGCTTTCGATTCAATCGCAAAAATCGGTGGAATTTCACTAGCTGAGGCCAAGTCAATCGCACCAGCATTGATTGACTGTACCATCAAATTACCCCCAGTAAACTCAGTAAATTGAGTTTGATAAGGGAAACGATCTAATCCAGCTAACTTTAAATTTAAGTCCCAGCCACCTTTATATTTAGCAACATGCAATTGAGTTGTATTCGATACTGCAATTTGGGATGCACTAGGATTAGCAGCGATCGTTGCCGGACTGGTAGACTTAACCTCTGAGCATGCTGTTGTTGCTAGAGCTAACAAGCAACCCAGAGAGAAGAAAAAATTCTGCCGCAGCCAATTGGTACTGGAGTTTAGACTAAGCAATGGAAAATGACCCAGCAGGGCTGAGTTAATCAGAGACTTAGCAAAAGTATGAAGAATCTTGGGTATTAAACAGCAACAGATGGTTCTTTAGGTGGTCGTGCTACTGTTTTTTTAACAATGGGACATCGGTTTTTACGGTGACGCTTCTTTCCTTGTTGCCAACCGGGAGACTTTCCGCGAGGTTTGGGTGCAGAGGTGGGAGTACCAATGGCCGCAAAAACTCCACCTATAGCTTGAGCAACTCTTCCAGGGGTCAATTTATCTAGAGACTTCTGCCAAGGTAAAGGATTGTCAGTAACGATATCGCGGGCTAACCACAATTCCCAAGTCATCAGAGGCATGAGGTCACTCCACCGTTCACTTTGCTTAGGAGTACCAAAGTTTGGTACAGTCCAATGTAGACGCTGCTTCAAAAAGCGATACCAGTGGTCAATGGTAAAGCGACGCAAGTAAAGACACCAAACTTCTTCTAAGGGTGGCATTTCTTCTCCTACCCAAGCCAACCACAAAGGTTTGGACACTCTCATGTTACCTTGCGCGTCCAGACGTTCAACTCTGATGATTAACATTGGACGTGTAGCAGCCTGACGGAAGTGTAAATCTTTCCACAAGCTCACACGCACACGTCCTAATTTTGGGTCATTTATTTCTAATACAGATGTTGCTTCATTCCATGTTGTGGGCTCATTCAGTTTAAATTTATCACCATGCTTTTTAGGTCGCCCCTTTCCCGAATAAGCTTTTGGTTCACCCCATAAACACAGATTTGAACGCAACCGAACGAGAATATCTGCTGGAATATTCGCAGTTTTTAAGATAAAAGGCGCACAACCATATTCACTATCCCAAACTGAAATCGGTCTGGTAGGCAAATATTTACACACCTGTTTGAGTTGCCAAATTGCTTTCCCAATAGGACTTTCGGCACTTGTGATCCGTTCATGTCTTAATGGTAATGCCCAACTTCCCTCATTTTCAGGTATCCAGGCAATTGTGCTATATCCTTGACCAATGGTAATCGGTTTATTTCCTGCTATGGATGTGCCACTATGCTCATAAGTTCGCTCTTGCAACCTGACGGCATCTGGGCGTGACCAGTTTGTGTGATCTCCTGCTAACAATGGTCGTCCCTCTGCGGGGATTTGTTTGATATATAGCTGCATCAATTTCTGTCGCTGTGGCCTACTATCTTGTAGTGCCTCATAGATACTTGGCCACTTCCTTCTAAATACTGGCGATAGGGACAATTCTGCTAGGCAATAAACATTTCTAGTTAGCAATATGGCATCTGTCAACTCAAAAGTTGCATCGTGTGCTCTGCCTAAATATTTGTAGACTGCTTGACGGAATTCTTCTAATCTGGCACGTTTCATCTTGGCATCTGAGTAATGGTAGTTCGTTTCTCAGCTTCTGCCAAAAGGGGGCCTGTATTCAATCAGACACCCCTTTTCTTCTTGCTTATTATATGATAATGATAATCGAATAAGGGGGGTGGGAGAGAAACGAGCGACGCTCGTTTCTCTCCCACCCTTTTCATGATTATCATTATTGTATTATTTTCTGAGCAGGTATACTACACAATAATTGTTAAAGGTCAGGATGCTTTAAGGCTGACAAGATAATATTTTTAACCTCTAATTCCTTTTGATTTGCGTTCTCTCATATCGCTTTTAGTCTAAACTCCAGTTGTCAGGCGTTTAGTCTAAACTCCAGTTGGTAGACACGTTAATTTTTGCGTATAAAAAGACAATGAAGAAAAATAACCACTAACGACTTTAGTAAGTCTGGTTCTTCGCCCACAATTCGGTAGTAGAGCGGCTGAAAGCTAAACCAACAGTTAGCTGCGGCATTGATAGCTATTCATAAAGTGGTTTCCCGCATATTAGAAGTCAGGGATCTGAACAAAATTAGAAGAATCCTCGTTGCGGTAATGGTGTACCGTTGATCTCGTAGTCCCCGATCGCACGAGCCTTAAAGTGATTTGGGTTGTGTGAGGATAAGGTACGGGCGTTGCGCCAATGACGATCAAAGTTAGAGCTTTTCTTTGTTGTGGAAGCCCCACCAACTTCAAACAGCAAGGTGGCTGAACGTAGAGCCAAATCATCGACAATCAATTTGCTTTTGGCTGCACTCAAAGAAGCTGCCAGCGCAGCAGCAGTTTCCGATTCCTCTCCCTGGGCTTGGGCAGCAGGGAGGCTATCAAGCGCATCAGCTGCTGCTAAAACAATTGCTTCGGCGGCAAAGGCATTGGCGGCAATTTGCCCGACGGTCTGCTGCAAGATTGGGTCATCTGCTGCTTGCTCGGATACAGCATGGTAGAAAGTCCGGGGACGGGTACGGACGAGGGCTGTTGCATCGCGTAGAACGCTGCGAATAATGCCAGCATTAATTGCTGTTAAAAATAATTGCGGGACGATGTTGTATGGCAGGTTGTCTTTGTCTGTATCTGTCTCAAAAATTACTTCGTCTGACTCTACACGGACATTTTGGAATGTTGTCGTTCCAGTGCCTGTAAGCCTTTGACCGAAGCCATCCCAGTCATCCACAAGGTCAATGCCCTCGCGGTTGGTGGGAATGAGTATAAACGCTGTAGTGCCATCGGGTACTAGCACACGCACGAAAATCAAGTCTGCATAAAGGCTGCCAGTGCTGTAATACTTCGTCCCATTTAGACGATAGCCATCACCATCAGATGTTAATTTTGTATTCACGACTTGGCCGCCACCAGCTCGCTTAACTTCCAGTTCGGTCGAAGCGAGTCCAATAATCGCGCCATTGACGACTGCCTTGAGCCAGCGACGATTCCTTTGGGTGCGCTCAGAACGCAAAATTCGCTCTGTTACAGAGAAATGATTCCGTACAATGTGAGCGACATTTGGATCGGCATCCCCCAGCCGAATTACGACCTCGAATAGTTCGCGGGCAGTGCTACCACCACCACCTTCAGCAACGGGGATTCGCAATGCACCCAACCTAGAACGCCGGATCAATTCAACCACATTATAAGGAAGGATGCGATCGCGATCGCGTTCAGATGCTCCTAGAGCAATGAAATCAAACAAAGCTTGCAGTTCGGGAGATTTGGCTGTGACAGGAGCAAAGAATTGGAAAGTAGAATCTATAACTTTTTCTTCAATATGAGTCATTGTTTTTCTCTCTATTTTGATTTTGGGAATAAGGGACTGGGGAAAGAGATTTTTATTTATCACATCAGCGTCTAGCTAACGGAAGCAGTGGTGGTCTGGAAGAAGCGGTTGACAGGGCGCGTTAGTCCCAGATTTTCGCGCAGCGTCTTGCCCTCGTACTCTTGACGAAAAATCCCACGTCGTTGGAGTTCTGGCACAACTTTATCGACAAAATCATTCAATCCTTCAGGAAGAAAAGGGAACATGATGTTGAAACCGTCAGAGCCTTCCTCAATCAGCCATTGCTCCATCTCATTGGCGATGCTTTGGGGTGTGCCGATGAAGGCCAGTCCGCCGTAACTGCCAATGCGTTGCGCCAGTTGTCGAATAGTCAAGTTCTCATGTTGCGCTAAGGCTATTACTCTTTCTCGTGAAGAGTGAGCAGCGTTATTCGGTGGGATTTCTGGTAAGGGGCCATCTGGGTCAAAACCCGAAACATCGTAGCCAATAGCACTATTGAGACTGGCGATCCCACTGTCATAATGTACTAGGCTGTCCAAATGAAGACGCTTGGCATGAGCCTCGGCAACGGTTTCCCCCACGATGACTAAAGCACCTGGAAGGATTTTTATGCTGTCTGGGTCACGTCCAATCGCCTGTGCCCGTCCCTTAATGTCTGCAAATAAAGCTTTGCCAGCTTCCAGATTACCAGCAGGTGCAAACACAGCCTCGGCGGTTTCGGCAGCTAATTGCCGTCCAGCTTCAGATGCACCTGCCTGAACGATTACCGGCCAGCCTTGGACAGGTCTGGCAATGTTTAATGGCCCTCGCACCGAGAGATATTTTCCCTGATGATTCAGAACGTGAAGCTTTGCAGGGTCGAAATAAATCCCTGCTTCCACGTCCCGAATAAACGCATCGTCAGCAAAGGAATCCCAAAGACCTGTGACAACATCATAAAATTCTCTAGCCCGCCGATAGCGTTCATCATGCTCTACCTCTTCTTCTAATCCAAAGTTGAGCGCTGCGTCTGGATTGGCTGTGGTGACGATGTTCCAGCCAGCGCGACCACCACTGATATGGTCGAGAGACGCGAAGCGACGAGCAATGTGGTATGGCTGGTCGTATGTTGTAGAAGCGGTGGCTACCAGCCCGATGTGTTCGGTGACGCTGGCAAGGGCAGAAAGTAGGGTAAAAGGTTCAAAAGATGTGACAGTATGGCTGCGCTTCAGTGCGTTGATTGGCATATTCAACACCGCTAAGTGGTCAGCCATGAAGAATGCGTCAAACTTGCCTTGTTCTAGTTTCTGGATGAATCGTTTCAGCGCTGGGAAGTTAAAATTAGCGTCAGGCAAAGCCCCAGGATAGCGCCAAGCGCCTGTATGTATGCTTACCGGGCGCATAAAAGCACCTAGTTTTAATTGCTTCGATCTGCTCATCAGTCCTCCGTATTAAGTTTAAAATACAGGTGCGATCGCTTCTTTGGAATGTGAGGGGCGTACTTATCAAGTAGTTTGGTAGTGGGCAGTGGAGAACAATTTAATCCAAAATCTAAAATCCAAAATCTAAAATTCTTAGCCTCTAACCCCTATTTTCAAGTTAGGGTAGGCGCAGCCCGTCGCAGACATCGCTTCACTTACCGTTAACGCTCGCACTCTTGGTATGATTTCGGCAGCAAAACGCTCCATTTCTGTGGCAAAAGGCTGGAATTGCAGCATAAAAGTTCCAATTCCTACCTTGGTAAATTCAGCAATTCGATGGGCTACAGTTTCATAGCTACCAACCAATCCTGCTGCTGTACCGCCATTGCTCCCCACACCAGGGTACTTAGCCATGTTTTTGAACATAACTACTTCAGAATCTACTCCTTTAAGTAATTCTGAGCGATCGTCTTGTGTTAGTACCATCGCTCTAAGGTTTTGATATTCTGCTTCCGCCTCTTCGTCTGTCGGTCGAGCAATGACAAAAGCTGACATGGCGAAGCCCAGAGGTTGAGAGCGAAACTTAGTTTTTTGAGCAACAGCCGCAATGGTTTCGCGGATGATTTCAATCGGACGACCATTGAGGAAAAATGTATGGGCTTCTTTTGCGGCTAGTTCTTGGGCTGGTTCTGACTCTCCCCCTACATATACACGCGGATGTGGTTTGGCTATGGGTGGGGGATTGAGCTTCAAATCATTGATCTGAAAATATTCACCGTAGAAGTTGACTTTCTCTCCACTCCATAGGGCTTTTACGACCCTAATCCATTCATCCGAATAACGATAACGCTCATCGTGGGTAAGGAAATTTATCCCCGGTTTTTCCATTTCTGGCTTGAACCAGGCACTTACTAAGTTAATAGAAAAACGTCCATGACTTATAGCATCAATACCTAAAGCCATCTTTGCTAAGACGGCGGGATGAAACAGTAATGGCTTAACCGCTGCAATAATCTCGATAGAGTTTGTTGCCTCTGCAAGCGCTGCTGCTGCTGTCCAGGTTTCTAGCTGGTCAAGTTCTTGGTCTCTGGGATTGATGATATGTTGGGCTATTAAAGTTGTGGTAAATCCACACTTTTGGGCCAATTGGATTAAATTCTTGGCTCGTGAGTAACTAGCATCACGAGGTTCAAGAGGATGGTTCATCACACCACAGTTGCCGTAAACAGGAATCCAAATCCCATAGCGTGGTTCAGACATAGCTTTCTAGAACCTTTGTAGTCGGCACTAAAACTTTATTTTTGCACCTAGAATAGTCATACTTTAAATCGATAGATTTACCGTATAATACTATGAGATTTGCATAGATAAAGATAAAAAACAAGGGGGTATCTAGATTCTGTATCTCCCCAGTCCGCATTTACAGGAATTTTCAGGTAAGCCCCCGCATTCATGCGTGGGGTATTATTAATTGCGAATTGGAAATGATGAATCCCCAGGATTTTCTGGTAAGATATATACTGTCTTGACCCTTCGGGTTCAAAATCGCTCTACTTGGGGAGACCCCAAGACCGCGTTTTTCACCATCAATGCCACAAGCGAAAACCACGAGCTTTTAGACTTGAAGAAAGTGCCGAACCCGTAAGGGTATTATGTTGCAAGAAAAAGATTTGGGTCTTGAGGATCGGGACTCCTGACAAGAGGAGGGAATGTCAGACCACAAAAACTACGAAGTAATTGATGGCTATTCCCGATGAATTGGGAAGCCCTGTCCGTCTGACGGCGGGGTAGTTTACGACTATAATTTGTGGAAATCAAAAGTAGCGATCTTACAATTAAGCAGTTAACACACTTGGTAGGCGGCGGTTTGACTCCGAGGATGGTGCGACATTACCATCAATTGGGGCTGTTGCCGCAACCAGTGCGATCGCACAGCAATTACCGTCTCTACAACCAAAAAGATGTTCTGCGGTTGCAACGGATTGTTGCACTCAAACAGCAAGGGTTTCAGCTAAACCACATCCGCAATATTTTGGATGTGGAACCAGAAACCGATACAACTGTTAATCTGATGGGACAACTCCAACAGCAATATCGGGCGGTGATGCAACAAATTTCGCAACTGCGCCAAACTGCATCAGCATTAGAAGGATTGTTGGGGCGCGATCGCCATTGTCAAATTATCCAGGCGGAAGTTTTGGCTCAACTCAAGTTACTGGATGTCGAAACTCAAGCCGGATTGGGGGGATTGGACAATCTCTGGAGTGGTTTGGATGCTGAAATTCATACCCACTCCGAAGCTTTTTCTGAATCGCTACAACGCTTACTACCTGACTTGTCCAATCGTTCGGAAATTGAACAACATTTAATTTCTCAGTTGGTTTTAGCTTGTGGCGATGTCAGTTTGGTATCCTTTGTGAAATTGAGTCGAGATGCGATCGCAGCTAGTCGAAAAGCCTTATCTTCAAACTGTCAAATTGTTGTCGATACCCCAACGGTTGCTGCTGCTTTGGATCAAACCCGATTACTTCATTTGGGATGCCAGATTGAAACCTTGATTGATAATCCCCATATTACCACCGCCACCGAAGCAGAACTAGCTTTTTGGCAACATCGACAATGGCGAGAAAAATTACAGCAAGTAAATCCGGGTTGTGTGGTGGTAGTTGGTTATGCTCCCTCAGTCCTTGTAGAAGTTTGTCAAGCGATGTCTACGACGGGCTACGCCAACGCCAACCAACAAATTCAACCAGCGTTAGTAATTGGAATGCCCATTGGCTTTAGCCATGCTCCCGCAGCCAAGCGCCAATTAATGCAACAAGGGATACCTTATATTACAGTTGAAGGAACTTTGGGAGGGGGCGCATTAGCTGCTACTGCCCTTAATGCTTTGGTGGAGTCACTGATTGATAAGCCAGATTGTCATTGTTATCTCAAAAATGTCAGGAGTGCTGAGTGCTGAGTAGCCCTAAGTAAGTGGGTATAATTGAAGAAGGCAGAAGGCAGAGGGCAGAAGGAACTTTTTCGTTGGGGATTCAGACCCCAACCAATTGTAAGCACCGTATAGACGGTGGGGTTTTATACCCAAGTTCGGTTCGGTCACAGGCAGAGGGAGGAGGCAGTATTCCCTTCTGCCTTCTGCCTCCTGCCCTCTGCCTTTCTTGATAAATATAATATCCAGATCGAAATTAAATATACGTTCTCTATAACCCTTGTAGAGACGTAGTAGTGCTACGTCTCTACGTTCTTTTTCACCAGATATTTACTGAAAATAATATTGTTAAATAATATTGAATTTGCTACACTTTACCAGTTTTAGTTATTCAATAATTCATAATTGTGGCCATCAGCTACCAACTTGCTATAAGTTGCAATATAACTTAGAAAAATTTATAGTAAACGGACTTTAGCAATTAGAGTATCAATTATCATGCTATACAAGATCGGAAAAAGTATGAATCGATACAAGTATGACAAAGAGTTAGAAGTAAAGATAACTCAGATGTATAATTAGCGCGTCTCCTCCATAATCTTTAACCAGATTGTGACTTAAGACTAGCAGGGTTTCTATTTTTTACTTTAATAAAGGGCATATGTGGCAACAAGAAAAAAAAGATAATTCGATAGTCAGGCTGGTATTATGGGTTGCTTTAGCTACGACCCCCATAGCATCAACTCTGCTGGTATCAGCACCAATGCTGGCACAATCTAAACCTGAAACTTCCCCTTTTGTACTGCCAAAAACATTGCAGAATGGATCGACGCTACGAATTGATGGTTCTAGTACCTTGGGTGCAATTAACCAAAGTCTGAAGGAAAATTTTGAAAAACAGTTTGCTGGTACAAAAATTGAAGTTGCTGCTAATGGCACCGAGACGGCACTCAAAGAGTTGCTAGATGGCAAAATCGATATAGTCGCAATGGGACGTGGGTTGACACCAGCCGAAAAAGCCCAAGGATTAGAGCAAGTTCGCTTGCACCGTGAGAAGATTGCGATCGTGGTTGGTAGAGATAATCCTTTCAAAGGAAGCTTAACCAATAAACAATTTGCCCGAATTTTCCGGGGACAAATTACCAATTGGTCACAAGTGGGTGGGACTCCAGGAAAGATTCGGTTAATCGATCGCCCGAACACAAGTGAGACTCGCAATACTTTTCGCACTTATCCAGCCTTCAAGACTGGTGAATTTGCGACAGGGCCCAATGCTACCCAAGTAACTGACGATAATACCGCAGAAATTATCAAACAACTGGGCAAAGACGGTATTACCTATGTGTTAGCTAATCAGGTGTCGAAACTGCCAGGTGTGCGAGTTCTGCAAGTAAATCAAACCTTGCCAGATAATACAAGATATCCCTTCTCGCAACCTTTAGTTTACGCTTACAAAAAAAATCCTAGCTCAACAGCGGTAGATTTTCTTGGCTTTGCCCTTGCACCCCCAGGACAGCAAGCTATAGAAAAAGGTAGAGCGGCTGAAGCAGCTGCTTTCGCAGCCAACGGATCGCCAAAGGCTTTCACCTCTTCCCCCAGTACCCAGACAACACCTGCCGCTACGTCTTCCCCTAATGCCACTGCTTCTGCATTTGGCGAACAGCCCTTTGTCGCGGCTCCAAAAACACAAAGCAGTCCAATTGTCAACAAAGAAGCACCGATTTGGTTGCTGCTACCTTTGTTTTTTACTACTGTCGGTGGAGCATTGCTATGGTGGATTCTCGGAAAACGCACATCGGCTACTGATAAAACAGACAACTTATCAGAATCAAATCCTCGTCCACCCAGCCCAGAAGATGGAGAAACAGCAGTCCTCAACGCCAGTACAGCTGCCTCAGTTAATGGAACGATGCTTGAAGAGCAGCCAGGATCGCACTTTCAAGAGCAAGAAACCCCCGATCGCACTCCTTTCAACATCTATGCTCAAACACAATCCGAACTGACGGAAAACGGTACTCAAGGGACATCAAATTTAGTCCAAGAGGGCACTAATGGCACTTCTAACCACTACGAAAGCACAACCTCTAGCGGAGCAAATGGATCGGGAGCCGCAGCTTTAACTGGCGGTGCAGCCTTAGCAACCGGCATCGGGGCAGCTACTTGGTCAGCCTTTAACAACAAAGAGACAGAGGCAACTGATGAGACAGTTGAGTTAAATAATTATTCGGAGACAAATCCGCCCGATTCCGATCGGAGTGCATGGGACATAGAAGCCCCAGCAGCTGTAGTAAATACTTCATATCCTCACCTGGCTAATATTCCAGAAGAGGTATCTGGTGTGGAACTTTCTTCATCTGAGGTAATAGCCCCACTCGCAGAATTCCCAGATGTGTCGGAAGCAACATCTGATTTTGGATATTGGGACACAGAAATTGGTGAAGAGCAGATAGATGAGGAACTCCAGGCAGAATTGAACTGGCTAGAGAGTATTACCTCAACTGAAGATACAACTTCAGTCGATGAATTCCCTTTGCCAGAATTCGGCGAAGCGGAACCATCAGCGACAGAAGCATCCTCACTGCTCAACTTACCAGAATCGCCAGAAGATGTAGATGTCTTCAATGTGGTAGCAGATGCAGCCGAACCGATCGCAGAGCCGACTGTTAAGGAAGGTGTTGCTGAAACTGACTCCACAAATTTTGTAGGCGTTGCAGCTTTAGCAGCAGGTGCAGGGATTGGAGCCTTGGCTACAACTTTAGCATCCGATAGCCAAGGGCAAGTTAATACTCCGGCTGAAAATGTGCCAGTAAATGCCGAAGAAGAGAGCAGTGTTTTGCTCACACCGCATACTTCTACATTGGCTCATGTATCCTGGGAGATATCCGAAACCAAAAAAGCTGCACTACGTCAACAAGGCGGCTCTCAATTGGTAGTGCGGCTCTATGATGTGACTGGCATTGACTTGAGTTATCAAAGTCCCCACCTTGTCAAGCAGTATCAATCTGAAGAGACAGCACACGATCGCCTGTTAGAAATTCCCGTTAGCGATCGCGATTACATCGCTGAAATCGGTTATCTCGCTGATGGCAATCACTGGTTATTAATTGCCCGTTCAGGAATTGTGCGTTTCTTCAGTCCCGTGCATCCAGATCCCATAGTTGATGGCGAGCAAACAGATATTCACTTGGGAGATGGCGAAGATGAGAGTAGTATTGTCCTCACACCCCATACTTCTATATTAGGTCATGTATCTTGGGAAATTTCCGAAACCAAGAAAGCAGCACTGCATCAACAGGGCGGCTCTCACTTGATAGTGCGGCTCTATGATACCACTGGCATTGACTTGAGTTATCAAACTCCCCAATTAGTCAAACAGTACGAATGTGAAGAGACAGCAGACGACGGACTAGTAGATATTCCCGTCAGCGATCGCGATTACATCGCCGAAATTGGTTATCTTGCTGATGGCGATCGCTGGTTATTTATCGCCCGCTCAGGAATTGTGCGTTTCTTCAGTCCAGTGCATCCAGATCCCATAGTTGATAGCGAGCAACCAGATATTCACTTGGGAGATGCCCAAGAAGAGATCGCTGAAGATCAGAGCAGTATTATCCTCACACCTCGCACTTATCAATGGGCTGATGTCTCTTGGGAGATATCCGAAACCAAGAAAGCAGCACTGCAACAACAGGGCGGTTCTCACTTAGTAGTGCGACTGTATGATGCAACAGGGATTGACTTGAGTTATCAAAATCCCCAGTTTGTGCAGCAGTATGAATGCGACGAGACAGCACGCGATCGCTTTGTAGAAATTCCCATCAGCGATCGCGATTACATAGCAGAAATTGGCTATGTCGCTGATGGCGATCGCTGGTTATTTATTGCCCGTTCTGCGATCGCTCATATCTTTAGTCCTGTCCCTACAGATTCTCCCGTGGAAGAGGTAGCTTTAGCAAGGGAACCAGCTATTAATTTAGTAGATGAAGAAGAAAAGAGCAGTGAAGAAGAGAGCAGTATTTCCCTCACACCCCGTACTCCCAAATGGGCTTATGTCTCTTGGCACATTTCCCAGACACAGAACCAAGCACTGCAACAACAAGGTGGCTCTCAATTAGTAGTGCGGCTTTATGATGTAACTGGCATTGACTTGAGTTATCAAAATCCCCAACTGATCCAGCAGTATGAATGTGAAGAAGTAACCCGCGATCGCTTTGTGGCCATTCCCGTGAGCGATCGTGATTATATGGTTGAAATTGGCTATGTTGCAGATAGCGATCGTTGGTTACTCCTCGCCCGTTCGCCTAATGTTCGCGTTTTCAGTCGTTCCCATGAAGATTTTTGGTTTGTCGCAGATGCTGAGTTGATTATTCACGGAGCAACCCAACCAAATACAAACGTCAACATTGGCGGACATCCCATCAAAATCAAACCCGATGGTACTTTCCATCTCCGTCTTCCTTTTTCAGATGGTTTAATGGACTATCTGATCACGGTAGCTGCTAATGGCGAATCCACTAAAACTATCTATAAGAAGTTCTCTCAGGAAACTTCAGAAAGCTAGTTCCATAATCAAATTCAATTACACTCTTTTGGGGTGGGTAAGATGCCATTGGTGTCAAGTTAACGTGAAACCTATGTAAAAACTGGATATTGAGTTCACTCACTTCCCATCACGATCCGCGTTACCCCACCCTAACCCTCCCCTTATAAAGGGGAGGGAACCGGAAATATCATTTCCCCCCTTTATAAGGGGGGATTAAGGGGGGTAAAACGGCTGTGGGACAAAGCTTTGAGCTTAAGTTGACACCAGTGGCAAGATGTCCACCCTAATCATGCAGCTATAGGCAAATAGAATTCGCGCATCGTATCGTAGAAAGCATTATTACGAATTACGAATTACGAATTAAATTAATGCCCCGCATCTTTGACAACATTAATTTACAACTCCTACCAATCTTGAGGGAAACTCTGAAAGTTTCCTATCGAGCAGATTTTTGTGTTGGCTACTTTAACCTCAGAGGTTGGCGAAGAATTGATGACTTAATCGAACAGTATGTTGGTGGTGAAAATGCTTGTTGTCGTTTACTAATTGGGATGCAAAGCTTACCCAGTGATGAAGTTCATGCGGCATTTAGCCTTGTTAGTGGTGATAGAAGGATTGACAATAGTGACATTGTGCGGTTTAAAAAACGCATGGCGGCAGAATTTCGTCAGCAGTTAACCATCGGTGCGCCGACTAATCAGGATGAAGCGGGATTGCGGCGGTTAAGTCATCAACTAAAAACTCAGAAAGTAATTATTAAACTGTTTTTGCGGCATTCTCTCCACGCCAAGTTATATCTTGTGCATCGAAACGATCCTAATACTCCAACTGTCGGATTCTTAGGGAGTAGTAATTTAACCCTTCCCGGACTAGCAAAACAAGGAGAGTTGAATGTTGATATTTTAGACCACGATGCTTGTAATAAACTGCAAAAGTGGTTTAGCGATCGCTGGCAAGATTATGGTTGTGTAGATATTTCTCAAGAATTAGCAGAGATTATCGATCGCAGTTGGGCAAGGGATGAGCTAGTTTTGCCTTACTACATTTACCTGAAGATAGCTTACCACTCCTTAACTGAAGCGTATTGCTACTTAACCGAGATTTAATTTAGAGGTTATTCGGGTTGATTCCCTTTTGTTGTAATCTAGCTAAAAGTTCTTGAAGCTGTTGTTGTGTTTGCTCTAATTCTTGCTGTTGCTTAAATGTTACTTCTTCCGGTGTTGAGTATCTATCACCATTTTCGTCATACCAATACAACCATTCTCGCGTGATTCTTTGGTAAGTTCCGCGATCGCGTCCAATGCCTAAACCAATTTCCGGCATCCAAACTTTATCACCTAGTTGTAAAATATATTCACCATTAACTAAACGATAAACTTCTAAACGCTGACGTTTTCGACGTAAGCGAGTTGGCGCATAAATCACATAATACAAAATGCCTAATTGGGCATAATCTATTTTCTTTTGTTCATATTCAAAATTGTAAGTTTGGGAAACAATTTCTAACGATAAGATTGGGGAAATACCATCTTCTTCCCAAAGTACATAACTAGAACGCCCATTTTCTCCAACAAAACGTTCTACACCCAAACTTAAAAACCCATCGGGGACAATGGCAGGTTTATTGGCTGTATAATAAATTCCCATATTGATCCCAAAAAACCAATCATCACGGGTTTGCCAAATAGCAGCTAATATTGCTAACAATAAGTTGGGAATTAATATTTGTAGTTCGTTATCCACAGGTGTGTCATCAGAATCCGGCAATTCTGCTGATGAAGGTAAGCACTCTAATGGATTGTAGTTGAACATAAACAGTTTTCAGTAAATTTAAACTTGATAACCAGTTGCTTAGTTACCTTTATTGCTTTGTGTAATTCCTTGACTTAAGTAAATATCGATTTTGGTGATATCTTAGACAATTTACTACGTATCTAGGCTTTGAGTGCAGGAGTCACTGAAAACTCATTTCTTTAGTTTATCTAAAGTCACATCTAAGTTCTCAAATTACCTTCCTAAGATAGAAGCAGCAACCATAAGTTGCCATACACAACTAAAACCCAATTTACAGCTAGTGGCTGCGGAGAACATAAAAATGGCTAAAACGCCAGAATCCTTAGAATCGTCTATCAATGAAATTACAGACTTAGCTCTAGATCGTGATTGTACAACCTTATCCCGTCACGTTCTCCAGCAACTTCAGAGTTTTTCGCCAGATGCCCAAGATTTAAGTGCGCTGATGAATCGCATCGCCTTGGCAGGTAAACTTATTTCTCGCCGCATGAGTCGCGCTGGTTTAATGGAAGGTGTTCTTGGTTTTACGGGGGAAGTTAATGTCCAAGGAGAATCCGTCAAAAAGATGGATGTCTACGCCAATGATGTGTTTATCTCAGTTTTTAAGCAAAGCGGCTTAGTATGTCGCCTCGCTTCTGAGGAAATGGAAAACCCCTATTACATCCCGGAAAATTGCCCTATTGGTCGCTATACCCTGTTATATGACCCAATTGATGGCTCATCCAATACTGATAATAATCTCAGCTTAGGTTCCATTTTTGCCATTCGCCAACAAGAAGGAACTGATAGCGATGGTAAAGCAACTGACCTCCTCACCAATGGACGGAAGCAACTCGCTGCCGGATACATCCTGTATGGGCCTTGCACCATGCTGGTTTATACTATTGGTAAGGGCGTTCATTCCTTTGTTCTCGATCCCAGCTTAGGAGAGTTTATTCTCACCGAAGAAAATATCCGCATTCCTAACCACGGTTCCGTTTACAGCGTGAATGAGGGTAACTTCTGGCAGTGGGAAGAATCGATTCGAGAATATATCCGCTATGTTCATCGCACAGAAGGCTACAGCGCTCGTTATAGCGGTGCAATGGTAAGCGATATCCATAGAATTTTGGTTCAAGGCGGTGTATTTCTCTACCCAGGCACAATTCAAAAACCAGAAGGGAAATTGCGCTTGCTTTATGAAACCGCTCCTCTTGCCTTTTTGATTGAGCAAGCTGGCGGTCGTGCTACTACAGGATTGGTAAATATCTTGGATGTAGTGCCGAATAAACTGCATCACCGCACACCTTTAATTATTGGTAGCAAAGAAGATGTAGCAAAGGTGGAGTCTTTTATTCAAAACGGACACTAGAAGATAATTCGTAATTCGTAGTTACTGTTACGTAAGGGTTTTAGACGTTTTATTTCTTTAGTGCTGTACTCTCATCTGCCATTAATTAAACGTTAATCATGGTGATTTAGGATTAGGGATGCAAAGTAGCAATTTTTGAAGATCAATTAAGGATTATCTCAGCTGGCCGATGCGATAAGTGATTGGCAACGCCACAATTCAAAAGTAAGCATTAATGCGTTTTGCCAACTTTACTTAGAAACATCACTATACAGGAGTGAAATAAACTAGCTATGGCTACCAATCATCTACTAGAAATTAAGCAATACGGTCAAAGTATCTGGATGGATAATTTGACCCGTGACATTATTCAATCAGGTGAACTCAAAAACATGGTTGAAAATCAAGGTATATCTGGGATTACTTCTAACCCGGCTATCTTTGAGAAAGCGATCGCTGGTAATGTTATTTATGATGCCGATATCGAAGCCGGAGTTCGGGCTGGCTTACCGACATACAAAATTTACGAATCCCTAGTTTTTGCAGATATCCGTAATGCTTGTGATATTTTACGCCCTGTTTATGAAGCCTCGGATAGACTAGATGGTTATGTGAGTATTGAAGTACCACCAACCATTGCCGATGATACTGAAGCAACAATTAAGGAAGCTCGCCGCTATTACCAAGAAATTGGACGGGAAAATGTAATGATTAAAATTCCCGGTACAAAACCTGGTTTACCAGCAGCAGAACAGGTAATAGCCGATGGGATTAATGTCAACATTACGCTGTTATTTTCTGTAGAAAGCTACGTAAACACAGCTTGGGCATATATTCGTGGCTTAGAAAAACGGGTAGCTGAAGGTAAAGACATTAGTAGAATTGCTTCAGTCGCTAGCTTCTTCCTCAGCCGAATTGATAGCAACATTGATGCCAAAATAGATGCTAAGTTGAAAAAAGGCGTTGATGATATTGCCGTGGAAGCAAAGCTAAAAGCTGTGAAAGGGAAAGTAGCGATCGCAAACGCTAAGGTAGCATACCAAGAATACAAGAAAATCATCGAGAGCGATCGCTGGCAAGCCTTGGTAGCCAAAGGGGGCACAGTCCAACGGCTACTTTGGGCTAGTACCAGTACCAAAGACCCCAACTACCGCGACGTAATGTATATCGAAGAGTTAGTTGGGCAAGATACCGTTAACACTGTACCACCAGCAACAATTAAAGCTTGTGCCGATCATTGTAACGTGAGCGATCGCTTAGAAACAGACGTAGATAACGCTTACACGCTGATCGAAAACCTCAAAGATCCCGACATCAACATCGATCTCGATACCGTCATGGATGAACTGTTAGTAGAAGGTATTGACAAATTCATCCAGCCCTTCCAGTCCTTGATGAACTCTTTAGAAGACAAGATCAAGGTATTGTCACCAGTGTAGGGAGTGGGGAGTGGGGAAGAAGCAAGGGGGCAGGGGGCAGGGAGCAGGGGAAGAAAAACTATTAGCCCAATTCTCAATGCCCAATGCCCAATTCTCAATGCCCAATTCCCAATTCCCAATTCCCAATCTCAAAAATCCAAAACCCAAAATCCAAAATCCAAAATTCCTATGGTTAGTCTGCTAGAAAATCCCTTGCGCGTTGGCCTGCAACAACAAGGGATGGCTGAACCCCAAATTATAGTTATCTTTGGCGCTTCTGGTGATCTCACCTGGCGCAAATTAGTGCCAGCCCTTTACAAATTGCGGCGAGAACGGCGCATCCCCCCAGAAACTACCATTGTTGGTGTAGCGCGTCGAGAATGGAGCCATGAATACTTCCGCGAACAAATGCAGAAGGGCATGGAAGAGGCACATCCTGATGTCGATTTAGGGGAACTCTGGCAAGACTTCTCTCAAGGACTTTTCTACAGTCCTGGGGATATAGACAACCCCGAAGGCTACCAGAAACTAAAAACCTTATTGAGTGAATTAGACGAAAAACGGGGCACGCGAGGTAATCGGATGTTCTACCTCTCCGTTGCCCCTTCATTCTTTCCTGAAGCGATTAAGCAGCTAGGAAGCGGTGGAATGCTAGAAGATCCCTACAAACATCGTCTAGTAATTGAAAAACCCTTTGGTCGGGACTTGGCTTCTGCCCAAAGTCTTAACCAAGTGGTACAAAAATATTGCAAAGAAAATCAAGTATATCGCATTGACCACTACTTGGGTAAAGAAACAGTCCAGAATTTGCTGGTGTTTCGCTTTGCCAATGCAATTTTTGAACCCTTGTGGAATCGTCAATTTGTTGACCACGTGCAAATTACCGTAGCAGAAACCGTGGGCGTAGAAGACCGTGCTGGCTACTATGAAAGCGCCGGCGCACTGCGGGATATGTTGCAAAATCACCTCATGCAACTTTACTGCTTAACGGCAATGGAAGCACCCAACGCAATGGATGCCGACAGCATCCGCACAGAAAAAGTGAAGGTACTTCGAGCTACTCGTTTAGCTGATGTTCACAATTTGGCACGGTCAGCAGTCCGTGGTCAATACAGTGCTGGCTGGATGAAGGGTGAAGCAGTGCCAGGGTATCGGACAGAACCAGGCGTTGACCCCAATTCCACCACACCAACTTATGTAGCGATGAAGTTTTTGGTAGACAACTGGCGCTGGAAAGGTGTTCCTTTCTACTTGCGGACTGGAAAGCGGATGCCGAAAAAAGTCAGTGAGATTGCCATTCACTTCCGCGAAGTTCCATCTCGGATGTTCCAATCTGCCGCCCAACAGACAAACGCCAATATTTTGACGATGCGGATTCAGCCAAATGAAGGTATTTCCCTGCGTTTTGATGTGAAAATGCCAGGTGCAGAATTCCGCACCCGTTCCGTTGATATGGACTTTAGTTATGGTTCCTTCGGCATTCAAGCAACATCCGATGCCTACGATCGCTTATTCCTTGATTGTATGATGGGCGATCAAACATTGTTCACCCGGGCAGACGAAGTAGAAGCAGCTTGGCAAGTAGTAACACCAGCCCTTTCCGTTTGGGATGCACCCGCCGATCCAAATACTATTCCCCAATACGAAGCCGGGACTTGGGAACCAGCAGAAGCAGAATTCTTAATTAACCAGGATGGCCGTCGCTGGCGCAGACTCTAAGATTTTAGATTTTAGATTTTAGATTGGGGACGGCGAAATAGGGGATGGGTAATAGAGAATATAAAAAACTATTACCACTTACTAATTACCAGTTCTTAATCCAAAATCTCAAATCTCAAATCCAAAATCCAAAATCTAAAATCCAAAACTTCTTATGCCTACCCAAACTTCTACTATTTTTTCACTTCAGGCACCAAAAGATATTTCGCTGAACGAAATAGATACGGAACTGAATCAAATTTGGCAAAGTTACGGCATTACTGGCGATGACGGTGGACTTCCCAGTGCTACTAGGGCAACAACATTTACTTTAGTGGTCTATGAACCAGAAGAAACTCAGTATTTGTTAGCTGCTTTGGGATTTTATAACGGCCCAATTGATGGGATTTTAGGGCCACAGATGGCAGCAGCGTTGCGGGAAGTGCAAAATAAAAATGGTCTGCCAGAAACCGGAACAGCAACACTAGAAACTCTCACTGTATTACGAGAAGAATTCTCTAAAGGTCAACGAAACGGATCTGGAGGACAACAGATAAATAGCGCCGCCAGCCCCAGAATTGCTGATGAGATCGCTCTCCGCAACCCCTGCCGGATCATTGCGCTATTTCCCATTGCTGGCGAAGATGAAGGAGTTAAGGCTCAAGTTTCTGCCTATTGCCCCATCCAAAAGCAATCTTCAAGCACACTTATCTGCTGCGAATACATTACTCTCAGTGGAACTGCTGCTGCTTTAGAACGCATCGGTGGCATGATTCCAGCATTGTTGATTGGTGGCTTGCCGAAGTTTCTCTGGTGGAAGGCAACACCAGACCCTAATAACGGTCTATTCAAGCGCCTAGCAGCAGTCTGCAATAATGTGATTGTAGATTCTTGCAACTTTAACGAACCAGAAAGTGATTTACTCCACCTACAAGAGTTGGTAGAAACGGGTGTACCTTTAGCTGATTTGAACTGGCGTCGTCTTGCATCATGGCAAGAATTGACAGCTGAAGCCTACGATTCTCCTAAGCGTCGCGCCGCCATCAAAGAAATTGATCGCGTTACGATTGATTATGAAAAAGGCAACCCCGCTCAAGCTTTGCTGTTTTTGGGTTGGCTGGCAAGTCGTCTGCAATGGCAGCCAGTTTCTTATCATAAGGAAACCGGTGATTATGACATCACTCGCATCCATTTTATTTCTCAAGATCAGCGACAAGTAGAAGCCGAATTAGCAGGAGTTCCGGTTGCCGATGTGGGCGATATTATTGGTGACTTGATTGCCTTGCGCCTCAGTTCAACAAATTCTGAGGCAGACTGTGGTACAGTTATCTGCTCGGAAACTGGTGGTTGTATGCGGATGGAAACACACGGCGGGGCCCAATCTGCCGGTCTGTTTCAACAGGTGACTTCACTTTCGGAACAAAAGGCGGAAGCATTGCTGAGTCAGCAGGTGCAACGCTGGGGTCGTGAGTCCCTTTTTGAAGAAAGCCTGGGAGTGACAGCGAATATTTTCAAATTGGAAACAAATAGTTAGTTTCGTCTGGAAAGAATAAAAGTTACCACAATTGCGAAAAAAAATAGAAGCCCTTCAGATTTTTGAATATTTCAATCATCTGGAGGGTTTTTCTATTAGACATCTGGTGAAAAAGAATGTGGAGACGCAATACGGTTCGGTTAAGGTTTTTTGATGGAAATTCTAGAGCGTCAAGACGAAAAAATGATTATTGTAGAGACGGCGATTCATCGCGTCTCTTGCTTTAACCGAACAAAGACGCGATAAATCGCCGTCTCCACAAGGGTTGTGGATAACGCATATTTAATTTCTGGAGATGTCGCGACTCGTTAAAAGGATACGTCGTATGTGCCTCCGCGCTCAAGCGCACGTTTGTAAGCAGGTCGCCCATGAATGCGATCGACAAATTCTTTGAGTTTTGGCCGGTTCTCGACTTCTTGGGGGAGCGTCGCGACTACTTCCAAAGGAAAGCTCATTTGGATATCGGCGGCGGTAAATTCCTTACCTGTAAACCACGTATTTTTATTTAGTTCGCCTTCTATGTAGTCAAAGTGAAGTTTAATTTGGGGCGCGACGAATCCGCTAATCACGCTGCTGTCCCCTGCCCCGAAATTATTCAATATCAGCCGCATTACCAAAGGTGGCATTGCAGAGCCTTCGGCGTAATGCAGCCAATACTTGTAGCGCAAATACTCAGGCGTACCGGATGCTGGGACTAGCTGACCATTTCCGTAGCGATCGACGAGGTATTCGATAATCGCGCCCGACTCAGCGATCGCCAAGTCTCCATCTGTAATTACTGGTGATTTACCGAGTGGATGGACTTGACGCAGCGATTCTGGTGCAAGCATCGTCTTGGCATCGCGTTCATAGAACTTGATTTCGTATTCGATACCTAATTCTTCTAGCAACCACAGTACACGCTGCGATCGCGAGTTGTTCAGATGATGCACAATTATCATAAAACGTTCCTCTTTTGGTAACTTATTACTATCTGATATCGGCTAATCTCCAAATATATTATTAGACAGATTTTTCCAGCCTAACTCCCCTAATTGGCTAGTTTTCTTGTTTCTAATTGGTATAAGTTTGAGTTAGTTTAAAAATCTAATTTGTTTCATTTATGGCTTTAGTCATTGCCGGGGAACGTAGTGGAGTGGGCAAGACAACAGTCACTCTTACCCTTTTAGCATCTTTACGTCGTCGCGATCGCCTGGTGCAATCTTTTAAGGTAGGCCCAGACTACATCGATCCAATGTTTCATCAACACGTAACTGGTCTTCCTTGTCGCAATTTAGACCCAGTGTTAACTTCCGAAACCTACGTTCAGCAATGTTTTGCCCGTTATAGTCAACTCAGTGAATATGCTCTCGTAGAAGGGGTAATGGGTTTATTTGATGGAATTGGACATGGGCAAGAAAAGCAAAAATCAACTGATTTTGCTAGTACGGCACATATTGCACGGCTTTTAGATTTGCCTGTGGTGTTGGTAATAGATTGTAGTCGTTTATCTGGTTCTGTAGCTGCGATCGCTCACGGCTATCAATCTTTTGATCCGAGAATTAAAATAGCTGGGGTAGTATTAAATCGCGTGGGCAGCGATCGCCATCTCTCTCTCCTCAAAGATTCTCTAGAACCATTACAATTACCCATTATCGGCGTACTGCGTCGTCAAGATAACATCACAATTCCCGATCGCCATTTGGGTTTAGTTCCCACAGCAGAACTTCCCGAACTCAACGCTTTAATCGATCGCTTCGCCAATTTAGGAGATACCTGTTTCGATTGGCAACATTTATTACCCCTGTTAAAATCAAAATCCCTCCCTCATCCCCCTCATCTCCCTCATTCCCCCTCCTCTGTTAGGATTGCAGTCGCCCGCGATCGCGCTTTTAATTTCTATTACCAAGACAATCTCGATTTGCTGCAACAACTTGGCGCAGAACTGGTTTTCTGGAGTCCCTTAGAAGATGCTGGATTACCAAAAGATGTGCAGGGAATGTATTTTGGGGGAGGTTTCCCAGAAGTTTTTGCCCAGCAACTAGCAGAAAATACCAGCGTTCGTGATGGGGTAAAAACAGCAATCCTCAAAGGAATGCCGACAGTTGCTGAATGCGGCGGATTAATGTATTTATGTGAGCAAATTATCGATTTTGAGGGTAAACCTTGGCCAATGGCGGGAGTTTTACCAACATCTGCTGTCATGGGTGGGCGTTTAACTTTGGGTTATCGTCGCGCAGTAGCTTTGCAAGATAATCTCTTGGTGAAAATGGGTACAACTGTTTACGGACATGAATTTCATCGTTCCCATTTAACCTTAACTCCCAGTCAGCCCCTATTTGAAACTTCTCGCTACGATTGTGACGAAAATATGGGATGCGAGGGATGGGGTTTACCTGCAAATGTTCACGCCTCTTATGTTCATCTGCATTGGGGAGAAAGTAGAGAAATTCCCCAGCAGTTTCTTAAAGAATGTCGCAAGCTAGGATCTATAGATTAAAAAGTTAGGACTTACGCAAAAACCCTCTTAAACTCTCATTTCTCCGTGACCTCTGCGTTCTCTGTGGTTCGTTTTCCGTTACCCGTGCGTAAGTCCTAAAAGTATCAGACAACAATTAACTCCGCAAAGAGGTGACACTCATATCGTCATTCAACTTGCGAATCAGACGGGATAACTCACGAATAATATTCACCGCAATTTCAGGGGTTTCTTCGATCGCATCATACAATTGCTCTTGGGTCAGTTCCAAGAATTCGCAAGGTTCCAAAGTCGTTGCAGTGGCAGAACGAGGTTGAGTATCAAATACTGCCATCTCACCAAAGTATTTTCCTTGTTCCACCTCTGCAAGTAGTTTATTGCCAATGTGAACTTTAACCCGGCCTGACACGACAATATAGAGCGATCGCCCTTCTTCCCCTTGGCGAAAAATGGTGTAATTAGCTGGAAATGATAGTTCGTTCATCACTGAAGTGAGCCGTACAATAAAATCATCCCGCAATTCCTTAAAAATCGGGACTCGCCGGACAAATAATAAACGGTCAACACTGGTTAGCATAATTACAACTTAAACATCAAACATTACTGTAAATTTTAAACCTGAAGCCAGAGCGCAATTAGTCATATTAACCGATGTTGAACACTAGCCGCCAAGAATATCTTAAATTTGACCCACAGAAAACCACTTAATTTAGTCTGTTTTAAATCTGACTTGAAATTTTCCCCCTTTCCCCGTCGAGAAAAGGGGGGTTAGGCTTTTCCAAACGATCTAAATTGTCAACGGTTCGGTTAAAGTTCTTTGATGAAAATATATCGATCCCAAATCCGCGATAAATCGCCGTCAGAACGAAGGACTGATTCTTGTAAAGACGGCGATTTATCGCGTCTCTTGCCTTAACCGAACAGTATTGAGAGCGATCGCACTTAAACTTCTCAGATAATAACTCAGTATGAGGCGTAACCAACTACCACTCTAGGGAGAATTGGTTTTGTTACAAACCTTGCAAGCCCCACCAAGGCATACCTATAAAACTGACTGTTTATCAATCATTTTTATTTATCGTTTTAAAAAACAAGAGTATTTGCTCTTATTTGGGTACAAGCCATAATATTAACTTCATGAGCTCCCAAGGTACCTTGCTGAGAAAAAAATCACCAATTTGATTGGAGGCAATTGCATCTAAAAATTGGGGAATTGACTGATGACTAACGAACCTTAATTGGTTTTCGTTAGCGAATAGTCACAAAATCTTCCAAACTGTCCTCACAGCCAGGTGCAGAGAAGGACTAGGACAAACAGCATTGAATTATCGCGAGCAACAATTATGACTTGGTTAATTAGTACATTAATTATTGGGATATCTGCCGCTTTTGCAACCACCTTTGACGATAATTTATACTTGACAGCTTTCTTCGGAAAAGTCAATCGCAGTTTTCGTCCTAAGCATATTGTTCTTGGTGAATTTCTTGGATTCACTGCGTTAGTTTTTGCTAGTCTTCCTGGTTTCTTCGGCGGTCTCGTTATTCCCACCACCTGGATTGGATTACTAGGTTTACTTCCCGTCGCTATTGGTATCAGTAATCTCATCAGCCGAGAACAGGAAGTTGAGACAGTACAAGCTGTGTCAGTTGACTTAACCCCTCCGGTCAAATCTGAACGCCAGAAAAAATCATTATTGGCAACCATCCGCGATCCTCAAACATACCGCGTTTCGGCAGTAACTGTTGCCAATGGAGGAAACAACATTGGAATCTATGTACCATTGTTTGCTAGTAGCAATCTTCCAAGTTTAGGTGTAATTCTGTGTGTTTGCTACTTCACTGTTGGGGCGTGGTGTTTACTCTCTTACAACCTGACTCGTAACCCTCTGATGACTCCCGTTTTAACTCGCTATGGTCGAAAAATCTTCCCATTTGTCTTAATTTACCTGGGACTCTCCATCTTAATTAAAAGTGAATCATATCGACTTTTACCCAGTCTGGCAATGCTTTCTAATTAGGCATGGAGCGATGTCTACGACAAGCTACGCTTATGCAATTATAGCGATGTGATGTACACCAGTAGGGGCAATTCATGAATTGCCCCTACACCTTACCAGATGATGTCATACCACCTTTAAATGGGAACCGCTATAGCTACTAAAAAGTCTTGATGGGTACTATTTCCTTGAGATACAGCACTTTGCAAGTAAATGAAGTACTGCTTGGGGCTACGGTGAATTACCCCCTTAATCCCCCCGATATATTGGGGGGAAAAAGAAATCTAGTTCCCTCCCCTTTATAAGGGGAGGGTTAGGGTGGGGTATTTTTGTACCTCACCAACTCGCAATCTGCTGTAACCAAAAAAATCAGCTTGTAGTTTCCCATCCACAAAGATTTTTAATCACTTGAATTTATCAATCTGAATCAAAATAATATTTGATATTATCAATCAATTTATCTAAAGTAAGAATAAAGCAGATTATTGATGGCTCCTATAAAAGCAAGCCTACTACTACGAATAACGATAGGAAGGAAATAATGAATCAATCAAATTCCCAAAAATTCACTCAGTGGATCGTCACAGCAGTATTTCTGGTACTTGTAGCAGGATTTTCTCTCCTTGACCAACCCAGTGTTAGAGCATTAACACTAACACCATCCATACCTACTGAGTCTGAAGTAGCTCCAGAAATATCTCCAGCTACATCGCCAATGGAGTCTGTAACTGCCCCAGAAATATCTCCAGTTACATCGCCGATGGAGTCTGTAACTGCCCCAGTAATACCTCTGGTTGTATCGCCAATAGTGTCTGTAGCCGAAAATGTTAGACATTTATTACAAACTAATGAATGTGTCGGCTGTAACCTAACTGGGGCAATGCTAAAGGATACAAATCTGCAAGCTGCAAACTTGGAGAATGCGAACTTACAAAATGCTGACTTAGAAAGAGCTAACTTACAGCAAACAAACTTACAAGGGGCAAACTTTCAAGGAGCAGATTTAGGCAAGGTAAACCTTTTGGGAGCAAACCTTGTGGGAGCAAACTTATTTGATGCAGACCTAGAGAAAGCCAACCTGTTGGGAGCAAACTTGCAAATGGCTAACTTACAGGGTGCAGACTTGGAAAATACAAATCTCACAAATGCAAACATCCAGGGGACTAACCTGATGGGCGTTGATTTGGATGATGCTATCAGACCAGAAGGATTTGCTGTTCAGTAGACAGTTCTGAAATCGAAATTTCGTAAAATTAATGTAGAGACGCGATTAATCGCGTCTCTACAAGGTTTATGGATAACGACTGGCGATCGCTACAATAGTAGATAAAGGCACTTGGGCAAAATACTGTTGCTGAAATTGTTCTTCTCGGACAGCAGCTAAAAACCTTGCCACTGCTGCATCGGTAAAGTTTTCTGTGCGATCGCTTGGATGCCAAGTAAATTGTAAATAATTGTCTTGTAGTTTGACCGTGAACCCTAAATATTTTAAAGCTTTGATTCCTACAAGTAATGTTGGGTCACTAATGCCGATTTTCTTTAAAAGTTGGACGCGGGTAACTGGTTGATTTATGCGACTGAGATATTTAGCAATTCCGACAAGAGTCAGCCAAATTTGATTGGGTGGTTGGTGATTGGGTTTAGACCAAGCGATCGCTAATTGTTGCTGATTATCAAACGAGCGGCGCAACCATAAACGTAAACTATCCCATGAATTGGGACAATCTTCAAGCAAGAGTGCAGGAGTTGGTAGAGACGCAATTAATTGCGTCTGTGCGGGAGTAGGGTTATTCCGTAAGTCTAGAATGAGTGGTAAATGCTGAGTGTTAACCGCTGAGGTAACACTAAGACGCACGGCAATTAATCTGATTTCATAACGTTTTTTGAAGGTGTTGTAGTCTAATTCGGCTATGCAATCACACCTTCCTATGGGCAATTCATCTTTGTAGTGTCCCCACCATAAGCCAGGAAAAGCACTTCTACCCGAATCATCCCGAATGTCAAACTCGGTTTTAATGTACTGTACCTTTTTCCCTTGCCAATCCTGCTGATTGCGATGCCAAGCATTTTCAAACCAACAGTTTTGAATTAACAACTTCGGAACCGGATTACCCATTCCACAAGGTTCTAGCACCTTCAGTTCTAAAAATAACTCTTTCCCTAAGTCTGCAACTGTCACCGTCAAGTCTGCTTGCACGGTTGGCGTTAGAGTTGTACTACCTAAAGATTGCCGCAACTGCTGATTAATCGCGGCTGTAAATAAAGGAATATTTTCCACTAACAAACTCAAACCTGCTGCAAAGGGATGTCCCCCAAAGCGATGTAACAAATGTGCTTGGTCTTTTACCAATTGGTATAAATCGACCGAATTGACAGAACGGGCAGAACCACGGGCGAGGGGAGGGGATGAGGAAGTAAGATTTTCTCCCCCTGCTTCCTCTGCGACTTCTGTACTTAATAAAATAGTCGGGCGACCCGTTTCTTGTGCTACCTGTCCCGCAACTAAACCTAATACACCCGCAGGCCATTGGGCATCTTCTAAGACTATGACGCTGGTAGTTGATAAGTCTAATTGACTAAGTTTTTGTGCTACTTGCGCTTGCACATCTTTTTGTAAAGATTTGCGTCTGGTATTTGCGAGTTCTGTAACTTCGGCTAATTCGTTACAACGTTTAGCATCTCGACTGGTTAATAATTCAACGCAAAAACTCGCATCACCTTGGATGCGGCTGACGGCGTTGATTCTTGGCCCCAAACCAAAGGAAATATCTGTGGGGCGATCGCCACTTTTCTGGCACAATTCTAATAATCGCCCTACCCCCGGACGGCGACGCGCTGCTGGCGGCTGTTTAAAATCTTCTTGCAGTCGTTGAATTCCCAACTGCGCTAAATAACGACAATCTCCACTTAACTGCACTAAGTCGGCAATTAATCCTACTGCTACTAAATCTAATAAATCTTCTAACGGATATTTTGCAATATTAGGCAGACTTTGATATAATGCTTCAACTAACTTATAAGCTACCGCCACCCCAGAAAGATTAAATAGCTGATGTTCCCTTGAAAAATAGCGGGGATTGATAATTGCTGCAACGGGTGGGCGTTCGGTGGGTAAGGTATGATGGTCTGTAACTATTACATCTATGCCTAGCTGTTTGGCGTAGATAATTTCTTCAATGTTCGTGCTGCCAGTATCACAAGTAACAATTAATTTGCAACCTTGGTTTGCTAAATTATCAATCCCTTGATTATTCAGTCCGTGAGATTCTTTCAGGCGATTGGGAATATAGTAAATTAACTGAGTATTTTGTGTAAAAAATTGTCCTAATCCATCCCAAAGTACAGATGTGGCGGTAATTCCATCAGCATCAAAGTCTCCCCAGATGGCAATTTTTTCTTTGGCGTTATATGCTTGTTGCAACCGGGCGATCGCTAAGTGCATTTCTTGCCCAAACTCAAAGGGACTCGCTGGTTGATAAGCTTTATAGTTGATAAAAGCTGTTAATTGTTGATTATCTTTAATTCCCCGTTGCCATAATAATTGCGCTGCATACATTCCACTTGATAGGGGTGTATGCTGTCTCACCGCTTGGATGAACCACTGCGGGGGTTGTTCGGTTTCTGTTATAGTCCACTGCTGTTGTTCTGCCATTATTAAATCGGGGATTGATCCTCAGTTGTTTGAGATTCATTCACTAGGGGATTGAGAATTAGTTCATTAGCGACACTATCAGATTTACGGGCGCGAATTGCCGGACGAGATCGCTTGTAACCGGCTCTTTCAGCTTTTTGGTGTTCATAATCAATCAATCTGCCATAATATTCATGTTTGCTCAAATTCATCGACAAGAAAATATGCTGGCGAGTATTGCCAAAACCTTTACGGTTAAAAAACTTTAAGGCTGAAGTATTGGTGGGATCGGTGTCTACCAACATGAACCGCGCTCCATCTTCAATCATTCGGGCGACGACTTTATCAACCAACTTGTCTGCTACACCCCGACGCTGAAACTTCGGACTCACACCTAGCCATAGAATATATCCATAAGTCCAGGATGCTTTGGTGATGATTGTTCCCAAAATGAATCCTGCTAATTCTCCGTCTGTTTCGGCCACAAGACAGTATTCTGGATCAGTGTTGTAAAGTCCAATCACCTCCCATTCGTCCCAGGTGCGGTATAAATAAGGATATAAATCGCTGGTAAATAACCCTTCTCCCAAGTGGTAAACGGGAGCAATATCATCAATTCCTAATTCGCGCACGTAAATCGCTTCTGTTTCGTCAAAGCTTGACATAAATTTAGAAGTTGTAATTTTTTTATATCCCTATTAACTTGACAAATATGCTCTAATGTATAGGGTTAAGTGAGACTTCTTGAATGTTGTCAAAATTTGGCAATGAGTCTTTCACTGCTTCTTCATTAACTTGTATGCGATCGCGATCGCACCTTTTAGCAAACTGACAATAATCACAAGTTTTGCTACCCTCCACAACTTGAGGAAACTGCTGGTTATTTTGGTAATCTTCCAGCCAACGGGTTAACTGACTTAATAGTTGATTAAGCTTCTTTGCTATTTGTGTGTGTTGAGCAGTATTGTAATTAAATTTAATATTTTGCGGTTTACCCTCCGATTGGACAAACCAGTAAGTCATGGAAATATTTTCTGGCAAATAGTCGCTAGTTTCAGCCAAAACATACAGATAAAGCCGTGTTTGCCAGTTGGATTCTAACTTGCGTTTATTGGGTGGTTTCGGATAAGTTTTCCAGTCGAGAATTTGCGCTTGTTGGTTATCTGCAATCAATAAATCATAGACAACCGTCAGCAAATAATCCTGAACTTGTAGAGTTCGGTAGTGTTCACTTTCACGGAAAGTTTGATTATCAGATGCAGCCGTTAAAATTTCTGGGGCTGCATCGGCAAAAGCTAGCATCCAGCTTTGCAGTTTAGCATCTGCTTGCAGAAAACTATCAATTGGCAAACCCATTTCTCGCTGCTGCATAAGCAAGTGAAAACGACTACCCAAAGTTTGCCGTTCTTCTTGTTCTGGATTTGAGGGCGAATTGAGTTTTTCTAGATAGGTATGTTGAAATTTACGCGGACAAGCTTCTAGTAAGTTGAGTTGTCCTTGAGACAGTCGCAGTAGTTGAGTGGGAGTTAACAGCATTCTTCTATTTTAGAAGTTAAAAGGGCGAATGACCTCCGCCCTGCCTCTAAGAGTATGTTTGAAAAGTCCTGATTGATGTATCAAATATTTTTTACCCCACCCTAACCCTCCCCTTATAAAGGGGAGGGAACCGAATTTTTCTTGTTTCCCCCCTTTATAAGGGGGGATTAAGGGGGGTAACAATTCGATTAAAATCACAACATACCACTTTTCAAACAACCTCTAAGTTGACACCCAAAGGAGAACCGCTATAGTTCTCATGTCTGCTATTTCAACTCGTCATCATCTGCCTCATTTTGGTGATTAGAATGTCTTGTTTTTCCTTGGGATTTGATGGAGCCAAAGCTATAAGCCATAGCTATTTTAACGATGTCAAAATATGCTGGATGATCAGCTTTGTTAACGATCGCCAAAGAGATTGATCCCGCCACTAACATGACTAAAAGCGGCGACAGTGTTTCTTCCCCAGAGCCGTTGTTGTTGTTTGGCATGATATAATCTCCTAATGGAAAGTTAAGAAGCCAAAGGCTTGAGTGAACGTTAGCCAAAGGCTATTTATTAAGTTTGAGCATGAGCGTTAAATAGCAATCCCTGTCGTATTAACTCCAAGACTCAAAAATCATGGCGATCGCAAATAGGCAGACTAGAGAAATTGCTATTCTCGCAATCCATATCCAGAGAATTTCGGATAAAAGTATCCCAACTATCATGTCAGCCCGAAAAGTTTGAGACACAACAAAGGCGATTGCAACGCCTAGCAGCGCTAGCAGAAAATACTTCAGTCCTCTGCAAAACCATCTGAACAGAAAATTATCGTTGTCTTTAAGACTGGGTTTCATAGTTTTTTTCCTGTTTTGAAAGTTGAATCTAGGTAGCAGGTAGCGCTTGCTTCCCCGACCACACTAAGGAAACAGCTAATACCCACAGGTTGATCCCACCAAGTCAAGCTAAACAACAGTCCTACTCAAGAGTTAGAGTTGGAATGTCAACGAAGGTGGTCTTGATATTTACAGATAATGAAAAATTAAGCTCCTTAATCAATTGCCGGGGCAATCTTGATATCAAAATCAGGCGTTCAATGCCCGTAATCGCACATAAAGCGCACTACGCGCATTGAACCCTCGCAATTCTTGCAGACAATTTTGATGTTTGCCTTTTTCAGAATCGACGCTTTCAGCCTTTACTTCTTACTCACAGGACTTACGCAAAATTATGAAATAGAACATTCGCTGAAGGCGTTCCCATTCATCTAGGTGTCCGCGCAGCGTGTCGCAGACAAGCCTCTCGTAGAGAAGCGTAGGAATCAAAGTTTCAAAAAGTTATTGCGTAAGTCAAGACTCACTAAGTTTCTTTTTTTGTCGGCAACCTTACTAAGTTTCTTTTTTAGGCTGTTGAATTCACTATAAAGTAACTAAGTTACTTAGGTCAAGGTAAACTATAGAGAAAATTATTTAAATGGCATAAAGATACTACGAAAGTACCTAAAATCAGACCTACCTCGTCCATTAGGAGACGGAGTTTCCCAATGCTTTCGATGAATACTCACTTTTAACCGGATGTTGTCTCACCTAGTGAGATAATATTGGGAGTGTAGTCTGTCTTAGTGTGAGTATGAGTGTGATTTCTGAAAACGTGATTTTGGCTTTAGCCCAAAAACGGTGCTTGTCTAGCAGCGAGGTAGAGGTATTCTTATATGCTGTTCGGGGACAATCCCCAAATGCGATCGCAAAAGAATTAGCTATCAGCGCCGAAGCAGTCCGCAAAAGATTAAGCGAAGTTTACAAAAAATTTAATGTTACTGGTAACGGGCCAGGAAAGCTCACTAAGTTACAACAAGTTATCGAATCTGAATATCAAGCATTTTCACTGAAGGAAAAATCCATCACCCAAAACCACCAAGATTGGGGTGAAGCGCCTGGAATCTGTGTTTTTTACGGACGTGCAGCCGAATTATCTCAGTTAACCCAGTGGCTAATCAAGGATAAATGTCAAATGGTGGCAATATTGGGCATGGGTGGAATTGGCAAAACTGCCTTATCTGTGAAGTTAGCGAAGGAAGTTCAGGAGAATTTTGAATACCTGATTTGGCGAAGTCTCCGTAATGCACCACCCGTCTTAGAGATGTTGGCAAACCTGATTGGTTTTTTATCTAACGAGAGAGAAATAGAGTTACCAGAAACTGTAGATGCGAGAGTAACGCTGTTGATTCATTATTTACGAGAGCATCGTTGTCTTTTAGTATTAGATAATGCAGAGACAATTTTACAAGAAGGCGATCGCGCCGGAGAATATAAAGAAAAATATCAAGATTTTAGTCAAATACTCCGACGGATAGGGGAAGAACCGCATCAAAGCTGTTTAGTATTGACTTCGCGAGAAAAACCCAAAGAATTTGCCCCTTTAGAGGGAGAAACATCACCAGTCAGAACATTATCGTTAGTTGGCTTGGGAGAAACAGAAGGGCAAAAAATTCTCAAAGATAAAGGGTTATTTGGTTCACAGAAGAAGTGGGGTAAACTGATTGAGAAATATTCAGGTAATCCCTTAGCACTAAAACTCGTTTCTGAGCCGATCCGGGAGTTATTTGGTGGTGATATCGCTGCCTTTCTTGCTGAAGGGGAGATAATTTTTGGTGACACCCGCAATTTATTAGACCAGCAATTTGAGCGGTTATCAGAGATCGAAAAAGAAATAATTTATTGGCTAGCAATCAAGCGCGAGTTAGTTTCTCTGGAAGAATTGCTAGACGAACTTGTGCATCCATTGCCCAAAAGGGAAGTACTGGAGGCGCTAGAGTCACTGCGGCGGCGATCGCTAATTGAACAAAGAACAGCACTTTTCACCCTCCAGTCGGTGGTGATGGAATACATGATTGACCGATTAATTGAACAAGTTTGTCACGAAATTACCACTGGTGAAATGAAATTATTTATGAGCCATGCTTTAATGGAAGCTACGGCTAAAGATTATATTCGTAACACTCAAATTACCCTGATTATTAAACAGGTTATAGATAGATTATCAACTATTTATAGATTTCCTAAAAATCTGGAAACTCATCTCTCTGAAGTTTTATTCGATCTGCAAAAAAAATCTCCACAAGCGGCAGGATATGCTGGTGGAAATCTCCTAAATATGCTTTGTGAGCTAGAAATTGATTTAAGCGGCTATGACTTTTCTAATCTGACTATTTGGCAAGCATATTTACAAAGTGTGAATTTGCATCGGGTGAATTTTGCCAACGCTGATTTAGCTAAGTCCGTTTTTGCAGAAACATTAGTGAGTATTTCGTCAGTGGCATTTAGCCCAGATGGTAAACTTTTAGCTACAGGTGATGCTGATGGTAAGACTTACTTATGGCAAGTTGAAGATGGAAAGCTACTTTTTACTTGTATTGGACATAGCGGTTCAGTAAAATCAGTTGCCTTTAGTCCCGATGGTCAGACTTTAGCTAGTGGCAGTGATGACCAAACGGTGAAGTTATGGGATGTCCACAATGGAGAATGCCTGACAAACTTGCTGGGACATAGCAATTGGGTAAGGTCAGTTGCCTTCAGTCCCGACGGTCAAATTTTAGCTAGTGGTAGTGAAGACCAAACAGTAAAGTTATGGGATGTCCACACGGGAAAATGCTTCAAAACTTTCCAGGGGAATACCAATCGAGTCAGGTCAGTTGCTTTCAGTCCAGATGGTCAAACTTTAGTTAGTGGCAGTGAGAAGCAAACAATAAAGTTATGGGATGTCCACAACGGAGAATGCCTGAAAATCTTTCAGGGACATAGCAATTGGGTAAGATCGGTTGCATTCAGTCCCGATGGTCAAATTTTAGCGAGTGGCAGTGACGACCAAACAGTAAAGTTATGGGATGTCCACAACGGAAAATGCTTGACAACCTTGCTGGGACATACCAATCGGGTCTGGTCAGTTGCCTTCAGTCCTAATGGTCAAATTTTGGCTAGCGGTGGTGATGACCAAACAGTGAAATTATGGGATGTCAACACCAGAAAATGCCTGACAACCTTACAAGGGCATACCAATCGGGTAATGTCAGTTGCTTTTAGTCCCGATGGTCACACTTTGGCTAGTGGTAGTGAGAACCAAACAGTGAAGTTATGGGATGTCAACACCAGAAAATGCCTCAAAACTTTGCAGGGACATACCAATCGAATTAGGTCAGTTGCTTTCAGTCCCGATGGTCAAACTTTGGCTAGTGGTAGTGAAAAGCAAACAGTGAAATTATGGGATGTCCGTAACGATAAGTGCCTGAAAATTTTGCAGGGGCATAACAGTTGGGTACGGTCAATTGCCTTCAGTCCCGATGGTCAACTTTTGGCTACCGGCAGTGAAAAGCAAACAGTGAAATTATGGGATGTTCAAACCAGACAATGCCTGAAAAAGTTGCAGGAACATACCAATCGAATCAGATCGGTTGCATTTAGTCCTGATGGTGAAATTTTAGCTAGTGGCAGTGATGACCAAACAGTGAAATTATGGGATGTCCATACGGGAGAATGCCTCAAAACATTGCAAGGGCATACCAGTTGGGTGAGATCGGTTGCCTTTAGCCCCGATGGTGAAACTTTAGCTAGTGGCAGTGAAAACCAAAAAGTGAGGTTATGGAATATCCGCACGGGACAATGCATTAAAATTTTAGAGGGACATGGTAATCGGATCAGGTCAGTTGCTTTCAGTCTCGATGGTCATATTTTAGCTAGTGGCAGTGACGACCAAACGGTGAAATTATGGGATGTTCAAATGGGTGAGTGTCTCACAACTTTAGGAGAACATACTAATCGGGTATGGTCAGTTGCCTTCAGTCCCGATGGTCAGACTTTAGCTAGTGGCAGTGAAGACCAAACGGTAAAATTATGGGATGTCTATATGGGCAAGTGCCTCAAAACCTTGCACGGGGCTAATTGGGTCAGGTCAGTTGCCTTTAGTCCCGATGGTCAAACCCTAATTTGTGGTAGCCAAGATGAGACAATTAAGCTTTGGGATGTATTGACAGGCGAGTGCGTCAAAACACTGCGATCGCCAAAACCCTACGAAGGAATGAATATCACTGGAGTGAAAGGGTTAACCACAGCGCAATTAGTAACGCTGAAAGCTTTAGGGGCAGTGGAAGATGCAGAGTAAAAATAAAAGGTAAAAGAATGAATTTTGCCTTTTTCCTTCATCCTTTTACCTTTTTTATGTACCTGATGCTTATTTCATATTAGCCCTTGCGTCCTTCACTGCGGCAAAGAAAAATAATCCGGTGAGTGGAATGCTCAATGCTAAGATAATCGCCGTGGCTTGGAAACCTAAATCTGGTTGTCCATAACTGAGTTCAAAAATCGAACCGACAGCTGCGATCGCACTTACACAAGAACCACCCAAAAATAAACTACTTTTTGGAGTTAAATACATTACTAGCCCCCTATGGTATTGGTTTCACCGCTTGATACGAGAAGCCATTCTTAGATAGCTCCTGGGCTAAAGTCAAGGAGTTTTCCACACGGTCTACAAATACCACACCGTTGAGGTGATCCATCTCGTGCTGAATACAGCGTCCCAGTAGGTCATTAGCCTTTAATGTCCGAGGACGACCATGCTCGTCTTTATAGGCGATTTCTACGACTTGGGGACGCTTTACGTCTAGATATACATTAGGAATACTCAAGCATCCTTCTTCAGCAACAGAGATGTCACTGCTGACTTGTTTAATGATGGGGTTAATCAACACTAAAGGCGGGTTAGCTGCATTTTCTGGTTCTAGGTCGATGACAATTATTTGTTTGTGAATTCCCACTTGGGGGGCAGCCAAACCAATGCCATCTTTGCTATACATAGTTTGCAGCATTTCGCGCACCATCCGGCGAAGTTCGTCATCTACTTTAGAAATCCGCTTTGCAGGTTGACGCAGCACGCGATCGCCCAAATAATGAAGCTCCAAAGGTGGATTTTTTAACTTTTTTTTCTCTACAGCAATTTCAGAGGGCATGAGTCTCGATGGCTAGATGGTGAAAATTCTTACTATATTAATTCTATCAAGTTGGGGAATGGGGAATTGGGTATTGGGTATTGGGTATTGGGAATTATAAACTACGAATTATTGACTGGGGTGATGTGTGTTTAAGTCTTTCACCAAACTTGACTACCTGCTCAAAGAAACTTTCCTCGGTTTATTGCGGGGGGGGTGGATGAATTGGGCAGCTGTTAGTACTGTTACGGTATTACTGTTTTTATTTGGTTTGAGTTTGCAAACCTCTTGGCAAGTCGAAAAACTCCTCTATCAGTTTGGTAGCCAGTTAGAGGTATCAGTTTATCTCCAACCGGATACGCGGGTTGAAAACATTGAGCCATTAATCGCCAAAATGCCAGAGGTAGCGGCGATACAAAGCATTCCCAAAGAACAAGCTTGGACTAAGTTAGTAAAGGAAATGAAAATTTCTGATATTGAAGGCGCTACCCAGCAACTAGGTGAGAATCCTTTGGTTGATGAGATGAAGGTGAAAGCCCGTAATTCTCAAGTTGTACCAACTTTAGCAACGCAATTGGCTAAGTTACCCGGAGTTGACACCGTGGAATATATCGATGAAGCAGTTAAACGCATTGCCCAGTTGCACCGGGGTCTGAACTGGATTACTTTAACAATTACAATTATTCTGACCTTAACAGCGATCGCAGTCACTACAACCACAATTCGGCTAATTGTTATGGCGCGACGGCAAGAAATTGAAATTATGCAACTGGTAGGAGCAACCTCTGCATGGATTTACCTACCGTTTATTTTACAAGGAATTGCCTTTGGTTTAGTTGGTGGTGCGATCGCTTGGAGTTTCATTTCTGTGATTCAACAGTTTCTCGGTAAGTTGCTAGCCAATCAACCTGAGTTTATCCAAGTTATCACCAACGGCGTGCAACTCACTTCATCTCAAATTTTATTATTGCCCCTAATTCTTTTAAGTTTCGGTGCAGCTGTAGGATTAATGGGAAGCTTATTTGCTGTCCGACGTTTTGCTAAAGGTTAGAAATTGGGCATTGGGAAAGCACTTACTACAACTTCTCCTCATCCCCCACTCCCTACTTAGCACTCATAATCGGCATGATATCATGTCCGCCAAATTACTTACGATATGTCATTGCGATCGCAGCGAAGCAATCACCAAGACTCTGCGTTCGCGAAGCGTATCCGAAGGACTTATGCTTCACTCCGTACCCTTCTCCTTCGGAGACGCTATTCGCGTTCGGGTTCTCCAACGGAGTACGCAATGACAAGTGTTTAACCGGACATGATATGACAAAGGAAAAAGGACAAAATCACGATGAAATCACAATGGGAATGTTTTCTGCAAAATCTTGGTGTATGGGAAGGTTCATTTACTAATTTTTCTCCCCAAGGTACGCTTCTGAAAGATACTTCTAGCCGGCTTTCACTGGAGGGTTTGAACAATAATGAGACAGTACGCCTAACTCTGAACCGTTCGGGAATGGATGATGTAATCAGAGAATTTAGGTCTGTAGGAGGGGGTTTGCTGTTTTTTGAAAATGGTTCATTTTCTGAAGGTGTAATTCAGTTAGGGCCATTTTCCGAATTTGGTGGAGAATTAGCTTTTGTTCATGAAAATCGCCGCTTACGTCTGGTACAACTGTTTGATAAAACCAGTCAGTTAAGTAGACTAGTTCTAATTCGAGAACACCTAGCTGGAACCCCAGTAGCAGAACGTCCACCTTTGCAGATAAATGACTTGTTGGGAGAATGGCAAGGACAAGCAGTGACAATCTATCGAGATTTGCGTTCGCCTGACATTTACTCTACAAGGTTGAAAATACAACTTGATGATACTGGGCGATTAATTCAAAGTACCTCTTTTGGGGAATGCACAATTACCTCAACTGCTACCATCAAGGGTTCCATCGTTCTCTTTGACCAAGATTCCGAAAAGCAAGTACAAGTATTATTGCTACCTGATGGCGCTTCTGCAACTTCTCCCCTCAAAGTGCAATTACGTCAACCCTTATTCTTGGAAGCAGGTTGGTTAATCCAGCCAAACCTGCGCCAGAGGATGATTCGCAGCTATAACGAGAAAGGCGAATGGGTTAGTCTAACATTAGTTACTGAAGAAAAAGTGTGAAATTTTTTAGTTTCGCTTCTTTCTGACATATTTAAGTCACGATATGGTAAAAACCCCTACTAAACCCCTGACTCTCAGCGAATTCCTGGATCTGCCAGAGACAGAACCTACCAGTGAATATATTGATGGACGTATTATCCAAAAACCGATGCCGCAAGGAGAACACAGCGCACTTCAGACCGAGTTAGCACCTGCAATTAACTTGGTTGTCAAACCCAACCAGATTGCACGGGCTTTCTGTGAGCTTCGGTGTACTTTTGGCGATCGCTCAATTGTACCTGACATTTCTGTGTTTATGTGGGAGAAAATTCCCCGTAAAGAAAATGGTGGAGTTGCTAATGTCTTCTCAATTGCCCCAGATTGGACAATTGAAATTTTATCTCCCGATCAAAGTCAAACTAAAGTTACCAAAAATATTCTACATTGCCTGAAGTATGGCACTCAGATGGGATGGCTGATTGATCCTCAAGAACAATCTGTGTTTGTCTATTTGCCAGATCAACCAACTACTTTTTATGAAGAACTAGGAATACAGTTACCAGTGCCAGAATTGTCACGATATATGTTATTCCAGACCGATGTAGCTCTCGTTTGTCTGCCTGTAAACTCCGCGCATTATTGAATTGGCATATCGCGTCACGTAAATCTCTCGCTCTACAACAGAAGCCGCAAAGCATACAGGCAAGTTATAATTCTCTTGCGGATCAACGTAACAAAAATTTATGAGTAACCCACTAGTACAAGCGTTTTTCGTCGGCAGAGCAGTAGCCGAAGTAGTTAATGAGCGTTTAGAGGTCGTCTTGACCGATGCTTTAAGTGATTTGGGCAAATTTGATGCAGAAGCTAGAGAGCAGTTGCGCCAGTTTACAGAAGAAGTCCTAGAGCGGGCAAATCGTTCAGCAGAAGCAGCTAATTCTGGTCAAGCTACTACAGGCAGTGGACAAGCCAGTTCTGATTCAGGTGACTTGCAAGCAGATATTGATGAATTAAGAGCAGAAATTGCTCTGTTAAGGACAGAATTGCAACATTATCGCCGAACTTCTGCGTAAATTTGGGCATTGGTCAAATAACAAAGGACAAATGACAAAGGACACTTGATCAAAAACAGTTTAGGAATCAGAAGTGTCTTCTCTTTCAAGTGATTCGGTTGCAAACCAACGGTACACAAAGTATATGGAACAAGGTTATTCAGATAAAGCATACCGTTGGAATCGGGAAAAATACTCTAGCAGACGGCGTTTTGTAGACATTTGGTCTTTTGTTTTGACCTTATTGTTCAAACTTTGGCTATACAACAAATCTTGGAGTTATCCGGGTGGCGTGACTGAGGTAAAACAAGCTGCAAGACGCAAAACCCAAGCGGTCTGGATTCGCAATACCCTACTAGACTTAGGGCCAACCTTTATCAAAGTTGGGCAATTGTTTTCTACCCGTGCTGATATATTCCCTGTTGAATATGTAGAAGAACTAGCCAAATTACAAGACAAAGTACCAGCATTTAGCTATGAGCAAGTAGAAGCGACCATCGAGAAAGAATTAGGCAAAAAAATTCCTGAACTCTTCCATAATTTTGAACCGATTCCCTTAGCTGCTGCTAGCTTGGGGCAAGTACACAAAGCTGTGCTGCATAGTGGGGAATCGGTTGTTGTGAAAGTTCAACGTCCCGGATTAAAGAAGTTATTTGAAATAGATTTACAAATTCTTAAGGGAATTACCCGCTACTTTCAAAACCATCCCAAATGGGGACGGGGAAGAGATTGGTTAGGTATTTATGAAGAATGTTGTCGCATTCTTTGGGAAGAAATTGATTATCTTAATGAAGGTCGTAACGCTGATACTTTTCGCCGGAATTTTCGCGGCTACGATTGGGTGAATGTCCCAAGAGTATACTGGCGTTACGCCAGTTCCAGAGTACTAACTTTAGAATATCTCCCTGGAATTAAAATTAGCCAATACGAAGCTTTAGAAGCAGCCGGTTTGGATCGAAAGTTGATCGCTCGTCAAGGCGCTCAAGCCTACTTACTTCAGTTACTGAATAGCGGCTTTTTCCATGCCGATCCTCACCCAGGCAATATTGCCATTAGTGCAAGTGGGGCTTTAATATTCTACGATTTCGGCATGATGGGGCGGATTAAATCTAACGTCCGCGAAGGACTAATGCAAACACTGTTTGGCATCGCTCAAAAAGATGGCGATCGCGTTGTCCAATCTCTGATCGATTTAGGCGCGATCGCCCCAACCGATGACATGGGCCCAGTCCGGCGTTCCGTCCAGTATATGCTGGACAATTTCATGGATAAGCCTTTTGAAAACCAATCAGTGGCAGCAATCAGTGACGACCTTTATGAAATAGCTTATAATCAGCCATTTAGATTTCCAGCAACCTTCACCTTTGTGATGCGAGCCTTTTCTACCCTGGAAGGGGTAGGCAAAGGTTTAGATCCAGAGTTTAACTTTATGGAAGTTGCCAAACCTTATGCAATGCAGCTTATGACCGATATGAATGGTTCTGAGGGGAATACCTTTATTAACGAATTAAGTCGTCAAGCAGCTCAGGTAAGTAGTACTGCCTTTGGTCTACCACGTAGATTAGAGGATACGCTCGAAAAGCTAGAGCGGGGAGATATGCGCCTCCGTGTCCGGTCTATCGAAACCGAACGACTATTGCGACGACAGAGCAGTATTCAGCTCTCAATGAGCTATGCTCTTTTAATCAGTGGTTTCACACTTTCAGCTACGATCTTAGTAGTTGGCAATCATGTATGGTGGGCATTATTGCCTGGTTTAATTGCACTAGGGATTTCAGCGATCCTAATCAGACTGATTTTACGCCTAGACCGTTACGATCGGATGTATTAATTGTTGCAAAAAGAATTTATGAAACTTAATTTCACGGGTTTTAGCGATCCGGGACTTATTCGTTCTAATAATCAAGATGCTTACTATATCGACCCAGAAGGGCGGTTTTTCGTTGTCGCCGATGGAATGGGTGGTCATGCGGGAGGTGAGGAAGCGAGTAGTATTGCTACTAAGGAAATTCAGGCATATTTGGTAGCAAATTGGGAATCTACTAAATCTTCTCAAGAATTGTTAGAGCAAGCTTTGTGGGGTGCAAATGAAGCGATTTTGCACGATCAGCAAAATCATCCCGAACGCGCCGATATGGGTACAACAGTTGTAGCAGTGATTTTTCGCTCCCCAGAGCCGCCCTGGTGCGCTCATGTAGGTGATTCGCGACTGTATCGCTTCCGAGAGTCGCAATTAGAACAGGTAACGGAAGATCACACTTGGGTAGCACGAGCAATCAAAATCGGTGATATCACCTTTGAAGAAGCGCGATCGCATCCTTTTCGTCATGTATTATCGCGCTGTTTAGGACGTGAAGACTTGCATCAGATTGATGTGCAACCACTAGATGTCAAAGTTGGCGATCGCTTGCTCTTGTGTAGTGATGGTCTCACAGAAGAACTTGTTGAACAGAAGATTGCTAGCTGCCTCCAAGATGCTCCTTGGCTTGATAAAGCCGCCATCTCTCTGATTGAGTCCGCTAAGGAGCATGGAGGGCACGATAACATCACAGTTGTCATCGTCTCACTCGAATAAATAGTCATTGGTTATTAGTCATTAGTTATTAGTAGATGCTTAGTAACTTGAAACAAATGACAAATGCGGTAGATATACTCAGCAATTTGTTCAGCGTGAGCATTTTTACTTTTTACAATTTGATACAAATATTTTTAGCCTCAAAATTAACCTAATGAGGCTAGGTTTGCATAGATTGTTAAATTGACATCTTGCACGTAATAAGGTAGAGGGACTATAATTCACTCTTATTACCATCTATTGCCCAAACTCCTTAAAGTCCTTACTCTTAGAGGCTTTTTTCTCAAATAGGGAAACTATAAGATTCGGGAAAAAATTTGCTCATCTCCTCAAAAGAGGCTTGTGCAAATCAAAAAGGAGGGTGGGAAGTAGTTATATCTACTTGAGTCAAAACAGAACCTATTTTCCAGAATATGGCTAGGTTGACTTAAGTTGTATATCAGTAGGATTAGGTGCAAGATATCAGACCAAAAAAATTCCACATTTAGGACGTGGGCAATCTGTCAAACAATTGTTATCTTCCTTAATACGGAGGAACAAATGTTGGACACATACAAGTCCAATTATTATCCCCTTTGGGCTTCTACAAACGATATCACCATTTACACGTTGTTTTTTCGGAGTTAACTATGAACCAACCAATGAAACTATCCTTGGAACAGCAATTCAGCATCTGCTCATTTGCCACTCAGGTGCAAAATATGAGCCACGATCAAGCTAAAGACTTTTTAGTAAAGCTCTATGAGCAAATGGTAGTTCGTGAGGCAACTTATCAAGAGCTTCTTAAGCACCAGTGGGGCTTAGATTCCGGTTCCACTATGGCATAGAGTCGTTCTACTGTCGCAGTGGGCGACCTCCTTCTCTTGCTTGGTTCCAAGAAGGAAAAGAGCTGGGGATGTCGGGGCGTCAACTTCGATAAACAACTTTACAACGACGGCAAAAAAGTTTAATTCACAAAACCAACTAACGAAATTTTCTATGGCGCAATATGCTGGAGTCTAGACTTAACTTTAGCTTTGTTGGCTAAATTTACTGTTTGCTTTAGCCATACTCATCTTTGTTTTGTCTATAATAGACTAATCTGCGTAACTCTACAATTCCTTAAAATACTTACACAGTAACATTTAGAGATAATTCATACACTACTACTTTAGTAGCTAGCGATTTCACTCTCTATACATATAACTAGAACTTACATCTTTATATACATTTTGTTTATAAAAGTTTACATTCTTTGAACAACCACCCCTTGATTACATCTAAAAGTATGTAACATTCAATAAATTATTCCTAGCTAGAAAGATCGTATGGAGAATCTGTATCAATACTTTCCAGTTTTGCCAGAATTTGAGGCTTAATCTTTTCATACTCGTTTTTGAGTAACCTTTTACTCATTTGCGGGTCAGCAGAGGACATCAATGTATTGCTCATTGCAACCCACTCTTGTAGTCGCTGACGCTGGCCAAAAGCAACGCTCGAAAGTAAGATATGGGTACAACTATTTGGTGTTTCTCGCGCAAAGAATAGCAAGCGGTAGTAACCGATGTGTTGTAGTAACCGGGCACTTTCTTGACCAAGACTGGTTTTGAGATCGAGGTAGTAAGGCAACCATTTCGGGCCATGCTTACGATTGTAAATCACAGTAATCCATAGCAACATGGGATGGGGAATAGAGATGAAAAGAAATTGGTTATAGCGGGTACAGAGTAAGCGTTTTTGAATTTCCTCTTGGGGTAGCATCACCCACAACGCTGGCAAAACCTCCCCATTGGTATGAATAGACTGGGGAAACACAATATCGGCAATTGGTTTATTTTTGGGCCAGGAAATCGCACGAGCAATTTCATCATTTGACGACGATACTCGTAAATCGGCTTTTGTTCTTTGTTCAAGTTCTGGGCTAGCCGTAGTAGTAGGAACTAGGGCATGGCTGTCTTGCTTAATTTTGCGTGTATTCTCAGGCTTTTCAAGAGATGATAAGACTTTTAGAATTTCAGTGATGCTTTGGGGGCGATCGCGTGCTACCTTAGCTAGACAACTCATCACCAAATTTTCGATTTCTTTTGGTAATTCTAACCCCGGTGCAACCTCAGCAAAAGAGCGTGGCTTTTGATAGTGATGTGTTTTATACCATGCTCCAAAAGAATGAGTTTGTGCCACCAACGGCATTTTGCCTGTGAGCATCTCAAACATCATCACACCCAAACTATAAATATCAGCACGGTTGTCTAATTCCTTACCCTCCATCTGTTCGGGAGAAGAATAAGCTAACGTCCCTAAATAAAATTTTGTATGGTCGCCATCTGACTGTAATAACTTAGCAATCCCAAAATCTAGAACCTTGACCAATTCTCCGAAACTGGCATCTTGAATCACCAGCATATTGCTTGGCTTGATATCGCGATGAATAATTGGGCAAATTGTGCCATCAACGGGGATGCCATCATGAGCGCACTGCAACCCCAGACTGAGTTGACGCGCCATACTCAGGAATCTTGGTAAAGGCAATCGTTGCTTGCGAATAATGTTGTTAAGGCTTTGTCCTTGTAGGTATTCCATGACGTAGAACGGGGTGTTATTGTCATCTACGCCATAGTCCATGACTCGGACAATGTGGATACTCTTTTGCCCTAGTAAAGCACAGGTTTTTGCTTCTCGTTCAAAGCGGTCTTGCAATCGCATCTTTTCATTTTGGATTGATAGAGCGAGAAACTTAACAGCAACAGGTACACCTCCCAACAGAGTATCTTGAGCGCGATAAACCCGACCCATTGCTCCAGTACCGATTAACTCCTGGAGTTGGTAGCGTTTGCTGAGTAAGCGACCAATATTAGGGTCTGACATAGAGAGTTTGAATCCAAAAGCAGGTTGTAAGCGTTTGTGAGGAAAAGTGCAGTCAAGCAGATATCTGAATTATTACGCCCAGAAATGATTTTCTAGGTTATAGCGCAAGCTATAAGTCGATAGTAAAAAACAAAAAGCAAAAAGCTTATAAGATAAGCTTTTGGACGATTTACAATCATTACTTTATTTACGCGGTGCTGTCCTAGTACACTGTGGCGCAAGTTTGCCTACCTTTAACAAGGGCATTTTGCCCTAAGTCTTGTTAATTGAGATAGTAAGTGGATTTACGTAATCCTGTAATAGCTTTTTTAAGTCATATTTTAAAAGATTGAAGCCATAATCTGACAGTTTACAACCGAGACGGTTATTACATCTGGTGTAACATACCAGATCAAACAAGCAGAAAGAGTAGATTTATAATGAGACTTCATATCATTTTGTACTTTAATTGTGGTGTAGTTTTAGTTTGCCCAATTTTGAGTAAATAGATAACTCTAGGATCTGCCAAAAACCTTAATTATGTGGTATTTCACTCATCATAGAGTTCTGAAAACTCTATGATGAGTGCGGAGTTTTGAATATCAATAAAGGCTGAGGGGGCGACATGAAGCTATGCTGGGCAGATTTTATGAGCTTTAAGCTCTCATAACTCGTAAATAATCGGGTGCATCCCAGGTTTTATTTTGCAATGAAAGAATAACTGTCATTGCGAACGCGAACAGCGTCTCACAGATAGGAGGAACGACGAACGCGAACAGCATGTCGCAGACACGCAATCCTACTATGGACTCGCCCTTAGTTGGATCGGAGATGTTGCGATTGCTTTGCTTCACTTCATTTCGTACCTTACGCGAAGGCTCCGCCTACGCAATGATATGCAAAAAAGTGGGATAATCCCTAAATAATCCTCTAGCTTATTAGGACTTATGATTGTGATTTTAGTGGTCAATAAACCACAAGTAAAGTTTTGATTGGTTATTACTTTTATCCTACCTCCAGCAAGATCATCCTTTGCCTTTGTTTTGTAACTAGGGATAATGACGGATGCTTATTAACTGACCAGGTTTTAACCTTCAGGCTGATTCTGAGTACGTAAGAATGTATTTTTTGGTGAGAAACTGTGATATTACGAATTGGGATTTTTTCGTTTTCTCTGTAGATTATAAGACATATCGAAAACTAATTTATTACCCATCACATAGTATTGAATTCGGCGTTCAATAATATTCTTAAATCGAGAAGTAAAATCAGAAATAAAACGCGGATTTCTCCTCATTTCTGTTAATACTGTTAAAAATTTACCTTGTTTTATCGGCACTATAACTTGAAAGTAAGCTAGATTTTTTTGGTATATTGCAATATTATAAGATAGAGCAAGCATTAAAGCTGGATTTTTTTTCACAACCTCTTGTTGCATGAAAGCATTAGTAGCACTCAAGTATTGATTTAGACGTAACTCTCGGCTTTTATGCACAAGAGATCCGGGACGTGAGCGGTAGAAATAATAAGGTTTTGGTTCAAGAAAAAAACGAGCTCCTTTGATTAAGCATTTCATGTCAAGCCAAAAATCTTGACCCATCCTGATAGCTTCATCATACTCGATACCATGCTTAAGCAGAAATTCCCGTTTGAATAGAGGTTTGCTTAAGCCAAGATGCAAACCGGGTTGTCCATAGACATCAGTTTTCACAAAATAAATGATATCTATTTGGAGAATTTTATTTATATTTTCTTGACTTTCTTGAATCAATGTACTCCAAGGAGATGTTTCACCATCCTTGATTAAATAAATATCATCAGCAATCATATCTGCATTTCTTTCATTTGCCAGTAAGACAAGCTTTTCCAATCTTTCGGGAGCATACCAATCATCTGAATCAAGTACAGCAATCCATTCTCCTTGGGCTGCTCTAAGGGCACGATTACGCGCAGCAGCAGCCCCAAGGTTTTGTTGATTAACTATTATTTTGAGGCGTGGATCGGTAAAAATTTTAGCTACTTCTACAGTTTTATCACTTGAACCATCATCGACCATGATAACTTCAATATCATTGAGCGTTTGGTCTAAGGCTGACTGTATTGCCTTTGCAATATAAGCTTCGGTATTGTAAGCAGGGATAATGACGGATACTTTAGGATTCACGAAAATGAACTCCTGATTACACACTTAAGTAAAGATGCCAAAATTCCGACGATAATTTGATAACTTATCTTTTACCATACAACTCAGTGGGTCGATGAGATTGAAGAAGAATTGAGACATACATTGAAGGTTGGGAAAGCAGTGTGTTGCCCAGGCTAGACACACAGCAGATGCACTTTCATTAGGTTGACTGACGTTCTAAGCTAACTTCCATTGTGTTAGTTAAAAAATGACCAGCTAAAATGCCACCACTTAGGTAATATTTATCTTCCGAAATTCGGTGTAGGGTTTCAAAACCACTATGACGGTGACGATCGCTTAGTACCCAGTAACGCTGTACAATAGTATCTAGACCAATCCAGCCTTCGCCTTCAGCTTGCCCCAAAATATTATGTTGTAGTAAAAAAGTATATTGACGCTCTTCCTCATGGAGTCGTCCCTTATACTGTAGAGAAATTTCCGAGCGATCGCTACCTGGAAATATCAGCTTTGTGGCCATAGTGAACCAGTTATCTCGATTCCAAGCTACCAAGGTCATACCTTTAACGCTGATTGGCATCCCATTGCGTTCTAGCCAATTTCCCTGTATTGTCCAGCGTCCTGGTTCCAATAAAAAAGTATGAGCCACCTTCTATATTCCCTGTCCCGAACGAGTGCTGCCAAGACTACAGTTATAGCAATGCTGTTAGTATTAGCGGGGTGTTTAGCCCATAATGAAAATTTTTTATCTTGTTTATTGTTCTTGTCATAGGACTCAGAACTGACTTTGGTGAATTTCTCCTAGAAGCACTTCTTGAGGTGCGCCGGTAGCAATCGGTAGGTTGCCGGGAATGCCCAAATGCCGCCAGTAGGCTAAAATTGCAAAGGCGATCGCTTCTTTAAAATCTGCACTCAAACCAACTTCATCTGTAGTCAAGACTGGGATTGATGTCAATAATAACTGTAATCTTTGTTTTAAATAGAGATTGCGACTACCGCCACCACATAATAGTACTTGTTGTGGCATTTCCGGCAAAAAAGTGCGGTAACTATGAACAATTGAAGCAGATGTAAGTTCTGTGAGAGTTGCCAGTATGTCGGCAGCATTGAGTTGGTATACTTGGGCATCTTTTAAACACTCATGCAGGTAAGTCACACCAAACAACTCTCGACCAGTAGATTTGGGCGGTGGTAGATGAAAATAGTCTTGGTTGAGCCATTGTTCTACCAAAGGATGGTAAGGAGTACCAGTTGCTGCCCAATTACCATCTTCATCGTAAGTTTTAGCACCAGCGCTTAAATGCTCCACTGCCAGATCCAATAAACTATTTCCTGGGCCAGTATCCCAAGCGCGAATTTTTGAGAGCCAGTCGCCATACCGAGGCGGAATATAAGCTACATTACCAATACCACCAATGTTTTGAATACAACGTCCCTCTTGGGGATGACTAAGCAAATAGGCATCTACTCTGGGCACAAGAGGCGCACCATGACCACCAATCGCGATATCAGCCACACGAAAGTTGCTCACAGTTGTAATGGCTGTAAGATGGGCAATTAACTCACCACGCCCTAGTTGTAAACTGTAACCTAGTGGAGAGTGGGGAGAGACGCGATTAATTGCATTTTTACTAGGGAGTAGGGTTTTCTGGTCAATTTCTCTCTTTGCAGGTGGTCGATGATAAACTGTTTGACCGTGGGAGCCAATAAGAGTGGCTGGCTGATGACCAATTTGAATATTTTGGGCAGCTTGGGCAAAGACAATAGCGATCGCATCATCTATCTCTGCCAATTCTGCCATTGAGATGGCAACACCTGCACCAACTGCCAAGATTCTTTCTCTGAGTTCGGCTGGATAAGGATATGTTTCTCCAGCGACCAACTCAACTTTAAGATCAAATTCTGTACCGGAAATCTCTACCAAGGCAGCGTCTATGCCATCTACGGATGTACCACTAATTAAACCGATAACGCGAGTCGGGACAGTAACTTCTTCAATCGGATGCATTGCTCAAGATTCTTTTGTTGATTGCAAGAGGTAGTTTAATTCATGCTACTACTCATGTCAAAAAAGGTAAGGTGGCATAGTTGACTGGGAAAGCCGAATTGTGAAAATTGATGCAAGCGATTGTCATCAAGAGATTTTGCAATTAATCATGCAGCAAAATGCAGATTGTGTAATTACCTTAAAGAAGAACCAAGGTAATCTCGATCGTCAAGTTCAAAAACTATTCAGCTAAAGGATAAGCACGGTTTTCAAGGGATTGGCATAGGACAATGCCTCATGCCTTCTTAATCTAGAACCATAAAAATATAAACTGCCTACAAATTACAAAATGGCACTTTTTATAAATAAAGCTTGTTTACAATTTAGCACTGATAACTTCGCACATTCTACATAAAGCGATAGACATCACAGGACATAACATCAGTGATTATCCTCTAAATAAAGTCCAACAACTTACATTTTTATCTGCGTATAATCAAATCAAAAAAGTAGTAATCCCTCTGATGTTCAAATCTAGAAGCACATCGCACAATGAGGCTATGAACACGAAAGATTAAAAAACAAAAAGGGTTCTCAAATGAAAAGTCTTTTAATTAAGTCCGCGATCGCTTCAGGTGTTGTTTTGTCCTTAGCTACTGTTACCCGTCCGGCAATGGCTGCATCTTTTGCGGTATCAATAGAAAACGCAGGCGTACAAAATGCACAGTTATCAAATCTTGTTGATGCCCATGTAGATACTTTTGATGGACAAACAGCAGGTTACAGTGCAACAGGCTTTCAATGGAAGGATGGAGCAACAACTGTTGGTTCTTATAATAACGGTCTAATCAACAATGCAAACCAATATGGTGGTGCTGGTGGATCGGGTCAATATTTTGATGTAGACACGAATAACGGTAGTAAACAAACGGTTTCCACCCTGAGTTTGACAACCCCACAAAGTTACTTTGGACTTTGGTGGTCTGCGGGAGATGCTAGCAACGTACTTACATTTCTTTCACAAGGTAAGGTTGTCTTTTCTATGACTACTGCTGATGTGGTAAATTACATCGCAGGATTATCAAATAAAGCCAGCTACTACAGTAATCCTAACTCACAATTCAAAGGTCAAGATTCTGGAGAACCCTTTGCGTTCATCAACTTCTACGATGTTGGTGGAACTTTTGATCAAGTTCAATTCACCAATGTTGGCGGAACTGGTTTTGAATCAGATAATCACACAGTCGCGACTAGCTACAAGAGTATCACCGGAGGTGTAGTTACTCAAGCAGTTCCTGAGTCTTCTTCTGTATTAGGAGTTTTTGTGATTGGTTTTGTGGGTGCTGCTTCAGTTATGACTCGTCGAGTTAATAAGAAGTCAGTTTTGCAATTGTCATAAGTGTAATGGCTTGTAAACAAGCCGATTTCTGGCTCAGATTAAAAGCCGCACTTCTGATAATCATTAAGGAAATGTCACTCTCCAGCGATGCCTGCGGCGGGCTACGCCTACGCCACTTTAATAGCATTGCTTTACAGCAATGCTATTAAAGATACCAATTCAATCTCAATCAAATTTGCCTGATTTTCTCTATGCCTTACTCCCAGGCTCGATTTTGCGTAGCTTGCCGTAGGCAGCATTTCAGAAGTTCCAGCGAAAAGTTAACACTCAATACAAGTTAGGGCGAGCTTACTTAGGTAAACTCGCCCTAATTATTTTGTTATTAAAGCTTACGCATTGACAGAAAAGACTAAATCTGTGATATGGGCAATACCCTGTGGGTACCGATCCTAAAGCTCAGGTTTTAAGAATCGATATGATAGAAAAGTAGATAAAATTTAAACAATATTTATCGAATGGTGATTCAATCATCTGGCTTGTCCAAGATTAAAGACTCATTAACACAAAAAATCTTTTTGGGCAATGAACCCAATGCGGAATTAATTGCAATTCTCACTGTTTACTTTGTCCAAGGAATTTTAGGGCTATCGCGTCTCGCTGTTAGCTTTTTCCTCAAAGATGAACTGCTGTTGAGTCCAGTCCAGGTATCGACGCTATTGGGAATTGTCTTCTTACCTTGGATGATCAAGCCGGTGTTTGGCTTTATCTCTGATGGCTTGCCTATTTTTGGCTATCGTCGCCGTCCTTACTTGATTTTATCTGGGATGCTGGGAACTGCTTCCTGGGTAAGTTTGGCCACAATAGTTAATACTAGCTGGGCAGCTACATTAGCGATCGCTCTGAGTTCTCTTAGTGTCGCTATGAGTGATGTGATAGTTGACTCTCTGGTTGTGGAACGTGCTAGAGGCGAATCTCAAACCAAAGCTGGTTCACTACAATCTCTGTGCTGGGGTGCTTCTGCGATCGGAGGTTTAATAACAGCATACTTTAGCGGTCTGCTGTTGCAATACTTTACTACCCGTACTGTCTTTGGAATTACTGCCTTATTCCCTCTCATTGTCTCAGGGGTGGCTTGGTTAATTGCAGAGTCCCCCATTAGCAAAGATCGAGATGCTGAAGATGGTAATCACACCAACCCTTTACCAATCAAACATCAACTGAAGCAGTTACGCCAAGCCATTACCCAAAAAACAATTTGGCTACCAACGGCCTTTGTCTTCATTTGGCAAGCTACCCCAAATGCTGAATCAGCCTTTTTCTACTTCTCTACCAACGAATTACACTTTGAACCAGAATTTTTGGGGCGGGTAAACTTGGTGACAAGTTTTGCTTCTTTAGCAGGTGTTTGGATTTTCCAACGTTTCCTCAAAAGCATCCCTTTTCGCGTAATTTTTGCTTGGAGTACTGTCATTTCGTCAATGTTAGGGATGACAATGCTGTTGTTAGTGACTCATACAAACAGGTTGTTGGGTATAGATGACCACTGGTTTAGTTTGGGTGATAGTCTTATTCTGACTGTGATGGGGAAAATTGCCTTTATGCCAGTGATGGTGCTAGCAGCGAGGCTTTGTCCCTCTGGTGTGGAAGCAACCTTGTTTGCCTTGTTAATGTCAATATTTAATTCAGCCGGAACGGTTTCCCAAGCATTGGGGGCATTACTCACCTATTGGCTGGGGATTACTGCAACTAACTTTGATTCACTGTGGCTATTGGTGGTAATTACTAACCTTAGTACGCTGTTACCGCTACCCTTTATCAACTGGCTACCTGCTGCTGAAGAGCAAGCTGAGACATCCAGAGATGGGGAAGAATCTTTTTTACCTGATTTGATGTCTGAGTTGGTACTGAGAGAACCAGAGTCGAAAATAGTGGAATAGTGTAATAAATCTCATACAAAGAGGAGTCAGGGCGCTGCCTCCCTATTGGTGGAAAGTTGCAAAGGTATTCTTTTTAGAGATTACATAAGTAGTCAGACAGAATGAAATCTCCGAAAATACAATGTAGAGACGTAGTACTGCTACGTCTCTACAAGGGTTGTGGATAACAGATATTTAATTTCTGGAGATATCTAATTAATTACACAATGTCATTGTGAACGCTTGCAATGACTGTAAAATTTTTTGCCCGATTACATTTTTTCTTGCAAACTAACAATAGAAAATAAAGTATATGCAGAGTTTTAAAAATCAAGAAAGCCCAGTTACAGACAAATCTTATACTCGTGCAGATTGGCAAGGAGGGTATCAATCTCTCACCCAAGAATCTGATTATTGGATTGATGATATAGAAGGACAAATCCCTAGAGAATTAGAAGGTACGCTGTTTAGAAATGGGCCCGGTTTACTGGATGTCAATGGGCAGCTTCTTCATCACCCATTTGATGGAGATGGGATGATTAGCAAAATTACCTTTACTAATGGTCGTGCCCATTTTCGCAACCGCTTTGTCCGCACAACTGGGTATTTAGCAGAAAAAAAGGCGGGTAAAATTCTCTATCGCGGTACTTTTGGTACTCAAAAACCTGGTGGTTGGCTAGCTAATATCTTTGACTTCAAACTCAAAAATATTGCTAATACAAATGTTATCTATTGGGGTGGTAAACTATTAGCACTGTGGGAAGCTTCTGAAGCATATCGCCTCGATCCCTATACTCTTGAAACTTTGGGGAATGAATATTTTCATGGTGCTTTGTCAGCAGGTGAAGCTTTCGCTGCCCATCCCCGCTTGGAAAAGAATTGTTACCAAGATGGGGGTAAATCTTGCCTGGTAAATTTCTCGATTAAGCCGGGATTATCTACTATAATTAGGATTTTTGAAGTAAACCCAGCGGGTGAAATTGTTAGACAGCACGCTCATCATGTTCCCGGTTTCTGCTTCATTCACGATTTTGTAATTACTCCCAATTACTGCATCTTCTTTCAAAATCCTGTCACCTTTAATCCCATACCTTTCGCCTTGGGAATACGTGCGGCGGGAGAATGTATAAAATTTCAGCCAAATCAGCCAACTCAAATTTTAATTATTCCCCGGTTCCCGAAAGAAGGGCAAGAAAAGATCAAAATTCTGGAAACTCAGTCGGGTTTTGTCTTCCACCATGTTAATGCTTTTGAGGTAGGGGAGGAAGTTTTAATTGACTCCATCTGCTACCAAGATTTAGCAAAAGTCGAACCTAAAAGCGATTTTCGAGAAGTTGATTTTGAAGCTTCTTCACCTGGGCAACTCTGGCGATTTTATCTGAATCTCAAGAATGGGACAGTCCGACGCGAATTGATTGATAGTCGCTGTTGTGAATTTCCCAGCATCCATCCGGCGAATGTGGGACAGCCTTATCGATATTTATATATTGGTGCGGCTGATGGAGAAACTGGTAATGCTCCCTTACAAAGGTTGCTAAAAATTGATTTAGAGTCTGGAGAAAGACAATTTTGGAGTGCCGCACCCCGTGGTTTTGTTGGTGAACCGATTTTTGTCCCGCGCCCAGGTTCTGAAAAAGAAGATGATGGTTGGGTATTAGCTTTGGTTTATGATGCTGCTCATCACCGCTCAGATGTAATAATTTTGGATGCTAGTGATTTTTCTCAAGGAACGATCGCACGGCTACATCTGAAACATCATATCCCTTATGGTCTGCATGGGAGCTTTACTTCTGAGATTTTTGAGGAAATTTGATCCCCTGTTTGGGTGAAACAATTTTCTCGCTGGCAATGATATGCAAATCGATGTTTTTGAGCAAGCGCACCAATTTTTGCGTCAAAGATCCTTTGAGGAGCATTTGCCAGCGCGATCGCTGACTCTCCCCAATTACAATTTGAGTAATCCGATATTTTTCGGCGACTTCAGCGATCGCATTGGCGACATTACTGTTGGTAACATGAAGAAAAGTACCTTCAAATTCTTTACAGAGTTTCTCACAAGTGTAAATGTGTAAGCTTTCCTCTTTGGTGAGGAAACGCTCTGGATTGGCAACGAACAAGGTATAAAGTGGAGCATTCATGTAATTCGCTAGCCTCGCGCCCCGGCGTAATAGCTGCACTGAGTTGGGATAGGTACTTATGCACACCAAAACCCGCTCGTGAATATTACAAGATTGCCCATTGGGGATAGTAGCGATCGCATTTTCTTCTACGTTGTCTGCGACTTCCCGCAAAGCCAATTCCCGCAAAGCAATTAGGTTACGGCGTTGGAAAAAATTTTCTAGGGATTGTTGGATTTTTTCGGATGCGTAAATCTTGCCTTCTAATAACCGTTCTTGTAAAGTTTCTGGTGTAACATCTACCACTACTATTTCGTCTGCATCATCTAAAATCCTGTCAGGAACTCGCTCACGCACTACAACCCCAGTAATTCTAGCTACAAGGTCATTGAGACTTTCCAAATGTTGCACATTCATTGTGGAGAAGACATCAATACCTGCTGCCAAAACTATTTCTACATCTTCGTAGCGTTTTTCGCGTGGGGAACCAGGAACATTAGTATGGGCTAGTTCATCGATTAAGACTAATTGGGGCGATCGCTTTAAAATAGCATCTGTATCCATATCCGTTAGCGTCAATTCACCGCGAGGATATTGCTTACGGGGTAAAATCTCTAGTCCCTCTGCCTTCTCTGCTGTATCCTTTCGTCCGTGGGTTTCTAAAAGCCCAACGACGACATCAATTCCTTCATGTTTGAGTGCGTGTCCCTCTTCCAGCATCCGGTAGGTTTTGCCTACTCCAGGAGCCATACCAATAAATATTTTATGCTTACCCCGCCGCCGTATCGGATAAAGCGAGTAACTTCCAGAATTTAAAGGTGCAGTACCAGCCGAACCACTATTAGTATTATTTGACATCTCACTTTTAGTACCTATGTGGTACTCCTACTTCATAGCCAAATGGCGCTTTCCCTATGCCCAATGCCCCATACCCAATTTATTGATTTTCTTGACGATTAAAATCTTGCAAGTCAAGGGCGTAATTCAATCGGAGAACATTGACTCCTGGCTCGCCAAAAGTCCATAAAAATCTTCCATCAGTATACTTATTAATTAAACGTAGGATCTCATCTTCTTTTACTTTACGGGCAGCAGCAACCCGTGACAATTGCTGCCGTGCTGCCTTAAAGGAAATATGCGGATCTAAACCAGAACCAGACGTATAAATTATATCAGCTATGGGTTGAAGATTTTCATCTCGCAATTGATTTGCCTGTTCTAGAATTCGTTTTAGTAGCTCTGGATTGCTAGCAGCAAGATTGCTGGCTCCAGATATGCCAGTTGGCTTGGCTTTTTTTCCTTGGCTATATCTAACAGTACTAGGACGGGGATGGAAATATCGCTCAGATGTGAACACCTGACCAATCAAGGCCGAACCAATTGGTTGATTATTTAAATTCAGCATAATACTGCCATTGGCTTGATATGGCAAAAAAACTTGACCCACTACAAGGATTATCAGAGGGTAGATGATTGCAGTTAGCAACCAAAGCATTAGAGTTATAAAAATTGCTCTGATAGTTTCTCGAATAATAGCCATAAAAAGTTTTCCAATTACTACTAAAAATTTAATTTTTAATTTTTAATTTAAATTATTTTACCTAAACAGAACGACATTTAAAGATACTGTTAGCAACAGCATAAGAAGCTGGGGCAATTACCACATTCAAGCACAGCAGAATAAAAATAGCGAGTGATGGGTGTTGTTTACGCAAAAAGTTTGTATGTTTAAAACCGTATTTCTCTACGAGACGCTACCGCCCCTTGTGGACAATCTAGTTTCCCTACTCCCTATTCCCTTCTTTTGCTAACCTTCAGCCAAGCCCAGAACTGTAATCAGTATATCTATCAACTTAATGGCAATAAAGGGCGCAATCACGCCACCTAAGCCATAAATTAAGATATTGCGTTGGACTAGCTGATTAGTTGTCAGTGGTCTAAACCGTACACCCTTCAATGCCAAGGGAATTAAAGCGGGAATAATCAAAGCATTATAAATCAATGCTGACAGTACAGCAGACTTAGGGCTAGTCAAACTCATAATATTTAGGCTTTGCAGGTTAGGAGCGACAAATATCACTGGGATAATTGCAAAGTATTTAGCAATATCATTAGTAATAGAAAATGTCATTAATGCCCCGCGAGTCATCAACAATTGTTTGCCAATACTAATGATATCGATCAGTTTTGTGGGATCGGAGTCTAAATCGACCATGTTAGCGGCTTCTTTTGCAGCTTGCGTTCCTGTATTCATCGCAAGGCTGACGTTAGCTTGGGCTAATGCGGGAGCATCGTTAGTTCCATCCCCGGTCATGGCAACTAGTTTACCTGCTGCTTGTTCTTTTTTAATGATGCTGATTTTATCTTCTGGTGTGGCTTCGGCGATGAAGTCATCTACCCCAGCTTCTTTAGCAATGACAGAAGCTGTAATTCGGTTGTCTCCAGTTAGCATGATGGTACGCACTCCCATCCTTCGGAGTGCAAGAAAGCGATCGCGGATACCAGGTTTAACTATATCTTTGAGATAAATAACCCCATAGATTTCGCGATCGAGACTGACTGCTAGGGGTGTACCTCCCAGGCGAGAAACTCTCTCAGATGCAGCATTCAATTCTGGCGTATCGCGCCCGTTGCGGGAACGGACAAATGCTTTAATGGCTTCTACTTCTCCCTTTCTAGCCTCATAACCACCAGGCAAGTTTGTACCACTGATGCGTGTTTTTTCCAAAAAGTCAACTGCTTCTGCTTGACTGGAGTCAAAATCAAACCGTGATCCTAAGTTTTCTGCCAGTCGCATAATAGATTTACCTTCTGGTGTATTGTCAAAGACACTAGCGGCCCACGCAACATTCGCAATTTCCGACATTGAATGACCGTTGATCGGGATAAACTCTTCCGCCAAACGGTTGCCAATGGTAATTGTCCCTGTCTTGTCGAGAACTAAAGTGTTGACATTGCCACAGGCTTCGACTGCTTGCGCGGAAGTGGCAATGACGTTAAATTGGGCAATTCGATCCATACCAGCAATACTGATGGTACTCAATAAGCCGCCAATGGTTGTAGGAATTAACGCCACTAATAAGGCAATTAAAATTGGGATGCTGACTGGACTATTGACATAGTAAGCAAGTGCTGGTAGTGTCACCACAACTAACAAAAATATTAAGGCGATCGCTGCCAGCAATACTGTCAGGACAATTTCATTGGGTGTTTTACTGCGTTCTGCCCCTTCAAGTAAGGCAATCATTCGGTCAATAAAGCCTTTGCCTGGGTCATTAGTGATGCGGATAATTAGTTCATCTGAGATAATTCGCGTCCCACCAGTGACGGAACTGGCAATGTCTGAGCCTGATTCTTTTAATACTGGTGCGGATTCTCCAGTAATTGGCGATTCATCTACTGAGGCGACACCCATAATCACTTCGCCATCGGCGGGAATGATATCGCCAGCAACAACGTAGATGTTATCGCCCTGTTTGAGGCTGGTTGATGACACTTCACTAATTATGCCGTCGGGAGCGAGTTTTTTAGCGATCGCCTCTGATTTTGTTAATCGCAAGGCTTGGGCTTGAGCTTTACCCCGCCCTTCTGCCATTGCTTCGGCAAAATTGGCAATCCAAACTGTAAAGAATAAAATCCCAGACAATAAGCCGTTGAAAACTTGCGGGTTCTTTTGCAGGGCTGGGCCAAATAAATTGGGATCGATCGTCAGCAATAAGATGATAATTGTCCCCAGCCAAACCACAAATATCACTGGGTTTTTGATTATATGCTTAGGGTTAAGCTTGACAAAAGCATCTCTAATTGCCCTTAAGTACAGCCACTTGTTATTTGTCTTCGTCTTTTTACGTACTTGGCGGCGATCGCCAGAACGAAGATTTGGCCGTCTAGCTTTGAAGTTAGTTGCCACTTGATTCATGAATAAAGTTAGGAGAGATGCGATGAATCGCGTCTGTACAAGAATTAGGAGGAGAGACGCGATTTATTGTGTCTACAGGAATTAGGAGTTTGCAATAAAAAACAGATCCAATCTGTAGGGTGCGTTACGTGATGTAACACACCCTGAAAATCTTTATTTATTTTTTGGTATTCTCTCAATTCCAGACTTATAACTCATAAATTTTCTAACTGCCAGATCCTAGTTTCAAACCCTCAGCTATGGGGCCTAAAGCTAAAACGGGAAAGAAAGTTAATAATCCCAACACTAATGTCACTCCGGCGGTGATCCCAGTAAATACTAGAGAATCCGTTCTCAGGGTATCAGGAGTTTCGGGAACTGGTTGTTTACGAGCCATGCCGTCAGCTAAGAGCAGAATGGCAATCATCGGAATGTAGCGTCCTCCTATTAAGCTAACTAAAGTACTCAAGTTCCACCACAGGGTGTTATCCTTCAAACCTTCTAAACCTGAGCCATTATTTGCTGTTGCTGAGGCGTATTCATAAACTACTTGAGAAATGCCGTGATAGCCAAAGTTGCTAATTCCAGACAGGGATATGGGATAAGCCAGGGCGATCGCACTGGGAATCAAAACTAGAATTGGGTGAATCAACAGCACTACACTGATGAGGACAATTTCTCGCTTTTCGATTTTGCGTCCTAAAAACTCTGGGGTACGTCCTGCCATTAGTCCAGTGAGGAACACTGTGAGAATTAAGTAAATAAATAGGTAAGCTGTTCCAGTTCCCTGTCCACCCCAAATAACTCGGATAAACAAGTTGAAGAGTGTGGAAAATAGTCCCTGGGGCATCAAAGAATCGTGCATCCCATTCACAGCGCCAGACATAGTAGCAGTAGTCATAACTGCCCAGAATGCCGTTTGTAACCAGCCAAATCGAACTTCTTTACCCTCTAAATTGGGCTGTTCTAATCCAAAGGCGTTATTAACAAGGGGATTACCTTGTAGTTCTCCGACGGCTGTCACTCCCACCAGAACTACAAAAATCACAAACACCATCCAAAAAAGTAGCCAAGCTTGTTTGATGTTGTTGGCAAATATACCGTAAGTATAAATCAAGGCTGCTGGTATAGAAATCATGGCGATCGTTTCTATCAGGTTAGAAGCGCCATTGGGATTTTCAAAGGGATGTGCTGAGTTTACGCCAAAAAAGCCACCGCCGTTGTCACCCAAAAGTTTGATCATTTCAAAAGATGCTACCGGGCCTCTGGCAAGATATTGCGTCCCGCCTTCTAAGGTTGTCAGATCCATAGTCTTAGCTAATGTTTGTGGTACACCAGCTACAAGCAAGGCGATCGCTCCAATAATTGAAATCGGCAGCAATATGCGCGTAATTCCACGGACGAGATCGACGTAAAAGTTTCCCAGTCTTCTACCCGTCAACCCACGAATAAAGGCAATTCCCACAGATAAACCGGTGGCTGCGGAGGTGAACATCAAAAAGCCTAAAGCCGCTACCTGGCTAAAATAGCTTAAGGTTGTCTCACCAGTATAGTGCTGCTGGTCAGTATTCGTCACAAAGGAAAAAACTGTATGTAATAATACATCCCATCTGGGTGCGCCAAAGCCATTAGGATTCCAGGGCAAGAGTCTCTGAGAATATATCAGAAAATACACTGAAATACCCATAACTATATTGCTACACAGCATAGCTCGAATATATTGCCAAGCCGTCATATCATCTTTTCTGCGGACACCCGCCAGCACGAACATACTTCGTTCTATCGGGTTCATTAAAAAATCAAGCAGTGTTCTTTCTCCCAAGAAGACACGCGCTATATATCTACCGAATAACGGAGTGATTACGATGACGATACACAGCGTTAAGCCAATTTGCAAAAAACCTTGTCCCATATATTTCGCGCTCAATTAAATTTAAGTACTAACAAGTCAATTCTTAGAGATAACAGATTAACTGTTGAAATATTTGATTTCGAGGAATTTAGTATTTTCAGTTCAGCTAAAAAACATCTAAGTTACATAATTGAATTAAATCAAACTCTTGTGGGGTGGGCAATATGAGCGCCCTAATTATGTAAATTAAATACGGAACTGGTTATTACTATTTCCCAGCTACTTGTTAAAATTTTTGTTAAGATTGTTTAATTTTTACTCTTATTTTATCTATCTCGCTAGTTAGGATTATTTGTTTATACAATACATTTCCCAAGTTTGCTACTTCAGAGAATATAAATATCCCAGAGGTTTTTATTACTGGGATTGGGAAGATTGTGGTACATACGCTGCTCCTTGTGGGCAACTACCAAGTTACCATTACCCCAGTCTCCTTGGCTGCATCTAGATCGTCATAGTTTTAGAATTAATTCTCAAGTTGGCATTTGCATATATGGATTGGAAATCAATCATAATTGATGAATTAAATAGTTATACAGATTAGACAATTACGATTTTTTAGCAAATCAGAAATGACAATATTAAGTCAATTAGTGACTATGAAAGAAGCGATAAATGAGCGTGGAGAGACTTATGGGCTAATAGCGATCGCCTTTACTATCGTGATATTACTGGAATATCTGACACCCCCTGAATACGTATTTGGCTACCTCTACACAGGGACAATTTTGTTAGCAGACTCTCGATTGAATAGGGGTGCTGTATTGGGGATCACTTTTGCAGCTACAGGATTGACATTGTTAAACTTATTTGTCCCAGGAGGAGAAATAATTCATCTCCCAACCTTAGCAAATCGGTTAATTGCAGTATTTGCACTGATAGTAACGGGTTGGTTAAGCGATCGCAACCACCGCAATGAAGAAGCGATCGCTTATACTCAAGCACAATTACGCTCCCAAGAACAACTAGCAATTATGCGTGAAGATTTTGTTTCTACCCTAACGCATGATTTAAAAACACCCCTATTAGGGGCAATTGAAACACTGAAATATTTTCAAAATGAGCAATTTGGGGAAATCACGCCAATGCAAGCAAAAGTCTTGCAAACAATGGCTCGTAGCCATCGGAGTACACTGCAATTAGTCCAAACTCTTTTAGATGTATACCGTAATGATGCCGAAGGGCTGAAATTACAGAGATCGCCCCTTAACTTGGCGACTGTGGCAGAGGAAGTAATAGCTACCCTGACTGAACTAGCAAGAACACGTCAGATTTATATTTCTCTGCACTATGGCGAATCAGATTTTCGGAGCTTTCTTTGGGTAAATGGCGATCCTTTGCAACTGGGGCGAGTCTTCACCAATCTCCTGAGTAATGCCATTAACCATACCCCTCGTGGCGGTAAAGTAGAAGTAGTACTTGAAGGTTATTCTAACGATCAAGTAGTAAAAATACTTGATACTGGTTCTGGCTTTACCGAAGAAGAGTTACCCCACTTATTTGAAAGGTTTTATCAAGGACATAGCGATCGCCATGTCTCAGGATCTGGACTAGGACTTTATTTAACAAGGCAAATTATAGCTGCTCATGGGGGTACAATTTGGGCAGAGAATCGCTCACCACGGGGAGCAATCTTTGGTTTTCGACTCCCAGCTTGTCCACCGCCGGGGAGATGAGAGCAGGGGAAGCAGGGGAAGTAGGGGGAGCAGGGGAAGCAGGGGAAGCAGGGGGAGAATTCCTTCTTGACAAATGCCTAATGCCCAATGCCTAATGCCCAATGCCTAATGCCCAATGCCTAATGCCCAATGCCTAATGCCCAATGCCCAATACCCAATGCCCAATGCCTAATGCCCAATGCCCAATGCCCAATAACAAATGACAAAAATCTTACTCGTTGAAGACGATGAATTATTTAGGCTTGGTCTGCGGATGCGGTTGCAGCAAGAAACTACTTTGGAGATTGTCGCAGAGGCAGAAGATGGAGAACAAGCCCTAGAATTAGCAAATCGCTATCCCCTAGATTTGGTCTTGATGGATATCGGTTTACCGGGCATTGGCGGGATTGAAGCTTGTCGCCAAATCAAGCAGAAGCACCCAAGTTTACCAATTCTTGTTTTAACGTCTCGTTCTGAAAAACCACTGATTTCGCGGTTAATTGCCGCCGGAGCCCAAGGTTACTGTCTAAAAGGTATTCCTGCTGAGTCTTTGATCTTAGCAGTGCGATCGGTTGCAGCCGGGGCTTCTTGGTGGGATCAAACAGCAACAACAGAAATTAGAGCTGCTTTTGAGGGTAATTCTACTATGGTGCTACCTGCAAAAACTCAAGAATCCTTAGAAAATCCCTTAACGAAGCGCGAGCAAGAAATTTTGGCACTGGTAGCAGCTGGTAAAAGCAATCAAGAAATTGCTGAAATTCTCTACATTGCCCCTGGTACAGTACGGGTTCATGTTCATGCTATTTTGCAGAAACTAGAAGTACGCGATCGCACTCAAGCCGCAGTTTTAGCTATCCAAAAAGGAATGGTAGCACCAGAATTATTGATTAATTGAACTACTCAAACTTACTGATTCCGAATAAAGTTAGGGCTTTCGTCCTTCCCTTTCTATTACCTAGTCTAAAATTGCTATTTTACTCTAGTGGTCTGTCCCATTAATTTTGATGAGTTTGTAGTAAGCACTTCAGTGCTTAAAGGTGAGCGATAAATCGCTCACTACAAATCTGGCAAAATTAATCCGATAGACCACTAGAATCCCGAAATTTGGTTCGGTAAATATTCGCCTTTGATTATGCTTGTAGCCTATTTGATACAGCAGATTTCAAGTTGGGTATTGTACGCAAGTTACAGCTATTTTCAGGTAAATAGACCACGCAGTAAGGACACAGCAATGCTGTGCCCCAACGACAGATATGGTTTAAATATATGAAAATAGCTGTAAGTCTCAAAACTAGGATAAAGAGTCTTTGACTTCTAAATTCTGAATCCCGCTTTGCTCCTGAATTCTGCTGTATATCTGCTTAGACAGTGAGTTTTTCTAATGAAAAAATTTTTGAGATACCTGGGTTTAGGTTTGCTATCTACCTTTTTGACTTCTACTCCCGGATTGGGGGCTGAACGCATTAGCTTTTTTTATCCTCCCTTCGGGGAATTCTCGTTATCAGTGAACTCGCTGGAAACTTTTGCGAAATTTGGCAAAATCGATCAAGATTTTTCATTTTATGCTAGCCGTGCTACCCCTCAACAACTTGCTCAACTACGGGATCTGCTACAGCAACGCTTCAATGTCACGCCTACTTTGGTGTCTCAGGTAACTTACTCACCGGTTGGAGAGGAGGTAGTGCAACAACTGGGAAAATTACTCCTCACTGAGTCTCGAAAAAATGGTTTCTATGCCATCCGTGCCTCTTTAATTTTGGCTGCTGCTGATAAAGACGGGTTAACAGTTGTGAATTTGCTGCGGAAATTTCCTAGCAATACTATCCGGCTGAATTATACAGAAGGGTTAAGGATAGTCGATGACTTGTCACAATTGCTCAAGAAAAAGGATGAAGTTGTCGCTTTTTTACAAAAAGAAGCGATCGCAGAAGCAGCCAATTCCAAAATTGACTTCTCAAAACAACCAGATTTGCGATCGCCAGGAAAATTCCAATGGCAGAAAAAAACCTTTGAGCTAAATGATATTTCTCGCAATCGCCGTCTACCGGTAGATATCTATTTACCTGAAGCAGGTTCACAAAGCCAAGGCCAAGCGCCCTTTCCCCTCGTTGTCATTTCTCATGGTCTTGCTTCAGACCGCTCTAGCTTTGTCTACCTGGCTAAACATTTAGCATCTTATGGTTTTGCTGTTGCTGTACTAGAACATCCGGGTAGTAATGCCAAACGCTTTCAGGAATACTTTGCGGGTTTGGCAGGGCCACCAGAACCAGCAGAATTTCTCAACCGATCTTTGGATGTCAAGTATCTCCTCGATGAACTCCAGCGTCTAGAAAAATCTGATCCCATCCTCCAGGGAAAACTCAATTTTCAGCAAGTTGGGGCCATTGGTCAGTCTTTTGGCGGTTACACTGTTTTGACTTTAGCAGGAGCAAAAATTAACTTTGAGCAACTGCGCCAAGATTGTAATCCCAATTATTCATCCTTTAATTTGTCGCTTTTGTTGCAGTGTGAAGCAAGTAAGTTACCCCAAAAAGATTACGAACTCAAAGACGATCGCATCAAGGCAATCATGGCGATTAATCCCATTGATAGCTTAGTTTTGGGTCAGGGCGGAGTCAGTCAAATTAAAATACCTGTAATGCTGGTAGCAGGTAGTCAAGATATTTTCGCCCCACCCGTATTTGAGCAAATTCGCCCCTTCACCTGGCTTTCCGATCCCAATAAATATCTAGTTGTAATTGAAAATGCTACCCACTTTTCAGCGATCGCCGAACCTACTCCTGAAAACGGTGTCTTACCTGTACCATCTGCTTTACTAGGCCCCGATAGTGCTGCTGTTTATTCCTATCTCAATGCCCTCAGCGTTGCTTTTATGGAAACCCATCTCCTCAACCACCCTGAATACCGCTCCTATTTGCAGCCATCCTACGCCACATTTATCAGTAAAGAGCCTCTGAATCTCAGTATTTTACAGTCGTTGTCTGTAGTTCAGTTTAATCAAATTTGGAGTGGAGCAATTCCCCAGTCAGCCACACTATCAAATCCTCAACCTACTCCTACCCCGCGTTAGTTATCAGTCAGCTAATACGCTTACCAATTTTAGGACTTACGCACTTTACAAATAACTTATGATGTGCATTAACGTAAACACGCTGTTTCAGGTTTTTCATTGATGGTAAATAGACCCACATCGTAGGGGCAATTCATGAATTGCCCCTACGATGGATCTGGTCTTTCCTGTCAATGCGTAAATCCTAAATTTAAAAAAAGAATCTGAAAAATAGACCATTTCCCATGCTCCTTGCCCCCTGCCTCTTTAATCAATCCTGTACAGTCATTGGCAAACGAATAGTGAAAGTAGAGCCAATTCCCGGCTGACTTTCGACAATAATCTCACCACCCATCATCTGACAAAAGTGATGGCTAATTGCTAATCCTAGTCCCGTACCTCCATACTTTTTCGTAGTAGAGGTATCTCCTTGTGTAAAAGGTTGAAATAACTGCTGCTGTTGACGGTTAGACATACCTATGCCTGTGTCAGTAACGGTGAAAGTAATCATGCCTAAAGGAGCCTCTGGTCGAAATTCATCCTTTTCTCTAGTGATTGTCAGCGTTACTTTGCCATTTGTAGTGAACTTACCAGCGTTGCTGAGTAAGTTTAACAACACCTGCCGCATCCTGGTCTGATCGGCATACATGGTACCAAGTTGCTCATCAAAATCCACCTCTAAAACATTGGCATTTTTTTCTATCGTTGGTTTGACTGTGAGGACAACGTTATGAATCAACATCGCAATCTCAAATGTCTCTGGATAGAGGGTCATTTTCCCGGCTTCAATTTTTGATAAGTCGAGGATTTCGTTAATCAAGTGCAGTAGATGCTTACCAGCAGAGTTTATTGTTTCTAAGTCGGTGATAAAGTCTGCTGATAAACCAAGATCGGTGGCATCGTCTTCTAGAAGTTGGCTCAAGCCAATGACGGCATTTAATGGTGTACGTAATTCGTGGCTGACATTAGCTAAAAATATGCTTTTTGACTTGTTAGCGGCTTCGGCTGATTCTTTGGCTTGTTGTAGCTCTTTTGTTCGCTCAGAGACTCGTTCAATCAGACGATTTAGAGATTTGGCGAGTAGTCCAATTTCATCTTCAGTCGTGACGGGCGCTCGCAAATCGAAATTAGATTTTCTGGCAACTTGTTCAGCTACTTGGGTGACAATGATAACTGGTTCAGCGATCGCTCGACTGGTACGCCAAGCGACAATAGCTGCGATCGCTACCGAAACTAACATACTGACGATCGCAATGAATCGCTCAACTACTTTGGCCTGTTCAACGGCTTTTTGTCTTTCTTGCTCTTGAATTTCGGCAGTTTCCAAGATGTTAGTCAAGCTTTGTGAAAGCTGATCTAGCCGCATGGCTGTTTCACCAGCCATAATTCTCAATAACTGCGATCGGGCAGAGGAAATTTGCTTAGACTCTACTTTCGGAGAGTCAATTTTCTGTAAAACAACCTCGATTTGGTCAACGTAAGCTTTTAAATTATTCTTATAATCCAGCAGTAAGGTCTGTAAAGTCGAACTTGTTGCTGCCAGTCTTTTAGGTTTACTATCGATAAATCCGGCAATTTTTGACTCTAATTGCTTGGCTTTTTCAACATTCTTCAGAAAATCAGCTTTTTTACTTTGTAGCTGTTGGGAATTTTCTAATACAGCAACTAGATTAGAACTATGTAATTGCGCTCCGACTACTGCATCTTTATAATTACTCAGTAGTTGTCCTTGTTCATAAGCTTGATTGAATTGCCTGACTTCCCTTCCCCGGTAGTAGTTGGCAATCACTAACCCAGTCAGTGAGCCAAAAAAACCAATCCCAATAGCTACAAAGTACCCATAGCCAATTTTTTGATGGATGCGCCAAGAACTGGCTTTGAGCTTCCCTCGTGAAGGAAATTCTATGGTCGGTAGTTCATCTGTTGATGGCTCTTCGGCTGACACTTTTTTGCTTTCTGAACTGCTGTCGATAAGGGTTGGCTTTTGAGTTGGCATTTCTCAAACCTCCTTGCCTTCCCACAAAAAATTACCAAATCAGTTTAGCTTGTGCAAACACTTTCAATTGGTGATTAATATTTACATTATCTTCTTTTATAGCAATAGCAAATCATTGCTTACTAGATAATATACTACAAACTTGCGTAATTGTAGTTTTAATAACAATATTAGCTAAGTATAATTACTGCTAGAGAATATAATTAACTTTTTTTGCAGCAATGAATCATTTCCTCCACTAAAGACCTGTCTGAAACTGTATTCTGTGTCGCACAAAGCTTTCCTCAATATACAGTTAATAGCAATGATTTATTGCCATCAGGTAGGTCATTGCTCTACCTTATTGCTTCCTTATAAAATTAATACAATCAGGAAAAAACAAAAGGTTTGAGAATTGGGCATTGGTTATTTCTGCCTACATCCCTTTGATCTCCAATTTTCAGGCGTATATATTGCAAAATGGTTCTAAAGTCAAGTCTATATGAACACATAAAAAGTTTTATTACGTATTAATATCAATACGAATGCGTTAATTGACGAACGCGGCTTAAGATAGCTTTAATATCAGATAAAATCGGCTTTTACGCTTATATAAATGAGAGGTAGACTGATTTTTTCATGATTTGTACTTAGATTTAGTACGATTATGAGCAAATGATACGGAATTGGATAATCACAACCTGGGGATTCCAGTTGATTCAAAAAAAGAACTCAGAAAGTTGATTATAATACACTTTGCTGCCTTCTGAGTTCTATCTTCCTACTGACTGTCTACCTTGTAGTTGATGCAGTAGATATTATGGGGCAATTATGGTTATAGGATACTAAAACCACTTGTGCCCTTCATCCAATTGTACTGATGCACAAGTGGATTACCTAATCAACAACCTTTTGGTTGTAATTATCCAGATTAGAAAAACTCAACTGTCAAATTTATGGGAGTGAAAATGCCAGAACAAGAATTTACCGAAACCGCATCCAAAGAGACTACAGTGGCAGAGATCAACAGCCAAACCGGAACCATTACCAAACTCCAGCCTCCCGCACAGTCTCAAGATGAATGGCTAAAATACGGCGAGCAAGTTTCTACCTTTTTAGCAACATTGCCAGAATATCTAGGAAGCTTCTTTAATGAATATAAGCAACCCCTGGTAACAGTTGGTTTAATTGTGGGATCAATTGTTGGGGTTAAAGTACTCTTGGCAATATTAGATGCTTTGAATGATATCCCCTTGGTAGCACCTACTTTTGAATTGATTGGTATTGGTTACTCTGCCTGGTTTGTTTACCGCTATTTACTCAAAGCCTCAACTAGGAAAGAGTTAACTAGTGAAATTACCACTCTGAAATCACAAGTAGTTGGTAAACAAATTCCAGACGCTTAATATCTAACTTATCGCTTCCCTATGAGACGTACTCCTGTGTAAGAGTGCGCTCTAATTCCAAATCACAGAAGTCTGAGCGCCGGAAATCGGCGCTCAGACTTCTTTCAAAATTCCTTAGTAAGTTCACTACAATTCGTAATTCGTGATTATGTTGTGGATCGGAATTTAGATTCGATCCATAACGCTACTATCTCTAGATATTTCTCCTTCTGGACTCTTGGTTTAATTACGATATGTCATTGCGAGCGCAACGAAGTGGAGTGAAGCAATCACCAGGACTCTGCGTTCGCGAAGCGTGTCCGAAGGACTATGCTTCACTCCGTACCCTTCTCCTTCGGAGACGCTATTCGCGTTCGGGTTCTCCAACGGAGTACGCAATGACAAGTGTTTAATCGGATATGATATAAGTTCTATTTTTCATCTAGTAAAAGAATAGTTAAAGGAGCCATTTTCGTTTAATCCCTAATAATTTATTCTGGCTTTAAAATTGATAAGTGGGGAAATAACAATTCAGCATCTCGGAAATCTTTAATTACGAATTCCGTATAGGGTTACTAGCCTTCAACTTTGGATAAGCAATCCGTTTGTGGTGAAATTGCTGCCAAACATCCACAAATATTTGAGCAATTTGCGACATCTCTTCCCGTTTTAGTCCTGAATCTGCGAGTTGATTGTCTTGCCATTTGGCACGCAAAATATTATTCAGCATTGTTAAAGCTTGTTCAGTAGAGACTTCTTTAAGCGATCGCTTCTCTCCCAGAGATTTCGCCGATGCTTGCAGCGATCGCAGCGCCGCTTCACAAGAATCTGCTAACATAACAATTCCGGTTTCCCGTGATTGAGGAATCGGCCCATCGTAACGAAAATCTGCGTCATCTACTATTAAACTTGGATCTTGTTGAGCCATTTGCTGGGCTTGGTGATGGAAATACGCGATTAGCATCGTTCCCTGATGCTCTGGAATAAAAGCTTGAATCGCTGTCGGCAAAAGGTGTTTACGCGCCATCACTAACCCCTCAGTTACGTGCTTTTTGATAATCTCTGCACTCTTCCAAGGGTCTTTAATCTCTGTGTCATGTTTATTCGGCCCCCCATTTGATTTTCAATAAATCCAAGAGGATCGTGCATTTTGCCGATATCATGGTATAATGTACCAGCCCTGACCAATTCAACATTGCATCCTAGTTCTTTGGCAGCAGCTTCGGCAAGGGTAGCTACAAATAGCGTGTGTTGAAAAGTTCCGGGAGTCTCTGTAGCCAGTCGTTTTAATAAGGGGCGGTTAGGGTTCGCCAACTCTGCTAGGCGGATGGGAGTAACTAAATCGAAAACTTTTTCGAGATAAGGACTCAACCCTAAAGCAACAACACTCCAGCCTAAACCGGATAAAGCAAATAATCCAGCTTCTCGGAGGACGATATACCAGGTTGAACCAAATGCTTGACCAATTAAGATTTTAACAACCAGGTAAATGCCGCCCTGAGTCAAGGCGATCGCAACTCCTAATAAAGCCAATTCTTCACGCGATCGTAATCGTTGTGCTAAGTAACTACCTAATATTGCTCCACCAGCACCAGCTAACAGCGCCGCCTTGCTCATATCCAAGCTGATAGCTAATATCGGCAACAGCAGTCCAACGACTGTTAATCCCAAAGTCCGGCCATAGTAGCTCCCCAATAATAAACCAAGGGCGCTCCAGGTAGTATAAGGCAATCCCATTGTCACCAAACCTGGCACACTCAGACTTAGTAATAACACTAATAGGCGATCGCGTTGTCGCAGTTCGTAATCTATATGTCGTTCTACCCAGACAAAAATGCCAATGGCGATCGCAATTACGCCTCCTAACTTCACCAACCCCCGCCATTTTATCTCCCGGTGAATTAGGTGATAATGCTCTAGCACTTCAAAGTTCCATGCAGTAATCTGCGCTCCTTTTTTGACAATCACCTCACCACGCTGTACCTTCACCATCACGAGCGGCACTCCAGCAGCTGCCCTTTGAGCATTTTCTCTCGTTTGTTCTTCATCTTTTTGCAGATTCGGTTTGAGTACAGCTAACAACAGGTTCTTTGCTAAAGGTTCAGCCGATTCTGGTACAAAGGTCTGCAACTGTAAACTCACCGCATCCTCTAAAATATTTTTTGGGAGTCCCTGTGGAATGCCTTGGGTGAGAATTCGCTCTGTAGTTTGATGGATTCCCGTTTGTGTTTTTTCCCAGTCCGCATCTGACAAATCCAAAAGTAGGGATTCCTCATATACTGTTTCTGGGGTAACAGTCTCTAACTGTAAAAGTTTGGCAGTGGCTTGGGTATATCTTTGGCGTGTTTGGGAAACTTGAGCAATCAGTAAAGATAAGTTTTTCTCTGAAGTTGTAACGCGGTAAGATTCTAATTCTGTTTGTGCTTGGGTGAAGTCAGTGTTTTGAGAAAAATCAACTGGCTCTGTTTTCTGTGGCTTTACCTGTGGACTCTGGGAATTAGATTTGGCTGGTGCGGTGCGCGCTTGGTGTTCCTGATTGGGTACAGATGGACGAGATGAGGCGGTTCGTCCAATTCCTTTCTTCTGCTGATTTTTACTTTTTTCTACAGCTACTAGCAGTGCTTGCCATTCCAATTCAGGACAAGAACGGAGATAACGTTGGGTAGAGATGGATAAAACTACAGGATCAAAAAAAGGAAAAGCACCAGCAACGGTGCGAATTTCATTGCCATCATCCAGAAGTTGTTGCAAATTTTCGTTAATTTGTTCGTTCATTCGCGCATTCAGCATCAACATTTGTAAGGAGCTAGAACTTACAGCTTTGCGCTCGGCTTCTGTTTTTTTGCGATCTTCGATGCTAGCTGTGTAAGGCGCTGTAATTGTCTGGGGCGCGGGATGTCCGACTTGAAGTTGAGTTTGGTTGTATAATCTATGTCCAATAACACCTGTAAGGGATAGTAAAGCGATCGCTAAAATTACCCAGGAACGCTGTTCATGCACCCAATCTAAAACAACTGTATAAATACTACTCTTCGTTTCGACTGATTTTGCCTTTAACTGGAGCGCTCTTTCTTGTTTTCGGCGATGCCTACGGCGGGCTACATCTACGCTTTTGTCATTGGTTTTTGATAAAAACAAGAATATATTCTTGAACATAGTCCTTAGAAGTTTCCTTCTATGGCTTTTTCCTTTAGGACTTCTCATTAACTTTCCCTTACGGCGTAGTCCTTTGTACTGTCGCCGCCAGAAAGTCAATTGCTGGATCAATAACTGCAAAAATTGCTGCATTTTCATTATCTTTGCCTGCAATTGCCGACTTTGATAGCTCAAAAAAAGACAATCATCAGGGGAGTTTGCTCTGCGGCGGTTGCAACTATGGTACAGGGGGTAATTCGTAATTCGTAATACTGCCTCCGGCGAGAAGCAAGCTATGTAATTCGTAATTATTGTTAACGCGATCGAATAACGCGAGGAGCTGCATAAACAGAAAGCATATCTACCTCACATCCATCGGATGTTAATTCCCTTGAATTTAAGCTAAGATCGTACACACCTGACCACACCGCTACAAATGCACCGGTCAATTCTAACATTTGGGAAAAGCTAGTTAATCCCCATGCGGGAGAATTCTTTTGCAAGAGCAAGACTTGCCAATTTACAGGAATTCCGCCTACACCGTTATATGCTCCTGATAAAGCACCAGTAATTGCCCCTGTAGCCTGTGAGCCTAAATACGTAGCGTCTTGCACTTTAGAATTACTATTGTGAGTAGCTCGCAAAACAGCAAGGCGAAAGTCTTCCAAGGTACTCAAAAAGCAATAAAATGCTATGGCAATGATGTTACTGAGTTTTTCTTCCCTAGTAAACTCAGCTTGTACCCTTGACAATCCCGCTCCTTGCTCTAATAAATTCTGGACTATTAACAATTTTTTGGGTATTGATGTTGGTGTTTCTCCAATAAAAGAAATTATTTGCGGGATTATGGTTTGGGGGTTGAGTTTTTCAGTTAGGGCAAGAGCGATCGCGTATCCTACCGCTAGTGTTCCATCCCGTACTACTGGGTCATCTTCCCAGATTTGGAGTACACGCAGTAAATTTTGTCGGAGCTTAATCGGATTTTCGTGAAAAAAAAGTGCTACTGGTAGTGTGGCAATAATTATTTTTATGGATATGTCATCAGTTGCTGCTAAATGAAGAGATTCTTGCTGCTGACGTGCTATCCAATCATCTAAATCTAATCTACCCAACTCAATCAAACTCTCAGTACCCAGAACTGCCATTCTGCCTAAATCCAGGTAACTCTGAGACTCTATACCACCAGAGGCTAAACTTTCCCCCTGAAATGCTCCAAGGAAAGTACCTCGAAACCGACTTATAGGAGAGTAACGCATAAACTATATAGTTAAAAGTGAGGATTTAATCAAATATTGCTAATTCCTAACTTTACTACAGCCGCGATGAATCGCGTCTCTCCTGCTAAATCATAAATCTCAAATGATTTACCAAAGCTTGTAAGCCCAACAAGTAACTTTGAACGCCAAAACCACTTATTTGCCCGATCGCAACTGGAGCGATGTATGAATGATGACGAAAATCTTCCCGCCGATATATATTACTCAGATGGACTTCAACTGTGGGCAAGTTAACAGCTGCGATCGCATCTCGTAATGCCACACTTGTGTGAGTATATGCCCCGGCATTAATCAAAATTCCCTGATGTTGTCCTAATGCCTCATGAATAGTATCTACCAAGATTCCTTCATGATTTGACTGCAAAGGAAAAACCTTCGCCTGTAATTTGAATGCTTCTTCTTCTAACAGGCGGTTAATTTCAGCTAGTGTCAACGAACCATAAATTCCTGGTTCTCGCTGTCCTAGCAAATTTAAGTTTGGCCCATGCAGTGCCAGAATGCTTAAGGGTTGCAACGTCGAGTTTAACACTTTCGGTCTAATGACGACGACGCGAGCGATCGCTCACAGGAATCGGAATCAGTTCCGGTTCCGGTTCAGCCTCTGGCCCTAACAGGCTCTCAATTAGCCTGCGAGCTAATTCCTTAAGCTTTTCCAGCACCTTTTCTATATAGTCCATGAACTGAACGCTCCTGAGATACTACCTCAATTTTTGATTAACAGGTAGGCAGAAAATGGCATATTTTCGTACCTCTGGCTTCTAACGGGGCTGAAACACAATCCCCTACTTAGGATATAAGCCACTTCTTAAATTTGGCATTGTGTTCTCCCCTACTTTTTAGAGTATCACACTTGCAACCTACTGAACTGCATCCTATCAAGGATGAATATCAAGGGTCAAGAGTTAAGGATCGGACTTTGGACTCTTGACTTATCAGTTAGCCTTCTGCGACTTTCTTTTTCGCAGCCGTCGTTGACTTAGATTTAGAAGTCGTTGATTTAGTCGTTTTGCGAGTCGATTTTGCTGTCGATGTTTTAGCACTCAACAAATTCACCGCCTCAGCCAGAGTTATATCTTCTACCGTTTGACCTTCTGGGATACTCACATTAGTTTTGCCATGCTTGATGTAAGGGCCATAAGGGCCATCGTAGATGTTGATTGTTTCCCCATTGTCTGGATGTGTACCCAATTCGCGTAAGGCTGCCTTGGACTTGCTGTTAGTGGAACTGCGCCCCTTTTTTGGTTCAGACAATAACTCTAATGCACGTTCTAAGCTGATTGTCAATACATTATCAGCAGCTTTCAGGGAACGGTAGTCTTTCCCCTCCTTACCTTGGTCATGAACGACATAAGGGCCAAAGCGCCCCAAACTTGCTTGGATTTTGCCTCCTGTGACTGGGTGAACTCCTAATGCGCGGGGTAGTGCCAACAGACCAACAGCCATTTCCAGGGTAACGGTTTCTGGGGTGACACCTTTGAGTAGGGAGGCTTGTTTCGGTTTGGGGTTTTCGTCGGTTTTATCACCTAATTGGACATAAGGCCCATAAGCACCAATTTTCACATAAATCGGTTCACCCGTTTCGGGATGACGACCTACCTGGTCAGGGCCAGTAATTTTTTGCCGCAGCAATACTTCTACCTGTTTGGGGTCGAGGTCGGCTGGTGTCAAGTCTTTGGGAATTGAGGCGGTGATAACCCCTTCACCATTTGTAACTTCAATGTAGGGGCCATATTTACCAATACGGACTTTGGCATCTAGATTCTCTAGTTCTACAGTCCTAGCTTTGGTGGCATCAATTTGACTTTCCCGTTCTTTTACAAGAGTTTCCAGCCCTTTTTCTCCCAGATAAAATTTCTGCAAGTAGGGCAGCCATTTCGCTTCACCTGTGGCAATATCATCAAGGGTTTGCTCCATCTTCGAGGTAAAGCTGGGGTCAACGATGTCGGGGAAATGTTTTTCCAGTAAGTCGGTGACGGCGAAAGCGGTGAAGGTAGGAATAAGAGCGTTACTCACCAAATGGGCATAACCTTTGTCGATGATTGTGCCAATGATGCTGGCGTAGGTACTGGGACGACCAATACCTTCGCTTTCTAAGGTTTTCACCAAAGAAGCTTCGGTGTATCTAGCTGGTGGTTGAGTTTCGTGTCCAACTGCTTCTAGTTCTGTACAATTGGGATGATCGCCTACTTTTAAATTGGGCAAAATTACTTCTTGGTCTTCTAGGGCTGCTTCTGGGTCATCTGAACCTTCGACGTAGGCGCGTAAGTATCCAGGAAATTCAATCCGTTTGCCAGAAGAACGAAATCCAGCGTCCTCGACTTGCAATTGCACGGTAATTTGAGTTTGGCGGGAATCAGCCATTTGACAGGCGACAGTCCGCTTCCAAATCAAATCGTAAACGGCAAGTTCTCGACCGCCCAAACCAGTTTCTTGGGGGGTGCGGAAGGTGCTGCCGGCTGGGCGAATTGCTTCGTGCGCCTCTTGTGCGCCTTTGGATTTAGTGGTGTATTGCCGGGGCTGGGGACTGAGATATTGTTGACCGTAAAGCTTTTCTACAGAACTCCGAGCAGCTGCGATCGCTTGATCTGACAAATGCACCGAATCTGTCCGCATATAGGTAATATACCCTTGTTCGTACAAATTTTGAGCAACCCGCATTGTGTCGCGGGCTGAAAGGCGCAATTTCCGGTTAGATTCTTGTTGCAGCGTCGAGGTGGTGAACGGTGGCGACGGTTTGCGCGTTACTGGGCGTTCTTCAATATCACTAACATTCCAGGTTTTACCCGTTAGGCGTTCCTTGAGGGCGATCGCTTGGTCTTCGTTTAGCAACAAGACATTACGACCTGCGGTAATTTGGCCAGTCGTTGCGTCAAAATCGCTACCGTTAGCAATTTTGGTTCCTGCCAATGTTACCAACTGGGCAGCAAAGGGAGTTTTTTCCTTTGACAAACTGGCTTTCAAATCCCAGTATGTACCTTCATGGAAAGCACGACGTTGGCGTTCTCTAGTGACTAAAAGCCGCACAGCTACAGATTGCACCCGCCCAGCAGATAATCCCCAGGCGATTTTTTTCCATAGCAGGGGAGACAGGGTATAGCCCACGAGTCGATCTAAAATCCGCCGTGTTTCTTGAGCGCGAACCAACTGCTCATCAATATTACGGCAGTTTTTCAGAGCTTTTTTGATCGCCTCTTGGGTAATTTCGTGAAACACCATCCGCTTCGTCGGAACCTTCGGCTTTAGCAATTGGTATAAATGCCAACTAATGCTTTCACCTTCCCGGTCTTCGTCCGTTGCCAGAATCAGTTCATCTACATCTTTAAGGGCTTCTTTAAGCTGGGTGACAATTTTCTTTTTGTCTTTCGGGACAACATATACCGGTTCAAAGTCGGCGTCCACATTTACCCCTAGCTGCGCCCATGTTTCCCCCTTAACGGCAGCAGGAATTTCACTAGCCGACTGGGGTAAGTCACGCACATGACCCATAGACGCTTCCACCCGATAGCCTGCTGGCAAGTAGTTGCGAATGGTACGAGCTTTGGTTGGAGATTCGACGATGACGAGAGTTGACATGGAAATTTCAATAAAAAGAATAGCAACTAAGCTAAACAGTCAAATTGAGGTAATTTTTGCAAATTGTCAAGATAAGTCGCGCTTAGGGCGGTGATTTAATCCTCACATAAACTGTCTGTTTAGGAGAAAACCCTGTGAACTTATGCCCCAGTCTGTCCCAAAGGATAGAGAGGGAAACGCTGGGTATGAATTTCCAGCTATTTCAATCTTTAACTTATCTAACGCATAATTGGCGACTACAGTTTTGAAAATATGTTGGGGAGTGGGGGATGAGGGGGATGAGGGGGATGAGGGAGACAAGGGAGATGAGGGAGAAATAATTAATTAATGCCCAATTCCCAATTCCCAATTCCCAATTCCCAATGCCCAATGCCCAATCCCTAAGAGCTTGTGCCAAAATTAAATCAAGGTTGAGAGCAAAAAGCCAAGTGGGTTTTGTACCCATATTAGGAAAGCAGAACTATGCAACCAATTCGTCAAGGTGATGTAATCTTACTGCCTGTGCAGCAAATTGAAGGAGAAAAAATACCTCACTTAACTTTGGCAGAAGGCGAAGTTACAGGGCATAAGCATCGCATTACTGATGGAAACGCAGAATTATACGAAAAAGATAGCACACTCTATTTGCGTGTGTTTTCAGAGTTGGCATTACTTGCCCATGAGGAGCATAAAGCTATTTCTATTCCCCAAGGTGACTGGATTGTGAAAATTCAGAGGGAATACGAGCCGATTTCTATTCCCCAAGGTGACTGGATTGTGAAAATTCAGAGGGAATACGAGCCGGAAGGGTGGCGTTATGTCGCTGATTGAAAAGTTAACGCCTGAGCAAGAGGCTTTGATTCCAGTTTATCGGGAAAAGTGGAGAGCGATCGCATTTTCAACTGAGCGAATTGATAAAGAAAAGGCAGAGGAAGTCGTTAAAGTTGCTTACACGGACTTTGGCTTTGAAGTACCTGAGATTATCTTTTGTGATAGTCCGTATGCTGCTTTCAGTGAGATGTTTCTGGATAAATTTGACCAATTAATACAAAAATTGGAATTTCCTATTATTAGCAGATTAAATAAATCATCCGTAAGCCGAATAAAAAAGCAACAAAAAGTTTTTCAGCCTCTACCGGAACTCCTCGGTAAGCAAATAGACTTTTTTCGTGAAGTAATGAATTTACCAATATTTCAGACAATATCAGATACCAGAATATTATATGATTCTCTTTATTTGGAATTGGATAGTAATGGTTGGGATTACGGACATGGATTATTATATACACATCTCCAACCTGAACTCATTACCAAAATATATGAAAAGTTACATCAACCTGGAACAAAACTACATAACCGGATGGGAAAGCGATTGTGGTTTTTTCTATTAAAAAGTTTAGGATCTGATATAGGGAACGTTTATTGGAAATCCTGGCAACCAGATAAAAATGCTACAGTAGCTAGTGTATATGATTTTTATTTTAAGGTTTTAAATTTTGATTATGATGTGAAAAAATTCCAGCACTATCAATCACTGATTATAGAATGTGGCTGGATTTTTGCTTTTGAAAAAGTAGTAATTATATGCGATCGCCCCCTTCACCTGCGCTTCGACAATGAAAACCGCCTCCACGCTGAAGGTGAACCCGCTATTGAATTTACCGATGGATATAGTTTGTACTCATACCACGGTGTAACCTTGCCTGAAAAATACGGTAAAATCCACCCGCAGCAATGGCAAGCTAATTGGCTTTTGACAGAAGAAAATGCCGAACTACGCCGAGTGTTAATTCAGGGTATTGGTTACGCTAGAATCTGCCAAGAATTACAAGCGATTGAATTAGATTTTTGGAAAGAATATACTCTATTAAAAATAGATAATGATGTCGATGAAGAACCAATTTACTTATTAAAAATGACTTGCCCTAGCACAAATTTTATTCACGCCTTACGTGTTCCGCCGGAGATGAAATCAGCGCGTGAAGCAATTTGTTGGGTAAATTGGGGAATAGCACCAGAGGAATTTGGTATACAAACATAACTGTAAATTGAAAAGTAGGTTTATGGTGCGATCGCATTAACCAAAGTACATACAGCAGATTGCAGGTACAGATGATTTTAAGGGCACAGAACTGCTGTACTCCTACCTGTGTACTTCATTTACCTGAAAAACGCTGTAAGTTAAATTAATAAAAAAACTCGTATCGATGAATCAAACTGTAAGTGTTGCTCCCAACCTGGAAGAACACACTGATGAAAATCCTATTGTTACCAAACAACAGCTATTTACGAAGCAACTAATTGTCCTTGTCTTAGAAATGCTTCTAGCATTACCTCTGGGTTTACTCCTCGCCAAGTTCCAAATTGGCAGAATTGCCTGGATATTTGGCGGTATTGCTGCTGGTACAGTAGTTCTTCAAGGGTGTCGAATTTTTTATCAATATTCCCCCAAACCTAACCGCACTGCGAGAAAAGTCGGAATGGCGCTTGTAGGCTTAACTGTCGGCGCTTCTAATACCCACGGTAATTTAGCTAGTGTTGCTTCTGGTATTCCCATATTTATTTTTCTCACCTTGTTTCTGCTGCTGAGTGGCAGCTGTATTGGTTATATTTACTCCCGCCTGAGCAAAATCAACCTATTGACAGCAATGCTAGCTACAGTTCCAGGTGGTGTAGGAATTATGGCAGCGATCGCAGCCGATTACAATCAAAATGTCAGCTTAGTTGCCCTAGTTCAAGCGATTCGCGTCACTTCAGTAGTTGTTCTGATTCCCTTCATCGTTAGAACATTAGCCGGTAATTACTATCCCCAAACACTCCCAATCAACGGTGCTTGGCTCAATCTCGATCTATCTCAACTAGAATTACTCTTGTTAGTACTGCTAATCACTGGATTAGTAGTTTATCCAGCTATATTATTTAAAATTCCTGCCGGCGATTTCTTTGGGGCATTGTTAATTGGTATCGGGTTTAACCCTTTGCTACATTCGCTACCTTTTCTCGGTGATATTAGCTTTAGTCCGCCGCCTTTAATTAACTTATTGGGTCAAATACTCCTGGGAATTACGATTGGGGAATATTGGGGAGATAAACCCAACTTGAGGACACGGACTGTCGGCTATGCCTTGATGTCTGTGGGAATGACCCTCATAGCGGGAGCGATCGCTGCTATACTTGCGATGCAATTAACTTCTTGGGACTGGTTAACGTGTCTGTTAGTCACAGCACCAGGAGGATCAGCAGAAATGATCCTGGTTTCCCTAGCATTGAATCATAATGTTGAAATCGTCACAACTGGTCATTTAGTGCGACTAATTGCGATTAATAGTTCTCTACCTCTTTGGGTGTTTTTGTTTCGCCGTCTCGATGAACAACTCTCTGAAACAAGGTAAGGGGATTGGGCATTCGGTTATTTCCCTTGTCTCCCTCATCCCCCTCATCTCCCCACTCCACACTCCACACTCTTACTTAAGGATGCTTTAGATGGTTGCCCAAATCCAAGAACTTGAAGCGCAGCATTGGGTTAAAACTCGTTCTTCTCTCGACCCTAGCGAATCGACTTTCCTAATTTGGAAAGGTAAAATATATGCCTTTATCCCCGGCGAGAAAAGACAACTCCTGTTTAAAATTTTGGGATTGAGTGTTAGCCGATGTATTCCCACAACAGAAGGTAGCTGGAATTTTACTTCTAGAGAACTGACTTACTACCTCAACCCCAAAACAGATGAAGTCTTACGCAAATGGGAGAATCCTTGGACAGGCGAGACAGTTCCAGTAATTCACGTTGCTAATAATCCTGTGCAGGGGAAGTTTGAGGGGAATTTTCCTGCACAAGTTGATGGTGATAGCACAACCTTCGTTTTTGATATATTTCCCTATTACCCCAATCCTCTGGCAGACGATCCAAAATTTGCCGAATACAGTCCAAATCCAATTTATCAGGCAGCAGAACTGTTTAAATTAACAGTGCCAACCGCAGATTTATTTAACCCAGCCCTTGCCTCAGTTTCTGAACTCAAACTGAGTTGGGATCGGATTGGTCAATGGCTTCCTTGGATGAAAATGAGCGATCGCCCCGGCCAACTAATTTACAGTGCTGTTGGCAGCAAAGTCAAGGGTTTAGCAGAACTACCCGCACTGTTGCAAGATGAAATTAATAACCGTATTCCTCTATATAAACAAGCCCCAAAAGCATTGATAGATGGGGAAGACATGACTTCTTGGTTGTATTTTCAAAAGCACTTTTCAGCTTACTTGGCTGGTGAAATCTTTCCGCTTCCCCAAGTAGAAGAGTTGTAAACTAAGAGGTTGTTTGAAAAGTTTTTTATACGCCTAACTCTTGGAGATCCCCCTAAATCCCCCGATAAATTGGGGGACTTTGATTCTTCCCCCTTTTTAAGGGGAGCCAGCGCGGTCTTGGGGTCTCCCCCGCCGCAGGATGCGCAAAGCGCTGTAGTGGAGCGACTGGCGTGGGTTAAGTGGGATCAATGAGTGCCTAAAATCACACCTAACTACTTTTCAAACAACCTCTAAGGTACCTGACCGTGAATCTTGCACTAATGCAATAATTCCTCAACTTGATGTTGGCTCCACAAGGTTCTGTAAAGACCCTCTTGTTGAATAAGTTGTAAGTGATTGCCTGTCTGAACGATTCTGCCCTTTTCCATCACTAAAATTCGGTCAGCCGCCGCCGCTGCCGATAATTGATGAGTAATAAAAATCACTGTTTTGCGTTTAGTACCACTTGAGAGATTTTTGATGATTTCCGTAGCTGTTTGATTATCTACACTGGAGAGGGCATCATCTAGAATTAACACTGGAGCATTGACTAGCATTGCCCTAGCCAAGGCAGTACGTTGTCGTTGACCACCAGAAAGAGTGATCCCGCGTTCACCAACAAGAGTTTCATATTGCTGGGGAAAATTGTTAATTTCTGATTCAATTTGGGCTAGTTTAGCAACAGATTTTACCTGCTCTTGTTCGCTAATTGGATCGCCGTAGCGGATATTATTTTTGATTGTAGTGCTAAATAGAAAGCTATCTTGAGGAACATAGGCGATCGCACCTCGTAAATCTGCCAAAGCGATCTTAGTAATATCCAGCCCATCTAAAAACAATTGTTCTGATTCAATATCCAACAAGCGCAGCAAAGCATTGGCTAAAGTAGATTTCCCCGAACCAATTGCCCCAACAACAGACACCGTTTCTCCCGCAGCAATGGTAAAGTTAATGTTTGCTAAAGCTGGTGTCTTGGAACCAGGGTAAATATAGGTAAAATTTTTCGCTGTCAGTTCCCCTTTAACTTCTGTCGCTGGTAAATGGATGGCATCGGCTGCATCTTGAATTTTTGGTGTGACAGAGAGAATAGATTCAAGGCGATCGATACTAACTTCACCCCGTTGGTAGGCAGTAATTGTGAATCCTAAAACGGCTGTGGGGAAAACTAGCCGTTCTACAAAGATTAACAGTGCTAAAAAATCGCCAACCGTAAGCGCCCCAGAAGACATCCGCGCCGCCCCTAGCCAGATGATTACTAATAAGCTGATATTAGCTAGCCCGCCAATTAGCCCAAATAGTGTATTTCGGAGTTTTGCCAGTTCTAAGTTAGCAGTCAATAGCTGCTGATTTTTTTTAGCGAAGGCTCGACGCTCATTTGCTTCTTGGGCATAGATTTTAATTAAGGCAATGCCGCTAATATCCTCCTGGATGAGTTCGCTGATATCAGAGAGTTGCTCTTGAACTGCTGCTTGCTGTTTGCGTAAGCGATCGCTAAACAGACTCACTAACAAAAGCATAAAAGGATACGCTGCCAGAGACGCTAGTGTGAGATCCACACTAATTGCTAACATTACTGGCAGTGTCAGAGCGTAGGCAAACACCGTATTTGCCAAACTCAAGACTACAAAACCCAATAACCGCTTGATATTGTCTACATCACTGGTAGCCCGATTAATCAAATCGCCAGCAGTATTACTGGCAAAATAACCCGGTTCCAGCTTGAGTAAGTGTTCAAAAATCCGTTGTTTCAGGTCAAATTCCACTTGGCGACCCACCCCAAATAGCCAAATGCGTGATGCCATCCGCATTAGCCACATCGCCGAACTGAGTAAGACAATAATTACTACGTAATGTAGTATTTGATAGTTGAGGGTTGTCGAGAGTTTGTCAACACCAGCACGAATCCACAAAGGGATATAAACGCCCAGTGCATTGACAGACAACAAAGCAAGAATTCCTAAAGACACATCCCGCCAATAAGGTCGGAGGTAAGCGCTGAGTTTAGCGATTCGTCGAGATTTTGCCATTAAAGCAATTTTGCAATTTTATCATCCTAGATTAACTGCTAGTTAAAGCAGACAGCTATGTACAGGAAATATCGCTTGTAAATTAACAACAAAGAATTCGGGAGTCAGGAGCCAAAATTTAATTCTCTTTTACTTTTAGGATTTACGCAAAATTACAAGCGGTAGGGGCAATTCATGAATTGCCTCTACCTGAAATCTTTCTTTTCGGCTCAAGTTTTGCGTAAGTCCTAATTACCGTTGAACACGTAAAAATCTGTAAATTTCAACGAGATAACTTTCCCAAGTTCTTGTTGTTAATTGCAACGTTTCCGAATTCGGTACAAAGTCTTCAAGTCGTAAACCTCGGCTGCGAATATCTTGAGGATTTCCTTGTAATAGGTAGGGCGGCACTCTCAGATTATAAGAAAGAATACTATCCCCCGTGATATCTGAGATGTTTGCTGTAGTAGTTGGTTGCCCTAATGCCACTAGCGTCCCAGATGTTGGTGTAGCAGTTGCTACATGGGTTTCACCTGCCATAGCTCCTAGAGGTGCCCGATAAAGGAAATAGGCGACTGCTGGCGTACTTGCCAACAGCAAAATTGTCAATGCCCAACCGATCAAATATCCTCCTGGTTTCTCTATTCCGCCTCCTTTGATTTTTTGAGCTGCCAAAATCATCAGGAGAACAGAGGCTCCTAGAGGCTTGAGTGGAAAAGACAGCATCCTCCACAACGAGGCCACAGCGGGTTCACTGGGGTTAAGAAATGATAGGGCTACAATTACCAAGATAACGACTAAAATTAATCGCCCTACAAAACTTCCAGAGGGATAAAATCGCTGGAACAAAGAATATACGATAGTGCCAATCAGCAGCCACAGCAGTACCCGGCTTAGCAATAGAAACATAGATTAACTCTCAAATTTTCTGGTGCGGTGAGCCAGTGTGTGTGGTGGTAAGAAAATCCGCCTTGCTAGGGATTTAAATGCCACTTTTTCTGCGAACAAAAGAAGTGGCTTCCCAGAAGGAACTGCCATGTATGGTTTCCCTGGATAAAACAACTGGTGACTTCTTAGCTGTAGCGACGCTAGGAGCGTCACCCGTAAGGGTCAACCTAGAGCTTTCGGGAAATGGATTTATTTTATTGTCATGTTTGACTTAAAATACCTCAAACCTCACACCCAAAGACTACCGTCGTAGTGATTTTAGTTCAAAATTTTAACACTGCGTCTATTATTTATAATTTTCCAGAAGAGTAATGTGGCACCGGTAAACTAAATTAATTGAGTAATCCACTTAAAAGGAAAAACTATGTCGTCTGAAAAGCCTACCATTTTGGTAACGGGGGGAGCTGGATATATTGGTTCTCATACGGTACTTGCTTTGAAGCAAGCGGGTTATAACGTTATCATCCTTGATAATCTGGTCTATGGGCATCGTGACCTGGTAGAAAAGATTTTACAGGTAGAATTGATAGTAGGGGATACAGGCGATCGCGCCTTGCTAGATCGCTTATTTAAAACCCACGATATTGCTGCTGTAATGCACTTTTCTGCCTACGCCTACGTAGGAGAATCGGTAACTGACCCGGCTAAATATTATCGCAATAACGTCCTTGGTACTTTCACGCTGTTAGAAGCGATGCTAACGGCATCTGTAAAGAAATTTGTCTTTTCTTCTACTTGTGCTACTTACGGAGTTCCAGAATTTGTACCCATTCCAGAAAACCATCCCCAAAATCCGATTAATCCTTATGGCGCTACAAAGCTAATGGTAGAGCGGATTCTTTCTGATTTTGATCTTGCTTACGGTTTTCAATCAGTGCGTTTCCGCTATTTTAATGCTGCTGGTGCTAATCCCAATGGGTTACTGGGCGAGGATCACAACCCAGAAACCCATTTGATTCCCTTGGTGTTGATGACAGCTTTAGGCAAACGAAAATCCATCTCAATTTTTGGCACAGATTACCCCACGCCTGATGGTACTTGTATTCGTGATTATATTCATGTTAATGACTTAGCAGATGCCCATATTTTGGGATTGGAATATTTATTAAAAGGTGGCGATAGTGAAGCTTTTAATTTAGGCAATGGTAGCGGCTTCTCTGTCAGAGAAGTAATTGCAGCTGCCGAACAGGTGACAGGAGTTTCGATACCAGTAGAAGAACGCGATCGCCGCCCAGGAGATCCCCCAATTCTCATTGGCACTAGCGAGAAAGCCAAAACAATTTTAGGCTGGCAACCTCAGTATCCATCCATTGAGGATATTGTCGCTCATAGCTGGCAGTGGCATCAAAAGCGACACCGATAAAAAACTCCATTCCTCAAGGGAATGGGGAAGAGTTCTCAATGCCCCAAGTCGGCGATAGCTATCCCTTTCCACCCACTCATAAAATATCTAGCAGACAGAATTCTAAACCGCATCCATCTTGAAAACTGTAGTTCTTTCCGTATGAAAAGAAAAAACCCTTATCACCCAGCCCCTTCTCCCAAATTTGGGAGAAGGGGAGTCGGAAAAAAGTCCCTCTCCCAAGAAGGGAGAGGGATTTAGGGTGAGGGCAAAAACTATGGTTCTCAACATAGATGAGGTTTAGTTGCGATCGCGAGGCGATATGAAATTCCTCTGGTAACTTGCGATGCGAAAATTCTGAATTACCCTCATCTGCAAACAATTTGGTGAACTGACTCACAAAAAGGGAGACACAAAAAATGTCTCCCTACTCCGCAACAGACGCGATTAATCGCGTCTCTACCTACTGTCCATTCCTCATGCTTCGCAGTACGACAACTAAGATGCCGATAAATCCAAAGATGGGAAGTGCGATCGCCCAAATTGGTAATTTCTGAGATTCACCCTCTACTAAATTACCATTGACATCTCGCTCATTTTGTGTATTTTGTGTAGAGCCACCTACCACAGTAACTTCAAATTTGAACTGAAAGGGTTTGAATCTTGCCCCAGAGATTGGTTTGCCATTTAGTTGCAACTCATAAATTCCTGGCTTGGGAAAGGTAATATTTGCCCCTGGAATGCCTTGATAGCGTTCAGCAGCCACAGCCTCTAACTGTGGTTCTAGGAGTGGTGGCTCTCCGGCTGCATAAGGTTCGGCATACACAGCCAACTGACAATCACACTGTGCCAGAGGAATCACCTTTCCACCTCTGCGGGTAAGAGCAAACCAGGCTTTGGCGGGTTCTCCAGCCTGGGGAGTATCATTTGGTTCAATGTGGAAAGTACCACCGACATTTCCAGCTACTTCCACTTTATGAGCAGACGCGGGGTAAAAATTAGTTATTGAAATAACTAAGCAACTCAGGAAAAATAAATACTTTATTTTTCCTTTATTTTGCCAGAAAATGCCTTTAAGTAAATAATGCCTCTGTTTTTGACTCCTGGGGATGAAGCCAGAAAACAAGGATGATTTACCGCGATTTGGTTGGGGGAACATAAAACTTTTCTACGGCTAACTTTGACCAAAAAAAGCGCGAACGCACTAGCAAGACACCGAGAGTAATAATTGCTATCAGTACTACCGCTAATTTATTTCCCCAAGCTGATTGTAAGGAACCCAAATAATGGGAACCAATCAACACAGTATGAATAACACTCAAGAGCAAAGCTGGCACACCCAATAGATGAATCTGTCGCCAACGCTTGCCCAAAGATTTCTGCAAAGATTCCCAACTTGTGAAAGCGGCGGGGGACATTAATATTAATGCTACAGCACCCGCAGCCATACCCAACTGGAATTCTGGCGGCATAAAATCAAAGGCAGCAAAATTCCATTGCAATGAGTGTTCTATCATGTGGGCGGTGTGAACTACAGAAAGCACAAAAGCTCCCACCCCCAAGGCGCGGCGATAACGCAATGGCGATGCCCACAACCCACTAATGGGACGCGCAATTAACGCCAAAATTAAGCAAAACAAAGCGGCGTGCCCAGTGTAATCTACCATTGTGTCACCAGTTCGTAGCAAGGTGATAGCGCCAATGGTGAGTGTTACCCAACCACCTAATCGAAATAACTGACTGCGTCTGTCTTTGCTTACCAACGATGTGGAGACACCCACACCTAGCATCGTGGGCAGGGTTCCTAGTCCAAAAGCCAACATAGTTGCCCCACCCATTAATAAATTGCCAGTTTCAGCGGCTTTTATTTGGGCAGCATAGAGGAAACCACAGGGCATTAAACCCCAAGTCATCCCCAAAAGCATTGGTGTCCACCATTTTGTTTTAAAGGAAAGCTTAACCATTCCTGTGCTGAGGCGATCATGTAAGCTACCTTGCAATAAAGGATGTAACACAGGAATGCGCGGCAAAAAATCGGGTTTTATTTGTCCTAAACCAAACCAAATCAGCATCAAGCCAGTTAAAATTGCCATCCAGCGCCGAAAATCGCTACCAACACCCGCTAGTTGTCCACCTTGCAGCAATACTGAACCTAATGCCCCAATGCCAGCACCGACGAGAGCATAGCTCAACATCCGCCCCAGGTTTAGCAAAAGATGAAATTTTAATTGCTGTCGCCAGATGCCAGACTTTTCTGATGTTCCTTTCGGTTGATGAGACAGGGAAAAGGCTACTGTTAGGGGGCCACACATCCCAAAGCAGTGCCCAAAACTCCCCAGGAACCCCAGGATTGAGATCAGCAACAAATCTACCATAAAAAAAGTCCTGAGTTCTGAGTAATGAGTCCTGAGTGTCAGAATTTTGAAGAATTAAGAATAAATTTTTTCTTCCTCTTTCATCAGTACTCAGTCCTCCTCTAGTGCGGAACTCTAAGTAAAGTTGCGCTCTATGTCAAAAGACAAGCTGTCAAACTTGATATTCACTCTAAAAAAAAGCGAAATGGGCGGTTATAAACCGCACGTCAGTTGCTTCTCCCTTGGCGCTAGTAGTCTACCAAGCCAACTTTGAAGGGTAAAAGAACGAACCGCAGAGGCACAGAGAAGCCAGTGCGTTGGGCGGGTTCCCCGACTTGAAGCAACTGGCGCGACACAGAGAAAAAGAGAGAAAGATTCTAAAACTTGGTTTACGTAAGCATTATTGACTTGATAGACTACTAGCCTCACCCTTTGGGAGAAGAGAGAAGCAAGTGACGCGCTAATGAGCTTCGCAAGGGCTTAACTTGACACCAGTAATTGTTGTGCCACTAGTAAAAACTTATATACATCCGGGTTTGTGTGAATTAGTATAACTTGCATTTATAGCGTAGATCAAAGGAAAATTTTGTATCTTATTGCCAGATTTTTTTGGAATTAATGTCCATAATAAAAGCACTCTACCTCTAATACAAGATAGTAAGAAAACTCTCTAGAGGTTATTTTATCAAAAACCGTCTCAATCACACTTCGACACATTAATGCATAATGTGAGCTATTTGCATAGTGCCTAAATTCTAGCAGGATATGTTCGCTAATCTAAGTAGGAAGATCGATGGAAGTTTCTGGATGCAATATCAATTACCCACTAAATCCTCTTTCCTCTCTTGAAGATTTTCCCGTTATTCAAACTGAAAAATATATCCTCCGGCTGGCTTCAACTGAAGAAGAATTAGAATCAATTTTTCGGTTGCGTTTTGAAGTTTTTAATCTGGAACTAGGTTTAGGATTCTCCACTTCTAATTTTACCCAGATGGATATAGATAAGTTTGATGCCGTTTGCCATCATTTAATCCTTATCTCTAAACAAACGGGTAAAACAATTGGAACTTATCGGATGCAAACCTATACAATGGCTTCTCAAAGACTAGGCTTTGATGCTGCTGATATATTTAATCTTAATGCAATTCCTAATTCTGTGCTTCAGACATCAGTAGAAGTTGGCCGTGCATGTATAGCTAAAGAATATCGCAATATTCAGGCACTTTTACTACTCTGGGAAGGGCTGGCAAATTATCTGATCTGGAGTAAAAACCAATATTTTTTTGGCTGTGCATCATTACTAACACAATGTCCTCGGCAAGCTACTTGTACTTATGATTATTTTCGACAAAATGGCTTGATGCATCCGAGTATTTTGGTTTATCCAAATTCACAATCTTGTCTAGAATTGCCTCAAAAATGTCCAGATTTATCCTATGTTGAAATTCCTAAAATTTTGCAAGCATACTTGAATATTGGAGCTAAAATATGTAGTGTTCCAGCTATTGATACTCAGTTTAAGACTATTGATTTTCTAACTATGTCTAATACCAAAGACTTTGCAAGATGGCGTTAACAAATTTTGTCAGAATTCTCTTTTGCACCAACAAATCTGAGTTATAGGTACAGAAACAATAGGAACATTTCTGATATTTTACTCTACATAATTCATAGCGATCGCAATTATTTTAGACATTTCATTGGGAAACCTACTTATGCGCCATCTCAAATTTGCTCCGAGTTGGTTGCGATATTTAATTATTTTCTTATTGTTGATGGGAATATCATTTCGGTTTTTTAACCTTGATGGCAAAGTTTACTCCCATGACGAAACTTACACCTCATTGCGAATTTCTGGTTACACAATAACTGAAGTAAAAAAGCAAATTTTTAATAATCGTGTCATTGCTGGAGAAAGTTTTGCCCAGTTTCAAGGTGCAAATCCAGAGAAAAACTTAAATGACACAATTATGACTTTGGCTAAAGAAGATTCTTACCATCCACCGCTTTATTACATAATAGCCAGATTCTGGATGCAAATCTTTGGTAATTCGGTGACAGCGATTAGAAGTTTATCTGCTTGCATCAGTTTGCTGGTTTTTCCTTGTGTTTATTGGCTATGTCGAGAATTATTTAATGTACCATTATCAGTTCCGAGTGTAGCGATCGCACTCGTGGCAATTTCTCCAATTCAGCTAGTATACGCCCAAGAAGCACAAGAATATATTCTCTGGTTGGTCACTATATTGCTATCAAGTGCATCTCTGCTGCGAGCAATGCGCCTGGAAGATGAGCTACTGAAAGAACGACAGCGACCAGATTTATTTGCCATCTGGAGCATTTATGCAGTAACTTTAGCTATCAGTCTTTATATATTTCTTTGGAGTGCATTTGTTGCAGTTGCTCACGGAATTTATGCGATCGTCACGGCTAAATTTCAGTTGACTAAAACTGTCAAAACTTATCTACTAGCATCACTGGTAGGTTTTTTAGCCTTCATGCCTTGGATAACAGTTGTAATCGGTGACTTTTTTCAATTTCTGATTTCAGCAGATAAGACAACAACGCAGTCATCTTTGATGCCTATAGTTCCATTTTTGTTGATGCAATTAAGCCGAATTTTTTTTGATGTAGACCTGAGATCAGATAATTATCTAGGTAATTCAATTATCCCAATTTTTTTAATTTTAGTAGGATATTCAATTTATTTTCTTTGCCAAACAACTAATTATAAAATCTGGTTTTTTCTGATGGCATTGATTGTAGTACCAGCACTACCCCTAATAGTACCAGGTTTAATTGCTGGGGGCATCCAATCATCTACTGAAGCATACTTTATCCCATCTTATTTAGGAATACAAGTTACTATTGCTTATCTACTAGCTACACAATTAGCTAATGCTAGCGTGTCACGGCGGAGCATTTGGCACATAATTCTGGCATTAGTAATTATTTGTGGTCTGATTTCTTGTAAAGTGAGTTCTCAGGCAGAAACTTGGTGGAATAAGGGTATAAGCTATGATCATCCACAAGTAGCCCAAATCATCAATCAGGCTGCTCATCCACTTTTGATTAGTGATGCTTTGAACAATAACTATGGGAATATCTTTTCTCTGAGCTATCTTTTGGAACCAAAAGTACGATTTTTGCTGGTGAATAACCAAAAAACTCCTAAAATTCCTAATGGTTATACTGATGTATTTTTATTCAATCCTTCAGATACTTGGCGCGAAACAATAGAAACAAAATATAAATCAAATACAGATATTGTTTATAGTGATAAATATTATTCGGTCTGGAAATTGACTAAACGCAGAAGCGCAGAGTAAACCTAATATATTAGGACTTACGCACTTTCCAAATAACTTATGATGTGCATTAATATAAACAACTGTTTCAGGTTTTTCATTGATGGTAAATAGACCCGCATCGTAGGGTCAATTCATGAATTGCCCCTACGATGGATCTGGTTTTTCCAATCATCTATACTTGGTTTTTCCTGTCAATGCGTAAGTCTTATATATAGGAATCATATTTTATTTCTGAATAAAAGTAGTTACTGTGGGGTGCGTTAGGATGAAATCTGTAACGCACCATTTGTAAGGCTTTGGTGCGTTACGACGTTCCGTCTAACACACTCTACAAACACTTAGATTTTTTCAGAAATCAGATAGTAATCCTATAGTAGTCCTAAATCATTCGGGGAAAGTTAGATCGCCGATTTGTTAAAGAAGGCGGCGATCTGAACACTGCAACAAGTTATTATAAAGTTTAATTATGTCGCATCTCAAACTTACTCTAAATAGGTTGCGGTTTCTCATTGTCGTTCTGTTGCTGGTGGGTATATTCTTTCGCTTTTTTAACCTTGACCGTAAAGTTTACTGGCATGATGAGACTTTTACTTCCTTGCGGATTTCTGGTTATACGGCAAATGAAGTCAGGCAGCAAATATTTAATGGTCGCATAATTACAAAAGAAAGTTTTGCCAAATTCCAAATTTCCAATATAGAAAAAGGCTTAATTGACACAATCAACTCTTTGGAAACAGAAGATCCACAGCATCCACCATTGTATTATCTAATTGCTCGGTTTTGGGTGGGAATCTTTGGCAATTCGGTGACGGTAATTAGAAGTTTATCTGCCTTTATCAGCTTGTTGATTTTTCCCAGTATTTATTGGTTATGTCGAGAATTATTTAAAGCATCAGTATGGGTATCGGAGGTTGCGATCGCACTTATGGCAATCTCCCCTATTCATCTAGTATACGCCCAAGAAGCACGAGAATATATTCTCTGGATTGTGACTATATTGCTATGCAGCGCCTCATTGTTACGAGCATTACGGCTAGAATCTAAGGGTAAAGCACACATCTTAAATTGGGGAATATACACCGTAACTTTGGCACTCACTTTTTATACATTTTTGTTGAGTGGATTTGTCGCAATTGCTCATGGAATTTATGTAATCGCTACTGCAAAATTTAGGTTGACGGGGACAGTGAAAGCTTATTTATTCGCATCTCTAGCAGGGTTTTTAGCTTTTACACCTTGGATACTGGTTCTAATCGATAACTCTTTGCAATTTGCTAGTTCAACAGATTGGGCAAAAATGCAGTTTCCTCTAGAGATTTTAATTAAATCTTGGCTTTTACAGTTGAGCCGGATTTTTATTGATTTAAACTTTGGTTTTGAAAATACCTTTAGCTATATAATTACGCCAATATTTTTAAGTTTTATTGGATATTCTATTTATTTTCTTTGTCAAAGAACTAACTATAAAATATGGTTTTTTATTGTAACGTTAATTGTGATTCCGGCGTTACCTTTAGTGTTACCAGATTTAATTTTTGGGGGTATCCGCTCACTTTCAGAGCGCTATTTATTGCCTTCTTATTTGGGCATTCAATTAGCTGTTACTTACCTAATAGCTACGCAACTAAATAATGAGAGTCTTATCCGCCGGAGAATCGGGCAAACAATCATGGGACTAATTATTATTTGTGGGCTAGTTTCTTATGGAGTGAATTCTCAGGCAGAAACTTGGTGGAGTAAGGTTATTAGCTATGGTAATCCCCAAATTGCGAAAATTATCAATCAGGCTACTCATCCACTTTTGATTAGTGATGATTTGGGTATTAATTATGGCAACATCTTTTCTCTCAGCTATCTTTTGCAGTCAAAAGTGCAGTTTCAATTAATAAAAGGCCAAACTATTCCCAATATTCCTGATGAATTCACAGATATTTTTTTACTAAATCCTTCAGATATTTGGCGCAAGCAAATAGAAACAAGTTACAAATATAAAACATTTGTTGTATATAGTGACAATAATTACTTGCTCTGGAAGTTAGAAAAATCTCGTTCATTACAATACATAATTTTGTTCAAAAATAAAATATGATTCCTATATTTATTAGGTTTATTAAAATAACCTGAAAATCATAGAAATTAATCTTAAACAGATTCTCATCTGAAATTAATTTAAGTGGTACTACGATGCTTTAAATTGTCCTTTGAGATGAATTTAATGATTCATTAAAAGGTGTTGTATGCAACTAACAGATTTTCTTGGTCTTTTACATCCAGCGATCGCAGTCATATTCGTATTTCCACTTATTGGTACAGTGATTAATTTTGCTTGGCAAACACGCCAACGCAGATTGCAAATTTTAGCTGGGAATAAGAGCAAAATTCCCCCCGTGGTGGGCACAGAACATAAGCAGTTAGGCGAAAGACTAACAAGTGCAGTTGTCGGATTAACTTTAATCGGCTTAAGCTACCCGATTGGCAAAAATATTATCAAAAATGAATTGTGGAATAAAGCGCCTTTTCAAGTTGTTTTTATCCTGTTAATATTTGCTGCAACTATCGCCTCATTAGTATTTCTCTATCGGGCAAGACAGCGATTGTGGCGGGGAGTTTTTGCAACTTTAACTGGTGCAGGTTTAGTAATTATCGGTTGTCAGGATGGAGTATATCGTCTCTCTAATGAGTGGTATTGGTCACATTATTATATTGGCATTACCGCAGCAATGCTGATGATTTTTTCATTAGCGATTGTTCAAGATATTTATCAAGATAAGTCCAATCTTTGGCGTACAGTCCACACAATTTTAAACTGCATTGCTTTATTACTATTCATTGGACAAGGCATGACAGGAACACGAGACTTATTAGAAATTCCCTTAAGTTGGCAAGAACCTTATATTTATCAGTGTGATTTTACAAATAAAACTTGTCCAACGCCAAATTCTCAACCACTAAAGTAAACTAAGGAACTTCCAAGAAATAAATCATTTAATATTCTTTATTTATGCAATATTGTCTACAAGCCGATCGCAAATTGTTTTGAGTTGCTCTTGAGTTTTTATTGGCTCTCGCGGTGCTGGCAATTCTGTATTAGGCCAGTTGGGTAAGCTATTGCAAGGACATAACAATGCTGGCATCCCGACATTTCGAGCGGCTACTGGCATACTGCAACGACCACAAGGCACGAGATCCCATGCTGGTGTTAACAGTTCAGCAATTGTTTCTTGTGTACCCTCTAAGTGACAATCACCTGATTCTGGGGAAATAATTTTTTGCCAGCACTCTTCAAATTCTTCACTATAGCGATCGCCATTTAGCACCGATAGCGGCAAAATGCTTGCCTTACCGTTGCCCGTAATTACTTTCTTGCCTAACTGAAACCAGTAGGCAAGGTATCCTCTAACTTGTTGTTTAGTTGCCATAAGACAATTTTAGATTTTAGATTTTAGATTTGGGATTAAAAATCTTGATTCGTGACTTCTCTGTTGGGCAATGGTGAACCAAGGACGCTGAGATTGAGAACATAACCACCAGTAACTAAATAAACAGTTTCACTAAGTGTAGCTAGCTGGCGAACCAAAGAACCCAGGCGATCGCGGAACGTTCTCCCAAGGGGATAAGCTGGTACTACACTCCAACCCACTTCTTCTGCTACAAACACCATATCAGCAGCAACGAGATCCACTGTCTCTAATAGCTCTGCAAGAATATTTTCCCAGCTAGATTTATCCTCTTCTAATAGATTAGCAACCCAAGTTCCTAAAGAATCAATTAAAAGGCAGGTATGGGGTTTGGCATCAGCAAGGGTAGCAGACAGTTCCACGGGTACAGATAGAGTTACCCAGTCTGAGGGACGACGTTGTTGGTGTTCTAAAATGCGTTGATGCCACTCCCGATCGTCTAGGTTATCAGTGGCTGTTGCTACGTAAATAATTGCTTTTCCTGACTGCATCGCCAGAGTTTCCGCCCATTCACTTTTACCAGATCGTGCTGGCCCTGTTACTAAGATGACTTTACCCAAAGTTGTTTCCTGAGTATCTTAACAATAAGTAGCTAGTTGTAATTTATCACCACAGTTTTTAGTTCATAGGTAAGATTTTTGGCTTGAAATAACTTTTAAGGGATAAAATTAGCACCAGCGCCATTGATATCACAACTGGCAAAAGCCAAGAACCCCAACAACCCCATTTTTGATTATTCAACACCATTGGGGACAGCAAAATTTAGGATGTCTTTATGAACGCAGGTTTAAAACGCATTGAAGCAACTCTACACGATTTAGGGAATCGCGGCACTGCCTCTGCTGCTGAAGTAGGTGATTCGACCACAAAACGGCCTTTCTCCTTTAGAATCAGCGTCGGAGCCAACGAATCCACAGAAAGTACACAAACTGCATCCTCTCAGGAAGAACAAACAGTTGACTTGAGTGGAAATACTGAGAGTGATTATCCTCCTGAACAAAATTTCTTTCCTCACCACGACTCTGTGCAGACCTTTCAAACACAAGAGAATGGTAGCAGAACACCCAGCCTACCCAAGTTAAAAACTCCGACCTTTAGTAGCCATCGCCACGGGGCAAATCCCGGATTAGCGATGAATCTATTACAAGAAATTCAAGAAACCGTCGCTGGTTGGCAAATAGAACTGCAAAATATTTTGAACCAAATTCAGGATCTTTACTTAGAAGGCCCAATTGTCAATGGCTGGTTAGAATCCAATCCCACCGAACCAGAACCAGGAGGAACGGCAACACTGCGCCATGCAGAAGTCGATCGCCTGATGAACTACGTAGAAGAAATTTGTGCTAGTGGTGGGAAGGTATCATATAAATCATCTATTAATGGCTACCGCCTCTGTGGTGTAGATGATGCTGGTAAAGTCTGGTCACGCCCATGTCCGGCGGATCAGGTTCCTAATGTTAGTATGGCGATCGCCCGTTATCAAAAGTTACGTCAACTGTTGGGGCGCAAACAATCTTTAGAAACCCGCCTCAGTCAACTAGCCCAAACACTTGTAGTTTTACACAGTCATATTCAACAAACGTGAAGTTTTAAAGATTATTTCCGAATAAACTCGGTTGGTGGGTCGGTAACTTTTGGTTTAGATTAACTCTCAGGAGGTGTGCGTTGGATTTAAGATTTTTATCTAAAATCCCAAATCTCAAATCCAAAATTAAATCTATGCCAGATCCCCAAATCTCTGCTATCATCTGTACCCACAATCGAGATACCTATTTAGGGGCTGCAATTGATAGTCTTTTAGCGCAGGATTTTACTGCTGACTTTGAAATTGTAGTCGTTGATAATGGGTCTAGCGATCGCACCCGTGAGGTTGTAGAACAAAGGGCCCACAATCCGCGCCTGAAGTATGTATTTGAACCCACCATTGGTTTATCTGTCGCCCGCAACACGGGTGCAAAAGTAGCTAGTGGTGATATTCTTGCTTATCTGGATGACGATGCTGTTGCTAGTCCTGGCTGGCTACAAGTTTTATATTTTGCCTATTACAATAATTCTAAACTAGCGATCGCAGGTGGCAAAGTCACTCTCTTATGGCCCCCAGGAATTATACAACCAAAATGGCTCTCTCCAGGGCTAGCTGCAAATCTGGGTGCATACGACTTGGGTGATAACAACATCTACATCGAGCAACCTGGCTTAACACCCAGAGGCTTAAATTACTCCATCCGCCGCAGTTTCCTAGAAGAAATTGGCGGTTTTGATCCTCATCTCGGTCGAGTGGGGAAAAATCTATTGTCAAATGAAGAACTGCAAATGACCGAATTTGCTCTACAGCGTGCTTGGCAAGTTGCTTATCTTCCCGAAGCGCTGGTTGCTCACAATGTTTCACCAGAACGCCTCCAACGCTCCTGGTTTTTAAATCGGGGTTGGTGGCAAGGTATCAGTGAATGCTATCGAGAACAACTCGCCGGAAAAGCTGGAATCGCTCAATTGCAGGGAGGTAGCGAACGATTTGTGCGCGGCTTGTATAAAGCATTGCAATATTTTTCTGATCCAGCAGAACGGTTTGACAAACTTGTATATGCTTACGGTCAGATTGGTTACTTAAATGCTGCTATTCAAGGTCTTTTATTCACATCAAATAAGAAATAACCAATAACTTAATTTATAGTGATATGTCATCTAAAATACCAGTTTCTGTACTAATTCCGGCAAAAAACGAACAAGCCAACTTACCAGCCTGTCTCGCTAGCCTCAGCAGAGCCGATGAAATATTTGTAGTAGATTCTCAAAGTACCGATAACAGCATTGAAATTGCAAAAAGTCACGGTGTCAATGTCGTACAATTCGACTTCAATGGACGCTGGCCTAAAAAGAAAAATTGGTCTTTAGATAATCTTCCTTTCCGTAACCAATGGGTGCTAATTGTAGATTGCGATGAGCGGATCACCCCTGAACTTTGGGAAGAAATTGACCAAGCAATTCAACATGATGAATATATCGGTTATTATCTCAACCGTCGCGTATTTTTCTTAGGAAAATGGATTCGCTATGGTGGGAAATATCCCGATTGGAATCTCCGTTTATTTCAACATAAAAAAGGTCGCTACGAAAACCTGCATACAGAAGATATTCCCAATACTGGAGATAATGAAGTTCACGAGCATGTGATTTTGCAAGGCAAAGTTGGGTATCTCAAAAATGATATGCTCCACGAAGACTTCCGCGACCTTTATCACTGGCTAGAACGACACAACCGCTATTCCAACTGGGAAGCCAGCGTTTATTTTAATATTCTTACAGGTAAAGATGATAGTGGCACTATCGACGCGAATCTATTTGGTGATGCAGTGCAACGCAAGCGCTTTTTGAAAAAAGTATGGGTACACCTGCCATTTAAACCCTTTTTACGGTTTGTTTTATTTTATATAATTCAACGCGGTTTTTTGGATGGCAAAGCTGGATATATCTATGCACGCTTGCTGAGTCAATATGAATATCAAATTGGCGTTAAACTTTACGAATTACGCAACTGTGGTGGTCACTTGAATACTGCAACTACCCCAAAGGAAGAAGCAGGGAAGCAGGGGAGTAGAGAAGCAGAGGTAAAGCTATTGACCATTGACTCATAACTCTGCCAATTTTAGATTTTGAATTTTGGATTGAAGGAAAAATTTAAAATCTAAAATCTAAAATCTAAAATCTAAAATCCAAAATCGAATGACTAATGACCAACCTTTCGTAGATTTACGCAAATATGACCAATCTTGGTTTGATCGGGGACGGCCAAGTTGGTATGTTTTATTATGGTGGCTTGTACAAGCGATCGCTTTTCCCCTCACTCCTCAACCATTAAATATTCTCCGTTGCGCTCTACTACGACTATTTGGCGCTAATATCGGCAAAGGCGTATTAATTCGACCTACCGCCCGCTTTACCTATCCTTGGAAAGTTACCATTGGCAACTATAGTTGGATTGGAGATAACGTAGTTTTATACAGCCTCGATCGGGTTAACATTGGTGAACACTGTGTAGTTTCTCAAAAAAGTTACCTCTGTACTGGTAGTCATGATATTCAAGACCCTGCCTTTGGGTTGAAAACAGCAAGTATCACTATTAATAATGGAGCATGGCTAGCAGCAGATTGTTTCATAGGGCCGGGAGTGCAAATCGGTGCTAATGCTGTGATTGGCGCTCGTAGTACTGTTTTAACTAGTATGCCTTCTGGACAGGTTTGTTGGGGAAGCCCCTGTCGTCCTAAAACGGTTCGGATAAAAAATACTCAGTAGAGAAGGCGATTTATCGCGTCTCTTGCCTTAACCGAACAGTATTGAGTCCTGTATTTTGTACCTAAATTATACCGTTTCTTTGTGAAGCTGCATATATTTACCCCCCGGCTACGCCGTCCCCCCGATGTGTTGGGGGGACTTATTATGTGCATCTTCATAAAGAACTGGTATTACTTCCAAAGTGCTGTAATTATGAATTACCCATTAAGTGGTTCAAGGTTACTATAAGGAGGATCAGTATTTTGATCTACAAAATTCTTTGCAGCAGCCAAGAGATAGTCATAATAAGCACGAGCGACGATAGATAGCTGCTTCCCTGCGGGGTAAACCATGTACCAATTTCGCTGAATGGGGAAGTGTTGGACATCTAAAATGCTAAAGTCTGAGACATCTGATAGTAAAGTATGACGAGATAAAACCGAAATTCCTAAACCACCTGCGATCGCTTGTTTAATTGCTTCGTTACTTCCCAACTCTAGCTTGACTTTTACTGTCACCCCTTGTTCTTCAAATAGGCTTTGGACGGCACGACGAGTTCCTGAACCTGGTTCTCGCATAATAAAAGGTTGGTTTGACAGGCGTTGGATCGGAATATTTTTCTCCTTGGATAACGGATGATTAATCGGTGCAAAGACTATCAAAGGATTTTCTAAAAATGCTTCGCAATTCACATCCATATTGTCTGGAACTTGACTCATAATATATAAGTCGTCCAGATTCTGACTCATCCGTTCCAAAATTTGTTCGTGATTCGTTACTTGCAGAGAGATATCAATCCCTGGATAAAGTTCGCAAAACGGCCCTAACAAACGTGGGATAAAATATTTTGCTGTTGTAATCACTGCCAAGCGTAATTGTCCCTGTTTTAGCCCTTTTAAATCTGCCACCTTCATTTCATACTGGGCTATATTTTCAAAAATCTGCCGACAAGTGGCAAATAATTCTCGTCCTGCCTCGGTGAGATACAACCGCTTCCCCACTTGCTCAAATAATGGCAACCCTACCGATTTTGTAAGTTGCTTAATCTGCATAGAAACGGTAGGTTGGGTGAGAAACAATTCCTCAGCAGCGCGAGTAAAGCTACTGTGTCGTGCCGCCGCCTCGAATACCTTTAACTGGTGCAGCGTCGCTTGCTTCAAAGGTGCTTCTCCTATATATAGCTATTCATCGATATATAATCAGTATTACTGAACAGTTGCAACTGCGATAGTAATACTTACAGAAAGTTACGAGTTTTATTATAGATAAAACTCTATTACTTCTATTAAAATAAAGGTATTTTATTTATGGATTTAAGAAGCTATTATCAGAACAACAAAAAAAGCGTAAGATCCCTTCCACTTCTTCCCGATGAATGATGATTTTCCCAAATTCATCTATCATCATTCATCATTCCATAATTCTTCGGCAATTTTTGTAGGTAACTTGGTTAAATCTGGTAATCTGAGTACCTCAATTTCAGCAACTTGTTCTTTATCTTTAATATTCACTGGTAAGTTTAAAGGTTGGTGTTTTTCTATCCAGCAGCTTGCTAATGGTAAGGTTTGCTCCATTTCGTCTAGTGGTCGGGGAATTACCATCACTGCATTTAATTCTCCAATGCGTTCTGCTTCAAACATTCCCGCTTCCACTGCTACCGCCACATTTGCTACGGAACCACGAATAATAGCTGTACACAAACCCCCACCAATTTTTTCGTAGGCTGCTAAATGAACATCAGCAGCTTTGAGCATGGCATCACACGCGCCTACCATCGCCGGAAATCCTCGTGTTTCTACCAAACCAATTGCTTGATTACTTAGACGGCTGTAATTGCCCTCTTCCATCAATTTAGTAAAACGGGTTGTGATGGGAAGTACTATATCTAGGTTGGGATAAGGACGGGGAATTACTAAGCTAGAAACCAACTGACCAAATTGTTCAGCCGTTTGGACACCAGATTCTACCGCTAGACGTACGTCAGCAATTCCACCCCGGACGATCGCAGTACAATAACCACCACCTATTTTTTCATACCCAACTAGATGGACTCCTGCTGATTTCAGCATCATATCCGCCGTTCCAACGATCGCGGGAAAACTGCGGGTAGAAACTAAACCCAAAGCAGTGTCCTGAAAGGTTTCATGACTACTCGCTCCCTCGATGGTATTCATAGACCGTTGATTAGATGTTTCCATTATGAACTTTCCCAGATAATCATAAAGCCGACAACTTACAATTAACACTTACTCAGACTAATCGTCAGAGTTTGGGTCGCTCAAGGATTGTCTATGGGGAAACAATGTAGTCAACAGTCTGTGTATGCTCCCTTGTCCATAAATTTGAGTGCCGAAACCGTTAGGGGATTCTGTAGTTAGCTGATTGGAGTCTGAATCCTGTTTTATAGACTCTTGGGCGGGTTCTTGCGAGGGGGGTTCAACATCCTTGGGTGCTTCCTCTACAGGGGGAGGCTGGCTTTCTGGAGTGGCGGGAGATTTAAAATAAGAAATCGACTTATTTTGTTTGAAATCCACAAAAGCCGCAGCTGAGAAGTTAGTTGAGGAAGTTACCTTTTCCTTAACTCCCCCTGAGCCATTTTCCTCTTCTTTTTGCGGTGGCGGACTTGTAGAAGCTGGGTTATTTGTAGATGGTTCCGGCTGATTTGTTTGAGCAATCTGCCGACTAGTGTCTCCTAAAATCGAACCAGGTGGAACTACTTGTCCAGGTTCAACTGAATAGTTAAAAACTGTTGTTGCTGAACCAATACAAGCATTTGCTCCAATTTTGCCCTTGCCAACCATCAAAAAACCGGCTCCCAGATTTGCCCCTGCTTCTACCTCTAGAGTTCCTTCATGGACTTGGAGAATTGCTCCCATCCCAATACAGACCCCTGGGCCAATGACGATCTTGCTGTTTTCAGCCGCTTGGAGGATGACCCCAGGTGCAAGTACTGCGCTTGGATGAATAGTCACCTCACCACTAATGTAAGAATCAAAATTATTGCTGAGGCGCAGTGACAGCACAGACATGAAAATTTTAACCTCGGAAGCCGGAATGGGGATGAAGAGGGGGGAGGCAGAGGAGGCAGGGGAGGCAGGGGAGGCAAGGGGAGCAGGGGAGGCAGGGGAAGACGAATTATTGATTAATGCCTAATGCCTAATGCCTAATGCCCAATGCCCAATGCCCAATGCCCAATGCCCCATTCCCCACTTACTGCTATGGTCTTTGAATGATCGTTTCTAATACCCGCCGCTTGGCTTTGGGTTCAATACCAATTAAGCGCACATATTCCCCTTGGAATTCGCCAAGGTGTTTTTCTACGGCTGCGATCGCTTCTCTTTCTGAGGAGGCTTGAATATGACCTGTACTAGTCCACGAACCAGTACGAAACCGTCGTTGGTCTACGTGTTCAATGCTAATTTTATAGCCGCCAGCCAGTAATTGCCGGAGTTGGTCTACTACTTCAGTACTCAACCGGGTACTGGTAGCTGTTGCTGTTGCCGTAGCAGTACCAGATCCTCCACTGCTAGTAAATGATGATTTCTGACTACCAGAGGTAGCTACTTGACCATTTGGACGTTGAATAATGGTTTCTAATACCCGCCGTTTAGCTTTGGCATCAATGCCGATTAAACGCACATACTCACCTGGATGGCTGGCTATACATTCTTCCAAAGCGGAGATTACTTGATTGCTGGAAGTTGCATCAATTGGCTTACAGCTAGTCCAGGAACCAGTACGGAAGCGGCGCTCATCTACGTGTTCTACGCCTATTTTGTAACCACCTGCCAAAAGTTGACGGATTTGGTCTAGAGTTTCGCCATTGACTTTGCCACTGCTAGAGCCGCTACCGTTACCGTTACCATTGCTGTAGCTGCCATTGCTATGACTACTATTAGGAGCTTTAAAGCTGGTAGCTGGTTTGGCATCATCATCCGGGCGTTGGATGATGTTCTCTAACACACGTCGTCTACCTTTGTCAATGCCAAATAGTCGGACATACTCCCCGCTATGGTCTCTTACACAGCTTTCTAATGCTGCGATCGCTTCACCGAGGGATCTCGGTTCGATTGGTTGGCAGCTAGTCCAAGAACCCGTGCGGAACCGTCTTTTGTCTACGTGTTCTGTACCAATCTTATACCCTTGTTCCAATAGATAGCGTAACTGATCTATTGTTTCTGCACCCAAGCTATTGCTCGCCACTTCACTACTCCTTTCCAACTCTAAAACAGTAATACCATTACCTGTATAAGATTTAGCAATTTCATCCCGAATGGGTGCTATACATTTGCTATCCGCAGCACAAAGATAACCAGCCCGTAGCGCCTGATTAATTCCAACCACATGATGAGCAAATTCCTTATCTTGATCTTGCACATCTGGCAAGCGGTCAGCTTGCTGCTGGCTAGTAATTATCGCTCCCGAAGGTACATACTTACCTGGGGGAATTTCTACGTCTTGAATCAAAGCGTGCATCATCACGATGCAACCTGCGCCTACCCTGGCATTAAACACCGTCGAGCGAAAGCCAATGAAGGAATTATCCCCTACATAAGCTGGCCCGTGAATTAGAGCCATGTGGGTAATGCAAGTATTCTTACCTACCCATACTGAGTATTTTTCTTGGTCATCGCCAATCACTCGACCTTGCTCTAACCCATGAATAACTACACCATCTTGAATATTAGTGTTTTCACCAAGATAAAAAGGTGTGCCTTCATCCGCTCTAATCGTAGTCCCCGGGGCAACGATTACATTTGCACCTATTCGTACATCCCCAATTAGATTGGAGAATGAATGTACAAAAGCAGTTTTATGGATGTCGGGTTCAGCTAAATTCCTTGACCACGGAGTTGGGGGTGCTGCCGTGCTGCGGACTGCCATTGCGAGATTCCTCCTGAAATTAAGTTATGAGTTATGAGTTATGAGTTATGAGTTTTAACTCCTCACTCCTCGCTCTTAACTCCTAACTTTTCTAACTGTTGACTATCGATATTGATCTTTTTTGCTGTAAATCATGCGATCTTCAACATAAATTGTATCTATGATCGCCACTACCACTGCATCTAGTGGCCTCTGTTCGTTGCCAATAACTTGACGAGCAACACTGCCACGACTGACAAGTACCCACTCATCTACACCTGCTCCCACACTATCTGCTGCTACCTCATATTGTGGGAGGATGTTTCCTTCTTCATCTACAAATTGTAATAACAGTAGCTTCACACCTCTGAGACTTGGATCTTTTTGGGTGCTAACTACTGTGCCGCGAACTTTGGCGACTTGCATTCCAAATTACGGTCTTCTACCGAAAGGACGAATTGCGTTCACATTTTCCCGGAATTGCTCTACATCTTCTGTATAACGAATTGGGAGAACGTATTCTAAGTTTTCGTGAGGACGAGCAATGATGTGAGTAGACAGCACTTGTCCACCGTTGACTCGCTTCACTGATTCAACACCTGCGGCTACAGAAGCTTGCACTTCTGAAACGTCACCCCGGACAATTACGGTAACTCGACCACTGCCGATTTTTTCATAACCTACTAGAGTTACACGAGCAGCTTTCACCATCGCATCAGCAGCTTCCACTACTGCTGGAAAGCCCAGCGTTTCAACCATTCCCACTGCAATTGACATTAGTTTTAATCCCTTTTTTATTGTTTTTAGCCTTGGACAAAAGTGATGCTCAAAAAAGCAAAGAGCGTTAATTACTTTTTTTAAACAGCTTTTAGGTACGGAACTGTTCCACAGCTTCGGTGTAACGAATTGGCAAGACGTATTCTAGGTTCTCGTGAGGACGAGCAATGATGTGAGTGGACAACACTTCACCACCAAATACTCTTTTCGCGGCTTCAACCCCAGCAGCTACAGAAGCTTGCACTTCCGATACATCTCCCCGAACTATCACGGTGACGCGAGCGCTACCAATTTTTTCATACCCTACTAAGGTGACACGGGCGGCTTTCACCATCGCATCAGCAGCTTCTACAACTGCTGGAAAGCCCTTCGTTTCAATCATTCCAACTGCAATTGGCATCGCAGAACTCCTACAAAATTAATGCAATCTGTACTGTCGTTTGAATTTTTGACGGGGAGAGCCTGATCTTATAGCTAAGAAAACACTTCCAAATTAAGCATAGGAAAGCTTGGCGTTCCTGGCAATATAAATTACTATAATAGTTTATGATAAGAAAGTTTTAAAAAACTTAACAAATATTTATCCGGGCTTTTGAGCAATTAAAGTTTACTGAATTACTTGAGCAGCCACTTATGCTTTATAATTTCTTTATCACATTTACAAAACGAGATTCATAACCAAGGTTAATTCTATCTGACGAGGGAAGATCGGCTGCTGTATCTATCTTTTGTAATGTTTTGCTGTATGTACAACGACTAGGTGAAAAGTATATAATCTTTTCAAATGTGTCCTATAAATTACTCTGTTCAAAGTAGAAATACAAATGTAAAAACAGAGGTAAAGTTAAGGCGAGTAAATGCTTTTACGTATGTAAAGTTATATTTTATCGAAGTTTAGTAGGGTAAAGCGAAGTAAAAATACTTTTGATAATTTAGTTTAAACAATAATAAAGAAATATTGATATTTTACTAAATTATTTTTTTAAATAAAAAGTTCTTGAAAATTTTTTTTAAAATAAAGGCTGAGTCATCAAGGTAAATTTAAATGGATCAATTTCTATTTTCAACAAGTTGGTTTGTGCCTTTATATAGCTTATTAGGTGCAGTTTTAACGTTGCCCTGGGGAATAGGAATAATTCAGCGAACAGGGCCAAGACCTGCGGCATACATTAACTTGTTGACAACTGTTGTGGCTTTTGTCCATAGTCTGTTTGTATTTAAAAATATCTGGGATAGAGAACCGGAAACTTTACTGGTGAATTGGTTCAAAGCTGCGGATTTAGACTTATCTTTTGCCTTGGAACTGTCACCAGTTAGTATTGGGGCAACAGTTTTAATTACAGGTTTAAGCTTACTGGCACAAGTTTACGCTCTGGGTTACATGGAAAAAGACTGGTCGTTAGCGCGTTTTTTTGCACTGCTAGGATTTTTTGAAGCAGCGTTGAGTGGTCTAGCAATCAGTGATTCTTTGTTTCTCAGCTATGCCCTTTTGGAAGTTTTGACGCTTTCAACTTATTTGCTGGTGGGATTCTGGTATGCTCAACCGCTAGTAGTGACGGCGGCGCGAGATGCATTTTGGACTAAACGGGTAGGAGACTTGTTGCTGCTGATGGCTGTGGTGACGCTTTCTACTTTAGCCGGGAGTTTGAACTTCTCAAATTTATATGAGTGGGCGCAAACAGCTAATTTAAGCCCAGTGACATCAACCTTGCTGGGGTTGGCGTTAATTGCTGGCCCGGCAGGGAAATGCGCCCAATTTCCCCTGCACCTGTGGTTAGATGAGGCGATGGAAGGGCCAAACCCGGCTTCGGTAATGCGGAACTCGCTGGTAGTCGCAGGTGGCGCTTATTTACTGTATAAATTTCAGCCATTGTTAGCACTGTCGCCAGTTGCCTTAAATGCCTTGGTAATTATGGGTACGGTAACGGCAATTGGGGCGACATTAGTATCTATAGCTCAAATTGACATTAAGCGATCGCTATCTCATTCCACCAGCGCATACATGGGATTAGTATTTTTGGCGGTGGGGTTACAGCAAGGGGGTGTAGCCTTGATGTTGCTGTTAACTCATGCGATCGCTAAAGCATTATTATTTATGAGTTCCGGTTCAGTCATCTTAACTACCCAAAGTCAAGACCTAACAGAAATGGGCGGACTTTGGTCGCGGATGCCAGCCACCACCACCGCCTTTATTGTCGGTTCGGCAGGGATGGTGACAGTGCTACCACTAGGAGGCTTCTGGGCAATGCTAGCATGGGCTGACGGTTTCGTGAATATTAGCCCTTGGGTAATTGGGGTTTTATTATTAGTCAATGGCTTGACAGCATTGAACTTAACTAGAGTATTCAGATTAGTCTTCTGGGGGAAACCGCAACAAAAGACCCGTCGGACACCGGAAGTTGCTTGGCAAATGGCTTTACCGATGGTGACTCTTACAGTCTTGACTTTACTTTTGCCCTTGATGTTACAGCAATGGTACTTACTACCAAATTGGGAAAGTATTAATTGGTATGTAGCATTAGCGTTGTTTGCTTCTACAGTATTGGGAGTAGTTGTCGGATCTACAGTTTATCTGCACAAAGCTTGGTCAAGATCCAGATTTTTAGCGTGGAGATTTGTGCAAGACTTATTAGGTTATGATTTTTATATTGACCGACTTTATCTCGTAACGGTAGTGAGTGCAGTCGCACTCTTATCTAAAATTTCTGCTTGGAGCGATCGCTATTTAGTCGATGGTCTAGTAAACTTAGTTGGGTTTGCGACAATTCTGGGCGGACAAACTTTAAAGTACAGCATTTCTGGCCAATCTCAGGGCTATATGTTGACCATCCTAGCAGTTGTCAGCGTCCTGGTTTTCTTCATCGGCTGGTCATCGGGTTTACTAGATAAATTGCCTTTTTAAAGAGGTTGGCATCAATAAAGTTAATTAGTGGGGGTTGTCATTTGTCATTTGTCATTGGGAAACTCTTCCCAATTCCCAATTCCCAATTCCCAATTCCCAATTCCCAATTCCCAATTCCCAATTCCCAATTCCCAGTTCTCCACTTGCTTATGCTTAGTGTTTTAATTCTAGTGCCGTTAATCGGTGCAGCTTTAATTGGTTTCTCGCCCTCTGTAATCAGTGGGAAATTTGCCCGTGGGGTAGCTTTAGTCTTTGCCACTATCGCTTTCTTGTGGACAATCGTACTAGCAATTCAGTTCCATCCAGGGGAAATCACTCAGCAGTTTGCCGAATCTGTCCTTTGGGTAGATGTCTTAGGTTTAAACTATAACCTGGGAATCGATGGTTTATCTTTGCCACTGCTGGTTTTGAATGGACTGTTAACTTCTATTGCCATCTACAGCAGCGATGAATCTCTTCAGCGTCCTAAATTTTATTATTCTTTGATACTATTATTAAGCGCTGGGGTGACTGGAGCTTTTCTGGCACAGGATTTACTGTTATTTGTCCTGTTTTACGAATTGGAACTAATTCCTCTGTATCTATTGATAGCTATTTGGGGTGGGGAAAAGCGGGGTTATGCGGCTACCAAATTTCTCATTTATACCGCCGTTTCGGGAATCTTGGTTTTAGCAAGTTTCCTTGGCATGGTTTGGCTGAGTGGTTCCTCTAACTTTGCACTAGCAACTTTAAACACTACGACTTTACCTTTAGCGACACAGCTTTTACTACTAGCGGGGATTTTGATTGGTTTCGGGATTAAAATTCCCTTAGTTCCCTTCCATACTTGGTTGCCAGATGCTCACGTTGAAGCTTCCACACCAATTTCACTGCTACTGGCTGGGGTGCTGTTGAAGTTGGGAACTTACGGCCTACTGCGGTTTGGCATGAACTTGTTACCAGAAGCTTGGGCTTATCTGGCTCCTTGGTTAGCGAGTTGGGCAGTGATAAGTGTACTGTATGGTGCATCCTGCGCGATCGCTCAAACCGATATGAAAAAAATGGTAGCATACAGTTCTATTGGACACATGGGCTATGTGCTGTTAGCGACGGCAGCTGCGACACCCTTGAGCGTATTGGGTGCTGTGATGCAGATGATTAGCCACGGTTTGATTTCCGCCATGCTGTTTTTGCTGGTAGGGGTTGTGTATAACAAAGCCGGAAGCCGAGATTTAGATGTTCTCCAAGGATTGCTGAACCCAGAACGGGGTATGCCTGTAATTGGTAGCCTCATGGTTTTGGGAGTTATGGCTAGCGCAGGGATACCAGGAATGGTTGGGTTTATTTCCGAATTCATCATTTTTCGGGGCAGTTTCCCAGTTTTTCCAGTGCAAACCCTACTATCAATGCTTGGTACTGGCTTAACTGCGGTTTACTTCCTAATCCTCCTCGACCGCGCCTTTTTTGGCCGCTTGTCTGCACAAGTTACTAACTTACCACGTGTGTATTGGAGCGATCGCATCCCGGCTGCAATTTTAGCTGTGCTGATTGTGATTTTCGGCATTCAACCCGCTTGGTTAGCACGCTGGACTGAACCAACAATTACAGCAATGGTAAATAGCCAAAACGTTGTATTAGCAGTGTCCTTAGATAAAGCAATGGGGACTAGGGATTAGGGCTTTTTAAAAGGCAGGGAAACAAGAAGCAGAGGAGTAAGTACCCATGCCCCATGCCCCATACCCAATGCCCAATGCCCAATGCCCTAATCCCTATACTTTTTGGAGAGATGGTAATGGTAACTATTAAAAAGAAAGCGGCTCACAATCCTTTAGCTGAGTATATTAAACGTCTGCAACAAGGAGAAGCATTACTCCCTGATAGTCCAGAAAATGTATTAGAAGTTGTTGGTATTCTTAAAAGCTATGGTGTAGTTTTAGATGCCTATTCAAATAATCTTAACTATATTGCTGAACATCAGTTTTTAGTATTTTTCCCATTTTTTAAATACTTTAATGGAGAGGTTTCTTTTCAAAAATTACTCCGTCATTGGTGGCACGATCGCATTAATTTTGAATATGCCGAATATTGCATGAAAGCCATGATGTGGCACGGCGGCGGCGGACTAGATACGTATTTAGATACAACAGAATTTAAAGAAAGAGCGCAAGCTGTTATCGCTGCAAAGTTTAAAAATAATCCCTTAGTTCCCGGTATTAACCAACTATTTCCAGATTTCTTAAGAGAATACTTGCGTGTCTCTGCTTACTACACAGGTTTAGGTCAATTCTGGCGAGTTATGGCTGATATGTTCCTCAGCTTATCAGACCTTTACGACCAAGGCAAAATTAAATCGATTCCCGAAGTTGTAAACCACATTAAAACAGCGTTAGTGGCAAATGCGTCAAACCCAATTACCTACGCCGTCAAAATTCGGGGTGAAGTCTATGAAATCATTCCCAAAAGTGTTGGTTTGACATTCTTAGCAGATACAGCAATACCTTATGTAGAAGCAGTATTCTTCCGGGGAACTCCTTTTCACGGTACAGTTTCATACAACGCCCAAGGATATCAAATTCCCCCAGATCAAACCCGATTTCAATATGGCGCATTGTATGCAGATCCTTTACCCATCGGCGGCGCGGGTATTCCTCCCACCTTGTTGATGCAAGATATGCGTCATTATCTCCCAGAATATTTGCACGAAATATATCGTCGTAGCCTCCGGGGTGAAGATGATTTGCGAGTCCAAATTTGCATGAGTTTCCAAAAATCGATGTTTTGTGTTACGACAGCAACGATTTTGGGATTGATGCCTCATCCTTTGGATACTAAAGATCCAAATGAGGAAAAAAATAATCGAGTTTATTTAGAGAAGTGGATGAGTCGGTTAGAAACTTCGCAGTTGCTGAATGTGAATAAATAGGTAAACATTAGGCTTCTGGTTCAATGCCGAGCGATCGCAATTGAGCAGTCAAGCGTTCGGCTCTTTCCTCGCCAGTCAACAACAAATTACCTTGCAAATCCCACCAGCGTAACCAAGGTAAATCCATATTGTAATAAACTCCTTGCCAAAGACCTAACTCAACTCCTAAAGGTTGTATAGGATAATGTCCGCGTTCATTTGCTGTTAGTAACTGATATTGTCCACCAATTAATTCATAAACTTCTACACTGGCTTTATTCACTTCATAAATACCGTAGAAGGGAGGACGAATTACCTGCTCATAAATCCAAAATTTCCCCTTCCAAGGAGTTTTGTCTCGTTCCTGACTACCATCCCCAGAAACAAATTCTAATGCAATCAATGGGGCAATAAATTCTCGCCATAATACATAAGACCTGCGTGTTTGCCCATCTAGAGTAGGTGGTACATTTCCTACATAAAACCAGTCTGGTGCTTCTGCGCCTTTTTCTGGGGGGTCAGTTATCCGCCAGTAAATACCGCTATCTTGACCAATACAATATTGCCCATCAGGATGACGTTTTTGCAATATCGGTTTAATCGAGTCCGTTAGTAGAATGCTTTGGGGATGTTCCTGAAAGTTTTTCACGAATGTACCGTCAGACTCTGGTAGCTGCGTATGGTCTGGAAACGGGGTCAGCGCGGTGGATGGGTCAGTTGCAGAGGTCATAAGACTACCTTTGCAGGATGTAAGGGTTGTTTTTTAGTTTAGCAGTGGAAGGGGAGATGAGGCGATCGCTTACTACTCGCCAACTAATGCCAATGCTTGATTGATCACACGGTCAGAAAGATACATTCCTGATGAACGTAAATTCTCTATAATTGGTCGTACCATTGTTATTTTGCCGCGTTGCTTTGCTATCAAAACTATACCTAATGTTCCTCGTACAGGAATCCCCAGTACTGCTGCACATCTACGAGCGGCTAGATCATCCATAATTGCTTCTGTACAAGTACGGATGCTGTTGGCGAAATATTTCTTTACATTTGAAAACCCTACAAATGCTAAAGCGAGCAGACGTTGAGGAAAATGGGATGATATTAATCAACAAGCATCTACCATCACCTGCGGTGAAGGAGGAATTGAGTGATTCAACCGCAAGCCATAGACCCCATCTCAGAAGAAACAGTGCGTGTGGCTCGTGCCGCTTTCCCAAAAGGCAATCTCTACAAGACTATGAGGGATGAAATCGGTACTCTCTACAATGACCAAGATTTTGAAGCACTGTTTCCAACACTTGGGCAACCCGCTTTTAGCCCTTGGCGGTTAGCTTTGGTCTGCGTCATGCAATATATCGAGGACATGACTGACAGACAAGCCTAGTTATGCAGTTCGCAGCCGAATTGATTGGAAGTATGCACTCTCCCTAGAATTAACAGATCCAGGCTTTGATTTTAGTGTACTCTGGGAGTTCAGAGTCCGAATAATCAAAGGAAGTGCCGAACAGAAATTACTAGATATCTTGTTAAAGCAATTTAAAGAAAAAGGAATTATTAAAGAGAAAGGAAAACAGCGCACCGATTCAACCCATGTATTGGCAGCAATTCGTAATTTGAATCGCCTTGAAACTGTAGCCGAAACTTTGCGTGCAGGATTAAACGCAGTTGCTACAGTCGCCCCAGAATGGTTGCGCTCTTGGGTTTCCCATGAATGGTTTGAACGTTACGGACGTGCGTTAGAAGAGTACCGTTTACCCAAAGGGGTGACTGCTCGATATAAATTAGCTGAAACTATTGGTAATGATGGGATGCAGCTATTAATAGCCATATACGAACAAGAAACGACACCTCAATGGCTGCGGCAAATACCAGCAATAGAAATCCTCCGCCAAACTTGGGTGCATCAATACTACATAGATTATACAAATGTTAAAGACGATGAACCAGGTAAATTATGTTGGCGTAACGCAGCAGATTTACCCCCGGCAGGGCAGCATTTTGACTCTCCTTATGATACTGATGCCCGTTATCAAGAAAGGCAGAGGGCAGGAGGCAGAAGGCAGAAGGGAATACTGCCTCCTCCCTCTGCCTGTGACCGAACCGAACTTGGGTATAAAACCCCACCGTCTATACGGTGCTTACAATTGGTTGGGGTCTGAATCCCCAACGAAAAAGTTCCTTCTGCCCTCTGCCCTCAGCATAGATGCCTTCTTCAATTGAATTAAAGTTGGGGCGGCAGGCTTCTGGTTATAAAACAGCGCAAAAAGCCTTAGATAAAATGATTGCAGAGCTAAAATTTTTGGTTGACAGTCTCTAAATCACCCAAAAAGCTATTTCTAAGACAAAATTCAACATCTTCCAGACATCGCGCTTCCTTTGTTGGCAATGTGAAGAAATATTTCGCCAACAGCATCCTTTACTTCACAGAAAACAGGAGTTATCACACAATGGACACCATATTAGCAGTCAGAATATTGAGTTGAGCTAAAGTGCCAAAGGAAATTATTTAAATGTGCCAATTATCTCGTAGTCTTTTTCAGAAATTATGATTCCTATAATTGCTACTAATAGTGTTTGCTTCCTGATTCACAAGGGCTGAAATCCCTATTCTTACGTTATTTTTTAAAAGTTTGTGGTTTACTGATATTGAAGTTTGCGTAATATTACGGAAGTATTTTTACTTGCTAGTGGCAATAAAATTGTGAAAATGCAAAGATCCAAATTTTTTTGGTTCATTTGGGCGATAGTTGTATATTGCTGATTGTGGGTACTAAAAATTGAGAGTACTAAGTTTTTTCATATTGATTACCGCGTTCGGCGTGGCCGTGTCACAGATATTCACTGGCGTCCAGAACAAGGCAATAGCTGAATTTATCCCCCAAATTACCCCAGATAATACCCTTGGAAGTGAACATTCTACAGTCACACCACAAAATCAGCTAGTTGACAGAGTTGATGGCGGAGTAATTCGCGGTATAAATCTCTTTCATAGCTTTCAGGAATTCAATATTGGCGAAGGAAGAAGCGCATATTTCGCTAACCCAACAGGGATTGAGAACATTATTAGCCGAGTTACAGGCGGAAATCCTTCACAGCTTTTAGGAACCTTGGGCGTATTGGGAAAAGCTAACCTATTTTTAATCAACCCCAACGGCATTATTTTTGGGGCAAATGCCAAACTCGATGTCAGTGGGTCATTTGTAGCCAGTACAGCCAGCAGTCTGGTTTTTGCTGATGGGACAAAATTTAGTGCAACTAATCCGCAAGCCTTACCCCTGTTGACGATCAAGGTTCCCATTGGCTTGGAATTCGAGAATATACCAGGGGCTATTAGTTTACAGTCAGCGCGTCTAGTTGTGCAGCCAGATAAAACCCTGGCGCTAGTGGGTGGTAACGTCAGTTTAGATAACTCCACAATCCTAGCGCCTGGGGGTCGAGTCGAGTTAGGGGGATTGGCGCAAAAAGGCACAGTAACACTAAATCAGAATGGTAGCTTGAGCTTTCCTACTGATATAGTTCGCGCCGATGTTTCCCTAACTCAGGGTTCACAAATCAATGTCCGGGCTGGTAGCGGTGGTAGTATTGCGATCGCCACTCATAATTTAAATATTGCTCAAGGAAGTACCTTGCGGGCAGGTATTGCATCTTTTCAAGGTACTGTTAACAGCCAGGCGGGAGATATTGACATTAATGCTACAGAGGCAGTCACCTTGAATGGTACTGGTAGCTTTATTTCTAATGCGGTGCTGTCTAACGCCAAAGGTAAGGGCGGTAATGTTAATTTAACAGCGCGATCGCTCGCCGTAACTGGGGGTTTTCAAATCTTTGCTGGCACTTATGGGCAAGGAGATGTCGGCAATGTCAATATTAATGTTGGCGATACGGTACTGTTTGATGGTGTCGGGACAAATGGGATTAATACTGGTGCTTACAGTTCCATCGCCGAGGGTGGTACAGGTCGGGGAGGTAATCTCAATATCATCGCAAAGTCTCTTGCTGTCACCAACGGGGCGATTCTGGAAGCTAGTACGGTTGGGCAGGGTAATGCTGGTAGTGTGAATATTTCTGTCCGTGATACAGCTTTATTTGACGGCGAAGTTGCCGATTTTAATCAAGTATCGACCTCTGTATTCAGTAGTGGTGTATACAGTCGCGTCGATTCCCTAGCAGTGGGAAATGCTGGTACTGTCAATATCACAGCCGGAACAGTCAAAGTAACCAACGGTGCGGTTCTGACAACTAGTACGGCAGGCAAGGGAAATGCAGGCAATGTAATTATTAATGCTAGTGATATTGTCTTCGATAGCGATGGTCGCTTTAATGATAGTCCAGGATTGGGATTTTTTCAATCCAGTGGTGCCTTCAGTAGTGTAAAAAAGACAGGTCAGGGAATTGGTGGCAATGTGATAATTAATGCTGATTCTTTGTCTTTGACTAATGGTGCTGTCATCGTTACCGGCACTCGCGGCCGTGGAGATGCAGGGGATATTTTGATTAATCGGGCTGATAATGTAACTATCGCTGGCTTTGCTGGCGATGGATATTCCAGTGGACTGTATAGCAATACCGAACCCAGTGCAATTGGTCGGGGAGGAGAAATCACAGTCAATGCAGGTACTTTACGGGTGCTAGATGGAGCCGTAATCAATGCCTTAACTGCAAATCCAGGGAGGGGAGGTAGTATTGCAATTAACGCTCAGACCTTAGAAACGACTAATGGCGGACAAATTCTTACCTCTACTCGCAGCAGTGGCAATGCAGGTAATATCACACTTAACGTTTTAGATAGTATAACCCTGGCTGGTAGTGATTTGAGTTATAGCGATCGCGCTCTGAAAAATATTCAAATTGGTGTGGATACATTTACTAATCAAGGGGCTGCTAGTGGGGTACTAGCTAGTACTGATGTTAATTCAACAGGGAATGGTGGTAATGCATTTATTTTCTCCAAGCAAGTAAATCTGAGGGATCGGGGTGTAATTACTGTCAGCAGTCAAGGATCTGGAGTAGCTGGAAATATAGAAATATCAGCCGGAACTATCCACTTGCAAAATCAAGGTGCGATTACAGCAGAAACAAAATCAGCTAACGGTGGGAATATTCTCCTACAAGTGCAGGACTTGCTGTTGATGCGCCAAAACAGCTTAATATCTACCACTGCTGGGACTGGACAGGCTCCTGGAAATGGTGGGAATATCAAAATTGATGCCAGAAATGGTTTTATTGTTGCTGTTCCCCAGGAAAACAGCGATATTATTGCAAATGCTTTTGCAGGTAAAGGCGGTGTCATTGAAATTAACGCTCAAAGAGTCTTTGGATTAGAATCCCGTGAACAGCTAACTCAACAGAGTGATATTACCGCTTTTTCCCAAACCAATCCGCAACTTAATGGTGTGATTGAAATTAACACACTTGGTATCGACCCGACTCAGGGATTAGTCAATTTACCAAGTGAACCGCGTAGCGTCGAAATTAGTGAAGGTTGCCAAGTAAAACCGACTAATGCAAAACGGGTGCGGTTTGTTAATCGGGGACGTGGAGGAATACCAACCCGCCCCGAAGAACCCCAGAATGTAGAAATGTTTTTGACGAGATGGATTGATTTGGATAATAATGGTATCGAAGCTGAATTAAACAGAATTGTCGGTGAGAATTCTTCACCCACTTATACTATTCTCAATTCCTCAAATGGCGCAACGGGTACAACAACAATTCCTACAAGTTCCACTTGCCAAGGAAAATAATTAAGACAACCAAGAGACTTTTAACGAACTTAGGGGGTTTAAGTCCCCTGCTTCTATCAAGCAGCGCGTTTTGTGTCGGGGTCTAAATCCCCGTCACAAAACTTAATTACGAATTACGAATTACGAATTATTTTAATCCTGATGCCTATTGCCTCTTCAAAAATATCTTAATAGCTGTATATATTTCTCTTTTCTGCACTTTACTATAACCACCATGTTCCGCACCGCGAACAGTATATAGCTGGTTTATCACCCCAGCATTATCCAATACTTGATGGAATCGAGTTGCCTGACTGTAAGGTACAAACGTATCTTTTTCACCATGTATTGTTAAGATAGGGGGTAATCCATGACGGACAAAATTAATAGGAGAAATACTTTTAGCTAGTTCTAATTTTTGTGATGTGATTTGATTACCGAACCACTGTAGAGCAAAGTATTTTTGATGGGAACCAATAAGCAAATCGTTCACATCGGTAATACCCGACCAGTTAATAATAGTTGCAACTTTTAGAGGTTCATTACCAGGACACAATCGGTCAAATTTGGTCACGTTGGGTATAGTTCCTGCTGTGAGTGCGAGATGTCCACCTGCTGAAAACCCTGTTAATACAATCTTTTTGGTATCAAACTTATACTTTACTGCGTTGCGAATAACCCAGCGTAAAGCACATATTGAGTCTTCAACTGCTGCTGGTGCTAGTGCAGTACTGGCTAATCTATAATCGATATTAACTACCGAGAATCCCCAATCGAAATAGGGTGCAAAAAATGGCTCATCCCCGTCATCTTTACTTCCTTTTATCCAGCCTCCACCATGAATAACTATTAATATGGGACGCATACCGGATTTTTTGTTTTGATAAAAGTTGAGTTTTAGCTGATTGTTATTTACTGTATGATAAGTAATATTCCGTTCAATAGTATAGTTGATTCGTGGATTTACTGCTGTTGCAATGCTTGAGAATACTTGAGTAATTAGAAAAATACTAATTAAGTAAATAATCAGAAATTTCCATTTTTTTATACTTAATAAGTTTCCAAGTACTTTTCTCATAGTTAATTAATATTTTCCTTCTTTACAGACTTAATTTTTGGTTGTAAAACTCTATCAGCTATCATCTTCTGCTTAAGAATATCAATCAAAATTTTTGCACCATGCTCAGTTGGGTGAACCCCATCATTGATGCGAACTCGTCCGCGTTTACCAGTATTATCTGCAACGACTGGAGAAAAATTTCCATTGACAGCAAATGCATTCCAAGTATCAATAAATTCGATTTTAGGGTGTGCTTGGGCAACTTTTTTGTAAATACGGTTAAAAATAGGGAAGAATTTGTTATATCGAGCCACATTAGAGATTGGATGTCCCATCCAGTATACTTTCCGCACAGAATAGCTATCAAGCAATCTAGCATAACGCTCTACACGTTCTTCGTAGGCTTTTTCCCAATCAGGTGTTAACTCAGCCCGAAATTTTTTATTAATATCTAGAATACTTTGGTCATCATTCCCACCAAAAACAACTACCATGACATCTGGATTATTTTGTTTTATAAGTTCTCTTGTATGGGAATACCAGTCATAAAAATCAATGCGATTTAGTCCGGTTGAAATTTTGAATGCTATTATAATTTTATCGAAATCATAGTCTGTTTTTCTGACAGAATTCTCAAATGCTACACTGAGAGAATACATAATAGAATCTCCCGTAAGCAAGAAACGTTTGTAGGGTACTTGGTTTGTTAACTTTAGAGTATTTACGATTGGTTGTAATTCAGAACTTCTTGGTAAAAATAATGATTGTACGTGATTTGAGGTAGGCTGTAGTCGAGTTTTTGACTTTGCAGCTAAAAAAGGAGTTGCAAAGATTTCAGGAGATGGTTGTGGTGGTTTGACTTCTAACTTTGGTGATTCTGCAATTTCTTCTGGTTCATTTCCAAATTCTTTAATCCTATTCCAAAATTCTTGTTCAGCTTTACCAAAACCTTCAAGTTTAACTTGTTGTGCGGCTTGTTTGATTTCAGCATTTGCAAGATGACTTGAACTAAGACTTTTTAAGAACACTGGGAAATTAAGAGAAATTAAACTTGCTCCTACTAACCCAGAAAGCATTAAAAATTTAAAGTCTTGCATAGAATTTTTAGAAATTAAAGTAAATAAAAGGTGGAACGGTATTTGGCCCTAATCTAAATACGACATACAGTGTAGTTGAAGCAAATATAGTTTGCAGAATAAGATGTTTATGTGCTAAAGTTTTCTCACAAAAATGGCTGATTTTATCTCCAGCAAAATTCATAATAAAAACCATAGCAAATACTATATATAACTGCCAAGAGTTAAATTGAGATAGCTGATTATTTGAATTTAAATCAAAGACTTGCTGCAAAAAATTAATCGCTGTTTCCCAGCTAGAAGTATTGAAGAATATCCAGCAGATATTAATAAATATAAAAGTACAAAGCCAGTTAAATATAGTTATGTAAAATGCTTGATGTTGCGGATGAGACGATTTTACTGGCGCTTTTAAACTCTTGATTATATCATCACAAATATGTTTTAAAATTAAACCAATTCCATGTAAAGTACCCCAAATAATAAAATTCAAACCAGCGCCATGCCAAAAGCCAGCAATTATCATTGTTAAAAGCAAATTCAAGTATTTTTGGAAGTTGCTTTTGCGTCCGCCTCCCAATGGAATATATAGATAATCTCGCAACCATTCTGATAGACTAATATGCCATCGTCGCCAAAACTCTTGCAAGCTTTGGGCGCGATATGGCATATTGAAGTTTTGTATTGGTTGAAATCCAAGTAATGCAGAAATTGCATTAGCTAAATCTGAGTAGCCACTAAAATCAACGTAGATTAAGCATGAGTAGGCCAGAGTAGCAAGAATTAAGTCGAAGCTAGAGTATTGTTCGGGTAGCTGAAAGGGAAGTTGGGTAAAGTTAAATAGAAAGCTAGATAAAGTATATTTTTTGAATAAGCCTGAGACAATCAAAATCATTACGGATTCAATTTGATAATTATATTTTTCCTGGCTATTGAGTTGTATATAAAATTTCTCTGCCCGTGAAATGGGGCCTGATATAACTTGCGGAAAATAGGTAATATATACGGTGTAATCAAGTAATGATGGGCATTTTAATTGGTTTCTATAACAGTCAACTAGATGGGAGATAATTCTGAAGGTATAGAAGGAAATGCCAATCGGTGTGAGGATTTGTAGTGTTTGGAAGCTAGCTTGAATATGAAAGTTATTTAAGGCTGCATATAAGGAATCAGTGAAAAAGTTGTAATACTTGAAGAAACATAAATAAAGAAGATTAGTGGCAATACCAATAAATAGAAATTGTTTTTTATATGGTGTGCGTTCTATTGATTCGATAATTAGGTAGTTAATAACTATATCGATAAATAGTGATTGTAAAAACTGTAAACCCCAAAATGAATAAAAAATGAGACTGACGCATATTAAATAATATTTATAAGCCGTAACTTGTTTTTTGATAAAGCTGCCAATAGTAAAAACAATGATGAAGAATACTAAGAATTCGTAAGTTGGGAATAACATGACATTCTGTACTAGATAATGATTGTAATGAAAGCTAGGGGTTAAATTTAAATCATAGAGAAGTTATTGACATTTATCTCTACTTGATATGGGGAAACATATAATTGTTTTAATCGCAATTAACCCTGCGATTTTGATTTATTCTTAATCCTTGCCTAATTATTTGCAGTGATTTACAAGAAGGTTCAAAACTTTTATATTTTTGATTAGCATTATGCTGTATGTAAGGTGGTAAATCTTCTTCTTTAACGGGTTTACACTGACTATAAATGAGGCGCATTAATTTTAAGTCAGTTTGATGAATACGTAATGATGAGGATTGATGCTGAATATTTCTGCCAGAAATTTTACCGTCAACTCGCGTATCAAGGTTTTCTACTAAACCACAGATATTTAATTCTCTAGTTACTAGACAAGCACCGAAACATACGTCGGCATTATCCCAGACTTTGATTGTTTCACCAAGTTCGTTTTTGACTTGAGCAACCGACTTAATGTTTTGAGCAGTGTTGATTGTTCCAGCAGAAGCGGCATCTAACACGGTTAAACTGATTATCGAAGTAAAAAGCAATAGTAATTTTTGTGATTTGTCAGTTTGCACTTTCATTTATTGTGTCCTGATTGCTAAGAATTCAATGCAGATATGTTGTTGTAGGGTACTGGTATTTAAGCGATCGCACTTATGGGGTTGGAAAAATGTGATCGCTACAGCTAATGGTTGCAAAGACTAAACTGCAACTACTACCGTACCCCTCACATGTCGATTTAACGTTCCCCAACACGAGGAACATTTGCCCTATCGCTTTCATTACCAAACGGTAGGTTTACCCGTTTTAAAATTCCTGTACGGGTGTCAAGCTGAAATACATACCACACATTACCAAGTTGATCTCTGGGAACTTCAATAGCCCCACCAACAGCAGTTCCCAGGTTTTGTCCTGGGTTATCAGGTAGATCCTTGCCATTATTAAAAAATGTTACTGTCGCGCTGGAGCCTGATAAAGCGGGATCATTAACTGTTTCGCGGTTAGTGTAATTGTGGACATAAAAGCGATAAACACCGTCTTGCAATACTTGGATTCGGGTTTGCTCTGGTCCCGAACCACCTGCGGCTGGAATTACATCTCTGTAAAGGAGTGCATAAGGAGCAGAAGTTAAACTTCCCCTTTCGTCGTAGCGGATGTGAAAACGGACTGGACTATCGGCACCGAGGGATGTCGGGCCTGTGAGATGAGAATCTAAATCAAGCTGTCCAGCAGCTATGGTCTGATTCCAGTCTAAAACAACATCAACAGGCGCTTTGAGAATAAAGTCGTTTCTATCAATGAATTCTGCTTTTTGCTGAATTGAAGGTGTTATCGCACCGCTAAATTGTTGAACTTTAACTGCATTTGAGGTACCAACAGAGTCTTCTCTGGGAGAACGACCTAAATAGTATGCTGCACTACCAATGTGAGAAGAACCTCCTTGAGTGATTGCTTGCAATTGTTGTTGCATTAGTTGATTTCTCAGGTCGTACCAACCATTTTGTTGCGCTGCAATATAACGTTGGTCTTCTGTATAGCCTGTTACATGAGAGTCAATACCTGTCGGAGTAGTAACAATATCCGCTATTCCTCCTACTATGTTTTGATAGAAATTTATAATATTAAGACCACGGATATCTTGCCCAAGTTGACGATTCCGCTCAGTCAGCTTTTCATTCAGTTTTTTAATATCATCAGGTCTTTCAAATTCGTAAATTTTGCCGACTTGTTCAGCTTGCCAAGTTAGCTTTGCCCCTAAACTTGGTACAGGATCGCCTGCAATCTTAACACCAATAACTCGATTACCATATTGCTTTGCAAACTCACTGTCACCTACAGGTGGAGCGCCAAAAGTGATGGCTTGAATTCTTTCTTTTGAGTTAGGAAGTTTGTTTTCTAAAATTGCTTTGAGAATAACCGAAGCAGCTCCGCCTAAACTATGTCCTGTTACTAAGACTTCATAGTTTTCTTTATTTAGCTCACTTGCTTGGATTTCTTTTACAAGTTGCTTAAATTGGTCAGTATTTGCTATTTCATCAGCATAATCATAGAAGCCTACTGCAACCTTCGTATTTTCAGTAAAATTTTCAGATTTAATAGCACGTGCATTTGTTAACCAATCTTGAAGTTGTTCTGTTCCTCGAAGACTGATCATGTAGTATTTCTTAAGCGGACCTCCTTTACTTACTTCTACTTCCTTGCGAGCAATAATAGCTTGGGCATCGACTAATGGGATTCCAAGAGCTTTCCAATCTACAGAAACTACATCAATTTTGTCCCTGTTATAACCTTTATCCCACCCAACACCCGGTTCACTGAGAATCTTCTTTGCATTTTCACCTGCTTGTTGATCTGTATTTTGTTTATGTCGATACATAACTTTGAGAATGTTTGCTGATTCTGCGATATTTGCACATGTATAAAAATCAGCTATACAGGCGTTAACATCTAACTTTTCACCTGTAACGAGATTTTGCTGTGCTTTCGCGTATGTAGCAGGAGTTACAATAGTAGCTAGTGCGATCGAAATTGCAAGTAATAATTTTCTCATTTCTAACCTCAAATTAAAAACTAAAATTCAGCGTTCCATACAAATTCAACCCATCCGCATTAACATCGCGTTGGGTTACAGGTGTGGCATTATCTGTTAAATTGAAATACTTTGCTTGCAGTGAAAACCGACTCTTACTCGACAAAGCGTAATCGTATCCCAGACCAATGCTAAACTTGTCTCGACCTGCATTGAATAGATCATTAATCCGGTCATAACTATTAGCTTCAACATTTAAGTAATCAGCTAATAAATGAACGGTATGTCTTTGCTGTTTACCTAGTGCAACTCCCCAATCAAAACTGAGAAATAGGGCGTTACCATTGCTATTCGCAGTCTCTTTTGATATGTTCCCGGAAAGGAAATTAACTACATCATTTGGTGATTGGGTAAAATAACGACCACTGAGTTGAACTCGGTGTCGTTCAAATGGTGAATATACCAAAGTTGCATTCGCATCTAAGCGATCGCCACTGCGATAATAATCTTGTCCTCCGCGCTGTGTTAGCCCGTAATTGGTATAAATCAAACCACCAATTAATAACCAGTTGTTCTCATTGTGCTGATACTGTAATGTTGCAACTGTCTCATCACCAGGATCAATTTCATCGTTGCTCACATCTCCATTCGGATCAAACTGGCCACGAAAAATGTGACTTACCCCTAAGCCAACTACATCTTTATTGCCAAAAGCATGAGATATGCTGATTCCTGGTGCAATGTTAAAACCTTCGCCAAACCGCGTTTGCTGGACTAATGCACCGTCCATAATGGCATTTTTCTCATTTCCGACTAAAGTCGCTCTACCAGTGGGAAGATTCAGATCCAGGTTAAAACGAATAGGCCAAGAAAGTTCTTTTAATGTGTAGGCAAAGCTGGCGGAAGTATCACTTAAAGTTGAAACCTGTCCTTTGCGAGTGCCAATTTTCATCCCATCCAACAGCAAAACACCTTCAAAATTAGAGTTGATGTAGGCGGTGCGAAGGCCAACATCAAAGTTACCCTGTTGATAGGTAAAGGTGATGGGAGCTACAAATTGTGAACCGCTATTACCTAAATCGTCACTCCAATTGTAGTAATAATACTCACTAGTTACCGAATAGTTGGCTTTGGGTGAGGTAGCAGGTGGCTTGAATGGAGTTGGTTTTGCAGGTTCGGAACTAGGCGAAGCAGGCTTAGAAACATCTGTTGCGTCACTTGCTTCTGCTTCTAACTGTTTGTTTTCTGTTGTTTGGGGAGAGGTTTGGGGAACTGCGGTAGGAAAGTCTGAATTAGAAGGCGTAGTTGCTTGGGAGAGTAATTTTGTTTGGGTACTGAGAATAAAATCAAAAGCAGAGATCAGGTTGCTTTGTTCAATCTGCTGCAATGTTTGTGGTGTTTGCTTAAGAAGTTCTGCGTTTCTGGAAACATTTGCGTAGGCGCAGCCCGTCGTAGACATCGCTTCTGAATTCGATATGCTCTTTTCTGCTACGTCTTGAGCAAATGCTGATTTACTGAAGGTGGCTAAGATAAACACACAAAGAATTAGGTATAATTTTGACGGCATCCTCTTGACTGGTTAAGTGGTTCTATTTATCTAATTGGGAGTAAACCTAACCAGATATGAGGATGGGATGAATTTTTGGCAAAATTTTTGTAAATTTTATCCGCGCCAGTGTCTTTTATAGCTTTCAAGACTAGCTTTTAGAGATCGATCCCGCAGATTACACCTGAGAAATCGTCAGCGATCGCCCATGACAAAACAACATACTAAACGGCTTCGTAGGGTAGGATTTAAGTTCAAGTTGATGAGGATACGGTATCGCCTGCTGGCTATGAGTTTGATATTGGTGTTATTTGTGGTTAAAATACCGTATGTACTTGCCCAGACACCCACTCTACAAAGCAATCAAATCTCCACTGAAGTACAACAGTTGGTACGCCAGGGTAAAGAAGCATATAATTCCAGCAGCTACTCTCTAGCTATCAAGTTATTACAACAAGCATTGCAACTCGCCACAACTCGCAATGGCGATCGCACTCAAGCTCTGATCCACAGCAACTTATCCCTAGCCTATCAGCAACTTGGCGATTGGGATGCAGCACAACAGCAAATATCAGCCAGTTTGCAACTTTTACATCCCTCCCAATCAAACCAGGATTCTCCAACGCTACTCAAAATTTACGCGCAATCTTTGGATATCCAAAGTCGCCTTTGGTATGTGCGCCAAAAGCCAGAAGCCGCATTAAATAGTTTGCAACAATCAGCAGAAATCTATACACGCCTTGGAGATCAAGCTCTAAGTATTAGTAATACCATCAACCAAGCGCAAGCCTTACAAGCATTAGGGTTGTATCAACAAGCATACAATAGCCTTGAACAGATTCAGTCAAGGTTGAGTACAATACCCGACTCTGTGATTAAAGCTGAAGGATACTTGAGTTTGGGTAACGTTCTGCTGGCTATTGGTGAGTTAAAGCGATCGCAAACAGCATTGCAAAATAGTTTAGCACTGGCAGAAAACTTACCATCATCGTCAGCTAAAACTGAAGTAAAAAGCGCTGCTTTGGTTAGTTTAGCAAATCTGTTTTGGGCAAAGGGAAACTTAGAGCGCGATCGCTACACGACTCGCAATTATAATGATATCCCTTGGCAGTGCCCAGAGCGATCGCGAAGTGACTCCGTTGCGTTAGCTTCCCGCAGGGTAGGAGTATCGCTTCCCAATACTGCATTGAAGTTATATCAGAATGCAGCCTTGCAATACCAACAAGTACTAGCCATGCCATCATCTCCATCAATACAAGTTCAAGCACAGATTAATTACTTGAGTTTGTTGGTGGAAACTGGGCAATTATCCACAGCACAGGCATTATGGCACGAAATCAAACTTTCTGACTTCCCAAACGGTCGTCACGCGGTGTATGCAAAGATTAACGCCGCCCGAAACCTCGCGTGCATCTCTCAAAAAAGTGCTACAGATAGTTTTGTGTTGGGTGAAATTGATAATTTGTTAGGGACGGCGATTCAAGATGCAAAGCAACTCCAAGACTCCCGCGCTTTATCTTACGCCCTTGGTAATCGTGGTGGGTTCTATGAATATCTAGCTGTGGCAGACTTGCACAAATCACCACAGAAGTCAATATTAAAAGCGTATACAAATTATCTACTCACGAGCCAAAATCTGACGCAAGAAGCATTACTCCTCACTCAACCTATCACCGCTCCAGACATTGCTTATCAGTGGGAATGGCAGATGGGGAGAATTTTAGCAGCGCAGACAAAAGACGATCGAGCGATCGCTTTTTATCAAATGGCTGTAGAAAGCCTTAAATCTGTTCGTAGTGATTTGCTTACCATCAATTCAGATGTGCAATTTTCCTATCGAGATCGTGTAGAACCTGTCTATCGCGGATTAGTCGATTTACTATTAAAAAATAATATTAAATCAGCAGCATCTCAAGAATATCTCCAACAAGCGATCGCCAATATCGACGCCCTACAACTTGCAGAACTCCAGAATTTTTTACGCTGCAATCTGGTGCAAATACTACCCATCAATCGGCAAATTAATCCTGTTGATAACAACGCCGTCTTTATCTATCCCATCATTCTAGAAAACCGACTAGAAGTTATCTTTAAATTACCAGGAAAAGACCTAGAACACCATGTAAATTCTATCTCACGGACTGAACTTCAAGATACTGTAAGGCAACTCCGCAGCGCCATATATACCCGTAACCCTACTAAAATTCGAGCTAAATCACAAAATATTTATCGCTGGCTAATCAAACCCATCGAACCATATTTGCAAGAACATAGCAATATCAAAACTTTAGTTTTTGTCCTCGATGGCGAACTTCGTAACATTCCAATGGCAGTATTGTATGACGAAGAAAAAGAACAATATCTCATCCAAAAAGATTATGCCCTGGCTTTGCTACCAAATTCGCAATTATTTGATTTAAGTAACTCACAACTTGAAAAGCCAAGGATATTAGCAGGTGGGGTAGGAGAACAGCAAGAAAATATAGAAACCCATAATTTTTCATCCCTCAACATTGATGAATTGCAGCAAATTGCTAAAATCCTACCAAGCAAACTGTTAATTAATTCCCAGTTCACCCCAGCAAACCTCCATAAACAGTTACAGTCAGGGACATTTTCCATTGTTCATTTTGTCACACATGGTAACTTTAGTTCCGATCCTGAAGATACATATCTACTTGCCTACCAACAACTGATCAAAGCTAGGGAGTTAAATAACTTACTGCGGGATGACACAGTTAATTCCAGAGATATCAAATTGCTGGTACTAAGTGCTTGTAAAACTGCTGAAGGTGACAACAGAGCAATCTTGGGGTTAGCTGGACTTGCTGTGCGGGCGGGGGCAAATAGCACCCTTTCAACGTTATGGCAAATTAATGATAGTTCCACATCTCAATTAATGGTTCAGTTTTATACTGAACTTAAAAAAGGTGGGGTTACGAAAGCCGAAGCACTGCGTCGAGCGCAGAAAGCACTTTTATTACAGCCTGAGTATCAAAATCCTTATTACTGGGCACCGTATATATTAGTTGGGAATTGGTGGTGATAAATAATTTAACCAAGACAATCAAAAAAAACACTCAAAGACAATATTGCAGTTAGGCAGAATCAAAAAGTGAAAATTTTAAATCTTTTAAGCATGGTAATCCTTTAGTTAATGAAATAAACTAATTTCCTTTGTTTTTACCTAGTCTCTGAGCAGTGGCTAAATCTATTTGCTTAAATATTGGACTATTTATGTTTGTCAAATCAATATCGTAATAATCATCACCGCCTTCAACAGGATCGTGTTCAGAGTTTAATATATATCTACCTTCGGCAACTTTAATAAGTTTGATCACTTGATAATCTTTAGCAAAATAATTTATTATAATCTTTTTAGCTCTTTGTAAAATAGCTGGTCTAATAAAACCATCCTGAAAAGTAATAATAGAAAACCATTTATTCGCACTGAGTTGTTGAATATCTTTTTTGCCCATAATAAAATGACCAAGCTCATCTTTTTCTGGGAGACCTAATCGCGTTTTATTAGATAAAGACTCATATTCATAGACATCAAATACAACCTGAGCGATAATTCTTTTACTAGAATTTGTGCTATTACCCCATGTATTTGATTGCTGTCCTGGTTTTAAATTAGTACAGTCAGCAGCGTTAAATTGTTGAGCGATGTTGCTTTTGTCTGGTAGCTCAAATATGTAATTAAGCAATTGAGTTAGTGGCTCAAGAGATGTTGGTGAGTTTAAAGGAATATCATTTACTAAATTGACTACAAATCGTCCATTTTTGATAGATACTGGAGCTAAGTAATTTCCTTCTTTAAATAACACTTCACCACTATTAGTTTTTATCACTCCATTAGATAAAACACCGACATCAAAGCTACCATAGCCTTCACCAGTTTTAATAACGCAAACACGACCTTTAATATTGGAAGGGTAAATATGTCTAGCAGTCTCGTATCCTCCCCAGACACCAAAAAAAGGTGCTAATCCTGGTTCGGTTTTTGACCAAGCATCTATAAAAGACGCTCTAGCTTGTTTTTCTTGTGAAGTTCGCCTATCTCTTATATAATTAGCATAAGACTTATCCTTTTGCTTTAAATTTATTATCTGCCGAAATTCTTGACGTAATCTCTTTATTTCTGCATTTGTTGGCTGTCGAGTTTGGGCTAATGCTGATAACTGATTAGCCGCCAATATGATGATACTGAAACCTAAAATCAATAGCGATCGCATATTTTACTTTTCCTCTAAGAATAGATAATTGCCATACTGCTAGAACCCTGAATTTTAAGCTTATATACTGAATCATCTAGCACTTTTAATAGGAGGCTCATTAGCCATTGAAATTGCCATATTTATAACTTGTTGCTTAGATAATGCTCTAGATTCAACCTCGAAAAATAACCCGTTTTGTTCCCAAAAAACATGATGTCTATAACCAGCCGAACCACTACGCGCATAAAAATAAAACCCCCGAATTCCTGCTTTTAGATTAATTGGTTTAGCTTGACGGCGATTTTCTAATAGACTGTCATTTTCATTTAAAGGATTACCTCGGCTTACAAAGATATTTCCCATATTGCAAGCAGTCACAGAGCAATCATTTCTTGAGGCAAAGTCAACTCCAAACATACCCCCCTGATATTCATTTTGATATCCACGAACTATGGCATAAGTATTAACTCCTTCTATACCAGCTTCAGGTACAGAGCTAGGTAATCGTATCACCATATCTCTTGGCAGTTGGTTAGGAATATCCTTAAGAATTGGTTTGAATAAAGGTGCAGGTACAGCTGTAACTAATTGTGGGTTACTGAATGAGCTACCACCAAAAATCGCTAAACTAATACCAAATAAAAGTAAAATTCGTACTTTCATTGATTATCTCCTAATTTAAACAATTAAGTCTTACGCAAGGGCAAATGCTATTTTTTCTACAGAATGGAGAGAAGCGATCGCTCTCATTTTACTTCTAGACGTTTCATCAGATTAGCAGTCGTGGGTGTGGGGCGAAATGACTGTCCATTAGATAAAAATGTTAGCTGGTAGAATTTGGGTTTAGGTAAGCGGTAGTCTACACAGCCTTCATTATTACCTCTACTAGTATTCTTTGCCTCCATAGCTTCACTGACTCTCACAACTAAATCAGGAAAACCATCTTTATTGGTATCCTGAGTTAGAAAATCTTTGATTTGCACCTCATAATATGGCGGGTTGCAACTGCCTGTGTTAGAACCAACTTTTAACAGATTAGTTGTTGTGGTTTTAGTCGAGCCAATCTCCAGAGCATTAAGCTGAGTTGATAGATAGCCTTGTCCCAGATGAGAAGCTTCACAAATAAGTGAGTGACGACCTGTTCGGTTGGGGATTTTCAGACAAATATTTGAGCGAAATCCTTTCTCATATCTGACTCTAGACCAACCATTATTGGTATGGCGGAGTAAGACAGTGCCTCCCCAATTGCCAGCATGGGGTTCACAGTCACCCAAGTCAATCAATGCTTCACGAGTACCAGCTTTAGTAAAACTGCCGTAGACAACTGATGTTAACGTACCACCACTTCCACTATAAGCAGTAAACGATGGGCAGTTTTTACAAGATAGCTTACCTTGTTCTTGAGTAATATTGCCAGCACCACAAATACTTTGAGCGAGTGCAATGCCATCTTTTTGGGATGGAACTACACTATCTTTTTTAACTTCTTGTGCCAATGTTTTAGTAGCAATAATTTGAATGCTTAATAATGTGCTTACCAGTATAATCGATTTCAATATTTTCATTATCATTAGGTTCGTCTTCCCGATATAAAATTATAAATTCAACGTAAAACTGTGCTTATTTAGGATTTATTGAATTATTCTCAATATATTCCAGTCTCCACAAATGACTCCCATAATATTTAAGTAAATAACACAGTTGTAATCTGAAATAATTTCAGATTAATTTTTTAAAAAGTACCATTATTATTGACGATTAGAAAATTTTAATTAGTAAGCTTTTCTGCCGTCAGACAACCTATTTTGTCAGATGAAATGGAGTATTTGCGTTAATATACAGGATTCATTTGTACAGTCTGTAAGTCCTAGTAGTAGCGCATCTATGCTAAAATTCTGACTTCATAAAACTTTCAGAAGCTCAATTGTGTACATTTAGAGGGACTGCTTTTGCCAAAAAATTTGGCTGCTAAATACGCTACTACAGATTTCCACTTATGTCACCCCAGGTTCGATAAAAGTCTGATCATCGCATCAGATATTTGTCCTTCGGTTACATCATCCACCCATTGCCATTGCCCATTTGGATTGTTCTCTAGAAAAACATATTGCTCATCTGGTGTAACCACAAAATCCATTGCAGAGTATTCTAAGCCTTGGAAGTATGTAAACTTTAGGATTTGAGTTTTAAGATGTACAGGAATGTCAACAATTTCTCGCTTCATCTTTCCCGGAGCTAGACCTCTAAAGTCTACTCTAGACAAGTCATTATCTTGAGAGTAAATAGCAACAGGATATATATCCTTGCCTACAACTGTAACCCGCAAATCATATTTTTTATCAATATACTCTTGAAAAAGAGTAGGACAGTTTTTTATTCCATCTGCATTCTCTACAACCTCCTGATCTGATAAGAGACGTGTAAACATTGGAAAAATATGTCCATCAAGCAAAAAGTTTGGCTCATCCAAACTTTTTGTACAGACTTTACCTAGCCGCTTAACAAACTCTATTGCTCTACTAGGATTATTCGTCGTAAGTGTCTCAGGAATTTTCATATCCAGTTTTCTAGCTAGTTGTATCTGCTGAAATTTGTTACGAGACCGATGCATATTCGGCAACGGATTAACCCATCGACTAGAATCGTGAGTGCCAAAATATAATCCTCTAAGTAAAGCAGTACTTTGAGCTTTAATAAATGCAGCAATTTCATCGTTAGTATGAGAAACCTCGATTTCTTTTGGTCGGCGGAACCAAACACTTAGGACTTCGCTTGATTGGAATTTTTTATGGGAATCTCTGATAAAAACCAGAAAATTATCCCCATTAAATTCTATTTCTACATTGCTATCAAAATCCTCTGTATTAAGGCGAACAACCTCAATATCAAGACTTTTATTGAGAATCTTCCCTATAACTAAATCTGCATGAGAATCTTCTTTGGATGTAATAATTAAAGAAATATTTTTATTCATTGATATTTTTCCCAAATAAATTATTTAGCTAAAAAGCTTTCGCATAGTTATTGCAAGACGGCTTTGATCAAACTCTTCTTTGAGCATCGAATAGATTCGGGTATCTACCAAGTTCTTTGTTGCATAATTCATGGAATGCTGCCTTAAGATACCTTCAAGTTTAAAGCCTGCTTTCTCAAGCAATGAAAAGCTAGGTGTATTAAAGTCATAAACATTACAAATCACTTTATTCAGGTTCATTTCAGAAAAAGCAATTTTTAAGCTCATAAATAGACCTGCTGATCCATAACCCTTGCTAAGAAATTCTGGCAAAATACCACCAGTGAGTGTCCCTCTTCCAGTTACTTCATCTTCAATGAAAATTTGACTAAATCCATATTTTTCATTGTTACTACATACAATGTAGCGATACAGACCTTTGTATTGTCCAGAAATTTTTTGTTGTACGTACATCTGCCAATCTAAATCTTGATTTTGAAGATTTAGATCAAACAAGGAAGACCAATAATTATTTGAGAAGCAAGACAAATATAATTGAAAATCTTCGCCTATATTTGCATCTCTCAGCATAATTCCTTTAAACATATACAATTAAGATGTGAATGATCAAAATTTTTATGGTGAAATTGAGCGATACCAAAAACTATGGTATCACCCAAAATCAGTAGCCCTAAGACATTACTTAGAATTAGAATAACTAATAACTAAAGCAATGTCAGAGGTGTTGCTCTGCTTCCCTTATGAAGAAGTAGAATTTCTATCAGTCACTACCTTTATCATCATTAGATTGATCTGAATCTTCCCCTGTCGCCCAATGACCTGTCGTACCAGCAACCGTGGAAACGGTTGTAGGTTCACTACTTCCTCCCATTTCAATTATGTTAGAAGTTTGTGTTTTTGGATCATAATCCCACTTTTCAGGAAGAGGAATGTAACCACGCTTCGTTAGATCGAAATTTTCACGAACTAGCATTCCAATTGGAGTAGCAGTTTTCATCATCTTCAACCTCTATAAGGTGCATTTAATTATCTATTGGGAATACTCTCAATCAAATATGAGGGTAGTATGAGTTTTCCAAGAATTATTTTGCTGAGATTCTGCGATCGCCTACAGCACAAGCTTTACAGCTAACTAATGTTGGTCACAGGAACAATAGAGCGTCCCAAGCAATATCGGTGCGGGATGCACTTACTTAACGCTCTCTTATTACTCTCGTCAGATGAAATTTAAAACCCTATTTTCATGTTAGTTCTCGTAGGCGGACGAAAGCCTGTGTAGCCGCGACTTCCAGTCGCCTCGATTATTCTTTTTCCATAGTCATAAAAGAGCATCAATTTTTTAATCTATCCATAAACTTGAGAATTACCAAGCTGACATCCTCACGTTCTTTCAAAAGCATTGGGATGATTGAATCAACACTCTGTTTCATTTCTGCATAGCTAGAGACAGCATGATTTCTATAGGAAGGAGATGGAATTGCTTCTTGATTTTTGGGAATAGCAGGATTTAACTGACGGACTTGCGATCGCAACCTATCAATTCTGACCTGCACTTCTTTATTTTTGACATTATTCGTTGGTTTAGACTGACGCTTTAACCTAATCAGTGCTTCCACCATCTCCTCATCTAACGGTGAAGTTCGTGAAAGTTGATGACCATGCGCTGTACCACCACCAGCATACGCACTTTCTAAATCAATTGAAGCGACACGGTATTGTTGATAAAGCTGGCGATATATGCTGATACTTTGTTTCAAATCAACAGGTAAAGCAGCCATTGCCTTATCATTACGCTTTTTGTGGCATTGTGCGTAAACTATAGATGCTCTATCTGTCGCTGCGAGAGAACTATTACCAGTTTTCTTGTAATAATATTCCGCCCACGCATCCTTTTTCATTGCCAGTATCTTGTTGCAAGTTAGCCCAGTTGTATCTGAATTTGTGTTTTCCTGAGCAATAACAGGAGATGCAAAGAGTAAAAGTAAGCTTGCACCAGCTAATAAGAATTTCATTGTTCTTGATGAATCCTGATTATTTGTCCAAATAGTAAAGATGTCTTGATAGTTTTACAGAAGAGTCAATTATCTTCAAAAAATAAAACTAATTTTTTAGCAGGCTTAGTTCAATACCATCTTGAGTCATAACTTTTAATGGCAATGAATTATTATGATCCTGTCGTTGTATTTGAATAAACTGTATACCAGCCCCAGTAGACTTAACTACCATAATATAGCGATTATTTACCCATTGTATATTTTTGATTTGATAAGAAAATATAGCGTTTACCAGTCTAATGAAGTACACTAATTAAAATAAATCAGTGTATCTACTTTGGGCTTTAACGGAGAAAGTCAATATGCTTAAAGTAGCAATTATACTGCTAACAGCGATAAGCGATCGCCTAATAAATCCACATGATCATTGCATCGTTACTAGCTTGTAATCTCGCATTTTGATTTACTCTCTTTTAACTTTTATTGAATTGACAACTTATCACTATTACTAACCTTATGACCCTCATAAACTATTTCACAGATACAAATTTCCAAGCTGTAAAAGCATTTCCTACATCTAACTGACTGGTTGAAGAAGTAATACCACCAGATATACGCATATACTCAGCTGCGTCTGAATGGGGAATGACGTATTGGTTAGCAATTTTGATGTAAATTCCGATTTCAGTTCCTTCTTCATATGCTTTTTCTATTTGAAAATATGTACTTAAACGTTCATCCAAAATTGTTTTACCAGGATCGGCAGAATTTCGATATTCTTGGACAGCATCAGTACAATTTTTCACAACAAAGCTATCGTATCCATTACCACCATTACTAGTTAGACATACATTAGAATTATTCGCTGGATGAATACGAACACCTTTACCTTTGACAAATTCAAGTTTCCATTGCGTACTAATATCTCTTTTCGTATCTCTTTCCATTAAAACTTTACCCATGTAGCCAGATTCACTTTTCTTTATTGAATTATGGGTAAGACAACGATGTTCTGAGACAACACAGATTTTTACTGCACCAGTTATTTTTGCATATGTGCTTGAAGCTGTCATCGCAATAATTGTTATACCCAAAGCCACACTATTCTTAATTACTGATATTTTCATCTCAATTTATCCACATAAATGTAGTTTCAACCTATTAATTAAACCTAATTTGACTTTTGTGAATTACACCCCCACCACAGGTAGGTGTAAAAAGCCAACCATCTGGTGTAATTCCTCCGTTTAGCTCAATAGCTCTTAGTTCTTTGATAGCACAAATAACTTTGCCATTTGGAGACTTTCTTATATATGATGGAGGGTCAAATACAACCCCAATCACAATTCCAGGATTAGAACTGGGTGCGGTACAAACAATTTGCAGCATATTTTTTGTGGCTTGAGATTGTGGACTGTGACTGGTGCGATCGCTTAAACTAGTCCAGGTTCTCGATTGACAATTTGCTTGAGATTCTATGCGTTGTTGAGCGAGATAGTAGCTAAAATTGACAGTGCGATCACTTTCCCTAGAAATAGAACACATATCTATATAAATACTCTCTCCATTTACTGCTTTTCCTGCATAATAATTACATACATTAGCTCCAGTGACAGAATTACTCATACCAATTGAAGATGTAATTGTCACAAAAGTTGTAGCTGTAAGTGTTGCTATAATTTGTTTTTTCATCGCCCTAATCTTCATTCCTAAATACCGTAATAACGCCCACTGCATATACAAGGTTTACAGCTAATAATGTAAATTCTGCATCAAGGGGCTAAAAATTTGTTGAAGTCTGTCGTAACACCTGATGAATATTCCAAAATAGTTCTTGGAGTCGAAGTTATAGCTAGAGGTGAATCTGTATATCCGTGACTTCTATAACGAACCTAATAATGTAAATTCTGCATCAAGGGGCTAAAAATTTGTTGAAGTCTGTCGCAACACCTGATGAATATTCCAAAATAGTTCTTGGAGTCGAAGTTATAGCTAGAGGTGAATCTGTATATCCGTGACTTCTATAACGAACCCGCAACCACTTTTCTGTTCGAGTTGTATAGTCAAAGAATCGAGTTGCTAAGTCACGCCATCCTTGGTTGCTAGTTGTTAAAACTCCAATTGATGGTTCATTTCTTGAACCAGTAACACCTGAATATCTGTCAGGTTCACTAGCAGAAATGTTTTTATAGTTGTTACCAACCTTCGTGTATATAAAAATTGGACAGCTACGATTACTGCAAATTCCTCCACCTGCTGGATATAAAATTGCCTCCTTGACGCGATCGTTATTAAGGTCAATAAAAAAAACTCTGTGAGCCTTGCTTTCCCTGAAGTAATCACTAAAATTATCTCGATGCTGCAAGAAATCTTGACGAATAGCTGTAATTAGTGCTGGTGGTAATTCCTGGTGATTCAAGGAAGCACCTGCTTTGCTAGTTAATAAAGACAGAACGACAACGAAACTAAATATTAATGCCAACAAAAAATTCTTTCTCATTTTTAGCTCCTGCTCTCTTTAAATACATTTACTGTAGACGTGCTAGCGGCTTCTCGAAGAGTAGGTTTAGAAGAGCTATTTCATTTCTATTTTTTGATTGCTTAACCATGAATCGTGACGTATTTGCCGCTTATAAAACTAGTTTTGGCTACATCTGGGCTTAATTTTTGTTTAAGTCCCATCCCCTCTAATTTTTTGAAAACATCCTCTAAGAAGAAAGTTTCTAAACACTCCAATTGCACTCAATTTACCATTTGTTTTTGTAAAAGTTTGCTCATGATCAAGTTTTGCATTAGCCATTACTTGCAATATTTTGCTTCTGTCATTAACAACGTTTATGATTTTTTCTTCAAATTCTGGACTTATCTTATCTTTTACGGCTTGCATAACATCATCTTTCTCTAGATGATATATGCTAAACAAAATATAGTTATCTCTAGAAGTTTTGCTAGCAATTATAGACAAAACATCTTCAGAATGCTGCTGTAAAAATTTATTTGCGATAGGAGTACATAACTCTTTATAATACTTTACTAGAAGTTCAAAGTTAGAATAAGAACTCTCTTCCCTGTGGCTGCGTTGGCATATATGTTTAGAAGTAATATTTTCTTTGAAATTTTTATATTCATACGAATAATAATCTTCTGCTGATGGATTGGTTATCGCCATTAGTACAAGAATCGGAAAGATTATAGTTAACCATTGCTGCTTAAATGTTTTGAACATTGATTTTATTAGTTATTTACTTACTGCGCCATTACAGGAACTTTATTCCCATTCTCTGTGATGACAATTAATGGTAGCAAATCTCGGTGTTCTCGACGTGAAAATTGAATAAATTGTACACCTCGCTGAGTTGGGCTAACTACCATAACATAATGATTATCAACCCATTTTATACTGATTATTTGATGATACATTATCCAAACTTCAGCTATTTCTTTGGCATTAATTGCATTTGCATTTGCTTGTCCACCACATTGCCAGGTTAATACATCTTTCCTATTTCTTAAATTCCAGAGTCCAGTGAGTCTTCGATTATCTTGAAATAAACGTTATTGATGATTATTTTGCTATTGCACAGACTATTTTCTTGCCCCAATTTCAACTCCTCCATCAGCAGGAAAATCATTTTACAGAGAGTCCAAACTAATCATACCGGAGACAGATTTAGTCTTTGATAAATTCAAATTTTCGAGACCATTAGCTGACAGTGTAATTGTTTGGTCATTTATCTGTACTTTCATTGGGTGTTTGAGTCTATTATCAAGCGAGACCTCCATATTCTCTGGATGACCTATACTACGAGGAGTGTATGAAGTACCAACGCATACACTTATCGCGCAAATTTTGCCATTCCCTTCAAGCTGAAATGGCTTACTATACCCAGGTGAAACAGCTTTGACTATAACCTTTACCTTTGATGTCTGAGAACCAAGTGATGCTTCACCTAGTTCTCCGAACTTTAATGCCTCTTGGTTGTCTCGAAGAACTTCTATAGGTTGTGATCCACCAATAATCTCAATACTAACAAGATTGCCTGTATAGTTATTAACTATTAAACGGTAAATATGCGGTTTTTTATCATCAGTCGAACCCGGTGTTTTACCATCAGTCGAACTCATTACATCAATTGTGATACCAGCATTTTCACCAATTCCTCCAGGAATCTCAAAATGCTTTTCAGAATTTGCGTAACCGCCTCTAAAAATTCCAGCACTTATTTTAGCTCCACGTTCTGCTACGATTTCTTGTTCTAAAACGAGGCTTGGAGATGGAGTAGGTGACGGAGTAGGTGATGCTAAAGCTTGTGTTGTAGGTGTAGGAATAGTTGGCTGTTGTGGATTTCCTGTATTGGCTTGAGTAGGAGTAGAGGAAGGCGAACTAGAACATCCAGCAACTATAGATAATAAGATGAGCGTTATAAAGGAAGAGCTTGTTGCTTTAGAAAACCGTTGAAATATTGAAGTATTCATCATCAGAAAAGTGATAGATAAGAATTTAGTTGCGGTTCAAATCAACATAGCCAGCAGGACATTGCATATCATCTCCTGATAGTTTTGGTTGCGGTGGCATTTCACGAGTTGGCTGGATACTTTCACAGAGCTTGGCGAGGGTAATTGTCTCCCCATTTGAGGCATTCTTCTTGACAAAAGCTATACCTGTATAGCTTTTAAGACCTTCTGCTTTCGCTAATCCTACATTCTGGACAATACGCTTGTCATCAATTGCAACGATGCTGTAAGCGTAGTTTTCTGTACTGGATTTCATGCCTATTTGCAACTTGTCTAAGTCGGAGGTGAACTGGTTGTTTTCCAAAAAGAATGCTTGTTGTGCGCGATTCATGCTACCAATATATGTTTTTGCCTCTGACTGTTTCGCTTTGTGTACTCCGTTCAGCTGCTTTGCTAGTGGTTGCTTTTCTATAACCGTAATCTCTGAAGGAAGTGATACCATATCAGATACTTTCTGTAAAAGCACTGCATTCCCAAACACATTAAGTTGTAACTGACCATCTGATGTAAATTCAAAATTTATCGTTGCTGTCTGTGAAACACCAATTGAATCTGATAAAAGTAATTGCTTTGGTTGCGTCTGATCATTGACTTGATATCGATACTCTCCAGCTTGGTTGGAAGCAAACATGAATGCTTTACCTTCAGGAGTGAAAATCATAGATATCTCTCCTGTTTTCTGCCACCGACCAAGTAGACGCTTGATAGTATCATTACTAGCTACTGTATTTGCAGAATTCAAAGCGGACTGTTCAGAATTTTGTGAGACAGAAGAATTGCTAGGAGATTTTGATGCAACACTAGCTAATGTATTTGTAGAATTCAAAGCAGGCTGTCCAGAATTTTGTGAGACAGAAGAATTGCTAGGAGATTTTGATGTGACTAAATTCCAGAGTCCAAAACCTGCAAGTACAAGTATTAGTGTAGAACCAGAGCCAATCAAAGCCCATTGCCAAGGTACAAGGTTAGTCTTTGTTTGTGGGGAAGTCATAATGGTATTCCAGGTAAATTATTTCAAGTTTGAGAGGGCGCATTTTTGGTAACTTATTACTCAAGAATTTTTATTTACTCTTAATTAATCTGGAAGATAGTCAGTTTTTTGGCTCCAGCAAGTAGTTTTTTCCCATTATCTATAAATGCTAGAAAGGGCGAACTTAATTCTTGATAAAATATTTCCTTTCCAGAACGCATATCAACAACTCCCATCCCGTTAGTAAAAAGATAACCATTCATGTCATCAGCTACTAGGTGAGCAAAAGCAACTAAGTTATTATCTGGGCTAATAGCAAGAGAGACAATCCCGCCATGATCAATGAAGATATTTTGACGTATGCGAGAATCGTGATATTGTTCTTTACGAGTTTTCGCTTGTTTAAGTAGCTTTCCTGAAGCTAAATCCCATAATAAAATCGTTCTTCCACTTTCTGCCATAACTTCTTTTCTATAATAATTAGAAGTCACTAATTTTGTACTATCCGAACTCAGCGCAAAAATATCTGCCTTAATTGCATAAAGAAAACGTTCTGATTCAACATCCCAAACATACACCCTATCTGAATGAGAAAATGCGCGATCGTGTGAGCCTATTCTTCCTACCAAAAATCTTCCATTTTGAGTGATTGAAAGTTTTTGGATATAAATTTCTTGTCTCTGATCGTTACTACTATTAGATAAGGGAATAAAACTACTAGGTACACCAGTGGTTAAATTTTCTGATTTATAAACTTCAATGCCTTTATCATTTACAGAGAAAGCTTTCTTACCATTTGGATGCATGACATCTATACGATCAACCTTCGATGCATTATGTTTAACTACGCCAGTAGAAGGTATCCACACACTATCATCTTTTCGCCGATTTTCTACCTCTTTTAAGAAAATCCAATTACCGCTAGCACCAAAGCTTAGACTTGTATAAGAGGCTCCTCCAAAAGAATGTCCATATCTAAAGCTGCTAATAATTTTCAATTCTGATACATCAATAAGATGTGCAAAACTCTCAGGAACAGAACTTTCGGTACTACCTCCACAAGCTACTAATGTTTTATCAAGGCTAACATCTCCAAATTCACATGGAATATCTAGAGTTTTAGCACGGAAAATTTTCACTGCTTCTGCTGGCTTTTGCAAAGTCATGACTCCGAAACCAACAAACAAAAAACCTGCAACTAATCTTACAATTCTTCTCATTTGTTCCTCGTAAATATGCTAAATATCAGGACTATAAGTTGTGATTTTTTACTAAAATAGAGAGGCATTAATAAAATTAACAGCAGGGCAGTTAGTACCTCCTCTTGCACAAGAAACTTCTATCGCCAGATTTTTTTTACCAATTAAATCTAGCTTTTGTGCAGCTATTTGTCCAGATTTTAAAGTTTGAGAAGCAACTTGTTCACCATCTAGATAAAAACTCACTTTTGTTTGAGAGCCTTTGGCTATAAGTGAATGAGCATTATCAGCATCATCTTGAATACCAAATGTTGTGCTAAATTTTGAGAACCTTGGTAAATCCTTAGACTGTATTCTACAGATAACAAGTAATCGATCAGAAGAATATCCTACTGCTAAAGAAAAAATGGAATCAAAAAGTTGTCTGCCAATTGTAACTTCTTCAGTATTAATAGATAGCTTATTATCTAAAGCTGGTTCCTTAACACAATGTGTAGTTGGTAAAGCAACTTTATATTCAGCCTTAGCAAAAGCTGTAAATGGAATTAAAATTAAGAATGTACTAAAAAGAGTGAACGTTAGATAATAAAATTGACTCTTGCTAGATTTAGATTGGTATGTTGACTCAAAATTCACAGGTATTTATCCTTGACTATTTTTCTGTATAAACAATGATTGTTTGAGCAAATAGTGGCATGAATTCAGAAATGATATTTCAAATGTTTAGTTGTCATAACTAAAAATCAGAAAAATGATGCTTCCACAAATTCAACTGCTGGACAGTAATCTAAAGTGTAGAGTTTTTGTGTACAAGTAACTTCTATTGAAATATTATTATTTTTACTCACCTCTAGATTTTGGGTAGCAATTTGTCCAATTTGTAATATCTGAGATTCAACAGCTTGACCATCTAAAAAGAAAGTTACTTTAGTTTTTTTAGCTGTTTCATAATTAGCATCGTCTTTTATCCCAAATTTGACTCTAAATTCTGTATTGTGTGATTGTTTGTTGACTGGTATTCTACAAACGATATAGGCTTTATACTCGCTGAAGTTTTTTACACCTAATGAGAAGATAGAATCAAATAGTTGATTACCAATAGTTACTTCTCTGATCTCAGGAGAAAATTTATGAGCTGGCTGGTATCCAGATTTTTGTAAACAGCGCGTTTCTGATAAAGGTATCTGTTCTTTTGCTTGAACGGATGTCAGTAAAATTACAGGTGAAAGTACTGTCATGAAAACAGAAAGTGTTTTGTTAAAAAATTTAGTTTTTGTTGAATATTGCATATTAATTCACTGCTTCTAGATTTGAAATGACATTACTTAACTGGCTGGGAAATAAAGTGCGATCGCTTCCTATGACTATTAACAAAAATCACATAGTCAAAGCAAAGTTGGTATTCTTAACTGACATCAGCCAGAATTCTATTGCTGATAGCAGCTAATAAATTCTCTAATTACGTAGCCCCAGACTCTATATTTACCCTTGTAAGAGCCGCCTATTCTAGCCCAAGCACGATTTTGGCTATCATAGGATATTTCGATAATATCGACTTGTCTCCCATTTTTAAGAGTATTTATTACTTGACCATTTGGTTGATCGCGCACATTTAGTGGAGTTCCAGTAGGATCTGTTACTTGGCAAACTGTCTGTGCCTTCACAGGTGATAATGTTAAAATTCCAAGTAATCCTGTAGTAGATAGCAAGAAAAGTATTTTTCGGAAAATGGTAATTTTCATGTTTTATTTGAGCGCTACTAGCGTCTGTTTGGTAGAGAAGTAGTGCAGCCAGCTTGCTGTAATTTGTTCTTCGTTTCTGCACTGAAATACCAATTGTTAGGTGGTGCTATGGATGCCAAGTCTAATTCTCTTTTTTGAGATGTAATAGTGTCGTAGACTCCTGATAAGCCTTTCACAAAAGAAAGTTTGTCATTCTCTGTATTAATAGTTTTCCCAAAAACTGTACCAATCTCTACATACTGAGAATTTTCTGTAATTCCGACGACGCAAACTTTGTTAGGTGTATAAGAAGGTAAAATTGAAACGGTTAATACAGAACTTGGTATTGGAAAAGTACCATTTTCCCAATATCCCAAGAAAGGTATTGCACTACTATGAATTTTAGACCAAGCTTGTTGAAAGGATTTTAACTCGTTACTTTGCTTTCGTCGGGAAGCTGACAACTTAGTAAAAAGTTGGTTAGCAATTTGGCGAGGAACTCCCTTTTTGACTAAGCAACTAACTTCACCACAATAATCAAATTTACGAGGACGACCATCAATAATTTTCCAGCGACCATTTTGACGCTTTAAAGTCACTATTCCACTATTTTGTCCAAGAAGATAATCTAGTGTGGCATAGTTATCAATAATCACAACACTATTAACTGGGCCATAGCCACGTCGTACTAAGTTTAGAATAGCAGAAGTATCTTCTTGTTGAGATTGTGTGAAGGCTGGTGATGAGCTAGCAAATACAAGTGCTAAACTCAGACCAATGCAAGATGTAAATCTTATTTTCATAATTCATCGCCTAATTTGTAAATACTTTCCAGTTTCCTATTTAACAGTCTTATTTTGGACGTGAAAAAATGCAACCATGTGATTTAAAACTCTGAGCAATTGTAGATATCTGGTTCGCATCGATTGCAAGGTGTTTTATTAACTCGACAGGTGTTTTAAGTGGTTCTGGATTAGCTAAAGGGGAAGTGACGTTTAGCTGGGGTTTATTATCTATAACAACAGCTATGCCTAAATAATTGCCTTCTTTAATATATGTAGCAACACCACGAGTATGTATTTGTCTGTTAGATACAGTACCTACAGTAAAACTTGCTAGTTCTTCTTCTGTGGAAATAATGCATACTTTACCTTTCACATTTGATGGATAAATACTCACAGTCTGTTCGTATCCCGTCCAAAGACCAAGGAAAGGTGTAATGTTTGGATTTACTTCTAACCAGGCTTTTACAAAGGATTGAATTTCATGTTTTTGTGCGGAAGTCCGACGGTCTCGAATATATTCGCGATTAGCTTCATTTTGCTGAAATCGTTTAATTAATTGAATAAAGTCGCTTTTTATTTTCTGCATTTCTCCATTACTAGGATATCGCTGAGAAGATGCCAGAGTAGGTAAATATCCAGCGATTATAACTACTAGGCTAATACTCAGGCTAAGTACTGCTTTGTTTTTATGTAATAGTTTTATGTGTTTCATGATTTTACAATTTTTCAATCAAATTTTTCTTTAGTCTTTACTCTGATGACTGCCAATAAAAGTTATGATTGGCTTGTCTGGATTTTTCAGTCAACTACTTATCCAGTCAGCTAATTTTTTTAACCAACTCTTCCTATACTTTCTTTCTACATGAGGGCAGACTGACGATTATTTGTAGGGTGCATTAGCGTTTCGCGTAACGCACCCTACATATCTAAATAATTTGATTACCCTCATGGTTTTGAAGTAGTGCAGCCAGCAGCATTAAATTGTGAGAGTATTTTGGCTGTATTCCGTTTATAAATTTGACTACTCGGATGTTTTAAAAGCTTGGGATAAGTATGTAACCACAGTTTGGCTCTATTGTCTTCAGGCAAAACATCTATAAGTCCTAAAAATTCTTGTTCTTTGATAATAACATTAGGCTTTCCCGACAATTGAAAGCGAATTTGTTTGTTAGAAACAGAACTAACAGCAAATTTTACATCTTCTGTATCCCCTGGCATAAAGATAATACAGACTTGATTTTTAACCCTTGATGGGTAAATCATCAGCCACGCTTCTTGTCCTTGCCATTCTCCAAGAAAAGGTGCAACAGTAGGAGCTATCCGTGACCAAGTTCTAACAAAATCCTCCTGAGTTTGAATTTCACTTGTCTTTCGATAATCTGACCAATTTTCTGGGCCTGTTTTTTTATAAGTCCGAAGTTTAGGGATTTCTTCACGAAGTTCCTGCCTTAACTGATTGATTTCAGTATTTGTTGGCTGCCGATTATCAGCTACTGCTGATAATTGATTACTACCCAAAATAACTAAACTAAATCCTAAGATAAACACTCTCTTCATTTCTCTACTCACTTTTACTTAGACAATTTTTCAAGGTAGTTTTTCTAATTTTTCTCACTCTGAACGGCTACAAAAAATCTTGCAATAGGCAAGATTTGATATCAGGTATATTGCGCTTGGCAACAATATACCCTCAGAATTGATACGACTTTATCTTCAATACAAGAAGCCTAGATTTCTGCAATAAGTTGATTTAGCTCCCTGATCATTTTCTTCGCATCCGCAGCTTCCCAAGGAAGATGAGAATATTCCACTACTCCAGTACCACCAGACGCAACGGCAATTACTGTTCGGAATGCTCCGATTATAGAAAGGACTCCCAATAGAATAAGTAGAATTCCAACCGATTTAATAAGAGAAAGACCAATCAATAAAAGTGCAACACCACCCAGAAGTGACATAAACTTCAACTGGGTTTTGGTTTGAACTCCACCTATAGCTCGTAGGGGATAGGTAACTGTGTCATTACCTGTAGGTATCACCAGCAAAACATTAGGTGCATTTACAATTAGTCTCTTGTTAGTCAACCAAAAATGGGATTTTAGGAAAAAAAGTAGCATTGAGTAGCTGAATTCATGTTCTTTCTGAATAGTCTCATCTTTTCCCAAAGGTGTATCTAGCTGCATTTTGCTCCTGCTCAGAGATTTGATTGGTTTCTACTTATCTAATTGGGAATACTCTCAAGCAAATATGAGGGTGGTATGATTTTTTTGTAAAAAATTTTGGGAATCCTGGCTAAATCAAGCTTCACAACCTATTTTTTAGATAAATCTAATATATTTATTGGGAGCAGTCTCAAGGCAATATGAGGGTAGTATGATTTTTGGGAAAATAATTTTAGTGAGATCGTGCGATCGCTCATAACAGAGGCTACTTGTAACTACTGGAAAAAATCTCTACAAATACCCTCCATAGATGGAGCCATAATTGAGAATTAGCCCCCTAATGATCTAATTGGGAACAACCTCAATCAAATATGAGGGTAGTGAGATTTTTTGGAGAAATATTTTTTAGTTTTTTATAAATACCGTACAAATTAATAAATATTGATTCATCTATTTTGTGATTTGATTTATTTTTATTTTTGATTAAGTGTTTATTCTGTTTCAAAAATATGCATTTAAAAACTAATCTTATTTCATGAGGAAAAGATATTCATTTCCTCAGCCTTTTAAATCAATCCATTGCAGTTTGTTACTTAGATTCCAAATCATTGATTGGAGATATTTTGCTATGTTTTCCAACAGACCGAAGATTCAGCCAATTCGATTGATAAAGTCGCTCTGTTTTCTACTACCTTTGTCACTTATACTGACTGCAAATAAAGCAACCCTTGCAGCTGATTGGATGTATGCTCGTGATGCTGCGGGTGATGCGCTGGATACAAGTGACGGAAGTGCTTTTGATATTTTTGGTATTGGTATTAAAGATGATGGTAATGATGTTTGGATTGGCATCAACGCGAATATGAGTCGAGATGGCTACAATATGTCCAGAGTCTGCAATGGTAAACAATGTTACAATATATCTAACGGCAACATTGGTTGGGGTGATTTATTTTTCGATTTCTCTGGTAATAGTCAATTCGGTACTTCCAACGATAATCGGCAATTGTTCGGTATTCGATTTGCACCTGGCAATGATTCCAAAGTAGGACTCGGTGTTTACAAGAATGTTTTTGGTGTTGGGGTTGAAACCCAGAATGCAGGTTATCGAAATTTTGGTCGTTATTACAACACCTTATCAGCGAAGCAAAAGCGAACAGCTAATGTTGGAGATTTAGCTTGGAATGATACCTATTGGGGTGGCGATCCTCGCTATACAGGAGGACGCTATACCTATTCTTTGAATACAGAATCAGTACCCAATGTAATTGGTTCTGGCGATCGCTTGGGTGATGTAACTTTGTTAGATAGTAATTCATTATATTCAGCAGGGTTTGGCCAAGGTCTTTTCCAAGGTTCTCAATTATTTGGCTTTAAGTTTTCTCGGTCTCTTTTACCAAGTGGTAATTTTATCGCCAGTTTATTTGAAGAATGCTTAAACGATTCGATCGCACTTCGCGGTCATTTGGATACACCACCACCACCACCAAAAATCATACAACCACCAGTAACGCCACCTGTCCAACCACCAGTAACACCACCAGTAATACTGCCACCACAACCACCTACATTACCTATTAGAGATGTACCGGAACCATCTGGCGTAATTGGCTTGCTAATATTTGCCTTGCTGGGAAAAAAGCATACTTTACAAGTAAAACGAGATTTATAAGTAAGTAAATCAATCAAAAATATTATAGGGTAGGCGATAAGCCTATCTTATTATTTATAGCTCAATACGGTTCACTTAAGGCTAAAACTCTTTTTTTACGAACCGCAGAGGCGCAGAGGACACAGAGAGAAGAGAGGGAAGAGAGGGAAGAGAGGGAAGAAATGCTTAACTGAACTGTATTGATTTATAGCTTCCATTAAAAATAATATAGCGTTTCCCAATCATACAAGGTACATCATAGCCCCCTCATCGCTTGCGGGGAGGGGGTTGGGGGTGGGGTTCTTGTACCTCACTCAACTGAGAACCGCTATATTACTCATGAATTGAAACACTTACAGCATCAACAAATTGTTCTGGTGCTACCCACTCTTTGTCTAATTGTTTGAGTAAATTTATCCAGGCTCCTTGAATTTCAGCATCACCTGGATATTTAAAATGCAATTGTGCTAAATCATTGAGTGCATCATACCAAAGATGATTTTTAGTATAAAAAATATATTTATATAACTTATGTACTTGATGATGCAAAAGATTACTATTAATAACTTTGTATTGTATCCATCCATCAACAACAGCATCAGGTTCATCGCTATTACTACCCTGACAATTTAACATCAAGTACCAACGGTAATTCTGATTTGGTTGCAACAAATTTTTTGACCCGGAAAGCAGACTAATTTTTATCAGTCCTGTTTTGGTAGCTAATTTAACTGTAATTTGATAGATAGTTGTGCGTTCCTGGGCGTCGAGTAGTATAAATTCGGCGTGTCGTATATCGTCCTGGCTGTAAGGTATATAAAACCAAAAGCTAGGATATGGAGAGGCTGTAAAATCATTGCCATCGTTAGCGTTAAGCGCCGTCAGAGGTTTACTCGTTTGCTTACATGCGATCGCTGGGCGGGTCGTTCCAGGCGTTGAATTTCCTTTTGGCGTACCTGTTGTAGGTGGTTGTGGTGGCGGTGAAGTTGCAGATAAATTTGGTTGTTCGAGTGCTTGTGTACCCAACATCAAAATCCCACTACAGATAAACCTGACAAAAATCCCAACCTGTTTCATGTCTGTTGTTTGTTGTAAACGGCATTACCTAACCAAATAACACCCCAGGGCGCGACCAAGGCGATGATTCCGGGAATCAGTGGTATCCACCCACCCAAAGAGAAAATACTCCAGCAGATTCCGTATAAGATAGCACTGCATATACCAAGTGCCAAGCCTCGGTGAAGTGAGATTTTGACACGCCAAATCACAATACTTCCCGTCAATGACCAGCAAAATATCCATAGGGTTTCACTCCATTTTGGTAGCCACCATAATAGTTGTCTGTGGTCTTCGGCCGTACTGAGTAATTGGCTGACGACATGGGCGTGGATGTAAAGCGATCGCATTTCACCATAAGATGTCTGATGCGGATCTTTGACACTTGGTGCAACTACACCGATGAGGACAACTCTATTTTTCACCCAAGCGGGATTAAAGCGATCGCGATCGGCATTCAAAATATCTCTCAGGGTAACTTGTTGAGCAATATGAATGGGGTCTAGAGTATGGCGATAATTAATCAGCAGTTGGTTTCCCCGTGCATCTAAGTTTTGATAGCCCCCACTAGATTTTTCCAGATGCTTGATGACAAATGCGCCGAATTTCCAATCATCTTTGAAGGTTGCTACTGGAATTTTTTTAGCATTGAGATATTGATATGCTAATTGCCAGCCAAAGGAATATTTGGTAATACAGGGAGAGACCTCAGATATCGGATTTTCGCTACGGGATAAAAGATAGCGACGGACTATTTTATCTTGGTCGTCAAATAAGTCAACAAAACCTACTGGAATTTCTGAACTTTGAGATGGAGGTGCAGTGCTTTGTTCGAGACTGTTATTCAATGCACATACAGCTATCAGGTTTTGATTTTTCTGGAAATAATTAATGAGTGCTTTATGACTAACGATATCATTAATTGGTACAGGTGAATCGCGGACAATGTTCAAACCAATAGCTGCGGGTTGATACTGTTGTAATTTGTCCAAAAGTCGAGTTATTACAGCATCTGGTAGAGGATAACCATAGGTGCGGATATCTTTTTCATCTGCGCCAACAATTAACAGACGACTATCTTCTGATTCTGGCGATCGCATCTGCATTAGATGGTCAAATGCTTTCATTTCCCAAGGCTGTAATATCCCAAAGCCTCGAATTAATGTCACGGAAATAGTGACAATCAAACTAACAATTAAAGTTATTTTATAATTAATTGTTAACTGAGATGATGAGCATGAAATATATTTCTTTAATTCTTGGTTATTACCTCTTAACTTGTCCCAAAGAGGTGATGTTTCTGCTGGGTTTTGAAAAATTACTGGCAACCAACTAGCAGCCGGAAATTCACTTTCTAAACCTTGTAACTTTTCCCGTGCCTGTCGCACTGATAAATAAAATGATTGGCCTTCAGCAAAGTTTATTAAAAAGTGCTTCAAAAACTCCTGCGCTACTTTATCCGGTACTCTTTCACGCATAACAATAATTTGGGGAATATGTAAATCCTCTAATTTTTGTGCTAATCCGAAGCCATCACAAGAGTTAAAAATTACTATTTGCAACCCATTTTTTAAAGCCTTTTTCAGAGCGTTAGTCAAATAATTAATATTTAGATATTCATTTTTATTTATATGTATATAACCAGTCTTTTCTCCAGGGTTGCTATAACTATGTCCGGCAAAATATAGAATATTCCATCCTTGATTATTCCAAAGTAGTGTATCTAATTCTGAATGTTTTGGTTCTACCAAAAATACTATTTTAGCAGAGGGAAAGCTCTCTAGTATCTTCCGATCTGCGTCAATATCAATTCCTTTACTATCACCTAAAACTGCTAATATTTTTACTTGTGGCGGGTGATTTTTAACCTGAGTTTTAGTTTCAAATTCGAGGGAACTTAAACCAACTTCTGCTTTGGGATAATCAGAAAAAAAACGCCAAAGATGCCAAGGTAGTTTCCTAAGCAATATATCTTCACTTTGAATAATAAAGCGGATTTCATCATCGCGGCTCAACTGCATCCGTAACTGGCGATCAATGTGGCGGAACTCTTCAGCATCTAGCCAGATATCGATTTGTTTCTGTAACTCATCACATACTTTATAAAAATCTACATCGGAAAAGTGGGTAACATCAGCATCATCAATTTTGATATCTTCATCCCTTGGCTGAGATTGGCGTAAACCTACATTTATGTAGCGAGATTCGTAGATTAATTCATATAATAATTGCCAACGGCGATATAGGTCAAGAAGAATCGGGCTAGCTGGCAAATTACCTTGAAATTGTCTCCATTGTGAATTCCCCTCTTCTTGTAGAGGCTCGTCAACCAAATTTTCGTATAATAGTTGAACAGTCACAAAAGAAAAACCTGAATATAAGTTACCTTTTCCCAGGTTTAAGATAACTAACTTACTCATTGCTGTGTCAATGTAAATGGTTCAATTACGAATTCTTCAGTCACACTAAACTCATCAATAGCTACCTGAATTTTAAAGGTTTTTCCTGGTGGGCAAATAAATCGTTTCAATTGAATAAAATTATCTTGAATCCGCGATTGAATTTCCTGAAGAATGGACTCTGATTGAGAAAATAAAGCTAGTTTAATATTAGGCGGTAAGTAAGTTTGTCCTTTAGCTGGATGCAGTTGCACGCGTACAGCTACTTTTCCATCGGTTTCTGGTGTCAAACCAACCAAAAGTGCAACTGATTGATTACTCAATTGCATTCCTAAATCAATTAGTTTTATCCCGTCTACAGATATACCTTTAGCTGCTACCTTATGGTTTCTAAAACTATAAACTAAATTTCCCGGTTCTTGATTAAATAGTGTGTTTAGAGATTGCCAACCATCATCAAAGGTATTTTGGAACCATTTACTCAAATTGTTTGTTTTTACTTGAGTTTTTGTCACCAATTTACCTGTCCGTCGCTGATATAACTGCTGTCGCCATTCATGATTATTCAGCAATGCTGCCCACTGTCCAAATGGTATATCAACTCGCAAACGTGGAGAATAAATAGATGCATCTCCTAACATCTCTAATAAATTTTGAGCATCAGGCTCAGATAAAATAGGCAATTCTGGGACTTCCTCACGCATTTGCATACCTAGTGTTAGCTGCATAACTGTGAGGCTTGTGATTAACTGATCTATTGGTAATATATAAGTGCGATCGCGTGGATCGTACTTGCTCAACTGTTTGACTTGACGATGTGTTGCAAACCCCTGTACCGTCAATGTACATTCATCTGCATTTGCTTCTAAATCAACCTGTACAGCTAAGTAATAGTCACCGACAAAAGTAGGAATATCTATCCACTCTTGAGGAACTCGCAGTGATTCTGAATCTATGTTTTCGTTGGGGATAAGGATAATTCGCCGCGTACCAATGCTGATTGCAGTACCATTTACTACTTCTAAAATGCTGCGTAAGCCATCTTCACTAGGATAAATTGCAGAATTGGATAATGCTTCATCAGAGAGTTGATCATTCAGCCAGCCTAAAAATGTATACAAGCAAACGCGATTTAAATAAGCACTGTACTGCGCGATTTTATGAGAATGCTGTTGTGCCTCTTTCCAGGCTTGCTGTTGTATAGACGTAGATATCTGCAACAATAATTGGTTTTTCAAAGCTAATTTGGTTTGTTTATTATTATATTTATCGTACAATAAAGGTAGATTTGAGAACATATTTTTTACGCATTTTATGTCAAGATTAAGTGTTTCAATTGTAAATTTGAGTTATAACTATTGATGTTTTTGTATTGTTTAGTTAGCCAGATGTTTAAAAATTTTCTAATCATTCTGTCAAGTTCTTTGAGTAATGCAATTTCTAATTCAGAATTTGTTTGTGAAAGTAATTCATTCACTCTATCAGGGGGAAGATCAAGTTGGTTGCTAATAGCATTAGGGTCTAGTTTTTGTCCGTAGTAAAGCCGCAATAAATCCTGAGATTGAGTGTTCAGTTGTTTGACAGATGTAACCAATGCTGTATGGATTAAATCAGAATAATCGGGAGTTTCATAATTATAGTTTAACCAGGTTTTCACATACCCCGTGACCCATTGTGGCGGTTGCTTTAATGAATATACCGCATTAATTAGTCGGCGTTCAATAGTTTGTAAACGACGCGTGATCGCTCCTTGGGTGACTGCAAATTTTGCAGCAATTTGTTTTTGATTCCATCCCAATTCATAGTAAAGATATAAAATTTCTTTTTGGTCTTCATTAAGTGCCAGTAATTCATGTTGTAACACCGTCTCTGTTCGCTGACAAAGGCTTTCTTGCTCAGGTATAGAATCTTCTATTTCTAGGTTAAAACCCCCATGTGACTCAATTTTATAATTAACTGCACCGATTACTTCCAGGGAAATACTTGGGGCAATTAATTGGGGGTAATTTCGCAAAGCGGTAATGCAGGTTTCCATCCACCATTGCAGTTGTTCTCCAGTCACATTTTTCCCGACTGCGACTTGATGCGGTGCGATAGCTAGTACTTTTTCCGCGTTGTAATATTGTGCTGCTTCTTGAAAATCATTGCTATCTGGTTCTACCCAACGTTGTCCACTACGAGTTGCAGGATTTTGGATTTTATTGAATTGATAAACTTGTTTAAAATATTTACACGCAAACAAAAATCTGGAAACCTCCGGTTCACATATACCATATCTAATTAATGCTTCTTTCAGTTCTTTGTTACTTTTTTTGCACAACAACCGCCATTTAGAAAATTTGGCAACTGAACCATCATCTTTAATAGTTTTTCGCAAAACTTCGATTATGTAAGCATAAAGTGGCGAGATACTGGGGTCGTACTTCGCCAAAATTTTCCGAAATTTAACGGGATCGTAAACTAAGCACCGGGCAAAAAATATATATTCTTCCCAACATTTATATTGGTTCTCCTTCCATACTTGTGAAGCAGCACGATAGCAACTTTCCTCACAATACAGACTTAAATGCTCCCATGCTTTTTCGATGCGGTTTTCTGGTTCCCAATTATATTTTGAAGGCAAGTTATTTAGCGCCATATCGAGCCAGAATTGAACTAAGCCTTGCTCATTTTTTTGATGCAATAATCCTGCAAATTGGTCGTGTTGAGTTTTATATAAATCAATATTGCGCTGTAAATGTGGTTCAGATTTCCATTGAATTGCTCTGCGTCCAATTGAATTATCTACAGTCATGTACATATAGAATCGATGAACTAAGTGCTGAAGGCTAGACAATATGGGTAATTGATTTAACATTATGACCTGATTGGCGCACGCTTCAAGGTTGATTTTTTATGAATATTTATTTAATAAACTGTATAAAAAATAGCCTTTTTAAGGTGTGATCCAAAACCTTGCCAATATTTGTCAAATCGAATAGCAAGTGTAGATAGCGTGGGGTTACATCATATATGTCTCGTGCTAAGTGTCATAATTGCGTTGTCCAAGGTCAGGTGATGGCAATTTGTAACCATTGATACTCCGGCTCATTAAGCATGATGTTTGGAAGAAAAGTTAAGTTTCTTACTTTAATGTTGGGGCGGACTCAGACGATTTATGCGGTGTCATCCCAAAAAGCTACAAATTTCGCTATGACGCAGAAAATTTCAAAAGTTCTCACAAAATCGCGTTGCTCCCGTTGACCAGATGCTCGTTCGCGTAGCGTCTTGTAGGCAAAGAAAGATCCACCTGAATGCCGGAACACTCCGCGAAGGGCGATTGCAAAAAATCAACACCTTAGTCTCTATCTTCCTCCAAAATGGTATTAGCTTGAGGATATTTGTTCATAAAACTGCTAACTGCCAACATTAGCCAACTGGACAACTTATAAATCGCCATTTGGTCTAGCTGTTTCCAGATCAAGCCTTGTTAGATTAACTGCTAAGGCAATCAGCTTTGAGTACCTATGGCTACCAAAACACTGACCAAACCTAAGCAAAGACAAAATTCTCAAAATCGCTCATGGGAAAACCTGACAGATCGCCGCAAACTCCGCCATATTGAAAACACATTGGATAAAGCGATCGCATCCTCAATTCAGGATGATTCTGGCTAAAATAGCCCAACGCGCCAAAAATGTACAAGTACGTTTCAAACCCTTACTAGTTATGCTTTTGGGCTAGGTAAGCAAAGAACACCCGCCGCCCGACACCTGCGACTCTACAAACTTCAGCGGCTGTCTTCCCAGAATTTTGATACAAGATCCTCGCAATCTCCAATTTGGCAACATCAGTTCGAGGTCTTCCACCCGTTCTGCCTCTGGCTTTAGCTGAAACTCTTCCGGCCGAAGCTCGTTCGGCGCGTAATTCTCGTTCCATCTGATAAATCGCTCCCATCATCGACAGAAAACAGCGACCTGCAGCTGTAGTGGTATCAATACTCTCTCGCAATGACAACAGGTTAATCTGACGTTGTTCCAAAATCTTAGCTGTTTCGAGTAGATGGAGTAACGAACGGGTCATCCGACTTAGTTCAGTGACAACTAACGTATCATCTGGACGAATATATTTCAGCAGATCCTCCCATCCAGGTCGCACCATCCGCGAACCAGTTAACTTGTCAGTAAAGATTTTAATGCAGCCAGCTTGCTTCAAAGAATCCATCTGCGAATCAAGATTTTGACCGATGCTGCTGACACGAGCATAGCCAATCCGATTTTGGACTGTTTTCGGTTCGACGGGAGTTGAAGCATCCACAGTGCAAAATCTTCACTCATATACAAAGTAACCGCACGATAATTATAGTAAAGGTTTTAGCACCAAAGATTAACGTAAACTCGTTGAGTCACATCAAGTTAAGTCAGGAGTGCGGTTTGTACACTTTCTGCACTCCCACTAATGCCCTGATTACATGAGCAGCAATTCACGTCGTCTAGCGATCCTCTCAGCAAAAGAAGTCGATGACCTATATGGATTACCACATTTTACAGAAGATAAACGGCATCTCTATTTCGATCTGAGTACAGCCGAACGCGAAGTGGTAGCAGCAGTTCGGACTGTATCAGTCGCAGTGCATCTAACCTTGCAGCTTGGATACTTCAAGGCAAAGCGACAGTTCTTTAGTTATCAACAAGATGCTGTTATTGAAGATCTAAACTACATCCTGAAACAAAATTTCCCAGGTCAGAGGTTAGCATCGATTAAATTGCCCTTCAGACATACCCGCAGCGAACAGCAACAGATAATTCTGCAACTGTTCAACTATCGCCTTTGTAACAGCGATGCGAAAGTCGAACTGGAGTCAAAAGCTCGACGGGTTGCCATGTTATCAATTCAGCCCATCTATATCTTGCGCGAACTAATTCAACATTTAGCTGGGCAACGTGTCGTTGCACCTAGCTATCGATTCCTTCAAGAGATGATTGGTCGAGTGGTCACAGGCGAACGCACTCGAATTACGAAACTACTCACCAAAGCCATCACGCCGACGGTAGAAAATCAGTTAAAAACCCTGCTGGAAGCCGAGGAAGGTGTCTATGGCATCAACTTGCTCAAGCAAGAGCCAAAGGATTTCAGTTACAAGGAACTGCGGCGTGAAGTAGATCGCCGCAAATACTTCCAGCCACTACATGAATTTGCTCAAACCTTTTTAGCAACAACGGGTATTTCTAATGAAAGTGGCAAATATTACGTAGGATTAGTCAAGTTTTACACGGCTTATAAGCTGCGGCGGATGTCCCTGGCGACAGTCCGGTTGTATTTGTTGTGTTTTGCCTATCATCGGTTTCGCCAGATTAATGACAATCTGATTGAGGCTTTTATCCATTTGGTTAACCAATACGAAAAACAAGCCAAGCTGGGCGCGGAACAAGCAATGCAACAAGCATTGACAGATGCTGCAAATAACCTCCAAGCGGCGGGTCAAATCCTCAACCTATTTGTGGATGAGTCGATTACTGACGATCTACCATTTTCAGTCGTCAAGGCAAAAGCTTTCTCCATCCTCGACCCTGCCAGTTTCCCATTGGTGTCAGACTATATGCGTAATATAAAGTTCGACAAAACTGGGTTTGAGTGGTCGGCTTATTCTAAGCTGTCGAACACCTTCAAGCGCAATCTGCGTCAACTGTTCGCCGATCTTACATTCGCTAGTCGAGTATCTGATGCACCACTGCTAGCAGCGGTCGTGTTCTTGCAAACTTTGCTTCAACAAGGGAAGTCACCTAGACAAACAGATCCAACTACTTTTCCAGCAGCAGTCATACCCAAAAGTTTACAACGTTACTTGTATCCAACAGCCACAGCAGATGGCAAGGAGAAGATATTAGAGATCGATCGTTATGAATTTCTGATTTACCGACTACTACGAAATGCGCTCTCTTCTGGGGACGTGTTTGTGCGCGACAGTAATGAGTTTCGTCGTTTTGAGGATGACTTGATTGGCGACGAGCGGTGGCGGCATAAAAATGAGTTGTTGGAGGAAATTGGTGCGCCGATATTAATAGCTCCAATTCAAGAGACACTGACGGAATTCGAGCAAGCATTGGAAACTAAGTTCAAGGTTGTCAATCAACGAATTACAGATGGTCTCAATCAACATATTAAGGTCAGTGGGACTGCTGATAAGTCTCGTTGGAAGCTGATTTATCCCAGCGCAGAAGAACCAGTCAATAGCCCGTTTTATAGCCAGTTACCTGGAATTGGGATTGCTGACTTATTATGGTTTGTGGCGGCAAATACGGGATTTTTGAGTGCCTTTACTCATGTGTTAGATCGTTATGTTAAACAAGAACCCAATCCAAGTGAAATTTTAGCCTGCATTGTGGGAATGGGCACTAATATGGGGCTAGGAAAAATGGCCGAGGTATCAGGATTGAGTCATTCATCCATGATGACGACAGCGCGTAATTACCTGCGACTAGAAACTCTCCATGCTGCTAATGATGCCATCACAAATGCGATTGCGACTCTACCAGTTTTTCACCTTTATGATATTCAAGATGTCATGCACTCCAGTAGCGATGGACAGAGAATGGAAACACAGATCGATACTATTAATGCCAGATATTCACCCAAATATTTCGGTCTTCAGAAAGGCGTAAGTGCCTATACCTTGGTGGCTAATCATGTACCGATTAATGCCAAGATTATTGGGACTCACGAGCATGAAAGCCATTACGTTTTCGATCTGCTCCACAACAATACTTCGGATATCAAACCGGAACGACATTCCACTGATACACATGGTACCAATCAGGTTAATTTCTGGATCTTGCACGCATTTGGCTATCATTTTGCGCCCCGTTATCGAGATTTGCACAAGAAAATGGGTGCATTGGTCGGAGCCAAGCATCCAAATGAATATAGCGATTTTTTAATCAAACCCGTTCGCAAAATCTACCGCGATTTAATCGAACAAGAATGGCCGAATATTCAGCGGATTATGGCTTCGTTGGCACAGAAGGATGTGACACAGGCGACGATTGTGAGAAAGCTAGCTAGTTATGAACGGCAGAATCAAACTAAAAAGGCTTTATGGGAGTTGGAAAATATCTGTCGGACGTTGTACATTTTGGATTTTATTGATGATGTGACGTTACGACAGACTGTGCAAAAGGCACTCAATCGTGGCGAAGCTTATCATCGGTTTCGACGGGCGGTAGCTTATGTCAATGGTGGGAAGTTTCGGGTAAAAACTGAGGGTGAGCAACAGATTTGGAACGAATGTTCGCGGCTGATCTCTAATGCGGTCATTTACTACAACACTTTGCTGTTGTCGCGGGTTTACGCGCAAAAACAGGCGGTTGACGACCAAGAGGCACTAGCGATTATTAAAGATATTTCGCCAGTGGCGTGGCAGCATATCAATTTGTTTGGGACATTTGAATTCAGTCCATCTACATCAAAGGTTGATATTGATGCCTTGGTCGTTCGCTATGCCGACCCGACTTACTGGCATCAAGCGATCCAGGATGAATCCGAACCCACCTTGCCTGAAAAGCATAACTAGTAAGGGTTTGAACCGTAATTGATGCTGTTGGCGCGTTGGGCTATTTTAGCCAGTCTGTTGCACCTTATCTTTCACACCACTAAAGGTATTAGCAAGACCTTTTTGCAACTGGACTAGCCGTTCCTGAAGGGACAACTTATTCACCTAATTCTAAATAAATATCCTGGTAATTAGTTAGACATTGCTCTCAGCTTGGGAATACTGACAATTAGGGTAATGGATTTCTCCAATCCCTTGAGGAAGAACGAGTTCCAGCCTCTCCCCTAAAACCCAGCTTTTCTAGGATTTTAGATATTATGACAACTGTTCAAGTTACATACGCAGGTCTAATCAAAGTAAAAAGGGGTGAGGCTCCCAAAGAGCTATACTCCCACCAAAACGAAGCAATCATAGCGCTGAATGAAACTAATAAAAATGCCTTTGAAGGCTTGCTAGTGCTACCCACGGGTGGCGGAAAAACGTTAACAGCAGTTCACTGGCTACTACGTAATTTTATTAACAAAAACAAAAAGGTTCTGTGGATTGCTCATCGCCATGAGTTACTTGACCAAGCACTTGAGACACTTCAACTTAGTGCCTATTCGGTATTGAGCCGAGATACGTGTAAAAACCTGCAAGATGGTCTGGAAACCGTTGATATATCTATGTTTCAAAGATTTCTGGTGGAAGATTAATAGCAGCTTCCAATGGTTGGGGAATATTATGTAAATTCACCACATAATCACCGTATCTTTTGATATGTCTTGTGATGTATGGACTCATTGCTGCAAGGTGTCGCATAGGAATCAGTTCTTCCTGTGACATTAACGTTTGGATAGCCAACGACATATCAACCGTATTCTGCAAAATAACTGCGCTTGCTACCAAATCAAGATACTTCAGCCGCTTTTCCTGCTCAATAGGATCATTTTCAGTAATCGCTCCCAGCTTACCAAAGAATACCCAGTCCAGAAAGGCATTGTACATCTCCACAATATTGGTTATCGCTGTAATCTCATGCCGAAGAGCCACATTAGAAACATAGTCAAGCAAAAACATAGTCCGTACTACCTTACCCAACTCAAGAAAAGCTTGATAAAGTCGATTTTTTTTACTATAACTACCCAGCTTACGTAGAAGCGTCGAAGGCATCACCTTGCCTGCCTTAATTGACAGGACTACACGTATCATGTCATACCAATGAGTCTTGATTAAATTCCAATTGACCACGCCCTTAAACAACGGTTCGATATGCTTGTAGGTAACATCTGCACTGGGGCGTACACGAAAATAAACCAAAATGCCTTGTCCAGTTCAACCAATGCTCAACATTACAAAGGATTTCTAAGATACTGCGCTCCGGCATCAAAGCCCGAATTTTTGATTCTAATTCTTCCACTTCATCCGTTTGAGCTAGGGATGGGATTCTTTTAAGTACAGGTTCTCCGTCTTTATTGATGGTGAATTGTTTATCAACCGCACAAATCTCATCTACAACGAAAGCTACCTGCGCTAATTTATCTTGTAGGTGTTTAACAAAGTCATCCGGGTTAGCAGGAAATTCAAGTAAGCGACAGTATTCTTCTATCAAAGGTTCGCATTCAGCATGACTCAATAATTGTTCGCGGAAATCGGCATAACTTGACGAACCCACAACACACGCATCTGCTGTTTTAAATTCAGTTGCTAGATTTGAAAAGATGCAAATTTCTAACTGCTGACGAACCAAAACCTCAGCTCCATCAATTTCTTCTACAACTAGCGCACGCCAGTTACTACTAATAAAATCTAAATCAATGTCAAATGGCAAATACTTAGCACGTTTGTGTTGATTCTCTAACACGAACTTTAATGCTTCAATTACTGACTCATCAGCAGAAGTTGAGAGAATATCTAGAGAAGCCACCAAACTAAAAAGTGCTTTCCGATTGGCAGAATAGAACCGCCACATCAAAGGTAAGTGGTTGTTGGTGTTGTACGCCGCAATCTCATCCAACTTTTGCAGCAACAATTCTGTACCACCATGTTCATCCAAAATTGATTGCACCTGTTCTCCAAAAACAGCATTATCCTGAGTTTCTTTGGCTTTTGTAGATGCTTTTAATACTTGCCCAAAGGTAGCCAATAACTCTGATGTTTCAGTTAAATGTTTGTCGCGTAATTCCTGCAATCGCTGTTTAGCATTATTTTGAATCTTGAGGATACGTTTAATAAACATATCAACAAGATAATCACGGGTGTTAACCTGTGCCTCGTACAATAGACATAACAGCAACGTCCGACGTTTGGGTAAATTAATATCTTGAAATTCCGAGATATCCAAAGCCCTAGCCTGTGCTGCAAAATGTCTAACTTTGGTGATGGCAATACTTTGTAGCAGTCGCTTGGCATCACCAAAAGTCATGAGAACATCAAACTTACTTTGTAGGAGTTTCATCCCACTAAGTTTGGCACTTTTAGGTGGCGATTTTAGTAAATTAAGAGTGGGATTTTCATCTACCTCATTATCAGTAACTACTAGCAATTGGTCTAAATAAATCTGCTCGTTGATGGAAAGACCCTCAGAACAAAGTGCAAACAAGCGATTATTGACCATTGAACGAATGTGGCGAATTAATCGGTCAAGGGTACTAAATGCTGGTAACTCGTATCGTTCTTTAACTAATTCTTCAATGGCTACATTTATTAAATCAGCAGGGTGGTCTTTTACCTGGGCAGCTTCTGCAACTAATGCGGCTATTAATCTTTGACCTGCCTTATCATACTGTTTGACTTTCAGGTAATCCCGAATCGCCTGAAGATAAGTGTAGCGTTGGCGTTCGGATGGAATGGCTTTTACCCAATCTTGTAACTTTAAACACGACCGTAGATGTTTGATAACCGCAATTGGTACTAATTCGGGGTGGGGAAAATAACCAAGCCTTTGGAAGGATTTTAGCATGATCATAAAACTAAGAAATCCTTCGTGGCTCTTAGTTTTGGACTTTGCAAACTTGATTTCTTCGCTTTGTGGGGTATAAAGCTCTGCAAGCTCTTTTGGGTTAGGAAATTGTTTGAATTTAGGATATGCAGTACGGTCAATTAAGGTCATTCAGGTGATATTTAAAACATAAAAAATGCCAAAAACAACTAGATGGTGGTTGATCCCTCACTGTTCAACCCCATAGTATTTTATATTCTTTTGGATACAGATAATTAATTGAATTAATTTCCACACTTTTTTGATGAATAATGCTGTTTTTGGAGATAAAGAATAGGCAATAAATGTTGCTTCTAACTATCTGGATTTATCAGAATACTTAAAGCATGACGTGCAGCTGATTCTGATTTTTGTGAGGTAACTTTCTGATAACGTAAAGTGGTTTGAATGTTTTCATGTCCCATGAGTGAGCGTAACTCTTCTATACTGATTAATCCTACCCGTTCGGTAGCATAAGTGTGACGTAAATCATGGATGCGTACACCGTTTAATTCGGGATATGTGCTGGTGATTTTTCGCCAATAATCGTGGAATGTGTAGTAGCTAATTCTACTGACTTTCAGGGTGACTGGATGTTGTGCTGTAAACAGTGCGTCGATATTTTTATGGCGTGAATACTTGAAATATTGAGCTAGGGATTCGGCTGCATCATCACTATAAAAGCACCACTGTTGTTTGTTTCCTTTTCCCAATACCTGAAATTTCTGATTTTTGATATCTAGGTCTGATAAATTCAGGGCTAAAAGCTCTCCAATTCTGCATCCTGTACGATGCAATAAATGAATTATTGCAGACATCCGCAGGTCATATTTGGTTACTTCGTAGAGTATATTTAACTGTTCAGGTGTTAGGTATTTTATTGTATCGTCGCTTTTATGTTCGCCTTTTTCTCGTTGTGGGGGACGCTGTTTTAATCCTCGAATTGGGTTGGATTTTATATACCCTTGCTCGACGGCAAAGTTAAATAGGCTTTGCAGTATTGCTTGATGCTTATGGTGAGTTGTGTATTTTAAATGTGAGAGTGTATCTAGATACTCAACTAATGTTTGCTTACTGATAATTTCGATTGACCAACTTCCGTACTCTGTTAGTAAGCTTAAGAGAGTAATTTCGTAGGTTTTGATGGTACTGGGTGCTAACCCAGTTCGTTCTAAAAATTTGACGGCAACGGTGGCTAATGTGACAGCTTGCTTCAATGAAAAAAGTGTGTTTTTAGCAAGGTAATTAACTCTTATTTTTTAAACCACCGCTTAGGACTAACGCCTGACAATTCAATGTTTATCTAATCTATCATGACTGTATACCTATACTACGGCGAAGATAGCTACTCACTAAATCAAAAAATTGATTATTTAGTGAATCAAAATGTTCATGCAGAATGGAAAGCTTTCAATTACATCAAGCTATCTGGAAATGAGAAAAATATTGCTGCCAAAGTCTTTACTGAGGTTATGACCTTGCCCTTTGGAGAAGGTAACAAAATTATTCATACAGACAGCGACTCTCTAATTGGAAGTTTATCAAATGAAGATAATAACCAAGAACTTGAAAATCACCTTTCCCGAATACCTTCAAGCAACCTTCTATTAATTACTGGTAATAAAAAGCCAGATTCGCGCAGAACAGTAGTAAAAACTATCCTAAAATATGCCCAACAAGAAGAGTTTCCTCTCGTCCCAAGTTGGGATAAAAAGGGGATAGTTAACTTGATAGGAAAATATGCAGCCATCCATCAAGTTAAACTCACGCCAGATGTGACAGATTACCTAGCTGAAGCAATTGGGAATAACACTGCACGAGCCGATAGCGAATTTGCTAAACTTGCTGTTTATGCAAGCGAACAAATAATCTCTATTGAGGAAGTAAAATCTCTCGTTGGCAATCAGAATACTGACTACCTAAAGCTTACTATTGCTATGTTAAGAAACCATGCAAGTTTAGCAATAGTGCAGGTATCTAAACTACTAAATAATAATGAACACCCGCTCAAAATAGTAGCAACACTTACCTCTATTTTCCGCACTTGGTTAATAACAAAAGCTGGGGTAGAAACTAAATTATCTGATACGAAGATTGCAGAAATAGCGGAACTTAAAAATCCCAAAAGATTGTATTACCTCAAAGAAGAAGTCAAGTTTGTAGGCGTTCAAAAGCTTAAACACAGCCTTACTTTACTTGTACAACTCGAAGCCGAACTCAAAAGCGGAATTGACAACCTAACCAGTCGAATTGCTGAAATTTCTACGATATGAAAAACAACCCATTTACAGAAATCACCGGACAGCATACCGCCAAACTTCTCCTGACTGAAGCAATCGAACAGAATAAAATTGCTCCTGCATACCTATTTAGCAGTCAAGTTGAGGGAGTAGGGAAAGGAAAAACCGCTCTGGCGATTGCAACTGAGATCGCAGGAGAAAATAACCATCTAGACATCTTACAAATCAAACCAACCCATCTCGAAAACACCTCCCAGCAGAAAGGTATACCTGCTATTCGAGTAGAACAGGTGCGTGAGGTAATTGAATTTCTATCAACTAGTGCAGTCAAGTCCAAGCAAAAGGTGGTGATTATCCACGAAGCAGATATGCTCAACCCTACCGCCGCCAACAAACTTCTCAAGACGCTGGAAGAACCGAAAACTGGAACATTTATCTTGATCTCGTCCTATCCTCAAAAGCTATTACCCACTATCAAGAGTAGGTGTCAAATCATACCTTTCCAAAGGTTAACTGATGAGGAGGTTATCTCTGTCCTCAAAGACCAACAAATCGAGGTAACAGAAAAAATACTAGCTATCAGTTCAGGTAGTCCTGGTCAAGCGATCCTTTTTGTAAGGGTATATCTCACTGGAAAACAACAAGCTAGCTATCAGTTCAGGTAGTCCTGGTCAAGCGATCGCCAACATGACAATGTTAGCTTGCATCTCAAAAGAAATCACAAGTCAACTGGAAGTGCCTCCTGACGATATTCTCAACGCACTCAGTTTGAGTAACTCCATCTCAAGCTGGAATCACGAGACACAATTATGGCTGCTTACCTACCTGCAACACAACTGGTGGCAGAAATTAAAAAGCACTCAATTGCTAGCTAAATTCACCCAAGCAAGGAAGCAATTGCTGCATCACGTTACTCCTAGAAGCGTTTGGGATAACCTACTTCTGCCATAGCAAAACCCATCCATTATCAAAAAGCACTGCCAGTTAGAAGTATTTCTAGCTGGCAGTATTTATTTACACATAAAGAATATGAACCAGCAGCAAAGCTTATTCGATGTCGAAGAAACCATCCGTAACAGCAAAAGCCAAAAAGCTAGCGAAATTCTTACTCCTAGCACTAGAAAGATACTTCAGTTACTAACCAGCCAAGGGATTAATAAAGTTGTAACAGCCAGTCTACTTGATCTAGCAGGAGCAAGTCATGAAATTGTTCAATACATCGTCGGGCCAATTGTGACTCAGCAAAACGGCTGGCAACAGTCAATTCCATCCTGGGTAGGAAAAGCGATCGCAGTTGATAGATTAGATGCAGCATTAGAAGATATAGACAAGGGAGAAGTAGGTAAACTCGCTTCTAGCAGCGAAGTTGTTGCACTGATGATGCCAATTGCTTTTGAAGTGCCGCTATCATCCGAATGGACAGATGTTTACCTCTGGGCAAGTTATGATGCCCTCGTCAGGCACAGACCTTTCAAGAATTTCAACTACGAAAACCTCTGGGAGAAGATTGGTACAACTCCGGTTTCGTATGACAAAATCCGCTCTGATTATGAAACCCTGGCTACTGATATCCGCTCCCGTGTAGTCAAACACGCGGCGAAAGAAGGATGGGGTAAAAAGTCGTCAAATAAGAACAAACACCCTGTTACAGCAACTTCAACAGAAAGTAATACTAAGATGGAGCAATTGTCACTGTTCTCATAACTAATTGTTAGTACTTTTTTCAACACTCTTCCCAAAGCCCTTCCTCTCCTTCTCTGTGAGAGGAGGTAGTTATTCTTTATAATAAAAATTACCTAATTTATGACACTGATTGACATAAATTCGTCTTGCTGAATCACTCGCTCTCAAGTCCTGACGTAAAAGTAATTTAAACGATTTTTCACGCTCTTTAAATTCCTTTACTGCCACAAGCATTTCTTATGATATTACAGGATTTTCATAAGTAGAAGAAAGTTCCTCACTTGATGAATAAATCTTTAGTTTATTGCCAGCAGCTTGAGTTAGAAGTCGCTGAGTGTTATACGAACGCCACAGACCTAACTTCTCACGCTGTAGTGACTCAATTTCAACTTCACCAATTCGGTTTGGAGTACTGCGCCGCACGTAGACAAAACAACCTTTATCAGCTGCTATAGTTAAACTCACTTTCAGACCATTACCATCAAAATAAAACAACTGTTCGGTCTTGCCAACGTTCTAAATGAGACTCGATACAGAAGTAATCAGGTAAATCAGCCACCTGAGATTCATCATCAAGGAATAAATCACTCTGGCTTTCGATAAAACTGGAATCCAGACCTATAAACTGTTTGAGAAAAACAAGCGTTTTCCCCCAACGTTCGTGTCCCTCAGTTTCAAAAGAAAACGCACCTTCTGAATACTGCGAACCGTACTTCTGTTGGAGTTGGGCAACAGCCTCTTGATTGATATCACCCTGCCAATCAGATTCAGTAAAAAACTCTTTTAAAATCTCTTGTAAATAGATGGGTGAAAACTCATTAACATCTGGAGATTCATCATCAAAATCGTCTTCATAAGTATTAATAATAAATCTATCTAAGTCGATTTCTAGCTCTTGCTTTCTATTAACTGGCAGTAATGATTTAGCGTCTTCTAACCATAGAGGAAAATCTAAATAAGGATGGCCTTTGGCTAAGTAAGAATCACCTAAATCTGCTAAAATTTCAAGCGCGATAGTCCGGGCAAAATACTTATCTTGTGGATGCACGCATATTCGGTCTAGTTCCTTATCTACTAGCATCATGGTAATTGCTAGTAGGGCAAACCATGACGCATCGTGCAAACAAGTCGGTAAATCAGCAATTAAATCTACTAATTTCAGTTCTAGGATTTCTACCCAAACGCCTATCCTAGTTGTATTTGAAACATCACAAAAATGCTCTACATCTTCTCCAACAGATGTTTCTCCTAACCAGGTAAGATTTTCTACCTGCAAAAAAGATGAGTAGTCAGAAGTCAGCTGGTTTTGGCTATCCTCATCCGACTGTATCCACATCAAAGCCAAAAGCATCAGCTTACAAATACTTACTCGCTTCAGGAGAAGATATTCAAGCATAAGTCATTATTTATAATTTTTAGATGCATACCACGCTAATTGCGATACCACCATAGCACAGAGTAACTTGTCGTTCCCTAGTAAAAACCACAATTTTACGATAAACAAGGACAAAAAATAACTCATAAGTATGAATAAAAAAGAATGTGGTTTAAATAAAACAACTCGTCAAAATAATAAATCCTGAAAGAACTAATGCTGACGCAGCAATAAGAGAAATATATAAATCCTCGCGTTATGAACTATATCAACAAAGTCATGCTGGTTGGCAGATGCGGACAAGAACCTGAGCTGAAATACTTCGAGTCCGGTGCAGTTAAGGCTTCAATCTCTATTGCAGTCAGACCACCCTACAGAAGTGAACAAGCCCTTTGGTTTGATTTAGTCGCCTGGGGAAATCAAGCAGAAGTGATTGGAAATTACGTTCGTAAAGGAACCCAAATTGCAATTACTGGCGAGTTTGGATTTGATCGTTGGGCAGATAAAAATTCTGGGACTATGCGGCAAAAACCCGTAATTACAATCAACGCTATTGAATTGTTAGGTTCACCCCGTAAGGAAGAATCTACATCCACTTCTGCACCAAACGAAACACAGACTGTAGCTAACGCAAATTTCTAGGAAATTACAAATCGCCTATGCAGTATAAATCGTAGGCGATAAATCATCTAATCAATCTACAAATAAAACGAACATGATTCATAATACTGCAACTATCAATCTTAAGTCAGTGAACACTACCCACGACAAAGAAGGTTCTTTGATTGCCTTTGGGATCGCCGAATTCTACTACCGTTCCAAGGAAGGAGTAGTTGCTGACGAGATGCCATTCCGTTCCAAGGGCGCACCCGCCGTCGTTATTAACGAACAAGGGGAAGGCGTACACGGCACAGCAGAAGGATATCTCGATTTGCTAGTTGATAACAGGGGTGATTACAAAGAAAAGATTGCCACATTCGTAATCAGAAACTTTATGTCAGCACAACCCATCAACGAACTCACCCAGGTTAGTAAAACCCCTGACTCGCCAGAAACTCCCGATTTTGCCAAAGAACTACTCGAAGATAACGTTACTTCGACAGATGAAGATTTAGACCAAGAACCTCCGTTCTAGACCAAATTAACTGAATAATGCTAGTACATACAGGCTTACTTGTTGGTACTGGCATTATTTTTTTTACAGAAATCCGGAATAAAAATCCACTGTTTGGTAAAATCGCTGACATCAACTCATCTTATATAGTACATAAATACTAAAATACTTACACAAGAGCTAGATTTAAAACTTTTTTGACATAATTACCCCCACGGGTTGGGAATTGCCGTTGCCAACTTCATCTGACGGTTACAATTCAAAATCAAGACTGAATGTTTCGCCATCAGGATCTTCTGGTTTTGGGTCTGGAGATGGCTGGGGATTCGGCTGGTCTTGTTTGTTTGACTCAGTATTAATCGGCGTAAAAACTACTTGTTGTGCGGGTAATCCACCCTTTATGAAAACAAAATAGCAATCAATGATAAAGTAAAGCGTCTCCAGGTAACTTTTACCTAGTTGTTGGGACTCTGCAAATATGCGTTCTCGGTAGTTATCTTTGAGCCGAATTTTTACCGGAGCTAAGTCTTGTTTATCTGCCATTGTTATAACTTAAGAGATGTAGATGCTGGATTCTTGCTGCTAATGGTTTTTGCCATTTCTAAAAGCCCAAAGACATTCGCTTCCACCGGGTTTTCCAGGATTTTGAAGCCATTCTTTTCTAACAACTTTTTAAATCCTGGTAACAGGCAGCCTCCACCTATCGCCCAGATTTCATCCCCTTGGTGCTTGGCATCCAGTGTTAGATTCACTACTTTCTTCAAGTATTTTTCATACCAATCTTTTAAACTTGCACTATATATATCTTTGATATCGATGTCACGGCTGTACCTGGTATGCCCCATTTCCAGACAAAATCGGATTTTGGAGGCATCCCCGATTTTCCCCCCATTTAGATGTTTCATTTTTTGGGAGATATCATCGATGAGAACTTCTACACCGATGGGGTAAGCAGTGTGAACTTCTCGCTGACCCCGGTTGTAACGAGAATACAGGGTTGTTCCATTGCCAAAGTCTAAAATTGTTAATTTTTTCGGCAGTTGATGCCCAAATAATGCACCCATCCCCTCTAGCACAACTTTCAGCACTTCTACTTTCACTTCTGATTGTTTGCCAGCAAGTATCGGCTGATATTCTCCATTTAGTACTTTTTGCAATTCGTTAGCCAGACCAACATCATGTAAGCTGACAACTAATTTTAAGTGCCAAGCCTTACGGTGTGGCAGATGTGCCAACGCACCGAATAATGTCAACAACGCATTATTGACTTTGTTTTCATTGTTATCCGTGTTCCGGTCAAAATGATAACCTGTACGGAAAGCTGATTCCCCGACTGTGTAAGCACTACCGTTAAAAACTACCCTCCCTGGTACATCCTCCATGTCGGCTGTGGAAATATAGCTGGGGACACGAACAACTTCAAAGCCATCGACTAAAAGTTTTAGGCTTCCGTAACCATTATCAAAGCCAGCAGGAAAAATTTTTTGCAAGGCGTGAATGTTCGACATAGGGATCAAGTCAATACGTTTTGATTTGTGAAAGTTATCTGTTCAGATTATCTAGGGGAGCAGGAAAGCAGGGGAGAGAAGAATAACTTGCTATGAGTCTTTCCCCAGAACTCTACCCCTTCCTTCTCTAACCTCAAGAGCTTATCATAGCCCCTTGGGGGTTAAGTGGGGTATAAAATATCAAACAGCTAAATATACCCCATAAAGCCCCTATAAAGCCCCCACATAGGTGTCAAATTCTCATTAAAGTCCTAATCTATTTTTGGGGTACATATAGCCCCCATATAGCCCCCATCGGAATTTTTGAAATCTTTTCTATGAACGTAGTAGAAATTAACTTACAAAAAATAGAGAAAAAGGAATAGAAAACTTTAGTTGTGGATCTAAGCTCACTTAAAAAAATATTTATTCCGAGACGCATAGCGCGAAATACTAAGCGTCCTTGCTTCAATCCCGCGTTTCAAAACGTTGGTTCCCTACACCCTCTAAAATAGTTGACTGTTTGATTTATACTCTACTGTCAATGTCTTTGTTATAAGGGAAATACCGAAAACCCTTGAGAAACAGCAACACAGTTGCGTTTTTCGTACTTCAGGCAAAGGATGAAGGCTAAAAAAGGCGTTTACGCCTGAGCCATCTCAAGTGCAACGACTAGAGCGTTCCCCAACTAGGGCTGAACTAGCTGCCGAGGTAAATAAAATAGAAGCACAGTTAACCCAAATTCAAAAGCTTGGTCAACTGGCTAAACAAAAAATGATTACCACTAACCGGAGGTTGGCGGTTGCGGTAGCTAAAAAATGTCGCTGGAGTAACCTGGAATTTCTGGATCTGATTGAAGAGGGAGCAATAGGTTTGGTTTTATGCTGTGGAGAAGTTTGACCCCTAATTGGGGATATAAATTCTCTACCTGTGCATACTGGTGAATTCGGCAGACAATTACAAGAGCAGTTGCAGGACAATCGCGCACAATTCGCTTACCTCATGACCTGACCAAAAGATTGATACAAACCAAAAAAGCACACATAGAACTTTTTTCAAAGCTTGGGACGAAAGCCCACAATTACAGAAATTGCTGAGGCTGTTAACGCATCTCCTAAGCAAAGAAAGCGAATACCTAAGCGCATTTCGTCCGCTAGTCTCTTTAGAGCTAGGAATCTCAGAGGAGCGATAAACTCAACTGCAAAAGATATTATCTCGGCACAAGAGTACGTTGCCTTAGAATGTCTATGGTCAGATTTGGAGAATTCGTTAGCTCCCTTGAAACCAAATCAACGTCAAGTCTTAACGTTACAGTTTGGACTGGAGGAACAGGGCAAGCAACTGTAAAACAGATTGCACAAAGGCTCAATCTCAGTCATTCCAAGGTACGCTCTGCTCATGGACAAGGAATGAAAGCTTTACGACGTGAGCAAGACAGGATTAAAGATTATTTGGTTTTTTGAAACCTATTTATGTCCAAGGAGAAGGAATCGCTATTGTAGAAAGCACTTCTTCCGTACTCACTCTAATAGCAGTTTGCTCAGAGTTGGGGCATTGAACTTTAACTTGGATGATTGAAGATCGTCCATTATATTCTCCTACTACAGGCTCACCCGTAAACTCACAAAGTATCCCCTCTTGGCAGTGTCAGCACTCAAATATAATTCGGCTCACTGCTTTGTCGCAGTCTAGAAATCTCACATGCTGAAACCGTTCGGCTGATAATTCTGGTTTGACTCTGCGGGATTCAGGCGAAAGCCATTTGAGTAGTTTAGATAGGCACTCATAGATTACATGGACATCTCCGGTTCAGTGAACTAAGTCGGACAAGATAGTATTAGTCCAACTTTTTCCGAATCTCTTTTGCCTTAGCTTCTAATACAGCCAATAAATCTCTCAGTTGCTCTTGCTGGATATCTTCGACCTTAGTTGCTGAGACATCTCGAATTAGAGAACTGATTTGGTGACTTGGTTTAGGTTTTGTTTCAGGAGCATGTTCAGCAATAGTTTGGGCAACTAGAAAACGAGTTTGAGCGACTGTTAGCCTTTCTTGCAAAACTTGTGATGTAGCATCTTGTCGGATTTTAAGAGCTTTAGCTTCTTCAACTTTTAAATTTTTAGAATTTAGTTTTTGGAGTGATCGGGCATGGTTTGCACCAAGTCCTGATTCTCTAATCGCAATTTTTAAGTCTTCTGAAAGCCGTAAACAAGGAAAGACATTTGCATCTACTGATGCTGGATTTTGCTGAAAACGTAGTAATAACAGAAGAATACTTTGTTCTATTTCGTCTAAATTAAATTCTTTAATGCCTTCTGACTGCTCTTTTCTAGTTAAAATAACCAATTCAGTTAACTGGGGCAAAAGTTTTTTTGCGTTTAATCTAGCTATTGCTCTCCTAAGTGCTCTAACTACTTCTTCCTGTTCAAATTCCAAAGCTAACTTAGCCTGTTGAATCAAACCTTCGGCTAAATCTAGCTCATTCAAGCCTTCTCGGTGAAGACTAGTTAATAAAGTGCGTGCATGTAATTCCTCTTCAGAAAGAACTTTCTGAAGCATCACTGCATCTAGTGTTTCAATTTCTGGCTGTAACTCTTCTGCAACGGATCTCCATCTCCGTTCTCCATCAAAAATGATATTTCCCGGTAGTAAAATAATCGGCTGTTGTTGCCCTTCCTCTCTAATGGAAACAGCCATACTCCGAATACTATCCGAAGTAAATGTTTGCCTTGCTTGTTTCGGATTGGGTCTTACTTCACTATAGTGAATTTTAAAAATTCCAGATGCTTTCAAATGTTCTCGTAGGTCTTCAATAGTTTGATTGAGGAGTGTACGTTCTTCTTCAGCAAGCTTTCCCTGTGCTTGTTCATCTTTTAATCTTGTAATCTCTGCCTGTAAATCTTCTACTCGTTCTTCAAGCCCAAATATCTGTTGTGAATCAGCAGCAGAAGCAAACATTCCAAGTACACTCGGGTTGTTTAATTTTGTCATCGATTAACCTCTTATTAGCTTAAGTTCGTTAACTAGTGCATCAACAATTGGCATAAAATCTCCTCTTGCCTCTTTGCCCGGTCTGTAAATCCCCAGAGGTAGCCCTCTACCAGAAGCATTAAGAATATCAGCTGATTCTCGAATTGGGCTAAAATACTGAATTCCCAAATTCTTACAGACTAGGGGAAGTTCCTCAACAATACTTCTATGCGCTCCCCAATCACTTTTCCAACGAGTAGGAACTATACCTAATATTTTCGGAGTCGGTTTCAATCTCAGCCGCTTGCAGTTGAAATAGTACCACTCAATCATCGCCGCAGCACTTTGAGAAGCCTTGTATTCAGGTTGAATGGGAATTAACACGTGGCTAGAAGCTGCAAGAGCAGTCAGTGGTAAAGGCTCTAATGTTGCAGGACAATCGATAATTACAAAATCGTGAGATAAGGGATAATCACTCAACCGATCTGCAAGAGTATAAGCTCCACGCAGATCCTTTGAAACTTCCCGAATTGTTTCGTGTAATTCTTTTCCGCCTTTACAAACTTGAATTTTGTCAATCTTACCTTGCCAAGCTGTAACTAAAGGCCAGTTCCCATTGAAATCTGGATGGTAAACATTAGCCATTGTTCCCTGAGTTTTAAATTCTCCTAATCCGCAAAATAATGTCAATGATTCGTTAGGATCGATGTCTAATAGTGCCACTGAATAGCCACGAACACCCAATTCATACGCAAGATTGTATGAAATAGTACTTTTCGCCACTCCTCCAGCGTTTGTCTCAATCGAAAGGGTCAAATTGGCAGGCATAATTTTTTCTCTTTCTTGATTACTATATTTCCGACTCCCAGTCATGAGATAACGTTATATCAGTTTGTGCAAAGAATTTTGAGATAATGTTATATCATTTTTCTGATTTCTCTAACAAGGATTGCTATCAACACAGATGTTGACTGCAAGTAATATCGACCTAGCGACACAGATTGCCCAGCGTGGAATTGTACACAAAAAGAAATATACACCGTCCAAGAGATATTCACTCAGCACTTGCTCAATCAAACAGTTCCGTAGAAAAGCACTATGGCTTTTGTGCAAGCTGGTTATTGAGTATAAAAACCAACGGCATAATTCTAGTGTGATTTCAACCTTTAAAGCTGTGTCAATCAGCAGCTATTAATGCGACTTTTTTGAGCTTATTGAGAAGAAAAATCTTCTGTTGACATAATATAACCACCTTGCCATGAAGATTCTACGCTGAACAACAGTCTTTGTTCAAAGTGTACTTGATTGAAGCGGGATAACAATATTCTCTATCTACCTAATGTCATTATAAAAAGGGGCGCTGCCAACAAGGAAGTATTTTCAATCCCCTTAGAACTAGCTATTCTCACCTAACCACGAGTAATCGGCTCATTATTGCAGTGGTTATTGAGAAGTTACTTGACATCCTCCCACCGCTATACCAGGAGTACCTGATATAGCGGGGGATTCCAAAGATCACTCTTTGGGTTTCCTCTTTCCACGACCCGACTTACTTGGAGGGATTTCTCCACCCATGCAGAGGTCGATGTCTCCAGAGGCGATTAACGTTCCTGTGTGCCCCACAGTACGGAGTCCAATCTCAAGTATGTTCCGCGCCGCGTTCCAGTCCCGGTCAAGGGTTAGCCCACAACGAGGACAAACATGAGTTCTAGTGCTAAGAGATTTTTTAACAACTTCACGACAGTTAGAACAATTCTGGCTAGTGAAATGGGGCGGGACTGCAACAGTTACCACGCCAAACACTTTACCGAAATATTCAACCCATTCACGAAACAGCGACCACGATGCATCACTAATTGACTTAGCAATCGCGTGATTCTTGACCATATTCCGCACCATCAAATCTTCATACACCACGAGGTCGTTAGACTTCACTACGCACTTTGCTGTTTTTACAGCAAAGTCTTTACGCTGGCGACTTACTTTGAGGTGTTTACGAGCAAGTTTATTTCTAAACTTGACTCTGTTGTTGGAACCTTTTTTGGACTTAGACAAACGACGTTGCAACCGCTTCAAAGACTTTTCTGATTTGCGAAGATGTCTAGGGTTAGCAACTGTTTCCCCGTTACTATCTGTATAGAAGTGGTTCAATCCCACATCAATACCAATAGTTTTACCAGTTGGTTCTCGTTTTTCAATGCGTTCTTGAGCAATACAAAACTGGGCGTAGTACCCATCGGCACGACGCACAACCCGCACCCTCTTAAACTGTTTAAGTTGGTAGAAGTGCAGGTCACGGGTTCCCCAGAGCTTGAAGGTTCCTGCCTTAAATCCGTCACTAAAAGTGATATACCTGCGGTCTTCGGAGAGTCGCCAGCCACAGGTTTTGTACTCAACAGAACCATGCGTTTGCTCTTTCTTAAACTTTGGAAAACCCTTCTTTCCAGGCTTACTTTTCTTGCAATTATCAAAGAACTGAGCAATTGCAGACCACGCTCTTTCTGCACTGGCTTGACGAGCCATCGAGTTCAGCTTGGATACCCAAGGGAACTCAGTATTAGCAGCAAGGACAGCACAGAACTTACTCAAGTCATATCGCCCAATTCCTCTATTTTCTATCCAGTATCTAAGGCAGCTATTACGAACGAAACGAGCAGTTCTAATTGCTTCATCAAGCTTTCGGTACTGCTCGTTAAGTCCTTCAAGTTTTGCCTCAAATACTAACATATTTACGTCAGATATATTGACGTAAATTATTTCATAGATTTGCGAAAAACTCAACTATTTCCTTTCCTCACTGACCCTCGGTCAGTTATGGTCAGGAACGTCTCGTTTTTCGCCCTCGATTCATGAGGCAGCGCGTTGGGCGGCTCCGCCGACTTGAAGCGACTGCCGTCTCGCCGCCAAATCACAGATTATGGCGGGAGCCTTCTCTCCGATTTAGGTAAAAAGCATCCCAGAAGTGTAGTTGCAGTCCTTGTAACTACACTACTTTTTTCTCAGCTAATCAAACATTCTCGTTCACAGCAATAAAGGTATTAGGTCGCTCACAAGGCGTAAAATTATACTTAGGTTTAACTTCTTCATCTGTACTACCTTCAGCGGATTTAGTTAGCAGTACAACCTCAGAGCGGGTATAACCAGTCAACTCATCAAACTGAATAATCATATACTGGTAGAGCGCCCAGACATCCGCCATCCGATTGCCAATACTAGAAGATATCTCATCAGGTATAAAAATGTTACCGTGCCAGGATATCTTAATTCCCTCTTTCTGGAAGTAAGTGTCTATTTCTGGACGAATGTAATCCGCAGTCCCTCCGCAAAACACCAGTTCTTCAATATCCTCATCCATCTTCGAGCGCAACCATCTGACGATCGCACGCCAATATTCATCTCTAGCAAGCAATAAAGCCTTGGACATCGACTCGCCATCAAGTTGAATTTCATCACCTTTGCGCTTGCGTGAGAGTTTCTGCATCACCTGGGGGTCACAATTAACTCCAGCTTCTACCAACACCTCGATAATATTGGGATTATCAGGGCTTAGTCCCGATGTCTTGGAAGTAAAATTATTCACCAGCCAAGACATACCAAAATTACTGGTTATTCCCGCGCCAATTGAACCACTCCTAAAGGTGAAAATACTTGCGTTGCGATAACCAAGCATCACATACATAGAAGCAGGCATATTATTGCCAAGCGATCGCCTACGGTGAAAAAATATCCCACTACCCTCAGAAGCTGCATCATAACGAAGCATTTTTACCCGCATCTTACCTGCTGGTGTATCAAATCCTTGAAACGCATCCTTCAACCGCACTTGTAACTGTTCCTTGTCTTGCATTTCACCGGGCGGCAGCAGGACACTCAAGTAAGCTGCAACATCATTACCCAGGTTCAACTTCTCTTTAGCCAGCCAAAATGCACCACAAATTTTAGGGACTGCTAATTCGTACTTTAGCTCCTTCAGCTGCGATATACCCCCAAACCGACGACGGGCAAGCTCTCCCAAGGCGCAATACTCATCACCTATTCCTACCCAAGTACGAGATTCAGGATTACCTTCTTGTTGAATGCTCTCAATCGAAGCTTTAGCAATATCTGCTACTTCTGAGTCGAAAAGTAAAACAACAGGCTTTCCCTCTGGATACTCTTGAACGATCGCCTTGGTTTTACTTGCACCCATGTCAATCGTAATTACTACCTTTTTTACGTCTGTTTTCTCCTTAGTTTTGGGCATATCTTTATCTTTTATTACCTTTTACTATCGTTCCCAATTTAACCGAAATGGGAAAAATACTGTGGTGCAAAACACTTTCTTTACAGGGTTTAACAGCTTTTTTACATAGAAAGTGCGTAGAAAAAAACTATTACGGCGATGTTCTTCGATGGCGCTACAGCATTCATAAGCTAATCGTCATTCATTTTTCCAGAATGATTCGCTTGTAGTAAGGGCTTTAGCCCTACTTTTATGCAACTTAAATGCTGATTAGCTTACTCAACTCCATTGAGTAGAGAGTCCACTGCAAACTGCCAGCAACCAAGTTCAAATTGCCACGGGGCTAACTGAAGTACCTCCATAGCACTAATACCAAATCCAAACCGTAGATTCTAAGTACACTAATGTACTAAAAACTGCTTTAATATTCACTGTCAAATCACCTCCTAAATCATGACTAAATTACCCCAATCACACCCAAATTCTGTATCAACTAAAAGTTGAATTATTAAACAAAATTAGCTTTTTGGCTGTAATTCAAACAATGTGATTGTCATCATTACACCCCGTATTACCTCAACCATCCCCGCAATTACCCCAGTAAAAAGTATCGTTATTGTGGAGTCTTGGGCAATAACAATAACAAGGTATGTCAGATGGGGTCAATTACACATTTGCTTTGCTGTCAAATTTTTGATCGCAGCTTTTACAGATGAGATACATGAAGTGATTATTCCAGGCGATCGCATTTCAGGAGATATTGCCGACAGCAACAGACAAGACAAGGATAGGAATTACACAAGTCTCACAAGCGAAAGCAGAGAATATGCTTTTTTCCAACACCTAGAATAATCCACAAAATGATTGATCTTGGGATAATAGAAAGATAATTTCGGGCTGCAAGTTGCCTCATGTCCCCAAAATCCATCATTCAACTCACCGAGAATCTAAAATCTTTGTACATCAAAACAGCCCCAAAATTAAAGGGAAGTGACCGACGACAATTCATGGCAGAAGTTGTCAAAGGATTAGGGATAGGTGGACAGACACTAGTGGAACAAGAGTTAGGATGGAACCGTCGGACTATCCATTTTTTTAGTCATTGGTTACTCCTTTGTTACATGTTGGGACAAGTTGGCATATCATCTCCAACGAGTAACCTTGCAAGACTGGGCAATGCCTCACCGTAAGTTGGGTGAATGTGAACCGATTGTTCGAGTACCTGCCACGTTGCTTTAGTTTCCATCAGCGACAAAAAGACATGCACGAGTTCAGCCGTTTCGTACCCAACCAGCGTTGCTCCTAAAATCAAATTCGTCTGGGTGTCGATGACCATGCGGTAGAAACCCAGATCGTGCCCCCATTCAATGCTACGGGCAATGTGAGCCATTGGCAGGGTGACTTCGCGGGCAGAGATACCCTGTTTCTGAGCCTGCTCTAACGTCATACCCACTCGACCCACTTGTGGCTCAGTGTAGACGGCATAGCCTAACACCCGATCGTTGCGTGTCCGGTGTTCGCCACACAGAATGGCTTTCAAGCGACGATAGTCTTCCCAAGAAACATGGGTAAAAGCAGGCTGCTTGGCAGCGTCCCCGATTGCATAAATTCCAGCGCAAGTCGTTTGAAACTGATCGTCGATTTTGATAAAACCCTGTGCATCTAATTCAATGCCTGTCACAGCAGAATTTAATGCCTGAGTATTCGGTTTACGCCCAGTTGCAATCAGCAATGCTTCCCCATTAAGTACTTCACCATTGTTCAGCGTTAGGGTAAACACACCGTTGGTATAAGCAACCTGCTGAACAGTCACATTGAAATGCAGTCCAATTCCATCTTGCTCAAAAGCATCAGCAAGCACAGCACTGACATCGGATTCTTCTTGAGCCAGCAAGCGATCGCCCCGTACAATCAATTCGACTTGGCTCCCTAAACGTGCTATCCCCTGCCCTAGCTCCAGGGCAATATAGCCACCGCCGACCACGAGCAAACGGGGCGGAATTTGCTGCAAATCAAAGAAATTTCGGTTGGTTAGATAAGGCGTTCCAGCTAAACCCGGAATGTCAGGAATAGTAGAGGATGTCCCTGTGTTGATAACAATGAGCGGAGCCTGCACCGTCACACCTCCTCCGCTCACAGTTCGCTCTCCGGTGAAAGCAGCTTCAGCGCAGATGACTCGAACCCCTGCACTCTCTAATCGCCGCTTGGTACCCTGGTTAAACTGGCTGCGAATGCTACGCACACGCTCCATCACCGCAGAAAAATCGACCTCGACCTGGGCGTGTATGCCTAACTTTGCCGCTTGTCGAGCGCGACCTGCGGCATGGGCAGCGGCTAGAAAGGCTTTAGAAGGTGTGCAACCATAGTTTATGCAACTGCCTCCCAACGCATCGCGCTCAAATAAAACGACGTTTCGGACTGCTTTGGCAAAGTCAGCCGCGAGTGGAACTCCGCCCTGACCGCTTCCAATTACAATTACATCTGCTGTTTCCATTGTTACCTCTGTTGATAACTGGTTATTACAGTTTGTCGAGTCCGACTGGCTTTGATTAAATCAGCTGCCTTCTCGCCAATCATGTTGATAGTGCTATAAAGGACATCCAAGAATTAAATTACTTAATCCCTACATCAAAAACCGTCAACTTCGACGATGGCCTTTGCAAACTCCTGGGGCGCTTCTTGCGGCAGGTTGTGCCCGACCCCGCCCTTGACGATCCGGTGTGCGTATTTGCCGGAGAATTTCCTTGCGTAGGTGCTGCTGTCGGGGTGTGGCGCACCGTTGGCATCACCTTCGAGAGTGATGGTGGGTATGGCGATCGCAGGGGCTGCGGCGAGTCGCTTCTCAAGATCGTCATACTTCGACTCGCCTTCAGCCAGACCGAGCCGCCAGCGATAGTTATGGATGACGATACCGACATGATCTGGGTTATTGAAAGCAGCCGCGCTACGCTCAAACGTCGCGTCATCGAAGTGCCATTGCGGCGAAGCAAGTTTCCAGATGAGCTTGTTAAAGTCATGCCAGTATTTTTCGTAGCCGGCGCGGCCCCGCTCCGTCGCGAAATAAAATTGATACCACCATTGGAGTTCGGACTGCGGCGGTAGCGGTGTCTTGTTGGCTTCAGGGCTGCCGATCAAATAACCACTCACGGAGACGAGCGCCTTGCAGCGCTCCGGCCAGAGTGCCGCGATGATGTTGGCTGTTCGCGCGCCCCAATCATAACCAGCGAGGATCGCCCTCTCGATCTTGAGAGCATCCATCAAAGCAATGATATCGACAGCGATCGCCGACTGTTGCCCATTGCGGAACGTCTCGCTCGAAAGAAAGCGCGTCGTGCCATAGCCGCGCAGATATGGAACAATCGCCCTGTACCCCGCCGACACCAACAAAGGAGCGACATCGACATAGCTGTGAATGTCGTAGGGCCATCCATGCAGGAGGATTACCGGACGACCATTGGCGGGGCCAACCTCAGCGTATCCGACATTTAGAACACCAGCATCGATCTGCTTCAGTGAGCCGAACGACTTGTTTGTCCCCGACTTCAGCATGGATAAAACTGCTGGTTTTGTTTTGCTTGATTGTGCGATCGCAGAACCGAATATACCTAGCTGTATAGTAGCAATGGTCATAGCCGCAGCGCCCAAAAAGCGGCGGCGTTGATGGTTGATTTTCTCGGACATTTCTCTTTTTCCAATTGGATTTAACTCAACTTGCTTTAATTGAATCGGCTATCTAGACATCGGTGTTTGCTGCTCAGGTGTAAGTTGATATGCTTCAACTGCTGGGGCAAACAAATTAACTCCAAAGGGTTGGTCTGTCAGCTCTCGAATTTGCCTGATAATGGAGCGAAGTTTGGCTGGTGGTGTGGCCGCAGCGCCATAGGAGCCAAGACCTCCTGCATTAGAAACAGCCGCAACCAACTCAGGTGTGGAAGCGCCAGCCATCGGAGCCTGAATTATTGGATGCGCGATTTTGAGCAAATCTATCAGTTCTTTTTTAGGCCACATAAGTATCTCCCACGCTTGCTAAACGATGCTTTCGGGGAAGGTAGCGAACTGGACGCCTTGTTTGCCCAGGTCGCGGATCTTCTTCACGACCTTCTCGACGGTACCCTGCCGACTGTACAGCACGGGGCTGATCTGCACGGCGGCAGCTTTAACAATCGTACTGGCAAGGATATTTTTAGTCTTTTTCATTGTTTTATAATTTAATTTACTGTTCATCCCAGGTGATAAAATTATCTCCGGTAACAGCCGATCTCCTCATCTGATACGGGGCAAAGGAACGCTGCCGACACATCTGGGCAAGTTTTGAAGTGAGGACGCGGACTCAGCGCAGCGACCTGAACGCCGCCCTGAGTTCCTGAGCAAAAATCATTGGCTTTGTAAGCCTCTGCTGCTACCTAGTCGCCGACGTACTCGGCAGGTGTGGCAACTCTGGCCGTATCACCTGGAAAGAACATGAAAAACCTTTTCCATGTAACGGTCAGCGGCGGCGGACTCTTCTGGACTGCTGCCATTCTGACGCGCACTCAGATAAGGCGCGTACCAGTCCCACCAATGATGCTCGGCGTGAGTTTTCTCGTAGCGATCGTGGTACTCTGCCGTCTCGCCAAGAAGGTTTGCAAGGGTTGCAATGTCCATGTCTCGTGCTCGCGTAGAGTTCCAAACGCGACCGGGAAGCCGCGTTTGGATTTCCTGGAGCAGCCAGAGGTTCCCGTCTGGGTCTTCGAACGAGGCAAATGAGAAGTAGGAACGACCTTGCGGGTCGCGCCCCAGGATGCGTGGGTTCTCCACGGCGTTGTTGAAGGGACCGCCGGCGTAGTGGAAGACCTCGCTCACGTTGACACCGCGAGCGATTAAGTCTTTGCGAGCGGCGTCGAGGTCATCCACGGCGAGGACCAAGCTGTGCGCCGAGCCAGAATTGTTCGGAGTGACTCCCTTGCCGAAGATGATCGAGGCTTCCGAGTTGTACGGCGTCATCTGCACGCCACGGAAGTCACCATCCACCACGTCGATGTCGAGCCGCCAGCCGAGATTCTCGTAGAATGCTTTCGCACGGTCAACGTCGGAAACGCTGAACACTACGACTTCGAGTTTCATGTTTGGACTGTTTACGCGATCGCTACTCATCTTGTTCTTCTTTAGGTTGATGGGTTTGATGTTCAGATTGGTTAGTTTTCATTCTTGGGCGATCGCCTTTGGCGGGTTGGGCTGCCTCCAATCGAAGATTGAAGGAACTCACGAAGCGAGTAGAGCGTAATCTGACCATCGCTCAATTTAGACCGCTCAAGTTCTTTGAGTTAACACGCGACTTAGATGTGTGTCCGCCAATGAAAAGTGCGGTGGTTTTATTGCACGCTTGAGTCTGTTTTTACGGTGGTTTGCAGCTGGTGTTCGAGATGTAAAATTTCCGCTGCCCGCTCCCCGACTATTACGCAGGGAGCCATCGTGTTACCAGTCGTTACTCGCGGCAGAATCGATCCATCAGCAATCCGGAGATTGTCGATTCCATACACTCTCAGGTTGCTATCCACCACCGACATGGCATCCTGGCCCATCTTCGCGGTACAGGTTTCGTGCCAGAAACTCGTTGCAGCATCCCGAATAAAACGTTCGAGTTCGGCCCCTTTCAAATTACCTGGCATCACTTCGCGCTTGACAAACGGACGAAGCGGAGCGGAGTTACCGACTTCGCGGCAGAGTTCTATGCAGGCGATCGCAGTTTTGAGATCATCCGCGTCAGACAGCGTGTTTGCATCAATCAGAATCGGGTCGGATGGATTAGCTCCCGTCAGGCGCAGACGGCCTCGGCTTTTGGGATGGGCAATCGCCCCGAATAATGTCCAACCTGCATCGGGTAAGCCAAACCGGACGGCATTCTCGGCACTGGATTTTGGCACCTCGGCCTGACAGACAAATAAATCTGGACTGTCAAGCCCGGACTGGCTGGTTGAGAAAAAGATTGCCTCGGACAAATTGTTTCTGGGTGCAAGAGCGTTTTCGTATTCCCAGACACAATCGAATGCAACATGGTCTTGAAAATTTTGCCCCACACCGGGAAGGTGCTGCACGACAGGAATTCCAAATCGCCGCAACTCAGCCTCATCGCCGATACCCGATTGCATCAGCACTTTCGGCGTATGGATTGCACCGAGCGACAGCACGACTTCGACTGCCGCACCAATGCGATAGATCGCGTCACGATAAGATATCTCCACGCCAGTGACCCGCTTGCCCTGGAACGTCAGCCGTGTGACCAGTGCATGACTGAGAACCGTCAGGTTTGGCCGATCCATATAAGGGAAAACGTAGGAGCGGAATATCGATTCGCGCTTACCATTGCGGACTAGCACATCGCTGATAGAAGCGCCCTTCGCCGCTTCCATCATACGTCCGTTCGGATTTTCAAAAGTAGGAATACCCACCACCCGCGCACCTTCAACCGTTGCGGGTGCGATCGGGTTTGGATCTGGCGCGGGCTGGACAAATACTGGCCCTCCCGTTCCGCGATACATTGGGTCTGGCACACCATGCCAATCTTCCAGGCGGCGATAAATCTTCAAGACCGATTCATAGCCCCAGGCTGGATCATTCACTTCAGCGGCGAAGAGATCCCAATCGCGCTGGTGTCCGCGTGCCCAAACCATGACGTTGATGCTCGATCCACCGCCAAGTACCTTGCCCATCGAGAACGGAATCGAACGATCGTTGACATGGGGATTCGGCTGTCCTTGGAAGCTCCAGTCGCGATCGCTTCCAAGATTCATAAACCATTGATTCGCGGTGACAACACTGGGTACATCATCGGTGCCGCCAGCTTCAAGCAGTAGAACGCTAACATCCGGGTTCTCAGCCAGTCTGCGGGCAACTACTGAGCCAGAAGATCCAGATCCGCAAACAATAAAATCGTACTGGTGTCTTAGTTCAGAGGTGAGCTTGTGCTGGTTGCTGCGGACGCGATCGGTGAAATTGTCATCATTACTGGTGCTACCCGGATCGTTGTCCCGTTCATGCTCAAATTCATTCTCAAAATTCGTTTTCATTGGGTCTACCTTGTTTTCAAAATCGAAATGATTCCGTTAGACCTGTCACTCGGCTCAAAATCGGTAGAGACGCTTAAGTTCCGCCACTTTCGGTCAGCCTCAAACCGTGCGATGTCACTCTGCTCCACCGCATGAGCAGCATTATTTCCGAGCAGAAGCCGCAGTTGTTAAAGAGTAGCAACGATTATGATTAATTTCTTGGGACACGTGCCGACCTCCTTGTAGTTACGTTCTTTCTAAAGCAGTCATTTTGACGCGCGCAGCGATCTGAACGCTGCCCTGAGTTCTTGAGTAAAAATCGTTGGCTGCTCCCACGCCGCGAAGTGTCCGCCCTTTTCCACTCGGTTATAGTGGATGAGTTTGGGATACGCCCGCTCTGTCCAACTTTGCGGGGCTGCATAGATCTCATCAGGAAAGACGCTCACGGCAACCGGAATGGCGACGTGTTTAGGGTCGAAAAAGACAAACTTATTCTCCCAATACAGACGAGCCGAAGAGACAGCCGTGTTCGTCAACCAGTAAAGCGTGATGTTGTCGAGGATGTCGTCTCGCGTCAGTCCCTCAGACTGTCCGTCAAAGACACGTGCGATGAGCGCATAGCTGCGTGCGTCGTGGTCGAGTATCCAGGCAGCCAGACCGATCGGTGAATCCGCAATGCCGTACAGCGTTTGCGGGCGGTTCGCCATCTCCTGAGCGTAGCCAAGTCCGTGCTTATAGAAAAAGTCGAGCTGATCCCACGCGTTCTTCTCTTCGGCTGAGAAACCGGATGGCGGTGGGTCGCCGAACTTGAGTGCTTTTGCAACATCGGCTGGAACAGTGGCAGGCATGTTGGTATGAATGCCGAGCAGTCCCGGAGGTGTCAGCAGGGCCATTTGCTCTATGACTGCATTCCCCCAATCACCCCCTTGCGCCACAAATCGCGAGTAGCCAAGGCGCTGCATCAGCACAACCCAGGCGCGTGCGATACGGGCAGGGTCCCAGCCGGTCGTGGTCGGCTTGCCTGAAAAACCATAGCCTGGAAGCGAAGGAATCACGAGGTCAAAAGCGTCGGCTGCATTGCCGCCATGTGCCGTGGGGTTGACCAGTGGCTCGATAATCTTCAGTTGCTCGATGATCGATCCGGGCCAGCCATGCGTGACGATGAGCGGCAAGGCGTTTTCCTGGTTCGATCGAACGTGAATGAAATGAATATCAAGTCCATCGATCGTGGTGATAAATTGCGGTAGAGTTTTCAGTTTCGCCTCAACCTTGCGCCAGTCGTAATCGGTTGCCCAATAACGCGCGAGTTTCTGAGTCGTTGCGAGCTGCACACCCTGCGACTGATCGGCGACCGTCTCCTTTTCGGGCCATCGCGTTGCTATGATGCGACGGTGGAGGTCGTCGAGTGCCGCTTGCGGAATGTTGATGTGGAAGGGACGGATTGTAGTTGTGTCGGTGTGCAAGGTTTCAAGTTGAGTCATGGTGGTCTCCTTTGGTGTTACTTTGCTGGATTGGGCATTGGCAGAACCGAATCGACCTAGCTGTGTAGTCGCAATGGTCATGGCCGCAATGCCCAAAAAGCGGCGGCGTTGTTGGTTGATTTTTTTAGACATTGATCTTTGTCCAATTGGGTTTAACCCAACTTGCTGTAATTGAACCGGCTGTCTGTTTCAAATGTGGGTATTAGTGTTGGTCTAGCCAAGAAAAAGCGGTTAGGACTCGCGCCAAAATAAGTTACCCAGTTTTACCTTAGAAAACAGGAAGAATGAAAGAGAAAATGTTGATTTAGCGTCTTTTCACCTTTTTCTATAACTTTTAAAACAGGTAAGTTATTTCTGCGCGGCTACTTAGCTTTATTTTCCGTCGATAACAACCGTTCACTTAGTCCGAGGAATGAATCCAGGCACGCCGGTATCGACCACTGCGTTGAAGCGGACTCTGGTCGTGATGCGGTCGCTAATTTCCAGCATAGCCTCTTTGGGCAAGGTCGAGATATCAAAGCTCTCTTGGATATGGCGAGGGGATGTCGAGGTGGTCAGGAGAGCGGTACCGCGTTGTACGGCCTAGGCCAGCACGACTTGCTCTGGGGTCCGGTGGACGAGCTGTGCAACGGCCGCGATTATCGGGTCTTCCGTAACTTTTGGCTCCATCGCATGACCCAGTGCGGCAAATGCGAGTAGGATAATACCCTGTTGCTGGCAAAACTCGAGGAGATCCCACTCGGGGAGATACGGATGGGATTCAACCTGCACCACGGCAGGCTTAATTCGCGCCACGGCAACGATCTCTTTCAGCCGCTCCAAACCGATATCCGATAAACCTATCGATTTACACCGACCGCCATCCACCAGGCGCTCCATCGCGTGCCATGTCTCCACCAACGTGACACCAGGATCGTAGATGATCTGGCCACGATCGTCCCTCGGTTCTTGTTCATCGCCCGGCTGAAAAGCAAACGGGGTATGGATAAGATAGCAATCGATATAGTCGATTTGTAGTCGCCGGAGACTTGCCTCGAACACAGGCTGGACCCGCTCTGGACGATGGTTGTTGTTCCATAACTTTGTGGTGACGAAAACGTCCTCCCGCTGGATTCCCGCTGCCTTGAACACCTCTTGCATCGCCTCGCCGACGACGGCTTCGTTGCGGTATCGCTCCGCGCAATCGAGATGCCGAAATCCCGCTTCCAATGCAGCCTTGGTTGCTTCCTTGGTCGCGAGAGGATCGGGGATGAGTGTTCCAAACCCGAGCGCCGGCATGGCGCCAGATCCATGAGTGAGAGGTATTGTCGTATAGCGAAGCGTGTCTTCGGTAACCATGTTTATACTCCTTGTTTTGACGTGACGAGATACGGGAAATCTTGGAAGGTGTTGCAACGAAGATCCGGACTAGTGACGGAGCAAGACTCAGTCCCCCAGGCCGAGGAGCGAATCACGTTGCAAAAGTTTCCTCGGTGAAAATGAGGCTCCTTGTCGGCGATGACATCGCACTTGACGTTGCCAAAAGTCGAGTCTGGCTTGTGCTTGATGCTGTCGTAGAACGCCTGAATGATGTCTTCCTTGAACTTCGGCGCGCCAACGTGCTGTTAGGAATAGAGGCGGCTTCGGCGATCAAGGTTATGTTACTAACTCCATAGTACTACCCAGATTGCGTTTACAAACTGATGTTGAATTAACTATGGTTAGGTATTGTCTGTCCACATTACTCAGCTGTGATAGTGAGGCGAGTTGTGGGTTTGAGTTCCGTAGCTCCCCCCACCGCTCACTTCACCGAGGAAAAGGCGGTCGGTGCCAGCAACTTGTTGCTGATGTTCTGCACGAGTGGACCGTCCTTCTCACTCTCCTTGCTGATCGCGATCCATTCGGGGTCGGTGAGGAATGCACTCCAGCGCTCCTCTCGCTCAGCCATGCTGTCCCAGGCAAGCATATAGGTGAGCTGCTGATTGCTCTCGCCGATTAGCGTTGTCCAGAATCCAGCCTGGCGGATGCCATGCTTTTCCCAAATCCGCAACGTGTGGTTCTGAAAGCGCGAAACCAGTGCTGGTAGTCGTCCGGGCATGGACTGATAAATGCGTAATTCGTAGATCATTCCTTTATCGAGTTGAGTCATGATATGTGCTTCTTTAAAAGCTTTACGATCAAGCAATCGTGTTTGAGAGTGTCATAGCCATTTTTCTGAGCGCAAGGCGGCGTTAGTGACCCGCACTTTGACCACCATCGACATGAAGGATTTCGCCCGTGACAAAGTTGGCTGATTCCAGGTAGAGGATTGCATCGACGATGTCAGAGATTTCGCCCATACGACCGATCGGGTGCATGGCAGCGAGCAGTGCATAGGTCTCGACAGGGTGCATTGGCGTCTTCATGTTACCCAGCGCGATCGCGTTCACCCGGATACCACGCTTGGCATACTCGATCGCCAGCGATTTGGTCGCAGCATTTAGTCCGCCCTTCGTCAGCGACGCGAGTACAGACGGTACGCCAGCGATGGGGTTGTCAACCAGGCTCGTCGAAATCTGCACGATATGACCGCTGCCCTGCTTCTCCATTTCTGCGATCGCCACTTGCGTCATGTGAAAGAAGCCAGTGATGTTAGTGCCCAGATATACCTCGTAGTCTGCCTCGGTGTATTGAGTAAATGGCTTGGCGATGAAGATACCAGCATTGTTGATCAGCGTGTCAATACGCCCAAATCGGGTCACGCCTTCGATGATCGCACGCTCGGCAGTTTTTCGATCGGCGATGTCGCCTGATACTGCGAGGATTGCATCATCATCCGATGGCTGAATTGAGCGTGAGATAGCGACCACTCGATAGTTGCGATCGCGGTACGCCTTGACAAGAGCTGCGCCGATGCCTTGCGATGCGCCGGTAATCACAGCGACTTTCTGTTCGATGCCCATAATAAAACTCCTTTATGCGTTTGAGGGGTTAATGAAACAAAGAATGTCAAAAGATTTATGCACTGCGGAAAGTCGCTCCACCGATTGGAGAACCAACAATGCCACCATCAACAAAAAGTTCAACCGACTGGACGTATTTCTTATCCGGGCGTGGGATTTTGTGACTTCAAGGAGCGATGGCTTCTCTACGAGACGCTACGCGAACGCCCGCCGCAGGCATCGCTTACGGCTTTCTTGTGATGCAGATGTTCTATAATCCAAGCAGAGCTTCAATTGTGGGAATTTTTTCTCGATAAGAACTGCAAAACTCGTCGGTTGAACTTTTCTGGATTCTCGATGAACATGAAATGTCCGCCGCCTTCAGCCGCTTCAAAGATTTCCAACTCAGAGTTAGGAATGCTTTGATTGATCCAGGACTGCGATTGCCACGGAATAATACTTTTTCTGCCACCAATAATCAGGGTTGGCTGACGAATCCTGACAATTTGATCGCGCCAGTCCGTATGAAGATGGTTGTATAGCAGCGTCGCAGCGATCGCTCGGGGCAAGCGTTGATTGCACTCGACGATCCACTCGAATTGTTCGGTTGACATCGCTGGTGTGACCATTGAAGTCAGGATGTTTCGAGTCAGTTCCTCGGCGTTGCCGTTCTCTAAGGTGTGTACTGCTGCATTGAGTTGTTCAGCAGTAAAAACTGCCCCCGACTCTGCTATTTCTTGAGCGTTCCAATGCGTTCGCAACGTTCCCAGTGGCGATTGATCAACCAACACTAACCGATCAATTTCATCTAAGCCGAATAGGTCGAGATAGCTCCAGATGATGGCACATCCCATTGAATGACCTAGTAGATGCGGCTTTTCGAGTTGCAGAGCGCCGATCAATTCCTGAATATCTTTGGATAGGCGAGAGATTCGATAACCGAACGATACTTTTTCTGACTCACCGTGTCCTCGTAAATCGACCGCGATCGTATGATAATGTTCGGCAAAAGCGGGAATTTGATCTTTGAATTGTTCTGCTGACTGCGACCAGCCGTGAAGCATCACGATCGGTTTTCCCTCACCTGTGCTGATATAGCTCATTTCAACGCCATCAGACGTTTTAAAGAGTTTCCTTTGCATATTCTCCTTTCTGATGTCTTCCACGCGCAGAGACAAGACTTTGCAAAGATTGATGGGCGATACCTACGGTAGGCTTCGCCAACGGTAATGAATGTGCAGCTTTAATTAAATCGGCGGCTTGTTCAGCGATCATGATGGTCGGCGCGTTCGTATTGCCTGTAACGATCGTTGGCATGATGGAAGCATCGACGATCCGCAATCCCTCGCTCCCATGTACTCGTAATTCAGGGTCAACCACTGCCATTGGGTCAGTGCCCATTTTGCAGGTGCCGACCGGATGCCAAAAGGTATTCACTGCTTGTCGAATATAAGCCGCGATTGCGGCATCACTGGTGACATCTAAGCCAGGAGCCAATTCCGTGTCCACGATTTCAGCAAAGGCATCAGCATGAGCGAGTTGACGAGCGATTTTAATGCCGTTGACCAGGGCTTGTAAATCAGCCTCATGCTGAAGGTAGTTCACTTGAATGACAGGTGGAGCAGCCGCATTCCCGGATTGCAACGTTACAGAACCCCGACTTTGAGGCTTGACCAAGCTCACAATAAAGGTAAAGCCTGGAATGTCAGGAGCGATCGCTGAACCAACCCAGAGTGCTGGACTGAAGAGAAACTGTAAATCAGGTGTGGTCTTATTGCTGCTGCTACGCACAAAGAATCCCGCTTCGACGAGATTACTCGTGGGTGTGAGGGGCGGTAGCGTTTGAGCTGACTGATAGCCTATGCCAACCAGCGGATGATCTTGCAGATTCTGCCCCACCCCCGGCAAATCAGCAAGCACTGGGATGTTTAAGGACTGTAGATGTTCCGCGTTACCAATACCAGAGAGCATTAGCAGTTTGGGTGAATCGAACACACCCGCTGACAGAAGTACTTCCTGGTGGACATAAACTTGATGTAGTGTTCCCTGCTGCTGATACTCGACTCCAACGGCACGAGTACCCTCGAACAATACGCGAGTGACTAACGCACTGGTTTGCACCGTTAAATTGGGACGATCGAGAATCGGGACAAGAAAGGCGGCAGCGGCACTGTGTCGCTTGCCATCTTTGATGGTTAGTTGGTACAGTCCCGCACCTTCTTGCTGTGCCCCGTTGAAATCGACATTGCGATCGTAGCCAAGTTCTGCGGCAGCTTCGATAAATTGGGCATTGATGACGGAAGGTGCGATCGGATCAGTCACGCTCAAAGGTCCATCCACTCCGTGAAATTCGGATGCGCCGCGTTGCTGGTTTTCCGATCGCTTGAAGTAGGGCAAAACATCCTTATAGCTCCAGCCTGGATTGCCGAGTGCTTGCCAATGGTCGAAATCGTGACGATTACCGCGCACGTAGATCATGGCATTGATCGCACTGGAGCCGCCCACAACTTTGCCACGGGGACAATAGATTTTTCGCCCATCAAGACCCGGTTCTGGTTCAGTCCAATACGCCCAATCAACGTCCGTGCCCAGCAAGCTTGTCCAGGCTGAAGGCGTTTGAATTTCAGGTTGAGACGCTGGATTGCCTGCTTCGAGCAACAACACAGTGGTTTCAGGGTCTTCGGTCAAACGGTTGGCAACGACACAGCCTGCCGAGCCAGCACCAATCACAATGTAGTCATAGTGAGTCATGATTCTTTCTCCTGCTTTATTGTTTTCAAAAGGCGCTACATCGACAGGCTCCCATCAATGAAGGGGGGTTCCGATCAAACCTCTCCGTCGATCGGTAAGGCTTTTGCTGCCATAAAAACCGTATGAGGACTGTAGAAGCTCTGCCGCGCATCCGGTTCCTGGAGTGCTTCTATTGTTTTCACATGGGCGCATTCATCCTCACGAATGTTGATAAACACGTCGTAAAGATTGTTCACCTGAGGATGACGAAACTTTCCCCCGGTTGCCATCTGCACCTCTTCAAACATGTAGAGATCGCCATCGCGGTAGTAGTCGATCGCCACTTGAGGAGCGGGTTGAGTTTTCAGTTCCTCCCCATGAGTTTTTAAGTAGTCGTCGTAGGTGTGATATGCATGATCTTCAATCAATTCCATCAGATAGTAAGCGTACCTGGGAGACAGCATATAAAGCAGTACGACGACCCAATAGTAAGCCACTGCAACATGTTGCGCGAGGAAGCGATCGCCCCAGTAGCGATTACCTCCCTGTGATTCCATAATTAACAGATGATGCAGTTCGTTCCAAGCTTCGGCAAAGTGTACTTTTAACAAATCTGCTCTACGCCAGAAACCCAGCGTTTCGTAAAGATGCAGTACCGAGAGATAGGAAAAGTAAGGCACACGGGCGATCGTTTCCAGCACATAAAATCGGGCATAGGAGCGATCGCCGTAGACGACATCTACAATGAATACGAAAAAACTAACAATCACTTGAATCAAAATTTTCACGGTGTATTCCTCCAAAATCAGAACACTAACCAAGGACTTCAGCTCCCTGATAGCTCTAAGCTGTAGGGGATCTCCTACGTTAATCATTTAACTGGGTTTGAGTTTGGCTCTGCCGCTTATTTAGAGTTTGGCTCTGCCAAATAGGGAAAATGGGTTCGCAATCCATCTGGCTTACCTACTCGGTCTGAGAAGGGTGTATTTGCCAGCAGGCTTAAAATCACGTCTGGGGTATCGTCTGCCAGTGCTCTCCCATTCCTTCCAGCAAACCCATAGCCGATTGGCAACTGCGGGTTATAGGTCAAAACATCAGGAAAGAGAAACTGCACTACCTGCTGCCCATAGGCTTGGGGATCGGTTGTAGTACCTGCAAGTTGAGTCACCTTGGCAGTGAATGCGGCGATCGCCTCGCCATACTTAGGAACATCCTCACGGGGCAGCGATTTGTTGTAAGCATCTTTCAAATGTTCGTCTTGAATGAAAACTTGCTGAACCAGTGGAGTTGCTGCACGGTTGATGGTTTTCCACTTGCCTTCATGCTGAATGGTCGTGGTGCCCCACAGATAAATCGTTTCAGCACCGAGAGCAGCGTTGGGTAATTCTAAGACGATCGCGGTCACATTATGCCCTGCTAAGGCATTTTGAGCCGTATTGAACACACTGGGATCGAACCGATTTTCTTCTAGAATCAGCTTGGCAAATTGCCCAAACGCCCCCAAATTGAAGAAGAAGGGATCAGCGACCAATCCCGTCCAGAGGCATCCGCCGCCATCGATCGAGATGGTCTCACCTGTATTGCCTGCCGCAATGATTTTGCCAGTACTACCATACTCTGCGGCAGCACTACCTTCCAAGCGGCGCAGTTCGATCCGCTGAATACCGCTTGAATCAGGCTCTCCAAACGTAGCGCGGAAATCAAGGTCTTCAATTACGTCAGCATTGGTATCAATTTTGAAATCATAGAGTGCGCCTGCTCGAAATGTGGTTGGCGAGACTTCACCCGCTAAAGGATTAACCGCCATGATTAAAACTGTGGTATCTGTAGATTCGCCTGCAAATACATAGACATCTGTAATGTCTACGCGTCCATCTTCCTTGGCAGTTGGGGAATCGAGATGGTGTGACATAAGCTTACGTTCTCCTTTGTTAGCGTTGTTTTCGGTATTGCTGAATAAGAGTATGAATCTACTCAAAGCCCCTTTTCTTTAGGAGAGGGGTTGGGGAGAGGTCTATTTAGCTGCGTCGCCGACTCAACCTAACCCCTGCCCTAGGGGGCGGGGGAACTGGATTTTCAAACCTTCATTCAGCAACGCCGATATATTCCTCTGCCAAAATCGGCATATTATTAGAATGTTTAGAGCTTGAAGGGAGTTGAAGATTTCTTTCTGTTTGTCTTTACTGTGTCAAAGCCGTGTTTGTTTTCTTGGGTGAGTTGATGAACTACGATACAAAACGTAGGAAGTTGGTTTGAAGCAGCGAGGGAGCGATCGATTAAAAACACTGTTTTGATATCCTCGGGATGGTTTGTTGGACTGCTTGCCAGACGAGCGATCGCGCCATCGTGATGGGCATTGTCTCCATGTCAGGTCAGCCGGAAAGACTTGTGATGGTTTGACTGACTGGATCCACAGACAGCGGTTGTCTAGTTATGAGGCGAGGTGATAGCGGGCGGCTGCATGTACCTGGTTGAAATTTGAGATCATGCTCTGCCGAGCAGTGTCAAAGGTTTTCCACTGGTCTGCATCGGGGAGCGATGGGATGGTCACGGTCTCATGGCGATCGAAGCCAACAAGGGCAGCATCCACCAGTTCATCCACTTCCATAGTAGGCGGTACCGCATTCATATCCCAACCCGCTCGCTCCCAGATTTCCGTCCGTGTTGATGCTGGTAGCACAGCCTGGACATAGACACCTTTGGGGCCAAGCTCAAGGTGGAGACCCTGGGTGAGGAACAGGACGAAGGCTTTGGTTGCACCATAGATGGTCATACCGAATTCCGGTGCTAGCCCGACCACCGAACTGATGTTAATAATCGCGCCATCGCCTGTCTTGGCGAACCGTGGGGCAACCGCACTCGTAAGCCGTGTCAGCGCTGTGATGTTGAGGTTGATGATTTTAGCCACCTCGTCCGGGCTTTGATCTGCGAAACTGCTGGCAGTACTGACACCAGCATTGTTAAGTAAGATACTAATGTGCGCGTCAGAACGTAACCGCTCCTCCACCTGGGCGAGTTCACCAGCATCGGTGAGATCCGCCTGAAGGATGTCAACTGCCACCCCGGTTTCCCGGCGTAGTCGTTCGGCTAAAGCTTCCATTCGGGTGCGATCGCGCGCTACCAGCACGAGATCGTAGCCACGCTTTGCGAAGCGATCGGCATAGACGGCACCGATTCCACTGGATGCTCCAGTAACGAGTACGCTCTTATTGACTAGTTGGTTCATGGTATTGCTCCTTTGTGAATATGTACAAACATTTCTTAGTGAATAAATGGGTTGGAGATAACTTGGTTTTTCCAACCGTCTTCCTATGCCCCAAATTTGGGAGGCTCAAAGTGAGGCACTCCCAATGAATGATTCCATTCCGCCCTTGAGCGATTCATGTTTACCGTCCGGGGGCCCGCGTCTTCACCTCTTGGAGCAACCAACCATTGCCGTCTCGATCGCTGAACGAGGCAAACGAGGCATAGTCACGACGTTGTGGATCGGGGCCAGGTACTCGTCCCTCGGTTCCGGCGTGGTGGAAGACCCCGCCCACGTCGTGGAACACCTCACTCACCTCGACACCCCGATCGACGAGTTCGGCGCGGGCTGCCTCGATGTCGTAAACGATGAGGTATAGACCCTGAACTGAACCGGGCGCGGCTAATGTAACACCACTGCCGAAGATGATTGAAGCCTCCGAGCCAGGAGGGGTCAACTGCACCACTCGGAAGTCCTCATCGGTGACAAAATCGGCATCTAGCCGCCATCCCAAAGTTTTATAGAAGTCCTTGGCTTGATCGACATCGGAGACGGGCAATACCACAACTTCGAGTTTCATGTTTTGACTGTTTAGGGAGTTACTACTCATTTTGTTCTCCTTTAGGTTGATGGGTTTGATGTTCAGATTGGTTAGTTTTCATTACTTCTGCGATCGCAATGCGACCATCGCTCAATTCAGAACACTCAAGTTCTTTGAGCAAAAACGCAACTTAATCGTTCTGCTTTGAATTGTGTGATTGAGGATCAAAGCACTTCATTACTTGCAGCGATAATGGCTGGCATTAACTGCTCCATGTTCCAGCGAGCGCGATACCGAATTCCATTAATAAACAAAGCTGGTGCAGTCACGACTCCACTTTGGCGACCACTTTCGATATCTTGATTGATGCGGTCAACATGGACTTGTTTGGAGATATCCTGCAAAAATTTGTAAATGTCGAGACCTAAATCATTGGCATACTCAACGAGATAGCCGTTTCCCAATGCTTCTTGGTGGTTGAGCAGCATCTCGTGCATCTGCCAAAACTGACCTTGCGCTCCTGCTGCTTCCGCTGCTTCAGCTGCCTTTTGTGCTTGAGGATAGATTGAATGTTCAATAAAGTGACGAAACACTACACAAATCGAATTTTTCTCAGTCAGCCCGGAATTGAAATCTTGCACAATTGCCTGAATCAACTGATGCATTTCCCGGGACTGAAGACATTGGTAATTTCCATATTCCACGAGTATGATCGGGGCATTGAGCATCCCCTGATAGCGATCGCGTTGGGAAGGTGGAACAAAAAGTTGATTAAAATTACTATCTTGATTCATCGGTTTCTCCCCCCTGCTCCCTGCCCCCTGCCCCTTGTCCTCTTCATTGACTCCTATCTGTGATTCTTCCCGACTCCGTTATTTCTATGTCTTTAGCTTATGAAACTAATTCAGCTTTGTCGCCAACTCAAAGTTGAGTAATTGAAGCGATGAAACAACAGTTGCTTACTATCTCTAAAACTAACCCTCAACCGAACTTAAGTTCAGTTCTGCTTGTTTCACAACTTGGCGAGTCCCCGCTTCAATGCAGTAATCACCGCTTGAGTGCGATCGCTCACGCCTAATTTGCTCAGAATTCGGTTGATGTGAAATTTGACAGTACTTTCAGTAATATTCAAAGCCGCAGCAATATCATGATTACTCAAGCCAAGCACCATCTGACGAACAACCTCTTGTTCTCGATCGCTCAACTCTGGAATGTTCATCCGTTCCACCAGTTTGGCAGCGACTTCGGAAGGAATATATTGTTGTCCTCTATGAACAATATGAATCGCATTCAGGAGTGCATCCGGTTCAGCGTCCTTCAGCAGATAACCTTTGGCTCCGGCGCGTAATGCTCGATAAATATCTTCGTCCCCGTCATAAGTGGTCAGTACAATCATCCGGGCATGGGCGAATTCAGCGCAGATGGCGACGATCGCATCAACGCCGCTTACCTGGGGCATCCGCAAGTCGATTAAGGTGACATCAGGCTGGAGTTGTTTATATTGAGCGATCGCTTCCTGCCCGTTACCCCCTTGACCTACTACCGTCATATCCGGCTCATTCTCAATCATTGCAGCCAGTCCTTGCCGGACAATCGAGTGATCGTCAACAATCAAAACGCGGATTGCTGTAGACTGACTCATACTGATGCCTCCCGATGTACGGATACGATCGTTTCTGTTCCCTGCCCCAGTCGGCTCTCAATCGAGAGTTGTGCCCCAATGCGTTCCGTTCGTTCGGTAATCCCCAGTAAGCCAAACCCCCGATTTAGAATTGTATGGTTGGCTTCAAATCCTTGTCCATTGTCTTTAATTCGTAAGAAGAATTGCGTTGGTTCATAAATTAATTCAATCCGAATTTCCTTTGCATTCGCATACCTAATTGAATTCGTAAATGCTTCCTGTGCAATTCTTAGAAGATTATTTTCTGTTTCCGGGGGTAACGTATAGGCCGTGCCAATAATATCACAAATCAGGCTGGTTTCGGTTGAAGATTGCATGGTAGCTACAAATCGTTGCAGTGCCGTCCACAGATTGCCATCTTCTAGGGATTGGGGACGCAGTGCTGCAACAGAGCGTCGAGCTTCTGCCAGCCCAGTGCGGGCCAAATCTCGCACGATATTAATGTGTGTTTGAATTGCTTGGGGGTTGGTTGCCACTAAGCGAGACACGGTTCCCATGTGAACCAGAATCCCCGTAAAGGCTTGCGCGAGAGTGTCATGAATTTCGCGTGCCATGCGGTTGCGTTCCTCTAAAATTGAGGCTTCTTCGGCACGTTTGCGATCGCTGATATCTGTAATCAGACCATAGTATCCTTTCACTTGACCATTGTCATCGAAATCGGGGATGAAGGAATTACTGACATATTTCTTGCCATACACACAGGGCATTTCTGTCTCATAGGTTGTGATTTGCCCTGCCAGCGCTTGATTGATATACGGTTGTACAACTTGATAAGCCGCCTCACCCAAGTTTTCGCAAATATGCTTCCCCAGAATCTCACCTCGACTACGGTGAAACCATTCCTCGTATGTGCGGTTGACAAACCGATAGCGCTGGTCGGCATCTACATAGATGATACAAACAGGTAGAGCGTCCGTAATCACTCGTAATTCCTGTTCTCGTAAGCGAAGCTCATCGTAGACATCGCGCAGTTCTGCTTGGCTTTGCTGTAAAGCTGCCGTCCTTTCAGTTACCTGTTGCTCTAAGGTGCGGTTGTAATCCGCTAGCAGTTGCTCTGCTTGTTTGCGCTTAGTGATATCTCGTGTCACCTCCAAGAGCGCAATGACCGTTTGGTTCTCATTTCGCAAGGGGACAGTGTGGGTTTCCAACCAGCGATGCGTTCCCTTCAGTCCAACCATTTCAAACTCTAGCACCCCAGACTCGCCCTGAAAGACACGTTCTGTCAGGGCTTGCCGTGCGGCACGGTGCTCCTCAACCACAAGCGGATAAATTGATTTTCCCTGCACCTGTTCGAGAGAATCTGCCTCAATTATGGCGAGTCCTGCCGGATTCATGTCCAAAAGTGTACCATCAGCCGCCACGAGCTTCACACACTCTGGTTCGGACTGTACAATCGTTCTCAGCAGAGTCTCACTCTTCGCCAGTTCTGCTTCGGCACGTTTTCGCTCGGTGATGTCTTGAAAGGTGACGAGCGCATAAACCACATTGCCCTGTTCGTCAAATACTGGAGTTCCCCATGCCTCAACTGGAATGGTTGCGTTATTTTGATGAATTTCTACGTCGTCAACTCTGGTGCGTTCGCCGCTCAATGCCCGGATGATTGGCAGTTGCTCAGTTGGATATATCTGCTCCGTTCCTGCCACATAAAGTTGATAAACCTCTGCAATTTGCTCCGGTGCTAACAAAGGATCGATCTCTTTGCCCATTAACTGAATTCCCCGTTGATTGGCGTAGTATGGGCGACCAGTCGCATCCACTATTCCAATTCCTACCGGAACCGCTTCTAGAAATTGAGCCATCTGACTTTCGCTAGTGCGTAGCTTTGAATAGAGTTTGGCATTTTCGATCGCAATGGCTGCCTGAGTAGATAGTAGATTTAGAAGTTGCGATCGCTCTGCTGTAAATGCTCCAGTTACTAATCGATTTTCCAGATACAGCACACCAACAAGTTTACTTTGATTCAACAACGGCAAACAAAGAAGTGATTTCGTTTGGTTCTGCTGAATATATGGCTCATTAATGAAATTTCCTTCACGAGTTGCATCATTTAAGATCACAGATTCATGAGTCCGAATCACATAATGAATGATGGATTCGGGTAAGCGATTTACCATTGAAATCGATTGCAATACTTGTGTAGCACAAAGATTCGCATTACCATTGAGTTCACAAGCAGCTTCAATCGCCCATTCTCCTACGTTTTCTAAAATCAAGCATCCAGTTTGTGCCCCGGCATTCTCAATTAATATCTGCATCAAAGAATTGAGTAACTGATCTAGTTCAATTTTACGAGAGATGGCTTGGGATGCTCTGATCGCTGTTGCTAAATCGAAAGCAATAGATGAGGTGTTAGAAGTAGTTCCGGCAATGGTGTGAACTGGTGTGGGAGACACATTCAGCGACTGAGGAAAAAACTGTGGATAGCGAGTCTCTAAATCTTTGGCTTTTGCGGTTGCTCCCCACCGCTCATAGCAGTAATGGGCTTCCTTCATATAAAGTTGAGCAAACCTTTCTCGACCACGAGCCAAGTAATGTTTGGCAGCTAACTCATAGCCTAAAGCTTCTTCTTGAAGGTACTCGTTTTCTTTAGCACCAAAAATTGCTTGTTCGTAAAACTCCTCTGCCTCAAAAAACTGACCGAAAACTCGTGCTTTCTCTGCCTCAACTAACTGAAACTTATGCAAAAAATTCATGGGGGCGTGGTGTGCCCATTTCTGCATTTTTTCCTGGTTGGCGTTAACGCGATTCAACCAAGCGGCTTTTTCAGAGTTTGAACCATCCGCCAACAAGCTCAGAAATATTAGAGACTCATAGAAATGAAATAGAGGTACAGAGATTATTGCTGTGGCTGCACCTAAATACTGTTCTGCCAAAGTAGCCGTTTTTGCAGCTTGCTTATACTCCCCGAACAGATAGCATAAAATCAGCTTATTTAAGTAAAAGTAGTGAATGCTAGTTCCATCCTTGACAGCGATCGCCCGTGATATTGCTTGCTCTTCGTCATAGATACAACCCACTAAGCGACTTGGATTTTCAGATTGACCTCGCAGGTTAAGGATCGTTTGCTGCAACATTGCCAGCCAAGTGGAAGCAGTCTCTCGTCTAATTTGATTGGTGGCTTGCCGATAAATCGCTGTTTGTTGTTCCAGTTCTGTCAGTTCTTGTCCGGCAAAAAAGGGGTAATAACATAGGCTGAATGCACAATAACTCGCAAATTCAAACTCTCCACTTTCTATACCGCTTTGATAAGCCTCAGCTAAGATAGGGAACGTCTCTTTAAGATGGTCTTTCCAGTGAATTATATGAAAATTCACCATCAGCAATACTTTGCAGTTACCTTTCTTATTACTTAATTTTTTCGCTAAATTTAAGGATAGTTTGCCAAATCGATAGCCCAGTTCAAGGTCTTGTACAACTCCACATAGCATCATGCCATAAGCAGCATAACCGAGAAGCGACCAGATGGCGTTTCCATTGGCGATCGATAAATTCACCATCTTGCACACAATCAGCACCATCAAAGCGGGTGACACATTAAAAGCCGCACCCACTGTGCTTACTAAAATGTGGATTGCTGCCAGTGGCACAGGTTCAGTCATCTCTGGCAGATCAATCAAATCTTCGATTTCCCGCCCAGCCAATTGTGAAGCGGTTTCCTCTAATGCTGCTTGAACGTCTAACTGACTTGGAGCTTCTACTAAACTAATTCCCAAGAGTTGCAGCACTTCCAAGCCATGTTTAAGGGCTTCTTTAGGGTCGCCCCGTGACAGCCATGCTTGAATTCTGCTATCGTAAGCTTTCACTTTATCGAGCGCCGTCCTCGCACAGTTAAGCACTTCTTCTACAAGCCGCTCCATTTCGTCAAAGTGACCACTGAGGTATGCTGCCTCTGCTGCCTCTGAATGCAACACCAAAGTTAGGTCATACTCACGCTGCCAACTTTCCACATTAAGGAGTTTAAGCCCTGCATTGAAATACTTGAAAGCCGCTTCATAAGCCGTCGCTGCCAACGCTTTCTGACCTGCTTGCCAATTCAGTTTGGCAATCTCATTCCGTTCAGATTGCTCACTAATTAACTCGGTTCCATAATTCAGTTGGTCAACAATTTCAAACAACCGCTCTGCTAGCTGCTGTGGCGAAGTCTTTTCGAGTAAATTGCGACCGATTTGCAGATGTACTCCAAGTTTTTGCGACTCATCGATTAAGGTGTATGCTGCTTGCTGTACGCGATCGTGCAAAAACTTATATTCTTGAACTAATAGGTTTTCGTCTAATTCAGATATAGGTTGAATTAATCCAGCTTGAATGGCTACTAGTAAATCTAGAGAGATTGCTTTAGGAGATTGTTCGCAAACGATCGCTAACGTATTTAAATTAAATTCAGCACCGATACAGGCTGCTAACTGGAGAATTTGCTGTGTTTCTTCTGGTAATTTATTTAACTGGATCAGTAGCAACTCCACCACATTATCGGTAATATCCTGGGCTTGAATATCAGCAATGTTCCATTCCCAGCATAAGTGTTGTGCATCAAAGGTCAGTAGATTTTCGCTATGCAGCATTCTTAAAAATTCACCGACAAAGAACGGATTGCCCTCAGTTTTACGCAAAACTAACTCAGCTAAGGGACGAACGATGTCTGCATTCTGATGTAGCGTCTCGGCAATCAACTGATTCAACGGACCCAGCGTTAATGGTGCTAAGATGATTTCCTGAAGCACTGCCCCTTGTTTTCGCAGTCTTTCTAGCGTTAACATCAACGGATGAGTTGGATTTACCTCATTATCTCGATAGGCTCCAATTAAAAATAGGAATTGGGTTTGTTCATCAAGCAACATCAGCTCGATTAACTTCAGCGTTGCTGAGTCTATCCATTGCAAATCATCTAAAAAGATCACAAGCGGGTGTGACTCTGAACAAAACACCCGCACAAATTTCTGAAAAATTAAATTGAAGCGATTTTGAGCTTCCGTTGCTCCAACTTCCGCTACGGACGGCTGCTTGCCGATAATTAATTCAACTTCCGGGATGATATCAATGATAATTTGTCCGTTGGTTCCCAAAGCCGTTAGCAAGCGCGATCGCCATTGTTGAAGTTGCTCGTCTGGTTCACCGAGCAATTGTTGTACCAATTTTTGCAGGGCATTTGCGATCGCACTGTAAGGAATATTGCGCTGAAATTGATCGAATTTACCCCAAATAAAATAGCCGCGCTTTGCGGTGATTGGTTTATAAAGTTCCTGCACTAATGCTGATTTCCCAATTCCCGCATAGCCAGAAACCAGCATCATTTCGACTTTGAAGATTTGATTGTCTGTTAGTTTCTGTTCTGAAGTTTGTTGTACAAGATTTTCTGAAGCAACGCGACTCTCCTTCCCTGCGGGAGACTGCGCCAACGGACACGCTACGCGAACAAAAGCCGCTAGTAACATTGCAACTTCCTGATCTCGTCCATAAAGTTTTTGGGGAATTTGAAACTGATTCCAAACATCTAATAGACCCAGTTGAATGCTATTAATTTGCCCGATTTTTTTTAATTGGTCAGCACAAATTTCTAAATCTGCTTTGATACCCCAAGAACTCTGATAGCGATCCTCCGCATTCTTTGCCATTAGTTTCAAAACGATATCTGAAACTGCTTTGGGAATCGTTGCCTTCAGTTCATGAGGCGGAACAGGTGATTTGGCAAGATGACAATGGACAAGTTCAAGAATATCTGTTGTGGCAAACGGTAACTGTCCAGTGAGCAGTTCATAAAACGTTACGCCAAGGGAGTAAAAATCAGTACGATAATCAAGCAAACGGTTCATGCGTCCGGTTTGCTCTGGAGATAAGTATGCAAGAGTGCCTTCTAGAACATGAGGATTTTTGAACGTTGGATTGGTGCGGTTAAATCGAGTAGCAATTCCGAAATCAATAAATTTAACGACCCCAGTATCTAGATTGAAGACAATATTGCTAGGGCTGATATCTTTATGAATGACACCAGCAGCATGAATTCTGCCCAGAATACCTGTGAGTTTAATGGCAAGGGATAGAAAAGCTGATAAGGGCATAGGGCAGAAATCTGGACGCTGCTGTATCCATCTCTCCAGAGACTCTCCACCGAAATCTTCTAAAAGAATAACGAGTGTGCGCTGATATTCCTGCTGACTATATGCCTCGATCGCGCCTTCTAAGTTAAGCGATCGCGTAATTTCATATTCCTGCCTGTAGCGGGTGAGTTCTGATGCTGTAGGATAGTCCTGTTTGAGAATTTTAAGAATAACAGGCGTGCGATCTGACAGCTTGATGCCACGATACACCACATAATTATTGCTGGAGTATATCTGAGCATCAACCGCAACGTCAGGTAGCGTAATCATTCTTATCACCTTGTCAAAGCATAGAAAGAACCGCAAGCCCAAATAGAATTAATGCTTATTATTCAAGTTCTACTTTGAGAAGTCAATCTATCTATCTATCTATCTATCTATTATGTATGTGCTGGGAACTCCGAATACTTGTAAATCATGGGAGGATTTAGACACTCTTGCACGAATTGATAAGCAGCCCAGTCGAATTATCACACCATCCCTCATGAATTGCTTCCTTGACTCGTGCGATCGCTAGTCGAAAGTATTGCCATCAGGCTGAATGAGCGAGGTAAGTTTGACAAATGAATTTATCGCCAAAGAAATCAGGTCGAGAGATGTTTCGTTTAAAACGATTTTGTCGCATTGCTACACGGTATGACAAAAAAGCTGATAACTATCTTGCATTGCTAACACTAGCTTCATATCATCCTGCGGCTCTAGTTTTAAACATACCCTAATAATTCCCTCACTCCAGACGAAATCCTGCATCAACTTCTATTTCTGCCTTAGCAATTGGGTCATCCTCATCATCATTAAAGAAACCATCATCTTCAGAATCTTCTTCCAAAATATTTGACCCTACTGGTTCTGCCGTAACAGGTAACGAGACAGGACTTGGCTCAGTGGCATCAAAAAAAGAAACCGAAGGAGGAACCAAATTAGCTGAAACAGGAGTTATTCCTACTCCGTTAGTTCCAACTGTTGGTTGTAACCCAGTTGCAGCCTGCGAGAAAACTCCACTATGAGGATTAACAAGAACTACCTGGGGCAACCCCTCCATCCCAAACGTCCGTTTCATCTTAATTATCTGAACTTCCAGTTGCGCGATCGCATCATGGAGGGCTGACTGCAATTCAACACCGGATACCCCCGCAGCAGATAGCGCAAACGGTAGGTAATACGCCCGCAGCGCCTCACATACTAACTCAGTTTGCCCTCGCTTCTTCGACTGGAGATAGCTAATTACTATACCGTCCTCCATATCTTTATTCCGCATGATACGCGCCAACTCAACCGAATCAGCTGGCTTACTCGCTCTTGCCATAACTTCTCTTCTATATAACGTGCAAATCAAGCTTCTCAGTAAGCTATTTGTCAATACTCATACTTTAACCATACGATGGGAGAACTCACCCCCGTATTTACTCCTAACTACCCCAATTCACACACTAATTACCCCAATCAAGTGAAATTGGGTTTGATTTTTGTCAATCAAAATAAATAATTAACTGAAAAATAAACTCTGACAATTCCCATAATTGAGGTATTCTGAGGGCAAATTAACCCAATTATTTCAGCATTACGTCAAAGGTTAATCAGCTTGGCACATAACCCCATAACCCTCTCTGTATATGATTTACTACAGTCGCCCTCCACAACAGACTATTGCTGTCTCTGTACACTCCTATAACTAAAACAAGGTATGTTTAGTAGGGTCATTTTATCACTAAGGTTATTATCAATAAACTAGATTAATTGACAGTGCCTTTAATACCAATCGTCTTATCTTGTATCACAAGATGCTACCTTTGTAATATATTTACTGTTTGATAAATAAACAGATTGAAAAATAATACCTATAAATAATTGTAATTACGTATAATTTAATTCACGATAATGGATAGCACCCACTACGCGATAGCGTTCGCGGAGCGTCTCGCAGAGAAGCGCCGACCTGTCGGTTCGCACGCTGGCGACATAACCATACAATCTCTACAACCTAACAATTGCAGCATTAACAATAAGGTTTACCGAAAAACTGGGTTTAAAGCCCCGTCCTTTAGTACCGGTTTTTCTTCATCTTTAGACCTCTAATCAATTCTCTAAGAACATCGGTTTTTGTTCGCCCCACTAATTCGCAATATTCTTCAAGAATCTGAAACTCAAATTCTTCGATCCTAAAGTCTAATCGCTTCTTCATTGAGGATTCCGGCTATATGCTGTACAATATTAGCATGAAAACATTGAAGTTTAAACTCTATCAGCACAAAAGAAATAGATACCTCAAGCGCATGATTAACGCGAGTGGGGTAATCTACAATCATTGCATTGCCCTACACAAGCGATACTATCGGATGTGGGGCAAACATTTAAGCTGTGCAAAACTTCAATCTCATATTGCCAAATTAAGAAAACGTAATTCTTTTTGGCAAACAGTAGGTTCTCAAGCAGTGCAAGATATTTGTCAACGCATTGAGAAAGCCTATCAGTTATTTTTTAAACACAACAAGAGAGGAGTTCGATCACCGGGATTTAAAAAGGTCAAGAAGTACAAATCATTCACCCTTAAGCAAGCAGGTTATAAGTTTTTGGGTGGCAATAGAGTCAAAATTGGTAATCGTGTTTATCAGTTTTGGAAGTCCAGGGAGATTGAGGGAACAGTCAAAACTTTAACTATAAAGCGCACACCATTGGGTGAGTTGTTTATGGTTGTGGTTGTTGATGAGGGTAGCAATCCAGAAGCCAAATTCACGACTGGTAAGATAGCGGCATTTGACTTTGGGCTAAAGACATTCCTTACTTGCTCAGATGGTACAACAATTGAATCTCCTCAATTCCTTAAGCAATCACTATTATCTCAATAGCACACCGCCCCAACTATCATGAGCATTTATCAGACAGCCAGTACAGCTATGTAGCAAGGGAATATCTCAAAGATATGGGATACTTACCCAAGGAAGAATCATCTGTAGCAGCTACGAGTCAGTTCGTTGCAGTACGCCACCACGAACACCTGCACATAATTGCTTCCCGAATTCGGTTAGATGGCAGTTTAGTTAATGATTCCTATGATTATTTCAACTCCCAAGTCTCAACTAGACGCATCGCGGCGGAACTAGGGTTGGAGGTGACACCGACAACGAATGAAGCTGTCACCTCTAAGTTACAGCAAGAGTATGGCATAACTGCACTCACCAGCCCCAACCGCTCGAAAAGTATTAGAGCAGTCAACAGTAAGCACAAAACCCCAACAAGTAAGGAAATTTTCGCCAAGCAATAGGAGAAGCCATCAAGGATAGTCCCACTGTCTCCACCTTCATCCAACGCTTGGAGGAAAACAACATTGGGGTATTGCCTAAAATGCGGGGGGAGGAACTACTAGGCTTTACCTACATCCATAATGATGTGAAAATCGCTGGTTATCAAGTATACAAACCCTATAGTTGGAACAAACTGCTGTCTGAATACGGAATAACATACGACCAAGAGAAAGATAAGGAAGTAATTCAACAAGCTAAAGCCAGAGCAATTAACCGCATAAATACTAATAGCACAAGCAATAATGAGTACTTGTATGCTGATAAACCTACTAGCAGCAGTACAAGTGATAGTAATGGCGATACCGATAGTAACTCCAAAATACTTGACAGTACAAAAGTACTAAATAGTAATTATCCAGATCAAATTTCGATAATACAACCAAAATTAGAAGATAAACCCACGTCGGAAGCAAATAAGGTTAAGAAAAAAGTACAGCCGCATCTGAAGGAACAGCACCCACAACAGGATATATCAGAAGAAAACCGTCTATCCACTGCTCAACAAATCCTGCAAGAGCAATCTTCCCCTACTGCCCCTTTTCCTAACCTTCTCCCTTCTAACCTCAAATATCTGCCTTCTACAATCACTGACTATATGCTTGTTACCAATAATTTCCGTATCAAGGGACGGGAATTGAGTGCCAGCTTAGATGCCAATATTCTGACTGTTTACCGTCATGGGGATAATACTCCTGTGATGCAAACTTGCTATAGTCAGGGAAACTGGTACGAAGAGATACCAACTCGACTAACAACAAACGAAATCGAGCAGATTGAAAGCTTGCGTATCTTTACCCAAGAAGTATTAATGGGTAAGTTGCGATCTGCGCTTCGCAGCAGCGCAGATCGCAAAGAGGTAGCAATCGCACAATATAAATTAAACAACACTAACTTTACAGGCAGTCCGAAAATACCAGGATATAAATCCAAGGATGGACGTTGTGTTTTAATTTTCACTGATCAAGCAACTTCTAAGAAAGTATTTAAAGAGTCAGGGCAGATTAAACTTAGCGCTATTTACTACAGGTTTGACACTCGGATAAAACAATCGGAGTATTGCCAGTCTCGCATAGTGCCAAAAATTGACCACTATATTTGACTATACAGAACTGAACTATTGAGCAATAGTAAATCTGTTGGTAGAGAAAACTTAATCCACAGTGCCATTCGGCTGTGGGTAAAAACTCGTTGGGAATTACTATAGTCTTTACGAAGTGTTCAAATTTGAACACTTCGTTAAAGACTATATCCGGGCTCAGAGCTATTAAATATCTCAAGATTTTTAGCTATGACCATTTGCTTAAAGACCGATTGATTCAACTTGGCACTGTTCGTCGTGGCGCACCTGTTCTCACTTTACGTTTAATCGAAATAAAAGTTGGTAAAACCAGCTATTCTTATATTATTTTTGTCCTTGATCCACAAGTTTTACCTCCTTACGGCGTCGCTGATTTATATCGAAGAAGATAATCCTAAAAAGCTTTTCACACTGTTAAACGCTTATTAGGATTATCTTATCTGTGGACTGGCTCTATTAATAGTATCCGTCAGGTTAGCGCCAAGAAATTCTTAATCACCAAACCATAAGTAATCGTTATCGATACTATGTCTGCTGGTTAAAGAATTGTGTATAAACAAGTATTAAAACATATAAGTATTTTAGCAATCGCTCTTTGGAGAAAAACTTTTTGGTTTACTGACCGTGGTTTTCGATATGTTCGTGAAATGTTAAAAATACTTCCTCAAAAGCCTGAGCCTATTTTATTAGCCCAAATTTTTGCCAAGCTCACTTATGCGCGGACGTATCCATTCCCTTTCCACAGGCGTTGAACCCTCGTAAATTGGCTAAGGTATTGAACTTTAGTATGAATTTAGATTCCAACCTTAGTTGGAGCTAACCTTACATTGATATATGGACTGATTCATCAATCATTGTATTGTACAAAAGTTTCAACTTTGAGTGGACGACAAGTTAGAGTTAATTGCATATATTTAATTCAGGCAAATATTGAGAGCAATTTAGTTGCAATATTTCAGTTTACTTGACACAAAGAGAGTAAGAAGAGGGTTGTATGCTCAACGCTGATACTGAACATACAGTATCAGTGAGCCTTGACCGTGACCTGATATTTTCCAATTCCTGTCTGATATATCTAACAAAGTGTACATTGCTCGCATCAATGTTCGCGTTTTGGCAACAGCACGATCAGCTTTACGTCATCGTCAGATCAATTGTGTTATTGATTCTTATTCATGGTCTTCTGGTAACAGAATAATTTCTCAGTATTTCAAACAGCTTAGATCATCTACGAATTGAGTCAGTAATCTCAATCAATATTTCGTTGAGGATAATTTTATGACACGTATGCCATTACTAGTTGGAGATGATTTTGAGTATTCCAAAGTTCCAACTCAGAGTAACTTTTTTGGAAATTCTCCTATTAATCATGCACTCACTGCTGTCGCCCAAGAGGTTGCTAGATTGCTTCAACACGCAAATCCTGTTCAAGCTGATGGCAGCAACCATGCTGAAACAATTGCAATTCGAGCCATAGAACCGGAATACAGCCAAATCCTTACTATTGAAACGTTGACTGAGCGAGAGTTAGAGATATTGCAACTGATTGTTGACGGGTACAGCAATGATGGAATTGCCCAAAATTTGTACATCAGTACAGGTACGGCGAAAACCCATGTTCGCAATATTTTGAAGAAATTCTGTGCGAGCGATGCTGAAGGCAAGGCTTCTCTACGAGAGGCTACGCCAACGCCAACGCACTCAGGTAGCAATCCGGGCGCTGTGTGCGATCAGGTCTTGTCCACTTAAAAGATAATGCTGTTTAATTCTCACTCATAAGGAGTCAAATCTATGTTGTGCAAACACGAAACTGTGAAAGTTTTTCCATCCCATGTTGAAGCAGAAACCGCCGTATTAGAACTGCAAAAAGCGGGCTTCGATATGCAAAAGATTTCGATCATCGGTAAAGACTATCAAACCACTGAACATATCCGTGGCTTTCTCACCTGGAAAGATACGGCTAAAGCTGGAGCCGGAGAAGCCGGTTATTGGGGCAGCTTTTTTGGTGGACTATTTGGCATTCTCACAGGGGTTGGTTTGCTGTTTATTCCAGGAGTTGGCCCTGTGATTGTAGCTGGACACGTTGCCGGAGTGCTGGCAGGTTGGCTCGAAGGTATGGTTGTAGGGGGTGTAGGAGCTGCTGTGGCAGGGGGGCTGGTAGGTGCCTTTGTAGGATTGGGAATTCCCAAAGAGCAAGCCCTGAAGTACGAGACAGAAATCAAAGCTGGTAAGTTCATGGTGATTGTCTCAGGCACAGATGAGGAAATTGATCGAGCGCAACAGATTCTAACTAGGGTAAATCCTAAAGTTGCTCAAGAAGTTGTTGTTTAAATTAACAGTAGCCACACCTTGTAATGTCATATTTTATTTCTGACCTAATCTCTTAATTATGCCGTCTCTAAAACTCTGATCGTTCCAGAGCTTTATCTTTATCACAGGAATCAGTCGTTAGTGTACATTTTGGTTCCAATGCTACTCGTGCATGATTGCTTGTTGCTGTTTATCCACCACTTACTAAAATGAACTCTTCTCGCCCTACAGTGATTGTCGGAGCAGGCTTCGTAGGTCTTTTTACAGCGTTGCATCTGCGTCATCAGCAAGACTTGCGCTCGATCATTTTGATTGATCCGCAAGAACGGTTTGTCTTCAAGCCAATGTTGTATGAACTATTGACAGGTGAATTGTCAGAAGATGCCGTTTGTCCGACTTATAAAGAGTTGCTGCAAGGCAGTGATATCAACTTTGTACAGGACAAAGTAGTGGCGATCAACCTGCAAGAAAAACGTCTTGAGTTAGTTTCTGACTCAGATTATATCTACGATCATCTGGTCTTAGCTGTTGGCAGTATTCAGGGTTATTTAGGAACAGAAGGCGCACAAAAAAACGCATTCGCATTTCGGACACGAGAGAATGCGATCGCTCTGGAACGCCAGTTACGAGAATGCTTGCAACGTGCGAGCCAAACGGATGACGAAACACAACGGCGATCGCTCCTCACGTTTGCTGTCGTTGGGGCAGGCCCGACAGGGGTAGAAATGGCAGCAACCCTGGCAGATTTGTTACCCGACTGGTACGCCCAACTCGGCGGCGATATTCGTCAGATTCGCATTGTCTTAATCAATCATGGCAAGACGATTCTCGCAGGTGATGTCAACGCGGGTTTGCAGGAAGAGGCTCTCCAAGCTTTCAGAACTCGAACAATACCTGTTGAATTGATATTAGGCGTAGGGGTGAAAGCGGTTGCTCAAGACCACCTGGAGTATCAACCTGCCAACAGCACTGAGATAAAAACGCTGTTGACTCAAACCACCATCTGGACAGCCGGGACAGCCGTGAACCCACTCATCCAAAATCTCAAGTCCCAAATTCCCGCAGATCACCTGGATAAACATGGGCTACCGCTTGTCACCTCAACTCTGCAACTACTGGATTTTCCAGAAGTGTTTGCCGCAGGCGATTGCGCGGACGTGCAGCCACAACCCTTACCGGCTCTAGCCCAGGTGGCATATCAGCAAGGTGCGAGCATTGCTCACAATTTGATTGCCCTTGCTAAAGGAGCATCCCCTAGCCCAGCCCATGTGAGTCTTCGGGGTAAGCTAATGAAATTGGGTTTAGGAAATGGGATAGCAACCTTGTTTGACAAAGTGCAAATAACTGGCAAACCTGGCGATCTAATTCGCAGTGCAGCGTATTTGGAAATGCTGCCCACCCCACTGCATGACTTTAAGGCAACCACAGAATGGCTCAAGGAAGAAACTTTCCATCGCTATCACAGACCCAAGATGAAGCCAGAAACCACCGCAAAACAGCCTCTCTCTTCGGTTGAATAACGAGAGCGATCGCTCATCCATCTGTGTATGCCACTGGATTAGAGTGAACAACCTCCTCACCGCCGCCAAGCGAAAACTTTGAAGAGATTCCCAACATCCAACCCCACAGCATTATCAACTGGTTGCATGGTTTCATTGGTCGGATCATCAATCCGCAAACTGACAAACCAGCGTCCAGAAGGCTCAAGCCTAACCATGATAGTGCTAGGTTCACACCCCTTGGGCAGATGCCTAGACCAATTAATTGGTAATGGTTCAGAACACTTTGCCAAATAGACTTGTCCATCCTTCCACCGGAAAGCAGATTTGGTAAACTCTGCACTACCACCGCTACGCTTCTTTTTGAAGTTGGGATATTTCGTCCTGCCCGCAAAGAAGTTGGTAAACGCTGTTTGCAGATGTCTCAATCCTTGTTGCAGTGGCACACAGCTAACCTCATTCAAAAACTGGAGGTCATTAATTTTTTTCCACTGCGTCAACATAGCAGAAGTTTGAACGTAGTCAACTCGTTTTTGCCTCTCGTACCAAGCTTCGGTTCTCGCTGCCAAGGCTCGGTTAAACACCAACCGCACACAACCAATTGTCCGGCGCAATATTTGTTCTTGCTCCGTGGTTGGGTAAAAGCGGTAGCGGTAGGCTTTTTCCATACCTCACATTTTACCATTAAATCTGTGAAATACGTACAACCCGCTATGTCCCAAAGTTTAATTACTCACTCGTCGCTCGTCCCCATTCCTCTCACCGCCAATCCCTGCGGATGTGGCGGGAGTCTCCTGGGGGTGTTAGATGAACCAGAATCTTATCTCTAATCAGAACCGACTCTATGCAAACGAGAATTACATTGGACAAAAATTATGCAGATGGGAGTGATTGGTCTAGGACGTATGGGTGCGAACATTGTTCGGCGACTGCTGCAAAACAACCATGAATGTGTGGTGTTCAATCGCACACCTGAAAAAGTGAAACTACTTGCATCAGAAGGGGCGATCGGCACTTACAGCTTGGATGATTTTGTCCAGAAGCTCAATAAACCTCGTGCGATTTGGTTGATGGTGCCAGCCGGAGAACCAACCGAGCAGATAGTGAAGGAACTGGCTGCAAAACTGGATTCCGACGACATCTTAATTGATGGCGGCAACTCTTACTACATTGACGATATTCGACGGGCAAATGATCTGATGCAAAAGGGCATTCACTACCTAGATGTGGGAACCAGTGGCGGAGTGTGGGGTTTGGAGCGGGGTTATTGCATGATGATTGGTGGATCTCAGATGGTGGTTCAGTATCTCGATCCCATTTTTAAATCATTAGCTCCCGGACGGGGTGATATTCCGCGTACTGCTGGACGGGAAAAGGTGGGCGGTACGGCTGAAGAAGGCTATCTCCATTGCGGATCGAATGGGGCGGGGCATTTTGTCAAGATGGTGCATAATGGCATCGAATATGGCTTGATGGCAGCCTACGCAGAAGGATTGAATATCTTGCATCACGCCAATGTGGGTAAGCAGAACCGTGTGGCTAATGCTGAAACGACCCCCCTCCGCAATCCTGAACACTATCAGTATGACTTGAATCTGCCTGATATTGCCGAAGTTTGGCGACGGGGCAGTGTAATTGCCTCCTGGCTACTGGATCTAACTGCGATCGCCCTCCTGGAACAACCAGACCTATCAGGCTTTGGGAGGCGCGTGTCTGATTCAGGCGAAGGACGCTGGACGATCGCAGCCGCCATTGACGAAGGTACTCCTGTCCCTGTACTCAGCGCAGCCCTGTATCAACGGTTTAGCTCACGCGGCGAAAATGATTTTGCGGATAAGCTACTGTCTGCCATGCGTTTCCAGTTTGGCGGACACGTAGAACAATAGGCAAAGTTGAAGAATTCAGAAGTCAGAATTCAGGAGTCAGAATGCAATCAGTGGGATTCAGACCCCCACTGATTGAAGAACACCAAATTCTCAATTTGGTGTTCTTGTCTTAAACCCGTTTATTCAGACGCTCGCGGACTCGCTAACGCTGCGCTATCCGCCACTCGTACAGAATTCATGCTGAATTCTGACTACTGACTCCTGAATTCTGTTTGATAATTTTAGGAGAAACACAATGACTCATCGAGTAAAAGAAATTCTCAGTTGGTATGGCAGCGACAATCCCGGAACGCTGACTAATTTAGCCCGGTTGCTGAATCATGGCAAACTAGCTGGAACTGGCAAAGTCGTCATGCTGCCTGTGGATCAAGGCTTTGAGCATGGGCCAGCTAGCAGTTTTGCGCCCAATCCACCAGCCTATGATCCTCGCTATCATTTTGAGTTAGCGATCGCAGCAGGATGCAATGCCTATGCCGCACCGTTAGGATTTTTGGAAGCGGGAGCGCGAGAATTTGCAGGTGAAATTCCCCTAATTCTGAAAGCCAATGATCACGATGTGTTACTAGCTGAGTCAGACCCAACACAAGCACTAACTGGCAGCGTGGAGGATGCACTGAGGTTAGGATGCGTGGGGATCGGTTTCACTATCTATCCAGGTTCAGCCCATCGGTTTGAGATGTATCAACAGATTCGAGCCTGTGCCGAGGTAGCAAAGCGGCATGGATTGGTCGTGATGATTTGGTCTTATGCGCGGGGATCGGGTTTAAGTAAAGTGGGTGAGACAGCGATCGATGTGATTGGCTATGCGGCTCAGATTGCGGCTCAATTGGGCGCTCACATCATCAAAGTGAAACTGCCCAATGAACACGTCGAACAGGATGCAGCCCGCAAGGTGTATGAGCAAGAGCAAATTCCGATCGCAACATTATCTGAACGAGTGCATCATGTGGTGCAATGTGCCTTTAACGGACGGCGGATTGTCATTTTTTCGGGTGGGCCAATCGACAGTGATGATGCTTTCCTCAATGAAGTTCGTGCCATTCATGCCGGACATGGATTTGGTTCGATTATCGGACGCAATTCTTTCCAGCGTTCCAAGCCAGATGCACTGCGATTGCTCAACACAATCATGGATATTTACAGTGAACAGTCTGCACCCATTCGCACTCCTGCACTGACCTAATTTGTCTATTAAGACTGTTTTGATGAGTTTGCAATCGAAATCGATCAAAACAGCCTAAAAATTGGGTTTGTTGTCTCTATTACGAACCGACTCCTCACCTTGAAGCAATCTTTCCCACCCCAATATGCCTGACTTTTTTCATCGCTTGCATCTCTCTACTGCTGCCAGGAAAGCTAGATCATGAGAAAATCACGTCCAAAGCCTACTTTATTGAAAGATTATCGTGCCATCATTCCTGCTTCCTTTTTTGGCATGATTCTGGGTTTGGCAGGATTAGGTAGTTGCTGGCGAGTAGCTGCTAAACTTTGGCACTTGCCTACCTGGATTGGCGAAGCAATTATGCTGCTGACAATTGCAATCTGGCTCGTGTTGTTGCTGCTTTATGTCGGCAAATGGCTGTGGGCGAGAGCAGATGCCTTAGCTGAATTTGAGCATCCTGTTTTGTGTTGCTTTATCGGGTTAGTGCCTGTGTCTACGATGTTTGTAGCGCTGGCGATCGCACCCTACTCTCGTGCGATCGCCATCACATTATTTGTTGTCGGTGCAATTGGTCAGTTAAGCTTTGGCGTGTATCGTTCTGGTCAGCTATGGATGGGAGGACGTAAGCCAGAAATAATTACACCCATTCTCTACCTCTCTACAGTCGCGGGTAGTTTTGTCAGTACGATCGTTGCTAGTACCCTCGGTTATCGAGAATGGGGCCCGTTGTTTTTTGGAGGAGGGCTGTTTTCGTGGCTAGCACTGGAGTCGATGATTATGCAGCGCCTCTACTTGTTAGAAGCGTTGCCTAAACCACTACGTCCAACGCTGGGCATTCAACTTGCCCCCCCTGTCGTTGGCTGTGTTGCTTATTTGAGTATCACCAGTGGTCAGCCCGATGCCTTTGCCCAGTTCCTCTTCGGCTATGGACTCTTGCAAGCGCTGATTCTACTGCGGCTGCTACCGTGGTTATTTCAACAACCCTTTACAGCTACCTACTGGGCATTTACCCTCGGCATTGCTGCCTTGTCGCTGGCATCCTTGCGCCTTGTTGAACGCGGCATGACTGGAGTGATGCCAGAATTGGCACTACTACTATTCATTGGCGCAAATATTGCGATCGGCAGTATTGCTCTAGGGACAGTGCGGCTCTTGCTGCGGGGCAAATTACTAAGCTAACGATCATTCATTTTTCCAGAACATATTGGGAGTAGAAGTTATGGCTGCAACAACTAAGCAAAATGACACTAAATCGTTCGTTTACTCAACTCGAATTGATATTCCTGTAGAAATCCGATCGCAACTAGATAACCCAAGTTGCGGGTTATAAAATTCTGAATACTTCGTGACCATTGATTGAAACAAATGCACATGAAAAACTAGCGGTGGCGTTATGGGCGACCGGAAATTAGAGTCACGTCGCTTCTCTACGAGACGCTGCGCGTAGCTTGCTTCCCCGCAGGGATACGCTCCGAATTCAAAATTCAAAATTCAAAATTAATGATCCCCATAAATAAATTTAGGGGCTTGTATCCTTTTCGTTTCGGTCAAGCTAAGATCAGAGCATGAAATCATTTTAATGTATTAAAGTTAACTGATTAAATAAATGCTTTTTGGAGAGTAGATGCCAAAATAAATGCTTGAAGTTCCAGTAAAAAACCTGGCAAAGTACAAGCATGAATCGATTTAGGTAAATCACTTGTTATCTTACTAAAACCGTTTCGATGTAATGCCGAGTAGTCAGGGGTTCCAATTTGATTTTAATTATGCAAAGAATTATGGGCTTCATTGAGTTTGTTGGCTGATTCTTCTAATAAGCGTTGTTCATAAGCATTTCTTGATAACAGCAGTTGGCGCTCAATACCTGTTGAGCCAATGATACATGGAAGTCCAAGAACAACTTCACTGCCAACTCCATAGTTAGAATCTGCTCTAGCCGATACTGGAAATATTTGCTTTTCATCTCGCAGGATGGTATCAACTAACTGACAAACTACTGTTGATATACCATAGCTTGTATTTCCTTTGCGTTCAAAAATGTTATACCCTCGTTTACGAGTTAACTGTGCGTACTCTTGCTGAATTTGTTCTAGCGTTGCTCCTTGTGGTAGGGGAAATTCAGTTAACAGAATTCCCCCAATAAATGCACTAGACCAAACGACAAATTCACTGTCTCCATGCTCTCCAATCACATAAGCATGAACGTCTTGTTTTGCAACATTCAGTCGCTTTCCAAGTTGATATCTCAGTCTAGCAGTATCAAGAACGGTTCCCGAACCGAAAATTAGGTTTTCTGCTCTGGTGGAAGTAGCTTGAGCAATCCGCGTGAGTACATCCACCGGATTGCTAACGATAAGTACGATTGAATTTGGTGCAACTCGATCCAATTCTTTGATTGTCGAACGTATAATCTCTGCATTGTCACTCAATGTATCTAATCGCGTCTGTCCTTGTTTTTGCTGCACCCCAGCAGTCATAATAATAATATCTGAATCAGCTAAATCTTCATACTGATTTGATGGTATAATCTCCATCTCTTTAAGTAGAGGAATGCTATCTTCAATATCCCATGCTTGCCCCTCAGCTTTTGATAAGGTTCGGTCAAAAAGGACAACCCTTACACATCTACCGAGTAAAACTAAAGCATTTGCAACGTCTGCACCTACATTACCTGCACCAATAATACCGACTTTAGATGTTTTACTAATCATGCTATATCTACTTTTTTCAAAAGTGAAATGTAGTTTATTTGGTAAGTCCTTGGGTCTGCAATTGCTGTCTTTTTACAACTTGGAAAACAATATATTTAACCCTTCCGTCATCGTGGGATGAGTCAAAATACCATCGCGCAGAACAGTGTAGGGCATCTGAGCTTGCATCAGCATCTGCACTGTTGAAATCATTTCACCTGCTTCATGACACAACAGGGAACACCCTAGAATACGACCTGTATCTGTATCTACGATCGCCTTTAGCAGTCCATCGGTTTGACCGAGTGTTCTTGCTCTAGGAATGGCTGACGCATCTATCTTCGCCACGCGGATTGTATATCCTTGTTGCTGTGCTTCAGTTTCAGTCAAACCCACATGAGCCAGTTCTGGATCGATGAACAGACAAGATGGAACCAATCGATCCCGTGTACTCCGGTTGCCCCCATCAATTAAATTAGCTTTGATAATGCGATAATCATCGAGCGATATATGAGTGTATTGCAGACCGCCGTTGATGTCGCCTAACGCCCAAATCCCCGGAATGTTCGTCTCCAGGCTATCGTTGACTTGAATAAATCCACGTGTATCGGTTGCCACACCAGCAGCAGCTAAATTTAAGCTATCGGTATTGGGCGCACGACCAACGGCGACGAGCAAATGCGACCCTTGGAGGGTGATTTCACGATCGCCAACTTGGATTTGCAGGATGATTTCATTACCAGTGCGATCAACCCTCAACACCTTCGCTTTTAATAAGAATTCAACACCATCTTGTTCTAGCAGTGTTTGAACTGCGATCGCTATATCTCGATCTTGCTGTGACAGAATTTGCTCACTTTGCCCAATGACAGTAACGCTAGAGCCAAAGCGCCGAAACATCTGGGCAAACTCCAAACCAATATAGCTACTACCGAGAACAATCAGGTGTTCAGGCAAATATTCTAGCTCCATAATCGACTCACTCGTTAAAAACTCAACTTCTGTGAGTCCAGGAATAGATGGAATTAACGGTCGTGTGCCTGTATTAATAAATAACCGTTCGGCGGTAAGTAAGCGATTGTTCCCCTCAGTCGTCGTTACTGCGATCGTTTTGGGGGCAACAAACCTTGCTTCGCCAATGATCAAGTTGCTATCCAAAGCCGTTTCTAAATTGTGCAAGTTCATTTCACGCATCCCTTGCACAACCGATCGTTTTCGTTGGATCACTTCTGCTAAATTAACAGTGGGTGTGTTGGTTTTAACCCCATAAGCGGCACTGTTTCGCACTGTGTTTGCGACATTGGCACTCGCCACCATAGTTTTAGTAGGAATGCAGGCGATATTGATGCACCCGCCACCAATCATATTTAAACTGCGTTCAACCAGAGCGGTTTTACGTCCGTCAGCAACTAGCGCTGGTGCCAGTGTTTTACCCGCTTTGCCGCCGCCGATAATAATGTCGTCATAGTGTTGAGTGTCCACTTCCATATCCTTTGGGTTTGATCGGGTGAATACGATTTCTAGAATTTGTTATGAATTTCAGAAAAAACTGGCTGACTAAAGAGGGTTTTAGCGATCGCGTATTTGGCGAGCGTAACTCAAGATGCTTGCCCTAGCTGGGTTTCCAAAAAGTGCATAACACCCGCTAAAAGATTCAACTTTTTCTACAAGTTTGCTTCATCACAATACGGTTGTTTTTATACACCTCTAAAGTTCCAGCCTGCGGATTATCTAACGTGCCATCCCACACCGAATATTTATAAATTCCACTCCGAAACTTATATACTCGAACACCTTCTGTCGCTTGGCTAGTTCCTTTGCCCAAACTTAAATTACCGTTGGGACTGGTTGCGCGATAGAGTAGTTCACCGGAATTATAATTCTGCCAAATATTGATGTTATACCCACCCTGGCATTTTGTACTTAGGATGAGGCCAGCAGTAGAATCAGCAGAAGCAGGTAAGGAAAAATTAGCTAAGATACTGATTGGCAGAGCCAGGAGTAACGCGGATGTTTTCATAAGTGTTGTAAAATTAATGAGTTTGACATTACTGCATTGCTGCTACAACTTCATCTGTAGAAAGGACTGCATTGGCGATATAGCCAAAGTTGATCAGTGCTGCCTTGTAGCCATCGCCCAGTTGCGGATGCCGAGGAGCAGCTGTTGCATCTTTGACAACAAGAACCTCAAATCCCTGTTCGAGCAATTCGCGTAGGTGAGCTTCAACACAAAGATTTGCCAACATTCCAAGTATAATAACTTTGCTGATGTTGCGTTTACGCAGTTGCAAAACGAGGTCGTTAGTTTGCGGCCCATAGACTTTGTGCGGACTGGCCACAATCGTCTTGCCATCCTCAATGAAGGGCTTGTAGCGATCGAGCCAGTCAGCACCCGATCCCAGGAATCCATCGAGGCTCAATGCACCACGGCGATCAAACTCCTTAACCTCAAGCATCATTTGCTCTAGGTTGCCGGCAAATTTCCAATTATGATCGGTGGGGTAGTAATAGTGAGGGGAGATAAAAACCTCGAATTCATTCTGCTTTGCGGCTTTGAAGATTCGCTCAATGTTTTCGATGGTGTTGTTATCCTTAACACTCTCACCCACCAAATCCCAGGAAACCCCTTTTTCGCTCAAGACATCGTTTTGCGGATCGATGACAACTACTGCGGTGTCATTCTTGTTGATGTTCATGGTTTTTCTCGTTGCTTGTTGATTTTTACCGTTCTCTTTCTTAAAAACCACCCGCGATATGCAGCGACGCAGACTCGCTAACGCTACGCTATCAGTGGTGGGTTCAAGCCCCGACTGATTGCAATTTTTAATTAATAATTTTTAATTTTTAATTGGAGCGTTCGCGCAGCGTCTCGTAGAGAAGCGACTTGACACCACTGCCTAAATGCTGTTTCTAAAACGCCAAGGTGCGATCGCGTGCTAATTCTGCAACTTATTGGCGATCGGCGGAACTAAGTGCTTGATAGATTAAAGGTGCAATGATAGCGATATTTTTCACCAACTCATCCGAGAGAGAAAATCGCTGTTTTAAGTAATTAGGATCGTTGTAACTCACCCACACCTTGCCGTCTGTCGCTTCCCATGCCAGTACTTTCAGGGGTAAATCCAGGGCGATCGTTGGTTCTGCCACCATGAGAGAAGTTCCGGCTTTCGGGTTGCCAAACAGCAACAACTGTGTAGGAGGTAGGCTAAGTTCGACTTTTTCGGCTTCAGCCTGTTGATCGATGCGGGCAAAAATGGTGATGCCTTTTGCTTGAAGGATGGCTGCAAAGCGATCAATGGTTACAGGCACTGAATATTGACTAAGCTGGCTAATGATGCCGTTGTTTGCATTCATAGCAGTGGATTTCTTGTAGGATAAAAACTGGGTGATATGGTCGTTGGGCTTTTCAAAGATTGAGGTCTGACAATCCGGGGTGATCGTCAGGACGACGACCTAGTATCCAGTGGTATTTGCGATCGCTTTGGTGAATTGGCAGGTCGTTGATGCTGGCAATACGCCATCGCATGAATCCATATTCATCAAACTCCCAATTCTCATTGCCGTAAGAGCGAAACCAGTTGCCGGAATCATCATGCCATTCGTAAGCAAATCGGACAGCAATGCGGTTGTCTTGAAAAGCCCAAAGCTCTTTGATCAGACGGTAGTCCAATTCTTTAAGCCACTTACGTGTCAAGAATTGTGCGATCGCCTCACGACCAGATAAAAATTCTGAACGGTTGCGCCAAATGCTATCCGACGTGTAAGCAAGTGATACTAGTTCAGGGTTACGTGTGTTCCAAGCATCTTCTGCGATTCTGACTTTTTGGATGGCGGATTCATTATTGAAAGGCGGCAGGGGTAGTCGAGGATTTTCGGGGTTGGTCATAGTAGTCTGTCCCATTAGTTTTGCTAGGTTTGTAGTGAGCGATTTATCGCTCAAATCAAGGACTAAAGTCCTTACTACGAACTTTTATAACCCTTCAGAATTAATGAAACAGACCAATAGTATCTGTCAATTTTGTTTTGAGGGGTTTTTGGTAGTGCGGGCATCTTGCCCGCGTGAGCATCTCGCTAATAGTATGGCAATGTAAAATGGCGATCGCCTCAGCATGATTTAATTGGCATTAAATCCGTGCCGACCGAATTACCTCAAAAGCAGTTTAATACAGATCAATGACTACCACCCGCAATGTACAGCGTTTCCGCAGATGCCTCCGTCACAACTGCGATTTTTCCCTCTAGTTTTTTCATGATGATTTCTTAAAATCGGGCAGCGTGAACTCTACAGTTTCGCTAGTGATTACCTTGTGTGTGGGGTCAGCTAGTTCGATCAGCACCTTGTGTACGCCAGGTTCCAGTCCGACCAGGATGATCGTTTCCCCACTGGCATCGACAAAGTGCCACGGCGCGTCGTCAACGGTGATGTGGATATGACCGATGCGCGGCGATACTTCGAGGGCACCTTTGCCAAATACTGGCAACACACGCAAATTCTCCGTCCGGTACTGGATGAAGACACGTCCCTGTGCCAGTGGTTCGGGAAGCGGTGGATCGACAATCAGCTTGGGTGGTGCTTCGTTTTCAATCGCAATCAACGGTGATGATCCAATAATGTCCCTAGCGCTCGGTGTGTGGCTGTTCATCAGAAAAATGGGTAGAAACTCCGTCATAAAGGACGGCTTTACATGGAATGTGGTAAATAGGTCGGTGAGGGTGTCAAAGCAGGTAATTACCTGAGAGTAGTTTGTATTACGATCAAATGGCACTAAGATAAGCCGAAAGTCTTGTTTTACCTGGTTCCCAGCCTGTAGGCTGGGAATGTATTTCGAGAGGCTCTGCCTCCGATCAAGCCTTTGGAGGCGGAGGCTCTCAGAATTAGTTCCTAGCCTGGAGGCTGGGAAGCAGTCACGGCAAGGGGTGTGTCTTAACTTAGTGCCATTCCGTTTTACCCTTTTCCCCTACGCTAACTCAGTAAGCAGCAAAGCGATGGAGGAGCGTCTTTTCATTTCCCCAAAAACATCGATCACATCCTATTGCAGATGTTTCTTCAATTCAGCAGCAGCTTGAACAAACAGAGAGCGGACTTGTGGCAGCTCGGCTAAACCATTGAGCAGCCCAAAGTCATGAATCATGCCGTTGTAGCGCACGGTTGTCACTTTCACTCCAGCCTCATCGAGCTTGCGTCCATAGGCTTCGCCACCGTCACGCAAGATATCGCTTTCTCCAACCTGAATGAGCGCAGGCGGTAATCCTTGCAGTTGGTCGACCGTAGCCTGTAAGGGGGAGGCATAGATATCTTGGCGCTTTTCTGGGTCAGCGATGTACATGTCATACATCCACTTCATCAACGGCGTAGTCAGGAACCGTTTGTCACCAAATTGATGATAAGAATCCGTTTCAAAACTAGCATCGACGATCGGCCACATCATGATTTGTAGCTTGATGTGTGGTCCTCCTTTTTCTTTCGCCTTCAAAGCAGTGACTGCTGTCATATTTCCGCCGACACTGTTGCCGACCACTGCCAGATTCTTGCCATCCACCCCAATCTCTTCACCATGCTCGGCAACCCATTTGGTCGCAGCATAAATCTCATTGATCGCCTGTGGGTACTGAGCATCTGGCGTGCGCGTGTAGTTGACAAAGACCCCTGCAAACCCTGAAAGCACAACCAGATCGCGAACCATGCGCTTGTGTGTTGGATAATCACCTAACACCCAACCACCACCATGAATAAAGATGAAAACAGGCAATGTGCCTTTAACGCCTTCCGGTCGCACGATATTGAGCGTAATCGAATAACCGTCAGCGATAATTTTCTTCTCAGACTCTTCAATGCCTGAAAGGTCTACTGGAACAGAAGCCTGTGCATCCGCGAGTACTTGACGTGCCTCGATTGCAGTGAGTGTCTCCAGTGGCACACCTCCTGAATTCAGCACTTTCAAAAATTCCTTCACTCCTTTAGAAAGACGTGGATCGTCTGCAACTTCCAAAATCTTTGCTTGTGAATTTACTTGAGCAACCATGACATTCTCCTTTGATAATTAGTAAACAATCTGTTGAAATGACACTGTTAAGTGAATTGGTTTAACAGTGATGCTCGATCGGCAGCGATCGTGAAACGGCGATCGCTTTCTACTGGCATCGTTTTCCAGCCGGAATTATTTGTTACTGGTGAAATGGTTGTTGACCTAGCGGGTCGCTGCCTCGATCGGTTGTTTCCACACCGCAGTAGCATAGAGCGAGTCCTCAAAATCGGGGGCAATATCGCCTGTGATACGTGCCTCATGATGCGCCCAGTCCTTAAAGAACAAGTCGTGACTGATGCGCGATACTATTGCAGGTACGTCGCGGCGGATGCTATGGATGTCACCAACTGGCAATCCGAAGCTGACCAAACCAGCAGGATTAAATACGTGAATGTCTTTCAGGTAAGGGGCAGTGCCAGGTACTTTTTCTTGGTATTCGTGGGCGCTACCGAGGTAAGGATGTGCCCCCAAACCGTCGTCGCGCAGGTCTTCTGGTGGCTGGTAGCGATCGCGCCAGAGGGCAATATGCTCTTGCAAGTCGGCTAGTTCGGGACGCTTTGTTGGGTCAACGAAGTAACCAGTGCCAGCGATCGCAAAATCAAACTCGAAAACATCATCGTTCACCTGGATGGCAATGCGTTCGCCTTTGGCGGCGGCTTCCGCATCGCCCAGTTTCCGTGCCGATTTCCAAGGTGCAGATAGATGGATGTGAAAGTTCGGGAAAGCGATCGCTCGCTTAATCGAGTTCGGGGGTGGCGCGGTGCCTGCTTGACGAAAGTGCCAAGCCTGGAACCAGCGAGCTGCATCGGGTAGTTGGGGATAGTTGTCGTAAGCACCAGGGTAATCCCGTACCCGAAGGACTGACAGAGATGTGATCGCCGATCGCCGTACAAATAGATGTACTGCCTTAGCTCCCGATTCCAGTGCCACTGCTGCTGCATCGAAAGCTGAAGCCGCCGCACCCAGCACCGCCACAGTCTTACCGCGCAGTGCTTCAAAATCGATGGCATCGGCGGTATGTGCGTACAACGTGCGGGGTAAGTCAGCCAGTATTGGAGGTATGTACGAACCACCCGTGCCAGCCACGCCATTGGCGAAGATAATTTTGCGCGTAGTCTCTAAGAGCGGGACACCGTTTACCTCAAGGTGTAGGCGGAAGAAATCTGCGACTGGTTCAATCCGCACCAACTTCGTCTGGTAACGAACCTGGATACCCAGGAAATGCCGATACCAACTGAGGTACTCAGCCCAAGCCACTCGCTCAATGCGATCGATCTCTGCGTAGGCTGCCGCACCGTGCCGCGCTTCGTACCAGGCTTGAAAGGACAATTCTGGGATGCCTAGTTCTGGCCCAGGCAGATGTTTCGGTGTGCGGAGCGTTCTCATCCGCGCTCGCGTCAACCACACGCCTGCATGAGCCTCGTCATCGGCTGCATCGATCTCCGTCACGCGACCGATCCCAGCACGTCGTAGCGCAAATACAAAGGTGCTACCGCTACCGCTCCCACCTATTATAGTGACATTGTGATCGATGCCAGGGCGATCGGGTACCCAGTTTTCGGGATCGGGACCGAGCAGGCGTAGTGCTTCGCGGGCAGTAAAATCGGAATTGCTCGTTGTCATGTTGATCTCCTCATATCTCGTTGCGATAGATGGAAGAATCGGAATAGCAGACAATTAAGCTGTTAAGCTAACGCGCCTACATATTGCACTATTTTCCTAGACGTGATTAGTCATTTGTCATTTGTGTTTACTAAGGACAAAAAACAAAGAACAACCTTACCAGTTGATGTGCAATCTTATTTGCGTAAGGGACTTCCAAGAAATAAATTATCCAAATAAACGAACCACAGAGACACAGAGAACACAGAGGAATAAGGAGAAGAGAGTTTTTTGAGTATTTTTTTATTTGGAAGTCCCTAACAGCTTAGTACGTTTTTGTTCGTGGGTTTGGATTCGCTAGAGCCTGTTATGAACAACGGCTCAGTTTCGCCGTTTAGTTAAACAGGGATAGATTGCAGTCGTGACGTGAGAAATTGAGCGATGTAGTTTGCGATCGCATCCCCATCCTCTTCCAGGGCAAAATGTCCGGTATCGAGTAAATGCAACTCAACGTCTTTTAGGTCGCGCTTATAGGGATGAGCGCCTTCTGGGGGGAAGATGTAGTCGTTCTTACCCCAAACGATCAGGGTTGGTGGCTGATATTTGCGAAAATACTCTTGCCATTGCGGATATAATGGTGGATTCGTGCCATAACTATACAGCAGTGCTAGTTGAATCTCACCGTTGCCGGGGCGATCGAGGAAATTTTGATCGATAGTCCAGGTATCGGGGCTGATCGCTTCTAAATTGCGAACACCGTTGGTATATTGCCACTTCGTTGCTTCCAGGGTGACAAGATATTTGAGCTTTTCAGCATTCTCAGGCGATCGCTCTTGCCAGTATGCCTTAATTGGTTCCCAAAATTCGCGTAGACCTTCTTCGTAAGCATTGCCATTTTGAACAATCAGAGATTGCACGCGCTCTGGATATTTAGCGGCAATCCGATAGCCAATGGGTGCGCCATAATCCATCACATAAAGGCTGTACTTTTTGAGAGCGATCGCAGCAATGAATTTTTCCACAATCTCAGCCAAGCGATCAAAGGTGTAATCAAATTCATTTACAGTTGGCATCGAACTGTTGCCGTAGCCAGGGTAGTCAGGAGCAATGAGATGGAATTTATCAGCAAGGGCAGGTATGAGATTGCGGAACATGTGAGAGGAAGTTGGAAAGCCGTGCAATAGCAGAATCGTCGGATTATCACGAGAACCAGCTTCACGGTAGAAAATGTCTAAACCATCGATCGAAACTGTACGATATGTAGTCATGAAATTACCCCTTGTAAGTGATAAAAGTGACATGATGGCGTTTTACGACAGGTTGATCTATCTCACATCCTGACGATGGATCTGCTCCTGAAAGTAGTCCCGCCAGCTTTCGGGTAACGCTTTCAGTTGAGCAGCACGATGCAGTAACTCTGGATTGTTTCGCTCACGAACATAAAGCTGAATGATATTAGCAACAGTAATATTGTTAGTATCTCGACTCATCAACTCTAAAGTGTCTCCAGCGACCACTTCGCCTTCTTGCAAAACCCGAAAGTAAAATCCGGTGCGGCGACTGGCGAGAAATTGTTTCACCATATCCGATCGCCCAAAGCGAATCCCTAGTTTGTAGCAGGGTAAGCGCGGTTGAGTCACCATTAGTTCCACACTACCGATTTTGAAGCGATCGCCAATGTTCAATTCTTCTTCTTTCAATCCTGTGACTGTGAAATTTTCACCAAAGATACCAAGCGTTAACTCTGTGTCAGGCAATTCGCTTCGCCAGTAGTCGTAATGCTCAAAGGGATAGACATATACGGCTTTGTCAACTCCGCCATGAACGGTGAGATCCGCTTGGCGATCGCCATCTAAATTGAGTTCACGCACCATCACTCTCGAATTAACTGGCTCTTTGAAAATTCCAGTGCGGATGGGTTTTCCTTTCCAGGTCACTTCACGCGGCAGGCCAACATTAACAGAGATAAGCTTCATCTTTAACTCCTTTTGGACTTCAAATCTGTGCCATACCGCCATCAACAAACAACTCAATGCCATTCACAAAGCTACTATCGTCTGAAGCGAGAAAGACAACAGCTTTGGCAATCTCATCGGGTTTGCCGACTCGTCCCAGTGGGATGGTGCTGGCTTGGCTGTCCACGAATTCTTGCAACTGCTGGTCATTCAGTCCCAAATGATCGTAACCAGGAGTCGGAACCACACCAGGGCTAATGGCATTCACTCGGATCTTGCGTTCTCTGAGGTCGAGTATCCAATTCCGAGCAAATGATCTCACGGCGGCTTTGGTGGCGCTGTAAACACTGAATGCTGGCGTACCTTTTATAGAAGTAATCGAAGCATTCAGGATAATAGAAGCGCCATCTGGTAACAGTGGCAGCGCCTTTTGTACAGTGAACAGCAAACCTTTGACGTTTACGTTGAATGTTTTGTCAAAGTGTTCCTCAGTGATTGCTCCAAGTGGGGCAATTTGTCCACCGCCAGCATTAGCGAAGATGATATCGAGGTGTTCTTGTTCTTGCTTAATGGTGGCAAACAGACGATCGAGGTCTGCCAGATTAGAAACATCGCTCTGCACAGCCGTAACATTTTTGCCAATGGCTTCTACAGCAGCATCCAGTTCCACTTGGCGACGACCTGTGATGTAGACATAGGCACCTTCAGCAACAAACTGTTTGGCTGTGGCAAGACCGATACCACTGTTGCCACCCGTGACAAGGGCGATTTTTCCTTCTAGTTTTTTCATTATGTTAATCTGATGGGGATTCTGGATTTGTGTGAACCATTGAAGTGTTATCGGTTCTGTTGCATCACAGGTTTGAGAACAGTAGATTTAACCCTTCATTCATTGTGGGAACCAGTTGTGGTTAGGGCTGTATCTTAACTTAGTGCCATTTCTTACTGATCTGCTTGATGAGGCTGCTTAAGACTTGCAACGAGGTCGGTCACTTGACGTTGAGCCTCTGCGCCCAGTGAGTCAAAGTCGTCTAAGAAGAATTGACGTTCTAGCGTTAACTTCCGGGTATTGAGTAACCCTTCGATCTGCCAACCTTCGTCGCCTTTGGTTACGACGTATAGCGGCAGCGAATCTCGTGACGGTGAAGTTTCGGTTTGTCCAGGCAGTATTACCCTGATAACTACAAGCATGAGCGCGAGTTGCGAGTTCACGAAGCGGACAAAATCCACCTCACCCTCCAGGCGTGTTCCTTTCACAACTGTATCGAACGCTTGCTGATGAAATGCAGCGATTTCTTTTCGACCCTTGAGATGCGTGCCTTCGAACGTGATGAAATCAGCAGTTTCGCTGAACGGGGCAGCGAAGCCTTCGCCGCTACCTCGATTCCAAGCATCAATCATCTGGCGATGGAAAGTACGGATTGCCGACTCGTCAGCAGTAGTGGTGGTTTGAGTTGTTTGTAAATTCATAGTTTTGAGTTTTCCTTTTAAGTGATGGACGAAAGGCTGGCAGGCTTACGACCGGCAATTCGTTTATCAACAGCGTGAAGCTCACTGTTACTGCCAGGTCAAGCGAGCAGGCGCAATGATTCATTCCAGAGCCGATCGGCATTGTCTGGGTTCAGGGCGTAGGGGGCAACTCCGCTCATATAGCCGTTCCCGTTGGTGACGAGAGTGGCTTCATTGCAGTCCTCGAAATAGCGACCACCAACGCCCTTTAGTAGCAAAGAGGTTGCCAACAGAACGGAAGTTGCCGCACCTTGCGCTATTGTCTTCTGCCGCTCAGGTGGGGTTCTAAGACCGCCCGTATGACGCTGGAGGTTCGTGGCGATCGCCCCAGGCATCAAAGCATTGGCAGTAATGCCATCCCTGAACCAGCGTCCAGTAGCAGCGACAGCGAAGAGTACGTTCGCTGTCTTGGACTGCCCGTATGCCAACCACGGATCGTAGGGACGGAACGCGAAGTGGATATCATCGAATACAATCGGCGAGAGCATGTGGGCGCTAGAACTGACAGACACAATGCGCGCAGCACCGTCCGCCGCCAGAGCATCGTGGAGTCCGAGTGTTAGAGCGAAGTGTCCGAGGTGGTTGGTGGCAAACTGCATCTCCCAGCCTTCAAGTGTATGCTGTTCAGGCAATGCCATTACCCCTGCGTTGTTGACGAGGATATGTAGGGGTTCATTCCACGCGGCAATGAATTTAGCGATCGCTCCTCGGTCGTTCAGGTCAAGTTCGGCGACGTGAATATTTTGATTCCCAGTGGTAGCAGTGATGTCAGCCGCCGTCTTTGCCCCAGCATCGACGTTACGCACAGCCAACGTAACTTCGGCTCCAGCGTGAGCCAACGCCCGCGCCGTTTCTACACCGATACCCGATGCTGCTCCCGTGACGATCGCCCGTTTGCCAGAGAGATCGATTCCCTGTGCTACCTCAGAGGCGGTAGAGTGCCGGACAAATGGTGTGGTAATTCGTGTCATTGCGTGTTCCTTTATAGATGTTAGGAGCGATCGCTGACTTCTAGATAAGTTGAGTTGGCTGGATTTTGTACTTTGTGCTTAACGAGAAGAGTTTGTCGAGTGCAACTTGCTTTAATTAAATCTGCTGCTTTTTCACCAATCATGATGGTCGGTGCGTTCGTATTTCCCGTGGTGATTGTTGGCATGATGGAAGCATCAACAACTCGCAATCCCTCAACCCCATGTACCCGCAACTCAGGATCGACCACTGCCATTGAGTCAATGCCCATTTTGCAAGTGCCAACCGGATGCCACACAGTGCTGCAAGTGTCCCGGACGTAAGCTTCTAGCGCTGCATCACTCTGCTTGTCAGCACCCGGAGCGATTTCCTTACCGCGAAACTCATCCAAAGCACTTGCACCGAACAAGTTACGGAGTAATTTAATCCCGACAACTAACTTTTGCACATCAGTTTCACTTTGGAGAAAGTTCATTTGAATCATCGGTGTGTCTTTGGGGTCGGGGGAACGCAAACTGACACTACCAATGTTTTGAGGATGAGTTAAACAGACGAAACTTGTAAATCCTAAACCAGAGTGGGCATAACCAGGCGGTGCCAACACAACCGGGCCGAAGAGAAACTGTAAATCTGGCGCGGCATCCAGATTACCCGGAGTATGCAAAAACAAGCCAGCTTCAGCGACACTACTGCTGCTTGCCGTGTGTAAATCCTGAGTTGCCTCGTGTGCCACGGACACAACAGGGTGGTCTTGGAGGTTTTGACCGACACCCGGCAAATCAGCCACTACCGGAATTCCCAAAGTTTGCAGGTGTTCTACATCACCAATACCAGAAAGCATCAGCAGCTTGGGCGAATCGAATACGCCAGCACTTAAAATCACTTCGGAGTTTACCCTAACTTGGTGCAGTATGTCCTCGTGCAGGTATTCTACCCCAATAGTGCGGGTATCCTCAAACAACAAGCGAGTTACCAATGCTCCTGTAGTTACAGTCAAATTGGGACGCTGGGAAATGGGTAGCAGGAAGGCAGCGGCGGCGCTGTGGCGCTTACCATCCTTGATCGTCAACTGATAGAGTCCTGCTCCTAACTGCTGCATTCCATTGGGATCGGGATTGTGGTCATATCCTAGTTGCACTGCTGCGTCTACAAAACGTTGGGATACCACAGCAGGCGCAATCAGATCGGTGACGCTCAACTCTCCATCGACCCCGTGAAATTCAGACGCGCCTCGTGAGAAGTGTTCTGATTTCTTGAAGTAGGGCAAAACATCAAGGTACGACCAACCGGGATTGCCCAATGACTGCCAGTGGTCATAATCGTGAGAATTACCCCGCAGATAAATCATGATATTAATCGAACTGCTGCCGCCCAGGACTTTGCCACGGGGACAAAAGATTTTGCGGTTATTCAGGTAGGGTTCTGATTGGGAGAAATATGCCCAGTCCACCTCAGAACCTAGTAGACTGAGACATTGCGCTGGGATGTGAATTTCTGGTTTCGTATCGGGATTACCCGCTTCAAGTAGTAACACAGTTGTGTTGCTGTCTTCTGTCAGACGGTTGGCAACAACGCATCCTGCCGAACCTGCACCAATTACAATGTAGTCATAATTAGTCATAAAGTTCTTTTCCTCTGTTATCTACAATGGATAAATGGAGTCAAGAATGAACTGATTTAAAGAGCGATCGCTGAAATACTGTTAGTTTCTGCTGAATTTAACTGCGTACCAATGGTGTATCCACCAAATGCTCTGCCAGAAACCAAACTTGCGTCTCATTGGTTCGCAGCACTTGGCTCACTAACAAATCGTTAGTGCCACTATCTTGATTTGCTGCTGTTTTATCGATCGCCACTCTCAATTCCCCAACGATTAACTCGTGGGCTTCCAGTAACCGCGACAACATCACAGGTACTTCTTCAACGCCGTTGGGCGGACGCTTAATCTTAGTGACTTCTGCCACATGACGTGGATCAGCGATCGCCACACCTCCGAGTGTTTGTACCCGTTCACCCAGTGCATCAATCAACTCAATTTGTTCGCTGGCGTGTTTGTCGAGCAACAGATGCAGTTGATAAAACGTATGTCCGCGCATCAACCAGTGATGTTTCTTGTAAAGGTGATAGAGAATAATCGTATCTGCCAAAATCTGATTGACTAAAACACAGCTTTCGCTGCGGGCACTGGGGTTGAGAACAATTGGCAAATCACGAAGAGTCCCATACTGCTGAATTTCATATCCATGTTGATGCAGTAAGGGTTGACTGCCATCGACTTCAGTGATACTTGTATTTTGAGTCGGCACGATCGGATCTCCTAAAGTCAATAATTAGGTCTGTTCTATTTGTATGTACCGAGAAAATGCTTCTCTTAGGATTGGGATTACTTTACAGCAGTGCTTGCTGCTTCAATCACTTTGGTAACTTCTTTTGGATGAGAGATAAAAGGAACATGACTGGAGTTAACTTCGGTTGTCTTAGCATTAATCCGTTTAGCCATAAATCGTTGAAGTTCAGGGTTGATGGCGCGATCGCTTTGAGTCACGATAAACCAGGAAGGAATCGTTTTCCAGGCGATTTCATTCACTGATTGCTCAAACGCTGCGCTGGCGATCGGCTTTTGGGTTGCTGCCATCACTCGCGCCTCAGCCTCCGATACGTCTTGGGCAAAAAATTCGTGAAACTTCCCGCGATCAACATAGAGGAAGTTTGCAGCATCAGACACAATTGCCGTACTAATCGGAGGCGCTGCGTACCTTTTATTCAAATCACTCGTCTTTTCACCGACATCTGGTGCGAAAGCATTAACATAAACCAGAGCTTTCACCTGTGGATTGCCAGCCGCCGCACCCGTGATTACATTTCCACCATAAGAATGTCCAACTACTACAACAGAACCCTTCTGATTCTCAATTACCCGCTTCGTCGTTGCCACATCATCAGCAAGAGAAGTGAGCGGAATCTGCACAGCAGTCACTCTGTAGCCATCCTGCTCTAACAATGGAATAACGTGTTGCCATGATGTACCGTCAGCATAAGCCCCATGAACGAGAACGATCGCAGGTTTAGAGTTGGACGCTTGAGGTAATTCCTTGGAGGTGGCTGGTGTTGGATGCATTGATATTCCAACGACAACACTTAATGCAAATAACCACAGCAACAATTTTTGAACTTTTTTCCATGTAAAAACCATCATGGCGATCACCTCTGTATTCTTGCTAAATTGCTGAAATTTCTGGTTCTTGTTGTCGGTATAGAAGTTATGAAATACTCCCCACTGGAAGACTTATTAAGAAGCACTAAAAACTTTAATCATTTGCAGCAACAATGGCTGCCATTATCTGCTCAACAGTCCAGCGATCGAGATAGCGAATTCCATTAATAAACAAAGCGGGTGCAGCCTCCACTCCACTTCGCAGTCCACCTTCAATATCCGCATTGATACGATTGACATACGCTCCCTTGGATAAATCCTGCAAAAATTGAGAAATATCAAGTCCTAAACGATTGGCATACTCGACTAGATAGCCATTTCCCAATTCCTGTTGATGGATAAACAGCATCTCATGCATTTGCCAAAACTGCCCTTGAGCCGCTGCTGCTTCTGCGGCTTCAGCTGCCCGTTGAGCATGTGGATGAATCTGTTTCTGGGGAAAGTGACGGAAGATAAAACCTAAATTGTTTTCTCCAAACGAAACCTTCAATTGCTGCCCGGCAACTTTAATCAATCGATAGACGTTAGCACTTTGAAAACATTCATAATCTCCATACATGACGAAGACTACAGCAGCATTCAGTACACCTTGAATATGATCCTGGGTTGAAGGCAGAACGAATAAAGAACGATTATCACGGTTGTAAGTCATGTTTCGGTTTGTATTAAGCAAACTTAAGCCTTACAACCCAACTGCACTAACGTTGCTATGGATTTAATATAGACAATTGACCCTATCTTGTCGTCCACTCTGGGTTGACATTTTTATACAATCGAGTGATGGATGAACCTGTCCATCTCGCAGTGGAAGGTTTTCTCCAACTTGAGTTTGAGTCTAAAGCCAATCTAAAGGAGAAAAGGTAAAGATTCCTTTCCCTTCTTTTTCCCCACTTACAAACTGACAATCCCACGCTTAACAGCAGTAATCACGGCTTGTGTGCGATCGCTCACGCCCAGTTTGCTCAAAATCCGATTTACATGAGATTTGACGGTACTTTCACCAATACTCAAAGCAGTCCCAATTTCTTGATTACCCATTCCTTGTGCCATCAAACGCAGCACTTCCAACTCTCGGTCACTCAGTTCTGGATTGGTCATTCGCTGCAATAATTTTGCGCCCACTTCTGGCGGAATGTATTTCTGACCATTATTAATGGCGCGAATCGCATTCAAAAGCTCGCCAAGTTTAGAATCCTTAAGCAGATAGCCTTGAGCGCCTGCCTGTAAACCGCGATAGATATCTTCATCGCCATCGTAGGTTGTAAGTACCACGATTCGAGCCTGCTTAAATTCAGCACAAATAACCATAATGGCTTCAACACCCCCCATTTTGGGCATTCGTAAATCCATTAGCGTGACATCAGGTTGGTATTCTCGAAATGCCTCGATCGCCTGTTGCCCATCTTCAGCTTGAGCAATCACGGTCATTTCTGGATCGCGGTTAATGATGGTTGCTAGACCCTTTCTGACTATGGCATGGTCGTCAACAATCAGCACTCGAATCGTAGTGGATTGGCTCATTGTAATTTTCACACTCGATTGATGGTGACAATAATTTCTGTTCCTTGACCTGGTTGGCTTTGAATCGTTAGTTGTGCGCCAATGTGCTCTGCCCGTTCGCTCATTCCTAATAAGCCAAACCCACCGCTCAAAGGACTGCTACCTACTCCAAAGCCCCTGCCATCGTCTTTAACCCGTAAGATACACTGTGTTTCGTTGTACACTAACTCAACCCGAATTTCGCCAGCACTTGCGTATTTAATCGCATTGGTTAATGCTTCCTGCCCAATTCTGAGTAAGTTATTCTCCACTTCGGTTGATAAGGAATAGGCTATACCCTGAGTTTCGCAAATCAGAGCCGTGTCGGTCGTTGCTCGCATTTGAGCCACAATACGATGCAAGGCACTCTCTAAATTACCTTCTTCTAGTAGCCGTGGACGGAGTGCTGATACGGATCGCCGTGTCCCTGCTAGCCCAGCGCGTGCTAGTTCCTCAATCATTTCCAGATGTACTTGGGTTGCTTCTGGGTCATCCGCCAGCACTTGTGTTACTGCTCCAACTTGAAGCAGAATACCTGTGAAAGATTGAGCTAGTGTATCATGAATTTCTCGCGCCATCCGGTTACGCTCTTCTAAGATAGAAGTGTGTTCAGCTCGTTTGCGATCGCTAATGTCTGTCATGAGACTGTAGAAACCTCTTACCTGAGCATTGTCATCGAAATCAGGAATAAAGGTGGCGCTGATGCACCGCTTATCATCCCGAAAAGGGATTTCTGCTTCTAGAAGGACAGTTTGCCCTGCAAACACCTGATTAATATACGGCTCAACTCGTTCATAAACCGCCTCACCGAGCAGTTGACGAACAGGGTTGCCCAAAATTTCATCACGGCTACGGTTGAACCAAACCTGATATGTACGGTTGATAAATTGAAAGCAGCGATTGGCATCGACGTAGCTAATCAGAACGGGTAGAGCGTCGGTAATCAGTCGTAATTCCTGCTCCTGTAAGCGAAGCTCGTCGTAGACACCGCGTAGCTCTGCTTCGTTTGCCTGCAATGCTGTCGTTCGTTCTGCAACTTGTTGCTCTAGGGTGCGATTGTATTCTGCTAAAAGCTTCTCTGCTTGTTTACGTTCGGTGATGTCTTGAAAGGCTGCGATCGCATACAGAATGTTGCCAGACTCATCAAAAATTGGAGTTCCCCAACTTTCGATGGGAATGATGCGATTCCCCTGGTGAATTTCGATATCATCCACACTGCCCTGTTCGCCGTTTAGCGCTCGCCTAATCATCAGTTGTTCGGTTGGGTAGGGGCGATCGGTTCCTGCCACATAGAGTTGATAGACCTCGGCAATTTGCTCTGGGGTGACAGACGGCAGCACGCCCTTGCCCAAGAGTTGGATTGCCTTCTGATTCGCGTAATAAGGGCGACCTGTTGCGTCCATAACCACAATTCCTACCGGAACCGACTCTAAAATTTTCTGAAGGCGGGTTTCACTTTGGGCGAGGGTCTGGTTTAAAGACTGCATTTTGGCAAATGCGATTTGAAGCTGCTGTGCCATCTGGTTGAACGATCGAGCCAGTTCGCCCAAATCGCCCGATCGCTCAATTTCTACCGTCTGATTCCATGCACCGTCTGCTAGCGCTTTTGCCGATTGACTGACGCTGACAATCGGTTTAGCGATCCATCGGGCAATCAAAATGCAGATCGCAATGCCAAGCAGCAAAGCCGCGATACAAAGCAGAATCGTCGTGTAGATGCTTTGATTAATCTTGGCCATGAAATCGGATTCAGGCAACACCGTGACAATCAGCCAGTCTAGCCCACGAGTATCTTTGAATGGCATCACCTGAATCAACTGCCGCCTGCCATCGAACTTAAAATCAAGCTGTTCCGCAGTCTGGATCTGCCACAAATCGCTGAAATGCTCGCGCAAATAGGCAGCAGTAGCTCGCACAGTAGAGTTACGGCTCTCAACTGCGGACAATCGATTTGCTGCCGCCCCACTACTTATGATCGCCTCTCCGGTGGAGGTGGCAACCAGTTGCCCCGATCGCTCTAGAATAAAGGCGATGCCTGTCTTGCCAATTTGCAGGCTAGCCAAAAAACGGCTCATCTCATTAGGCAGAAATACATCGGTGGCACAGACTCCCAACAGCGATCGATCAGCAGTGCTATAGACAGGCGTACTAGCGGTGATCGTTGGCAACTGGCTAGCAAAGTCGGCATAGATTCCACTCCAGCTTGGTTCGCCTACCGTCACTGCTGCTTTATACCAGGGACGAACCCGTGCATCGAAGGCTTTGTTACCTTGACTGATTAACTGGTCTCGCTGACCATTGCGATCGAGGCTGTAGCCGTAGAGTTTATGATCTGTAGCAACATTACTTGACCGCAGTTCAATTGAGCGATCGGCAGGGCTACGTCGCACCCCTAGAAGAGAACCTTTGCGATCGCCACAGTAGATATCACTCACCATTGGATAAATTTGAATTTGCTGCCAAAGTGGAAACTCACCTTTCACTGCGCTAGGGTCAATTTTTCCCTGAGCGAAGGTGCTGGCATTGAGCCGATTGATGTTATGGGGTATCTCGGTATAGGTTTGTAGTTTGCCTTCGATCCGGTTCGTCAGTTCGCGCCGCAGTTGACTGGCGAGATCGTTGATGGCTTCCTGTCTATTTTGGAAGGAAAAATACCCCACTAAGCCGACTGTCACCAAAGTTTGCAGCACAAACGGCACAATCAAAACCGTCTGCAATGGCACCGTTCTGGAAACTTGAGCTACAACTTGCTTGAGAAGACTGCTCATCAATCAGATTCCTCATTTACGGCAGTTCGCGCACGTTAGTCCATTTATTGACCGAAGAAAGGCAGAGGGCAGGAGGCAGGAGGCAGAAGGAAGAAATACAATTTTTGCCCTCAGCAATCAAGGGACACAAGCCCCTAAATTTATTTATAAAAAAATAAATAAATATGTATAACGAGTGGCGCAGCGCATATTTACTGTGTCAAAAGTTAAATCCCCTAAATTTATTTATGGGGATTCCCTTCTGCCCTCTGCCTTCGTACTTCTGCCTTCTTAAGAAAATACTAGCCATGAGAAGCTGCAACGATCGCAACAAGTAGTGGCTCAAGCTCTAAAGCCTCTCTATAACGCACACCATTGATAAATAAAGCTGGAGTGCTAACTACCCCACTATTCATTCCGCTAGCAATATCTTGATTGATGCGATCGACATACACTTTTTGGGCAATGTCTCGAATAAACTGAGTTACATCAAGCCCTAAAATGTCAGCGTATTCTGCTAAATACCCATCTTCTAGCTCTTGCTGATGCTTCAATAGCATCTCGTGCATCTGCCAAAACTGCCCTTGTGTTGCTGCTGCTTCTGTCGCTGCTGCTGCCTTTTGAGCTTGAGGATGGATTTGAGGTTGAGGAAAATGTCGGAATACAAAGCATAGAGAATCTCTCCCGAATAAGGTCGCCTCAAGCTGGCGTTGAATTGCCTGAATTGAGGTATAAAGTTCACTACATTGGAGACACTGATAATCCCCATACTCAACAAGCACAACGCGAGCATTCAATGATCCTTGTCGATGGTCTTGCTCAGAAGGAAGTACAACTAATTGATTGCGCTCTACTTCGCAGTTACCGCAAGGGTCGCTAGGTGTGTCGTCAGGAATAACATCGCTCATTTTAAACTCTCATTCTAAATATTTGAGGAAAAGAGATTTATCGTCTGCACTCTGAAATTTCTTCCCTTCAAGCCTATAATCGTTTGTATGAGTTTAATGTATGAGACTTGCTTAGGCTTGTCGTCAATTCAGGGTCTGTATTTTAATCAACAAAATGATTGAGGATGAGTCAATTTGAGGGAGTAGAACGAATCAAACTCAGGTTTGATTGCCTCAGAGACTAAAATATGATAATTAACCCAGGCAGAAGTACCATCTTTGCTTTTACCTTAAACAGCAAGAAGCCTCCCACTAAAACGGTACTCTTATGTCGTTTACAACGTTTATAGGGTTAAAGTTTTACGTTGTTTATATTTTCTACAACGTTATTCATTTGCCATACTTCTCGGTGTTGAGTTAAGTCGAGGGGGAGTATCATCTCCTACCCCTCCCAATTAAAACCAGATGTGCAACTCTTAGTTCTAGCAAGAGTGAAATGTTTTAATTTAAATAAGTATTTTTACTAGTATTTTATATATCCAAAATGTAATAGAATCAACACGTTAAAACACAAAAATAAAATATGTCAAGTAAAGAATCGAGAGAATGGCATTTAACCGCCAATGGATGGGTTGCCGGAACATTGCAACACGATAGTGGACATAATCCCATTTCGCCACCTGACAATAAAGTTCTAACTTGTATTTATAAAGAGACTATAGTTCCCGATGCTATGGCATTATCAGGTTATGGTGACCCAGGCTTTAATCTATCTAGTGATGTTAGCGTCATTTGGCGTTGTTCAAATCATCAGCTTATATCTCAACTTTTAGATCAATTTGGTTCATGTCCTGAGCGTATTTAAATTGTCAACTATTTATTTTTTTATAAACATATATGGGTCAATTTATTGCTGAAACTTTTATTTTTGGTGTTGTTTTAATTCCACTAGCTTTAGGATTAGGTCATTTTTTAGATTTTGACAAAGTTCAAGGTATGAGCCAGAAAGAATATAATTATTATATGAAAATTATAATTTTTAAATGTTGGATAATTTTATTTTTACCTCTCAGTCTGTGGTTACGATTCCAAGCAACTCATGAATGTATTAAAAAATTATTTAAAAAAATAACGTGAATTAACGAATTCAAACAGAGATAAATAATATCTACTTAAAATGTTAAACGTATTTTTGTAACGCTATAGTTAATCATTTTTTTAGTTTCAAACTTTCTAGTGGGTATTGAGCAACCATTTCTTCAAAAGGAATCCATTCTCCTTCAGGTGTACAAATAAAAACGTATTACCATAAATATATAAACACGGTAAGGTCGATACCATGTATAGAGCTATTAAAGTTAGAATTTATCCTACTGATGAGCAGGAGCCATATCTAGCTCAGTGTTTTGGAAATACTCGATGGTTTTGGAATTATATGCTTAATGCCACGACTACCGCATACAAAGAAACTGGGAAAGGTCTTTCTAAAGCTGCAATGGACAAGTTGTTGCCAAGATTAAAGAAAGAGTATGAATGGTTAGGACTTGCCTACAGTCAAGTATTGCAACGAGTCACATTCAATCTTTCTAGTGCGTTTGTCAATTTTTTTGAAGGACGTGCTAAATTCCCTAACTTTAAATCTAAACATGGTAAACAATCGATTCAGTATCCCCAAAATGTGAAATTAATACCAGAAGACTCTGTAATTAAGTTTCCGGGTAGTTTGGGCTTAATGAAAACCGTGTTTCACAGACAACTTCCAGATGCAAAATTCACAACTGTAACAATATCGAAAAATGCAGATGGAAAGTATTATGCATCTATTCTTTTTAGCCAAGAAGATACACCTATAGTTGCGATTAGAGAACGCCAGTCCGCTCAACGGGGGGAACCCCCGCACGCGGTAGGCTCCGCTATTGGTGTTGATTTAGGGCTAAAAAACTTTGCTATCACCTCAGAAGGTTCAAAATACGACCTACCTAAGAAGCAATTAGCAAAGTTAGAAAAGAATCGGAAACGTAAACAGAAAAAACTAGCTAAAAAGACAGATAAAACTTCAAACAAACGTCGGAAAGCAAAACGTTTGTTTGCAAAAGTTTCTAGCAAAATAGCTAGAGTAAGAGTTGATTTTCTACACAAGCTATCTCGCAAAATAGCATCCGAAAACCAAGTAATTTGTGTAGAAAATTTGGCAGTTAAGAACATGGTTAAAAATCCAAACCTTGCCAAGTCTATATCAGACCAAGGCTGGGGAATATTTCAAACTATGCTCAAATACAAAGCTGAAAAATTTGGTCACACCTACATCGAAATAGGTCGTTTCTTCCCATCATCACAGCTTTGTAGCAAAACACTACTACCAATCCCAATATTGCAAAAAGGATATGATTCATTGGTTGTGAGGTTTGTTGATTGTCCACACTGCCAAAAACAGCATGATAGAGACATTAATGCTGCGATAAATATTAGAAATGAAGGATTGCGACTTATGGCGTTAGGAACTAGCGCTTCTGCCCTTGGAGGGGATGTAAGACCAAAGTCTTCAGGACGTAAAAAATCTATGAAGTCTGAGGCAATCCCCAATGAATTGGGAAGCCTACACTGTACCGTCAGGGAGCGTGTAGGTAGTTCACAAGCTAGCAATTCCGCGTTTCAACGCAATAATGGCTGCCTGGGTGCGATCTTTGACATCTAGCTTGCTTAAAATTCGGTTGATATGAGTCTTCACTGTACTTTCACTAATATTGAGAGCAGTGCTAATTTCTTGGTTGTTCATGCCCTGTCCGACTAACTGGAGAACTTCTAACTCACGATCGCTCAGTTCTGGAGCGGTCATCCGTTGGACTAGCTTGGCAGCCACGTTGAGGGGAATATACTGTTGTCCCCTGGTTACTGTCCGAATTGCTGTCAATAGTTCCTCTGGCTCAGAGTCCTTCAGTAAATACCCCTTTGCCCCGGCTCGCAATCCTCGATAAATCTCTTCATCGGTGTCATAGGTGGTCAGCACAATAATTCGGGCATTGGGAAACTCATTGCAAATAACCGTAATCGCCTGAACGCCTCCCATATCGGGCATCCGTAAATCCATCAAAGTCACATCAGGTTGCTGTTGCTGAAAAACTGCGATCGCCTCATGCCCATTTCGCCCCTGACCAACAATGACAATATCTGGAGCCTCCTCTAACATTCCGATCAAACCCTGGCGGACAACAGGATGATCGTCCACAACCAGAACGCGAATGCTACTGGGCTGATTCATGCTGACTTAACCCCCGATTAATGGATACCACGATCTCTGTCCCTTGCTCTAAGTCACTTTGAATCTTTAATTCAGCTCTAATGCGTTCAGCCCGTTCTGCCATCCCCAGTAAACCAAAGCCATTCCGCATCGCCTGTTTTTCTACATTAAATCCCTGCCCATCGTCTTTGATTCGCAAGCTGCATTGGGTCGGTTCATAGATCAGTTCAATGTGGATTTCACGTGCTTCAGCATGTTTGATTGCATTTGTCAAAGCTTCCTGCCCAATCCGAAACAGATTATTTTCTAGATCGGAGGATAGGGGATAGGGTGTACCCATGACTTCGTAGACGATTTGGGTTGCGATCGAGGAGTTTAATTGAGCAGCAAGACGGCTTAAGGCATCCTGTAAGTTACTGCTCTCTAAAAGGTATGGGCGGTGTAGTGCCTCTACTGAACGACGTGCCTCCGCAAGCCCAGAACGGGCTAAGTCGAGGATCTGAGTGAGGAGAGTTTGCGCTTTTTCTGGGTTTGCCGTTACCTTATTGGAGGCAGAGCGAGCATGAATGATAATACCTGTAAACGCTTGGGCTAAAGTGTCGTGAATTTCCCGTGCCATGTGATTGCGCTCTTCTAGAATGGAGGCTTCTTCGGCTCGTTTGCGATCGGTGATATCTCTTGTTAGCCAAATGACAGAATGTTCTGAAATGGGCGAGATGCGAGTTGCAAACCAGGTTTTCCACCCTCCCACGATCAAGCTATACTCAACCGTTAGGGGCTGCTGAGTGCTTAATGCTTGCCGAATACAGCCAAGAAATGTATCGGCTTGCGATCGCTCAAAAATTTCGGAAAATGTTCGACCCACCTGTTCGTCAATCGGGTTAGATAATTTCTCTGACTCGATCAGGGTTGCTCTCAAAATCCGCCCTTCTGCATTTACTACCAAAAGCGGATCGGGCATTGCACAAAAGAGCGCCTGAAGTTCTGCTTCGGAGGCTTGCAACGCTTCTTCTGCTTGTTTTCGTCTAATTCCTAATGCAATCTCGCGGGCTGAAAACTCCAACGCCTCAAAGTTGGACGACGGAATGGGATGTCGAGTAAACATCGCTATAACTCCAACAAGCTGCTCATCCAGCAGTATCGGATAGCCCGCAAATGCCACCATGCCTTCTCGTTTTGCCCATTCTTTATCAATGGATGATTCATCAAACACATTGTTAGTCAACAGAGGACAGCGTTCCTGAGCAATTCGTCCAACTTTGAGGCTACCTACAGGAATTCGACTGTATTCACCATCAAGACGGGTATACATCCCCGCACTGGCTTGTAACTCCAAAACATTATTGTCTTTATTTAGCGTCCAAATCCGAGCAAATGCCGCATTAAAGTGCTTAACAACGGCTTGGGCACAGCGATGCAGTATCAAGGGCAAACTAGCACTTTGAGCCAAGGCACTATCCACATCGGCGCGAAAATCGGAGAGGATTGCCTGTTCTCGAAATTGAGCCTCGGACTGACGCAACACTTCTTCTGCTCGTTTGCGTTCGCGTAGCGCAGCTTGCTGTTCGCTAATATCTGTCATGAGACTGTAGAAGCCTCTCACTTGGGCATTGCGATCGCCTTTGGCGCTGCCCCTTGGGCAATCAAAATCGGGGATCAAGGTCGCACTGATGCAGTGTCTACCAAGCGAAGAAGGGATTTCTGCTTCCAGGGTTACAGTTTGCCCTTCAAAGACTTGATTAATAAACGGCTCAAACCGTTTATAAACCGTCTCACCTAAAAGTTCATGAACAGATTTGCCCAGAATCTCATCACGGTTACGGCTAAACCAAACCTCATGGGTACGGTTGATAAATTGATAGCATCGATTGGCATCCACATAGCTGATCAGAGCCGGTAGAGCGTCGGTGATCAGCCGTAATTCTTGTTCTCGACCGCGCAGTTCTGCTTCGCTTTGCTGTAACGCGGCTGTTCGTTGGGCTACCTGTTGTTCTAAGGTGCGGTTGTAATTCGCTAAAAGATTTTCTGCTTTTTTACGTTCCGTAATATCTTCAAAGGCTCCGATCGCATAAGCCACATTGCCCTGTTCGTCAAAAACTGGAGTTCCCCATACCTCAATGGGAATGGTGGTGTTATTTTGGCGAATTTCTACATCGTCAATAGTGGTGCGATCGCCACTCAACGCCCGGATAACTGGCAGTTTCTCAGTAGGATAGATTTGATCAGTTCCCGCCTGATAAAATTGATAAACCTCTGCGATTTGATCCGGCGGCACGGCAGGGTCAATCGCTTTGCCCATTAACTGAACGCCTCGTTGATTAGCGTAGTAAGGGCGACCAGTCGCATCCACTATTCCAATTCCCACTGGAACTGCTTCTAGAAATTGAGCCATCTGACTTTCATTAGCGCGGAGCTTTGAGTAGAGCTTGGCATTCTCAATTGCGATCGCTGCCTGAGTGGATAGCAGATTTAAGACTTGCGTTCGCGTAGCGTCTCCGTTGGCGCAGCCTCCCGCAGGGAAGGAGACTCGCTCTGGTGTAAATGCCCCAGCAGCTAACCGATTTTCCAGATATAACACACCAACAAGCCGATTTTGATTCAGCAGTGGTAAACACAAAATGGATTGAGGCTGATAGTGTTGAATATATGGCTCATTAATAAAATTACCTTCACGAGTAGCATCATTTAAGATGACAGATTCATGAGTACGAATAACATAATTAATAATTGATTCAGGTAGATGATTTGCAGTTGGGATAGATTGCAGCACTTGTGTAGCATAGACATTCTCACCCTCATTAAGTTCACTAGACGCTTCAATCACCCATTTTCCTGAGTTTTCTAAAATCAGAGAACCTGTTTGTGCGCCAGCATTTTCGATTAATATCTTCATCAAAGAACGGAGCAACTGCTCCAGTTCAATTTCACTCGAAATCGTTTGAGCTGCTTTCATCACAGCCACTAGATCGAAAGCAACATGCGAGGTATTCGAGGTAGTTCCAGCATTGGTGAGGATTGGTGTATAAGCCACGCTCGACTGTTCAGGAAATAGCTGCGGATAGCGAGTTTCTAAATCTTTGACTTTCGCAGTTGCTCCCCACCGTTCATAACAGTAGTGAGCTTCTTTCATATAGGTTTGGGCGATCTTTTGCCGACCTCGCACCAGATAATGTTTAGCAGCTAATTCATAGGCTAACGCCTCTTCCTGAATATATTCATTTTCCCTGGCTCCTTGAATTGCTTGTTCATAAAATTCCTCTGCTTCAAACCACTGACTGAGAACTCGTGCAGTCTCTGCTTGCACCAGATGATATTTATGCAAACAATTCATTGGCGCATATTGTGCCCATTGCTTCATTTTCTCCTGACTAACCGTAACTTTTTTGAGGAGTTCCTCCTGCACTTGAGTGCCGCTTTCGGAGTATATCGCTAGTCTTGCCAGCGCATCGTATAGATAGTAAAAAGGAGCAACAGGTGTGCCTGTTATTCGGATTAAATAACGTTCTGCTATGGTTGAGTTTTTAACTGCCTGAGCATACTCAGAAAATAGGTAGCACAGGATAAGTTTATGAAAATAGACATCAAAGGTTGCCGTTCCATCATTTGTTACTTCATGTTGTGGCAATCCCTTTTCTTCGTTGTAGAATTCGCCAACTAGGTGAGTTAGGCTGACCGAAAAGCCCATCAAATTTGCGATCGTCTGCTGATATATTTTGTTCCAGGTTAGCGCCGTTTTCTGTTTGATTTGACGAATTGCTTCACTGTATTTCGTCATCTCGCGCTCAACTTCTACGAGTTCCTTTCCAACTGCATAAGATTGGAAGCAATAACAATGAGCGCAATAAGCAGCAAACTCTAAATCTCCAACTTCTAAACCTCTTTGGTAGGCTTCTAGCAAAGGTTGGATTGTGTTTCTAATATGCTCTTTCCAATGAATAATAAAGTTATTCACAATGAGTAATGTTCTAGCTGTGAGAGAATGAACATTAAGGTGTGACAATAGATTTAGCGCAAGTTGTCCAAACTCGTACCCAATCTCAATGTTCCCACTCGTTCCACAAAGAATTAATCCGTAAAAAGCATAGGCAAAGGGAGATACAACAGCATTACCAGATTGAATTGATAAGTTTACTTGTTTAGACACAAGCAGAGGCATCAAATCAGGAGCCGCAATATAGGCAGCGATCGTGATGCTTGATAAGATTCGCATCGCCGCCAACTTGTCCGGTTCGGTCATTTCCGGCAAATGGAGCAAGTCTTCGATTGGCTTCTGGCCAATGAGTGATGCGATCGCGTCTAGCTCAAGGTGAATCTCTGACTGAGTTGGCGTTTCAGGAAAACTGATTCCCAGTTGCTGCAAAACTTGCAATCCAGTGTTGATTGCTTCTAATGGCTGGTTCTGCGCGATGTCAGTTTGAATTTTGACTTCGTAAACTTTCACGATGTCGAAAACCGTTTTGGCTGCTTGCAGAACAACCACTGCCCAGGATTCTACCTGCTCAAAGTCGCCACACAAATACGCAACTTCTGTTGTTTCTGTATATAACTCTAAGGTCAGATCATAGTTAGTTTGCCAACTGGAGTCTGCCAGCCATGCTCTACCTCTGGCTAAATAGTTTTGAGCCACACTATAGGCGATCGCAGCTTTTGCTTTCTGTCCTGCGATTAAATTTAATCTAGCAATTTCATTGCGTTCTAGTTGATCTGCAACAAGCTCAATTCCATGATTAAGATGATCGACAATTTCAAACAGTCGGTCTGATAGTCTCTCTGGCAAAATTTTTCCCAGGAGATTGCGACCAATTTGTAAATGAACAATTTGTTTTTGCGACTCATCGATTAAGGTGTATGAGGCTTGCTGCACGCGATCGTGCAGAAACTTATACTCTTGAATTAACAAGTTTTCATCTAATTCAGATAGTGGTTGAATTAATCCAACTTGTATGGCTGTTAGTAAATCTTGAAAAACCGTTTCAGGTGGTTGATCACAAACAATCGATAGAGTATCTAAATTAAACTCAGCGCCGACGCAAGCAGCTAACCGGAGAATTTGCTGTGTATTCTCTGGCAGTTTCTTCAATTTAATCAGCATCAACTCCACAACATTATCAGTGATATCTTGGGCTTGGATCTGAGCTATGTTCCACTGCCAGCTTAAGTCTTCAGCATCAAAGGTCAATAAATTTTCGCTATGCAGCATTCTCAAAAATTCACTGACAAAAAAAGGATTGCCCTCAGTTTTACGCAACACCAACTCAGCTAATGGACAAACTGTGTCTGCATTCCGATGCAGTGTCTCGGCAATCAACTGATTCAACGGCTCAAGCGTTAATGGTGATAAGATAATTTCCTGAAGTACCGCCCCTTGTTTTCGCAGTCTCTCTAGCATTAATGCTAATGGATGCGTTGGCTTCACTTCATTATCTCGATAAGCTCCAATTAAAAATAGTGATTGGGTTTGCTCATCCAGCAGCATCAACTCTATTAAATTTAGTGTTGCTGAGTCTATCCATTGCAAATCATCTAAGAATATCACCAGGGGATGTGATTCTGAACAAAACACCCGCACGAACTGCCCAAAAATCCGATGAAAGCGATTTTGAGCTTCAGTTGCTCCAACGGACGGTACAGGCGGCTGCTTGCCAACAATCAATTCAACTTCGGGGATCACATCAATGATGATTTGTGCGTTGTTTCCTAAAGCTGTAAGTAAGAGCGATCGCCACTGTTGCACTTGCTCGTCTGGTTCACCGAGCAATTGTTGTACCAATTTTTGCAGGGCATCTGCGATCGCACTGTAGGGAATATTGCGCTGAAATTGATCGAATTTACCAGAGATAAAATAGCCGCGTTTTTGGGTAATTGGTTTATAGATTTCTTGCACTAACGCAGATTTCCCAATGCCAGCATAGCCAGATACCAACATCATTTCGACTTGGAATTTTGGTTTGCCTCTTTGTTCGCTTTGTGAAGTTGTTTCTGAATTGTTTGGTAAAGAAGCAACGCGATTTGATTCTGGACACGCTACGCGATCAAACGCCGCCAGTAACATTGCAACTTCCTTGTCCCGTCCATACAGTTTTTGGGGAATTTGAAACTTACCCGAAACGTCTTGAAGCCCAAGTTGAATGCTAGAGATTTGACCGATTTCTTCTAATTGTTGAACACAAATTTCTAAATCCGCTTTGATTCCCCAGGCACTCTGATAGCGATCTTCTGCATTTTTCGCCATCAGTTTGAGAATGATATCTGAAACTGGCTTAGGAATCGTTGTATTTATTTCATGAGGCGGAATAGGATGTTTGGCAATATGACAATGGACTAGTTCCAGGATATCTGTGGTGGGAAACGGCAGATATCCAGTTAGCAGTTCATAAAATGTCACACCAAGGGAGTAAAAATCGGTGCGGTAATCGAGTAAACGATTCATCCGCCCAGTTTGCTCTGGAGATAGGTATGCGAGTGTCCCTTCTAAAACATGAGGACTTTTGAAAGTCGGATTCGTGCGGTTAAATTGGGTGGCAATTCCAAAGTCAATAATTTTGACAACGCCAGTATCGAGATTGAGGACTATGTTTCCAGGGTTGATATCTTTATGAATGACATTAGCTGCATGGATTCTGCCCAGAATGTCGCTTATAGCGATCGCAAGACTTAGAAATTGGGATAAGGGCATGGGGCAAAATATATCTGGGCGCTTGTGCATCCATTGCTCTAGGGACTCTCCCCCAAAATCTTCTAAGATAATCACCAGAGTGCGTTGATAGTCCTGCTGGCTGTATGCTTTGATAACTCCTTCTAATTTTAGGGAGCGGGTAATTTTATATTCCTGTCTGTAGCGAGTTAGTTCTTGAGGTGAGGGATAATCAAGCTTTAGCATTTTTACGACGATCCCTACTACATCGTCTCTGATGCCCCGATAAACTAGAGAATTGGAACTTTCGTATATTTTGTCTTGGATGGCAATACCAGGTAGAGCAATCATAAAGCAACTCTTGAGAGGATAGTCTGGCATAACTCAAACTATACACCAATTCTCATTTTGAGAATAATTACTTGCTCTTTGCTCCCATCGAAAATAAGTTTGAGTAAATAAGAGATTGATAATTAAACTTTAATTTTCGACTCCAAAATACTCAACACTTTTTCTTCCAGAGTAGTCAAATAAGCCTGATACAGCCTCCCCAACTCCCCAACGACTCCAAAAACCTCTGCACCGATTCCTCCAGTTCAGTGAAATACACCTGCGAAATGCGTAGGTTAGCCCGTCGCAGGCATCGCAGATATGTAAGCTGCTCTTGAGACTGCTTGCGAACCCACAGAAGGGTAAAAAATTAGGCAGACATGAAATTATCAAGTTGCTGCCACACTAATTTAGCTTTCTTTCTCAAACTACAGACATCAGCACAATGGCAAACATTAAGAATGTTACTACTGATTTAGCATTAAGCAATAAATAATTGAGAAGTTTGTATATTTTTTTCATACTTAAATTTTGAGATCACGCTGAATTATGTCTTTAAGGGCTATTCTCTAAGTAAGAACTATATTTTAGCGTATAAAAAACTATATTTATTTTGCAAGTGGAAATTAGAAAATTGTTTAATAAATTACCGAAATAGAGAAAGTAAAATCAAGCTTTAAGGGTATTTCAGTGCCAACAAGTAAAAATTTATATTTAATTTTATAAGTTTAATTGTTCATATATGACAATTCAAGCTAAACATTTTGACACTAGGTTAAATCAGTGGATTCATACAGATGGTAATACGGATAATCTAGATTCACTGTTAAAAGAAGAACTTAATAATACCCTAATAGAACATTTCTTTCCTGGGGTTAACTTTTCGTTCGGGCATATGGACGAAAAGTCTACTGTGGAACAATTAATTAATCATCCTGAAGGTCACAAATTATTATTATCATCAAAAACACGGTTGTTATATGGGCCGGAAGAATATCTAGATAGAATTAAACAATTATGCCCTGATAACAAAGATAGAGGTGCTTACGGATCTATTTTTCTTGGTTCGTGTAAAAATAGCGTCAATAAAGAGTTAAATATTCTAATTGTTGATGACAGTAATGGTGAAAATGGTGGCGTTATTAGTAACGACCAGGCATATCGGCTAACAGGAGACTGTTACGGGCAAATATCCACAGACCTATATCACGAATTAACCAAGCATCAAAAAGGTGATAAATATCGAGTAATTCAGCACCGCTTCGGTTGGACTGACCAAGACGGGGATGATAATAAATACCGCTTTGGCAAAGGTACACTACGCCCTGCAAACCTTGACCAAATCCTCAATTATTCAGATCCCAACAACTCAACTAAAATTGACTTAATTCTTCCCTTATCTGCATTCAAGGGAACTGATAAAGACAACCCTAATGGGCCAAGCAAGCCCCAAATTCAACCTGGACTGTACAGGCAAAATATCTGGCTAGGTGAAAAATCACAATCTGAACTCGGTAAAACAGCTATCTCGCAGTTACTCGCTTCATTCCCTAACGGGCTGAAAGACTTTACCGAACAGCTAGAACTTGAAGCCAAAGAGCTTAAGGAAGTACAGGACGACCCCCGGCAACTTGCACAACTTTACTGCAAAAAGTACGAGAAGCGGAAAGCCTTTTTAGAAGAACAAGCAACCACACTAGAAGAACAAGCAGCAGAAGATTTAGAAACTTTGCGCGATGGCGCGGGAGCGCCCGCCGTAGGCGATCGCATTGCTACTGACTCGTTTATTTACAAACTTATCAAAGCTGACCTGCAAGGAGAAGGTCAACTTCTCGAAACTGAGAAAGTACAGCGCGAACTCGCCCGGTTCATCCAAAACGAGTGGAAAGAAATCGCCATCGGCAAGACGCTCACGTTTGAGCGAGCAATGGTCATTCCGTGTAAAGACCTACAAAATGGGGAAATCTCCATCCCGCATTATCAAGATGGGGAAGAAGTTCTCAACTTCCGTTCACCTTTTCTCAACTCAAATGGTCTATGCGTCTCAACTAACAAAGTTGTAGAAGACATCCTTGGGCCTGATGGTCAACCTCTGGCAGGTGCGATCGCTGTCTCGGACGAAACAAGCGATCGCATTTATAACCGCTTTAACGAGGAGGTTAAATCTATCCTCTCAGAAGCTCAAAGTAAAAATATTGAGTTAGAAGGTATTGAAAATTACTTAGATAAAAATATCGGCAAGCTCGAAACTAAAGAGAAAATCGAGTTTACCAACAAATTTAATGAGTATATTTCAGAACTAAGGTCAGCTGGTTACGAACTAGAAATTCTTCCTCAAGAGTCCGAACAAGAGCGTCAGGCACGCGACTACGATGGTGATTGTATTGGCTTCGAGCGGGCAAGCAGGTATCCAAACCTCACTGCCGAGGCAAGGGAGCGCAACCTGCCTGAAAACGCTTACGATCCAACTGTTAAACTCAAAAAACAATCTTTTTACCAGGAAGATGGCAGTCAGCCGGAATTTGAAGAAATCGCCATCCATATGAGCGATGGCATTAGTGTCGGTATTATCAACAATCACCTGACCTCAATTGAGGCGTTAGAGTCAGAAATTACTATCCTGAAAAACTTTGGTAGTGAAAAAGACCAAATTGACTACGTACAGCAGGTAGCCAAACACTACGAAGATTTATTTAAAACAGAAGCCTGGGCAAAATCCAAGGGTATTGAAGGGAAGGAGGTTCCGACCAAGTATCGCGGTTACATGGAAGAGTTTATCAAAACTGTTCGGCAAGAACCCCTAAACCTGGTCAATGCACTAGTAGCAATGAATACTAACATCAAGATATACCGCGAAATGATTGCCGAGGCAGCATTTCAAAACCAAATTGCAGTTGACCTCTTCAAAAGTGCCAAAAAACCCGAAATGGAAATTATCCGCAACAACAGTCGGATTCTCCACCGGGAGGTTAACTATATTAAGGATAAGAAGAAAGATGTTTATATTGACAATACAATTCAACCCACGGGATACTCGCCTGTTGAATTACTAATTGCTCAAACCAACCAGTATTTTGAAAAAGCTCGTTTAGAATCGCGTGAAATCGCCCAATTTCAAGCTTTATTTAAAGGTGTCGAATTTTCTAACGAACAGCGATTAAGAGCTACTCTTGTCAAAAAAGAATTCGACAAATCCTTTAACCAAGCGAGTCAGCTATCTAGACAAAAAGAAACTGAAAAAGGGCCGTCTGCAAATATTACCCTTGCTAACGGCAATCAAGTAAGTGTAACTAACCTTTTACAGTATGACAACGAATTTATCTGGAAAGCTAATAAAATTACAATCAAGGTATCAGAAATATCCAAGGATAAGCGCAACAGTAACCGCCCGCATAAATATGTAGTTTATGCCCAAATTAACGATGAGACTGAGAACGGTAAACCCAAGTTTAGGGCATTAGGAACACTTGCTAAGGAGCAAGAAAACAAACCCGAAGAGATAGGAATTGGACTTGGACAGGAAGTAATTTCTAACAAAATAGCCTTCCAAGCTGAACTAAGCGAAGGTCAAATTAAGCTTCTTTACCAAAAAGCCTACCAGATAGCAGAAGAATTTTCCAATTCAATTCCAGAAGGACAAAAGCTAGCAATGGCAGCTGCTACCTGGGCAGTATCAACTACTCGTGAGAGTAGTAATGATAAAGGTAGCGATTACCAAAAGAAAGTTTCTAATTTCGCCTTTGCTGCCTTTTCTGAAGAGATTATCAGTCAGTTAGACACACTCAGATTTAACGAATTTAGTATCACTGGGTTCGACCGCAGTAGTGAATTATTTCATGAAAACCAACCTCAAAATATTCGATTTAATCTAGCTGAAGATGGAAAAAGTGTCATTGAACTCCAGAATCAGGAAGGTAATTATGAAACATTTGGAAATATAGAACAAAGTAACGCCCGACTACCAATTGGTAGTGTTGCTATTGCCAGCATTGAAAAAGGTGAAGTATATACCACCTCTGTTACAACCAAAGTACCCGGACTACCAGAACTTACCTTTAAAGTAGGTGAAGTTAATAAGTTTGGAAATTCCCAAAGGTTCAATAATGAACCTGTAATGTTAACAATTGAAAAGGTTGATCTTATTCGTGAAGACTATAGTATTTATCTTCAAAATGGTAATAAACCTGAGAAACTAGGCAACATTGATAAGGAATCAATCAAGGAGGGTATTGCTCAAGGTTGGCTAGCAGAAAAACCTGGTAATGGGCAACAGTTACAGCTTAAAATTCAAACCATCATCACCGGACAAAATGCCTATGCAATAGCCAGGGTAAGAGCATCTCAATCAGGCTTGACACAAGGAATCAGAAGAATCTAAAGTATTGTCAATGAAACAACTGAGAACCTGAATCATATAATTGTTATCCATAGCGGTGCGTTTCATTTTTTGACGAAGACTACGTTTGTAGGTCTGTTCACGGTTAAGAGCATTGAGAGCGAAGCGTCGTAAAAGAGCAAAATTTTGGGGACTGTGGAAAGAACGAATGCGACAAGCGTCTTCTGCAAAAGTACAGTCGAGAGTCCAGTGAGCCTCGTTTTCAATGCCCCAGTGTTTTCGGATAGCCCGACCGATAATTTGAGCATCACTGTTTAAAGAAGTGAGATAAAACTGAACCTCACGAGTAGTTTTATTCCAAAGATGACGAACACGGACAACCATAACTAGAGATTGCAAACCTGCCCATAATTTGGGTTGATAAAGCTCACCGATAGCCGCAATGGGTACAGTCCAAACTTCACGAATTTCCGTGCGATGATGTGCTTTTTCAATCCGTTTGTCATAACTAACATTAATCCCCGAAAATTGCTCTGCTTGCGCTTTGTCAAACCATTCTTTGACTTGAGAATAGAGCATGGGATGGTTGGCTTTCAGTGCCAGGACATAATCAGCTTTTTTGGCGATAATCTGTTTGGCAATTTCGGTTTGTGTTCCCATTGCATCAATGGTGATGATACAGCCAGAGATGTCTAGCATTTCTAACAGTGCTGGAATGGCGGTGATTTCATTGGATTTATCTTCTACTTTCACTTGTGCCAACACTAAACTGTGCTCACTCGCCCAGGCACTTATAAGGTGGAGTGCGCTTTGACCTTGATTGCGGTCATAAGAACCCCTAATTGTCTTTCCATCTATGGGGATAATTTCTCCTCCCATGTTTGTGATTAGGGTTTCTACCCATCTCAAGAAACATCGATTTAATGCTTCTGGGTCGATCAACTCAAACACTCGTCGAAATGTATCATCTGAGGGAATACCATTTGGTAATGCCAGAAACTCTTCTAACCATGTTTGCTTGCTGATGCCATAATTCTCGATGTCTTCCCACCCTTGTGCTCCAGCTATGATTGCTAAAATTGCGATGACTAAGATATCTGTGAATTGATGTTTCTTCGTCCGCTCTACTCTCTTGTCTTTGATATCCGAGAAATGCTCAACTAGACTTTGTTGAATACTGCCAATGTCTGCTATTTTTCTTGATTTTGGCTGACAACGAGTATTTTTGACACTATCAGCAGATTTAGTTTCAAAGCCCTCTGACATCAATTTGGCTCCAGGAGATTTTCAATCGAGTAATTGAATTCATCTCATTGATCTTGCTCGGTCGTCAAGTCTATTTTTTACACATTCATTAATACTATCTTCTAGAACTTGTCAAGTTTTCTTTATACCAAATTAGATGCGCTTACCCTGATGCAATAGCAGAGACATCTAAGGGAAATTTTTTACGAATTAATATTACTAATCCAAAATACAAAAAACAGGAGATTAGCAACCAAGCATTTAAAGAAACTTTAGTTAGAGCATTTGATAAAAAGCACGTTTATATTGCTAAAATTGGTGATCAATCACTCGGTATTATTGGTCAGCATACTGAACGCCTCGAAGCTGAGTTAAATAGAGAGAATGTACAAAGACAGTGGCAAAGGAAAGAAAGTAGCACTGTACAAAAACTAATTGATACAGGTATTATTCGCTTAAACCAACAACGAACTACTATCCCTGTAGAGATTACCAGTAATGAAAGTACCTGTAAAATAACTATTAATCCAGAAACAGTAGAGTATCCCGACAAGTGGGTTAAGCGCAGTCAGCTTATCAGTAATGAGCAGCCTGCCAGAAACGAACAGCAAGAAAAACGTAACCAAATACTCGGTAAAATTAACGAACGTCCTGCAATCATGTTCCAAGATAAAGAACAAAAATTAGTAGGGGTTTTAGGATTAGCAGTTGATGAAAATATAGCCGAAAAAACCAAAAAATATCTCGAAAAAGTAGGAGTATCATACGAACAGCTTGCCATATCACAAGCTCGGTTTGAAGCCAAAAAAGGTATGACTGTATTCATACTTGATGAAAGTACCATCAGTCAAGAATTAAAACAAACATTTATTGACCGTGCTGGTGGTTATATCAAGAGCGCAGATACACCTTCACAAATCACTCCAATCATTCCAGAACAAACTGTATATTTTTATAACCCAAACCAACAATATACTTCTCCAGATGGATCGCAGGTAGAAGCTAAAGAAGCTCTCGGATTAGTAGTTCCCGCACAAGACGCGATCGCTGTAGCTACTTGGCTAGAATCAAAATCTACTAAAAATCATTATTTTATTGAGAGTAACACAGCTACATTTATTTTTAATAAAAATGAGATTAGTGAAAAAATAAACGAGGAATTAAATAGTTTACTTGGAGAACCGATTAATATCGGTGAAGTTGAGGGATTTGACCGCTACGAACAGCTTAGTGCAGAGTTAAATCAAAAAGTTGCGACTGAAGGTAGTCGTTTAGAATTAAACCAAATTCCAGAAAATAGTGAGTACAAAAAAGCTCTACAAGCACTACCTAACCGTCCCAGAGAGCTTAATCAAGAAGATTCTCCAGTACCAATTATTCCTGCAAAAGCTGTACCAGAAAATAATATAACTAACATTCAATCAAATACTAACGCTACAGTTGCAGGTATTTCACAAGTTTACAAAAACGCAGTTGATATACAAGTATCAACAAACACAAAATTAGAAGTTGATAACCAAGCAATATTACTACCCAACTCGCGCCAAGCCGATCAAACTAAAGCTATCGAAATATTAGGTAAGGTAAGCGAGGAAAAAGTAGAACAATTGCGATCGCACCTTGAAACCCACCTCAAACCCGTACTTGAAAACGATAAATCTAACTACGCACTACTGAGACAAGTTGCATGGGTCGGTGCAAAATGGGATTTGAAGGATAAACACTTCAAGCCAGGGGTACAGGACGACAAGTTAATGAAACTTGTCAAACAAGTATATCCTGACGCTGATATTGTGCTGGTAACTTATTCCAAAAACCCCGGCGCTGGCATCAACTACCACCGCGATGACTCCTACGCCGCGACGGAAGCCCGCAGCATTAATATCGGAAATTCTGACTGGGGATATCGCGCTGCTAAGGAACGAATGGCATGGACTAGGGAGGAGAATCAGGACGCACCATACCAAGAATTTAAACTTGAGTCGGGTACAGTAACCCGCTTTAACTGCAAGAACGAACACGCTGCCCTCAATACTGAGGCTGGCAGATGGTCTATCAACATCTGGTCAATTAAAAATGACCTGGGCAGAGAAAACAGCGTTCGCCAAAAATTTGAGAACTTCCTCGCCTCAAACCAACCTCCTCGTGCGATAGTCCAAAGCAACAGCGACCTTACCATCAAAACTAACGAGTGGACACCTGGGGGAGAAATTAAAGTAGAACGTAGCTATACAAGCCTCAGAGAAGTCACTCAAAATACTGCCTCACACCCTTTAAACCAAGCAACTGTAGAAGAAATTATCGCCATCGGGAATTCCACTGCGGTACGCGCTGCTAACCCTCAGATTCCAGACAACCCGACTATATCTGGAAAACCAGTACCAATGGTTTATTCCCTGCATCTGCACGGCGAATCTTCCACAGTACCAGCTAATACAACTATCGATGCCATGCGCGGACACGGTAGGATACACACCACCAGAGGTGTAGACTACCAAAAAACTTATGGTGTCAAAGAGAGAGATATTGCGATCGCCCTTGGTAAAAACGGCGAGCAAGTTGCTTTCCGAGTGGGTAAGCAGTACAAAATTCCCCCCGAAATGATTCAAGATCCAAGTTACCAGCAAGCCTGGGCGAAATGGGAAAAGCATTCATCTAAAGAACTTACCCAAACCCAGGCGAGTAAGAGTCAGGTATATGGCTTATTCATGGAGCCGCTAGGGGATTATGTCAATGGCAAAATTGTTTCGTTCCCAGCCATCCAAAAACAACCTCCAACTCCAGTAAATATCAGCCCCGACTCAAAAGATGGGCTTGGAGTAGCACTCAGCCTTGCCACTGCACTCGCAAAAGAACAAGGCAAGCTGCAAAACGATTACCAAGTTTCAGTCAATAATAATCCAGAAGCCCCCACCGGACGATATGGAGTAGAGAACCACAGCCAAAAACCTGAAGGAGTAGCATACGCATCTGCCGAACACGCATTTAACCACCAAAAGCAGTTGCATCCATCAGCTGATGAATACAAGTTAATGGTAGAAGTACTTCAAGCTAAACTCGAACAACACCCCCGGTTAACTGAGGCGATCGCCAAACGCGGAGGAACTGAGTGGCTGGAAAACTGTACCGCAGCTGCTACAACGGGGGGAACCCCAACGGACAGTTCGCTCAAGTCGGGAAACCCGCCCACGCGACTGTCCTCCGCAACGCACTGCCTCACCAATATGACTAACGCCCAGGATAAACAGTGGGAAGGTAAGGGTAAAGAATCCGCATTTATTCAAGCCCTCAGCGAAGCATACAGCAATATAACTGAAAAGTCACAACAAACTACAGTACAAACCCAGCAGAAAAAGTCCGAACAGACTGATCGTCCGCTAACAAATCCACTATCCCAACTCGAACCCATAAACGCCGCCGTCGCTGAACACATGAAAAAAGATATTGCGATGGCACAAATAGCTACCCAGTTTATCGGTAAATCAGCTGCACCCCCCGAAACACCTTCAAGCACCCGTAATTACGAGCAAGCATGGGGAGAACACGCCAACACTGGAAATTACTCAAAAGACGACATCATTATGGTATCCGGATCTGGCCCGTGGCGCGGAGTGACAAGCGAGCAAATTGCCCAAACTTTTAAAAATCACTACAAACCGCTACTTAATAAGGCAATAAAAGCGAAAAGCTCTTTCATAGTCGGAAATGCACAAGGAAGTGACCAATTAGTTCAAAATTACCTTCAAGAAAAAGGGTATAAAGTAGAACAAACTTCCCAAGGATACGCTGTATTTAATCCTGTAGAAAATACCAAAATTAGTACCAACACTATTTCTTCCAATACACAAGTATTACATAACTCGTTTATTGCTAAAGACAAGAGCATTTTCCCTCAACAACAAAGTCAACAACCAAATATTGACCAAGCACTCGCATCACCTTCTCAACCCAGAATGCAGCAGGTTGGAGCGATGGATAGTATTATCGAGCGGATGAAAGCTAATACAATGCAAAATCTTCAAGACTGGTATGTAGCAGCTGAAAAGCTCGGTAAATCAGAAACATATCTCAATAGAATTCAGGAGGTAACTGATTTATACATCAAAGAAAATATCAGTCTTGAGAACGCTTTTAAGGCAATGGAGCAAGATATTAAGGAGCTAGAAAAAATTAATGAAATGACCAGTCTTGCCCAAAGTTTAGTGAAAATCATTGGACAGGAAGATATCAATGGCATTATGTCAGTACAAACAGAAAAATACCAAATTGCTACAAAAGCCCAAGACAAAATTTACTTAGTTAAAGATAAAAATGACAACATATTATTATATGTCAAAGAAGGAAAAGCCCAAGTAAGTAACATCAGTGATGAAACATTACAGGATTTTCAACTCATGAATTCCCGTATCAATAATGCTCTCAAAGATGTCAAAAAAGATTTAGTGGAGAGGTAATTTTAGTATGAAAGAACTAATCGAACTTCCAGTAGAAGGTTTAACTCCAGTGATGCAAGCCAGTCTCCTCAGAGAATTGATCAAACAGCTTAATATACCTAATGAGAAATTTGAAGAATGTGCAAAAAAGCCTCCAACTGCTGAGGAAACAAAAGAGGCTGTGCTACGGTTGAATTCGGAAATTAACAGAATCAGTGAAATACTGCAAGATGAAGCAAAAGTAAACTCTACAGAACTTGAACCTATCACTTTTGTTAATCAAGAGTCATCTTCACAAGCCGAAGCAAGCCAGTTCACAGGAACGACAATTGAACAAGAGATTCTAAAAAATCCCACAAATAAAAATGACGACAATAATGGCAACCCAGTAGAAGAGAGTCCAGAAGATAGAGTACAATCTCTTACCGCCGATTCTCAAATTAGACAGTTTGTTATTCCTGTAATTTTAGACCGCTTAGATATATTTGGAAAATCAGATAAAGAGACACAAGGGATTATTTATAAAGGTGAAGCATATACTGCAAGTCTAAAATTAGAAGAAGATTCGCAAACTCTTAGCCTTGATAGAAATTTGCCTGATTCCGAACAAAGTCAAGAAGCACTCTTGGCATCTCGTGACAATAAGTCAAAAGAGTACTCTATCACCATTAATAATCTCACCAAAGAGGAATTTGAACGTTTCAAGACTCTGTTCAATGAGCAACAAACACGCCGCGAACAGAGTCAACAACAATTCAAAAACCAGGATTCTGCTAAAGAGCTAGATTAAATCAACCCAAACCACACGCCATACATAAAAGCTATAAATCCAAAAATCTGCTTTTTATTAAAACTCAGGGGGGTCTTGGGACAAATAACAACCGCAACAGCAAAATAGTAAAAAGACGCAGTAAAGTCAAACAAACTCGTCGGGTTAACAGGCAATCTGCCTAACCCGACCAAACATAGCATCCCCATTAAAGACCAAACAACAATCTTTTCTATCCATCCTAAAATTTTATCGCTCTTCATAAAAAATTATCTATTCCTCCATCAATTCGCTGATAACTATTAAAACTAGTACTGATAAATAAAATTATCTAGTAAATAGATTGCTTAATGAAAACTACATAAACCACCCAATTACTTTGTAAAGTTTTTACAAATAATATAAAGATTTTAAATAAGCTAATTATTTTATAGTAATTGTAAAGATTAAATATTCTCGAAAAGGTAAGTGCTATAAGTATTATTATCAGGGACAATACCAATACCAAACCAAAAAAGCATATAATATGAAACCTATTAATGTTGTCATCATTGAAAATGAGAACATATCTAGGATTGGCGCGGCAACAATATTATCTGAAACTGGTGCAATCCAAGTATGTGGCGTTGCCAAATACGGAAAACAAGGAATAGAAATTGTTGACAAAGAAAAGCCAGATATCGTAATTATAAATATTGATTTACCGGATATCGATGGCATTGATGTAATAAGCACAATTAAATCCAAACACGCATCAATTAGAATTGTGGTTATGACTGCAAATAGCAGCAGAGATACCATTAACGCAGCAATTAGTAATGGCGCAGACTGCTACTACGCTAAAAATAGCGTTAGAGAAGAAGTAGGAGAAAGATTCGTTGAAGCAGTCATGGCTGCGTACAATAATGAATCATGGATTGACCCAACTATTAATCGTATTTTGATTGATAGTCTCAGGTCAAATGACACACCCGATAGAAATGCACTAGATTTGTTAAGTGATTTCTCTAATAAAGAGATCACAGTTCTTCAATTAGCTGCCGGAGGCATGAAAAATAATGAAATTGCCAATGTCATGTATGTTTCAGAAGGTACAGTAAGGTCATATCTACATAATTCATTTATCAAGCTAGGAGTCAAAGATAGGTTAAACGCTATCCGCGAAGCAATCCGCCTGGGAATCCTCAGCTTTACAGACATGAAAATCGAAGAAGAAGTTACTCAAGAAACCCACGCAAGAGTCAAAACAAACCAAAAAAGTCAAAAAGATACAGCTAAAACGAGTAATAAGGGATACAAAGGCTGGGTTGCCTAAAAAATTAATCAACTGCAATTATGCAGCCACCTGAATACTTTTTCTGCTGGCGGCAAGTTTTAATGATAGCGGCGTTTTTAACATAAATACTACGCGCTACCTTACCTTCATTGGATTTAGCCCAATCTAAAAGCTTTTTATCTTCAGATTGTAAGATGGCAGATCCAGAAGCCGCCGGCTGAAAAGTTATACTTCCAGCGATGGTCTTGTATGTAAAAACACCAATTGCAGCCCCTAAAGCCAGTACAAAACCCAATACCCCGGCCACTTGTGCCAATCGCCAATTAATTACACCCAAGTGAGGCAAAACCCCACCAGCTTGCTTAGTCGAATGGCACTAAGAAAAGCCGAAACACTTGTGGTTTAAGCGGTTTGCAATTGCTTTTGTAATTCATGCCGGGGTTTGGTCATTAGGGGGTAGGCTTTCGGGCGACGTTTACGGACTCGTGGTTCACTTCTTCCAGGGCGATCGCTCACAGCCTTGTGAGCAATAACTTTAAGTAAAGTCCAATAAATTTGAAAACGTTTTGTTGAAGTTGCAGCTAAAAATTTGGGAATAAAGTTATTTAAATGGTGGCGAGTACCTTGCAGTGATAGGCGTAACGGAGGATTGCCGTAAGTAATACCCGCAGACCACATCAAACTACGAAGTAAATTATAGGCAAGCAAATAAACATAAATTTCTTTGCGTACCATTGAGGGGGTTTTACAGCGCAAAACATCCATTCCCAAAGTAGTTTTAAGATGTCTTAAATCCAATTCAACATCCCAACGTTTACTGTAAAGCCCAACAATTTCGAGAGTAGAATAAGAAGATTTATCTAAAAGAGTAGTAATTAAACTGACTTGTTGAGTGCGAAAACCAGGAATAACAATGTAGTAGTAAATTTCCCGCACAGTGATGGAAGAAGGTAGAGCATCAAATTCACCTTTACTTAATCCTTTTGAACAAGTTTTAGGCTTATACCAAGTAACTAATTTGTCACAAGCCCCAACAATTTTACCTTTTCGCATCGTTGTTGTGCGAGATTGATGTTTACGGAATACAGCATCACAATTAAGCTTTTTGATAGTAAATATATCGGCATAAGCGCAAAAAGCTCTATCCCCTAAAAGTACATCATTGGGTTTGAGAAAACCATACAGCCTCCTTGCTAATTTAATATCATGAGTGTTCAATACATCGATGCACAAAGCAACGGCGGCTCCTGTAACTAAACTGAATATCACACCAATTTTGGCTATTGGAAAGCCACATCCATCTTTTTGAGTGCACGGTTAGCGGGTATTCTTTTTGGTTTTCTACAGTGTCTGGCATAGATACCGTCGAGCCGTCTATCACTAAAATATTTCGACCACACCATAAATGCTCTTGGGTTACTTTTTCTTCCAGTTTTTGTGCTGAATAATTGAAAAGCTTCTCTAATAATTTTTCTGGCAATCTTACCCTAGCTTGACAGTAAGCACTCGTATCCGATGAAGGAATTTCTACATCTGAACCTGCTAAATGAGCAATTATTTTACTCACAGCATTATGACAAGTTTTATCACTATCCAAAACTTGCGACAAAAACGCCCACAAAGTAATAAATGGATCAAATAATCGCTTTTTATATTTAATTTTCACTTCAGAGATTGCAAGTTTTATTGCAGATTCTGGCAATAGTTCTTTAAAAGGTAAACCTAAAGATGAATTAAATTTATCCTTGAGGATTTGTACTTGTAGTGTCACAGTAGTAATTATCGTATTCGCTTGCTCGTCTCAAAAAAGTATTTCACAGACGAGTAAGCTTTTCCTATCTAAAAATTTTTTGGGGCAACCCTCACCGTTACCCTGATTTTCACAGCACCTACAAAAAATAGCGATCGCTCTTACTCCTTGACTCCTTAATCGCATAAATGCCTGTAATCATTACGGAGCATAGCTTAAAGCTTTTCTTAGTGCCATTCCTTGCTTAGTCATCTTAACTAAATCCTTCGCAGCTTCTGCGATCGCACTCTTTTGTTGGTGTATAGCCACCTTAGAAGCACTATTAAGCTTATCGTCTACCATGTCAGTCCAACCCACCACAAGGGAGTCTAGCCTACCTGGTAGTTGCTGCAACGCAAACTGGGTTGTACCTAGTTCGGCGTATAGGTTAAACAAGGGGTCATCAGGCCGAACACCCAATTTAAGTATCCAATCAGTAACCTCTGCTTTTTTTTCTTCAGAATATTCTGCAACAACTTTTTCAACAACTTTTGCAATATTGGTCATAGGTTGTTTTTAAACAGTCAATTTAAAGTCTCACTTTCAATTTGGTAAAGCCAATACTTACCATTTCTCAGATTCAATATCTTCAGTTACATCAAGATTGGAAGGACTTTGTTTATTTGCACTTACAGAAGCTAATTCTGCACAGTTCGTACTCAACCCTAAATAATTAGAAGCTATTCCATTAGAAACAATAGAGTTATGAAAATTCTCCATCCAGTTGAATACTATCGAACGCTGAATAGTATTAAGAGGAGAGTGAGTTTCAATCAGTTGAGCATAAGGTAAACCAGTATCCTCAAGCAACTGGTAAAAGTCATTATGCAATCCACCTAAAACTAGTTCCAAGCCGTTTAATTTTTTAATATCAGCTTGGAATTGACTCCCCTCATAGTATCGAAATTGCTTGCCAAAGTAATGATTTTGGATAACAACATAATCAACCTGACTACCAAAATGTTGATATAAATCCTGAAGATAATCTTCAACACAGTCTTTACGGCGTGATATCGGGTGCAAGAAAGTAACACGATATCCTAGACAATTAAGATTTTCTATCAGTGAAACATCTCTCTCAAAAAACTTTAATTCTCGGAGGTTTTGACCTGGCATATCAGTCAAAATAACTTCAATTTTCGGAAACATTTCTAAGTCGAGTAATAACCTATCAGAATCACCTCTAGAGAATCCCAAATGGTTTATCTCAAAGCGTTGTGTTTGATACATCGATAGCTTATTACGATGCCCGTGGTAGAAAACACGCACATTGAGTTGATTTTTCAAGTACAACTCTAGCAATAGCCTAGAAGCTGTAGACTTACCTACACGAGCATCACCCGATGTAATCACAAAACGTTTTCTAAACATAATAAACCAAGTAAACTACTAAATTAAGCAGCTATATTTTCAGATTGTAAATTTGGATCTTGATTTTTAGCTTTTTCTTTTTCTTCATCTTCTCTAAGCTCTTTAGACTTTTCAACAACTGCTGGATAGTAACAATCATCTGGTTGTATATCAAAGCCAAATAAATTAAATGCTGGCTTAATTTGCGCTTCAAACTCAGCAAGCCAAGATTTAATTCTCGATTTAATCACAATATTTGTTTCTTTATGAGTCTGACCTTCATTAAATGTCAGAGCATGGCGGTCAATAAAGTCGTAGGATTTGTAGAATAAATCTGGCATCACAAGTTCTACTAGACCTTCTGCAAGCATATTTTGACGCAGAAAAGCGTCATTATAACGCTCAAATTTTTCTTCTTCACCATGAAATAAGTTCTTGACGACAATATAATCTACTTGATCTTTACAAAGTTCACGCAGTTTTTCTAGAACATTTATGGAATCAAGAACCCTACTAATCACTGAAACCATCGTAACTTGGCAATTAATATCGGTTTTAAGCACTTCAAAAAATGAAAGCTCTTTGACATAACTTTCAAAGAAACCTCCAGATTGTGCTGGTAAGTCTAATAGTGTAATAGGACAATCACTCTCATCTAAATTAATTAATAAATCGTCAGCACCACCTCTATGGAAAATATCAATGTAACGTATTATCGGTCGGTAGTCTTTTTTGAAATATCTTTCTAACTGAGGATTTCTTAAGTCAGCTTCATAAGTGACACAGGGTAAATTTTTATTAATGTACAGTTGAAATAGCGCTCGTGCAAAGGTGCTTTTTCCCACACCACCTTTATCACCTGTGACAATTATTAGCCGCTTTTGAGGTTTACTATTATTACTCTTGATTGTATTATCATCAGACATGACTTTCTTACCATTATTGGTTCTATTTTGAGACATAGCAATCCTCTACAAAGCAAATACACTTTGTTGATGTAAATCGAAACTTTTAAACCTTATTTTGAAGAGAAGAATTCATTTGTAATAGTTAAAAAGCATTTAGTATAAGCAACCTTTAACGATAAAATTAGTTGATTATACAGGTTCTCAGTAAACCACATAAAATAGCTATATCCTTCGATGAATACTTCCCGAATAAATAATCAAAAGTATACTTATGCAAAAATGTAAATGCCTGCATCAATTCTAAAATGCTCATATCCTTGTCCTAAAAATTAGCTATATGATTGAGCCAATAAATACTCATTATTCAATAAAATCTAACTACTCTGTTTTACATAGATTGGTTTTAGTATGGAACCTTTACCTCAAAAAGCCAATCAAAAAAAATTCAATATTTAACCAACATTTGTTGACATATAAATTAGCAATAAATTTTATTTAGTTTGCCTAAAGTATCATAAAATATGAAAATATATACAAAACTGTAGGAAATTTACTCAGCTAAAATGTCCTCCAATAAACTTATAAAAATCACAAAAATTACCAGATGAAAGCTATGCTTAGTGTTACCTCATGGAAGGCTACTCAACAAAAAAAACGACGCTACAGATATGCGGGTTTAGAATCACCTTTTTAGTCTGGTGAAGACTTTGATGATGATTTCTAGTCAGTTTCAGTATCATCATCAAAGTCTTCATCTTCCTCAGCAAAAGCTTGTTAGCCCCACTCCTCCTCTAAAAATTAATCCGTTCCCTCTCTCTTATCTTCTGAGGAATTCTGGGAAGAAATTTTTTTGGCGATCACATCCAATATTGTTGATATCTGATCGGGACTATTTAAGAATCTATCCCACTAATAAAATTCTTTGAATCCAGATATGAATAGTAGCAAGATCAATGAATGCATCAAAATATACTTTTTTACGTTCCCAACGAACAACTAGGCGACGATATTTACGTTGATACCAAGCAAAACAACGTTCTTGCTGATATCTGGGAACAGAAATTTTAATAGGTCTACCTCTATTTTTCTTGGTTTTCCAAACCCGTTTTGGTATTTGGGGTCGAATGCCTCGCTTACGGAGGGCAGCACGTTTTTCCTTTGAATCGTAACCTTTATCAGTAGCCAGTACCTTAAGTTTTTTACGTGGTCTACCCCGTCTTAAAGTTCTCAGTTTTACTTTGTCAAGTAGAGGTAATACTTGTTCTCTCTCGTTACCATTGGCGGCAGTGGTGGAGTTAGCTAGGGGCATTCCATTGCCTTCAGTCAGTGTGTGAATAAGAACACCTTTCCCCTTGCCACCATAAGCAATTTCCTCACCTCCTCCCAACAAGCGGGGAAAAAGAGCCATCAATAGCTCCAAAATCCCAGTTTATAAGACCTTTCTCATCAGCGTAGGCGTAGCCCGCCGCAGGCATCGCTAAGATACGTCCTTGTAAATATTCAAATGTTCCATCTGAGCGCCATCGCTTTAACCATCGGTGAGAAGAGCTTTTCGATGCCCATACACCCCCACGTGGTAGGTCACACCATCTACACCCAGTAATCAAAATGTACAACAGACTATTTAATACATGACGATATGGTGCATGAGGCATTCCTTTGCCACGTTTAGATGCCTCCTCAGTAAATATATCTTCAAACAACTTCCACTCTAGGTCACTCAGTCCTTCAAAACGTCCAGCCATATAGTGATACACCCTTCTCAAATGAAAAGTAGATTACCACATTTTCATATTAGTGGGATAGGTTCAAATTAACTTGGTATACATTCGTAGCATGAACTTGATTACTCCCTATTACCACTTGTAACCCAGGTTCACCCAGCAGATGCTTGATTAACTTAGCTTTTCCCTCGGCATCCAAGTGATGCCTACGGCGGGCTGCGCCTACGCAGTTTTCCATTAATTTTTCTAAAAAATCATCCTCACCCTTATTTACCACAATAAGCGCCTAAGTGTATATGAAAAATTTCTCAGGCTATCATACTGCTACTTGCAGGTCTGTAGTATCCGTATTTTTTCCAGATATGGCCCCTGGTTGTAATACCCAAGCGGCGATCGCTTGTAGTATTTCAGCCTTTTCTTTCGGTGTGGCAGATTCAATTAGTTGAATAGGCGTTAACTCAACCACTCCTATTCTCGCTAGTGCTGGAATTCTACAATTTTCTGGCAGGGCATGAAGGATTTTGAAGTAATTACCAGCTTTTAGGTCGTTTTTGCCATCAAGAAACTTACTAATAGTACTCTCGTGGACACCAGCCCTAACAGAAATCTCTCTTGCTGTTAAGCAACTTTCCCTAATTGCTGTAATTAATATTTCTTGATGTTTATCCATATTGCCACTACTTGCTTTTTTTCAAGTTATTGAATACTATCAAATCTGTCTAGAAAATACAATTTAGCAAAAATCACACTGGCTTAATGGTGCTGGGGTGACAGTTTTGTGAAATTTTAGCGACTTTTACAACAAACTAGCTCTACTTGCATATGCGGGTAAGGGCAAAACTCGTTTTATCCATATTATGACAGACACAAAGATTCAGGGGAAGTTCTACCCGCTCCAACATGAAGAATGGCTAAGAGCCTGCCGGGAATTAACCCCAGCACAGAGGGATGTACTCTACTACCTTCGCACTCTCGACCCATACAGCACCGGAATGGAAGTATCACCCTCAAGGATTGCCAAGGATTTATCTACCGCAGAAAAGCCAGTTCACCGCAGCACTGTAGGGCGTGCCCTCAAAGCGTTGGATGAAAAGGGATTTGTCGATATGGAGCTTCTTAAGGTTAAGGTTCACGTTCTCACCAAAGGCTTGCACTGTTGCGATGAGGCAACAAGTTGCGATGAGGCAACAAGTTGCGATGAGGCAACAAGTTGCAATGAGACAACTTTGTTGCCTGACCGCAACTTAGGTGATCATGACGCAACTTGCGCGATCGCCACGCAACAAGCACGAGCCAGAAGTATTACCAGATAAAGATTCCAGCACACCTAAGATTAATAAGACTTATTTAGAATTTATAGACTCTCTCTCAGAAACCGAGCGAGCGAATTTTTTAAATTTTTGTGAGGAAAAGACAAAGAATCTTAGCCAGCCAGTGAATGACATTGAGGCTTGGTTAGCTCACACTACTAAAGCTGGACAGAACCGTTGGGAAGTTTATTACAAAAAATTTGTGACGTACCAACAAGCCGAGTCCAAAAAATCTCAAAGTAGCCGTAGCAGTCAAATGAAAAAGTTTCAAGAGGAACTTGAGCAACAACGACAACAAGCTATGTCCATGTACGGCAACACAAATGAATCAATGGAAGCTTTGCCCAATTCAATCTAAAGTTTCAAGTTGCTTATGACAGAACAACTAAGTTTCCAAGGTGATGGTAGCGATCGCCTGCCACCGCAAAATATCGAGGCAGAAGAGGCGATTTTAGGCGGTATCATGCTTGACCCAGAAGCAATAGGTAGAGTGAGCGATTCTTTGATTCCAGAAGCTTTTTACATCAGCGCTCACAAAGATATCTATCAAGCAGCGCTACGCCTTCATAGCCAGGGTAAACCTACAGACTTGCTCTCTGTCACCAGTTGGCTGACTGACCATGAAATACTAGTCCGTATTGGCGGGAGAAATAAATTAGCAACTCTGGTAGACCGTACGGTGTCAGCTGTGAACATCGACGCTTTGGCAGGGTTAGTAATGGAAAAATACCTGCGGCGGCAGTTAATCAAAGCTGGCAATGAGATTGTCCATTTGGGTTATGAAACTGAAACTGAGTTACCCAAAATCCTTGATCAATCGCAACAGAAAGTATTCCAGCTTTCTAACCAAAGCTTTGGTTCAAACACCGAACACAACAGCACAATTAGTATTACTGCTTACAAGGAATTAGATTCAGGAAGCCCTATCTACTCTACAGGACTTGATGAACTCGATAATTTAATGGTCGGATTTGAAGGCGGTACGCTTACCATAGTTGCGGGTAGACCGTCAATGGGAAAGTCCCAGATTTCGCTACAACTAGCTCTCAAGATGATATTGCTCCACGATTTACCTGTGGCTATCTTCTCGTTGGAGATGACAAAGAAACAATTAGAGTACAGGCTGTGGAGTTTAATTAGCGTCACCAATGCCTACAAACATTTAGGATTAACGCCACTGAAGAGCGATCGCATTCGCAGACATCGCTCAGGTAATAAACCCCTAGCAGACTGGGAATTTACAAGCATTGCCAAAATCGTCAGTGTTGCTTCAGAACTACCGCTTTATATGAATGACTCAAGGGGTATCACCGTTTCACAAATTGCATCAGAATGCCGTCAAATTAAGGCTAAAGAGGGAAAACTTGGGTTAGTTGTCGTTGATTACCTGCAAATGATGGCAGAGGATTCAGGGGGCAACCGCAGCTATGAACTAGGAGATGTGGCCAGAGGACTTTACAAAATGGCAGGGGAACTGGATGTACCCGTGTTAGCACTGTCGCAAATCTCTAGGGGAGTTGAGGGCAGACAGAATAAGCGCCCAATGATGAGCGACCTCAGCCAATCGGGAATTTTAGAAATGGTGGCAGACAATATTATTCTTGCTTATCGGGATGAGTACTACAACTCAGATACTACAGATCAAGGAATATTAGAACTCATCATGGCTAAGGCACGACACGGTGAAACAGGCACAGCAACGGTATTTTTTGACAAGTCCTATGGAATTATCCAGAATTTGCGGTGATGGAATATCGGAGTCCTCAAACTCCTGTCAAAACCATCCGCCTCCTGTATCGGAATTTTTACTGGGGGGTATTGATAATAGCCCTAGTAAAAATTTTGAAGAAGTAGGGATACCCCCCAGTAAAGATAACCCTAGTAAAAACTCTCAACAAATAGAGATAACTCCAAGTATTGACAACCCTAGTAAAAAGCGCAGAAATTGGGGTGAGGGTAACGGCACTATTTATTGGCGCACCATTACTAGGGGTGGAAAGGACTATCCCCAGGCTTATTATCATTGGCAGGAACAAGGGAGAAAGAAGACCAAGTACATTCCCAAGCATTTACTTGGGGATATTCAAGAAGCAGAGTTCAAGAAGCGCCCAATTAGAGAAATTTTGACATTACTGGGTGTTGTGCCTAGCCCTAGTAAAAACACATTACTGGGGGATATCGAAAACAGCCCTAGTAAAAATAGACGACACAAAGAAATACCCCCCAGTAAAAATAACCCTAGTAAAACTAGACGACACAAAGGATTAGGTAGTGGCTCCATTCAGTGGAAAACCATCACCCTTCACGGCAAAGATTATCCCCAAGCTTGGTATCACTATGAGTTTTGGAAAGATGGCGATCGCTTGGTTAAAAAGTGCAAGTATATTCCAAAACGATTATTAGGGAGAATAGAGAAGCTAGAAGCAGATAAAGCGCCAGTCAAAGAGATTTTGTCAATATTGCGAGTAAAATTATAGAAAAACCTCATCCTTAGAAAAGCCGCGCAAATCGTAAATACCATATAACGTTTTTAGGGGTAGCAACTTAACCCTCTTGTGTCACTTTAGGCAGAAGAAAAATAGAATTCGGGTTGAGCCAGGAAGAGAAAAATTGGAGAAGTTAGCCTATAAACAATGGATCGAAGTTGAGAAAAACCCAAAGACAGTTGAGGAATAGGAAAGACTGTTAACCAGGGATATATGAGGTTAAATAAAATAAAAGGTTGAATAACTAAACGCAGATTGTTGAGAATATTCTTCCAACCTTTACCATGATCCCACCAGGGGTGAGAAGCAAATGTTGATTTAGGATCTGGGGGAGAAGGATGCAGAGATTCTGAATGAAGACTAACCATGAGGTAAGCACTACATACAATCTCCCACCATCGCTCAATATCTTCATAGCGAGTAAAACGATAATCAGCCCAACCTAACTCCTGCATTACTTTGTTTTAAGCCATATTCTACCCATGTTCTTAAACCATAAAAATTCCCAACCTCTCTTGGTGTAATATCTGGATACTTACTCATAACATACCAGGTAGAGTTTCCAGGTAATGTTTCAGTGTCTGTGGTAATTTGCCAATATCTATGTTCTCCACGTTTTCCGTGAATTATTTCTCGAATAAACCGATTCTCACTGCTTAAGTCAGAGAACACTCTTTTAAACCTTTGCCACTTGAAGTATTGAGTGTACTGCCCTTTAAGTAAGTCTACAGAATGGTTTGAGCGAATCGCCACTAAATAATTTAAATCAAGTTCATCTAGCACTGATATGAAATTCGTCCCACTCTCTCCATATAAACTATCTGCCAGCACCAAGTTGAATTTGAAACCCATTAACTGTAGTTTTCTGATTAGCATTGCCCCGATTTGAGGCTTGGTAAGATACTTATCTCCTGGCTTTAATTTTTCCCGTGGCTTGTATACTTCAAATAGTAGGGGAAAAGTCATCCTGCAAAATATACCATACGCGGTGACTGCTACAACTCCATTCTCAACCTTTCCCAAATTTCCGATGTACTGCCGTTTCACATAATCTGTAGTCGTGCCTTTCTTCTTATCTCCTGTTTCATCAATAATTAAAATGATTGGTCTTCCTTTTAGTACCTCTAAAATTAGTTTCAATCGCAAAGCTCTTAACTGTTCTACTGACCATGATGATGTAGTTAAGTGCAGGATGTAGTCCTTGATAGTTATCTAGCCCGACAATTTTCGCTATTTCAGGTAGACTTTTCCGTTTTAAATCAGAAATGCATCCTATATGTAGATATTTGAAAGCTTCAAAATTCCTAACATCTGAAAACAGGTTTTTATACCACAAGCAATATTCATCCACAAACTTAACGGTTTTAATGGGTGAACGAGGCTCTACCATGCTCTGTGTCTTCGTTCTAGGTTTTGTACATTATTATACTACCGCGATAGTGACACAAGAGGGTTAACCCAGAGATGAAAAACAAGGTTGCTACGCAGTCTGTTTCTTGACTTCCTCATACGTCGGTCGATGTCCCCCCGCCCCAGGGAGCGCTCAATCACCTTGGCTTCACAACATTTGGCGATCTGACACGGGAAAAAGGCGTAATCGAAAAGCGTTTAGCTCAGGAAGGAGTGAATGACTGCAACTATGGGGTAGCCTGCGAAATTTGTTTACTATCTGGGTGACTTTGGTTGATTCTTCTCGCTAATCAATAAGCCCATCTTATCATTTATCGCTACGGAGCAGATTTTTTCCATTTTCTAAAAATGGTATCATACACTACTACTTTTTAGCGATGGCTACGCCCGCCGCAGGCATCGCAGAACTTTTAGGTCTACTGATATTGGGCTATATGGACACAATTGGGTCAATTTCACAGAAAGTTACGATGAGTTAGTGACTGAATTATTGAGATTAAATCCTAATAAACGGAAGTACTACCAACAAGGAGAGAGGGCTATGAGGCTTCTTCTATCTGCATCCTAGCCCTTTTTGTCCCCCCGTAAGGATAAAGAGTTACGTCATCAGCGCATTCAGCAGGACCATAAGCATTCATCATGGGAATATGAGAATAATAGTCGAACCACCAATCTTGGAGATTAGTCTCAAAAGCTTCGCCAGTTACTAATAACCAACGCAGTTTACAGAGGTGTGGGATCTGAGGCTGAGATCGCTCAACCTCTTCAAGCAACATTTTTAAGAGTGAGGGAACTATTTGGAGGACAGAGATTGCTTGACGCTCAATCTGTTCGAGCAGTTGGACTGGTTCGCGCACAATTTCATACTTAAAAACGTGTACTCTACCACCAATTAGCAGTAAAGTCAGGATTTGCCAAATAGAGATATCGAAGCTAATCGGTGCTGTCTGGGCGATCGCATCGGTTTCCTTGAGGTCAAGGTTAGCAATCATGGCATAGAGATGATTGAGTAACCCTAAGTGTTCAATGAGAACACCTTTGGGTTGTCCTGTTGAGCCTGAAGTATAAATCGCGTAGGCTAGGTTGTGAGGCTGACTCTGGCAAATCGGAGGTGTCTTTTGCTGTGGAGACAACAGGCGATCGTCATCAATATAAACAATCTGAGTTTGGTGTTTCGGCAATAGATCGGCTAATTTCCTTTGAGTAAGCAATACTGCTACTGAGGCATCTGCCAAGATATAAGCCAGTCGTTCTTGGGGATAAGTTGGCTCAAGGGGAACATAAACACCACCCGCTTTAAAAATTCCCAGGATTCCAACTACCATATCGAGCGATCGCTCAACGCACAATCCTACTAAAACTTCTGCACCAACACCAATTGTTTGCAAGTAATGGGCAAGTTGATTAGCTTGGAGATCGAGTTCTTGGTAAGTTAAATGCTGATTGTCAAAGACGACAGCAGTCGCTTCAGGGGTGCGCTGGACTTGTTGCTCGAAGAGTTGGTGAAAACAGTAATCCTTTGGGTACGGAGTAGCCGTATTATTCCACTCAACCAGCATCAAATGTAGTTCAGATGGTGTCAGTAAAGGCAATTCACCAATACCTTGAGCAGGGTTGACTACAATTGCTTCCAGTAAGGTTTGGAAATGTCCTGTCATCCGAGTAATGGTGTCTGCTGCAAATAAATCGGTGCTGTATTCCCAGGAACCAACTAGAGTTGTAGCAGTTTCTTCAAAGGTTAAGGTCAAATCGAATAGGGCAGTGCTGACTTGAGGCTGTAAAGGTGTCAGAGTTAACCCAGGTAATTTTAAGGGGGCGATGGAAGTATTTTGGAGAACGAACATCACCTGAAATAGGGGAGTATGACTCAAGTTACGCTCAGGCTGTAGTGCTTCTACAACTTTTTCAAAAGGAATTTGTTGATGGGCATAAGCTTCTAAGGTAGTTTCTCGGACTTGCGCTAAAAGCTGGGTAAAACTCGGATTATTTTCTAAGTAAGTTCGCAGAACTATTGTGTTCACTAAGCAACCGATCAGATGCTGGGTTTCAGTGCGATCGCGATTAGCAATGGGGGAACCGATGGCAATATCTTCCTGTCCACTGTAGCGGTAGAGCAATACGGCAAATGCTGCTAGCAGCGTCATGAAGAGAGTTGTACCAGCATTCTGGCACAACTGTCGCAGTTGTTGAGTTAATGTTGGGTTTAGGCTAAAGGCTAGGGTTTGTCCTTGGTTAGTTTGGACTGGTGGACGCGGGCGATCGCTCGGTAATTGCAGCAGAGACGGTATGCCAGCAAGTTGCTGTTTCCAGTAATTTAATTGTTTTTCAAGAACATCACCCTGTAAATATTGCCGTTGCCAGAGAGCATAGTCTGCATACTGGATCGGTAACTCTGGCAAAATTGGCTCTATTCCTTGTCTGTAACCTTGGTAAAAGGTAAATAGTTCCTGAATAAAAATCCCAATTGACCAACCATCATTAATGATGTGATGTATTGTCGTCAAGATAATATAATCTATTGTTCCTAGCTGGAGAATCATGACTCGCAGCAGAGGTGCTTGGGCAAAATCGAAGGGATGTTGGGAATGTTCGGCAGCTAAACGGTTAACTTCAGCAGTTTGCTCCGGTACCGAGTGATGACGCAGGTCGATGCGGGATAGGGTAATCGGTCGATGGGCATGAATAACTTGTTGGGGCTCGCCGTTTTCTGTAGTGAAGTTAGTCCGCAAGATTTCGTGGCGTTCAATGACGCTATTAACGCTTTGTTCAAGTGCTGCAATATCTAGGTGTCCCGATAGTTTGAGACTAAAGGAACTGTTGTAGGCTGGATTATCTGGTTCTAGTAAATTGAAAAACCACAATCGCTCCTGAGCAAAGGAAAGCAATAAGGTAGCTTCAGGCGATCGCTTTGGAATAGTTAGCGTTTTCGCGGGACTAACTAACTCTCCCCGCAGACGTTTTTCCAGCAAGGCTCGTTTTGCCGCAGAAAGTTGTGATTTTCGATTTGAGAAAGGTTGTGGTGGAATTTCCATACTAGAATCGGTTGCGCCTAACTTTTCGTTTTTAATCAGGGAATAGGGAATGGGGAATAAAAGTGTACTGAGTTTTTTTCAAAAATCAAATATGAGTCTTAAAGAACCATATTTATTTCAATACGCTTGGGTTAAGACTAAAACTCTTTATCAAATTCAAATTTTTAACGAACCGCAGAGTAAACAGAGAGAAGAGAAAAAAATGCTTAACCCAAGCGTATTGATATTTATTTATTTATTTTCATAAATAAATTTAGTTGCTCTCACACCCAATTATTCGGGCAGGTTTTTTTCCTGTTCCCTGTTCCCCGTTCCCTGTTCCCTCTTAACTAATGCTTCAGCCTCTTCTTCGGTTAATTCTTCAATTTCTTTTAATAGGATTTCTTCAACTATAATCGCCAAATCAGCAACATTATTTGCTTCAAACAGTGCCCTTAAGGGAATTTCAATGTTGAATGTATCTTGAATCTGAGCAATAGCTTGGGTGGCTAGAAAAGAGTGTCCTCCAAGTTCAAAAAAGTTATCAGTAATGCCTACAGCCTCAACACCTAATACTGCGACAAAAATATCAGCGATCGCTTGTTCTATATCTGTCTGTGGGGCAACAAACTCTTGATTGCGTTGGTTTTGAGAATATGGAAGTGGTAGTGCTCGGCGATCGATTTTGCCATTAGGCGTTAAGGGAAAGGCCGAAAGTTGCACAAAATCATTGGGAATCATGTACTCTGGTAACTTTGCTTTGAGAAATTGGCGCAGTTCTGATGTGGATACTGATAATAATTTCTTTCCAGAAAATTGCTCTAAATGCTGCTTCCTTTGAGATTTAGTTTCACGAGATTTGCGTATCGATCTGTTGGGATGAATGGCGTAGAGCATATAAACCTCAATATTACTATCGGGTTGTTCGCCTTTAGAAATAATGTATTCATCCACAGAAACTTGATAATTATTTTGTTCTAATAGAGTAGTAATTTTTTGCAGATTCTCCAAGCCATCAACCTCGATCACCAGTTGTTTAATTTTCGGCCAATCCTGTTCTTCAATACCTTCAAGGACAAGATACTCGCTTTTCTCAACATCGATTTTGAGCAAATCAATTTGCTCTATTTTATACTCGCGAATAATGGTAGAAAGGGTTTTTAACTGACACAGATAAGTTTCACTACGATATCGTTCTGCTAAAAAATCGTCGATTCCTTCTTGAGAGCGTATTCCTTGCCGTCCTACTACGCCATTTTCGACCTGGTGGATAATCATCGCTTTTGCGGCTCGTTTATCTTTTTCTGGTTCGGCAAAACGCCCAGATATTCCCGACATTTCTGGGTAGAACGTAAATTTAACCGTTTCTTGTTGATGAGAAAGACCATATTCAAGCAGTTTCACTTGAGGGCTGTATTGACTCAAGTTTGCTTGCAAAATATTAAATGTGGGCGGAATCGGTTCAAAAGCGTAAACTGTGGTGTTGGAAAAATTCTGCTGCACAAATAATGTAAATAAACCAATATTTGCACCCACATCAAAAACACAATCACCATCATTAAGGGTGATGCCATGCTTCAGATAGATTTGATTTTCAAAGATTTCGGCGTAAAGCGCATTGGTTTGGTGAGCGCTCAAATGGTTGATTGTCATCCCATTAGGAAGTTTGAGCAGTTTTTGGCGATCGCTATGCGGTTGCTGATGGGAAATAAAATAAGCCACCAATCGCTGTTGCTCGCAAGCGGCTGTCGTGGCTGTATCTTCACGAACAATGACGCAACTCTCGCGGATCTGAGAATGCTGGTTAAGTACCGTTTCGATTTCACCAAGTTCGATGCGGAAGCCGCGAACTTTAACTTGATTATCAATGCGCCCCAGAAACTCGATGCTGCCATCGGGTAAATACTGCGCTAAATCGCCAGTTTTGTAAATCCGCGCTTTTGGCTCGGTGCTAAAGGGATTAGGAATAAACTTGGCTTGGGTAATATCAGTCCGACGAAGATAGCCGCGTGCAAGTCCAGCACCACCAATATGTAATTCCCCAGGGACTCCAATAGGAACAGGCTGAAGATAGCGATCGAGAATGTAAATTTGGGTATTAGCGATCGCCTGACCGATGGGAATTTTGCGATCGCTAACATCAATGGCATGGGTAGTTGACCAGATCGTAGCTTCGGTGGGGCCATACATATTGTAAATTTTCCCTGGTATTGCTTCTTTAAGTTGCTGCGCTAAGGATGGGGACAAACTCTCTCCCCCCACCATTAAGGCTTGCAGCGACCTGAGTGGATGTAAACTATGGGTTGTCATCAGCATTCGTAGCCAGGAGGGAGTGCATTGCAGATGAGATACCGGATATTTCTGCAATTGAGCTAGTACGGAATGCTCTGGATCGTGGTTACTTGTTCCTAAATTGCTACGCTCTTTCACTTCTTTGAGGTAATTGAGACTAGACAGAGTAGAATCAACATCCATGCCAAAATCAATCAAACACGCTACTTCATCCACTCCAATTGTCTGCAAACGCTCAATCAGACTTAGGCATTTTTCTGGTGTTCCTAGCAATCCACTAGTTTCAAAGTAACGGTTAAATGCAAATGAGAGTAAAGCTTCGCGATCGCCCTCATCCCAGGATTTAACTTGAGCAGCTAAATCCGTCCCGTCCCACATTTTAAGTACTAAATTCATCGAGCTATTAAGATAGTTGCACAAAGGGCGACGGACTTGTTCGCGCACGGTTTCTAAATCTTCACCAATGAAGGTGTGTAGCATCAGAGTAATATGACCCGTACCTGCATAGCCTTGCTCTTGCCAAACTTGGTGATAAAGTTTGATTTTCGCTGCCAACTCCTCAAGACTCTGCCCCAATAGATGGGTGAGAACGTTTGCACCTAGTTCTCCCGCCAAACGGAAAGTTTCTGGATTACCCGCCGCAGTTACCCAAACAGGAAGTTCGGGTTGCACGGGTCGCGGAAAGGTTTGGACATCTATTGTCTGACCTGTGCCATCTAAAAGCGCGATCGCTTCTCCTCGCCACAGTTGCCGCACTGTGCTGATTCCTTGTGCCATAATTGTTTTGCGTTCGGCGTAGTGATCGGGAGCTAGCACAAAATCATTGGGTTGCCAGCCGCTAGCAAAAGAAATGCCTACCCGTCCATTGGATAAGTTATCAACTAATGCCCATTCTTCAGCAATACGCAGTTCTGAATGTAGGGGCAAAACGACACTACCAGCCCGAATCTGAACTTGTTCCGTAATTGTGGCGATCGCCGCAGCAGCAACAGCAGGGTTAGGATAAATACCTCCAAAGGCATGAAAATGACGTTCTGGTATCCAAACCGCAGTAAATCCATTGCGATCGGCAAACTTTGCTCCTTCAATAAGTAGTTTGTACTGTTCGAGGGAACGGGGAACAGGAAAGGGGGAACAGTGAGGATTTAGAAGCTTCGTCTCCTTGAGGGAACGGGGAACAGGAAAGGGGGAACAGTGAGGATTTAGAAGCTTCGTCTCCTTGGGAGGATTGTATTTGCCAAGGTTTAGATCCCTATCCAACACCTCCCCCACTCCCTGTTCCCCATTCCCTGTTCCCTGTCCCGTATTCCCTGTTCCCTCTAACGCCTGATTATCGCTGGCAAAATAGAACAAACTAAACTCCAAGGGCTTGGTATTGGGTTTTGTCAGAGAAGATATTTTTGTAGGAGATATATTTTTGGGATCGTCCTGCAAAATTACCTGAAAGCCACGAGCAAGAGTCCAGAATATTTCTAGAATCGAAATATCAAAGGAAATCGTCGTCAAGGCCAGCCATACGCCACCATTTCCCCCAATCCGTTCGTCCATACCAACAAAGAAATTTGCCACTTGGCGATGTTCGACCATCACCCCTTTAGGTTGACCTGTAGAGCCGGAAGTATAAATAACATAAGCTAAATGATGGGATTTGACCTCTGTTTGCGGATTTTCCAGTTTTGGCGGTAATTGTCTGATATCTGCGTCTAGAGTAATAATTTGCGCTGAAATAACTGGCAAAATTGCTAGTAATCGTTGTTGAGTGAGTAAAACCGATATATTGGCATCCGAGAGCATATATGTCAATCGCTCTTGAGGATAGGTTGGATCTAGGGGTACGTAAGCTCCTCCCGCTTTCAGAATCCCCAGTAGACCGACCGCCATTTCTAGCGATCGCTCAACACAAATTCCCACTAATGTCTCTGGTTGAACGCCAAGACTTTGCAAGTAATGAGCTAATTGATTTGACTTTTCGTTTAAGGCTCGATAAGTTAAGGTTTGGTTGCCAAATATCACAGCGATCGCCTCTGGTGTCCGCTCAACCTGTTGCTCAAACCACTGATGAATGCATAAATGTTGTGGATAGTCAATACTTGTCTGGTTCCAATCCACCAATAATTGTTGCTGTTCTATGTTAGTGAGCAGTGGTAGTGTCGCGCTCGGACTGTCAGGATTAGTAACAATTCCCTCAAGTAATGTCTGCAAATGTCCCATCATTCGCTCAATTCTATCTGCATTGAAGAGGTCAGCATTGTACTTGAACACCGTATAAACCGCTTCGCTTGTTTCTACAGCTTCCAGCGTGAGATCGAACTGACCTTCTTGCTGAGGCATTTCCAAGGGTGCTAATTGTAAGTTGTGCCAGGTAATTGGTTCTTGAACGGCTTTTGGTGACAATAGCGCTTCCATAACTGGCGATTGCCGAAAGTTCTGCAAGATAAAAGCCACTTGAAATATAGGGTGATAGCTAGGATTGGGTTGAACTTGCAGTTCTTCTACCAGCAGAGGGAAAGGATAACCCTGATTGGCAAACATTTCTAAAACAGTGCGGCGGTTTTGAGCAAGAAGTTCTCTACAGGTGGGATTGCCTACCAATTTCCCCCGCAACACCACTTGATCGATAAAATTACCAATAACGGCTGTAAACTGCGACTGGCTGCGACCTGCGGCTAACGGCGATCCAATTAAGATATCATCCTGACCAGTGTAGCGATATAGCAAAATTTGAAAAGCCGTCAGCAGCACTACATAAAGGGTTGTGCGTTCGGTTGTCGCCAGAGTCTTGAGTTTGGCAACCAAGGAATTTGGTAATTGGCAAAACTGAGAAGCACCGTTGTAGGTTTGAAAACTGGGGCGCGGACGATCTGCTGGTAATTGTAGTATAGGCAGTTGTCCTGCAAGCTGTTGTTGCCAGTAACTACGAAGTTTTTCCCCTTGTGGACTTATTAATAAGTTTTGCTGCCACTGTACGTAGTCTTGATAAGTGCGATCCAGTGGCGGCAAACTCGGTGTTTGTCCAGTGCTGATAGCAGCGTACAAAGATAACAGTTCGTTCACCACAAGCTCAATTGACCATCCGTCACCTGCAATGTGGTGAATTGTCACTAATAAAATATGTTTTTCTTCGTTTTGAGTGAAGACTCGAACGCGCATGGGGGAATTTTGTTCGAGATTAAAAGGTGTTTTATACTGTTCAATTACGTTGTCGTGCAACTCTGATTCTTGCCAACTTGAGGCATCAATCCATTGAAAGTCAGCCTTGAAGGTTTGATGCACCCACTGAACTGGCCCTGATTCTCGTTGAGGGAAAGTACTTCTTAAATTTGGATGGCGATCGCATAATATTTGACAAGCTTCATACCAGCTATCAATCTGTAACGGGGAATAAATTCGACAAGCAAAAGCCATGTGATAGGCTGCACTGTCAGGGTTGAGTTGCCACAAAAACCATAAGCCTTTTTGTCCATAAGAAAGGGGATGAACATCAAAAATATCTGGGCAATTGTGGAGTAATTTTATAATTTCAACTTTTCGCTGTTTGAGACTTTCAATAATGGTGGAATTTAAGGTTGCTTTTGAACCACCAATCCGCAGATTTCCATCTTCTTTGAGTGAAAGTTGGATACCTTTTAGGGAGAGATTTTGTAAGAAATTTAGTAATTCCATTGGAGAATTAAATATAGGAGGGAATAGGGAATGGGGAATAGGGAATAGGGAATGGAGAATAGGGGGCAGGGAACAGAGAATGGGGAATGGGGAATTAAGAAAAGGGAATAGAAGTCATTGTTTTAGTTTTTTAATAAGAGCAATAATCATTCGACTCTCTTCTCGTAGTAAAGAAATAATCGATTCTATATCTGTATGAGTACATAATTTTACTCTATGAGATAAAATAATATGTGTTTCTAATTCGTTAATTGAGCCTTGGGAAATATTAAGAAATCTGATATATTCAGCCGTTGATCTTCTTCCATAACCTTCTGCTATATTAGCTGGAATAGATGCCGCAGACCTTCTAATTTGTTGTACCATCCCATACAACTCATCTTTAGGAAAAGCTTTAGTCAATAAATAACATTTTTCGGCGATGTCCATGCCTTTTTGCCAAATCTTTAAGTCTTTAAAATCATTAATTTCTGACATAACAAAAACCACTTATTTTATTCCTCTATTCCCTCTTCCCTCTTTCCTCTTCCCTGCTATAATCTAGATTTCTAATTCAATCCAATCATCATTTTTTTCCTCTAAATTGATTGTTTCTTGATTAGTAGTATTTTTTAAATTCTCTGATAACTGTTCATTGACAAGCGTACTTAATTCTGAAAGCGTAATTCCCTCCATCAATTTAACCATTGGAATGTCAACCTCTAAATCTCTCTGAACTTGGTTGCGTAACTCTAACATCATCAAAGAATCAAGACCCATCGTATCTAGGGGCTGCTCAATGTTAACGGTAGTTATTTGAGTCGATAAATTTAATTGCAACACCTGTGCTAATTCTTGCTGGAAATAAGCTGTTAAAATTTCTTGGCGATCGCTTGCTAACTCGACTTCGCTTAAGCGTTGCCAAATCTCGGTTCGCCGCTCTGAAGTTTGCGGTTGGGGTTGTGCCTGAGTTTCAATGTCCCCAAACAACAATCCTCGTCCTTTGGTTTGGTAGAGTTGCTTAAATCGCTGCCATTCCATGTCTGCAACAACGGTTTGCACGTTAGTTGTTCCCATGAGGTAATCTAGAGCAGCGATCGCCATTTCTGGTGATAACGCTCTGACACCATTTTGAGCTAGCCAAGCTTGACCCTCTTCGGAAGCAGCCATACCATAACGGCTCCAAGGCCCCCAATTGATACTCAGAGCAGGTAATCCCTGGCTGTGCCGATAATGGGCTAGTCCATCGAGGAAATGATTAGCGGCGGCATAGTGGGCAAGTCCATTGGTGACAAGTTAAAGCTGTAAGTCTTTTGTCAAGAGGCTTTGAGAGAATCGCTGAAAAAAAACTGGTCAGACCCTCGTTGGAGATCAGGAAAAGGAGCGACAATTAACTTAACGTTTGGTTTTCGCTTCTGTTTGATAATACCTAAATCTCGATTTTGAGGGTCAGCAAAATACTTAATAGTATCTGTTGTGTTACCTTTTTGATGAGCCATTGTAAAATGGTAAAGACCACGATAAATCATTTCTAATGAGATTTCATCAAAGGGTAGAGAGAGTTCATCCGCTACGGCATCACCTAAATCTACTAAAACCGCATAAAATAACCACGTCGCCCAAATTTGTAACTTAATTCCATTAATTGAACCTGTCCATAAATAACTTAACCCCAAGAGTCTTTTGACTATATTAAAAGCATCTTCAATTCGCCAACGCCGCCGATATAAATCTGCTACTACATAAGGGGGTAAAACATGAGGGTCTAGGACGCTGGTTAAATAAGAATGCCATGTTTTTCCCGACCTTACTTCAATCAAACGTAAAGTTATAAACGGAGTCTTTTTAGTGCCAGAACCGAGACGTATCTTCCGGTCTCGCAGTCCATAACTATCTGTCAACACCTGTTCTACTTTGATTGCTGCTCCTTTCTTTATTCTGGTAATAAAGTCAACTTTATTCTCGATTAATTGATGCCAAAAGTTAAAGTGATAAAAACCTCTATCTAATAAGAGTAAAGTTCCGGCTCTAACTAAATTTAGGATATTTTCTTCTAGTTTAGTATCAGAAGCTTTAGGATTTTCTTCAAACCAAATTTCTACAGGTAATCTGGTCATTAAATCAATGACTGTACTCATCTTTCCTGCTAATTGTCCTCTTTGAGCTTCCTCTAAACTTTGTATTTTCCTAAACAATGCCTCCAGTGTTGACCCGTCTACTATCCAAATTTTCTCGAATTTTAATAATGTAAACTGAATACTTTCTGGTAATGGACGTTTATTTCTACTATGCCAAGCCGCTCTCAAACTAGGCAATAAATCTTTAAATACTTTTTCAAATAATTCTGATGGAAATGTCAAAAATCTCTGTGATACTGCTTGTTGACTAACTTTTGTGGGATTACACCACAGAAAACCGTCTCTGGCTAACATTCTTGTCAGTTCCCTGACTCCTGCTACATCTCTCCATAACAAGGTCAGCACCGCAGCCATCATCAATGGTAAATTCAGTATCCGTTCCCTGAGTCCTAGTTTTCGGTAGTAATTTTCTTGATTTGTAATCGCTGGTGTCAGTAATCTTTCCAGTTGCTCTGCAATTACTTCGTCTTCCACCATTGGTCTGTGTTTCTTTTTGGCATGGTCTCTATTGGTTTTTTTGCTGGTGGTCATGGCTAAGTCTCAATCGCTCAATTACTTGTCTAGATTGAGTTTCCCACTATTTTTGAACACTACAAATATCACCCTTGACAATTTCTCCTTTTCCTTAACTTGTCACCAATGGGCAAGTCCATTAGATCCCCAAACTGCGGCAATTGAGGAGAAACTGACAAAGAACTCCAGGGGTATTTCCTTGGTTAACTCATGCAGTACCCAACCGCCCATCACCTTCGGGTGAAAAACAGCATCTAACTGACTGGGCTGCATTAATTCAATGGGTTGGATATCAATTATACCTGCCGCATGAACTATACCCCGCAAAGGATGTGGGCTACTTTGAATTTCGGCGATTAATTTCCTCATAGCTGGGGCATCTGCTACGTCAACGGTTGCGATTCGCACCTCTAAACCAGCTTGCTGCAAACGGACGATCGCTGCTTGGGCTTCAGCAGAGGGTGCGTGCCGTCCTGTTAATACCAAATGCTTTGCGCCTGATTCAGCCATCCACCCTGCTACTGATAGTCCCAAAGCTCCCAGACCACCGGAAATGAGGTAACTATTCTCTGCTTGGAAGGATTGGCGTTGCGTTCGTGTCATGGGTTGTTTGACTAAACGCGATCGCCAAACCTGTCCACCTCGTAAGGCTAAATGGTCTTCCCCTTGGGAATCAACCAGTTGACTCAGGAGTTGTTGGGCTTCGAGTTCTGGGGTGGGAGCATAAGTATCGAGGTCGATTAAACCACCCCAAAGTTGAGGATGCTCTAGCCCAACCACACGAGCAAATCCCCACAAAGGAACCTGTGGCAGCGACCTTTGGTGGAGGGAACCCCGTTCCCCATTCCCTATTCCCTTTATTAAAGCTTGCGTTCCCCTAGTCACAATCCAAAGCCGTGGCAATGTGGATTGAGTTGGCTGGAGAAGCGAATGCACCAACAATAACAGACTAGTACAGCCCTTAGTTGCAGTTTGGGCTAGAGTATCTAAGCTGAAGGAATCTAAACTCCACAGATGCACAATATATTCTGGGTGATTTGGAGCAATTACTTCTTGATATAAACGGTCAAAATCTTCTAAAACCGAGGGAGCGATCGCGTAAATATCAGTTCCTAATTGCTGATAACTATCTCCAGCAAAGACAATCGTGCAGGTATTACCTTGCTTTTGTAACTCAGTTGCCAGTTGTTGACCAAGACCACTGCCATCAGCCAAGATTAACCAATGACCAACCTGCGGTTGAGGAAATAGGGTTGCCGTCTCAACATCTTCCCTGTTCCCTGTTCCCCGTTCCCTGTTCCCTTTAACGCCCAAATCTCGCCAAGGTTGCCACTCTAATTGATACAGCCAATCTTGAATTTCTGTTTTACCTTGCTCTTGCAGGATGCGAAGCAGTGTCCGGCGGTTCGTTCGTTTACCAGACGAACCCTCTACCCGCACGATAACAGTGCCATCTTCGTCCAGCGAGTAACCATTTTGGGTGATTACTTGCTGATTCATCCCAGCTACTTTATCCAGTTGCGTGTAGCTCCACAAACGTTGAGGATTCGCTGGACGGCGATAAAGTTCTGCTCGCTTAAATCCAATCGGTAGATAGATATCATCTTCACCAATATTGTAGGAAAGTACAGCATTGATAGTATGGGCGCTGGCATCCATTAGCACTGGATGGATAATATATTGGTTTGCTTCGTCTGCCAGTTGGGGCGGTAATTGTAAAGAACAAAGAGAGGCGTTTTGGTCAGCATCTAACCAAAATGCTTGTACAGCGTGGAAGTCTGAGCCATAGTTGAACCCGATCGCATCAAGTCGTTGATAATTACTCTCAATGCTGTTGCCTGTAGTATATTGCTGCTGTAAAAGTGCTATATCGATGACTTCAGGTGGCTTTGCCTGTTCGGGTTTCGATAATTTGCCAGAAGCATGGAGATGCCAGGCAATTCCTGTTTGCAGGTCATCTGACTCGGCAGTATCCAAGCGAGTACTGAGAATTTCAAAACGGTAAACATTGGCTGTTTCTGCTCTGAAAATCGTCTGAACTGTCCGCACTTCATCTTCTTGCAAAATCAAAGCCTGATGAATGGTGACATCTTCAATAATTAAACGATCGCATTTGAGAACATTAACACCAGCAGCAAAAATAATTTCTGCATAAGCCACTCCTGGTAGTACAATCCTGCCGAAAACGCGATGATGATGCAGATAACTGGGATTTTTGGCACTGAGTTGGGATTCAAAACAAACGATTTGAGTGGAACTTGCTAACCGCAATCTTTGACCCAACAAAGGATGATGAAGTGGGGGTTGGCTGGGTTTAAACTCTGGTGTTTTCTTTTGTAAGGCAGTGCTGACTTTGCTTTCATCTACCCAATAAGGTTCTCGTTGAAATGGGTATGTGGGTAAAACTACTTTTTTTCTAGGATAAGGGCGCTCAAACTCCTGCCAATCAACTTTTACGCCTTGAGTATAAAGCTGACCTAAACTCTCGAGCATCTGGGTTAAATCTGGTTGACTAAACCGTAAAGAAGGCAGCCAAGCGATCGCACTTTCTGGTAAGCTCTGCCTTCCCATACCAATTAAAATGGGGCTTGGGCCAATCTCCAGGCAATGGGTAACTCCTTGTTGTGCTAAGGTCTGGAGACTTTCAATAAACCGAACTGGTTGTTGGATATGATTAACCCAATGTTGGGCAGTAGCTAACACTTCATTTTCTACTCGTCCGCTGACGTTAGAAATCAAAGTTAGCTGAGGCGGTTGATAATTCACCTGCTTTGCCACTTGGGCAAACGATGCTTGCATCGGTGCCATCAACGGCGAGTGGAAAGCGTGAGACACGACCAGAGGTTTGCAGACTATGCCGTTGGCTTCCAGGGTTTGCGCCATCGCTGCGATCACCTTTGTCTCACCGGAAATTACCACATTTTGCGGGCTGTTCACCGCCGCAATAGCGACGCGATCACTGTATGGATCTAAAAACGGTCGAATCTGAGACTCTGAAGCAAAAACTGCCACCATTTTGCCACCAGGTACAGATTGCATCAGCCGTCCCCGTGCGGCAATTAACTTAAGTCCCTCTTTTAAACTAAAAACTCCCGCAATACAAGCGGCTACATACTCCCCAACACTATGCCCCAAAACTACATCTGGCTGAATTCCCCAGGATTGCCAGAGTTGAGCTAAAGCATATTCTAGAGCAAACAAGGCTGGTTGCGTATAAGCTGTTTGTTGCAGTAATCCTGCCGCCTTTTCTTTCTCTGTTGTTGGGTATAAAATCTCCAACAAGGGAATTTCTAACTCAGTGTGTAAAATCGCCTCACATTCCTGTAGTGCTTGGCGAAACTTAGGTTCAGTTTGATATAAGGTCTTTCCCATATCTACATACTGAGAACCTTGACCTGTAAACAAAAATGCGATTTTGGGACTCCGGCGTTGGTTGGGCAGGTAGCCTCGGAAAATCCCTGCAACTGCTTCAGCAGCAGACCCTTGACCAGCAGCCAATTTTTCTACTAATTCGGTGGTAGAGGTGACAGCGATCGCCATGCGATGGTCAAATTGTCCACGTCCGGTGTTGACACTAAAGCAAATATCTGCTATTGCAATTTGTGGGTGACGCAATAAATAATCTTGATATTGCTGGGATAAATCCTGTAATGCCCGTTCGCTTTGGGCAGATAAGGTAAATAGATGAATGGGGCGATTGCCGATGGCATCTGTTGGCACCACAACAGGCGCTTCTGCCAAAATGATGTGAGCATTAGTGCCGCTAAAGCCAAAGGAACTCACCCCAGCGATGCGATGCTCATTTGGAGGTTGCCAAGGCATCAGTTGTGTAGGAATTTCGATGGGTAGTGATTCCCAATCTATATATGGATTTAGTTGCCGCAGATGGAGATGAGGCGCAATTTGCTGATGTTGTAACTGCAAGACTACTTTTATTAAACCAGCAATTCCCGCCGCCGCCTCCAGATGTCCCAGGTTCGTTTTCACGGAACCCACAACTAAAGGTTGCGTTTGGGCATGACTGGCTGCAAACACAGCACCTAAAGCTCCTATTTCGATGGGATCGCCTAATGTTGTGCCAGTACCATGAGCTTCGATATAGCTAATATCAGTTGGTGTTAGTTGGGCATTCTCCAAAGCTTGACGGATGACTGCTTGCTGGGATGGCCCACTGGGAACAGTTAAACCGCTAGTGCGCCCATCCTGATTGATAGCAGAACCACGAATTACAGCCAAAATCCGATCGCCATCGGCAACTGCATCGCTCAATCGCTTGAGTATCACCATACCGCACCCTTCAGAGCGAACAAAGCCGTTGGCAGCAGCGTCAAAAGTTTTACAGCGACCGTCCACAGAGAGCATTCGCGCCTTGGAGAAGCTAATGGATACTTCAGGCGAAAAAATGCGGTTCACTCCCCCGGCTATTGCCAGATTGCTCTCGCGATCGCGCAGACTTTTACAAGCCAAATGTACAGTCACTAAGGAGGAAGAGCAAGCTGTATCAACAGATAAGCAAGGGCCTGTCAACCCCAAAATATAGGCAAGACGACCCGATGCGATACTATGAGCGTTACCCGTACTGATGTAGGCATCCATTTCTGCCAAATCGAGTTTGCCAAGACGACGGGTATAGTCATCATTACAAATGCCAAGAAATACGCCAGTTTTAGTTTTTGCTAACTGTTGAGGATTCACAGTGGCATTTTCCAGTGCTTCCCAACTGACTTCTAAAAGTAATCGCTGTTGAGGATCGAGGGCGATCGCTTCTCTGGGAGAAATCCCAAAAAAGTGGGGATCGAATTCCTTTAAATTGCCCACAAATCCCCCATAACGGGCGTACATTTTCCCTGGAGTATCCGGGTTAGGGTCATAATACTCATCAAGATGCCAGCGATCGCTCGGCACTTCGGTAATGGCATCAACCTCTTGGCATAAAAGCTCCCAAAAGGCATCGGGACTATCCGCACCACCGGGAAATCGGCAACCCATGCCAATAATAGCGATCAGCTCATTTTTAGTTGTTACTAAGATAGTCGGAGTGGATGGGACTTGTTGAGGAATTGCCTTTCGCTCCTCCGGTACTGGTAAAACTAGATGTGTGCTATTTCCCTGTTCCCTATTCCCTATTCCCTGTTCCCTGTCATTTATGACTAAGGCGGCAAGATAATCCACCAACTCGCCCACAGTGGGGTAGTCAAAGGCAGCCGTTGAGGGGATGGATACTCCCAAACTCGCCTGCAAGCGATTTCTCAGTTCCACAGAGGTCAGAGAATCCATACCCAGTTCAAAAAAGCCTTGCTCTAGGGCGATCGCCTGCCCTGACTCCAGACCTAGCACCTGAGCAACTTGGGTTTGGACATGATTCACCAGTAGTTCTCGCCGTTGGCTGTTCGCAACCGCAGCCAATTTCTGGAGGAAGTCACCTTCAACAGGGCGAGTACTAAGTTCAGCAGCCTCTTGCCAATCCTGATAAAAGGGACGGGACAACCACCGTCGCAGTTCTGAAGACCATTGCAACGGTGCAGCCCCAACATTTACTGCGGCTGTTGACATCAAATGTTCCAGAATTTCCAGCACTTGTGAGGGAGCGATCGCCCCCAATCCCAGATTTTGCCCGCGAATATCAGCTTGTTGTTTAGCCGCAGCCCCTACTTGGGAGACAGCACCCCAGTTGATGCTCAAGCCAGTTAGCCCCAAGGTGCGGCGATAATGTACCAAGGCATCCAAAAACGCATTCGCAGCCGCATGATTACCTTGACCAGGAGAGCCAAACAAAGCAGCTATGGATGAAAACATCACAAAGAAGTCAAGTTTGTGAGTTTGGGTCAATTGATGTAAATTCCAGGCTCCTTGCACCTTGGGAGCCATGACAGGGGCAAATCGCTGCCAATTTTGCAGCAACAGTACCCCGTCATCTAGAACACCAACAGCATGAATTATTCCTTTGAGAGGGAAGAGAGAGCGATCGATATCGGCAATAACATTGGATATGGCTTCAAAGTTAGTCACATCGGCTGAGGCGATGGTCACGGTAGCCCCCGCATCTACTAATGCGGCAACCTGGGCTTGAGCCTCTGCTTCAGGGCTACTGCGGCTCACCAAAACTAAGTGTTTAGCTCCCCGTTCTACCATCCACCGCGCCACTAGCAATCCTAAGCCTCCCAGCCCCCCAGTAATCAAGTAAGTTCCCTCGTCTGAGAAAGAGAGAAGAGTTCTCTGTTCCCTGTTCCCCCTTCCCTGTTCCCTTTCATTGGGAGCAAACTGGCTACGGGCTAATCGTGCCACATAACGCTTGCCTTCTCGAAACGCCACCTGATCTTCTGCGGTGCGATCGCAAATTTCTGCCCAAAGTGCTGCTGTTTGGACTTCTACATCCGCATTGGGATCGAGATCGATACGAGTACATTCTAATTCTGGATGTTCTAGAGTAATCACCTTACCCAAACCCCAAACAGCAGATTGGGCAATAGATGACATCAAAGGAGCATTTCCCGGTACTGGTTGGGTTCCTTGGGTGACAATCCACAGTCGGGGCAGTGTAGATAACCCTGCTTTCAGTAAGCCTTGAACTAAATGCAGGGTAGTCCCACATCCGATTTGTGAGGCTGCTGCTAGGGTTTCTGCATTCTCTAAACTCCAGCACTGGATTACGCCTTGTAAGGGAGCCTGTGCCGCAACTTGGGCAATGAGTTCAAAAATAGCTTTGGGATCAGTGGGGTCGATCGCCACATCATCCGGTTGGTATGGCTGGAATCCTGATTTGGGAACGACCAACTTACAAATGTCTCCCGCATCTCGGTAGCGTTTGGCTAGCTGCTGCCCAATGCCATTGCGATCGCCCAGTATAATCCAACTTTTGGGGGTGGACTGAGCAACCGCAACTGCGCTAGATCGCCCAACAATCAAACTCTGCTGGGAAAGCGCATTTTCTGGAGAGCGATCGCCTGGAAAAGTCACCACCTGCTCAAATCCATTTTCTCTGAGCAGTTGCCCCCACTGAACCTGACTGACCAAGGGATAATCCGGGCGAATGTCATTATCCTGAAACTTCCACCAACCTTCCAGCAAGCCGAAAGTCAGGTCTAGCCACCGTTGGCGTGCAGTACCCTCTAACAGCAGCAGCAGTCCTCCTGGAGCTAGTAACTGCCGGACGTGCTGCAAAGTTTGGCTGAGGTTGGTTGTGGCGTGGAGGACATTTACCGCAATCACCACATCAAATTGATGGGGTGCAAACCCTTGGGATGCAGGATCGCGTTCAATATCTAAAGTTTGATAGCGCACAAAGGGGTAGTCTCGGAACTTCTCCTTCGCCTGACTCAGAAATATAGATCCCAAGTCAGTAAAGACGTATTCTGTTTGCTGGGGATGAAGTTGAGGCAAGAGGTAACTAGTGGTTCCCCCAGTACCAGCCCCAATTTCTAGCAATCTCACACCTCGATCGCTGGGTAGTGCTGCCAAGGCGTGAGCGATCGCTTTCTCAACGAGGGTGTTCGCTACTGTTGCACCAGGGGCATTTTGATAAAGGTGAGTGGCTGAAGCTAAGTCACCATTGGGAAAAATTAATTGTAGGGGGTCGCAAGCACCCCGCAGCACAGCACTCAATTGGTCGCCGCATCGCGTCAACAACGTCAGTTCCACTTCCCCATCGGCATAGCTGATTTCCTCTGGCGTTTCCCAAACTGGACATTGCCGGACTTGCCAGCGATCGCCACTGTCTTGCAAAATATTTTCCTCTGCTAAGATTTGCAAGAGGCGATGGAAAAGTCGCTGTTTTTGAGGTATAACCGCAAGATGTTGGATGAGCGCCGCTTCTGAAATCACATCCCCAAGCTGGAACTGCCACCCCAAAGTTTGTAGAGCTTGCCAAATATACCTGACGCTGAGACTTTCTAACTGGTGTAAAAACTGCCCATAAGGTTCGAGATTGACCTGAGCAATTAGATTTAACAAATCTGGAGTGAGTTTCTCAGCAATTTCTCCAGGCGTTACCAAAAATTCTGGTGCTAATGGCTGCCCAAACCTAGCTTGCAGCCGCCATTCCACCTCATAAAGCCAGTTAGCTATGGGTTGGGTATCGCTCTTGCCCACAGCCAGGACAGTAGCTCGCCTAGATCGCAATCCTTCTAATGTGGCAAAAACCGTGCCATCAGAGTCTAGAAGTACCAAATTTGCTTTCAGGGTTGCGTTAGTCCGGTCGGCATTTTCTGAGATTAGTTTTTGGCTGTAGCACAAACAGTGATCGCTCGGACTGCGGTAAAAGCGGAATCGATCTACTCCAAACGGCAAATAGGTTTCGCGCTCAACCTCTTGAAACAAGGCAGCACTAAAGCCACCTACCTGAACGCAACCATCGAGTAAAATCGGATGAATCGTATAGGGAATGCTTTCGCCCATCCACTCCTGGGGTAATTGGTAGGAATAGAGAGCATCGCTGTCTCCATAGTGGATTTGTTGCAAGGCTCTCAAAGGCGGATCGATGTCAATGCCCAGAGATTCTAAAAGCTGATAAAAGTCCTCAGCCAATAGTTCTGTAGACAGTTGCCCTTGAATCGCTGCAATGTCAACCGGGTGAGGATATTGGGATTGGGTATCGATGGAAACTTTACCCGATACGTGTAAAGTTTCCATCGGTTTAGCTGCTTCGCCAACCTTGGTTAAACTAAAAATTTTAAAAGATGCGGCAGTGGTTGTTTCTAGTGTTACGACTAGCTGGAGTGCTTTGTTTTCCCTTGCTGGTAAGATTAATGGTTGCTGCACCAGCACATCTTCTAAAACTAACGCCGATGTACCGAAAACAGCTATGCCTGCAAAGAGAGCCATCTCAAAAAAACTGGCTGCTGGTAAAATTACCTGGTCATAAACTCGATGGTACTGAATGTAGGATGGGCGATCGCTGCTAATTTCCGATTCAAACCGGATTTCTTGAGAACCCGCTAAATGCACCTGCCGTCCTAGCAATGGATGACCATTAAAGGGAATAGGGAATAGGGAACAGGGAACAGGGACTTTAAAAAAGGAGGCTTCAGACCAAGGGACAAGGGAACAGAAGTTTACTGTTGCCTGTTGCCCGTTCCCTGTTCCCTCCGAGCCAACAGCCTCGGTAATTGAGGTTGATGCGGCGATCGGGCTGTCAGCCGTATCGCCTTGACGTTCAATCCAATAGCGTTGTCTTTGAAAGGGATAAGTGGGCAAAGTGACTTTGTGGCGGGCATAGTCTTGCTCAAAGCCAGACCAATCAATTGCTACCCCTCGGACATACAACTGTGCCAAATTTGCCAACAGTTGCTGCCATTCATCTTGCCCTGGCTGTAAACTAGCCAGCCATAGCACTTCGCTTTCAGGAAGGCTAACTCCCATTTCCGACAACATTGGCTGTGTCCCAATTTCCAGAAAAACTTTGTAGCCTTCTGTCTGGAGTGTCTGTATGCTTTGAACAACCGTTTCCGTTTGGTGCAGGTGGTTAACCCAATATTGGCCACAGGCGATGTCTGCATTCACAATTTGACCAGTAACGTTACTGACAATGGGTAATTTTGGTGAATGGTAGGCGATCGCCTCTGCTATGGCTACAAATTCTTCAGATAATTGACTACGGGCAACAATCAGCCTCAGTCCATCTTCTAAACTGAAAACTCCTGCCAAACAAGCAGCAACATATTCACCTATACCATCTCCTATGAGAATACTTGGCTTGACACCCCAAGATTGCCACATTTGTGCTGAGGCAAACTCAAAAGCAAATATTGCCACTTCGCTATCAGCCGTTTCCTGTGTGCCTGTGAATGGATAAAGTATCTCTAGCAGATTTTTATTCCCCAAGGAATGTAAGATGGTCGCGCACCTATCTATAGATTGGCGGAATGTCGGCTGAGTTTGATAGAGTTGCTGACCGAACTTCGGTTGAGGGAATAGGGAACAGGCAACGGACAACAGTGAATTCCCTGTTCGCTGTTCGCTGTTCCCTTTAACTGATTGCGATCCTTGTCCGGTAAATAGAAAAGCTACTTTGGGTGATGTTGTACTACTTTGTCCAGAGTAAACACCTGAAACTTGTTCTTGAGCTATCAATTGCCCTAGTTTTTGCCTCAGTTCGTTTAAGGAACTGGTTACAACAGCTAAACGGTGCTTAAAATGCGATCGCCCAGTATTCGCACTAAAACAAACATCAGCTAACTCTAATTCTGGCGCAGTTTCCAGGTAAGCTTGATACGCTAAAGCCAACTGCAATAAAGCCGTTTCACTCTTTGCTGACAGGCTAAAAAGATGGAGGGGACGCTCAGAAGAGGCAAGGGGGCAGAGGGGATGGGGGGTAGAGGGGTAGAGGGGCAGAGGGGAAATACCATTGTCACTCCTCCCCTGCTCCTTTAATGGGGCTTCTTCCAGCACCACATGGGCATTTGTGCCACTGAAGCCGAAGGAACTAACCCCTGCTATTCTTGGCGTATTGCCACGCAACCAGTCTTTTGTCTGTGTGGGAATCACCACAGGTAAATCTGCCCAGTTGATGTGTGGGTTGGGTTGATGGAAATGTAGGTGGGGGCGATCGCTTGGTGTTGCAACTGCAAGACAATCTTGATTAATCCGGCGATACCTGCGGCAAATTCTGCGTGTCCAATGTTGGTTTTGACTGAGCCTAAATTCAGGGGTTGGCTTGGGGAATGACTAGAGCCAAAAACAGCACCTAATGCCCCCACCTCAATGGGATCTCCTAAAGAAGTACCTGTACCGTGAGCCTCAATGTAGCTCACTTGTGCAGGTTCAACCGTACCATTTTTTAACGCCTGACGAATGACTGCTTCTTGAGAGGGGCCATTAGGTACGGTGAGTCCCCCACTTGGCCCATCTTGGTTAACCGCAGAACCCCGAATTAAGGCGAAGATGCGATCGCCATCACGCTGGGCATCAGATAGCCGCTTCAGGGCAATCATCCCACAGCCTTCAGACCGGACGTAACCATTAGCCTGAGCATCAAATGTTTTACAGCGACCATCAGGGGCAAGCATCCCCGCTTGGGAAAAAATGATACTGGTGGCTGGAGATAGTATGAGATTTACACCCCCCGCCAAGGCGAGATGGCACTCCTGCAAACGTAAACTTTGGCAAGCTAAATGAACAGCGACCAATGAAGAGGAACAGGATGTGTCTACAGCTAAACTGGGGCCTGTTAAACCCAACACATAGGAAATCCGGCCTGCTGCAACACTGAGGGCATTGCCAGTACCTATATAGGCATCTGAAACGCCGGCTTGCTCTAAGTGCCGAGCGTAATCATTGGCTCCAATCCCCACAAAAACGCCCGTCAGACTATTAAATAATTTTTGGGGAACAATGTGAGCCTGTTCCAAGGCTTCCCAGCTAACTTCGAGTAACAAACGTTGCTGGGGGTCTAAGTAGGTGGCTTCACGAGGGGAAAGACCAAAGAATTGGGGGTCAAAAGCACCAATCTCGTCCTCAAGAAAACCACCATCGGCAACGGAAATTTTCCCAGGTGTTTGCGGTTTGGGGTCGTAGTAATCGTCAATGCACCAACGCGATCGCGGTACTTTGGTAATAGTATCAGTGCCATTGTGTAGCATCTGCCAAAAAGACTCAGGATCTTTAACACCGCCGGGAAATCGACAACCCATACCGATGATGGCGATCGGTTCAGCTTTGGCATACTCTAGGACATCTAACTTGTTTTGGAGTTGCTCTAGTGCTAGTAATGCTCGTTTTGTGGGAGAGAGGGGTGGTTCTTGATTTGTGGCCATCTTAAAAATATCTAAAGGGAATGGGGAATGGGGAATGGGGAATTAGAAATTAAGGTCTTCTAGCTTTTTCAGCAGCAGTGCTTCAGCTTCATCTTCTGAAGCTGCTAATATCTGTTGCCTCTGAGTTGTTACAGCATCCACCTCCTCTGATAGTTCTACTGGCTGAAGCGGAATCACGTTTTCAGCCAGATAGTCAAGCAGTGCTGCCAGCGTCGGATAGTCGAACAGCAGCGTTGAACGCATGGCATAACCCAAGTTTGTCTGCAAGCGATTTCTCAACTCCACCGCCGTTAACGAATCTAGCCCCAGGTCAAAAAGTCTTTGCTGCGGCTCTACTTGTTGAGGGTTGGACAGACCCAAGACTTTTGCAATCTCGCTTTGCAGGTAAGCTTTGAGTAACTCCCGGCGTTCTTCAATTGGAGCAGCTTGCAACTGTTGGAGTAGTTCATCTTTGTACCGTTGGTCGGTTGCAACAACTTTGAAATTCTGCAACATTGGCACCTCTACTCCTGGTGCTATTTGAGCTAGTAACTGCTGCCAGTTCACGGACATAACCCCGACCTGAGTTACATCCTGCACCAGTAACGCTTCTAATGCTTGCAAACCCCGCTCTGGTGAAATCGTTCCCAGACCATAACTCTGCATTCGGCTCTGATGTTGGTTTTCTAATTGTGCTACCATCCCCCCTTGCTTCCAAGACCCCCAGTTAATGCTCAACCCTGCCAGTCCTTGCTGTCGGCGATAGTGAGCCAACCCATCGAGAAAGGCATTGGCGGCAGCATAGTTGCCCTGCCCTGGTGAGCCGAGAAGGGATGCTGCTGATGAGAAGCAAACAAAAAAGTCTAGGGGTAAGGCTTGAGTCAGCTGATGCAAAAGCCAAGCTCCTCGCACTTTTGCAGCCATGACCCCGGTAAACCTCTCCCAACATTGTTGTTGGAGAATGCCATCATCTAAAATCCCCGCTGCATGGATAATTCCTCGCAGTGGTGGCAACTCTGCTGCTATCTTGTTCAGGAGTTTAGTCATATCGGACTGGCTAGAAACGTCTGTTTGCTCAACAAGTACCCGTATACCCCCTTGTTCTAACTTGGCGATCGCCGCTAGGGCTATTAGTGATGGCTCCCGACGACCAGATAGTATAAGGTAGCGACCGCCTTTGTCTGCCAACCACTGGGCAACTTGTAGACCTAATGTTCCCAATCCGCCGACAATCAGATAACTCGCTGACTCTGGAATGGCAACGCGATCGCTAATCGTCCGTTGTCGAGAGCGAACTAACCTAAGTACATGGCGCTGTTCCTGGCGGTGGGCAATTTGGTCTTCGCCGTCTGGGGAAAATAGTTCATCCACGATCGCGTTCAGATTCAATGAGATAGAGGTATTTGGGTCAAGGTCTAATCGGCGACACCTCAGATGGGGATATTCCACAGCGATCGCCCGTCCTAATCCCCATAACGGTGTTTGCTGTACCTGAGTTATAGCTTCCGTTGTCACGGCTTGGCTACCTTTTGTCACCAGCCAAAGTTGTATCGGTTCAGTTCCTCTCTGCTGCTCTAGTGCTTGAACTAGGTGTAAAACACTGGCACAACCCAGTATTTGCGATCGCTCCAATTCATCTAGATCCAGTTCTGCTGAGTCAGCGCCCTCTAAAGACCACAGATGAATTACACCTTGCAATTTTGTTTGCCGATCGCAACTTGCCTGTACCACTCGATTAAAATCATCTGGTGCTAGAGGATTAATCTGGTAATGTCTCTCATCTAGTTGCTGATAGTTTTCTCCAACTGTGACAACTGCACAACTTCCCCCGTGCTGGGTTAACTGCTGGCTGAGTTGTTCACCAAGCTCATTGCTGTCTGCAAAAATCAGCCAAAGCCCTACTGCCAACTTCTCAATTTCATCTGTAATTAGGGACTTGATCTGCCAGTCAAGTTCGTAAAACCAGTTGCTGATATCTGGCTTAATCATGCGTTCTAGGGATTGCCAGGTAGTACGACGCATAGCAAAACCTTGTATCTGAGCTACCACCGCCCCACTAGGATCGACTAACTGGATATCACTACTCAAAATTTCACCTTCAGAGGCGATCGCATTTCTAGCTTGGGCTTGTCCCCATAACTGACGGTTAGCTCGTCGATAAACTTGCAGACGCTCAATGCCAACTGGCAGGTATGGGAAAGAGCGATCGCCTTCTTGGAGTGTAGCCGCACCAGCCAACTGAAGTCCGGCATCCAGCAGAATAGGATGGATTTGGTATCCTTGTGTAGCATTCATACCCGTCTCTTTTGGCAGTTCGATTTGGGCATAACCAAGTCCTGCTTTGCAACCTAGCTGCTGTAGGGAATGGAAACAGACACCGAATGAAATACCTTGCTCTTGCGATCGCTGATAAAAAGCTTGAGGATCAATCTCCATACCATGAGATAGCCAATTTGTCAAATCAATTGTTTTGGGTACAGCCCCGACTTCACCTGGTAAGACTGTACCTGTAGCATGGACAGTCCAGGGGTTCTCAGCATTTTTTCCACAGGAGTCACGGCTGCAAATCTCGAACCGATAACCCTGACTTTCTAAAGGATGCAAAACCACCTGCATAATCTTTTCGGGCTGGGCTGCTAAAATTAGAGGCTGCTCCATTGCCACGTTTTCCAACACAATGCAGTCAGATTGAAAAATATTAGCTGCTGCTGCGATCGCCATCTCTAGATAGGCTGCACCTGGCACAATTACCTGCTCAAAGATCCGATGGTCAGCTAGATAAGCCGGAGATGATGCACTAATTATAGATTCAAAAAAAATCTCTTTGCTGCGACCAGCTAACTGTAATCTCTCACCAAGTAAAGGATGTAAACTATGGCTTGGCTTTGTTGTGCGCTGAGGCGGAGTTTCTACCCAGTACTGTTGTCTTTGAAAAGGATAAGTCGGTAATTTCACCTTGCGACGGCGGTAGTCGCTCTCAAATCCCACCCAATTTACTTTTGCTCCCAAAACGTACAATTGTCCTAAACTGGAGAGCATTTGCTGCCAATCTTCTTGTCCCATTCGCAAGGATGGCAACCAGACACCGCTATTATCGGATAAACACTGACGACCCATACCCAATAAAATCGGTTGGGGACTACATTCGAGAAACACCTCATAACCTTGTTGGTGTAATGTCTGCATACTGGCTGCAAAGTTGACCGGGGAGAGAATATGGCGACTCCAGTATTCCGGTGTTGTGACTTCTGAGGTGGCAATTGCTCCTGTAATGTTAGAAATTAACTTCAGGTGAGGCGAATGATAGGTAATCTGGCGTGCGACTGACTCGAATTGCGCCACCATTGGTTTCATCAGTGGTGAGTGAAAGGCATGAGAAACTTGTAGTTTCTTGCTCTTGACTCCCAGTTTTTCTAGTTCGTTAACAATAGCTTGCACTGTGGCTGTTTGACCGGAAATGACTGTACTTTGAGGACTATTAATAGCTGCAATTGATACTTGTTCTGAATATGGGGCAATTATTTCTCTGACTTGTGCGACTGGCATAAATAACGATACCATCATGCCCTCGGTCGGTAACTGCTGTATTAGCCGACCCCGTGCGGCAATCAGTTTGAGTCCATCTTCTAGGGGAAACACTCCAGCTATACAAGCGGCTACATACTCGCCGACGCTGTGACCGATGACGGCGCTGGGTGTAATTCCCCACGATCGCCACAGTTGATAAAGGGCGTATTCTAGGGCAAATAAAGCGGGTTGGGTGTAAGCTGTTTGGTTTAAATGTGAATCTGTTTGAGGATAAAGTATTTCTAATAAAGAGATTTCTAGTTCAGAACGTAGAATTTCATCGCATTCCTGAAGTGCTTTTCTAAACGTTGGTTGAGTTTGATACAGTTGTTGCCCCATCCCCACATACTGTGAACCTTGTCCTGTGAATAGGAAGGTAATTTCTGGCTCGTATACCCTACCAGAACTAATCGTCATAGCTAGCTGTTCGACTAGCTCCTTTGTTGAACCTGCAACGATCGCCATTCGATATTCAAAGTGCGATCGCCCAGTATTCGCACTAAAACAAACATCAGCTAACTCTAATTCTGGCGCAGTTTCCAGGTAAGTTCGATATGCTAAAGCCAACTGTAACAAAGCCGTTTCACTCTTCGCTGACAGGCTAAAAAGATGGAGGGGACGCTCAGAAGAGGCAAGGGGGCAGAGGGGATGGGGGGTAGAGGGGTAGAGCGGCAGAGGAGCGGAGGGGCGGAGGGGCAGAGGGGAAATACCATTGTCACTCCTCCCCTGCTCCCCTGCTCCCCTGCTCCCCTGCTTCTTTAATGGTGCTTCTTCCAGGATGACATGGGCATTTGTACCGCTAAAGCCAAATGAGCTAACCCCTGCCAGTCGGGGCTTTTCTCCTCGAACCCAAGCCATGCTATCCGTCGGTATGGCGATCGCTAGTTTGCTCCAGTCAATGTAGGGATTAGGTCGCTTGAGGTGTAAGTGGGGAGCGATGCTGTCATGCTGAAGCTGTAGCACGACTTTTATTAGTCCAGCAATTCCGGCTGCTCCTTCTAGATGTCCGATATTAGTTTTTACAGAACCAACGATTAAAGGGCGATTGGGTGAATGACTGCTGCTAAATACTGCTCCTAGCGCTCCCATCTCAATCGGATCGCCCAAAGATGTGCCTGTGCCATGAGCTTCAATATAGCTGACTTGGGCTGGCTCGATACCGCTTGCTGCTAGGGCACGACGAATTACAGCTTGTTGCGAAGGGCCATTAGGAACTGTCAGCCCACTAGTATGCCCGTCCTGGTTGATAGCAGAACCACGAATTAAGGCCAGAATATTATCTCCAGCAGCGATCGCATCAGATAAACGTTTGAGCAGAATAACGCCGCAACCTTCAGAGCGGACAAAGCCATCAGCACTAGCATCGAAGGTTTTGCAGCGTCCATCGGCAGACAGCATTCGCGCTTTTGTAAAGTTGATATTGAATACTGGGGATAAGAGTCGTTGGACTCCGCCAGCGATCGCCACATCACACTCTTGGTTACGCAGACTTGTACAAGCCAAATGCACAGCTACTAAGGAAGAAGAACAAGCTGTATCTACAGATAGGCAGGGGCCAGTTAATCCTAGCAGGTAAGACAATCGCCCAGAGGCAATACTGTGAGAGTTGCCAGTTGCCAGGTAGGCATCAATCCGCTCCTCTCCTTGGTTAAAGAGATTCTGGGTATAGTCATTGCTACAAATGCCAATGAAAACACCCGTTAAAACTTTCGCCAAAGCTTCAGGGGTAACTGCGGCTGCTTCTAGGGTTTCCCAAGTAACTTCCAACAGGAGGCGCTGTTGCGGATCGAGGGATATAGCTTCGCGGGCAGATATGCCAAAGAAATGGGGGTCAAATTCTTGCGAGTTATTGACAAAACCCCCATAGCGTGTGTTCATCTTCGCTGGCGCATCGGGATCGGGGTGATAGTAGGCGTTGATATCCCACCGATCGCGAGGAACTTCGGCGATCGCATCTTTACCCTGGTGGAGTAGTTGCCAAAACATTTCCGGATCGTTTGCGCCACCTGGAAAGCGGCAACCCATACCGATAATCGCGATCGGTTCAGTCTTGGCACCCAAGAGGGCGTTCAGCTTTGCCTTCTGCTCCCTAATTTCGAGCAAAGCGTCTTTGAGAAGTTTGGCATAGTCCGGTTGAGGATTACTCTGACTCATTAACTCCACCTCCATATAGTTCATCAGCCAGTAATGCTGCCAACTCTTCTTGAGACAAATCGGCTAAATCGGTATGGCTGGTTTGAGTTATTTCCGTTGTTTCTAGTGAAGCTGACTGGTCATCGGGTAATAGATTCTGCACTAGGTAATTAACCAGAGTCTCGATTGTGGGATAGTCCATAATCGCTGTTGCTGGCAGTGAATATCCCAAACTCCCTTGTAATCGGTTTCTTAACTCCACAGCAGTTAGTGAGTCCATTCCCAAGTCAAAAAAGCCCGATCGTTCATTAATGGTTTTTGCTGAAGCCATACCTAATATATGGGCTACTTGCTGTTGTACGTGGTTTAACAGTAACCGTCGTCGATCGCTAGGCAATGTTGTCCGCCATTGTTGCAGAAATTCCGACTCGATTTTGACAGATGAAGAGTCGGTTTTCTCCTGCCAATCTGCTAAGAAACGGTAGTTTAACCAATGGGACAAGCCCTGTTTATTAGACCAGTCTATGGCAACTAACCCGACTTCTACGGCTTCTGGTTGCTTCAGCAATTGTTCTAGGGCTAGTAATACCTGTTGCGGTTGAATCGGTTTTATTCCTAGCTGTTGGCCACGCACGTCAGCCCCTTGTTCTGCCGCTTCTCCGATTTGGGACACTGTTCCCAAGTGCAGACTTTGAGCAGGTAAACCGAGCGATCGCCGATAGTGGGCAAATCCATCTAGAAACGCATTTGCGGCGGCATGATTGGCTTGTCCAGGGACACCGAGTAATGAAGAAACCGAGGAAAACAAAATAAAGAAATCTATTGCATCTGTGAGAGTTAATTGATGCAAATTCCAAGCTCCTTGCACCTTGGGAGCCATCACACGAGCAAATTTTTCCCAACTTTGGTGTTGTAATGTGGCATCGTCGAGCATTCCCGCCGAGTGAATAATCCCCCTTAAGGTTGGCAAAGATTGGCGGATATGACTAAATACACGGCTCATGGCTTCATAATCGGCAACATCAGCTTGGATGACTGTTACCTCAACGCCAGCTTGTGCGATCGCGTTAATTTGTTTTTGCGCCGCTTCATTAGCTGGGCGACGACTGACTAATACTAGATGTTTGCCGCCTTTGTCCACCAACCATTGGGCAACTAATAATCCCAACCCACCCAAGCCACCTGTAATCAAATAAGTGCCGTCGGCAAAAGATAGGGCAGGGGAGCAGGGGGCAGGGAGCAGGGGAGAGGAACAGGCTTGTTGAGTCCAGAAATTGGGATAATTTATTTTTTGGAGTTCCCTTGCTGACTCATCCTCCTGAGTAACAACAATTTTGCCAATATGCTTGGCTTGTTGCATATAACGAAAAGCTTGTACAGTCTGCTGAATGGAGAATATTGTTAATGGTGAAGGTTGAAAATAACCACTGGCAAACTTTTCTGCTATTTCTGTCAGCAATGAATGTATTAGGTCTGGTTGCTCTTGAGCAGTACGTACCAAGTCGAAAGTTGTATAAATAATATCTGGACGGACGGCAGCAACTTCGGCACTTGTCCACACCCCACGCTTGGCAATTTCGATGAAGTGTCCACCAACTCTTACAACAGAGAGACTCTTGGCAACAAAATCACCAGAAGTTAACGAGTTGAGGACAATATCTACCCCTTGTCCTTGGGTTAGTTGCAGCACCCGATCGCCAAATTCGGTTGTACGAGAATTCATAATATGTCGCACACCCATTCCTGCCAGGGTTTTCCACTTTGAGGGACTGGCGGTGGCGAAAACTTCTGCTCCGGCTTTTTGGGCAATTTGGACTGCGGCGATTCCAGTTCCGCCAGCAGCAGCATGAATTAACACCCGTTTACCAAAAAGATAAGGCTCAAAGCCTTGCCCCTTATGGGCAATACCCTGCTCCCCTGCTCCCCTGCTCCCCTGCTCCTCTGCTAAATGCTTCAGGGCATAGTAAGCAGTTAAAAAGTTGCTGGGAATCGAGGCAGCTTCGGCAAAGCTCAGGCGTTGGGGTTTGGCAACGACTTGGGTAGCCTTGACGGTGACATATTGACTAAATGCACCCTCAACTACGGCAATTACCGCGTCGCCAATAGCAAATCCCTCAACTCCTGCTCCTAAAGCAGCGATCGTCCCAGCACATTCGCCGCCAAAACTCACCATTTGTTTGAGATGTGACTGAGAAACACCATCCACTTGTTCTGGAATCAAATCTAGGGCAGCGATGACATCCAGAAAGTTTAGTCCAGTTGCTTTAAGTTGAATTTCTACTTCCCCTGGATTGGGATAGCGCCGAGTTGTCGATGCTAAGATCAGGTTATCTAAAGAACCTCGACTCGCCATTGTCAGTTGAAAAGGACTGGATGGAATGGACAATAATGGTTGCTGTGCCAAAATCTGAGAACTGGCAATTAAGCGAGGAACATACCGAGCATTGCGCCGCAAAGCAATTTGGTCTTCCTGATCTTGCGCCCACACTTCAGCCCAAAGACTAGCAGCTTGTGACTCAATACTCTCGCTGGGATCTAAATCTATGCGCGTACACCGTAATTCTGGATGCTCTAGAGCGATCGCTTTGCCCATACCCCATAAAGATGACTGCCCCACTCCAGATAAGTTCAGTTCTGAGCGATCGGCGGGTTGCGTACCACGAGTTACTATCCATAGTCGGGGTTGTGGGGAAAGGTTAGCGGTGATCGCTGCTTGTACAAGGGATAAGACTGTACCACATCCTAAGTGAGCGATTGCTTCCAGATTTTGGGCATTAATCGCTGAAGCTTCAGGGCTATCGAGTGTCCAACAATGAATAATGCCATGCAATCCCGGCGTTTGATCGGCAATGTCTTTGATTAGCTGCTCGTATTCTGGGAGAGAGGCAAATTGTTCTAGTTGTAGTGTCTGTTCAAGGAACAGATCATTCCCCTCTGTTCCCTGTTCCCTGTTCCCCGTTCCCTCCTTGATGAATACCAGAGTGCAAGTTTCGCCTTGAGTTTGCAGATGTTCGGCGAGTTGGCTGCCAACTCCCTGCCGATCTGCGAGAATTAGCCAACCCCGCTCTTTAACTATTGGTTTCTCTAAAGGTTGCTCAATATTTTGGGCGATAATTACTGACTGTTTTGCTCCTGTAGCTGGTGGCGGTAGCACAGCAACAGGACTCAACCCATTAGTTTGTAGGACTTGTTGCCATTGGCAAACATTTAGTAAAGGGTAATCGGGTCGTAATTCTCGGTCTTGGAAACGCCACCAGCCTGGTAACAAACCGAAAATCAAATCTATCCAACGTTGGCGATCGGTTCCTTCTAGCAAAACGAGCAACCCTCCCGGAGCTAGTAACTGTTTGACGTGCTGTAGGGTTTGGTTGATATCCTGAGTGGCGTGTAAAACGTTGGCTGCTATCACCACATCGTATTCATGGGCATCAAAACCTTGGGCTGTTGGCTCTTGCTCAATATCAAGAGTTTTGTAATCGACAAATTTATAATTTTCAAATTGGTTTTGGGCTTTACTGAGGAACAGTTGACCAATATCAGTAAAACAATAACGCGTTTGACTAGCCTGTAGTTCTGGCAATAAATAGCTGGTCGTTCCTCCCGTACCTGCACCAATTTCTAAAATTCGAATTCCCCGTTGGGGTGGTGCATCAGCTATTGCTATTTTCACAACCTGTTGCACTAGGGTGTTGTAAATTTGCGCGGCGGGGGAGTCTTGGTAAAGCTGAGTAGCTGAATCAATATCTGCGGTAGGAAAAACTACCTGGGTTGGCTCCACAGCACCGCGCAAGACTGCACTCAGATTCTGCCCACAGCGCTGCACCAAAGTTAGTTCGCCTTGAATAAGAGTAGTGTATGGTTGCAAACTTTGGAGATAAATATCTGGATTAGCAGCAGGTAGAGGCTGGCGGACTTGCCACTGACCTAAAGTTGCTGTCAAAATTTGCTCTGCGGTGAGAATTTGTAACAGGTGTTGTAAGAGTTGGTGGTGTTGGGGTACGACACCCAAACGTTGAGCAGCAACTAAGAGGGAGAATTTATCCCCGACTGAGAAAGACCAACCCAGTTGACTTAATGCTTGGATAATATACTCTAAACTTAACTGCTCAAGTTGGGGCAGTAGAGTACTGTAAATCTGGATGTCATCGCCAGTAATTAATCGCTCTAGGTGCGGTTGGAGTTGGTTAACGATCGCCTCTGGAGATGGAATAAAGTGGGGAGGTTCTAAGAAACCAAACCGGGACTGCGATCGCCATTCCACCTCATAAAGGCAATTCTGTAGAGAGTCTTTACCTTGATTTAGAAGTGCTTGAGATGTGACTGCTTGGAATCGCAAACCATCCAGCACTGCTACAACTTGGCGTTCGCCTTTGGCGTTGGCGGAGCCATCGCTATCAAACAATGTAACCTGAGCTTTGAGCGCAAAATTTGACTGCTCTTGCAAAGAAGCAACTGCCCATATTTCTAAGCGGGGACGGCGATACACTATCAAACGTTCAACAGCAACGGGAATGTAGGTGCGAACTCGATCTATTTCCACAAGACCACCCACAACCTGCATCACTGCATCTAACAACGCTGGATGGAGCCAATAATTACAATCTTGATGCAAATTTGCAGGAAGTTGAATCTGCCCCAAAGCTTGATTCTGTCCTCGCTGTAACTTTTGCAATCCCTGGAAACTAGAACCATAATCAATGCCCTGCTGTTGTAACTGCTGGTAAAATGCCTTAACTTCGATTGACTCCTGATTTGTCCAAGTCTCTAAATCTAATTCTGCGGGGATTGTGTTTGTCTCATTTGCTAAAACTGTACCTGTAGTATGGACAGTCCAAGGGTTCTCACTATTTTCTCTCTGAGAGTCACGGCTGCAAATCTCGAAGCCATAACCCTGATTTTCTAAAGGACTCAAGATTACTTGGACAATCTTTTCCTGGTGTGTTTCTAAAATTAAAGGTTGAGCGATCGCTACGTTTTCTAACACAATGCAGTCAGATTGAAAAATATTAGCTGCTGCTGCGATCGCCATTTCTAAATAAGCTGCACCTGGAAAAATTACCTGCTCTAATATACGGTGGTCAGCTAGGTAAGCTGGAGATGATGCACTAATAATAGATTCAAAGAAAATATCTTTGGTACGGCTGGCTAGTTGTAATCTTTCACCAAGTAAGGGATGTCGGTTGTAGCTTGGCTTTGTTGTGGGCTGAGATGGAGTTTCTAGCCAGTAACTCTGTCTTTGAAAAGGATAAGTAGGCAATTTCACCTTGTGACGGCGGTAGTCGCTCTCAAATCCCACCCAATTTACTTTTGCTCCCAAAACATACAATTTTCCTAAACTTTGCAGAATTTGTTGCCAATCTTCTTGTCCAATTCGCAACGATGGCAACCATGTAGAGCCTTCATCAGATACGCATTGGCGACCCATACCTAATAAAATCGGTTGCGAACCACATTCGAGAAATACTTTATAGCCATGCTGGTGTAATGTCTGCATACTGGCAGCAAAATTCACAGGTGCGAGAATATGGTGACACCAATATTCAGGTGTTGTTACCTCAGAAGTGGCAAATGTGCCTGTGATATTAGAGATAAATTTTAGCTGCGGCTGATGATAAGTAATCTGGCGTGCGACTTGCTCAAACTGCCCTACCATTGGTTTCATCAGTGGTGAGTGAAAGGCATGAGAAACTTGTAGTTGCTTGCTTTTGATTCCTAGTTTTTCCAGTTCGTTAACAATGGCTAGCACTGCGGCTGTTTGACCGGAAATTACTGTACTTTGAGGACTATTAATAGCAGCAATTGATACTTGTTCTAAATAGGGAGAAATTGCTTCTGTGACTTGTGCAACTGGAGCGAGTAAAGATACCATCATGCCTTCAGTCGGCAACTGCTGCATGAGACGACCCCTGGCAGCAATCAGTTTTAGTCCATCTTCTAGGCTAAAGACTCCAGCTACACAAGCCGCTACATACTCGCCGACGCTGTGACCGATCGCGGCACTAGCTGTAATTCCCCAAGATTGCCAAAGTTGATACAGGGCGTATTCTAGGGCAAATAAAGCGGGTTGGGTATAAGCTGTTTGGTTTAAAGGTGAATCTGTTTGAGGATACAGTATTTCTAATAAAGGAATTTCTAGTTCCGAACGTAGAATTTCATCGCATTGCTGAATTGCTTTTCTAAAAGTTGGTTGGGTTTGATAGAGTTGTTGCCCCATCCCCACATATTGAGAACCTTGTCCTGTGAATAGGAAGGCGATTTTCGGAGGTTCACTCCCAATTATCCCACTACTGAGTCCAGGCAACTCTTCATGGCGACAGAAAGCAGTAAGTTTCGTTGCCATCTGGGCAACTGTTGCTCCTACTACACTCAAGCGATTACTAAAGTGTAAACGTCCTGTGTGAGCAGTGAAACAGATATCAGCGAGTGGCTGCGATATGCCATCTGAGCGCAAGTATTCGCAGTAATTGAGCGCTAATTGCTTCAATGCTGCTGCATTTTTGGCAGATAAATTCAGCAGATGCAGAGGGCGTTCCCCTTTCATCTCTACCGCATCCGGTAACGGTGGCGCTTCTTCAAGCACTAGATGAGCATTAGTTCCGGTAAACCCAAAAGAACTTATTCCAGCCCTGCGGCGATCGCACGAAATCCAGGGAGTTAACGTAGTCGGAATTTTGATAGGCAAATTTTTCCAATCAATTTTGGGATTAGGGTGCTGTAGGTGCAAGTGGGGTGGAATCATCTGATGTTGCATTGCTAAAACAACTTTAATCAGCCCTGAAACCCCTGCTGCTGCCTCTAAGTGACCGATGTTTGTCTTAACTGAGCCAACAAATAACGGAGATTCTGGAGTGCGTTCTTGCCCTAAAACTGCGGCGGCGGCATTGAGTTCGATTGGATCTCCTAAAGATGTGCCAGTTCCATGAGCCTCTAGGTAACTAATTTGATGAGGCTGGAGTTGCGCCCAAGCAAGTGCTTGAGAAATAAGTTGCTGTTGAGCCTGCCCGTTAGGGACAGTTAAACCACTGCTGGAACCATCATGGTTGACTGCACTGCCCCGAATTAGAGCTAGAATCCTGTCCCCATTGCGTTGAGCTTCACCCAGACGCTTCAAGACTACCATGCCGCAGCCTTCCCCACGGGCATAGCCATCAGCTGAGGCATCAAAAGTTTTGCACAAACCATCACCAGAAATCATCCGCACACTGGAAGCCCAGATGTAAGAGGCAGGAGTAAGATGGAGTTTGACACCGCCAGCGATCGCCATTTGACATTCGCGTAAGTGCAAACTATTACAAGCTTGGTGAATAGCGACTAACGATGATGAGCAAGCGGTATCAATAGCCAGGGTTGGCCCTGTAAAACCGAAGGTGTAGGCAAGGCGACCAGCCGCACTCGAAAAAGTATTACCAGTTCCCGCGAAAGTGCAAACAGGACTATCAGGGTTTTGCTGCAAATGTTGGGCAATTAACTGCTCGTAGTCATGTCCGTCGTTGCCGATAAAGACTCCTACAGACGCACCAGCCAGCCGCTCAGGAGCGATCGCAGCTTGTTCTAGAGCTTCCCAACTTACTTCTAGCAATAATCGGTGTTGTGGATCGATCGCTACAGCTTCGCGGGGAGAAATACCGAAAAAGGCAGGGTCGAAGCGATCGACATCGTTGATAAAGTTACCGTAGCGAGTGTAAATTTTGCCTGGTATGCCTGGAGTCGGGTCATAATAAGTTTCAACGTTCCAGCGATTTTGGGGAATTTCTGCTCTAGTATTAGTTCCCGATGCCAGCAATTGCCAGAAGCTTTCGGGATCTGTAGCATTCCCAGGGAAGCGGCAACTCATACCAACGATCGCTATAGGTTCATAAATATCACTAATAGGGTCATTTGGTTGGTTTGCTTTTGCTTGGGCTAATGTCAGTACATCTGTAGCGAGATAGTGAGTCAACCGCTCAATGTTGGGAAAGTCAAAACTTAATGTGCTGGGTAAATTAACCCCCAAAAGCTGGTTGAGGCGATCGCGTAATTCCACTGCCATCAGCGAATCCATTCCCAACTCAAAAAATCCTTGCTCAAGCGCTGGTAATTCCTCTGTCGGCAAGCCCAATACCTGTGCCACTTCTTTCTGCAAGGTGCGGCGTAATATTTCCAGACCTTCTGCGGTTGGAACTGATGCGAGTTGTTCGCGTAGTGGAGTTGATTGTGCTGTCTCGATTGCTTGCTCAAGTTGAGTTTGCGGTGCAAGTTGCTCCAGCAATCGCCGAGTTCGACCTACTGTATAAATTGTCCCAAAGCGTTCCCAATCTACGGGCGCGACGACAAATTGGCGATTCTGGGAATTCAGCAGTAACCCCATCGCAGCTTTAACCTGGGTCAAATTCAAACTCCCTACGCCGATCTTCTCCAATCTTTGGGTTAAGGCTTCAGCCCCAGGTTGATTTATCATACCTGCGCCGATAACAGCAGACCAATTCACAGTTAAGCCTGGTAATCCTTGAGACTGGCGGTAAGCCGCAAATAGATTTTGAAATTCATTAGCAGCAGCGTAGTGAGATTGGTTTGCCGATCCCCACACAGCAGCTATTGAAGAGAAGTTGATAAAAAAGTCTAATTCCCAGTCCTGACTAATTTGGTGTAAATTCCAAGTACCAGCTACTTTGGGTTCTAGCGTTTGCTGTAGTATTGAATGCTCTAGCTCGGCAATCCGATACATACCACCGTCGCTACCCGCCGCATGGATAATTCCACTGATAGGAGGTAGTTTTCTTAGTACCTCCCCCAGAGCATTTTGCAGACTTTCACCGTCAGTCACATCAGCTATAGGCGTAATAATTTCTACTCCTGCTGCCCGGAGTTGCTTAACAGCTTCTTGTTTTTCTCTAGTATTAATGCCACTGCGACTGAGTAAAATCAAGTGTCGAGCGCCTTGCTCCACTAGCCACTGAGCGACACTTAATCCTAAGCCTCCTAATCCGCCGCTAATTAGATAAGAGCGATCGCTCTTAATAGAGAATTTATGGGTAGTTTCTGGGTAGCTTTTAACAAGTCGAGCAACATACCGGGTTCCTGAACGATAAGCTATGTGTTCCTCTCCTGAAGTTCCCAATAACTCCATTGCGATCGCCTGAGCTTGTTCCTCAACATTTGCTTGTCGATCCAAATCTATTAACCCGCCCCAATGTTGGGGATACTCCAGCCCAAACGCTCGACTTTGACCCCACACAGGTGCTTGAGAAATGGCTGGTAAATCTTCACCTAGAGCGATCGCGTTCTCTGTGATTACCCAAAGTTTAGCGGTGCTACTCCAAGGCTGGGATACCACAGTTTGCATGACATCCAGTAGTTGCCCGCAATTGGTATTTACGCTACCTGTCAAAGTAGCAGTAGTTAGCGTTTCCGTCGCAGGTAAATCCAAACTCCACAGGTAGATAATTCCCCTTAGGGATGAGGGGGAAATGGGGGAAAAGGTGGAAAATACTCCCCCATTTCCCCCTGCCCCCTGCCCCCTGCCCCCTGCCTCTTTTGAAGTTACTAAAGAACAGGTTTGTCCTTGTTGCTCTAAAACTTGAGCTAGGGTAGAAGCTAAAGTCCCTGAGTTGGCTAGGATTAGCCAATGACCAGGTGTAGAATTTTGAGGAGCAGGGTTAGGACTGGGTTGCCATTGCACTTCATACAGCCAATCCTGAATTGAAGCGATCGCTTGTTGCTGTTGATGCTCTTTAATCAGCCGCTCTAAAATTTCAACTTGAGCAACATTTAATTGGCGATCGGTTCTGCTGAGAAGTTGGGACAGCTGCTGTGTTTGCCCTGCTTCGAGTAGTGCTATTACCTGGGTTTGTTGCTCAGAAGTAGGTTTGTGTTTGTTTGCTTGTGTAAGTTCCGCCCAGTAGCGTTTTCTCTGGAAAGGATAAGTGGGCAAAACTACTTTACGATAATGAAGGTTTTGATAAAATCCAGCCCAAGCGATCGCTACTCCACGCATATACAAATCTGCCAAACTGGAGAGGATTTGCTGCCAGTCTTCTTCTCCTCCTTGCAAGGATGGCAACCATGTAAAGCGTTCATCAGATAAGCATTGGCGACCCATACCTAATAAAATCGGTTGAGGGCCGCATTCGACAAACACTTCATAGCCTTGCTGGTGTAATGTCTGCATACTGGCAGCAAAGTTCACAGGTGCAAGAATGTGGCGACACCAATATTCTGGTGTCATTACTTCTTCAGTGGCAATTGCGCCTGTGATGTTAGAGATAAATTTTAACTGTGGTGAATGATAAGTAATTTGCCGAGCGACTTCTTCAAATTGCATCACCATCGGTTTCATTAATGGTGAATGAAAGGCATGGGAAACTTGTAATTTTTTGCTCTTAACTCCCTGTTTTTCTAATTGACTAACAATAGTTTTAACTGCGGTTTCTTGACCGGAAATAACTGTACTTTGAGGACTATTAATAGCTGCAATTGATACTTGTTCTGAATATGGGGCAATTATTTCTCTGACTTGTGCGACTGGCATCAGTAACGATACCATCATGCCTTGAGTCGGTAACTGCTGTATTAGCCGACCCCGTGCGGCAATCAGTTTGAGTCCATCTTCTAGGCTAAAGACTCCTGCACAGACGGCTGCTACATACTCACCGACACTGTGACCGAGTAGTACAGTCGGTGTAATTCCCCAAGATTGCCACAGTTGATACAGTGCGTATTCTAGGGCAAATAACGCAGGTTGGGTATAAGCTGTTTGGTGTAAAAGTAAATCTTCGCCGATTTCTGGATAAAGTACCTCTAGCAAAGGGATTTCTAGTTGAGAACGCAAGATTTCATCGCAGCGATCAAGGCAATTTTTGAACGTAGGTTCGGTTGTATATAGCTGCCGACCCATGCTCGTATACTGTGAACCTTGACCTGTAAACAGAAAAGCAATTTTTGGTGGATTGTCAGAATTAGTTTTGCTGGTGTTTTGCCAATTTTTTAGCTTTTGAATCAGATCGGTGGTTTTAGCAGCAACAAATCCAAGGCAGTAGTCAAAGCGATCGCGCCCTGTATTGGCACTAAAACAAATATCTTCAAGCAATACCTCTGGATGACTTTCCAAGTAGGTTTGATAAGACTGACCGAGATCGACTAGCCCCTGCTGACTTTTAGCCGATAAAGTCAGGAGATGGTAGGGGCGCTCAGAAGAGGCAAGGGGACAGAGGGGCAGAGGGGAAATACCATTGTCACTCCTCCCCTGCTCCCCTGCTCCCCTGCTCCCCTGCTCCTTTAATGGTGCTTCTTCGACAATTACATGAGCATTAGTGCCACTGAATCCAAAAGAACTAACTCCTGCCAAACGGGGCTGATTCCCCTTCGACCAAGGCATGAGTTGGGTTGGTACATGAATCGGCAATTCTGACCAGTTAATGTGGGGATTAGGTTGTTTTAAATGTAAATGGGGGGCAATTTCTTCATTTTGCAATTGCAGAACTAACTTGATTAATCCCGCAATACCCGCAGTTGATTCTGTATGCCCGATATTCGTCTTCGCAGAACCAACAATCAAGGGGGTTTCTAGGGTGTGATTTTTCCCAAACACCCCATCTAAAGCAACAATTTCAATGGGGTCTCCTAGAGATGTTCCCGTACCATGAGCTTCGATATAGCTAATCTGAGCCGGATCGATTTTGCCATTGTTCAGTGCTTGACGAATAACTTGTTCTTGGGCTGGCCCGTTAGGCACTGTCAAACCACCACTACGACCATCTTGATTGACGGCACTGCCTCGAATCAGCGCTAAGATATTATCCCCATCCCGTTTTGCATCCGAGAGGCGTTTCAGAACCACTACACCACATCCTTCTCCACGTCCGTAACCATCGGCTGCGGCATCAAAGGTCTTGCAACGCCCGTCGGGAGAAAGTGTATGCGCCTGACATTCAGCAATATAACTTTCTGGAATTAGCATCAAGTTAATGCCACAAGCCAGCGCCAAGTCGGATTCCCCAAGCCGCAAACTTTGGCAAGCTAAATGAACCGCTACCAGTGATGAGGAGCAAGCGGTGTCTACAGTTAGAGTTGGGCCTTGGAAACCAAAGGTAAAGGCGATTCGTCCCGCAGCAGTGCTAGGAGCCGAGCCGGAGGCTGAGTGGGCATTGATAGTTTCGTAGTTGGGAAAAGCGATGGTGGGATACTCTAGGTTCATCAGCCCAACAAAAACACCCGTTTTGCTTCCTAGCAGCGACTTAGAAGGTACGCCAGCGCACTCTAAACTTTCCCAGCAAACTTCTAGCAGCAGCCTTTGTTGAGGATCTAAAAAATTGGCTTCTCTTGGGGAAATGCCGAAGAATTGAGCATCAAAGCGATCGATGGGTAGATTGAGAAATGCGCCCTGGCGGGTGTAAATTTTGCCTGGTGTGCCAGGGTTGGGATCGTAGAAGGCTTGAATATCCCAGCGACTTAGAGGTACTTCTGAAACCAGATCGGCTCCTGCTCTGAGGTGTTGCCAAAACTCCTCCGGTGAGTTGGCACCACCAGGAAGCCGACAACTCATGCCGACGATCGCTAACGGCTCAGTCTGAGCTTGTTCTAGCTCTGTGAGTTTTGCTTTTGTCTCCCGCAGCTTGACTAGTGCTTCTTTGGCTATCCGCGATCGCTCATCTGATGATGAAACCACTTGCTTTTACCCCTCTTGGCTACTCTAACTCACTGGCCAGTAATGCAAAAACTTCGTCTTCTGATAAATCTGCTAGTTCATCTTGGGACGATTGTGTTGGAAGGGGACTGTTACCCCGTCCAACACTTACTCTGTTCCCTGTTCCCTCTTCCCTGTTCCCTTGAAAGGACTGTTCTAACATTTCCCGTTCCAGGTATCCCACCAAAGCATCTAATGTCGGATAGTCAAACAACAGTGTTGAGCGCAGGGTCTTACCAAGACTCATCTGTAGCTGATTTCTTAAATCGAGTACCATCAACGAGTCGATTCCTAAATCGAACAAAGGTTGCTGGGGTTTGATTTGTTGGGGGTCGCTGATGCCCAAGACTCTAGCTAAGAGCGATCGCACGTAACTCATTAACAAAGCTCGCCTCTCAGGTACGGGTGTTGCTTCCCACTGTTTGAGAAATGGCGAATGCTCCCCAGTTTGCTGTCCAAACTGTTGCTGAAACACTTCTAGAAATGGTGATGTTGTCGCTGCGGAATTTTGTTGAAAAAATCGCGGCCAATTAATTGGCATCACTCCCACCTGAGCCATCGTTCCAGCCATTAACTGTTCTAATATCTGTAACCCTTCTGGTTGGGAGATGAAACTAAATCCTGACTCCACAAACCTTTGTTGGAGTTGCTGACTCAAACGGCTTGTCATTCCCCTTGGCTCAGATCCTACCCTGTATACAGAAGTTATCGAATCATTACCAGTCCTTGAATTACCCCACCCTAACCCTCCCCTTGTAAAGGGGAGGGAACTAGATTTTTCTTTTTCCCCCCTTTCTAAGGCGGTGTTGCGATTGTGCTTACAAAATTCATCGAGGGAACTAGATTTTTCTTTTTCCCCCCTTGGAAAGGGGGATTAAGGGGGGTAATTCGGCTGTAATACTCAGACCAGGGTCCCCACTGCACACTCAGTCCGGGCAGACCAAGTGCCTGACGGTATTGGGTCAAGGCATCTAGAAAGACATTAGCAGCAGCATAATTCCCCTGTCCGGCTGCTCCCATCCAGGCAACCATTGATGAGAAACAAACAAACCAGTCTAGGGACATATCTTGAGTGAGTTCATGCAACAGCCATGCTCCCTGAACTTTCGGAGTCATAACTTTCACAAAGCTTTCCCAACTTTGCTGTTGTAGAATGCCATCATCCAAAACTCCGGCGGCGTGGATTACCCCGCGCAAAGGTGGTAATTGTGCCTGTATCTTGGTAAATATCCTGGTCATTTCCTCCCGGCTAGAAACATCTGCTTGTTCAACCATTACCTTTGCTCCAGCTTGCTCCAGCTTGGCGATCGCCTCGGACGCAGTGTAGCTGAACGCATTTCTTACAGTTGGCGTTGGTGACTGACGGCTGATGAGGACTAAATGACGTACTCCTCGCCCCACTAACCAATGAGCAGCTTGTAAACCCAAGGCTCCCAATCCGCCTGTAATTAGGTAACTCCCTTCTGCTCGAATCGTTACTTGCTCTGATTTTTCAACCGTGCGATGACGAACTAACCGCGCTACATAACGCTGACCTTGGCGTTGGGCAGTTTGGTCTTCTCCATCGGAGTCAAAGATTTCTTGGGCGATCGCGGTTGCGTCTGCTACACTTGTTGCCATTAGATCGAGGTCGAGCCGATAGCAAGGTAGATCGGGATACTCCAAGGCAATTACTCGTCCCAATCCCCATAATGGTGCTTGCTGAACTTGAACTTTAACAATTCCCTGTTCCCCATTCCTTATTCCCTTGAATGGTTCGACTACCTGAGATCCCTTGGTAACTAACCAAAGTTGAATAGAGTCAGATTGATGATTTTCCGTTAAGGATTGAACCAGATGTAACACACTGGCACAACTTAGTTCTTGCGATCGCCTCAACTTATCCAGATCGATTTGCTCAACCGGATCTCCGATCAAAGACCATAGATGAATCACCCCTTGTAGCGGTTTGGGGAGTGTTAGCAACAGGCTATGAAAATCAGTCGGTTTTAAAGGATTGATTTGGTAGTGTTTGTCATCAAGTTGTTGATAGGTTTCTCCAGGTATGGCGATCGCATAATCCTTTCCCTGTTGGACTAAATGTTGCGCCAGTTGCTCTCCTAGTCCAGAGCCATCTGCAAAGATCAACCAGTAACCCTCCACTCTTTCAGGTATGAGATTTTTAGGTAGGACTTTAGCTTGCCAGCAAACCTCATAGAGGCAATCGCTGAAATCTTCTTTCAGCATACGTTGTAGTGATTGGGGTGTTGTTCGGCGCATAGAAAGTCCCTCAACTTGAACCACCACCGCCCCACTCGAATCGACTAACTGGAGATCGGTGGCGATCGCTTCTGGCGCAGCGTAGCCGATTGCACTTTGGCTAGCGGATCTTTTTTTAGCTTGTACCCAAAGTTGATGCCCAGATCGTCTGTAAAAGTACAGACGCTCAATACCCACAGGCAAATACAGAGATGTTTCATCATCTGCTAAGAGTGCCTGTGTGAAAGCCGCACTCCCCCATTGGAAACTGGCATCGAGCAGAACTGGATGAATTTGATAGCCCTCAGTTTCCAGATTTGCTGGTAATTGCAGTTGAGCATAACCCTGCTCTGCTTCCACCCACCCTTGCTTTAAGGCTTGAAAATAAGAGCCATATTCCATTCCTTGCTGTTGAGAACGCTGGTAAAAATTCTCGCTTTCAACGACCTCTAAGGCTGATTCGACTCGATTTGACCAAGTTGCCAAGTCAACAGTCGGGAATGCAGCTTGACCGGGCAAGACAGTGCCTGTAGCATGAATAATCCACGAAGATTCCTGTGCTGCTGGTGATCGATTCAGACTGCAAATTTCAAAATGGTAACTTTGTCCGGCGTTGGGAGTCAAAATCAATTGCAAGGTTTGATTTTGTCCAGAGGAGAAAATCAGGGGTTGTTCGATCGCCACATTTTCTAGTACTACACAATCAGATTGGAAAACAGCAGCACCAGCAGCGATCGCCATTTCTAGATAAACGGCACCTGGCAATATCATCTGCCCAAAAACTCGATGATCTCCTAAATAACTTGGGTTTTCAGAACTTAAGCAAGATTCAAAGACAATTTCTTGAATTCTTGCCACCTGCAATTTTCGACCTAGCAAGGGATGAGAAAATTCATAGCGAGATAACGGTTTGGGGCTGGTGGGTTTGGTTTCAATCCAATAGTTTTGGCGTTGGAACGGATAGGTAGGTAGCACAACTTTGCGGCGATGGTGGTTGCACTCTAATCCATGCCAATCAACTTTTGCTCCACGCACATACAATTCACCCAAACTGGAGAGCATTTGTTGCCAATCTTCTTGCCCATTACCCAAGGATGGTAGCCAAGTCCCTCGCTCTAGTGGGAAACACTCACGTCCTATGTCTAACAGGACAGGCTTGGGACTGCATTCTAGAAATACTTCATAACCTTGTTGAGCTAAAGTTGCCATGCCGACAGCAAAGTTCACAGGTGAGAGAATGTGGCGACACCAATATTCAGGTGTTGTGACTTCAGATGTGGCGATCGCTCCTGTGATGCTAGAGATGAACTTGATGCGCGGTTGGGCGTAATTGACTTGGCAAGCAACTTGCTCGAATTCTGCCACGCCGCCGGATGCTAACTGTTGCATGAGCCGTCCCTGAGTTGCAACTAACTTGAGACCATCTTCTAGGGAAAAAACCCCAGCTACACAAGCGGCAACATACTCACCGACACCGTGACCCATCACTACATCGGGTTTGATGCCCCAAGATTGCCACACTTGAGCGATCGCATATCCCAAGGCAAAAATCGCTGGTTGTTCGTAGACTGTTCGATCCAAAAGTGACTCTTCTTCTACCTCTGGATAGATTACAGATAACAGTGATTTATGTAAATGAGGTTGCAGGAGAGTGTCGCATTGCTGTAAAACTTCTCGAAACTTTGGCTGGGTTTCGTAAAGCTGCCGTCCCATGTTTACATATTCTGACCCCTGACCTGCAAACAAAAAAGCCACTTTCGGCAATCCTGCTGCCAGAGTAAATTGCTCTGCATCCAGGCGTAGCAATTTTTCACCCAAGTCAGTCAGGTCGCTAGTCACAATTGCCAGCCGATAATCAAAGTGCGATCGCCCGGTATTAGCTGTAAAACAGAGGTCGCCTAAATCATCATCAAAATGGTTGGTAATGCGATCGTGATAACGAGAAACAAGCTGCCGGAGTGCTAACTCACTTTTAGCGGATAAAGTCAGGAGATGATAGGGACGCTCAGAATTACTCATCTGCTCCTCTACTCCCCTGCTCCCCTGCTCCTTTAATGGTGCTTCTTCGACAATTACATGAGCATTAGTGCCACTGAATCCAAAAGAACTAACTCCTGCCAAACGGGGCTGATTCCCCTTCGACCAGGGTATGAGTTGAGTTGGTACATGAATCGGCAATTCTGACCAGTTAATATAAGGATTGGGTTGTTTGAGATGTAGGTGCGGAGCAATTTCTTCATGTTGCAGTTGTAGAACCGACTTAATCAGTCCAGCAATCCCGGCGGCTGCTTCCAGATGACCGATATTAGTTTTAACTGAGCCAACTATCAAGGGGTGTTGCTGAGAGTGACTAACGCCAAAAACTGCTCCTAGCGCTGTTACTTCAATCGGATCGCCAAGAGAAGTTCCGGTTCCGTGTGCTTCGATGTAGCCGATCTGGTCTGGTTTGATTCCAGCGTTGTTTAGTGCCTGACGGATAACCGCTTGCTGAGAAGGGCCGTTGGGAACAGTTAATCCGCTAGTATGACCATCTTGGTTGATTGCTGAAGCCCGAATCACTGCCAAAATATTGTCGCCATCTGTCACTGCATCCGAGAGCCGCTTGAGGATAATTACGCCGCACCCCTCACTACGGACAAAGCCATTAGCACGCGCATCAAAGGTCTTGCAGCGGCCATCGCCTGAGAGCATCCGCGCTTGAGAAAGGTTGATGGTAAATTCTGGCGAAATCAAGCGATTGACCCCGCCAACGATCGCTAAATTGCTTTCTCGCTGACGCAGACTTTGGCAAGCTAAATGAGTCGCCACTAACGAGGAAGAACAGGCTGTATCGACAGCAAGGCTCTGACCAGTCAAGCCTAAAATGTAAGATATTCTGCCGGCGGCTACACTGTGGGCGTTGCCTGTAGCTAGATAGGCATCTATCTCAGTAACATCTTGGCTCAATAAACGTTGGTAATTGTCATTCGTAGAAATGCCTACAAATACACCTGTTTGAGTCTTAACAAGCTGTTGAGGATTTAATCCGGCATTTTCCAGAGCTTCCCAACTGACTTCCAACAGTAACCGTTGCTGAGGATCAAGGGTGAGGGCTTCACGAGGGGAAATGCCGAAGAATTGGGCGTCAAATGCCTTTAAATTTTCAATAAAGCCACCGTAGCGCGTAGACATTTTTCCTGGTGCTTCTGGGTTGGGGTCGTAGTAAGCTGCCACATCCCAGCGATCGCTCGGAACTTCGGCGATCGCATCGATACCTTGGCGTAATAACTGCCAGAATAGCTCAGGAGTATCGGCACCACCCGGAAAGCGACAGCCCATGCCGATAATAGCGATCGGTTCCTTTTGAGAGGCTGTCAGCGCGTCAAGCTTGCCTTGCAACTGCTCAATCACCAAAAAAGACCGTTGCAGGGGAGTTAGATTTTCAATGTTCTGGGATGAAATCTTAGCCATTGGCATTCTCCTGAATCAGCCGATCTAGCTTTTGGTTGATGAACTCTTCTAATTGCGCCTCCGAAAGCTCTTGGGTTCTAGCCAAAAGCGACCGCTCCATTGTAGTCTCTTCAAGTTCTTCGTCAAGAACAATATCAGCAGCTTTTAATCCCAAAACTTTCCCCATGAGATAATCAACTAATGCTCCCACCGTGGGATAATCAAACATTACAGTTGAGGCGATCGCGCACTCTAAGCTAGTTTGCAAGCGATTTCGTAATTCCACAGCAGTGAGAGAATCAATTCCCAACTCCACAAAACCTTGCTCTAAACCTATCTGTGCGGATGATGGGAAACCTAGTACCTGAGCTATCTGTCGCTGGATATGGGCAACTAATAGTTCTCGGCGATCGCTAGGAGCTGCTGCTGCTAACTGTTGACGAAATGCAGAGGTAAGATGCGGCCGCAATTCAGATGTTTCTCGCCAATCTGCAAAAAACGGCGAATCAGCCGACTGCTCTAAAAATTTTTGCCAGTGTATCGGCACTACCCCAACCGTGGCACGGGAGCTATTCAGCAAGAGTTGTTCCAACACTGCTAAGACTTTTTCTGGGGCGATCGTGCCAATTCCTCGCTGCTGCGCCCTTTCATCTACCTGCCGTTGGGCAGCAGAGCCAACTTCTGCCACCACGCCCCAGTTAATACTCAATCCAGGCAGTGCATTTGCTCGACGGTAAGCAGCTAAGGCATCTAAAAAAGCATTGGCGGCTGCGTGGTTGCTTTGACCTGGAGAACCCAGTAAAGCGGCAGCAGAAGAAAAGAGTACAAAAAAGTCCAACGGTTGATGCTCGGTCAACTGATGCAAATTCCATGCCCCTTGCACTTTAGGAGCCATTACCGATTCAAAGCGTTGCCAAGAAAGCTGTTGCAGCACCCCATCCGCCAACACACCTGCGGAATGAATCACACCCCGTAACGGGGGAAGTGACTGTTGAATTTCTGAGAACAATTGCTGCATCGCTGTCATATCAGACACATCAACTTGAGCGATAACAACTTTAGCGCCTGCTTGTTCCAGCGCCTTCATCTGGGTCTGATTCACATCCCGAACCCCCTTACGCCCTACTAATACTAGGTTTTTAGCTCCCTGCTCTACTAGCCAACGGGCTATGAGTAATCCTAAACCTCCTAATCCCCCAGTAATTAAGTAAGTGCTATCACCATGAAATTTATCTGTAAATGCTAAATTTTTTACCTCTAAAACTTCCGAGGACAAACTGATGACAATCTTGCCAATATGCTTGGCTTGCTGCATATAACGAAAAGCATTCACCACTTCCTGAATCGGAAATATTCTGAGTGGGGGAGGTTGGAGTAATCCGCTTTCAAATTGCTCGACTAATTCCCGCAGTATGGATTGGATTAATTCTGGTTGCTCCTGAGAAACACGTACCAGATCGATAACTTTGTAAGCCACATCAGGTCTGACTTGTGCCACCTGCTGAGAGTCCCAAACTCCCCGTTTGCCAATTTCCAAAAATTGACCGTGGGGATGAATCACCGCTAGGCTATGGGCAATAGCATCGCCAGAAGTAAGAGAATTAAGTACCAAATTAACGCCCTGCCCTTGGGTGATTTGCTGCACTGTCTCTACAAACTCGCTGGTACGGGAGTTCATAATGTGCCGCACGCCCATATTTCTGAGAGCTTGCCATTTGGGAGGACTAGCAGTGGCAAATACTTCTGCTCCTAATTGTTGGGCAATTTGCACGGCAGCCATCCCAGTACCTCCGGCGGCGGCGTGGATGAGAATGCGATCGCCTGTACAAATTTTCCCGGCATGATGGAACGCATAGTAGGCAGTCAAAAAATTAACCGGAATGGCAGCAGCAGCTTCAAAGCTGAGGTTCTTTGGTTTGGCAACCACATAAGCTGCATCAACCGTAACAAAGCGGCTGAAACTACCATGAGCGATCGCTATTACTGGATCTCCAATCGCCAAGCCGGTAACGCGATCGCCAATGGCAACAATTTCGCCCGCGCACTCCCCACCAAAACCTGTTGTTTCTAGTAAATGCTGTTGAGACACACCATCTACTTGCTCAGGGAGCAATCCTAACGCAGCAATGACATCCAAAAAATTCAAACCTGCGGCTTGTACGCAAATTTCTACCTCTCCTGATTTTGGAGGACGGCGATTTATTGGTTCCCACTGTAAGTTTTCGAGGATTCCTCGCTCTTGCATTGTCAGTCGGAAATTTTGGATTAATTTCTGTAACTCCTGACTCCTGCCTTCTGCCTTGTCTACGACACGCTGCGCGATCTGCCTCCTGCCTCCTGCCTCCTGCCTCCTGCCTCCTGATATCGCCCCAGTCTGGCAACGTAACGTAATCCCCTCCGAAATGCTACTCGATCTTCGATATCTTCCGAGCAAATTTCCGCCTGTAATGCTTGTGCTTGCACTTGTGAGGGTGTTTTGGGGTCGAGATCGATACATACACACTTTAATTCTGGATGCTCTAGGGCAATGACTTTCCCCATCCCCCACACAGAAGATTGACTAACTGCCAAAACTTCTGGATAGTCTTCAGAATCACCTGTGGGTACAGGTTGCGCTCCGCAAGTTACAAGCCACAATCTGGACTGTGCTAATCCAGCTTTGCCTAACGCTTGCACTAAGAATAAAGTCGTTTTGCATCCCTTTTCAAAAGCTACTGCTTCAGGTCGATCGAGATTCCAACATTGGATGATACCGTAAATATCTTGTGACTGACTGCTGATGAGTTGCAGAAATTCCTCTGGGCGATCGCAGTTAATTACAAATGTGGCTGGTGCAATTTCCTGATATTTTTCTCCAGGAAAAACTAAGGTACAGATGTCTCCCTGCGCTTTCAGTTGCGCGGCTAAATGTTCAGCTACACCTCCTCGATCCGCAAAAATCAGCCAATTGTGATGCTTTAAACTAACCTGAGATATGGGAGATTCTGAAACTTGAGCCACAATTAAAGCTTGTTTTAAAGGGAACAGGGAACTGGCAACGGGCAACAGTGAAGATTTTTGGTTAGATGCGGAAATTGTTACTTGTTCCTTCCCTCGATCCACTAAAGGGTTAGAAGCCCTGTTCCCTATTCCCTGTTCCCTGTTCCCTTTAACAATGACTGCTACCTGCGAAAAACCACTTTCAGCAAGCAATTGTTGCCACTGTTCGGCACTGATTAAAGGATAGTCGGGGCGGATATCAAAATCTTGAAATTTCCACCACCCTTCCAAAAGTCCGAAGATTAAATCTACCCATCGCTGGCGACGAGTGCCTTCCAACAAAACTAACTGACCTCCTGGGGCCAACAACTGCCGTATATGTTCTAAGGTTTGGCGAAGGGATGTTGTCGCGTGTAGGACGTTGGCAGCAATGACGACATCATATTGATGAGAGGCAAATCCTTGCTCAGATGGCGACTGCTCGATGTCGAGCTTTTGATAGCGGATAAAAGGATAATCTCGAAACTTCTCTTGGGCTTGACTGGTAAATAATGCCCCTATATCTGTAAACACGTACTCGGTTTGTGCGGGATGAAGCTGCGGCAGAATATAGTGGGTTGTGCCTCCCGTACCTGCACCAATTTCTAACAGCCGCACTCCTCGAACGCCAGGTAGCTGTTCTAGAGCGATCGCGATCGCCTCTGCCACCAAACTATTCATGACTTTTGCCCCAGGCGAATCCTGATAAAATCGAGTCGCTGCGGTCGTATCTCCACCTGGAAACACCAATTGCACCGGATCTATAGCGCCCCGCAGTACGGCACTCAGTTTAGAAGCACAGCGTTCCATCAATGTCAGTTCTGCATCAGTACCAGGGAAGCGATCGCGTAATGTGGCGATCGCTTTTTGAAGAGTGACTTTTTCAGGGATGCGGATGACTTGCCATCGTTCTCCAACTAACTGTAGAACTTCAACTTCAGCGAGCATTTGCAACAGGCGTTGTAAAAGTAACCGATGCTGCGAAACGACTCCTAACCGTTTGGCGATCGCTTCTGTAGAAAAGTTATCGCCTAGATGCCATAGCCAGCCCATCTCTTCAAAGGCTTGCAGTACAAATTCAATGCTGAGGTTTTCTAGTTGGTTGAGGAAGTTACCATAATCCTCCCAGTTACTTTTAGCTGTTAATTGAGGGATGCTAAGTTGCAGTTTTTGTTGAATAGATGCTGGAGTCAGCAAGGATTTAAGCGATCGCCATTGGCCAAATCTGGCTCTGACTCGCCATTCCACTTGATAGAGCCAATCTGTAATATCCTCTTGTGGAGTATCGAGCCGTGCTAAGGCTTTGACTCGCAAACCTTCTACAGTCGCAATGGTTTCTCCTTCAGCACTAAACAGGGTGACTTGACCAGTTTGTTCTGAAGTAAGCGATCCCATTGCCCAGAGGCGCTGACTAGGACGATGGTAAACCTGCAAGCGATCGATACCGACTGGAAGATAAGTTTTTTGCTCTGCACTTTGTTCATTTTCAGAGGCAGCAAGAACTTGCAGGCTGGCATCTAATAGCACCGGATGTATTTGATAATCGGTTGCTTCTACAAATTGTTCTGCTGATAATTCAATTGTGCCCAAGGCTTGCTGACCATCCCAATCTAAACCTTGGATGGCTTGGAAGCTAGCACCATAATCAATTCCTCGCTGGTGAAAATTTTCATAAAAGCGATCGACTGCTAGCGATCGCTCACAATTTGCTTGACAATTTTCAATATTTATGTTCCTAGTAACATCGACAGTGGATCGGCAGATTTTCCCCTGAGCGTGCAGCAGCCATTCAGGATTTTCTTCAGACTGTAGACTAAAAATCTGAAATAGATAAGCGTCATTTTCTAAGGGAGTGAGGATGGTTTGCAATGTTTTAAAATCTGTTTCTGGCAGCACCAACCCTTGTAGAATTACCACATCCTCAAGCATCAACCGATGGGTTTGAAACAGAGTAGCACCAGCAGCCAAGGCCATTTCTAAATAGGCTGTGGCGGGGAAAAGCGGCTGGCTAAAAACGCGATGTTCGCCCAGGTAATTTGGAGCCGTAGCACTCAGTTGGGATTCAAACTGAATGTCTTTCGATGCGGAACGCAGTCTTCGACCCAGGAGCGGGTGAATAAGCTGATTTTGGGTCGCTGGCTGAGAAACTGAACCCAACCAAAACCTTTGCCGTTGAAAAGGATAAGTCGGCAAAGCTACTTTCCGTCGTTGCGAATAGTCTCTCTCGAAGCCATGCCAGTCTACTTTTACACTCTGAAGATAAAGTTCGGCTAAACTGGCGAGCATCTGTTGCCAGTCCGATCGCCCTGAACGCAGACTAGGCAGCCAAACTCCCACTCCTGCTGGTAGGCACTCTCGTCCCATCCCTAGTAAAATGGGCTTGGCTCCTATTTCCACAAACACTTCATAACCCTGTTGATGCAGAGTGTTCATGCTCTGGGCAAATCTGACGGGTTGAGAGATATGATTTACCCAATAATCAGCAGTTTGGATTTCTTCAGTGGCGAAAATACCTGTGAGGTTGGAAATTAACTTGATGCTTGGTAGTGAGTAGTTAACCTCTGCGGCTAAGAGTGCAAACTCCGCCAACATCGGTGACATTAAGGGGGAGTGAAAGGCATGAGAAACGTTTAACTTTCTAGTCTCAATGCCTTGTGTGTGTAGTTTGGTAGATATTGCTCTGATGGCTGAGGTATTTCCAGAAATAACAGTATTATTCGGGCTGTTAACAGCAGCAATTGCCACCTCTTCTAAGTAAGGTTGAATAACTGTGTGAACTAATTTCTCATCAGCCAACACTGCAACCATCTCTCCAGTATCAGGTAATGCTTGCATCAGGCGGGATCTATAAGCAATCAACTGCAAACCAGCTTCTAAACTGAAAACACCAGCTACACAAGCAGCGACATACTCACCCACGCTATGCCCCATAACTACATCTGGAATAATGCCCCACGATCGCCATAACTGGGCTAAGGAATATTCCAAGGCAAATAAAGCTGGTTGGGAATAAGCGGTTTGATCTAATAGAGAAGTTTCATCTGGAGAAGAATAAAGGACGCTGAGTAGGGATTTTTCTAAATAGGGGCGCAGAATTTCATCGCAGCGATCGAGAGTTTGGCGGAAAGTTGGCTGGGTTTCGTAAAGTTCGCGCCCCATACCAATATACTGAGAGCCTTGTCCTGTGAAGAGAAAAGCTATTTTGTCTGACTTTTTACTGTGTACTTTGATGTTTACAAATTCGGTCGTTTTTAGTTTTTCTTGTAACTGTTCGATAGATTCAGCAATAACAGCTAAACGGTAGTCGAAATGCGATCGCCCACTGTTAGCTGTAAAGCAAATATCTGCCAGGGATATCTGGAAATTTGAGGAGAGAAATACTTGATAACTTTCTACCAGTTCCCGCAAAGCTTGTTCATTTTTGGCTGAGAGGGTGAATAGATGTTGAGTGCGTTCTAATCCCGATCCTAGCTGGGCTGTTTGCGGTGCTGCTGCTAAAATTACATGGGCATTCGTACCGCCGAAGCCGAATGAAGATACACCGGCGAAACGTGGCTGCTTCTCTTCCAACCATTGTTGAGGCTGGAGCGGAATTGATAAGGGTGTTTCTGCTAGGGAAATCAGGTGATTGATCTGATCCAGATGCAGATGGGGTGGAATTTCCTGGTGCTGCAAGCACAATACCACCTTGATTAAACCAGCAATTCCCGCCGCAGCTTCTAGATGTCCAATATTAGTTTTCACCGATCCCAGCCAACAGTCCCGATCTGGCGAGCGATCTAACATCAGCGCTGCTTTTAAAGCATTAACCTCTATGGGATCTCCCAAGGATGTCCCTGTGCCATGAGCTTCTACATAGCTAATTTGTGATGGCAAAACCCCTGCGTTAGCTAAAGCTTGCTGGATGACTGCTTGTTGAGCAAGTCCATTAGGTGCGGTGATGCCATTGCTACGACCATCTTGATTAACTGCTGAACCTTGGATCGTAGCCAGGATATTGTCTCCATCTCGCAGCGCATCATCAAGGCGTTTGAGAATGACGATTCCGCAGCCTTCCCCCCGAACATAACCATCAGCTTTCGCATCGAAGGTTTTGCAACGACCATCTTTAGCCATCATGTTTGCCTGAGCAAATGCGATCGCCAATTGGGGAGTCAAGATTAAATTTACTCCTCCAGCGATCGCCATCTGGCATTCCCCTTGATTTAAACTTTGGCAAGCTTGATGAACAGCTACTAATGATGATGAACAAGCTGTGTCTACTGCCCAGCTAGGCCCGTGCAAATCTAATAGATAGGAAATCCGGTTAGCGGCAATACTTAAAGCATTACCAGTTGCAGAATAGGTATTGCCATCTGCGTAATTTGCTAGTAACTGGGAATAATCGTTATTGCTGATGCCAATGAATACCCCTGTATGACTTCCTGCAAGTCGATCTGGTGCTTGAGATGCGTTTTCTAGGGCTTCCCACGTTACTTCTAGTAGTAGCCGTTGTTGGGGGTCAATGCTCTCGGCTTCTCGTGGAGAAATCCCAAAAAATTGCGGATCGAAGCGATCAACTTGTTCCAGAAAACCACCCCAACGGACTTGGGAGTTACTGGCATTCCAACGCGATCGTGGAACTTCGGAAATAGCATCAATTCCCTGATGTAGTAACTCCCAAAGGGCTTCGGGGTTTTCGGCTTTCGGAAAACGGCAACCCATACCAATAATAGCTATGGCATTACTATTATCCGATTTTGGATTTTGGATTTTAGATTTTGGATTGGCTTCACTTTGAAAGTCCGAAGCTAAATGTTGAGATAGGGTTTCAATGCTGGGGTAATCATACAATAAAGTAGGAGAAAGTTGTCGCTCCAACAATTCTTGTAACTCACTAGCAATGCTTACAGCTACTAATGAACTCAGACCGTAGTAAGCTAATGGTTGCTGAATATCAATTTGTTCGGGAGCAATTTTTAGTTGTTCTGCAACTTTTAAAATTAACCAAGCTTCGATATCTTTTTGGCTGTAATGTTTTGAATAATTTGCTGAAGATGTTTCTGATTGATGAAGATTTGCTCGCCATTCTGCTACAACATCTAAGCTGTGATTTAGAAATGCCAACTGGCAAGCACTACGCTGAATCTTACCACTAGAAGTTTTGGGAATACTGCCTGTTTTTAACAGCAAGACTGCATGAACCTGTAGATCGTGTTGCTCAGATACGGCTTGACGAATTGCACCGATAACTTCATTTTGATTGAGTTTACGGAGATAAGTTCGTTCTATTTCTTGAACAAGAACTAACTTTTCTTCACTGTTAATTTCAACTGAAAACGCTGCCCCACAAGTTGGTCGTAATGCTGGATGACTTTGCTCAATTGTCTGTTCGATATCTTGAGGATAATGGTTGCGTCCCAGGATGATGATGATATCTTTAATCCGACCTGTGACAAATAATTCCCCGTCCTGCAAAAATCCTAAATCCCCGGTTCGCAGAAATGGCCCTTCATTAGTATCTGCTGTATAAGCATGGAAAATTTTTTCTGTTTCTTCAGGTCGATCCCAATAGCCCCCAGCGACATTTTGTCCAGCCACCCAAATTTCTCCAACTGTTCCAGGTGGACACAAGGTTAAAGTTTCCGGGTTAGTGATCGCTATTTTTTCCTCTAACCAACTCTGACCACAACTAACAATTTTTTTGGCTTTTTCTGCCTCATTGGTAATTTTTACAGTATTTTTTGCTAATTCAGTCGTATCAATAGTAACGACAAACGGGGCAGCATTTTTCAGACCCCCAGAAACCAATAAAGTTGTTTCTGCCATACCGTAGCAAGGGTAGAATGCTTCAGGGCGAAACCCATAAGGCGCAAAAGTTTGTCCAAATCGGTCTAGTGTTTCTGCACGGATGGGTTCAGCACCGTTAAAAGCCACTTCCCAACTACTCAAGTCCAGATTTTCTCTCTGTTGGGGAGTAATTTTGTTAACACACAGATCGTAAGCAAAATTAGGAGCGCCACTGGTGGTTGCTTTGTAGCGGGAAATTGCCAAGAGCCAACGAACGGGTTTCTCTAAGAATGCAACAGGTGACATGAGAATGCCAGGTACACCTACATATAACGGCTGGAGTACGTTCCCAATCAGTCCCAAGTCATGATAGAGTGGCAACCAACCGAGAATTATGCTTTTTTCTGTATGTTGGGCTGCTCTCTTCATCATTTCTTCGTTGTAGAGCAAATTTCCATGACTCACCATCACTCCTTTTGGTGAGCCTGTAGAACCAGAAGTATATTGTAGAAATGCTAGTGATTCACTTTTGATTTGGGGAGGAACCCAATCATCAGCAAGATTGTTAGAGATATTATCAGTAACTAAATAGTGTAAATTTAATGGTTTGAGTTCTGCTTGGTAGCTTTCCCAGTTAGCCGCAATCGAGCTAGTGGTAAGGGCTAGAGATACTTGGGCATCTTGAATAATAGCTTTTAACCGAGTTAGCTGTTGGTTGCGTCGGGGTGGATAAGCGGGGATAGCGATGACTCCTGCATACAAACACCCAAAAAACGCGGCGATAAATTCCCATCCTGGTGGATACAGCAGCAAAACCCGCTCTCTAGTAGTTCCAACAGATTTTAATTTGTCTGCAAACTGACAAATTAGCACTTGCGCGATCGCCCGTGCTTTGATATCTAACTCTTGATATGTAATACTAACTTCTTCAGCTTCCCCATCCACTAGAAAAGTGTAGGCTGTTTGGTTAGGGCGATCGTCTGCTCTGTAGCGTAATAAATCAACTAAAGTAGAAGATTTACGCCCAGAACTGCTTAAGCCATCTGAAATAAAAGCCATTGACTCTGTTTACCGGGCGACCATTAAAGTAGCAGCGAGCCTATTTATTCGCATTAACCTTGTTTGGTTGAAGCTAACTAGGATATCTGTTTTTTCTGGATGAATGTTTTGGCCTACAAAAGCTTTTTGACTACATCCCAAAAACACAATTCCTACTGTCATATAGCTCGTTACAAGTGTGTTCTTAGTAACCTAAGATACAAACCTTGTTATATTGTGCTTTTCTATTTATCAGTAGAAACTTTTCTTAAATGTAATATTTAGAAACATATCGAAATATTTGACTCTATTTATTTATAAAATCAGTAAATTTTTGTAATACTTCGGTAGGAAAGTTTATTCACAGAGTATGTTGGAAAAACTTTTTGACAACCTCTGCGACTTTTCAAGCACCTGCGAATACATTGAATTTATAAAATTCGTATTTGATTTTTTAAAAAACTCATTACATATCTGTTCCCTGTTCCCGTTCGGCTACGCTACCTCGGCTCCGGTTCCATCAAGTGAAGTCGAGATGCTCGGCACAAGTCACGGCAAGCCTGTTCCCTGTTCCCTTACTACGCAAATAAGTTCGTAATCAAATCGGATTCCTGTATAAGCAAATTTATATGCCTAGAAACTATATTGGGTTATCGTGTAGTTGCCACGATCCAGCTTTGGCAATTGTTAACTCTAATGGAGAGGTAGTATTCGCCGAAGCTGCGGAAAGATACCTGCAAAATAAACGGGCATGGTATAGCCCTCCAGACGATCTGATCCGGATGAGTGAGTTGCTTAACACCTATTGTGAAAAAGATGCCGATTTAATTTTAGCAAGTACGTGGCAGCCATCAACTCTCCGAAAAGCGGAATTCTTTTACTTTAATTCGTTGTTCCAAAATCCAGTTATTCAACTTTTGTTAGGTTTATTATCTAGTGAAACACCTCTACCTGCTCCATTTTCACAATTGTTAATTTCTGGTACTGCCAAAAATCTAGGCTTAAATACAGAATTTGTGTTTTTATTAAAAAATCAAATAAATCCTCAAATTAATTCTCGTTTGCAGGTGACTCGTAAGGCATTCGATCATCATCTGACCCATGCTGCGGCAGCTTGTTACAGTAGCCCTTTTGAGGAAGCATTGTGTGTGATTGCCGATGGCTATGGTGAAGGTTCATCCACTGCTATATTCCATTACGATCGCGGCACTCTCAAGCCCATTCCAAGGATAAAGCCTTCCATACCCAGTTTAGGAGTCTTCTTTGCTAAACTTTGTAACGCTTGTGGATTCGATTCTATCAAAGGGGAAGAATGGAAAGTAATGGGGTTAGCACCCTACGGCAAGCTGAATCAGACTCTCTATGATTCACTCAAAGGGCTAATGGAAGTAAAAGATGGGGGATTTATATACAAGAATAAACAACTAATTCAACAATATGAATCAACATTAAATCATTACATATTAAAGCGTTGGGATAATCCCTACGATGCTGCCGATCTTGCCTATACAGGTCAACTTGTTTTCTCGGAATTAATGACAGATTTACTCAAAAGTGCTTATGAGATTTGTCCATCTGATCGTCTTGTCCTATCTGGTGGATGTGCGCTCAATTCAGCTTTTAATGGTCAGGTACTAGAATTAGTGCCTGAGTTTAAGAGTTGTTATGTTTTTTCTGCGCCCGGAGATGACGGTAATGCCGTTGGTGCGGCTCTACTTGCTTACTATAGCGATCGCCCTCCCCAGAATAAAAAACCTGCAAAGCTCCAATCACCTTACCTGGGTTCAACAATATCAATGAAAACCTTGAGTAATTTAGAGCAATATAGCCGACTCAAAAAAGTTCCGTTGGAATGTGGCGAAACAGTCTCTCAAAAGGCGGCACAATTTTTGGCCGAGGGTAAGATTATTGGCTGGATGCAAGGCAGGGCAGAATTTGGCCCTAGAGCTTTAGGAAACCGTTCGATTCTTGCCGATCCCAGGTTGCCTGATATTAAATTACGGCTGAATGTAGAAGTGAAATATCGGGAGGAATTTCGCCCATTTGCTCCAGCTATTTTGCATGAATATGGTGCTGAATATTTCGAGAATTATCAAGAAACTCCTTATATGGAGCGTGCTTTACGCTTTCATCCCCAAGCAGCAGAAAAAGTTCCAGGTGTAGTTCACGTTGATGGTACAGGTCGGCTTCAAACGGTTAAGCGAGATTGGAATCCCAGGTTCTACGATCTGATCTCAGCTTTTTTTCAACTAACAGGAATTCCACTAATTCTGAACACAAGTTTCAATGTGATGGGAAAACCGATCGTTCATAGTGTGGAAGATGCGATCGCTGTTTTTATGACAACAGGCATGGATGTATTAATTATTGAAGATCGAATTTATTTAAAGTAGTCCGATGGTCAATCTTAATGAAGTTAATCAATTTCAAATCCACAGTAACTATTACTTTGATCTCTACACTAATTTTAGCTAGTCTTATTTTTTTCATCTTCAAGCGATTAAATACCCCAACCACAAATGGAAGAGAGAGTACCCTAGCAAATGTCTCAGGCACAAAAACATCACAGAAAAGTGTGACAGCGCTCGGACGAATCGAACCAAAGAATGCAGTTATCAAATTAACTGGACCATCCTATCTTTATAGCGGTAGGGTAATGCGGATTTTAGTTAAAGAACAAGAGCAAGTAAAGCTTGGACAAATCATTGCCATTCTAGATATTTTTGATAAACAGCAAGCAGTGTTAAAGGCAGCAGAGCAAAAAGTTCAAGTTGTGCGATCGCAACTTAATCAAGTGCTAGCTGGAACAGCTAAAAAAGGGGAAATCGCTGCTCAAGAGGCAGCAATTGCTAGCTTAAAAGCTGAGTTCCAAGGTCAAATCGCTACCCAAAAAACTAAAATTGCTCGTTTGAAAATTCAATTACTGAAACAAAAAGATGTTGACACAGCAGCGATTATGCGTTTAAAAGCAAATTCAAATCAAGCAGAAATTGATTGTCAACGTTATGAAAATCTATTTAAAGATGGGGCTACCAGTAATGCTACTCGTGATAGTAAATGTTTAGAAGCCAAAACTGCTCTGCAACAGATGAAAGAAGCAAAAGCCAATCAAGAGCAAATTGTGACAACTTTGCCGCAGGAAATTAATGAAGCAGAATCCACAATGAAACAAATTTTGTCAACTTTTCCGCAAAAGATTGCCCAAGCTCAAGCTATTCTTGACCAGCTTCAGGAAGTTCGTCCTGTAGATATAGAAGTTGCTTCCTCCCAATTGAAGCAAGCGATCGTTGAAGTGAAGCAAGCTCAATCAGAACTTGATTTAGCTTATGTAAAAGCACCTTTTTCAGGACAAATTCTGAAAATTCACACTTGGCCAGGAGAAAGTATTGGTAGTGATGGAATTGTTGACTTCGGTCAGACTCAAGAAATGTATGTGGTTGCAGAAGTTTATGAAACTGATATTGGGCAAATTAAGCCAGGCCAAATTGCTGCTATCTCTAGTAAATCTTTACCATTTGAATTACAGGGTCAAGTAGAACAAATTGGCTTACAAGTTGGCAAAAAAGCTGTTTTTAACAACGATCCTAGTTTAGATATGGACGCTAGAATATTTGAGGTTAAAATTAAAATAAATTCAGATTATACAGATAAAATTGCTCATTTAATTAATTTACAAGTGGAAGTAAAAATTGATACGAATTCTTAATATATTAAGACTCTTATTTAATTTTTGAATAAGACTCACTACGTATCCATCCCTTTTTTCTATTCCCTGTTCCCTATCCACGCAAGTAAATTCAGGAATCAAACAGGATTCCTATATAGGTTTAATGTTTCCACCAATTTCTTTAGCTTGGCTCCAGTTAAATCATAAAAAGTCTCGCTTAATAATCAGTATTATCGGTGTGGCTTTTTCTGTAGCTTTGATGTTTACGACTACAGGATTAAAAGATGCACTTTTTGAAGATTCTGTCACTATACATAAAACTCTCCAAGCTGATTTAGTTATTCTTTCTGCTGATTTTCAGTCATTTTGGACAATCCATACCAATCCATTTCCTCGCCGGATTATTTATAGTCTGTCAGCCATTAATGGTATAGTTTCTGTCAATCCTTTTTATGTGGCTTTTGCCGGGTTTAAAAATCCTGATTTAAAGACTAAAAAAAATATAGGCGTTGTTGCTTTTAATCCTGATAAACCTACTTTTAATTTGACTGAAGTTAATCAGCAAATATCAGTTATTAGAAATGATGAAACTTTTTTATACGACCGCCTTTCTCGTCCTGAATATGGTGAAATCGTAGATAAATTTAAAGCTCTGAAAAAACCAGGCTCAGTTGTAACTGAATTATTAGATAACCAAATTAAAATTGGTGGTTTTTTTTCTATTGGAGGAGGAGTGTTTTCTGCTGATGGATTATTAATTACTAGCGACTTAAATTATGCCAATATTTTTAACAGACCTATAGAAAAAGTACATTTAGGTTTGATAACCATAACACCAGGAGCATCTCCAGAAGAGATGATTGACAAAATTAATCAAAAACTATCTTACCAAGTTAAAGTAATAACTAAGGCAGAGTTCATAAAACTGGAAAAATTGTATTGGCAAAAGGCAACTCCCATAGGTATAATATTCAATATTTTATCATTAGTTGGTTTTATCTTTGGAGCAGTAATAGTCTACCAAATTATTTTCACCCAAATTTCGGATTACATATCTATATATGCAACATTTAAAGCGATTGGATATACAAATTTTTATATAATAGCTTTAGTTTTACAAGAATCATTTTTGATGTCTATCATCGGTTATATCCCCGGATTAGTAGTCAGCTTAGGCTTATATAAATATATTCAATATAATACTCGTTTGCCAATGATATTAACGATTGAGAAAATTCTTACAGTCATATCTTTAACAATATTTATGTGTATTTTTGCAGCACTTATGAGCATTTTTAAACTGAAAGATGCAGATCCAGCAGAATTATTTCAATGAATTATTTAGTAGCTAAAGAATTATAAAATGGAACTTAATTATGTTATCGAGATGCATAATATTAACCACTATTATGGTAAGGGTTCATTACGCAAGCAGACTTTATTCGACATAAATCTGACAGTTAAATCAGGAGAAATAGTTATTCTGTCTGGCCCGTCAGGTTCAGGTAAAACAACTTTGCTAACATTGATAGCAGGATTACGTTCTATTCAACAAGGAAGTATTAAAATTTTAGGGACAGAGATATTCAAAGCGAGCAATCAAAAACTTTTACAACTACGTCGTCAACTTGGTTATATTTTCCAAGATCATAATCTAGTCCCTTTTTTAAATGCTGTTCAAAATGTGGAAACCTCTCTATTACTAAATAAAGAGCTTTCTAAAAAAGAAATTCGCCGAAAAGCAGAAATAATTTTAGAAGAAGTTGGATTGGGACAACAAATGTATCGAAATCCAAATCAACTTTCTGGAGGACAAAAACAAAGAGTTGCGATCGCCAGAGCCTTAGTCACAGAACCCAAAATAGTTCTAGCAGATGAACCAACAGCATCCTTGGATAAAAATACTGGGCGTGATGTTGTTGATATCATACAAAGATTAGCGAAACAGCGAGGATGTACTGTAATTTTAGTAACTCACGATAATCGTATTCTTGATATTGCCGATCGCATTATTAGTTTAGAAGATGGTCGTTTATCCGTTTCTAAGGGAGAACTATTACTCGACATCAGTAATTTTTTCTCAGCAATTAATGATATTGAAACTAATCAAATTAGTAGCATGATTGCAAGCTTAAATACTGAAAAATTTGCAGACTTTCTGAACAAATTAAATCGAGAGTTTAAACAGTTATTACAAACAGTCAATCTATTCAAAGACCGTTCTTTTAACAATAAAATAGATAGGATTATTAAGGTTATATCGCTTAAAATTACTCAAGTTCTCAAGGCAGAACAAGTAACATTTTTTATTGTAGATTGCGAACGCCAAGAACTTTGGTCTAAAAATGCTATAGGTTTAAACCAAGAATTAATTAGTATCAGAATTCCTTTTAATACCGGAATTGCTGGATATGTAGCATCAACAGGAAGAAGTGTTAATATTCCCGATCCTTACACCGATCCTAGATTTAATTGCAAGATTGATCTGGAAACTGGTTTTAGGACAAGAAATATTCTATGTTTACCAATATTTAATTCTCAGCAGGAGGTATTCGCTGTAGCTCAAATCCTCAATAAAATTGGTGATATACCTTTTGATCGTGAAGATGAGCAAAATTTTTTTTTATTGACTAAATCTTTAGGAGTTATTCTGGAGACAAGTATTTTATATATCCAACAAATATCCTCGTCAGGAGGGGAAAATGATTAACGATTTTTCCTCAAAATCAAAAATATGTAAGTTAAATGTCCCACAGCTTAAATAATAAAAAATGGATATTTTTACACGTATTGAATCAAACGTTCGGAGTTATTGTAGAGACTTTCCCACAGTTTTTGTGAAAGCTATAGAACATGAAATATTTGACGAAAAGGGCAATAGATATATTGACTTTTTCTGTGGTGCTGGAGCGTTAAATTACGGACATAATAACCCAAAATTTAAACAATATCTGCTCGACTATATTCAAGGGGACGGCATTACCCATAGTCTAGATATGTATACCCAAGCTAAAGGTCAGTTTCTCGAAGCTTTTGAAGAACTGATTCTTAAACCGAGAAACCTAGACTACAAAGTAATGTTTCCAGGACCGACAGGTACAAACGCTGTTGAAGCAGCGTTAAAATTAGCACGCAAGGTTAAAGGAAGACCAACCATTGTTCATTGTAAAAATAGTTTTCATGGGATGACACTAGGCTCACTTTCAGTTACTGACAATCAAAAATATAGAAATGCTTCAGGTGTTCCACTCAGAAATTCTTACTCAATTCCGTTTAATAACCAACATCATGAATGTGGGCAAGAATTAGATAAATTTTTTGAGCAATTAAACTTCCTTGGTGAAAAACCAGCCGCAGTCATTTTAGAAATTGTTCAAGCCGAAGGTGGTATTAATGTTGCTAGTGCATCATGGCTAAAACAGCTTTGGCAACAAACTCAAAAGCAAGATATTTTACTGATCGTTGATGATATTCAAGTAGGGTGTGGAAGAACTGGAACTTTTTTCAGCTTTGAACAGTTTGGATTAAAGCCAGATTTAGTCTGCTTATCGAAGTCAATTAGTGGTTATGGAACCCCAATGTCTTTACTCTTGATTCGTCCTCAATTAGATTGTTGGGAACCTGGAGAACATAACGGTACTTTTCGCGGTAACAATCTAGCTTTTGTGACAGCTAGGGCTGCTATTCTTGAATATTGGCAAAATAATGAATTATTAACAGAAATTAACCAAAAGTCCAGCATATTAACCCAAAAGCTACAAGAAATAGTAGACTTATTTCCGGCACTTCATGGCAAGCATCGGGGTCGAGGTATGATTCAAGGAATTGCTTGTCATTCAACTGAAATTGCCTCAAAAATCAGCCAAACAGCTTTTCAGCGAGGATTGATTCTCGAAACTGCTGGTTCGCATAATGAAGTTCTCAAACTGTTGCCACCTTTGACAATCAGTAATGAAGCTTTATACAAAGGATTAGCGATTATAGAAGAATCAATTGATTATTCTCTAGCAAGTAATCTTAGTTTATCAGGGTATGAAAAGCACTAGTAGATCCAAAACTGTTCCAATTGGACGACCGATCGCTAATACTCAAATTTATATTCTCAACCAATATCTACAACCAGTTCCAATTGGTGTTATTGGCGAACTTTACGTCGGTGGAGATGGTGTAGGCAGAGGCTATCATAATCGCCCCGAACTGACCCAAGAGAAGTTTATTCTTAACCCTTTTAGCAAAAAAACAAATGAGCGTCTCTACAAAACAGGAGATTTAGCTCGCTACCTTCCTGACGGCAACATTGAATATGTGGGTCGCTGCGATCATCAAGTAAAAATTCGGGGTTTTCGGATTGAATTGGCAGAAATTGAGGCAACTCTTGTTTCCCATCCTCAAGTTCAAGAAGCTTTAGCGATTGTCTGGCAAACTCCATCGGAGCTAGAGCAACTTGTGGCTTATGTAGTTTCAAAAAAATCTTGCTTGGAGGAATCGCAACTGCGCCAATTTCTCAAACAAAAACTGCCTGATTACATGGTACCATCGAGCTTCATCATGTTAAAAGAAATGCCCTTAACCCCCAACGGAAAAATTAATCGGCAAGCATTACCATCCCCAAGCCATTCTACTAAGCAGGGGGTGAGTTTATTCCTCCCCGTAATGTTGTAGAACTCCAACTTGCACAGATTTGGTCAGAGGTGCTAGATGTCGATCGCATTGGCATCAGGGATAATTTCTTTGACTTAGGTGGGCATTCTCTGCTTGCAGTTCGCCTCATGACCAAAATTGGGCAAAAGTTCCAAAAAACCCTGCCCTTAGCAACACTTTTTCAATCGCCAACCATTGAACAGCTAGCTAGCCTTCTGCAAGCTCCAATCATAGTTTCCACAGGTTCTCCCCTAATCCCTATTCAGCCCCAAGGTTCTCTTCCTCCCCTATTCTGTATTCATCCTGGCGGCGGTCATGTCTTTTGCTATGTGGAAATGGCAGGGCAACTATCCCCCACTCGCCCAGTATATGGATTGCAAGCATTTGGTCTTGAGAGCGATCGCCAACCATTAACCAGCGTCGAGGAGATGGCGGATGAGTATATTAAGGCTATACGGCAAGTTCAGCCCCAAGAACCTTACTATCTGGTTGGTTGGTGCAGTGGTGGTATCATCGCTTTTGAGATGGCGCAGCAGTTATTAGCTAGTGGGTATCAAGTTGCTTCCTTAGTTTTAATTGATAGTTATCCACCAACGGCGGTCGATCGAAATGAGGACATCGATCGGGATATGCTCATGGCGATGCTGATCGAAGAGTTAAGTGGACTTTATGGCAAAGAACTAGCGATCGCCTTGGAGGAACTGTATCAACTAGACCCTCTAGATCAATTAAACCTCTTACTTGAAAAGCTGCAACAACTTGGCATCCTACCCAGTGATATGGAAATACAGCAGGCACAAAGATTATGGAATGTTTTCTGTACAAATTTCATGGCTTGCCGTCATTACCAACTAAAAACTTACCCTGCCAAAGCTTTATTAATATGTGCGAGTGAAAACAATCAGTGTAAGGTTCAAGATTCAAATTCCGGTTGGAACACTATTATCAATCATCTGAAAATCTGTACAATTCCTGGTAATCATTACACCATAGTCCAAACTCCCTTGGTCAAAAATCTGATTCAAGCACTAGAAATGGTTCTGGAAACACCGCAAGAAAAATGAGCAATCAACAATGGCGATTGCGATTGCGTAACTATCTATATCTTCTGAAATCCTATTTGGTTTTGTTCATTTCTAGCCAGCAATTCTCATTTTCAAATAAATAGGGTATTAACCCTCATTTTGAAATTCAAAATATAGTATAAAATAACTAGTTTTTCCGGGAGAGGAGATCGTAAAAAAACTTTTGGCTCGATAAATTAAGTATAAATACTCAATTTACTTGAGGATATTGCCTGAAAAGAAAGGGGAGAAAGCCAGGAAAATAGTTCTGTTTTGAGAAGAGAAAACTGAATCGAAAGAAAAATTTTCAAGGTGTGAATTTAACCGTTGCTGATGGACGGGCGGCGTTTTTGAATAAAACTGTTGATGCCTATGTGGCGATCGACCCGACGCTGATCAAGTTTCAACAAGAAGGAACGATCCGAGTGCTGCGGGATGCCCAGGGAGTTTGCTAGCAATACAGCAGATTGCGAGTTGGTGAGGTACAAAAATACCCCACCCTAACCCTCCCCTTATAAAGGGGAGGGAACTAGATTTCTTTTTCCCCCCAATATATCGGGGGGATTAAGGGGGGTAATTCACCGTAGCCCCAAGCAGTACTTCATTTACTTGCAAAGTGCTGTAACGCTCTCCTCTTAAAAGTCATTCTGGAAGAGTACTATCAGGTGGGAGAGTGGGCGAATAAAAACAGGCTAAAGGCGGGTGAAATTCTTGCCCCGAACTTAAAGGTTGATGTGCCAACAATGGAAATCATGCTCAAGAGGCGAAGCTACGATATGCGACCCATTAATGAGTCAGTATTGCAGACGCAACAGCAGATTGCTGATCTCTTGTACCAGTTAAAAATTGTGCCAAAACAAGTCAATATTCGAGAAGCAACCCTGACTGATCAGCAGTATGCAACCATCACACCGGATAGCATCAAAACTAAGGCTTAACCGATGCGATCGCAAAAGCTAACGAGGTATTAGGTGTAAACGTAGGCAGACCTAAGAAGTGCAAAAGTACAGAGGCGAGCAAAATCGTCGAAATCAGCGAATGGAGCAAGAACCGAAAACCCAGTCGTTCAAAGCACCATTACCATACGCAGGTAGCTGAGGAAGCCACTCGAAGGGGATTACCGACATTATCGCCAAGAAGTATAGGACGCATCTTGGAAGCTCAACCTCAATAGAAAGAATTTTGAACCTCGCATGACTAGAAGTCACGCGATTCCTGCTTCAACGATCTCTGCCTGGAGTAATCCAGGACTTACAAGTTCTCCACAGGCGTTTAGAGCATCCGGCGCACCGACGGCTGCTGTCAAAATTCTTAATCCTTCAGCCAAAATATTTAATGCTGCGTTTGTATCTCTCAAATTGTAATTATTACAACTAGGGCAAGACCATTCACGCAACTTTAAATCTTTAACCAATGGGTTAATGAAACCACAATGATTACAAGTCTGAGATGAAGGGTAAAATGTACCAACTTTCTGTAGGATTCTGTCATGCCAGTTAGCTTTGTATTCCAGCATGGCAACGAATTTAGACCAACTAGCGTCAGAAATGCTCATGGCTAATTTGTGATTTTTAACCATGTTGGCAACTCGCAAATCTTCAATACAGATAATGCTGTTTTCTTTGATTAGGCGAGTCGAAAGTTTGTGCAGAAAGTCATCTCTCAGAGCTGCTCTAACTCTTTCTCTACCTGTTCGAGTTTGGCTTCTAGCTCAACATTTTCTTGCTTCTGTTTCAGGTAGGCTTCATACCAAAAACTTGCCCCCATCTGCTCTGGTTCAAAGTCAGGGGCATTTATTAGGGTGGGCAGTAGTTGGTCGTTAATTGCCATGTTCCTGATAATACAGTCCCTGTCAGTTTTTTGTCCATTCTCATTTAATGTTTCTTATTGCACTGACTAATTACTAACTTTCTTTAAGTCAGCGAAAAAGTTTTTATAGCGTTTACCAGTCTAATGAAGTACACTAATTAAAATAAATCAGTGTATCTACTCAAGGGTAAAAATGAAACCATATTCCCTCGACTTTCGCCAAAAAATATTTGATACATACTTGTCAGGTGGAATATCACAACGTCAATTAGCAAACAAATTTTGTGTCAGTTTAGGTTTTATTGAGAAATTACTAAAGCAATATAGAGAAACAGCAAGTATCGCTCCTAAAGTTAGGACAAATAAACGCTTTCTGCATTTTGATTACCGATATATTTCTTAACTGTAATAATTTTACGATTTAATACAACAAGATAAAGAAATTTGAATAAACCATAATAGTATGCCGTTCACTTTGATAAAACAAAAACATACCCGGATTAGAATATCAGTAAAAAACGATATCTAAAAGCCATGTATCTACTTTCCAAAAGTCCAAGTATTAGTTTCGTTTAATTCCAATTCTTCAAAACAGTTAGCAAAACCCGTAAAGTGGAAACATCTTAGCGGCATCCGAGATATTAATAGTAAAGAAAAATTTTCTAGTTTAGCTAACTGTTGTAATCTCAATAAATCATTGCTAAAACTATCACCAACAAAGTGCAATCTATCAAAATTATCAATCACAAGTAGTCTATTTAATCCATCAGATAATTCGCTTACTATATTTTGCCAATCCTGCTGGTAGTACAAATCAAAACTCATAGGAATAACATCAAAGAGATGAGCCACACTAAAAGGATATTCAAGATTGAGATAAACAGACCTGAAAGTAATATCTTTAAGTAAACAGTTTTTAACAGTAAAAGTCTTACCAATATCCTGTTTACCCCATAAATTAACATTCTTGCCTGCATTTAGTTTACCAATCAACCAAGTATATTCTTTATAACGTAACATTACTATTATCCTTTAGATAAACTACAAGTGGTTTGAGATTAAATGTGTAATTTTTTGATGTGTCTTTCTAAACTTTTTCTAGAAAATTGGTTAGATACAATAAAATTATCTAATAAAAAATCAGGTGATTGTGAAAGTCTTAACAGCACACCATCATCACCACTACTACGATGATAGTAATGTACAACAGGTGATTGGATAACTGTCAGGTTATCGTTACGAATTGCTCGTCCTGTAACCAGCCCATCCATGATAAATTTAGCGGCAGCAGCTACATTATCACTATCTCGTGCAAAATTTTTGAGATACCAATGAAATTCAATCCAAACTGTACTATCCAAACAAAATTCACATTCTCTAACAAATTCACCAATTAAGTTTGTCCAGTACTTCTTAAGTTCAGCACTTGCTTGCCCAGGGTAAGCGCATCTAATTTGGTATAAAGAAAACTTGACAAGTTCTAGAAGATAGTATTAATGAATGTGTAAAAAATAGACTTGACGACCGAGCAAGATCAATGAGATGAATTCAATTACTCGATTGAAAATCTCCTGGAGCCAAATTGATGTCAGAGGGCTTTGAAACTAAATCTGCTGATAGTGTCAAAAATACTCGTTGTCAGCCAAAATCAAGAAAAATAGCAGACATTGGCAGTATTCAACAAAGTCTAGTTGAGCATTTCTCGGATATCAAAGACAAGAGAGTAGAGCGGACGAAGAAACATCAATTCACAGATATCTTAGTCATCGCAATTTTAGCAATCATAGCTGGAGCACAAGGGTGGGAAGACATCGAGAATTATGGCATCAGCAAGCAAACATGGTTAGAAGAGTTTCTGGCATTACCAAATGGTATTCCCTCAGATGATACATTTCGACGAGTGTTTGAGTTGATCGACCCAGAAGCATTAAATCGATGTTTCTTGAGATGGGTAGAAACCCTAATCACAAACATGGGAGGAGAAATTATCCCCATAGATGGAAAGACAATTAGGGGTTCTTATGACCGCAATCAAGGTCAAAGCGCACTCCACCTTATAAGTGCCTGGGCGAGTGAGCACAGTTTAGTGTTGGCACAAGTGAAAGTAGAAGATAAATCCAATGAAATCACCGCCATTCCAGCACTGTTAGAAATGCTAGACATCTCTGGCTGTATCATCACCATTGATGCAATGGGAACACAAACCGAAATTGCCAAACAGATTATCGCCAAAAAAGCTGATTATGTCCTGGCACTGAAAGCCAACCATCCCATGCTCTATTCTCAAGTCAAAGAATGGTTTGACAAAGCGCAAGCAGAGCAATTTTCGGGGATTAATGTTAGTTATGACAAACGGATTGAAAAAGCACATCATCGCACGGAAATTCGTGAAGTTTGGACTGTACCCATTGCGGCTATCGGTGAGCTTTATCAACCCAAATTATGGGCAGGTTTGCAATCTCTAGTTATGGTTGTCCGTGTTCGTCATCTTTGGAATAAAACTACTCGTGAGGTTCAGTTTTATCTCACTTCTTTAAACAGTGATGCTCAAATTATCGGTCGGGCTATCCGAAAACACTGGGGCATTGAAAACGAGGCTCACTGGACTCTCGACTGTACTTTTGCAGAAGACGCTTGTCGCATTCGTTCTTTCCACAGTCCCCAAAATTTTGCTCTTTTACGACGCTTCGCTCTCAATGCTCTTAACCGTGAACAGACCTACAAACGTAGTCTTCGTCAAAAAATGAAACGCACCGCTATGGATAACAATTATATGATTCAGGTTCTCAGTTGTTTCATTGACAATACTTTAGATTCTTCTGATTCCTTGTGTCAAGCCTGATTGAGATGCTCTTACCCTGTATGTACTCGCCCTAACCCAGAAACACTAGAACGAGGAGAAAATTGGACTACATTCTTAGCAGAAAACTCGCTATTTAATCTCATACTAGGAGTAGGTGATACCGGGGGCATTAAAGAAGGCTGAATGTCAGTATCAGAAACACCAACATGAAGTTGTTGATTGCCGGGATTAGGCAAGTTATCAGACACTTCATCTGTTTCTTCAATTGCATTGTTATAGTCAGAAATTCCCCAGCCCAAAAAACAAGCAAACCCAGCCAGAAATATAACTGCACTCATCCAATGCACTCCTGAATTGGGAGATGGCATCATCTCGACCGTCGTGCGAGTTGAACCTTCAAGGGTAGTACGAATAGGGGTACGTTTGACTGCCGCTACAACGTTGAGCGAACACAAAGCTATGCAAATTATCGCAGCAGCAAACTTGACATACATGACATCATCCCCTCGATTTATTAACAGGCTGTTTATTAGGAACTGGCTGAGGTAATTGCTTCTTCATTTGTTGGATATACATCCGCCTTTGCTCCTCCCTCTGGTGTATTCTCTCGCGGATGTCTGCCACCTGTGCCATCTGCTCTACTGGGTCTAAATATCCCCGCGCCCGTAACAGCTGTGCCTGTGCAAGGGAATATGGTTCTTGAGCATTCTTAATCTGAATTAGCATTTGATTCAGATCAACTGATGGTTGAGATTCCAAGTTTTGAGCGTAATCAATCGCCTCTAATTTACCCAAAATCAAAACAGCAGCAGCCCCGGTTGATATCTTCTCCTCAACTTTCGTACCATCGGTTTTGCGGTACCCCCAGTAAAAAGTATTATTTCCAGAAGCCGCTTCTAGTAAAACATCCAGTGAGTTGAATTTAACTATCTCCAGTGCCGGCATATAGTGAAGGCGATAAAACCCAGATTTCTCATTAGCCTGCATTCTGGATATTTCACCCCGCAATTGCTGTCCCCACAATGCCGCCGCCAACTGTCGCCAGCCCGTAAGAGTAGGCGCACCCTCGGCTGAGGAGTAACTGGAAAGATGGTCTATATTGTAGTCAGTACGGGAAAGCTTTTCTAAGTACACTTCCCGAATTTGGGAAACTTGCGCCTTTACCTGTTGTACCTCCGATATTTGATTACGGGAGCAATGCGATTTTGTGAGGTCTGGTCAAAAACAAGCGATCGCTAATCACTTCTTACGTATTAACTAAATATTTGATACACTAATATTAGTAATATTAAGTAGAAATACAACCTGTACCAAAAACGAGATTTCTGTAAATTGTTGCGACTATAAAAAAGGTAAAATTTCCTTTCAGGAATAGTTTTGAAATAGGAAGTATCTACCTTTATGGAAAAAAACATATCTGCGAATCTAAATTTCGCTGATTCATTATCAGATTTTCAAGAGGATGTTACAAAACTTTTAGATTTTAAAAATATCGAGGAATGGTCTGGAAGAATAGTTAAAGAAACAGAAGAAAAAATCAGACAGGCTGCGTTAGTTTTAGCAGGTCAATGTATTGCCATATTATTGCATAAGCTTTCTCAATCAGAGTCAGCTCATAAAACAGCAATTAATCAAACCAAAGGTTGGTGGCATACCGACACGCGAAAACATGGTTATACGAAGAGGGAAATATTAACAGTAGGTAATGTTGTAGTAAGCCTCAAATTACCATACGTTGTTCAAAAAAAAGAAAAAAAAGCGAAGAATAAATCTACTCATGTTGGATTCTGTCCCTTGTTAAAATGGTTAGGAATGTCAGAGGGACTAACTCCATTAGTTTGGTCAGATATTGCTGTTAGGTGGTGCCATAGCTAGTTCTTTTGAAGCTGCACATACAATCCTGGACGATTGGGGAATTAATATTAGTGTTAAACGAATTGAACGATTGACATATAAATTTGGTCAAATCGGCATCGATTTACGTCAAACTAAAATATCTAACTTGCAACAAGGGAAATTACCTGATGGGAATATACTTAAAGACCAGAGGGTTGTAATTGCTGTAGATGGTGGTAGGAGTAAAATTAGGATTAATAAAAAAGGTAGAAAAAATCCCAAAACAAACAAGCATGGCTTTATAGGGGAATGGGTTGAGCCAAAATTAGTAACAATTTATGTGGTTGATGAACAGGGAAAAAAAGTCAAAAGTAACGAGATCCAGATTGTAAATGATGGCACTTATGAAGACTATAAAGGCTTTTTACCAATTTTAGAAATGCATCTGATTAGTTTAGGAATTAGTCAAGCAAAACAAGTTTTATTAATTGCTGACGGTGCTGAATGGATTTGGAAACATATTCCACCTCTTTTAAAAAAAATGAAATCTCCCGATGCGACTTATCAATTATTTGATTTTTACCATGTTAATGAGCGACTACAGAAATTTGCTGATGTAGCGTTTAGTGATGATAAGGAGCGGAATAATTGGTTTAAAAAAGCACGGAGAAATTTAAAAAAAAGTAATGCTATGACCATAATTAGGCAGATGGATGAATTTATCTTTGAAGCCACGGGAGAGCGTTGTAAAACTATGGTTATACAGAGAAATTACCTTTTACGTGCCTATCGTGAAAGGCGTTTAAATTACGCTAAGATACTAGACCAAAAACTACCAATAGGTAGTGGGGCAATTGAGAGTTTAATCCGTCAAGTTGTCAACTTAAGAATCAAGGGTAATAGTAAATTTTGGTTGAAAGAAAATGCAGAAATTATCTTACATCTGCGTTGTCAATGGGTAGCTGGAAGTTGGGATAATTTTTGTACTTTTATCTTTAATTCCTTTATTAAACCTCAAACTGCTTGATAAATTTTATACTTTAATCCTGTCTTTAATTTCTTCTTGAGATAATTAATACTCAGTATAAAAGACTGATTGCAGATATTTTTAAACATAATTGTCAAATGACTTGCTAGCAATCTTTGTGAGATATCTCATCAAGATTAATTCTCATGTAAATCAGTATTTTATTTGCAAATAAAATCACCTTGTACCTAAATATAATTTTTAGCGATCGCTTGTTTTTGACCAGACCTCACAAAATCGCATTGCTCCCCTTAAATTTCTACCAGATTGAGCAGATTAAACGAGTCAGACTGGTTAGACGGGCTGATGGTTACTATGCTCAGTTCTGTGTAGATGTTGATCGTAGAGAAGAGATCGAACCATCTAAAACCACGATTGGCTTAGATGTTGGTTTGAATCATTTCTATACCGATAGTAATGGTCAAGTTGTAGACAATCCTCGCTATCTTAGAAAATCAGAGCGGCAACTAAAAAAGTTGCAACGCAAAGTTTCTAAGCGTAAGAAAGGATCTGCTAATCGGAAAAAAACTATAAAGCAGTTAGCGAAAAAACATTTGCAAGTATCAAGGCAGCGTAAAGACTTTGCAGTTAAGACAGCAAGGTGCGTAGTTCGGTCTAACGACCTCATTGCCTATGAAAATTTGCAAGTGCGGAACATGGTTAAAAATCACAAATTAGCTAAGTCAATCAGTGATGTAAGTTGGTCAATGTTTCGAGATTGGGTTGAGTATTTTGGTAAGGTGTTTGGTAAAGTCACGGTTGCCGTGCCGCCTCACTGTACAAGTCAAAACTGCTCACATTGCGGTAAGCAAGTCATTAAAACATTGAGCCAGAGAACCCATTGCTGTTTGCATTGTGGTACTGTATTAGACCGTGACGCGAACGCAGCTCTGAATATTTTAGCTAGTGGTCTAAATAGGGTAGGGCATACCCAAATTAACGCCTGTGGAGAGTTCGACCTCTGCCAAGTTGATGTAAGTCTGCTTGGTAAGTTGTCTCACTGAATCAGGAATCCCCGTCGCTTTTAGCGCGGGGGGTGTCAATCTTGTTGAGAAATAGCCTGCTGCTGTTTCTTTACTGCGCGCGCTATCAGAGGAGCTTTTTTTTCTAATCCTTGTAGAGTCAAATCTCCATCCAAATAAAGTTGATACCATTGTTGACGCTGGCGCAGGACTCTTTCATCATCCCGTAACCGCAACCGTTCCAAAGTAAATTCTGCCTTTTGACGTTGTTGCGGAGGAACTTTATCTGTTAATACTAATTGTAGGGAAGGAAGTAAAATTTCAAACCAATCTTCTCCCAAATCCAAAGGGTCAAGTACCTGGTCATCAAGCGTACCTTTACTACTGTTTATCCAAGCAGAAGCAAAGCGTAAATTGCTCCATTCATAAGCTAAATCGCGATAATTTTCACGGCTGCGATAATGATCTACTGTACCAACTGGTTCATACATAACGCTATAGCCACACAGATTATTAAATCCATCAGCTAAATAACTTTTGAAAGGCGACCAATAATCTCTGGTTCCTTTTTTAGGGGTTGGATTTTTTGTCAACCAAGCATTTCCCGGTTGTCGCACTTTTTTATCAAAATCAGGTGGTTCTGGAGGAGGATTAAATGGCATCATTGTAAGAATTCAGGAGTCAGGAGTCAGAATTCAGAATGGAATTAGCATAACCTGTTAGTAATTTACTAACCTCCTCAAGTTGAAGCATTAATCCTGATGTGTCACCGTAGTCAAGGTCTTTTGAAAGAATTAGATAGTAGCGGCATTCCTCTACAGAGCCTTGTGCAATGTTCATAAACCGTACTTTGTCTGTTGCTCCCTTTTTCTTGAATCCTTCACATATATTTGCTGGAATAGAAATTGCTGCTCGTCTAAACTGAGAGGTAAGCCCATAGATTTCCGTTTTAGGAAATTGACCTGTAAATTGATATACACATAAAACAAACTTATGTGCTTTCTGCCAAACTATCAAGTCTTGGAATGTCTTAGCTGGTTGTCTCATTTATTCTGGCTCCTGAATTCTGACTCCTGAATCCTTACTTATCATCTGTGTTATACCCCTGATAATCCAGAATTTCTTTTCTCCGTTGTAACTATCCAACGGGGCCAAAATGGGTCATGTCCTGGTAAAACTCTTTGAAGTTCCTGATGAATTTGTGTTGGTATTCTCAGATTTTCTGGAAACGTATTCATATCATCATCACGCATCCAAGCCTCTGCTGCTTCAATTGCGATTTCTGCTTCTTTGGAACGGGCTTGTTTGAGTCCAAAAATGTCTGAGGTTAACCATCCAACTATGTCCCCTTGTTTTGACCAAGGTACTTCGTCAAGGCTAACCTCTCTATCTTGTAATTTAAATAAAAATAGTTGATCTTCTTGCTCATGAAAATTTGGTTCTAAGGAAGCAAGAATAAGTGGAGAATGAGTAGTTACTAAAGCCTGTATCTTCATCCTGGGTTGTAATTCTGTTACCACAGATAAAATAGCTGGTAAAATCACCCTCTGCCAACGAGGATGCAAATGAGATTCAATTTCATCAATTAGTAAAACTATCTGATTTACTGGCTTTTGTTGTCGCAATTCCGAAGCTTTTTTATGTTCGTACCAAGTCCACACTAGTAAATAAGATAGTCCCAGAATACGCTTCATTCCGGCTGATGTTTGAGTAACAGGAACATTCCCGTAAGGTAGGTTCACTGTAGGAATATCGCGCACGTCTTCAATAGAAACTCGCGTTGTTTCTCCCACTTCTATCCATTCGGAAGGGTGAGGTGCAAGTTTTTTAATGACATTAGAAAAGAGTTCAAATGGATATTTATTGGGTTGATTCTGCCATGTAACCCAATCTTGAATTAGACCATTACAAATAACTTTACCTTTTGACTTTAATCCATTCCAAAGTGTATTTGGATTAAAATTATAAGCAATATCGCGTTGGCGAGCAGGGTCAAAAACAGAAAAACTACCATCAACCCGCACATAAATAACTACCTCTTTTAATAAAGGCGGCATTTGTAAATTACGCCATTGCTGTTCAGAAAAATCAAACTGGCTCTGATACTCTCTTATATTTTTTTTATTGCTAACTACGGCTGTAATTTGTGGATTTTCACCTTTGACTTGCTGTGGGTACGCTGGTTGCTCCACCCAATTTGTAGTCATCACCCACCATGCAATATCGAGTAAAAAACTTTTACCTAAACCATTATCACCAGTAAATATATTGAGCCTATCGGCAAATGCGACATCAAAATGGGCAGCAGGACCAACTTGTTGGAGGTGAAGTTCTTTTAACATTTGGCTCTCATACACAAATTTATATTGATCAACTTACTTCTTGTAAATTAAAATTGGATAGCTCAATAGCAGTTAATCATTTTTAATGAATCCCTACAATATCCTTAATCAGACTGAACTTCAGTGTGTTAGTGATGGCATAACCCGCCCCCTACTAGAAAATTGCGAGACTGCCTCACATATCCTGATTTTAGTCTGGCCACAGCTTGGGGATTTTGATAGCCTTGAATATGCATGGTGGTTACAGCGCAAAGCTAAAAAATTGCCTCCTGAAAAACTCGCTATTCGTGCAGTGGGAATTGGCTCACGCACCTCTGGAACAAGATTCTGTCAATATACAGGATTTCCACCCGAAAATTTATTTGTTGAACCCAATGCAGAACTACATCACCAACTTAAACTTTATTCAGGTCTGAATCTGACTCTACCTGGACTTTCTGTGTCTCATCAAGCTTGGCTAAATCTAATGTTAATGTGTGCAGGGTTTGGAAGTCCGGGAACGCTAAGAGAAGTTTTTCGGGGATACAGGGGAGATCGTCAAGCCCCTCAACTCATTGAAGATGATGAAATTATTCAAGGTACTCCTCTACCTGCTTTTAAAGGCTCGTTTTTCCGATTAGCTGGCCCAAATGGTTTTCAACGTCCCTTTGAATTAGCAACTCTACGACTACGTAATATGGTGGAAGTTCTGAGCAATTGGCACACTTATGTACCAAATTCTGCCTACTTAACTCAGCGTGGTGGAACTTTTTTGTTTGATAGTAAAGGCCAGTTACTTTACTCTCATCGAGATCCAGGAATTCTGGGCTTTGCTGCTAATATGAGTCAGCCTCTATCATTTTTATCCTTTATCGAAGCAAATAGCTTTACGATGGGTGATGCGTAAAGCCCCCGAATGCGCTTTGCTAAATTCAGGGGAAATAAGCGAAAGATAAAAACGCCCACAAAGTTACTACAAAGTACTTTAGTAACTTAAGTCGATTTCAAGAGTGTATTCTCCATGTCTTGTCACAACACCACAGATAAAATTACTCACTTGGGTTATGTTCAATTGTTTGGCGTGATTCACTAATCTATAGAATGATCTTGTTGATTGCTACTTGGGACTAAATTCAATTGATTTTAATAATCCGTGAGCCTGCTAGTCGTGAAGAAATAGACGAAATGGTGAAAACTTGGGATGTATTCATTAAAATAGCAGTAGACATCGAACGCAAAATTCTTGCAGGTGGTGGCGTTCGCCATTACGAATGTGAACAAGAGTTACTCAAAGACGGTAGCAGACAACGAGATATTTGGGGTGTGGATTGGTCTGTTTTCACTCAGGAAATCGTGTTTGAGTCAATCATCAACATTCGCCCAAGCCAGAATAACCGTAGTATGATAATACAGTCTAACCATATTCGAGAACAAGTTAGCCAAATTACCAAGCAATTGCTAGGAGGATTGTAATGCCTAACTGGAGTGCAATTGAAGCAAGTTTTTTACGTCAACCCCACGCGCAACAATTAGGAGAATTGGCAGCTAGTTTGGCACGCCTTAACTCTTGGTCACAAAAGAGTGCAATTCGTGAATTAGTTCCAATATTGTTGTCAGAAAGTTTGTTGTACGTGTCTTTAATACAACAAAAAAGTGAAATAAATAATGTTGAATTAAATCAACTCCAAGACTTATTACAAAACTGGATTAATGTTTGGGACAAATCAATGGAAATTACAGATATTGCATCTGTTGCGTCTACTTGGTCACAGCGAGTATTGGAGATGTCGGGTTTGCTAGCTTCTTAAATCGTTGAGTGCATAGTCTTAAGTAATGCACTTGACCACTGCGATCAGCTACGCTGGGCGGTTACGCCATCGCTCCTCGGTAAATACTGCTGTATCAAGAGTTAGCAGTTGCCTCATCATCAGTAGTAAAGTATTTAGAGGTATACCAATAAAATAATTATTTTTGCTTGGTAATTAATTATATTTTCCTACGGGATTATGAGAATACTACACAGCAATTTGCTCCCAGCTATAATTCTCCTCAAAAATATCTATTTCATCTTGAGATAGTATTTTAGGTTGCATTTGTTGTAGGTCACGCAGTACCATTTCGGTATCCTCAGCATTAAATTTATAGTACTCAGTTAAACTCCCTATGGGATGATTAAAGCTTTGATAACGGTGTTTGAAATATAATTCAATATTTCCCCTGTGTTCCCAAGTTCCTAATACTTTAATAGCAGCACTCGAATAATGAGCAAGCAAATTAATTTTTACTTCTGCTACTCGCTTGAGAACGGATCTAGTGGTTACTCCTATTTTGTAGATAATTCCAATATTAGTTTCAATCTCTAAAAAATATAGGCTAGAGGATAGAATACGTTGAAGTTGAGCGCGATACAGCTTCAAATCAGTAAATCGATATACTAAATCTGGAGCATTTTTGTATTCGGCGTGTTTAAAAGATAGCTGAAGTTTCAGCAGTTTTTTAAGTAATAGTGGCTCCTGTACATCATTGAACCGCGCAAACTCTAGCGCTCCAACGGGAATTTTACCCAAATCACTAAATTCATATTCTGTTGGGGTTAAGTATAGGTTTTTTCTTAACACTCCTGCTTTGAGTAAACTAGAAGTAATTAAGTAGAAACTAATAGGGTAATTTTTGGCTCCGTACTCCTGCCAAAGCAGCTTTAACTGTGCCAAATCCTTGCCAGATAATTGAACGTTGAAATTGTCATAGAGTGGCAGAGTAGGGAATTCTCGGTTAGCTATGGGGCGGCAGGTTTCTTCATTATGAGCAAAATGATGCTCTTTCACCTTGCCTTTTTTAGCAGTTAGACTACTATTACAGTAAGGACACTGAAGTGAAGTCTTCCCCCTATTGATATCTTCAATGTTACATATCAAGATACCTTCTTCATTTACACCATATTTTAGCCACATTGCCACACCATTACTGAATAGTTAAAGTTGCTCTTACTAGTGTGCTTTAACTTTTCTAATATGTCTCTATCTTCTGGATTAATATAATGTTGATTTGAAGAATTAATGCACTAACTACCCCCCCAAGTTAGAGAGTTAAGGTAGCTTTTTAAAGGCTGTACTGAAACTATGCTTTATTCAAAGTTGCCAAGACCCATCATGTGATAAGCAATAACAGCAGTATCAAAGGGTTCCAGGTAATTGATATTTATGGGATTACTGGGTAAAGTAATTGATGTTTCACTCTTGTTAGAAGTAGCTGTTTGATTGTTAGCGATTCTAGGTAGTAAAATAGAACCAACAAGATTTGCCAAATTGAGCGGGTTAGCGAGTTTCATAGGTGATTTTGTGTTGGTTATTGAATATATATATTTAACTGAAATAATCTAACAACTTATGCATCACACTTAATCATTTGTAGGTGCGATCACCTGACTACAAAACTAAAAAGATGGGGGCAACACCAAATAGCCAGCCGCAGGCATCGCTTGAAAGCAGACTACTTTTGATGTGCGATGGCGTACCCGCCTAGACGCAATTATTGTCTAGCAAAAGCCAAGTCACTTTCAATTAACTTGGCATCTGTTAGATTAGCCCCACTCAAATTGCACAAGTGAAAATTTGCCCCTCTTAGGTCTGCTAGTGATAGATTAGCTCCTGTTAAATCTGCACCAGTGAGGTTAACTTCACTTAAATTAGCACTACTTAAGTTAGCCCCTCTCAGTGAAGCTTGTTGCAGGTCTGCCCCGCTTAGGTTTGTCCTCATTAGGTATGCTTTACTGAGGTCGGCTCCACTTAAATTAGCAAGGCTTAGGTCTGCTGCTGTTAAATCAGCATAACTTAGATTGGCTTGACTAAGGTCTGCCCAACTCAACTGAGCATAACTTAGGTTAATTTCACTCAGCTTTACTGATGCAAGTACTGCACACCTCAAATTAGCATTAACAAAATTTCTTTCTCCGATTGCATAACGGCGTAAAATTTCATCAGTTGTTACTCTGCCTAAAACAGCTTTTGATGCGCCTTGATAACACCATGTAGTTTCTAATAGCTTGGCAGCAGTGTTAACAGCTACCTCATCACCGGAAGCTATGATTACACCATTGCAGCCATCCCATTTACCGTTAAGCATTAGGGCAATCTCACTAGCGGCAGCAATTGAATCAAATAGTAAAACAGAGTCTTTGTGCCGTTTTAACCAATTATTCAAACCAATCGAGATAATATTTTTCATTTCTATAAGTTTTGGCACTTTCAGACGATTACGGCTCTAACTTACAGATATTAATCAACTTTGCTAACTTTACCTCTGTCTTAAGTTAAATCAAGGGAAGTCAATTATTATTAGGGTCGTCCACTGCGGTTTTTTTTTACTTGTTCGCGCGCCATAGTCGGGTCTGCCACCGGGGGCACCATCGAATGCTGCCTCCTGCCGCTAATGCTGCCTCATAGAAGGCGTGGACTGCTTCTTTTGTAGGAGCAATAAAACCAATGTGAGTTCCATTGCCAACCGTTGCAGGTTGCCCGTCGAAGGAAGTTCCCACCCAAAATTCGGGATACTGTTTGCCATAGGCGATCGCCGATCGCCCCCGGATGCTCCATAAATCGCTTACAGCCCAATGTTGGCAACACAGCATTATAGAAGGCGATCGCTCGTTCAAAATCATTAGTACCAATCGAAACGTGCGAGAGAATGCTGGGATTGTTACCCAAGAGGCAGAAGCATAATCTTTATCTTTGAGGAAAGACCATCTGACTCGTCTTTTGTAGAAACAATTTGGCGAACTCGAAGTGAGAGTGCTGGTTCTTTTATTTCTCGTGCTGTAAAATCAACATCCTTTGAATTCGGTGTTGTTGTTTTGAATTATGAGCCGAAACAGAACTAAGACAGGCGAAACATAAACAGCTTTCACATTGCTTGCCCAATTTAAACTGTTGTAAACCCTTAGCTGGACTGAATGTTAGGTTGAACTTCGCGCAACCGACGTTCCAAAAAACGACGCTCACTGTCATTTGTCACTAATTCTAGTGCCCGTGTATAGCTCTGGGTCGCTTCCTCTAATGCTCCAACACGCCGGAATAAATCTGCACGGGTGGCATGAAAGAGATGATAGCTGTCCAGTTCTGGAGCAAGGCTATCAATCAGTCCAAATGCGGCTTGAGGACTGTCTGCCATTGCGATCGCCACTGCTCGGTTCAAGGTAACAATGGGTGAGGGCTGCAAGCGTTCCAACACCTCATAGAGCCGCACGATCTGCGCCCAGTCTGTTTCTTCGGCGCGGGTTGCCTGACAATGGAGGGCGGCGATCGCCGCTTGCAGGGCATACACTCCGGTTCCAAAGAGCAACGCTTCCTCTACCAGAGGTAACGCCTCAGCAATCTGTAGATGGTTCCAACGACTGCGATCCTGATCTTCTAGCAAAATCAAATCGCCTGCCTCATCTAGACGCGCATTGCGCCGCGAATCGTGCAATAACATCAGCGCCACCAGTGCTGTGACTTCAGATGGGGGTTGGGGTGCCAGCAATTGCCGCACCAGTTGCCCCAAGCGAATCGCTTTGATGCAGAGGTCAGCCCGCACGATCGCATCTCCTTTGGTTGCGGCATAGCCTTCGTTGAAGATGAGATAAATGACTGTCAGGACTGCCTCTATCCGGGGAGCGATATCAGCCGTCTCAGGTACTTTGTAAGGAATGCCTGCGTCTCGAATTTTGCGTTTAGCACGAACTAACCGTTGTGCCATTGTTGCAGTCGGTATAAGAAAGGCGCGGGCAATTTCGTCGGTTTCCAGTCCACCCAACATTCGGAGGGTCAACGCTACTTGAGTTTCCGTTGCCAGTGCCGGGTGACAGCAGGTAAAGATTAATCGCAGGCGATCGTCTCCAATTTCATCACTGTCATAGGTTGGTTCTTCAGTGGATGGAATTAAGCCAGATGCCGCATACCACTCCAGTTTTTCGGTCAGTTTCGTGCGTCGTCGGAGGTGATCGATCGCCTTGTACCGGGCAGTTCGGATAATCCAGGCACGGGGACGATCAGGAATACCGTCGCTTTCCCACTGATTCACTGCCGCTGTAAATGCTGCCTGTGCAGCTTCTTCAGCTACATCAAAATCTCCGACCAGCCGAATCAGAATAGCAACAATGCGCCCCCATTCAGTTCGATAAAGGGCAGCAATTGCTTGAGCCACATCTATTTTTGGGATTGAAGCCATACCTTTGACAAAAAGACATAAAGAATTTTGGGCAAGGTGTCGATTTGAGCAATTCCCGTTCGACTAACTGATAAAGAGAGATAAGTTCAATTGTACTAGAAAAAATTTTTGCACTCAGGTGTCGATTTGGACAATTCCCATTCGACTTAATCACAAAGGAGGCAAGCAACCGAATGAAATATTTGCTGCTGATTTATATGGACGAAAACGCCATGAGCGACACCGAGCGGGAGCATTGCTATGGGGAATCTGCCCAACTCGCCCAGGACTTGCATACTCAAGGACAATTTCTAGCGACGGCTCCACTCCATCCTGTTGCAACCGTAACCAGTGTCCAAGTCCGTGATGGCAAATCACTCGTGACCGATGGACCATTTGCCGAAACCCGCGAACAATTGGGTGGATTCTTCCTCGTTAATGCTCAGGATTTGGATGAAGCCATTGCGATCGCCACCCGCATCCCAGGTGCAAAAGTCGGCACCGTCGAAATCCGTCCTGTCATCGAAGTTGCGGGACTACCAGCACAGCCCTGACCGAAGAGGCGGAGGGGCAGGGGGCAGGGAGCAGGGGGAGCAATCCCTGTCCCGTTCGCGCAGCGTCTCCAAGAGTTGCCGTGAAGCGGAGCGGAACATGGGTATCAAGCCCCGCCCTTCCAGGGCGTTCTTGATTGGTGGGAGTGCAAGCTCCTTCCAATCCTCCCCCTGCTCCCTGCTCCCTGCCCCCTGCCTCTTTTGACCGTCCTTAACCGCTTGAACTCAAGGAGAACCCTCATGCAAAACAATTCCAAAATCACTCCCTGTTTATGGTTTGACGATCAAGCCGAAGCCGCCGCTCAGTTTTATACGTCGATTTTTCGCAATTCCAAAATTGTCCACGTCAGTCGATATGGAGACGCTGGACAGGAAATTCACGGAAAACCAGCCGGAGCCGTCATGACTGTTAGCTTTGAACTTGATGGTCAGCCGTTCACAGCACTCAACGGTGGTCCGACCTTCAAATTTAACGAGGCGATTTCCTTCCAAATCTTTTGCGATACCCAGGCGGACGTGGACGATTACTGGCAAAAATTGTCTGCCGGTGGGGATGAAACCGCACAGCAATGCGGCTGGCTCAAAGACAAATACGGCATCTCCTGGCAAATTATTCCTCGTATTCTGATTGAGTTACTCAACCACCCCGACGCGGCAACCTCTCAAAAAGTGACCACTACCATGCTGCAAATGAAGAAGATCGAGATTGATGAACTCAAGCGTGTCGCTGCTGAGTAGCGGTTCCTTCGGAGTTGCGCTTTGCGCTAATCAGCACACCCAACCCCTCGCAATCTAACTCAAAACCATTCAACAGGAGATTTCACAATGAAAGTCATGGTCTTTGTCAAAGCAACCCAAGACTCCGAAACTGGGGTCATGCCGAGCGAACAGCTTTTAACTGAAATGGGGCAGTACAACGAAGAATTAGCCAGGGCGGGTATCTTGCTCGCTGCTGAGGGGTTTCATCCTAGCTCAAAAGGGGTGCGAGTTCACTTTTCAGGAACCGATCGCACCGTCACCCAAGGACCTTTCACTCCAGCGCCGGAGCTAGTGGCAGGGTACTGGCTGTGGCAGGTGAACTCAATGGAAGAGGCAGTTGCTTGGGTAAAGCGCTGCCTTAACCCTATGCCAGGAGACTCCGAGATTGAGATTCGTCCCGTATTCGAGGCAGAGGATTTTGGTGAAGTCCTGACACCCGCCTTAAGGGAGCAGGAAGACCGCATTCGCGCTCAACTTGAAACGCAGCAGCAAGAGTAACGTCAGCGAAGAGGACAAGGGGCGGGGGGCAGGGGGGAGAACCCCATAAATAAATTTAGGGGCTTGGAACAAGGACGTATTATTTCTCGCGCTTCGCGTCGACGCTCGCGGACTCGCTAACGCTGCGCTATCGAAATAAATGTTTTTACTTGGAGCATAAATAAATTTAGGGGCTTGCAACCCTTGTGGCAGGGGAACTCCAGTATCTTTCTCCCTTGCTCCCTGCTCCCTGCTCCCCTGCCTCTTTGGTCATCAGCAACCGCGCAAATGATGTTCATGTGCGAACGATCCGCTCATCAAAACGCAGAATCGATTACAAAAGGAGAAATCAATGCAACTCAATTCTTACCTGATGTTCAACGGCAACTGTGAGGCAGCGTTCAAGTTCTATGAACAATGTCTGGGTGGCAAGATAACTATGATGATGACACACAAAGAAGCACCTTCTGCCGAAAATGTCTCACCGGAATGGCAGGACAAAATCATGCACGCTTGCCTTGAACTAGATGATCGCCTCCTGATGGGATCTGACTGCCCACCAGGATACTTTGAAACCCCGCAAGGTTTCTACGTACAAATTAGCGTTCCTGAAATCGCTGAGGCAGAACGGCTTTTTCACGCTCTAGCAGAAAACGGCAAGGTGAAGATGGCGATCGCGCAAACCTTCTGGTCATCGCGCTTTGGCATGTTGACCGATCAGTTTGGGACACCGTGGATGATCAACTGCGAACAAACCATCTGAGCCGAATGGCACGCTTGTAAAGGGAAAATCATTGAGGCAGAAGGGGTGCAGAGGAGCAGAGGAGCAGGGGAGAAAGAAGAAGTTTAAGGTATTGCGTTCGGATATTTAAAAATTCCCCTCTGCACCCCTGCACTTCTGCAATCCTTACGCTGCTAACCTTCAGCTTAACTTAATGCCATTTCCATCTGAGCCTATACCAACATCTGTCATTCGTCCTTTGTCCTTTGTCTTTTGTAAATAGCCACTGACCACTGACCAACAACTAACTACACCAGGAGAAACCATGAGTACTCAAATTTTCGTCAACCTACCCGTCAAATATCTCCAGCAATCCATCGAGTTTTTCACAAAACTTGGCTTTCAGTTCAACCCCGAATTTACCGATGAAACGGCCACCTGCATGATTGTGTCCGAAACCATCTTTGTGATGCTTTTGACGCATGAGAAATTCAAAACATTCACGCCGAACCCGATTTGCGATGCCACAAAAAGTACCGAAGTGTTGACGTGCTTATCAGTTGAGAGCCGAGAAAAAGTGGATCGGCTGGTTCGTGAAGCCGTTGCTGCTGGTGGCACAACCTACAACGAACCTCAAGACCACGGATTTATGTACGCACATGGATTTCAGGATTTAGATGGTCACATTTGGGAACTGATTTACATGGAACCCGAAGCAACCCATCCAGTTGAGGCTGAAAGGGAAGGAGCAGGAGTGTCAGAAACCCCAGCCGTAAAGGGCGGGGCTTGAGAAAGTCCCACATCTGACCAGACTAAGTTCAAAACTTGAATTACGTTAGAGGCAAGAGTTAAAGACCTATCAGAGAATGCGTAGCTAGTTCTCTGCTCTAGAACCGAACGATTAAACAGGCTTAACGGGGTTAAACCAGTGTCGAATGGAACAGTTACCGACCTCTAACATTGTCGAAGCTAACATTTACCCGAAAGGAGGGACTTATGTCCAAAGTTTTTGTTTTAGACACAGAAAAAAGACCATTAAACCCAATTCACTCTGCACAAGCAAGACAATTATTAAGGAACAAAAAAGCAGCAGTATTTAGACGATTTCCTTTCACCATTATCTTGAAGGAATCTAGACCTGATGCATCTGTATCTGAACTCAGATTAAAGATTGACCCTGGTGCAAAAGTTACCGGGATTGCATTAGTTAACGATTCTACTGGCGAAGTTGTTTTTGCTGCTGAATTAAAGCACAGAGGTTTTGCAATCAGAGATGCAATAAATTCTAGACGACAATTAAGGCGGGGTAGACGCGCTAGGAAAACGCGGTATCGTCAACCTAGATTATTAAACAGAACCCGTCCACCAGGATGGCTACCACCAAGTTTACAAAGTCGGGTTGACAATATTAAAACCCTCGTTGATAAGTTACGCCGATTTGCACCAATCACAGCTATTAGTCAAGAGCTAGTACGGTTTGATATGCAGTTGATGCGGAATCCAGATATTCAAGGGAATGAATATCAACAAGGTACGCTACAGGGTTTTGAGACTCGTGAATACTTGCTTGAAAAATGGAATAGAGAATGTGCTTATTGTGGGATTAAAGATATTCCTTTGCAAATAGAACACATTCACCCAAGAGCGAAAGGAGGTTCTAACTCAATCACAAACCTGACACTGAGTTGCGAAAAATGTAACATTAAAAAGGGGACTAAAGATATCAAAGAATTTCTTAAAAAAGATCCTTCAAGGCAAGAGTTAATCCTGAAACAATCCAAAAGACCATTGGCAGACGCAGCCGCAGTAAACACAACTAGATTCGCATTATTGAATGCATTAAAGGCAACTGGGCTAACAGTAGAAACAGGTTCAGGAGGTTTAACTAAATTCAATCGCAGTCAACAGAATCTATCTAAAACTCACTGGTTAGATGCAGCTTGTGTTGGTAAGTCAACACCAATTCTCAATATCAAAGGTATTAAACCATTGTTGATTACTGCCAATGGGCATGGTACTCGCCAAATGTGCGGTACTGATAGGTTTGGGTTTCCAACTCGACATCGCACAAATAAACAAATCCATTTTGGTTTTCAAACAGGAGACATTATTAAAGCCATTGTTACTAATGGCAAAAAAGTAGGCGTTTATATTGGGCGTGTTTTATGTCGTGCAACAGGTAGTTTTGATATTTCTACCAATGCGGGAAGAGTATCGGGTATTAGTCATAAATATTGTTCACCAATTCATAAGAAGGATGGATACAGTTATGCTTTTTGATACCAACTTGACACAGCGATTAAAATCGCCTGTGCCTTACCCCCATGTCTGAAGCCAGGGGCTTCCACGGCGCGAGGTGTTTCGTGAACCACAACAGAACAACCAGTGGAACACAAATTCGCGAACTCATCGAAACATGAGCACACCCATTCATACAAGAAGATGAAAGATATTTGCACATCACTGAGGTTGATTCATGAAACTCTATGAATTTGCTCCCACGCGATCAATTCGAGTTCGCTGGGTTCTCCAGGAACTTGGGGTAGAATTTGAAGCAATCTCCATCAACATGCAGGCAGGTGAACACCGTACACCCGATTTTCTCACCATCAATCCCACTGGCAAGCTCCCTGTACTCATCGATGGCGAACATATCATCACTGAATCCGTAGCCATTGCTTTGTACCTCGGTGAGAAGTACCCAGAATCTAACCTAGTACCTACAGACTTGCTTCTGCGAGCACAGCTTTATCGTTGGCTCCTCTTTACTGCCACCGAATTGGAACAGCCGCTATGGCGTATCGCTCGCCACACGTTTATATACCCAGAAGAGTTGAGATTGCCTGCTGAAATACCTCTCGCTCGGCAAGACTTCACCAGTATGGCTGTCGTTTTAGAGAACCATCTGTTGGATCGGCAGTTTGTAGTGGGTGAACACGTCACAGTGGCTGATTTTGTGCTTGCTTACACACTGGATTGGGCGAACGAAGTTCAGCTACTCGCCACTTTCCCCACGCTGGTGGACTACATGGAACGAATGTACAAACGACCAAAGGCATCTGGGCGAATCGCAGCTGCACTTGCAAGTCTCAATCAGACCTCACAATGATTCGTGATCTGATCAGCCGTTTGGGTATCAGCCAGAGTGAAGTCTGGTAGATATTGTTTTACAGAGACATCCAGGACATCCAGGTTAATTTTTCCAGCTTCTACCAATTGCAGCGCTGCGATCGCTTCTAGACGCAATCATTGTCTAGCAAAAGCCAAGTCACTTCAACGATATCATCAAAGCTGTCAATCTCCTGAACAGTCTTCTTCATCTACCCAATCTTCATCCCAGAGAAGTTCATTGTAAACCTTAGTTGCTTGAGATATTTTTAGGTTGTGAGCTGCTGTCACACAATTTCTTGGTTGCCAGCCAATGAGGGCATATTTTCCATGTAAATGTCTGACAGCATTTTTGCAGTCATTAATTACTGGAATATCTTCTTTGATGTATTTCCGCAATTGGACTCCTAAACGAATTGCCTCCATTTCATAATTTTGAAAGTAGGGTTCTTCAACATCAGGTGTAGAAATCAGCAATCCTCTCACCCAGGCATGATTTTTATAGATAGCCTTCGCTACAACTAAATTGACTTGTTTTGGTGTCCAGTTGCTCCTTTGTAAAAACTTATCTATTGCTGATTCATCATCTAAATCTATATCTACGTTAGATTCTGAAAGTATTTCCGAAATATCTGTATTTTCTAGGAACAGTTCGTACCATTCTTGAAATGTTTCGGGACTAAATAGGGCTTGCTGAAAAAGAAAGAAAAGGTTGCAGTATCTAGATTATCAGACCAAAGAAGTATATTCCGGTGCAAGATTTGAAGGTAAAATAGCCCAAAATCCTTGCATGACTGTGGTCAGACGAGACAAGCGTGTATCCGATGTAACCATGTACCGAAAAGAAGAATCAACTCCAATTCCACCAGAAAATTTTGAACTTCCATTTGAGGGAAAGTTATCATCAGATAATCGTTGGGTCATTATGGCGAATTTCATACCCTGGACAGAATTTGAGTCGGAATATTCTTCCGGGTTCTCCGCAGAGATGGGGGCACCAGCAAAGTCATTTCGGATGGCGTTAGGTGCATTAATAATAAAAGAGAAACTAGGCATAAGTGACAGAGAAACAGTAGAGCAAATCAAAGAGAACCCTTATCTACAGTATTTTATAGGGATATCATCTTATAGTAATGAAACTCCCTTTGACGCATCAATGTTAGTACATTTTCGTGAAAGAATTAGTGCTGATTTTGTTAACAAAGTTAATCAAAAAATGGTGAAGAAGATGCTTGAAAAAACATCTTCGATTGACAATGAAAAAAAAACCGAAGAATCAGAAAAAGAAGTAAGTGGTCTAAAAAATCTGGGGAAATTAATATTAGATGCCACTTGTGCGCCAGGTGATATTAGCTATCCAACAGATTTAGGGCTACTAAATCAAGCCAGAAGGCAGACAGAAAAAATTATAGACTTTCTTTATGAACTGGAGTTTAGACTAAGCAATGGAAAATGACCCAGCAGGGCTGAGTTAATCAGAGACTTAGCAAAAGTATGAAGAATCTTGGGTATTAAACAGCAACAGATGGTTCTTTAGGTGGTCGTGCTACTGTTTTTTTAACAATGGGACATCGGTTTTTACGGTGACGCTTCTTTCCTTGTTGCCAACCGGGAGACTTTCCGCGAGGTTTGGGTGCAGAGGTGGGAGTACCAATGGCCGCAAAAACTCCACCTATAGCTTGAGCAACTCTTCCAGGGGTCAATTTATCTAGAGACTTCTGCCAAGGTAAAGGATTGTCAGTAACGATATCGCGGGCTAACCACAATTCCCAAGTCATCAGAGGCATGAGGTCACTCCACCGTTCACTTTGCTTAGGAGTACCAAAGTTTGGTACAGTCCAATGTAGACGCTGCTTCAAAAAGCGATACCAGTGGTCAATGGTAAAGCGACGCAAGTAAAGACACCAAACTTCTTCTAAGGGTGGCATTTCTTCTCCTACCCAAGCCAACCACAAAGGTTTGGACACTCTCATGTTACCTTGCGCGTCCAGACGTTCAACTCTGATGATTAACATTGGACGTGTAGCAGCCTGACGGAAGTGTAAATCTTTCCACAAGCTCACACGCACACGTCCTAATTTTGGGTCATTTATTTCTAATACAGATGTTGCTTCATTCCATGTTGTGGGCTCATTCAGTTTAAATTTATCACCATGCTTTTTAGGTCGCCCCTTTCCCGAATAAGCTTTTGGTTCACCCCATAAACACAGATTTGAACGCAACCGAACGAGAATATCTGCTGGAATATTCGCAGTTTTTAAGATAAAAGGCGCACAACCATATTCACTATCCCAAACTGAAATCGGTCTGGTAGGCAAATATTTACACACCTGTTTGAGTTGCCAAATTGCTTTCCCAATAGGACTTTCGGCACTTGTGATCCGTTCATGTCTTAATGGTAATGCCCAACTTCCCTCATTTTCAGGTATCCAGGCAATTGTGCTATATCCTTGACCAATGGTAATCGGTTTATTTCCTGCTATGGATGTGCCACTATGCTCATAAGTTCGCTCTTGCAACCTGACGGCATCTGGGCGTGACCAGTTTGTGTGATCTCCTGCTAACAATGGTCGTCCCTCTGCGGGGATTTGTTTGATATATAGCTGCATCAATTTCTGTCGCTGTGGCCTACTATCTTGTAGTGCCTCATAGATACTTGGCCACTTCCTTCTAAATACTGGCGATAGGGACAATTCTGCTAGGCAATAAACATTTCTAGTTAGCAATATGGCATCTGTCAACTCAAAAGTTGCATCGTGTGCTCTGCCTAAATATTTGTAGACTGCTTGACGGAATTCTTCTAATCTGGCACGTTTCATCTTGGCATCTGAGTAATGGTAGTTCGTTTCTCAGCTTCTGCCAAAAGGGGGCCTGTATTCAATCAGACACCCCTTTTCTTCTTGCTTATTATATGATAATGATAATCGAATAAGGGGGGTGGGAGAGAAACGAGCGTCGCTCGTTTCTCTCCCACCCTTTTCATGATTATCATTATTGTATTATTTTCTGAGCAGGTATACTACACAATAATTGTTAAAGGTCAGGATGCTTTAAGGCTGACAAGATAATATTTTTAACCTCTAATTCCTTTTGATTTGCGTTCTCTCATATCGCTTTTAGTCTAAACTCCAGTTATGAACAGGTACTGGGTCAATTAGATAAAAAACCTAGAACATATCGACAGGTAGCAAGAAAAGATTATCTAGAAGTAGCTAAAAAACGTCGCGTTTCCCAAAAAGACCGGAGAAAAGCTATAAGAAAACAGCTTCAATATATTAAAAGAAACTTATCTCATATTGACCAGCTAATCAGTTCAGGAGCAACTCTAAAAAATTTAATAAACAGACAATATAAGATGTTGCTTGTAGTCGGAGAAGTCTATCGTCAACAACTATGGTTATATGAAAATAAAAAACAGAGTATTAATGATCGTATCGTCAGTTTAACTCAACCACATATCCGTCCCATTGTCCGAGGGAAAGCTGGGAAAGCCGTGGAGTTTGGGGCAAAATTGTCGGCTAGTTATTACAATGGATATGTATTTTTAGACCATATTAGTTGGGATAATTTTAATGAATCAGGAGACTTAAAAGCACAAGTAGAATCCTTTAAAAACTACACTGGTTATTATCCAGAATCCGTTCATGTTGATAAAATTTACCGGACACGAGAGAATCGAGCTTGGTGTAAAGAACGAGGTATTAGAATTAGTGGAAACCCTTTAGGCAGACCTCCAGCCAATGTAAGTAAGGAAAAAAAGAAGCAAGCTGTCTTATGATGAAAGAATTCGTAATTCTATTGAGGGAAAGTTTGGGCAAGCTAAAAGAAGATTTAGCCTGGGTAGAGTGATGGCGAAACTGTCTCATACTTCTAAAACTGCAATTGCTATTACTTTTTTAGTAATGAATCTTTCTACTCAACTGTCACGCTTTAAGAGTGCTTTTTTATGTCTATTTTTGAAAACAACACCTTTTTTTCGCTCTAATATTATTGAAAATTATAGTTTAGCCAATCAAAAACAACAAAAACTTATATTTAGGGCTTGCTTGAATAACTGACCAATCCTGATCTTGCTTTTTTATGACTTTTTCAGCAAGCCCTAAATAGTTTTCTCGCTTCTTCAAATGAAATTTTCTCCCATCCAGCATCTGTAACTATTTCGTTACCAGTCTTTGCAATGAACAGATTTTCTTCTTCTACCATCCAAGGGAAGGATGTCTTCTGATGTTTTCTCTTTCGTTTACCCATTGAGCCATTGCAATGTCTATCGCCTTGCCGCCTAAACGTCTACGCACTCAACTTTAATGCTACCGTTGATTATTTGGTAGGCTTCTTTACCAAAGAGCAACTCCTGTTTGTGACACTACGTACCCCACAAGAGAAATGTACTGTTTTTTACCTATGTTCATCAGGAGTATCACCCACAAAAATCATCCACCCGGATATCCCGCCAAATGTCAGAAATCTGCCAGCCAGAGTTGCCAACAGACTGTACTGGAGGATTGTCAAGGAATGGAATATAGTCAGGTTCTCTTGGAAGAAGAATTGCTGCTGGTTGCTCATCAACTACAGGGGCTGAAGAATTGACGGTATCAGCTTGAAGATTTTGGTCTTCAGCGTGTTGGATTTCCATCATTTTCTTCAGAGTCAGCTTGTCGGATTTTTTGATGATCTTCATATCTATCTATTAAAAGTTTTCATTCACTGCTCCCCAAAGGCATCGGCTGAAAATCTGGATGACAGCAAAGTTGTGAGAAATTGGATGTTAATAATTGCACGGAATAAACAAGATACAGCAAATCTATGGAAAATACGAGTCCCTTGCTGAGGAATTTATCTTTTTCGATACAAATTTCTTTTTCGTGTAGATGCCACAATATTTTACACAGATGTTTTGGGCACTCGTTAGCCTCATAAAAACCATTAATTCTCAAAATCAAACTGGCATATATCAGTTCAGTAGGAGCTATTCAGTTTCACATCTATGTTTGTATTACCTAACCTGCACACTTGCCAAGTTACAAACGTACTTGTTGAGAATGCAAGCACCTTTGTATATATGAGTAGAAGAAATAGAAAAATAACTTTTTAGGTAAAAAACTGCTTTAACAGAAATGTATAGCCAAAAATTAGTTGCCTACTGAATACTTATGCCTACAGCGAGTTTAAAGATACGAGAAACTCTTCCTGAATTAAACGGTCGATATGTTCTGCCACTTGATGAGCTATATCTTCACCGTGAACTAGTAGTCCCATTTCCATATTTAATGTCAGAGCGTACTCAGTGAGGTTAGCACTGGAAATAAACAGGTGCTTTCTATCGGCGATCGCACATTTAACGTGTAAAGAACCATACCTTCCTTCTGAATCTGTAAGCCGCTTATTTCGTGGCCAAATAAAAATATGTGCTTGTTGGGCAATTTCCAGCCCCAATGCTGCACTGACTCCAAAAGGTATTTTACCCTTGCTAGATTCGGGGGTTTCAGCAATAATTCGCACAGTGACTTCTCGTTTCATTGCTGTTAATAATGCTTTTGCAATCTCTGGAATCTTATAAACAGCAAAACTGACAAGAATTATTTCCCGTTGTGCTTCGTGAATTAATTGTAGTAACACTTGTTCTGTTCTGCGAAGTGGTATTCCCTCACTTGTGGGGCCAGTCCAAACTAACTCAACAGACAACTCATTCTTTGCTGCCACCTCACAGTAAATTGCTGTGGCTAATGCAGACGCGATCGCACTACTGTCCAAATAAATAGCTTCCCGACACCATATTTCTAACAATTCCCCTACTAGTCGGCGAAAATTAGTATTGGGCAGTTGTTTCAAGATTGATGCTTTCAACGCAAAATCACAATATCTTGCTGGAGTAGCTATCAACAAATTAATTACAGCATCTAAAACAGGAGATGGAAGTTGTTTGGCACAGGTACGAATTTTAGCCAATAAAAGCGGTGGTAAAAAGCTCACGTTTTCTCCTCTGGGAAGAACGCTAAGTCTGCGGATAGTACAGTGGGAATAAGTACCGCACGATCCAGATACTTATTGCCGCGTTCACAGGAGGTTTCTGGGCTAAACAGACAAGCATGGCAAGCTGCCCAATGTAGTGATGTAGCTCCTTTAAAGGGAGTATGTTCTGCACACAAGGGATCAGAAGCACATAACCGCATTTGTTCTAAAGCTTGGTCTATATGGTATCCAAGTATTTTAGGCTCTCCCAAACTGACTAAACCACCCAAGGTACCTTCACTATCAGGCGCGGCGGTATAAATTAGTATGCCTGCCATTGGGCCGCCTTCTTCTTCTGGTCGTTTGGAGTAAATTCGCTCCTTTAAGCTGGCAGCATTATAACCACACTCAAGGGCCATTTGCCGCATCAGGGCGTGAGCAAAGGAGTGTAGTAAAATGTAGCGTACACCGGGAAATTTAACTTTGTCTGGATCGAGAGAACGAACATTACACCACTTTTTATGAGCATCGAATGCTTGACGCTCATAATCTTGCAATAGTTGATTTTGCTCCCATTGATGAAGTGTCGTTTCTTTGAACTGGATAAAGATACCCTCGCCTTTGACTTCACTTGCCGGTACCCATTTAGGTTTGCTGCGACTCAATGGAACCCGATGCTCTGTGAGAATTTCTCCAGAGTCAATAAAATCACCTGGGGATTGAATGCGTGTAAAGCCAATTAAGGCACGAACTTCTCGCAATCTTTCTACTAACACCACCTGCGAAAAGTAATTTTCATACCCAGATGGTGGGTTTACAGTCCGCAGTTGAAAATCTGGGGTATTAAGATTTGGGTCTGCTGCTGAGAAAATTTGCCATTCAGGTGTTTTCAAGTCCCTGACGCTTTCATCATCAAAATTGCTTTGCTGCTGAAGTTGTTTTTGTTCAACTAGCGCCCAAATTTTGTCTGTTGTGTATTTAGATAATTCCTGAAGTTGCCCCATAGCGAAGAAAGCTTGCAGTACAGCATCTAAGGCACTAAAGTTACTCGCTTTTCCCAAAATAGTCCAGTTTTGATTGACCAACTGCTCTAATTGATTGGAGGTGATGGGAATTGAGAAGGCTGAGAGTGTAATTGGAAACCAGCTGTTGGATGCTCCCAACAAGATGGTTTTCATCTGTTCGTCGCAGCTATCGTCAAAACCACGTAGATGCGGGTGACGAGCGCGACAATGCGGCATATTTTTTTTGCCTAATTCACCAAAAGCATCGGATAATCGACGTTCACTGTTGCAGCCGTTGCATTTGACTACAATATCTGTAGGTGAACCCGATACACCGTATTCCTCCAGCCTGAGTGGCCCCTTGCAGGCTGTATTACCACGATGGACAAAATATAACCAAGGAAAGTCATCTAAATGTCCGCGATCGCAGGAAACGAGGAACCGCGATGGTATTGCTGTTGGGTCTTTCTTTTGACTTTTGGGACAGTTTAGATGAACGTAACGGGTTTGGTCTGGACGATAAGAATTTTCTTTAAGTTGGAAATAAGGATATAAAGGGGCTAGCAACCGACATCTCGGACATACCATCCATCCAGGAAAGGGAGCGACGGGAATTCCTATTCTGGCATATTCGTCAAAAGGACTAGATGAAGAGGCATCTTCAGCAGGTATTGGAGGTGCAAGTAGTTTTTTAACTTGTTGGCCCAATTCACGACGAATGGCTGCAAGGAGACGCTGTTCCCCTAATTCAACTACTCCCTGTTGGGTGTTCCAGTCCTCCAAACCCATGACCATAACTGAAAGGTTTGGCAGGTCGAGTACAGCACCTACACCGAAGGAAAATAAAATCTGGCTGGGTCGCAGTTCGCCTACTCTGTATTTATAGTTAGATTGGCTCATTTTAGGGAATTGGGAATTGGGCATTGGGAATTGAGAATTGGGCATTGGGCATTGGGCATTAGGAATTGAGAATTGTGGATTATTAAACTGTATTTTTTACCTATTCTCTATTCCCCATTCCCTATTCTTTCATTGCTTGAGGTAAGCGACTAAAGTCATCATCGGGTACTTGATCTTGAAAAATTAACCCTACTGTCGGTTCGACGTTTCGCAGGGAGTTCAAACAAGTAAATTCTTGCCAAATTCCTTGACCTGCTGATTCTAATAGTTCAATGGTTAAACCATCACGCTTGTCTGTCTGATATTTGAGAGTACCGCCTCCAATCAAGTTTTGTGCTTTACTCAACCAGATATCTAATTTGGCTTCCAGTGCTTGTTTAACGAGTTTTTGGGCTTCTGTACCCGCAACTAAATTAGCGCGATCGCAAATTGTATTAATGGCAGATTGTATATAAGGATGATTGCGTTCAATTCGTCCTGCTTGGTTGTTACCGTTAAATTCTCTACCCGCCAACCGCACAAGGGATATAAACAACGCGGCTAAACCTCTGTCAATCGCACGGGGCGCAAAGGGTGTTAAAGATAGCGCTTCTACGTGTTGATAAAATGTAGCGTGGTAATGCTCAAATCTTTCGTAGTGGGATAAATCTCTAGGACGCGCCCAATTATAAACTGTAAATACGATACCAGGAAATGTCCGCCCGACACGGCTGGTAGCTTGAATATACTCGGCAGTATTTTTGGGCTGACCTGTAACAGCCATCACACCCAGGCGTTTCACGTCTACACCCACGGAAATCATATTAGTAGCAAGTAAAACATCGAGCGGTTCAAGCTGATCGACTTTTTCCCCAGCTTTGCGTTTGGCTTTGATTTGTGCTTCTCGGACTGGATCGAAGGATGTTTCTAGCCTATCTAGAACTACAGGAATATCTGTAGAATCCTTACGAGATGTAAGTTCCTCCAAGTTAATCCGCAGACGCTTTGCTAGTCCCCGACTATCCATTTTCCCAAGGCGGATGCGAATATCATCATCCACTAAGCGTCGCATACCCCCCAATTCCCGCATCGAGTTGAAGTAACCGACCAACGTCATCCAGGGGTCAGCACGATTTCCGTATTGTTTGTTTTCATACAGGTCTTGAGAAGCAGCAAGAATAGCAACATAAACTCGAATTAATGCAGCTTTTAGCCGTCGCCCTGTGGCACAAATACCGACATAGCGCCGTCCTGGATTAGTCTCATTTGGTTCTCGCTGGCGTGAGAAGAAATTATCCCCTACATCCAAGCCTTGCGGTGGAAACACTTGTACTTTCCGCAGAAATAGGTTATGCATCTGAGTTTCTGCTTGACGTATTGTTGCAGTAGAAGCTATGACTTTGGGGCGAACCTTTTTACCATCGACTTCCCAAGAGGAGAGTTGATCTACTGCGGTTTCATAAAGTCCTACTAACGTACCGAGGGGGCCGCTAATCAAGTGCAACTCATCTTGGATGATTAAGTCGGGTGGGCGTAGGGGGTTGCTGTGAATTGTTTTAGCACCGGGTAAATACGCAGTTTTTTTATGTGAATTAGTATCTTCAATATCTGATGTCCGAAAACCATGCCGTTCACAGTAACCATCTACTTGCCCAAATAGCATTTGAATTTCCCCTTTCCAAGGCATTTGGGCAAATTTATCTACCGTAGCAATCAACAGCGTGGGTAAACGACGGTAGATTTCTTCATCAACTACAAGAATGGGTAAACCTTCGCTTGAAGATTGTTTTTTACTAAACAGACAACGCCCCAAAGAGTCGCCGCAGTAAATTAGAGTACGGGCGCGACCTTTACTAAAAGATTCGACTTCAATATTTTTACCTGGGTCGATTTTAGAACCACACCACGGGCAATTTGTGAGTTGGTGAGGGGAACCGCTAGCACTTTGCTGGTACTGCCCTCGCGCTTGTTTGCAAAATTCTTCGCTTTGGTCGGTGTGGTTGGGGGTAGTGCGCTGACCTACCCACAACCCAATACGGAATGGTTCGTTTCCCCATTTAGTTGGGTTGTCTCTACGAATAGATTCGCAAGCACAAATTAAGGCAGTGGCGCGTTGAAATTGTTGTAGCGTAAGCAGGCGTAGGGTGTAGCGCATCAGGACTGCAACGCCATATTCTCCAGAACGTCCCGAAATTACTCCTTGTAACCTCCGCAAGCCGATGGTGTAGGCGGTCAAACCCAGGTAAGCTTCGGTTTTACCACCACCAGTGGGGAACCAGAGTAAGTCTGCAACAGCATCGGTTTCGTGACTCCGATCGCAATGGTGTAAGTCGGTTATGCTGGGTAAATTCAGCAAGATAAAGGCTAATTGAAAGGGAAACCAAGTAGGATTAGGAATTTTGTCTAATTCTGGTTTTGGTATTTTACCTTGGCGTGCTTCTTCTGAGTAAATAGAATGAAGACGCTGCAAGTGCATGGCTTGATTCATAAATCGGAAAGCTTCGGCTGCTTCAGGGTTGGTTTGCAGCAGCGTTAAACCTGACTGAATGCGTTGAAGAGTGCGATCGCAATTCTTAATTGCATCCTCGGCTACATCTTGGTAATCTGTCAATCCTTCATTAGGATTAGAAATCCGTTGTGCTTGTTTTTCAATCCAAACTGCGTAAGCTGTTACCAGAGGATTTAGCTTACTGATAAAATCTGCGGTTGGAGTTTCCGCAAGTTCTTTCATATCCAAAACCAATCCCGCCAATTCAGGAATTTCATCTGCTTGAGGTGGAGAGGTTTTGGGAACTTCGTAGACAGGTACAACGTTGGTAGATAATTTAACAGCACATTCTGTAGTATTTTGTGCTGTTTCGGCGTGGACACTTACCCCATGACCAATGGCGAACTCTACCTGTTTACGATAAAGCATTGCCATTGCTTTTTCTTCAGCATAAATTACCGGGTCTAGCTTACCAGCCTGACGCGGTTTGTGTCGCTTGAGAAAAATATCAAGATGTTGAAAATCTGCTGATTGTACGCTTAATTCTGGTTGAAATAACCACGCTTCATCACGTAATTTAGCGGGTTCTTTTTGCCCATTAATTAAAAACAAGCTAACAATCCAATCCCCGTTAGTTTGTTGGCGAATTTTGCCTTGTACTTGCACTTGGGGATATTCTGAATGCACCGTCCATTTAGGAATTTCTCCCTCACTCAGAGGAATGGGAGGTGAATTTCCTAGAATTTGTTGGCGCTTCCATACCATTTTGGGTGTATCATCTTTTTTGGTAATAGTTTCGCTTTTAGTGCGTTTATATTGTCCCCAACCTGCATTAATTTGCAATACTTTGGCTGCACCACTAACGCAAAAAGTCATCCCAAAAGATGACGGAAACATCGTTTCAGCAGGTGGTACACTAACCTCAGTTGTGCCTTCCTCGACAGTACCTTTACCAACTACAGCCAATTCATCAAGAAGTTCTGGTTGTTGATAGTCAACTTCTCTAAATAATTCGTCTTGCACTTCGTCAGCCACAACCGATTTATTTACAGTCTCAGCACTGATGCGGCGTTGTTGCGGTGCGAGTAACCCTACAAGATAGCGATCGCTTACACTATCCTCATCTACTTCTTCTTCCTCACCACCCGCAGGCCCAAGTAAATCTGCCAGTACTGCTTTTTCTAATTCATCACGAATTTTATAAGGTGTGGGTAACTGCGATTCCAGAATTTTAATAGTTTCATCTGCTTTTACTTCTAGCTTTTCCTCAACAACCGGATCAATCGCAAGTATAAATTTCTCTTCTAATAATTCACCTTCGTTTGTTGAAGGTATAAATTGCGTTTCTAATAGTTTTCTCTGTTCCCAAAGTTGAGGAGTTACTTTAGTTTCTAGCGGCTTTTTCTTAGAACGCGATTTTTTAACTTTCGGCTTCTGCTTGTTAAAGAAATTGATGATATCATTAGCAATTTTCTCTGCAATATCTCCATTTATTAACCAATCAGCATCTTCTACTTGATCGATTCCGTCCAGTAAAACCACAAGCTGAGATTCTGGTGCAGACACAACCGCACTCCAATCAAGCTGAATTTGATGTTCCCGCAGTTGTTTGTTGATATTTAGTAAATCCAATTCACCTGGAAGTACAGAAGGAAGCTTAATAATTTCCATATTGCTAATAAAAGTAATAACCCACTAAATATTAATAATTATTCTATTCCCCATTCCCTATTCCCTATTCCCAAGATTCCACAATTGAGAATCAAATTTTTCCAAGAGGAGAGAAGAGTTGCTTGCAGGAACAATAACCAACAATGCCCGCATAGCGCGAGTCATACCAACAAATAGAGTCCGGCGATCGCGTGCTAAAATTTCTGTAATTTCATCCTCCGGTGTACCTTTGGGAATTGTTGGATAGGTTGCATCCAAAAATCCGGCGATCGCTACAATGGGAAATTCTAACCCCTTCGCAGCTTTAAGCGTAATAACTTTAACACCTTGTTTATTTAAGTCCAAGTCTTTGCTAGACATGAAATGCGCTTCTAAACCTAAGTATGAAAGTTGACCAGCTATTTTTGTACCAGCACTTTCTGTCGGCACAATTACGGCACAAGCGTTAATACCCAACCGAAATTCACGGGCAGCACTTTTGCAAAATCGTACCAGTAATTCGGCTTCATCCCCTGGATTATTTACGGCACGGACAGCCGGTGGTGGGCCATTGTGGATATAGTCTCTAGCTGGAGAACGAGAAATTTCTCCGATTCCCAATTCCCCATTCCCCATTCCCCATTCCCTCATCATCTAAAATCGAACTTGCCAAGTAAGATATTGCAGCTTCGTTAATTTCGCGGGTGGTGCGGTGATTAACGCGCAGTACTCCTGTGCGTCCGACAAATTTCAAGTCTTGGCTAACGTCACTCCATCGAAAGCTACTACCATATATGGATTGATTGGCATCGGCGGTAATGAACAGGCGGTTAGGGTGACGGCAGACTTGAGTCAAAATACGTAAAGTATTGGGGTCTAAATCTTGGGCTTCGTCAATTACTACTGCATCATAAATCGGCGGGTTATCCATCTCCCGTAATGTTTCCAAGGCACGGGTACGGACTTGCTGCCAAGTTTCGAGTTCTTGTTTTTCTAGCAACTGGTAAAATTGTTGACGCAAGTGCCAGATTGCTTGACGTTGCGTTTTGTTAAGGGAAATTGCCCTACCGCTTCGTGGCGTTGCTTGATATGCTTCGAGAGTTTTGATTTCGCGTGCTTCGATAACTGTAGCAATTTCATCGATAAGATAATCAATACTCAGACGTTTTAACGTTTGTTCTTGCGCTTGACGTTGTAGTAGGTTGCCTTCTAGAGAATCAATTGCGTAGATTAGCGCCTGCTTGATGGTTTTTCGCAGGACATTACCAGAAGCAATATTGGGTTTTCCGGTACTTTGGGAAATGACTGACGCAATTATTGCATCGGCAGTTTTGACATTAACATACTGTATGTCTTCGCCTAGCAGACTTGCTAAAAGTTGTTGAGAAAACGCAACCAGTGCATTTGTATAGGTTGTAAATAGGATTTTAGGTTTTTCGATTCCGTTGGCTTGGAGTGTTTCTACCAACGCACGAACACGGTAAAGTGCAACGGTACTTTTTCCCGTACCGGGGCCACCTTTTAGCAGTGTAGGGCCAGAAGCGTTAATTGCCCAACTGACGAACTTTTCTTGTTCGGGATTGAGTTTGAGTAAAAATCCCAGCAACTCACCTTCAGTGAAGCGCAATAAATCATCAGTGCTACCCGTAACAAAGCTGGGTTGGTTCAGAACTTGATCAAAATTGGGTTCAGCAATACAATCAAAAATGCGATCGCACCACTTACCTGGTAAATTGACTGCCATTAAATCATCTAATGTCCGACACGCGGTTAATGTTGCCCAATATTCTTCTGGTAGTCGCAACCTATGAAGCAAATCTTCGGTAATTTCCACCGGTAGCGGGCTTTCTGTGTTGGAGGTATCAGGCAAAACCAAGTTTGGGGTATAAGTTGGTTTTACAGCCAGCAATGCTTCTACATCCGGTAGAGTGCTGATATCAATATCGGTTGTTTCAGCAACTAGCTTATCGCCTTTGTATACATCTTTACGGGCATCTACACCCAGCAAGATTACCCATTGATCGCCAAAAGTATAAATTATGCGATAGTCCCCTGAACGCAAGCGATACACATCACCCTTGTAACCATGTAATTTCTTCTTTAAATTACCGTGGGGTTTGGGATCATCCCGCAATACTTCGATTTTCTCCAATATTTGCACCACATACTCTTTAGGGATAGCTAAGAGTTGATTGGTGAAGGTGGGTTTGTGGATAATCTCGAAGATCATGGTAGATGGGTATCTATACGTAGATATGATTAGGTTTTTTTAAGTGTTATTCAAAATTATACTCAATGAGGAATGGGGATTGGGGATGGGAAGATCGGATTTTGAAGATTTGGAGGTTTACAGGTTATCGGAAAAGTTAGCGAATTAATTGCGCTTGTTGACTTTTCAAAAGAACAATCAAAGGTGAAGAGTTAATAATTAGACGATTAATCGACATTCGTTAGTTCTTCGGCTAACTCTTGGGCAGTATATTGCATAAAGTCTACTTGGTAGCGTGATAATGCATTAATAAATTCAGCACGAGATAGCCCAGCAATTTCTGCTGCTTTAGCTTGTGATATTTCACCTAATTCATACCATTTAGCTGCTGCTGCAATTCGCATTTCTTGGATGAATTCTTCAGGATTTTTGCGGAGTGCTGAAAATACTGTTTCTGGTAATTGGATTGGTATTGTTCGCATAATTTTTTTCGGTTTATCAGGTTGAATGAATCATAACAAAAGTAAAATTATGTGCTTAATATATCAAATATAATTTTATAATTACTAAATCTCATCTAAGTTGAGAACCGTAGTTTTCGCCCTCACCCTAAATCCCTCTCCCCAAGGGAGAGGGACTTTGAAATTCTAGCTCCCCTTCTCCCTTGGGGAGAAGGGGTTGGGGGATGAGGGCAAATCTTTTTCAAAAGAGTTGAACTACAGGTTTCAAGATAGACGTGGTTTATATCAGTATAAAATTGGGTGTAACTGGTGGCTTTTGACAACGTTTGTAAAATATTAGCAGAGAAATATCCAACGGATTTTGCGCGTTGGTTGCTCCCTCATGAACCGCGACAAATCAAAGTATTAAAAACTGAATTAAGCATCGAACCAATTCGAGCCGATTCTGTAACTTTTTTACAAACAGAGAATCGTATTTTGCATTTGGAATTTCAAACAGAAGCAAAATCTGATACTCCCATTCCCTTACGAATGTTGGATTACTTTGTCAGGTTAGTGCGACAGTATGATGTTCCAATAACGCAAGTAGTAATTTTCTTACAAGAGACAAGTAACGAAATTGCTTTTACTGAAGAATATGTAAATGAAATGACACATCACCGCTATCGTGTTGTCAGAATGTGGGAACAAGATTCGGCGTTATTTCTGGATAATCCTGCATTATTACCGTTAGCACCTTTAACACAGACAGATTCACCCCAAAGGTTATTATCGCAGGTTGCCCAGAGTGTTGCTAGAATCTCAGATAGGGAAACTCGGCAGAATATCGCAGCTTACACAGAGATATTAGCAGGTTTGAAGTTTGAGAAGGATTTAATTCAGCAATTTTTAGGAGAGGAAATTATGCAAGAATCTGTAATTTATCAGGATATTTTGCAGAAAGGAGATAAGCAAGGTGAAGAACGTACAATTATACGCCAGCTTAATAGACGGTTTGGCGAAATAGATTCATCATTGATTGATAGAATTAGAGTGCTATCTGTTGAAAAGCTAGATGATTTAGCAGAAGGATTACTAGATTTTTCAGAAGTATCTGATTTAGTAGCTTGGTTAGACGAACAAAAAAGAAATTAATTTCAGGTGTTGATAAACTATAAAGTGATAAAGCCGGAGTTTTTAACTCCGGCTTTTTATATAATCCGTATTCATATAAATTAAAGTAAATCTAAATTACTTAATATTTTTACAACAATAGGCTATTTATTTTATAGTAAAAATGTACTATATTAATATCCGATCAATTATTGAGTGAGGATTTTATGCAAGAGTCAGTCAATGATGAAGATATTTTATATCCAGGTGTATATCATTTGTTTAATTGTTTAGTTCGTAGTCGTTTTTGTGATATTGATGAACTTGAGGAAGAAATACCTGGAATATCCGAACGCATTCGTGGATTGAATCTGCAACAGTTAGAAGGATTTGCAATAGCTTTTATGGAATTTAATGATGCAATTGATTTAAAGGTTTGGTTAGATGAATATGAACATGAAAAGGATTGGAAAAATCGGTTTGTAAAAAAGGTATTTAATTGGTGAAAACTTATAACCCACCCTGCCAAATTCAAGTTCCAGTCCCCCTTCTCCCCAAGGGAGAAGGGGCTAGGGGATGAGGGCTTGAGCAATTGTATGTAAAACAAACTCGATATCATCAAATATTTGCTCATTACTAAAGCGGATTACAATAAACTGATTAGAATTTAACCAGTTTTCTCTGATAGAATCTTCAGCTTGCTGATTTGCATGAATACTACCATCTAACTCGATAATTAATAACTTTTCGTGGCAATAAAAATCAGCGATATATCTACCAATATTATGTTGTCGGCGAAATTTTGTATTTAATAAACGTCGATTTCTTAAACATTCCCATAAGATCTGCTCTGCTGGTGTTTGTTGTTTTCTTAACTCGCGGGCGCGTTCTAATAATACTTTGGGAATTTGTCGGTTGCTACCTGCTAATTTAGCGATTTCTGCCCTCACCCCTAGCCCCTCTCCCTCTGGGAGAGGGGGACAAGATTTATCGTTATATTTTTCTTGTTTATTTTTATTCTGTGGTTCTTTTTCTTGACTGTCTTTTTCTCTTTCTTTACTCTCTTTTTCTCTTTCTTTACTCCCTCTCCCCAAGGGAGAGGGTTGGGGTGAGGGCTTATATTCCATATTCTCAACCTAAAACAAACTCATCTGTCCTTCACTATCCTTATCTTTCCCCTTTTTTACCCCAGACTTAGTACTCTTCGCCTTTTTCTTGCCTTTATCATGTAAACCCTGTGCTACCTCTTCAGCATAGCGTTGGTGATTTAATTCTAATAATCTATCTAGCACTTCTCGCCGTGCTGTTTCGCTGATGGTGAAGCGTAAGCCTTGTTTAGTTTGGTGGAAACCATGAGATAAACCCTCACCCCCAGCCCCTCTCCCACTGGGAGAGGGGAGTAAATCTTGCCAACCGTAAGCAGCAGCTACAGCATTATCCATTTCTATGTGCAATTCGCGCAATTGTTGAATATCGGCGGCGGTTTCGTCGGGGTTGTGGAAGCGGTTGTAGGTTTTGGTTAATCCTTCTTGGCGTGTTTGCATGATATTTTGGCGATGGTTGTAGTAGCGATCGCCTATTTCTTCTAGGTTTGCGGTTGATGTGGGGAAAGGGAAGGTTTCAAAGCAGTCTGTAGGGGTATATCTTCCTCTAGTTTCTAGACTACTCTGATATTGCATTGTCCAAAACAGATGAATAGTAGACTGCACAATTGCAAAAACAGCAAATGATTCTGAAGCAATAACTACAGTGGCTTCACTCATAACTATATTTGTAGGGGAAGCTGATACTGTTAAAAATTTGCTAACACGAGGAATTACAAACACTCGTTTTAGGTTTGCGATCGCATCATACAGTTCTATGGTAGGTCGAGTAAAACGCCACCAAATTTCACGCCTTTGTTTCTCTTTATTCTTATCTCTCTCTGGCTTAACTTTCTGCCTCACAATCTCCAAACAATCAGGATAATCACTTGCATAAGGTCTACCTTTAGGATTCTTTAAGTCATCATGTTCAGCATCCAAAGGATAATCCTTAAAATTAATCACCCAACGACTTGGTGATTGAGTTTGACTAGAATTTAAATCTTCACCATTCAAATAGGGAAACAATACATCTTTATTTTTAGCATCTTTTTCAATCAGTGCTTGTGCTTCCTCTGCTGTCATAGTAAAACCAAGCCCCAGAATATTTGAGCCTTGAAAAGATTTATTTTGATTTGCTATTAACTTATAAGGATTTCCTAGCGCTTTTCCTGGATTTGTTAAAAATGCCGTAACGCCATCAACAACCTTATCATCTAAAACAAATTCACCCAACCAATTATTTTGCCGCAACCACACATAAGCAACTTCTAAACTTGCAATACCCGGCCATTTTCTACTAGGTACTGCACGAGTAATTACACCACCATTAGCAATTAATTGATCTAACCCAACCTCGCGGGTATCACCCTGCGCTATCGTATTTGTAGCAATTAATCCAAACCCACCATTACTATTTAATAACTGCTTGGCGCGTAAGAAAAAATAAGCACAAAGGTCAGCACTACCGCGTTTATCATTCGCAATCCATTTAACTAAAAAATCTCGATAAGCTGTACTCAAAGCACCTGTAATTTTTTGTCCACCCATAAACGGCGGATTTCCCACGATCGCATCAAATCCAACCCTCACCCCCGTCCCCTCTCCCTCTGGGCGAGGGGTGACTTTACTCCCTTTACTCTCTTTACTCCCTCTCCCCGTGGGAGAGGGCTGGGGTGAGGGCTGAGGGTTCAACTACCACCCAGTCGGGACGCAAAGTTTCACCCTGTTCAGCAATTGTGGCAGCCAGCCCCGTGGGAATGCGTTGACCTGTTAATAAAACTTCATCCGGCAATTCTAAAGTCTGCCGCAGCACAAAATCTACCCATGCCCGATGAATTGCTGGTTCAGGTTTTGCCCCTAATTGATTATCTTGCCATTCTTCGTATGCTAATCGTAATAGCTTTAAGTGTTCTGGATCGTGGGCATCTAAACCATTAGGAAATACTTTGAGGAGTACAGGTAGACTGAGAAAGGGGCCAGAAGCTTCAACTAGCGATAACCATTCGGCGTGGTGACGGGCTGTAGACATAAAAAATTTAGAAAATGTATAATTTAAAGATTTGCTGTAGCAAATGAGTGCTAGTGGAGAAACTATTTATTATTTTTATTAAAATTATTTTTAACTTTTTTTAGTATTCTTTTCCTTAAGATTTTAGTTCTTTTGATTTGTTTTGGCATTTCCTCTTGTATAGAAAGAAGAGCAGTTTCTTCTGAGAAGTAAAATTTTATTCTTTTTAAAATAGAAATAATTTCTTTTAAAGAAACTCTTTTAAGCTTAATTTCTGATTTTTCTGAACGTTTGACAGGGTTTTCCTGTTGATTAAACAATATTTTTTGGTCTTCCTTGTCCATTCTATTTAAATGAGGAGCATTTACTATTTCTTTCCAAATCTGCTGGTTTTTTCGTGGTTTTTCATAAATTTCATAATCAATTAGTATTTCTGTTATTTCTAAATTAATATAATAATTGAAATTCTTTAGAAAGCTTGGCTCTATTTCTTGTTCACTCCTCAAATATGGAATTTTATCTAATCCACGTACAGCATATCTTCTGGCAGAGAATGTAATTCCTGATGATTTTGGATTTTGTGAATTTATTTCTCCGGCTTGAATAATTTTAGCTTTATAAATATATTCTTGTTCATTATTTAAATCTAAAGCTTGAATAATTATTTCCTTGCCTAATTTATCACTTATATCTTTATTATCAATACCTAATAACTGTATCGTTTTTTCATCTACAAGGTTAGCTACATTTTCACCAATTAACTGTAAAACCCATGAACCAGTATCTTCTTGATGCTGTCCTTGTAATAATTTATAAAAATCTACATCATTGATATCAAAAGGGATACAGCTATTTTTAATGAAATTTAGATAATCCAACACATCTTTATGGATTTTACTGTTCTTATTACTTCTGATAATAAAAGAAGATTCAATGTTAACGCCACAAATAGCCCTTTGAGTGAAATTATGGCTACCCAACCAAATTTCGACATTATTTTCAGGCATCTCAAACAGTATGATTTTGGAGTGCAACAAATAAGGTATTTTATTTTCTTTTTTTAATTCATAGTTACTTGAGTTGGACTTTAAATCATAATTATGCAAAAATATATTTGCCCCGGATTGCTTAAAGTTAGCCAAGTAATCAATATTAGTTGGTTTATGTATATCAATACAATAATAAGAATCTTCTCTTTGAAGAACTGAAGCTAGATTTTTGATAAAATCAGTATCAATTGTCCAATAAGCTACTGCTCCTTTAACATTATCACATTTACTTAAAGCATCTTCTAGCCTTCTTTTTATACTCGATTTTTCAACAGCAGGAATTAATTCAATATCGTTGTTCATTTTTTTAATAAAAGTTGTAGGATAGTTAGGCAATTAATCAATTTTATTGGTGTCTAAATTAGCCAAGCATTTCAGCTACATTATTTTGCTAACTTTTGGGGAATTAGGTAAGTAACCGCCAAAGGAAACAATCTTGGTGTCGGATTTGCAAACCTAGCTTGAATTGCAGCCACTTCGCGCTCAATTTCTGCGGGAATTTGCTCTACTCTCACCTTAAGACTGTTGACATTGCGCTCGAACTGTTCCTTCTCTGCGGTATTAAACAATTCCAACTGCTTAAACTCAGGTTCATCCAGTTCATTGAGAATGCTTTGACGCAATTCCGTTAAAACTGCTGTAATATCAGCCGCTTCTTTTTGAGCGCGATCGCCTAAGTCTCGTTGTAAACTTTTACTACGGTCTTGAAGCCGTGCCTCTAAAGCTTGCATCAAAGCTGATGCGTGACTATCCCATAACTGGGCTAATTTCTCTGTGACATTTTCTGGTGCTAATTCTGGTAAAGCCACTGAAACAGCTTCTTGAATTTTCATCACACCCAAACGGCTAAATTTTCCTTCTTTAAGCAACCCACCCGCCATGATTACTTCCTCATGTAACCGTTGTTGGTCGCTTCCTAAAATCACCAATCGACCGTAAGCTATAACCGCAGGTGTATCCAAAACCGAATTAGGAACCAAACGCGCCGTCACCCGATGCAAAGCTTTTCTACCTTCCTTTGACCAAACTTCAGCGCGTAACAAGCGCAAGCACATCTGCACTAAACGATGATTCAAGTGGGCTAACACTACATCATCTCTACCATGCGCCAATTCTGGGTCAAAAACAATCGGACGAATTTCTTTGGTGTGGGGATGGGCTAAACCTTCGCTGCAAACTGCCCAACTGCTTTTTAATGGTGGTAGGTAAAACACCTTCCCAGCAACTCCCTCTACTTTCCCTGCAATCAAAAGTGGTTGTTGAGCTAATTCCAAACCAATTTTGACCACCGCCTCAATATTATCCGGTGTCAATCGCAAATGCTGGCGCGTCTCATTCAACTGTTCTCGCAGCTTTTCAATTTGCTCCCGCACCTGGCGCTCAAATTTCAACATTCGCCGCACAACTTCAGACTCTCTCTCTGCGACTGAAGTATCCAAAACGCTGCGATATCCCATCATCGCTTCTTCCACCTGCGCCGCAATCACTGGCCCCACCTTACCTAAATCTTCGCGGATGTTGTTAATTTTCAACGCCGCCCGCATGAGAAATTCTAAATCGCCTTCTAACTCACCGGGACGTAGCCCAGTCGTATTATGTTGATAATCTTTGCCGACAAAGTGGTAAATTCTCACTTCTTTAGCTTTTTGCCCGTGACGGTCAATTCTACCGTTACGCTGTTCCATCCGGTTCGGGTTCCAGGGAATTTCATAGTGGATAAGGCGCGAACAAAAATTCTGCAAATCCAAACCCTCACTCGCCGCATCCGTCGCTAACAAAATTCGCACTGGGGATATATCAGGAGACGCTTGAAACGCCGCTTTTACTTGCTCTCGATCTTCCGACTTCATCCCGCCGTAAAGTGTCATTAGGCGATCGCCTTCTACTAACCCCTCTGTGGCAAATAAGTTATATAACCATTTCTGGGTAGCTCGATATTCTGTAAAAATTATTACTCTCTCCTTAGACCATTTACCATCAGGTTTAATGTGAGTATGAATCCAGTTAAGTAGTTCTTTGGCTTTGGCATCAGACACTCTCGATGTTGTCTCTGCCCATTCCCGCATCTGTCGCAGCAAAGCCTGTTCTTCTGCACTCAGTTCTCGAAATAACCTAGTTGTATTAGTAATTGCCTCATCTGTCGATTCTTCATAAACATCATCATCTGCAAAATCTTCTTCAATTTGTGCCAATTGGCGGCGCAAAATACCTTCTGTCGGTCGAGATAAACTGCTATAAGTGCGGCGACGGGCATTTTTTAGCGATTCTTCATGCTGTGCCAAAGTAGTTGCAAACGCTTGAGGAGACGAAAACAACCGTTTTTTTAACAACTTGAGGACAAATTCAGTCGCATATTTTTCTGTATTATCTGCCACCCCCTTGCAGCGCAATTCAGTATATCTTTTCAGGTTAGTGTGTGCTTGTCGTTCTGCTTCAGGATAGTCTACAGGTATAGCTTCTAACTGACGCTGTGGAAATAAGTCAGAACCGTCCCAACCTTTCATCTCCGATTTGAGACGGCGAACCATGATTACTTGTAACTGCTTGCGATCGGGAGATACCCCCCGTGCAAACCGTTGGCTATCAAGTAATTCCAATAGGGCTGTAAAACTTTCGGGGTAGCCGTTGTGTGGTGTCGCTGTCAAGAATAGTTTGTGTTCAAAATGCGGTACTAAAAGCCGAATAGCAGCAGTCCTCAAAGAATCAACAGCATAGTTTCCACCGCCAGAGGGAGCAACATTGTGCGCTTCATCCACAATCAGCAAATCAAACCGCCGGGGATACATCGGTTCCCCTTCACCTGGTAACATTTCTCGCAGAAGACGAAGAGGGCGATCGCGTTTGAGAAAATCTATTGAGGTAATCAATCGGGGGAAATGCTGCCAAGGGTTGACGTGGATTCCCCGCTTCCGTCGCAGTTCCTTCATTAAGGTACTGTCCACGACGCGGAAATCTAAACCAAACTTATCGCGCATTTGGTCTCGCCACTGAATTTGCAGTGAAGATGGACAAACTATCAAGATGCGCCGGCAGCGATGACGGATAATTAATTCTTGGGCAACTAACCCCGCCTCAATGGTTTTACCTAATCCGACATCATCTGCAATCAGCAAATTAACGCGAGGCATTTGAATTGCTCGCACTACTGGATCAAGCTGATAATCTTCAATATCGATGCCACTGCGAAAGGGGGATTGTAAAGTGCGAATATCAGCTGTTGATGCTGCTCCCCAACGCACAGCATCGAGAAATGCATCTAACCTTGCGGGTGCGTCAAAGCCTGTAGGTTTGGGCAACTCCATCTTTTCATAAACTAATGCCCCAGGCTCTAATTCCCAAATTACTTGTAGTTCTTCACCCAAACCATCATCTTCAACGGAGGATAGACTGACCAAATGCTGAGTTTTTTCCACTGCACTCAGCATTGGATTGGTGGGTAAAGTCGTATTACGCACATCCGTGACGACGAATTGCCGGGAGCGAACGTTAACCAGTTGACCTTGTTCTGGGATAGCTCTGACTATAACCATGATTTGGGGGATGGGGAATTGGGAATGGGGAATTATCAAAAATAGGTTGGTGTTGTTATTATTGTTACTTCTCTTTTCCTATACAGTCAAAATTCTCAGTGATGTGTTCTCAAAATCGTGGTACAAAGCATCTGTCGTGAGAACACATTCAGTAACTCAAACTGTGAAATGTATGCTAAATTTTTTATTTCATTGGAATTTTTGTAGTTTGCGTAGGCGCAGCCCGTCGTAGACATCGCTGTGTACTTCAGGAGGGCGGGTTGCTGAACTGTGTGTGCTGTTTCTCGCTTTTAGCAGAGGCCAATAGACCAGACCTTTGCTGATCTGTAGATACCTGTAGGCGAAGCTTTCGCTGCGATCGCTTATCCAGCCACAAAGTAAAACTTAGAACATAAAAAAAATCTAGAGAATCGCGTATTCTTCCAAAAAGTGTAAATAAATACGCTAAATATAGAATAATTAACCAGTACTAATGTACTTGCCTTAGTTCAGATAACCAAGGGGACTGAGGTACAAACTGCATCAAAATTTTCACAGATATAAAGTAAGTGCTACATATGTCCATTTGCTTCAACGGGTTTAAGGTAGAACTTTCCGCTAATACGTTCACCGCCTATGTTCAAGACATGCCAGATAACAGAGGGCTACGAGAATTACGAGAAAAACTCCAGTCGGACTGGTTTCTTCATTGGCGCTCTGGCAAAGTCTACGGAATTCCTAAAGTGCCTCAACAAGAACAAACCTTTGGTAAACCTGTTGAATTGAAAACTGAAGAACACCTGCAACTTCTAGCAGCTCGCATTGATAGTGTCTTGCCAAAGATATTTGCCCAATATTCAGCTTTTCGATTTAAACCCTTCACATTCCTTTCTCAAAAAGAAGAGTTAGTCAGTTCTATTGCTACTAAAATCAAAGACTTACCATCACTGATTTCTTCCTTCAAAATTAAACCCAAATTTGCACTCGAAGCAAAGTTAGTTGAACTGCGACACGAGGAGACATTTATTGGTCTGTTTCTACGGTTAGAAACTCGTTGGGAAATCCTTGCATCTCTGAGCGATCTACAAAATGCAGGAGTTAATCTTCAGGATCTATATGTTGTTCGTCGCCAACCTCAACCAGGACAACGCCGTTTGGTTGGAAAAATCAGCCACATCTATGAAAAAACGGTCAACTTATTAGAATCATTCGATGGAATTACTTCTATCAATGAAGATGAAGTATGGCTAGAAGGCTCCAAAGCGTCTTTTGTACGTTGCCTCAAAACATTGCTGGGAGATAAGTATGATGCTTTTGAATCAGAAAGATTGATTCAGGAAGCTAATTTTTTAACTGGCCCTGCACTAGACAATATTTTGACTCGTATGGAGACTTTTCTAGCAAAAAAATCTCCTATGCAGCTTGCACCTAATTTACTTGGGTATATTAGAGGTCGTATTGAAGCAGTGAATGATGATAGTTACCAAACGGTGATTTCTGCTTCACCAGTAGAGTATTGCTTTGATGCGGCCCGAACAAAACGAAGCCTATACCCTTGGAAAGGAATTGAGAAATATGGGCCTTTTAGTCGTGAGATTTTCTCAAAAAAATCCCCAGAAATATTGGTTCTTTTTCCAGATACCGTTCAGGGTGCAGTGGAAAATTTTTTAAAAGCATTTCGAGACGGAATTAGTATCAAGAAAAAAGTATTTCAAGATGGGATTGAATACTGGGAAGAAAACTCCAAATACTCAGGTGGATTTGCCAAAATTTTTGGTCTTGTTAATCCTAAGTTGACTCTGCGGCAAATTCCCTGGCTCAATAGTAAACAGAAACCGCCAGCAGTCGCTTATAGAGAAGCTGTGGCGCAGGTTTTAGAAAAAACCATGCCAGATGCAGCTATTGTTATTCTCTTAGACGAACATGCAAGGCTTCCAGACCCAGAAAATCCATATCTTCAGTCCAAAGCTCTGTTACTAATGGCTGGAATCCCTGTGCAAGGCATTCGGGCATCTACTCTAGGGCAATCACGTTATTCACTGCAATACACGCTGCAAAATCTCAGTGTTGCTCTCTACGCCAAAATGAACGGGTTGCCTTGGACAGTAGATCATGACCTGACAATTAGCGATGAACTTGTCATCGGGATAGGAACCTGCGAACTTTCTGGGAGTCGCTTCCATGAGCGACAAAGGTTTGTAGGTATCACAACAGTTTTTAGGGGTGATGGGAACTACCTCTTGGGCAATCTTTCCCAAGAGTGTTCTTATTCTGAATATCCCAACATTTTGAAAACATCTACTGTATCAATTTTACAGGACATTAAGCGACGCAACGGTTGGCAACCAGGAGATACTGTTCGCCTTGTATTTCATGCTGCTAGACCTTTCAAAAACCTTGATGTTGCAGATATTGTGGCACAGTGCGTTGCGGAGGTTGGAGAAGAACAAAACATTGAATTTGCTTTCCTAACAGTTTCTCACGAACACCCGTTTACCCTGTTAGATAAGTCGCAACAGGGTATTTCTCTCAAAGATGGTGTTAAAAAAGGACAATTAGCACCACAGCGAGGCATAATTGTGCAACTTGGAAGATATACGCGACTTTTGTGTACTAACAGTCCAGTACTAGTAAAAACGGCGCGATCGCCTTTACCAACCCCTTTATTAATTCACCTACACCCACAGTCCACTTATCGGGACTTGACGTATCTTTCCGAACAAGTGCTAAAGTTTACATCATTATCGTGGCGCTCCTTGCTTCCAGCTAGCAAACCAGTGACTATCTATTACTCTGAACTAATTGCCGAACTACTTGCCCGCCTTCGCAATATTCGAGATTGGTCACCTGCATTGCTCAATATCAAACTTCGTGCAAGCAAGTGGTTTCTATGACAGATGCAGTAGCAAAAAGCTTCGGTTATCAATTGGATTTTCTGACACATTATCTGGGGGCAAACTATAACTGGGAATCACCAGAAAGTGGCTTTGCACGCTATATTTTTTATCGTGCCGATAGCAAACCACCTTTTAGCGTGGCAACAGATGCAGCAATTAACAGTTTGGAACCAAGGCGACTACATCAAGCTCCTGTTCTTGCTGCTGTGGGTTATGAGCTTGCTTGTGGCAGAGTTTTTGGTGAGAGTTTTTTGTCAGCTTGGGCAAATGGTTTGACGCGACTGGCCTCTCGTGAGGCATTTCCTTCGGATCGAGCTTCGTTTTTTTATCGACCTGTAGAACTGTTGGGTATATCGCTTGGTGTAAGCTCTTGCCCAAAGGTTCGCCCTGAAGACTTGCGTTGGTTGCAGGATGTATTAGCAGAGGGAGAACAGAGATTAGTTCATGGCGAATTATGGACATTTATCCTCGGCATTTATGCAGCAAAAATTCTTTCTGTATCTTGGAAGCTGAAAAATCTACCGTTGCCAGAAGAAATGACTATTGATGAACTGGCCCTGGTTAAGTTGATATGTCCTTTTCATTCATATTTGGCTCAAGTAGTTGGTTTTAGAGTGCTTGAGAGTGAAATAGATAAGGCTTTACTTTCTAGTTGTATAACAGCATCTGTCTCGGCGCATGACACTTCTCATGCTGCTGCACTGTATCTTTCTCTGCAAAAAACTGTTAACCAGGTGTTTCTGGCAAGCTGGGAGCATTACTTTCAAGTTGGTATTGGTAACAGCATAAAACAACCAGTGAAATTAATTAGGTTTCTTTGCGATCGCTTCCATCTTGTTGCTGGACAGCTTCAGTCTCCACATTACGGAATTGAAATTACTGATGAGTACGATGTTCAAGAAATCTTGGACTCTCTATCGCAGCTTCGTTCAGATACTGATGCTGTAGTGGCTAAAGTGATAGATGCAATGAGGCAGAAACTTGGTAATCAGATAATTAATAATCAAAAAATTATGATTACAGGAGGTAATGTTACCATGAGCAACAATCAAAATTATGTAGAAACTATGTCAGAGCGCAAAATAAATATCAACCAAAGTGGGGCATCAATTGGTGTTGGCTATAGTGAGAAAGTTGAGGCAAGTCAACTCGGTGGCACTATAAACAACTATCCTTCGGAGCAGAAGCAGACTCTTGCAGAAGCAGCCGCAGAGATACAGCAGCTTCTGCAACAGCTAGAGCAGACTTATCCCACCAACACCACAACAGGGCAGATGGTAGTAGCAACAAAAGTTATTGAGCGTATAGAAAGTGACCAAATTTGGAAACAACGGGTTGTAAACGCAGTTCAAGAAGGTGGTCTTCAAGCGTTCGAGAAAGCCATTGATAACCCTGTAGGTGCTTTTATTGTAGGAGCGATTAAAGGTTGGCAGGAAGCTGAAATTGAGTGATGTCTACTGCTAATTTAACAAACACTCCCAGGTTTTGAGCATTTGGTCAAGTTGCTCCTTTGTCGCGCGATTCCCTTCGGGATAGCTGACGCTCGTTCCTCGCTATCGCTAATGTCGTTTGTATTGCAATCTGTCTCGTCAACTAACAACACCCAACTCGAACGCTCATATTTCCGCACCTAGATTTTGAATGAGAATTTATTGGTCAGTGTTAGGTAAGATAGTTGGGTAAAATTTTTGGAGTAGGAGTAAACTTTTTTGTACTGTGGTAATCCCTATTCCTTTCGTTGATAAAAATTTAGATAAATTACATATACTTTCCTCTTGCATTGCTTGCTTGACTTTTTTAATGTATGTTTTCCCCAAGCCAGTTACCTCTACAATTTCTCTATCTGATAGTGAAAGAAAAACAGTCTTTAAGTCATTAAATATATCATCAGGTGCATGAAGGTCGTATATATATATTTCAACAGGTAATTGACATTCACCTAAATACTTACTCATAATTTCTAGAGATTGTTCTTCGGAAATTCCTCCATTTTGTGTTCCCAGCAGAGGAAAAGCAATAGAAGTTATCTCTTTTTCTATGTAGGTATCGACGAATTTTTGCAAACCCAATTCCAGATATTCTAACTTTGATGGTTTCTTCCAGTGCTTTTTCGTTGGGAAGTTAAGAACCCAATTTTATCAGATTTATACAGCCACAGCTTGCCAATATCCATTAAATTTCGATTACATATTTCTACATAACATCTATACATTTCTTGATATCTTAAGCGAAATTCCAATGCAATACCAGCACCCATCACTCCCACACAATTAACTGTGTTGACTAGTGTTTGACAATTTGAAGTAAATAAATTGCCTTTAATAATTTTGAGACTCATTTGTATAAATTAACCATTCTTGACCGTTTTCTTGAAACCTAACACTCATAGGAGTATTAGGCTTATATTGTAGCTGAATAGAACGAGATGAACTAACATTAATGGATTGTCCAAAATTAATTTTTGAAATATCTTTAAACGGCGAAATAATTTCTCTATTAGATGTAAGCTGTTCTGTAAAGCTAAGAATTAATTCTCCATTAATGTTTCCATATCTATCGTAGTTATCAATTTGGATATCAATAAAATTACCCCGATCGTTAATTGTTACATAAGGATTATTATGATAGAACAAACTCCCTTCACGAACAATTTCGCGTTCTTGAAATACACGATTAGCATATTTTGATTCTGTACCAATGAGCTTTAAGAAAGTATCTTTATCCTGAGTTGTACGACAAATAATACTTATATCCTCTAAATTAAACTCAGTAAAATCGAGGTAATTATGAACGATAAATTCTTGTTGAGATGCTCTCAGAAAAGTCTCTTGGCCAACTTCCGGCGTAGAATAGACATAATCAAAATCAAAACATTGCTCTAAGAAAGTTGTAGTGTTACCGTAATGAGAGCCTGAAGCTGCAAGATTTCCACTACTTATACCACATTTGTTACCTTGTGTTTCCATGACTCGCTTGAGATCGAAGCGGAAGAAAATTGGTACAGGACAAAGAGCATAAATATTTCCTTTACGTTTGCCCAAACCCTCATTATGCCACTGAGTTGGAGTCTGTGGCCGGTAATAAAAACGTGCAAAATCTTTGACATCGCTTCTGGTACGCCCAATAAGGTCTGCACTGGCTGAATTGTTAAAGTTCCGGCAAAGATTTCTGGCTATTAGTTTTTCACCTGTGAGAATTGAAACAGCATTTTCAACATGAGTAAAGTGGTAGATGTATCCTTTCCAAGATGAATTTTGACGATTTAGCCCGACTTGAAGTTTACGTGCAAATTCTTCTATTTCTTCTGGTGTTCTGTGTAAAGAAAAATCATCCTTGGTACAATTAGTATAGATTTCAAAGAAAGGATTATAGTCATCTGTTTCTTGTGGAGATTCTGGAATTACATTTATATTTCTTGGTGGTAAAGTTTCTCCTCTTTCAATGACAATAAGTACCATAAGCTCAAGTATGTCTATTATCCGTTTATCATTGGCAAACCAATAAAGCTGCCGATTAGCATATAAGCTAGATGCTATTTCTTCTCGTTGCTCTCCCTGCAACAGATAGATATATACTGCTTGACGCTGTTCTTCAGTTGTTGCCTGTAGCGCCCATCTAATAATTTCGTCTTGGGAAATACTGTCTCTCTTGGAACGACAAGCATAGAAAAAATCTAAAGCAGTATCTTTATATTCAGTGTGGAGGATGCGGCTATCTGGTGCAAAATCAACTAACAATTTTTCCTCAATAGCATTGGAATTACTGATTAATAGTTGCTGACAAGGCAAATAACTACCAGCTTGAGACATAAAGTAAACTGTCTCTAAAAAATTCCGAAGTTCATTGAGTTCATCACCCAGGGTAAGAGCATCTCAATCAGGCTTGACACAAGGAATCAGAAGAATCTAAAGTATTGTCAATGAAACAACTGAGAACCTGAATCATATAATTGTTATCCATAGCGGTGCGTTTCATTTTTTGACGAAGACTACGTTTGTAGGTCTGTTCACGGTTAAGAGCATTGAGAGCGAAGCGTCGTAAAAGAGCAAAATTTTGGGGACTGTGGAAAGAACGAATGCGACAAGCGTCTTCTGCAAAAGTACAGTCGAGAGTCCAGTGAGCCTCGTTTTCAATGCCCCAGTGTTTTCGGATAGCCCGACCGATAATTTGAGCATCACTGTTTAAAGAAGTGAGATAAAACTGAACCTCACGAGTAGTTTTATTCCAAAGATGACGAACACGGACAACCATAACTAGAGATTGCAAACCTGCCCATAATTTGGGTTGATAAAGCTCACCGATAGCCGCAATGGGTACAGTCCAAACTTCACGAATTTCCGTGCGATGATGTGCTTTTTCAATCCGTTTGTCATAACTAACATTAATCCCCGAAAATTGCTCTGCTTGCGCTTTGTCAAACCATTCTTTGACTTGAGAATAGAGCATGGGATGGTTGGCTTTCAGTGCCAGGACATAATCAGCTTTTTTGGCGATAATCTGTTTGGCAATTTCGGTTTGTGTTCCCATTGCATCAATGGTGATGATACAGCCAGAGATGTCTAGCATTTCTAACAGTGCTGGAATGGCGGTGATTTCATTGGATTTATCTTCTACTTTCACTTGTGCCAACACTAAACTGTGCTCACTCGCCCAGGCACTTATAAGGTGGAGTGCGCTTTGACCTTGATTGCGGTCATAAGAACCCCTAATTGTCTTTCCATCTATGGGGATAATTTCTCCTCCCATGTTTGTGATTAGGGTTTCTACCCATCTCAAGAAACATCGATTTAATGCTTCTGGGTCGATCAACTCAAACACTCGTCGAAATGTATCATCTGAGGGAATACCATTTGGTAATGCCAGAAACTCTTCTAACCATGTTTGCTTGCTGATGCCATAATTCTCGATGTCTTCCCACCCTTGTGCTCCAGCTATGATTGCTAAAATTGCGATGACTAAGATATCTGTGAATTGATGTTTCTTCGTCCGCTCTACTCTCTTGTCTTTGATATCCGAGAAATGCTCAACTAGACTTTGTTGAATACTGCCAATGTCTGCTATTTTTCTTGATTTTGGCTGACAACGAGTATTTTTGACACTATCAGCAGATTTAGTTTCAAAGCCCTCTGACATCAATTTGGCTCCAGGAGATTTTCAATCGAGTAATTGAATTCATCTCATTGATCTTGCTCGGTCGTCAAGTCTATTTTTTACACATTCATTAATACTATCTTCTAGAACTTGTCAAGTTTTCTTTATACCAAATTAGATGCGCTTACCCTGGTTCATCACCTGCACTAAAGTGATTGAAAAAATCTTTGCAAATCAGACTACCATAATATATAGCTTGGAATGCTGCCACCCTTGGCTGAATATTTCCTATTTGATTTTTTAAAATATCAACTAACCATAAATCATTGATAACATAATGGTTTTGAACAAAATCTTCTCCTAATAGTTTCTTAACTTGTTGCCATTTATCGCGGGCGATGAGATTATTTTTATACTGTTGCTGAAAACCCGGCCAATTTGTGACTTTTAAAAAAGTGTTTTGATCTGAGAGTTTACCTGTTACTTTATAGTTAACTTTATCAACTGAGATAAGTTGACGGTAACGACCATATAAACCACTGGGTAAAGCTGCACAGTGAGTAATCAGATATCCCATAGCGCGATTATTACCAGTCAACATATTACTGATAATATCAATTCCTTCACTGGGGTCTTTTTGCTGCCAACTCCTTCCATAAGAAGTTCCAAAACTCATATTCATCAATATTCGTAAAACCAAAAGTTTTTGCCAAAGCCTGCCAGTTACCCTCACTAGCACAAAAAAGGCTATAAAGAACTTCTCCTAAATTCTCTCCTATAAGTTGCGCTAACTCCCGGTTACGAACCGAAGACTTCACTAAACTTTCTCGACCTGTAGTAATGTCAAAGTTAGCATTTAATATAAAACCTAGAAATAGCTCTTCCCTTGTGGGCGCTGTCACCCAAAAAGTTGGTATCTTTTCTGGTAAAGCATTATAAAGGGAACCGTTCTTCTCAAAAAGACCTAAAACTAAACTGGCTTTTGTTTCTTCGCCAGTTTTTAGGCATAGTAGTATAGAATCTTGAATATGGTATTGAGCCGAGATACGTGTAAAAACCTGCAAGATGGTCTGGAAAGCCTTGTTGTATATAGGCTTTAGCGATTTTGACTTCCATCTTTATAAGGCTTTCCACATAGTGGACAAAATTTATACCTCAAGGACACCACCATCTCACCACAATTCTGACAACTAGCCTGCAACTGCGTACCGCACAGATAACAAAACTTAGCCCTAAGATTCCCCCACATCGGGTCAGCAGCACCACCAGGATTCCAGCATTGGGGACAAAACTTAATCGCTGGCATTGCCACAACCTCTTCCCCCCTAACAACAGCCTGCAAATACTCAACCGGCACGGACAAAGCTAGCGCCAGCCCACTGAGAGTTTTATGACTGAGTTTCATCGTCAGTCCCCGTTCAATCTTGCCTACAGACCGAGAATGAATACCAGCTGCATCGGCTAACTCAAACTGAGTTAAATTCAGTCCCTTCCTGATCCGCAAAACATAGTCAGCTAGGGATTCTCCATGTTTTGGTGTCTTAAAAGTATCCATAAAATGCTGTTAATGCTCTTACCTAAAGATATATAATTTATGAATAAATTACCTTGCTAAAAACACACTTTTTTCATTGAAGCAAGCTGTCACATTAGCCACCGTTGCCGTCAAATTTTTAGAACGAACTGGGTTAGCACCCAGTACCATCAAAACCTACGAAATTACTCTCTTAAGCTTACTAACAGAGTACGGAAGTTGGTCAATCGAAATTATCAGTAAGCAAACATTAGTTGAGTATCTAGATACACTCTCACATTTAAAATACACAACTCACCATAAGCATCAAGCAATACTGCAAAGCCTATTTAACTTTGCCGTCGAGCAAGGGTATATAAAATCCAACCCAATTCGAGGATTAAAACAGCGTCCCCCACAACGAGAAAAAGGCGAACATAAAAGCGACGATACAATAAAATACCTAACACCTGAACAGTTAAATATACTCTACGAAGTAACCAAATATGACCTGCGGATGTCTGCAATAATTCATTTATTGCATCGTACAGGATGCAGAATTGGAGAGCTTTTAGCCCTGAATTTATCAGACCTAGATATCAAAAATCAGAAATTTCAGGTATTGGGAAAAGGAAACAAACAACAGTGGTGCTTTTATAGTGATGATGCAGCCGAATCCCTAGCTCAATATTTCAAGTATTCACGCCATAAAAATATCGACGCACTGTTTACAGCACAACATCCAGTCACCCTGAAAGTCAGTAGAATTAGCTACTACACATTCCACGATTATTGGCGAAAAATCACCAGCACATATCCCGAATTAAACGGTGTACGCATCCATGATTTACGTCACACTTATGCTACCGAACGGGTAGGATTAATCAGTATAGAAGAGTTACGCTCACTCATGGGACATGAAAACATTCAAACCACTTTACGTTATCAGAAAGTTACCTCACAAAAATCAGAATCAGCTGCACGTCATGCTTTAAGTATTCTGATAAATCCAGATAGTTAGAAGCAACATTTATTGCCTATTCTTTATCTCCAAAAACAGCATTATTCATCAAAAAAGTGTGGAAATTAATTCAATTAATTATCTGTATCCAAAAGAATATAAAATACTATGGGGTTGAACAGTGAGGGATCAACCACCATCTAGTTGTTTTTGGCATTTTTTATGTTTTAAATATCACCTGAATGACCTTAATTGACCGTACTGCATATCCTAAATTCAAACAATTTCCTAACCCAAAAGAGCTTGCAGAGCTTTATACCCCACAAAGCGAAGAAATCAAGTTTGCAAAGTCCAAAACTAAGAGCCACGAAGGATTTCTTAGTTTTATGATCATGCTAAAATCCTTCCAAAGGCTTGGTTATTTTCCCCACCCCGAATTAGTACCAATTGCGGTTATCAAACATCTACGGTCGTGTTTAAAGTTACAAGATTGGGTAAAAGCCATTCCATCCGAACGCCAACGCTACACTTATCTTCAGGCGATTCGGGATTACCTGAAAGTCAAACAGTATGATAAGGCAGGTCAAAGATTAATAGCCGCATTAGTTGCAGAAGCTGCCCAGGTAAAAGACCACCCTGCTGATTTAATAAATGTAGCCATTGAAGAATTAGTTAAAGAACGATACGAGTTACCAGCATTTAGTACCCTTGACCGATTAATTCGCCACATTCGTTCAATGGTCAATAATCGCTTGTTTGCACTTTGTTCTGAGGGTCTTTCCATCAACGAGCAGATTTATTTAGACCAATTGCTAGTAGTTACTGATAATGAGGTAGATGAAAATCCCACTCTTAATTTACTAAAATCGCCACCTAAAAGTGCCAAACTTAGTGGGATGAAACTCCTACAAAGTAAGTTTGATGTTCTCATGACTTTTGGTGATGCCAAGCGACTGCTACAAAGTATTGCCATCACCAAAGTTAGACATTTTGCAGCACAGGCTAGGGCTTTGGATATCTCGGAATTTCAAGATATTAATTTACCCAAACGTCGGACGTTGCTGTTATGTCTATTGTACGAGGCACAGGTTAACACCCGTGATTATCTTGTTGATATGTTTATTAAACGTATCCTCAAGATTCAAAATAATGCTAAACAGCGATTGCAGGAATTACGCGACAAACATTTAACTGAAACATCAGAGTTATTGGCTACCTTTGGGCAAGTATTAAAAGCATCTACAAAAGCCAAAGAAACTCAGGATAATGCTGTTTTTGGAGAACAGGTGCAATCAATTTTGGATGAACATGGTGGTACAGAATTGTTGCTGCAAAAGTTGGATGAGATTGCGGCGTACAACACCAACAACCACTTACCTTTGATGTGGCGGTTCTATTCTGCCAATCGGAAAGCACTTTTTAGTTTGGTGGCTTCTCTAGATATTCTCTCAACTTCTGCTGATGAGTCAGTAATTGAAGCATTAAAGTTCGTGTTAGAGAATCAACACAAACGTGCTAAGTATTTGCCATTTGACATTGATTTAGATTTTATTAGTAGTAACTGGCGTGCGCTAGTTGTAGAAGAAATTGATGGAGCTGAGGTTTTGGTTCGTCAGCAGTTAGAAATTTGCATCTTTTCAAATCTAGCAACTGAATTTAAAACAGCAGATGCGTGTGTTGTGGGTTCGTCAAGTTATGCCGATTTCCGCGAACAATTATTGAGTCATGCTGAATGCGAACCTTTGATAGAAGAATACTGTCGCTTACTTGAATTTCCTGCTAACCCGGATGACTTTGTTAAACACCTACAAGATAAATTAGCGCAGGTAGCTTTCGTTGTAGATGAGATTTGTGCGGTTGATAAACAATTCACCATCAATAAAGACGGAGAACCTGTACTTAAAAGAATCCCATCCCTAGCTCAAACGGATGAAGTGGAAGAATTAGAATCAAAAATTCGGGCTTTGATGCCGGAGCGCAGTATCTTAGAAATCCTTTGTAATGTTGAGCATTGGTTGAACTGGACAAGGCATTTTGGTTTATTTTCGTGTACGCCCCAGTGCAGATGTTACCTACAAGCATATCGAACCGTTGTTTAAGGGCGTGGTCAATTGGAATTTAATCAAGACTCATTGGTATGACATGATACGTGTAGTCCTGTCAATTAAGGCAGGCAAGGTGATGCCTTCGACGCTTCTACGTAAGCTGGGTAGTTATAGTAAAAAAAATCGACTTTATCAAGCTTTTCTTGAGTTGGGTAAGGTAGTACGGACTATGTTTTTGCTTGACTATGTTTCTAATGTGGCTCTTCGGCATGAGATTACAGCGATAACCAATATTGTGGAGATGTACAATGCCTTTCTGGACTGGGTATTCTTTGGTAAGCTGGGAGCGATTACTGAAAATGATCCTATTGAGCAGGAAAAGCGGCTGAAGTATCTTGATTTGGTAGCAAGCGCAGTTATTTTGCAGAATACGGTTGATATGTCGTTGGCTATCCAAACGTTAATGTCACAGGAAGAACTGATTCCTATGCGACACCTTGCAGCAATGAGTCCATACATCACAAGACATATCAAAAGATACGGTGATTATGTGGTGAATTTACATAATATTCCCCAACCATTGGAAGCTGCTATTAATCTTCCACCAGAAATCTTTGAAACATAGATATATCAACGGTTTCCAGACCATCTTGCAGGTTTTTACACGTATCTCGGCTCAATACCTATTCATCATTATTGAGCAATGTATCAGGATTTAGATACCGCATTATCTCAGGTCATCCTAAACACGATCGACCTGTAAACATTGAAAAGACTGATGACATCATCATTGCCAGTAAAGATAGTCTAAATAGTGGGCTTGATCACTTATTGAAAAACTGGGTCGGTGACTTACACGAAGTTCTTTTGGTTGTAGATGAAGCGCATCATGCAACAGCTAAGACTTATCGTAAATTAATTAATGCTGTCAAGGAGAATCTAAAAAAACGAGGTCATAATAACGGCTTTAAACTGCTGGGACTAACGGCTACCCCCTTCAGAACAGATGAGAGTGAGAAGAGTTTGCTAAAGTTAGTTTTTCCAAATGATATTATCTTTTCCGAACATCTGAGAAATTTAATCGCCAAAGGAATCCTTGCTGAACCGATTTTTGAAAACTTAAAAACTAACATAGAAATCAAGCAAAAATTGAATGAATTGAATGCAAGGCAAATCAAAAATATCGAAGATTTTGACAGGTTGCCAAAGGACATTGCTGAGAAGATTGCTCAATCTAGTACGCGTAACAAACAAATTGTTGAGCATTACATTAATAATAGAAAGGAATACAAACCCCTTCTAGTATTTGCAATTGATGTAGAACACGCAATCACTTTGAATGCACTTTTTAAAGCTGAAAAAATTAATTCTGATTTTGTTGTATCTTCAGTTAAAGATTTAACTACAGGTGCTACAGTTGCAGCGACAGACAATAAAGGAAAAATAAAAAAATTTAGAAATGGAGAGCTTGAAGTATTGATAAATGTAGAAATATTAACTGAGGGAACAGATTTACCTAACCTAAAAACTGTTTTTCTCACACGACCGACCGCCTCTACAATACTAATGACACAAATGATTGGTCGGGCTTTGCGTGGGCAAAAAGCAGGCGGTACAGAAAAAGCTTATGTAGTCAGTTTTATTGATGACTGGGAAAACAAAATTAACTGGGTGAATCCAGAAAAACTTCATTTTGAAGAAGATGCAGAATTTATTGTAAAAGGAACTCCATCAAGTAATAGAACTGCTCGGCTGATATCTATTGAGATGATCGAAGAATTCGCTCGTATCATGGATAACTCCATTGATACTAGTGTTTTAGAAAAACTAGACTTTTTGAAGAGGATTCCTATTGGAATTTATCATTTTTCCATTCTCGAACCATCCGAAGGATATGAGCCTAATCCTAGACCTTATGATGTATTGTTGTATGACGACACAGAAGAAGCATACGACAATTTTGTTAACGATTTGAAGCTTATATTCCAAAGTATTGATTTACAAGATAGGGAAATATTGACCGAACCAGAACTTGAAAAGCTTTGGCAAACTGCAAAGCAAATTTATTTTCATGACTATCAAACTTTGCTTGGTTACAGAGATGAAGATGTAAAAAATATCTTGCGTTTCTATGCTCAAAAGCAAATCCCACCAGCATTTCTAGCTTTTAGCGAGAGAAGAAAGTGTGATTTATCTATCGTAGCAAGACATATCTACGATAATTCGTTAGGTCGTAGAGCAGAGTCTGACTATATCAACTCAATTTGGAATGATGAAAATTCTTTTTGGCAAGTTATATTCAGCTACAACCAGTTATATTTCATGAAGCAATTGGACGATGAAATTAGGAAGATTACTAATCCAGATATATACGGTAATGTATCCATATCAATACCAACTGTAATTCCTGATACTGTACCAATAGAAAAATTAACTCTATACGAAATCAAAGAGCGAGATATTCTTGAATACAGAAAAATTAAAAATGCTGTATTCGCCAAGCACACAGATGCAAAAGGGTTTATAACTTGTGCAATCAGTGGATTTAAAAGTCAAATGCGGAGAGATTTTCAAATTGATCACATTAAACCTATGTCTCAGGGTGGTTTAACTACTATAGATAATCTGCAATTGCTGACACGTAAAGCCCATGTAGAGAAAACCCGTAGAGAGAATACAAGACGATAGTATTTTAGAGAATGTCTGAGAAGTATCAAATATTGGCTGATTTTCCCTTAAGAAATGGGTAATAAGAGTCTCAAAGTCCCCTTTTTTAAGGGGGATTTAGGGGGATCTCTAAGCGTTTGGTGTATGCAAAAAAATTTTCAGACACCCTCTAGGAGGTTGTTTGAAAAGTATTTCGCTGTGACTTTAGACACTTTTAGAGCCCCCCTAACCCCCCTTAAAAAAGGGGGAACCGGAGTCAAAGTCCCCCAATTTATCGGGGGATTTAGGGGGATCTAGAACGTTTTGCTACCAACAAGAGGACTTTTCAAACATCCTCTAAACCTTACTTGACTGAAAACAAGTTACTAAAAATTGAAGCTTGTGGCTTCTCTCTTAAAACTATACTCTAAAATTTATCTAAATTCATTAAAGCCTTAACTTATGCTTCTTACCGAACTCATACCGCTAGTTAAAGAATTATCCCACACTGATAAAGTCTTACTAATACATTTGCTGGCAGCCGAATTGTTGAAGGAATCAAGTTTAGTCCCATTGGATGCTCAGGACAAAGTAGCTAGTCTTGGCTTATATGATTCTTTTGAAGCTGCTGCTGTTTTAGCGAAGACATTAGCAGAAGAAAAAGCGGCAACACATGGTTGATAAAGTTAGATTTGCATTTACTGAAGTAAATCCAGAACTCGGTGCATTAAGTATGCTGCCTTATCTACCGCTAATTCTCACTTATGAAAATCGTTCGGTAAGCGTATCAGGCTTGCTAGATACTGGTTCTAGTGTCAACGTATTGCCTTACGAAATTGGTTTAAGGCTGGGAGCAGTTTGGGAACGTTAAAGACTCTCTGTTCCATTGGGTGGTAATTTAGCTAGGTTTGAGGCGAGGGCATTGGTGTTGATGGCAAATGTTGAGCAATTTCCGACAGTAGAGTTAGCTTTTGCTTGGACAAGAGACAGAAACGCCCCATTGATTTTAGGACACATGAATTTCTTTTTAGCGTTTGATGTGTGTTTCTATCGTTCTGAATTAGCGTTTGAAATTAGCCCTAAAATAGACTGATGGAAATAGTGAAACCCAACATCATATTAGGTTAACGTTGGGTTTCACAGAATTCAACTACCTTGATTAGGCGGTATTTGTTCAGGTGGTGTTTCTGCTGGGGAAGCGAGTACCACATCTGGCGCGATCTCTTCTACGGGAATCGGTTGTTTGTCCTCAATTTCAAAATCTGGTTGGGCTGCTTCCACCAATTCAGGAGATGGGGGATGTGGTGGAATCGCTTCCGGTACACTCTCGGTTTTTGCTTCGGTGTCGGTAGTAACTGTCTCCTCTGCTGGTTGTTCTAGTATGACAGTAGTTTTTTCGATAACCTCAATCACAGGTTGCTCTGCCAAAACAGAGGTAATGTCTTCAGGTTTGGGGATTGTGGGTGGCTTTTTACTCCCAGTCTGTTGCACCTTGTTTTTCACGCCACTGAAGGTACTACCCAGACCTTTTTGTAACTGGCCCAGCTTTTCCTGAAGGGAAAACTTATTCACTTGTTCTTGAATACCAGCTTTCACCGTCTCAGGACTGGGTACTTGGGTTTGTTGTGCTTGCGGGGTCAATTGCCGACGTAATGATAGAGTTTGCCAGCCAAACCAGACCAAAAGAGCCACACTAGCCACATGACCCAGCAACAAACCCCCAGTAATGCGTGGTGCAAACACCCATAAGACTAAAGCGTAGAACAATCCTACACCACTCCAGATAAAGTCATTCTTGCGGTGGATTTCTGGAAAAAAGAAAGCTGATATGTAAATGGCTAAACTACCAAGACCGACCACCAAAGCTAGGATATATGCCAGCATTATTTGGTTACTCCTTACTGCGTCCTTTGACTATTTAAATTTTGCAAATTTTGCCAGTCAATTGTTGATTTAGATACAAATTAAAATTAATTATCTATGTTAGTTGTGGATTTTTGTCATTTATATTAAGTCTTAAGGTCTTCTTTAGGGGAGAACGGAAAATATCGGACTACCCTTATAGGTAAAGGATCTGCAAGAGTTAGCCAGAAATTTTTTATGACACTACAAAGCTTTGGTGTGATTGGATTAGCCGTTATGGGTGAGAACATCGCTCTCAACGTAGAGCGCAATGGCTTCCCAATTGCAGTTTACAACCGCTCCCGCGAAAAAACGGATGCGTTTATGGCGCAGCGTGCTACAGGAAGGAACGTCAAAGCCGCCTTTACCCTAGAAGAATTCGTTGCCTTATTGGAACGTCCCCGCAAAATTCTAGTAATGGTGCAAGCTGGTAAGCCAGTGGATGCGGTGATTGCTCAACTCAAACCCTTGTTAGAGGAAGGCGATATCATTATCGACGGTGGCAACTCTTGGTTTGAAGATACGGAACGACGCACTCAGGAATTAGAACCCGCAGGGCTTCGGTATCTTGGTATGGGTGTCAGTGGCGGTGAAGAAGGCGCACTAAATGGCCCATCTCTGATGCCTGGAGGTACAAGAAGCTCTTACGAGTTTCTATCACCAATTTTCAACAAAATTGCTGCCCAAGTCGATGATGGCCCTTGTGTAACCTATATTGGCCCTGGTGGTTCTGGCCACTATGTCAAAATGGTACACAACGGCATTGAGTATGGCGATATGCAGCTAATTGCTGAAGCCTACGACTTGCTGAAAAATGTCGCTGGATTAGACCATAATCAGCTACACGATGTGTTTGCTGAATGGAATACCACCGATGAACTCGATTCATTTTTGATTGAGATTACGAAGAATATCTTCCCATATATTGACCCAGAAACAAAAAAACCCCTGGTGGATTTGATTGTTGACGCAGCCGGTCAAAAGGGAACTGGACGCTGGACTGTACAAACTGCGTTGGAATTGGGAGTCGCTATTCCTACAATTACAGCAGCAGTTAATGCCCGGATTATATCTTCGATTAAAGAGGAGCGGGTTGCAGCATCGAAAGTCCTCACAGGCCCTACTGGCAAGTATGACGGGCAAACTAAGGACTTTATCAATAAAGTCCGCGATGCCCTTTATTGCTCAAAAATCTGTTCTTATGCTCAAGGGATGGCGTTGCTATCCACAGCTTCAAAAACATATAACTGGAATTTGGATCTGGGCGAAATGGCGCGGATTTGGAAAGGTGGTTGTATTATTCGCGCTCGCTTTTTGAATAAGATTAAGAAGGCTTTTAGCGAAAATCCAGCTTTGCCTAACCTGTTATTAGCTCCTGAGTTTAAGCAGACAATTCTTGATAGACAGACTGCTTGGCGGGAAGTGATTGCGACAGCTGCAACACTGGGAATTCCAGTACCCGCATTTAGCGCATCCTTGGATTATTTTGACAGCTATCGCCGCGATCGCCTACCTCAAAACTTGACTCAAGCACAACGCGACTACTTCGGCGCACATACTTACCTGCGTCTTGACAAGCCTGGAAGTTTCCATACTGAATGGGTACCTATTGCTGAAGCTGGGAAGTAAGTTTTTGCACTTCTGTATCAGAATCTTGTGAAAGGTTAGTCAGTTTCAAAATACAGATTTAGAAGTGGCTCTGAGTTTCAGAGCCACTTTTTTAACGAACCGCAGAGGCGCAGAGAACGCAGAGGAAGAGAGGAAGATAATAGCGATTCTTTTTTTATCAAGAAAGGCAGAGGGCAGAAGGCAGGAGGCAGAAGGAATACTGTTTTCTGCCCTCTGCCACGACCAGAGGGAGTAAGGGTTTAAGACCCCCACTGAACTTCGTTTCAGTGGCCCCGATTAAGGAGGGGTCTGAATCCCCTTCTTAATTGTCCCTTCTGCCCTCTGCCTTCTGCCTTCTGCCTTCTTCAATGATTTTAGGGGTTATTCTTACCAAGATATTTGGCTTTTAATTCTTCTAATTCTTGATCTATTTCGTTTTTACTTGTAGGCTGAGATGTGGGAATTGGTGGTTGTATTTTATTTGCTTGAGGTTTGCTACCACCCAAAAATTGAGTTTTCATTTCCTCTAATTCTAGATCGATTTGACTAGGAGATGGTGATACAAATTTGGGTGAAGAATTTGGTGGTGATTGAGGAATCGGTTTTGGCGCAAACGCTGGCTTTGCTCCTAGTGGCGATTGTTGATTTAAGTCGTTGAGAACTTCATCTACTGTTTGATAACGCCTAATAGGAATGCTTTCTAGCATTTTGTTGAGAATGCAACTCAACTCCTGACTGACGGGAGTTTTCAAGTATTGCTGCCAAACCCAAGTACCGTTGTTAGTATCATAAGAATCGAAAGGCGATCGCACTGTTAATAAATTAATACAAGTCGCACCCAAGCTGTAAATATCGCTGGCGAAAATAGCCCTACCTCGCATTTGCTCAGGGGCAACATATTCTGGACTACCAATACTTGTACCAGTTTTATTTAAGGCGGTGCCAGTGGCAGATTTAGCCGCACCAAAATCTACTAAAACTAATTTGCGATCGCTCTCTCGTAAAATAATATTTTCTGGCTTAATATCGCGGTGAATTACTTGTCTCGTATGGCAAAATTGCAAAACTGCCAATAAATCATTTAATAGTTGCCTGATTTGTATTTCACTAAAAGCACCCTTATGTGCTAATTCCTGGGCTAAGTTGTGCCCGTCGATAAATTCTTGTACAAGATATTGTCGGTCTTCTTGGGTAAAATATGCCAGTAATTCGGGAATTTGGGGATGTTTACCCAATTCATCTAACTGCACCGCTTCTTGGTTAAATAACTCTACGGCTTTGGCAATAGTGTTAGTGCCTTGGGATTGGGGATAAAATTGCTTAATTACGCAGCGTGGTTTTGAGGGTTTATCCTCATCCACAGCTAAGAAGGTTTTGCCAAAACCACCTTGTCCGATTGGTTTGATAGCACGGTAACGTTCTTTGAGGAGTAACTTAGAACCGCAAGTCCGGCAAAATTTGACATCATGAGGATTTTCGGGCTTGGGACAATGGGGGTTAAGGCAGTAGCTCATACAGGCGATCGCTCTTATATGTTCTTATTTTCTCCTGTCCCAGGCAAAAGGGGGCATATTAAGAGATTTTGGATTTTGGATTTTGGATTTGTATAACGTACAAGGGGTGAAAGCTGACAATTCAGGTTATGTGTAGGACTTACGCACAGGTAACGGAAAATCGTTCGCGTAGCGTGCCGGAGGCATAATACAGAGGCATAGAGAACACGGAGTAATAAGAGTTTGAGAGGTATTTTGCGTAAGTCCTGATGTGGAAAAGCCACGAAAAGCTTACCCCATACCTTCCATAACTGGATGGAAGTAGAAGGCGAACCCCAATACTGTATAAGCAGCTAATAACAAAGTGCCTTCTAGCCAATTGGATTTACCATCGGAACTAATACTGTTTGCAATCAACACTGACACAACTACAGCGACTAATTCAAAGGGTTTGAAATCTAAATCCATTGGTTGCCCTAATATCCGCCCTGCTATAACTAACACGGGCGCGACAAATAGGGCAATCTGCATACTCGATCCCACAGCTACCGACAGGGAAAGATCCATCTTATTTTTCATCGCCACGGTAACTGCTGTGGCGTGTTCAGCCGCGTTACCGACGATGGGAACCAAAATCACCCCTGTAAATAGCGCCGTCAAACCTAGCTGAGATGTTGCCACCTCCAGAGAATCAACTAGCATTTCTGACTCAATTGCTACTAGCAAGGTACATACTAACAGCACGCCAACCCACAACGTCATATTTGGTTTAGCATGAGGAATTTCCTCTTCTTCTGTCTCCGCTACACCGACATCATAAAGATAGGAGTGGGTTTTCATCGAAAATAGCAGCGTTAGGGCATAAACCAGAATTAACACCACAGCTACAGCAATCGAAAGATTTTGCAGTGTTTCTTCGTTAATTCCTTGAGAGGTATAATTCATTGCCGTTGGCATCAAAATGGCAATCACGGCCAAATTCATCGAAGCCGCATTTACCCGCGCCACAATTGGCTGAAATGTCTGTTCTTTGTAGCGCAGTCCTCCCAAAAGCATGGAAAAACCCATTACCAGTAGTAAGTTACTAATAATCGATCCCGTAATACTGGCTTTAACTACATCTATTAACCCAGCGTTCAGCGCTACGAGGGCGATGATTAATTCTGTAGCATTGCCAAAGGTGGCGTTTAACAAGCCCCCTAATGATGGGCCGACTACAACAGCAATTTCTTCTGTAGCTGTACCCATCCAAGCTGCTAAGGGCAAAATTGCTAATCCAGCTGTGATAAAAACTATCAATTCTCCCCACTCCAGAAAGTGGGCGACTACGGAAACCGGGATAAACAGTAATAAAACGAAAAGAATAATGTTTTTGGTTGACATCTGTTGTTTTGGGTTGAGGGTATCATTCACAGCGAGCAATCCTAAATTTTAAATTTGGAGTGGGGAATTAACAATTACTTTCACTCAGCACTCCGATATGGTACTCTCAACCCTCTGTAGAACAATTCAGAAATTGTACTGTTTTCAGTTCACTGCTGTGGATGTTGTGTAAAATTAGATTGCGATATAATGAGTTCTTGTAATGTTTTGTTGCAAAAGTATGAATCTGAACTGAAATTTTACATCACAGATGGGGTTTAATATATTAAAAGACAATTAAAATTTTGATTGGCGCTGAAGAAGAGAAAACCCCTAACTGAGGCTTTGTTCAATGGCTAATTATTTTGAGCCTTCAGGGAAAGGGCTGGGCGATAACGCAGATTTCCCACTAGAATAAAATCGCCTTGTCAAAAATTTGTTTGGATTCCATAGTTGTTGTTTATACCGGATTTTGTGTGAGAACTATTGGAGTGAGGTTTACGCACAATGTTTTTGGTGCAACTACAAGTTTTTCGTTTTGGATAAACATACATGACTTCTGCTGCCCAAATGCCAGCTAGCTCTGGCTCAACGTTAACATTACATTCAGATCCCAATAACACCAAAGAAAGCGATCCCCTGAGAAAGGCTAATGGTGTTTATGTGACGGTGCATGGTCATTTTTACCAGCCACCAAGGGAAAACCCTTATCTGGACGCAATTGAACGCCAACCGAGCGCTGCACCTTTCCATGATTGGAATGAGCGGATTCATTGGGAATGCTATCGCCCGAATGCCTTTGCCAGAGTCTTAAATGACCAAGGCGAAGTTGTGAAGATCGTCAATAATTATGAGTATTTTAGTTTTAATATCGGGCCAACGCTGATGTCGTGGCTCGAACGCTACGATGTGGAGGTTTATCAGCGAATTTTAGAGGCGGATGCCAAGAGTAGCGATCGCTTGCATGGTCACGGCAATGCGATCGCGCAAGTATACAATCACATCATCATGCCTCTGGCCAACGAACGCGACAAATATACCCAAATTCGCTGGGGTAAAGAAGACTTCCGTTCCCGTTTTGGCCGCGATCCCGAAGGGATGTGGCTCGCAGAAACTGGTGTGGACTACGCCACCCTCGAAGCCCTTGTTGCTGAAGGTATTCGCTTCATTATCCTGGCACCCTCTCAAGCACTGCGTTGCCGTCCCCTCCCCACCCAAGATCATCCCAACCCTGAATGGCTGGAAGTCGGTGGTAGTCAGATTGATTCCACTCGTCCCTATCGTTGTTATTTGCAGCCCACACTAGACACTTCATCTTCACCTCTAAGTGCGATCGGAAGTAGCGAATTGGGAGTAGGGAATGAGGATAGTAACCACTCCCCACTCCCCACTCCCCACTCTCTCCCTTACATTGATATCTTCTTCTACGATGGCCCGATATCGCGGGACATGGGTTTTAGTGATGTGGTTTATAATTCCAGCCGCTTTGCTGGACGGATTGGTTCAGCAGTTCGTGGGGATCATCGCCCAACACAGTTAATCTCTGTGGCGACAGATGGGGAAACCTTCGGACACCACAAAAAGGGAACAGAGAAAACTTTAGCTTATGCCTTTACCAAAGAGTTTCCGCAACAGGGTTGGACGGTAACGAACTTCGCCCACTATTTGAGCTTAAATTCTCCTAGTTGGGAAGTGGAATTAAAGTCAGTCACAGCCTGGAGTTGTGCCCACGGTGTGGGCAGATGGCAGGATGATTGTGGTTGCGGTGGCGAAGGTGGTGTTTGGCATCAGAAATGGCGTCGTCCGCTGCGAGATGCCCTAAATTGGCTGCGGGATCGGCTAACTGAGGTGTATGAAGAACATGGTAGGCAGTTATTTCGCGATCCCTGGCTAGCACGAGATGAATATATCCAAGTGATGCGCGATCGCTCCTCTGGCAATGTCAACCGTTTCCTCGCCCGTCATCAAACCCACAAACTAACAGCAGCCGAACAAGTAGATGCTCTTTGCCTATTGGAAATGCAGCGTCACGCTTTGTTAATGTTCACCAGTTGCGGTTGGTTTTTTGAAGAAATTTCCCGTCCAGAGGGGACACAAATTCTCCGCTACGCCGCCCGTGCTTTGGAATTAGCGGGGGATGTGGCAGGTGTGCAGTTAGAAAAAGACTTCGTCAAACGTCTGGCTTTAGCCCCCAGTAACGTGGATCAGTTCAAACACGGTGCAGAAATTTATCGGCAACTTGTGTTAACTGCCCAACTTGGCTTTAAACAAGTAGCAGCCCATTACGCCATTACTTCTCTATTTAGCAATCACAAAGCAGCCGAAGCGCCCAATTCTTTGCCTAGAAAAGATGCTGGTGATAAACAGTCTCACCGTTACCATAAGCGGGTTTATTGCTATGCAGCTAATGAGCTAGATTACCAACTGCAACGCATGGGATCGCTAACTCTGGCTGTCGGAAATCTCAAGCTGGTATCAGAGATTACTTTGGAAAGCGAGCATTTGGTATTTGCTGTTCTCCATTTGGGAGGCTGGGATTTCCACTGCTGCATTCAACAATTTACCGGACGGCGTGACTACAGCCAAATCAAAGAAAAGTTGTTTGGGGCGCTACAACAAGCGAGTGCGGCTCATACTATCTTGGTAATGACACAGCTATTTGGCGAAGAGGCTTTCAGCTTACAGAATCTATTTGCTGAAGAACGCCATCGGATTATGGGGCTACTTAGTCAGGAAACACTGACACGTTTAGGACAGTTGTATACCCAAGCCTACCGTGATAATTATGGGGTGCTGATGGCGTTTCATCGAGATGAAATAGCAGTACCGCAAGAATTGCAGGTAGCAGCCGATATTGCTTTAGGGCATCGTTGTCTGATGACATTGCGATCGCTTGAGCAAGAGATTGCCGATCCCCAAAAGAGTTGGAATCATATCTTAGAATTGGAAGCGATCGCGACTGAGGCAAAACATCTGCGTTGTCGGCTGAATATTCCTGACGGGAAGCAGATGTTAGAACAGTTAATTGCGCGATCGCTCTGGCAATTGTTGCACGATGCTAATGGTAGCTTTAATGCAGATATCCAGCTATTAGAGCGATTGATTGATGTCGGGGATCAACTAAATATTGATATTTCCCTACAGCGATCGCAAGAACTCTATTTTAGTTGTCTGCAAAGTCAGATTGCCCCGGTGTGCATTACTAGCCTTGGCAATGAAGCAGATAATCAGTGTCTTCAATTGCTCAAGTTGGGCAAAAAGTTAGCCGTTGATGTTAGCGCCATCTCAAATCAGTTGCCATAGATGTAGGGTAGGGGCAATTCATGAATTGCCCCTACCGTGTGCAGTTTTGTGTAAATCCTATTTAATAGCCCTTACTTAGTCTGGGAGCGATCGCAATGGTAGGGATAAAGCCATTCACACCTGAAGAGTCCGTAGGTATGTTTCTCAAAAAAAGTTCCTGCGTGGCGGCTACGTGATATATTGATCCCAGCTCTACTTTTAACCTCATATAGCCAGGGAAAAGCTATTACTAAAACAGCCATGAAAGTGAAGAAGTAAAGAATCGTAGTTTTAATATTGGGAAATCTTCGAGAATTGCTATTTTGAGCCATAGAAATTAGAAACGAATAGCCCATACTATTATAACCTAAGAGGTTGTTTGAAAAATATTTCGCTGTGACTTTAGACACTTTTAGATCCCCCCTAACCCCCCTTAAAAAAGGGGGAACCGGAGTCAAAGTCCCCCTTTTTAAGGGGGATTTAGGGGGATCTAGAATGTTTTGCTACCAAGAAGAGGACTTGTTCATTCATCCTCTAAAGCTCAAAATATCGTCGGAAGCGGGGATCAATATTGTCCGTTTTATGCTGATTACAGGTAAGACAGAGAGTTTGTAAATTGCTGATATCATTTTGACCGCCACGGGCGAGAGGAATGATATGGTCAATGCTGAGGTGAGTTTCTGTAGTAGTTTTACCACAGCTTTGGCATTGATATTTGTCACGTTCAAAAACGTATTTCTTGACTTCCGGCGGGATACGAATCCGGGGAGTTTTGCTCATTTTCTCTCTAGTTGTTAATAAATTCTTCTAAGCTAGGCACATCTACCCAACTTGCTTTTATATGAGATTCATGTGATAAATCCATCAACAACTGAGAATAAATTCCTTCTCGCAGCGATGGTATAATTTCTTGACTGCGTTCAATTCCCTGTACCCATTGGTCTACTACGCGGATAAATGCCGAAATGCGTCCATCAGCATAATTTTTGGGAAAAATCAACCGATTCGGTATTTCTATTTCCGTTAATGGTTTACCTGGCTGAGAACCCCAAACCCGGAAGCCGTGGATATAATCTTTTTGATTTTCACTGCCCACAATTAATGTACCGCGATCGCCATATACTTCTACCCAATGGGTTCTTGCTGCATGCACAACTGCACTGATAGAGAGTTGGCAAGGTGCGCCATTGGCTAATTCTAAGGTTAATATACAGTTGTCATCTGTATTCACTGGTCTAGATTCGTCACTAACAGGGTCAACTCGTGTAGAAATTGCAGTAGTTAAATAGGCGTTTAATCTCCGAACTGGCCCGAATAACCAGTGAATGTAATCGAAGGCGTGGGAACCCAAAGAACCTAATGCACCGCCTCCTTTGTCTTTGTCAGAATACCAATTCCAAGGGCGGGAAATATCAGCACGAGAAGAACCTAACCAATCAATTTTAATTAGGCGCAACTCACCCACATAATTTTCTGACAATAGTTCAGCAAATAACTGCCATGCTGGGACAAAGCGAAATTCAAAATCTACAGTCGCAATCACGCCTTTTGCTTTCGCTAACTGATAGAGTTCTTTAGCTTCGACTGCATTTAAAGTTGTCGGTTTTTCTAGTAATAAATGTTTCCCGGCTTGCAATACGATTTTTGCCATTTCATAATGCAAAAATGGCGGTGTCGAGATGCTGACTGCTTGTACTTCTGGTAATGCCACAATATCAGCCAGGGAGTCAGAGGCGTGAGAGATATTATAGGATGCGGCTATGGCTTTGGCTTTATTGATATCTCGATGATAAACAGCAACTACCTCAGTGCGAGGATGTGCTTGAAATCCAGGGATATGGACTTTTTGACCAAATCCAGTCCCTGCGATCGCAATTCCAATCATATAATTTTTCTTCCTAGATTTATGTGATTTTTATTATCGTAAAACTCTAATTGTAAAAGGGTAACGATAATGCTCACCTTTGTAAGCTTTCATGGCGGCGAAAGTCACTACAAACGATTGTAATATTAGTTTGAATGAAATTAATGACATGAGAACAATTAATAAACTATCTAAAGTGTTTTTTATTTCATTGACTGAGCCGTTGGTAGTTACAAATAGGCTCAAGCTAGTAAACAATAAAAGTAAAGATATTCCTATAATAATTAAGGTATATAACGTTAAAGAAATTTGAAAATTTAAGGATTCTTTACCCTGCAAATCAATCCAGGGATATTGTGTTTTTTTAAAGCGCCAAATTATGAGGGGAGCTAAAAGATTTAAAGGTAAATATAAAGGGATGCCAATAAATACTAAAAGAAGCAATAATATCCACCCTAACAAAGCTGAAGAATGACACAACACTGCCCATATACGCATTTGTCGTTTAGGTTTTTCTCTCATATAGGACTCCTATTTGGTTTTTGAACAAAATTAAGTATTGTAGCGGGTGTTAGAACGAAGTTCGTAACGCACCATTATCAAGGGTTTGGTGTCGTACTTTCCGTGCTAACACATCCTACGGATTTTTCAGAAATCAAACCGGATTCCTATAGCTTTTTATGTATAAGTGGATTTTTCAGATAATTACCCACCTTAATTATCTATAAAAAAGTCCAACAAGAGCTTAAAATCTGAGTATTTCTTGCTCATACCCTCTTTTGGGATACCCAATAGCAAATTTGATCGGAACTTACGCATAAGATAATCGCTCTATACTGTAAACTTAATAACACTAACGGATTTTCAATATGCGAGTTCAAATAACTGTAGTTGCGATCGCAGTAATGTTAGTGGGTGGTAAAAATCTAGAGGCTCTTGCAGACTCGCAACCTTCTACTCAAGATGGGGCTAGTAGTATTGTTAGCCCGGAAGCTACGATCCATATAGAGGAAGGTTATGCTAAATATGGTGATTATATAGGAGTCATCGGAGGAGATAGCCAAACCCTTGAATTTTCACCAAAAGTAGTCAAAGTTGTCAAAGATATCCAGATTCGTTTTGTTAATGCCAAAGGTCTGCCAATCAAAGGGCGAACTCAGACAGAGTTTATCATTAGTTTGCTGAAACTCAAACCTGGTCAGGTATTCCATGAGGAATTACTTCAAGCAGACTTACAACGATTGAGGAGATTAGAATCATTTAATCAGGTCAATGCTTACCCTAAAGAAAATCCCTCTAGTATTAGTATCATTTATGAAATTAAAGAGCGTAGTTTCCCATCTCTCAGCTTAGGAGGCGGTAATAACGATGACGTTGGGCTATATGCTAGAGTGGGTTATCAAGATGCAAATATTAGCGGTGTTAACGATAAATTAGATACAAGTGTACAGTTCAGTGGTGAAGGTGTCCAGTTCAATGGTCAATTCACTAGCCCTTATCGTCCTGGAGAACCAAACCGATTAGGCTATAGTATTAAGGCTTTTCGTAGTCGGGGTGTATCGGGAACCTTTAACGAAGATATCAGATTGTCTAACGGCAACAAAGTCCGGGAAGGAAGGTTTGGTGGTTCTGTAGCACTTTTACGAGATTTTGGTGACTGGAATACATCTGTGGCTGTTAACTATAGCAGAATTAGCCTACGCGATGCAGAATATAACGTTGTCCAAGTTGATAGATTAGGCAGTCCCCTATCTTTAAGCGGTACTGGAATTGATGACCTATTTACAGTATCATTTGCTGTATCCAAAGATCAACGCGATCGCCGAGAAAATCCGACTCAAGGATCAATCCTTACCCTTAGCACAGAACAAGCCATTCCCATTGGACTAGGCAATATTTCCAGCAACCGCCTAGAGGGAAACTACATACAGTATTTACCAGTTAGTTGGATAGGTAATGGTAGACCGACTGACAATCCAGAAATGTTAGCTTTTAACTTGCAAATTGGCACAATTATTGGAGACTTTCCACCAGCCGATGCTTTTAATCTTGGTGGAGTAGATTCTGTTAGAGGTTACGGCTATGGAAAAGTTGCCAGTGGTCGAAGTTACGGTTTAGCTTCTGTAGAATATCGGTTCCCAATTTTTCAGTCAATAGGTGGAGTTCTCTTTACAGACTTTGCCTCAGACTTCGGGTCTAGCGAAACCGTACTAGGAGAACCAGGAGTCTTACGCAACAAACCTGGAAGTGGCTTTGGCTATGGCTTGGGATTGCGCCTCAAGTCAACCTTTGGATTAATTCGAGGCGACTTAGGAATTAGCGACCAAGGAGAAGTTAGATTTGAAGTTACTACAGGTCAACGATTTTAATCCCATTGGTTTTTACTTTGTGTTCCTCTGAGTTTAAATTCTCTCTTCCTCCATCACAATAATTGACTGATAACTGCTTCCAACTCTTCTATCATCACATCTGAACCCGTCTCCCGATACACTTGCACTAATGATTGATAAAACCACAAAGTTTTTTGCTTCCCACTGCTAAATTCAGCCCAAATAACATCACCCATTTGTCGCCAATCTGCCAGCAAAGACCTAGCATTATGCAGTTTATCAGCCAGCGATACTCGCCGAACTGAGGGCGAAGCATAACGGAGCTTTTCTATGTATTTATTCTTACGCTCTTGCCAAGGTGGTTTCGGTGGTGTATCCCACTCTGTACAGCCGTCGATAATTGTGACAACTGTTTCGCCGAAACATTGGCGGATATCCTCACGGATCGGTTTGCCACCTTGGTCTTCTATACTATCGTGTAACAAAGCTGCGATCGCTTCCTCTTCACTTCCACCCATTTCTAATACCAGCGCCGCTACACTCAACAAGTGGGAAATATAAGGAATACCGCTAACCTTACGAGTTTGGTTAGCGTGCAGACGATTAGCATAGACTAAAGCCGCTTCAAATCTTTCTGTTAATTTTACTGCAACCATTTTTATCCTCAACATTTGACCCACCTTGAAAAGGTTAGTCCTATAGGATTCCTATTTGATTTTTGAACAAAATTAGGTGTTGTAGGGGAGCCAGTGCGTTGCGGAGGGAACCTCCGTTGTAGCAACTGGCGTTGTGTTAGAACGAAGTTCGTAACGCACCATTATCAAGGGTTTGGTGCGTTATGCTATCGCTAAGAGGATGTTTGAAAAGTAGTATGTTGTGATTTTAATCGAATTATTACCCCCCTTAATCCCCCCTTATAAAGGAGGGAAACCGGAAAATCTTGTTCCCTCCCCTTTATAAGGGGAGGGTTAGGGTGGGGTAAAAAAACTTTATACATCAATCATGACTTTTCAAACATCCTCTAACACATCTCCCGATCTTTTCTGTCAAAAAACTTCTCTAATGTTCTTTTATCACAGAATGATACTATTTTGGAGATGTCTCTTGTAGAGACGTAGCAGTGCTACGTCTCTACATTTTTTTTCGGAGATGTCTAATCTATAACTAAGTTAAGTGTTACTTTTCTAGGACTTACCCAAATAATATCTAAAACCTGATTCTATGGTAGGGGCAATTCATGAATTGCCCCTACAGCGTGTCCTTTTGCGTAAGTCCTATTTTCTAAAAACCTGCTGACTTTCCCCGCTTTGAATTTGTGTGTCTGCTGTAATAAATTGCCAACGAATTTAGCAAAAGGCTGAATGAAGATATACTGATTCTTTGAATTTTTTATCTATGTGCTTTGTATCAAAATACACCAATGCTTACAAGTTAATGTCAATAATTAATAGTATTTAAAATCTAGTCACAAATCGAGGTCAAAAACACAACTTTTAAGTTAGTCATGCCTAACATCTAGCCATGAAACCTATATACATCAAATTTAATAGTATCTTTGATCGTTACTCAAAGAACCTGGCACAAGGCTTAATTTAATACTACATACTAGGAATAATTTATCGCATATTCACTATTGAATAAACGAATTTTACTTTAACTTATTAATAACAACATCATATCTTAATATAATTAACAAGTATAAAGAAGTATTCCTATAGGTATGAGTTTAGGAATAAATTACTCAAAGAATAATTTACATAGGAATAGTTGTAAATAAAGTGACTCAACTTGATAACAAGACTAACCTTCAAGAGGAAACAGATTTAGGGACTTTAATAGCTCAGGCTACTACCACAGACAAATGGCAAGTATTGTCTTACCAAGCCCCAATTCTACCCATACATGCTGCCCTACTTCGTACTGGTAAAGTATTCTTTTTCTGTGGCTCAGGTAACGATCCCAATCGTTTAAATACTCCCTATGACAGCGTAGTTTGGGATGTCAACCAGGGAACCTTTATCCATCAACCGCCTCCATTGGATAGTAATAATCAACCTATTGACCTTTTTTGCGCCGGTCACTCCTTCACCGCCGATGGGATGCTAATGGTTGCGGGTGGAACTCTGCGCTACGATCCGTTTTATGGTATACCTGTTGCTTTGATGTTCGATCCTATTGCTGAGAAATGGGTCAAGAAGCCATCAATGCACAATGGCCGCTGGTATCCTACTTTGTTAACACTCGGCAGCGGTCGGATCTTAGCAGTATCTGGGCTTGGTATAGATGGCAGCCTCAACAGACAACCAGAAATTTATTCTTCTACATTTGCAAATGGTTGGAACGCTTTTCCAACGACTAGTGCCTTACCGTCATACCCACAGCTGTTTTTACTAAGTAATGGAAACATTTTTTATTCTGGTGCTCAGATGGGTGGCAGTTCAGTAACGCCAAGGATATTAACCCTGCCAGGGACATTTACACAATCTATTGTTGAAAAAGTTGTGCCAGGGCTGCAAGACCCAGCTTTCGGCGATCAAGCTGCCAGTGTGCTTTTACCACCAGCACAAGACCAAAGGGTGATGATTATGGGTGGGGGTAGCGGTGGTACGACAACATACAGGGTAAACATTGTCAATCTAAAAGCTGCTAACCCAACTTACGTAGGATCGAGGTTTCTAAAAAATGGTCGGAAGCATCTCAGCGCAGTTTTGTTACCCGATCGCACAGTGTTTGTTTGCAATGGTAGCAGAATGGATGAGGACACCACAAAATCAATGCTACCAGCAGAAATCTACGATCCAGTCACAAATTCCTGGACAGCAGTAGCTAAACAAAATGTCCCCCGCGTCTATCACTCAGTGGCCTTGCTCCTGCCAGATGGTAGGGTAGCCACAGCTGGAGGAAACCCTCAACGGCGGGTTAATGAACTGCGATTAGAAATCTATAGTCCTGCCTACATGTCGCGATCGCGACCAATTATTCAGAGCGCTCCTCAAGCATTGAGTTACGGGCTGTCATTTACGATTCAGACAGCCCAAGCTGCAAATATTAAATGGGTTAGTCTAATTAGACCAATGGCAACTACCCATTCCTGCGATACAGAACAAAGGTTAGTTGATGTACCGATTAATTTTAGAAACTCTACTTCTCTCAATGTCACGTTGACAGACAATCGAAACATCGCACCACCAGGCTGGTACATGCTTTTTATTAGTGATAACAATGGCACACCTTCAGTAGCAACCTGGACGCAAATATCTTAGCCTGACCTGTTTATGTTCAATAGACTGCTAATTAATAAAAGTCATTAATTCTAGGGGTGGAAATATGAATTACAAGCTCTCACGTCGGCATTTTGGCCAGTTTGTATTAGCTGGAACTGTAGTATCTGGGCTTAGTTATCTAACCAACAAAGCCTTAGCGCAAACACCAAGTTTAAATATTGTCGGTATAGGTTCTAGCCCGATCGTTACCACTGACAAAACAGTTATTCCAGAGGTAAACACCACTGAATTAGATAGCAATGCCCCAAATAGTTTACCCACAGATATTAAGCCTATAGGACTTATTTTGCAATCCTTAACTACAGGAAAAGCTCAGGTACTTACGGATAAAAGTACACCTCTATTAGAGCCTAATGAGATATTGAGTGGATTCACTTCTTTAAGTGATGGCACACTTGTTGTAGCCATTACTCCTGTTACGACTAGTAGGAGACAGGCGATACCTACTCGGATTACATTTTTGGGTACGCCGATAAAAACTTTGATAGTCTCAGGACTTAAACAAAATCAACAGCTTGGGAGTTTGCTAGGCACTAATGATGGGCGACTCATCGGTTTAGTAGGTAAAAAGAATGGTACACCACCGATCACATTGGTAGATATTAACCTTCAAACAGGAGAGGTAAGTTCTATTAGTAAGATTAAATTCCCAAATGATGAGCGGGTCATCAATCTAGCTGAGTGCCCGGACGGAAAACTCTATACGTCTTTACTTGAATTCAATGGTAATACCACTTTGGTGCAGCTAGATTCAAATCAAAAAAAGCCAATCAGACTGGCACAATTGAACGTTGATGGTAAAGCATGGAATAATGGCTTACAAAGCTTAGTTTGTTCTGGAACAGGTCAACTCCTCGCCTTTGGAGCGATGAGGTATGAGACACCTAATGCTGTGTACAGCGTAGATGAAAACAGTGGAAATATGACTCGGCTACAAGACTTTGACACTATTCAGATTACCCTTGCTCGTGGATAGAAGGGATTGAGGCTATAATGTATGAAAAAATACTAAGCCATCCTATCATGTCCGGTTAAACACTTGTCATTGCGTACTCCGTTGGAGAACCCGAACGCGAATAGCGTCTCCGAAGGAGAAGGGTACGGAGTGAAGCATAAGTCCTTCGGACACGCTTCGCGAACGCTCCACGAACGCTCCACTTCGTTGCGATCGCAATGACATATCGTAAGTAATTTGGCGGACATGATATCATTTTATGTTGAGGGCTTTTTGTTGCTATTGATTTGGTACACCTTATTATTAAGATATAGGACTAGGGCGTGTTTTCAAAGTCTTAGATCCCCCCAACCCCCTTAAAAAGAGGGGCAAAGAGTCTCTTAAAGTCCCCCAATTTATCGGGGGATTTAGGGGGATCTAAAAAGTTAGGAGGCTAAACGAGCAGTTTGAAAACACGCCCTAGCTCTTTCAAGGATTTTTTTAACCGCAGAGGCAATAGAGTTGCCAGTGCGCCCTTGCGGTTCCCCAACTTGTAGCAACTGGCGCGACACAGAGATAAGAGATAATAAAGGGATTTTTTAAGCAAAATTTTTACCCACCTTGAAAGGGCTAGTCCTAAAATATTTTGAGTATTTTATATTGATTGACAAAAGGCGCTTTCTTCTAATCTTTGACAGATGCCCTTTCCCTAAGAAACGCATCAAATGTCAACCTATCGGGTAGTGAAGTTTGTGCGCCTGGTTTTGTCGTCGCCAAAGCACCTGCTGCTGCACCCCAAATAACTGCTTGATGTAGAGAATGTCCGGCAAAAAGTGCCGCTGTTAAACCACCATTAAAAGCATCGCCAGCCGCTACTGTGTCAACTGTATGAACTAGAAATGCGGGGACAAAAAACTTTTCCTCAGCAGTGGCACAAAAAACACCTTTTGCACCCAATTTAACGATCGCACATTTCACACCCCGTTGTAATAAAACTTCGGCTGCTTTGGCTGCAAGTTCTTCTCCATCCACAGGAAAACCCACTAGCTGCGCGGCTTCAACTTCATTGGGTGTAATAATGTCCACTAACGGGTAAAGTTCATCTGGGAAATCGGATTGTGCGGGTGCTGGATCGAGAATTACCCTGATTTTGGTTTTTCTTGCGGCTTTAGCGGCTGCAACCACAGCAGTAATCGGAATTTCTAATTGTAAAAGTAGTGCTGTTGCTTCTGGTAATAAGTGGGATACTCGTTCTACATCTTCTTGATTAACACATCCATTTGCGCCAGGAATTACAATAATTTGATTTTCCCCAGCATGATTTACGGCGATGATGGCGACTCCAGAACTAACAGTCTTATCGACGAAAATATTGCCAATCTGCACACCAGATGCTTGCAAGTTATTGACAAGTTCCACACCAAAATCATCTGCACCGACACGCCCCACCATTTGGGTAGGAATTCCCAATTTTGCTAATGCTACGGCTTGATTCGCTCCTTTCCCTCCTGCAACTTTAAAAAATTCTTCTCCTAGCAATGTTTCTCCGGCGATTGGCAACCGGGGTGTTGTTGCTACCAAGTCTATATTTATGCTGCCGAAGACGATAATGCTCATTTTTGTTGATATTTGAAGTCATTTATAGCGGTTCCCAGTTCACTCACTTCCCATCACGATCCGCGTTACCCCACCCTAACCCTCCCCTTATAAAGGCTACGGTGTACACACAAGTTATCGAATCACTACCAGTTCTCGAATTACCCCACCCTAACCCTCCCCTTTACAAGGGGAGGGAACCGGATTTTTCTTGTTTTCCCCCTTTACAAGGGGGGACTAAGGGGGGTAATTCGACTTGTGTGTACACCGTAGCTTATAAAGGGGAGGGAACCGGAAATATCATTTCCCCCCAATATATCGGGGGGATTAAGGGGGGTAAAACGGCTGTGGGACAAAGCTTTGAGCTTAAGTTGACACCAATGCCCCTACAGGTTTACCTCACATAAATGAGAACCGCTATAGACCAATACTACAGCAAGCGATCGCAACTGTTATTCCCCCACGAATTACTAACGCTGAACTTGCTGAATCAGGGCTTGTGTCTGTTGATAACCTTGGGTATCGCCTTGTTTCAAAAATAGTTTTGCCGCTTGCTGAAGGTCTATAACAGCACTCTTTTTATCTCCCAAAGCATATTGTGCTAGTCCTCGGTTGCCGTAGGCATCAGCAAGGTTAGGATTGATTTTTATTGCTTGGTTAAAGTCTGCGATCGCTTGTTGATGATTTCCCTGTCTAAAATGGGCTAGTCCTAGATTGTAATAAGCATCGTGTGAGGTTGGATTGAGTTTCACTGTCTGATTAAAGTCGGCAATAGCTTTCTGAAAATCTCCTAGTTCTACATAAGAAATTCCCCGCCCATTATAAGCATCTGCATGGTTAGGATTTAAACGCAGCGCTAAGTTAAAGTCAGCAATTGCTGCACTGAAGTCTTTTAATTGAGATTTAGCTAAACCTCGCAGACAAAAACCCTCATAAAATTGGGGATTTAGTTGGACAACAGAGTTAAAATCTGCGATCGCACCAGTGAAGTTACCTTGCTCAAGCTTTTGCACCCCTTGGTTATAATAATCTTGAAAGTTTGCCGCCTTCTGAGGTATTGATGCTTCTCGTGCATAAACAGTAGGCATTACACTCAGTACACTCATTATTCCCAAGAAGGCTATTGTTCGCTTGATATGGTTCATGGCTTTAGCCTTTGATAACTTGCAGTCCGACGTTAGATTTCCACGGAATCTTGTTCAATCGGTTCCTTTATTTTAACTGGTAATGTAACAGTCATCCCAAAATCATTTGTAATAGCAACCAAATATTTAAACCAACGATCGCAACAGCAACTAACCAAGCTAAAGATTTTAACCACAAGGGATTCACAAACTCACCCATCAGGCGGCGATTACTTGTAAACATTACCAATGGAATTACTGCAAACGGTAACTGTAAACTGAGGATAACTTGGCTAAAAACTATCAGGCTGCTTGTACTATGTTCACCAAAAATAATGATTGTAATTATCGCTGGAATGATGGCAAGCAGACGGGTTATTAAACGGCGTAACCAAGATGGAAAGCGAAATTGTAAAAAGCCTTCCATAACAATTTGTCCTGCCAGAGTTGCAGTTAGTGTTGAACTTTGCCCAGAGGCAAGTAGGGCAATGCCAAAAATGGCACTGGCAAAACTAACTCCTAACAATGGTGAAAGTAATTTATAAGCGTCCTGAATTTCTGCCACATTCTGATTCCCAGAAAAATGAAATGTCGCAGCAGACACAATTAAAATGGCTGAGTTGATAAATAGTGCTAAGGATAAAGCAAAAGTTGAGTCAATTGTGCCAAACTTAATCGCTTCCCATCTTTTTTTTGTATTAGGTTGCCAATCACGAGTTTGCACAATTGAGGAGTGTAAATATAAGTTGTGAGGCATCACTGTCGCCCCTAAAATACCGATAGCAATGTAGAGCATTTCTGGATTCTCTAAAATCTCTTTATTAGGCAGATATCCCAACAAAATCCCCCCCATATCGGGGCGAGAAAACAGAATTTCTGCTGTAAAACAGATACCTACTGTTGCTACTAGCATTATTACCAAAGCTTCTGTATAGCGAAAGCCTTTATGTTGGAGGAATAATAATACCAGAACATCCAGCGCAGTGATGCAAACACCCCATATCAAGGGAATACCGAATAAAAGTTGCAGTGCGATCGCACTTCCTAGTAGTTCTGCTAAATCACAAGCTGCGATCGCAATCTCACACAGTACCCACAAACTAAAGCTTACCTTTGGACTGAAATACTCCCGACAAGCCTGTGCTAAATCTCGTCCCGTAGCCACTCCCAAACGTACACATAACGATTGCAGCAATATTGCCATCAAGTTAGATAGCAAGATCACTGTTAATAAACTATATCCAAACTTTGATCCCCCCGCGATGTCTGTTGCCCAATTTCCCGGATCAATGTATCCCACTGAAACCAGATACCCCGGCCCTGTATAAGCCATCATCTTGCGCCAAAAGCCTGACCCGTTAGGGACTCTAATACTACGGTGAACCTCTGGTAAGGTAGGTTTGTTTTCTGGGGAAGCCATTTACTTTGCCGTTAAATCTTCTCATATTCTTTTCATAATGTCATAAAATATAGGATATACATCAACCTTTAGGTAAATATGGATGAATTGCTTGGGGTAGTAATCTTTATTCTTTTTAAATTAATATTTAAACTCTAGATGTGGGTAGCTCCTCAAAATTTCTTCCGTGTGGATTCTATTTATCGATCGCTAAATATAAGATGCATACAATCATTAATAAGTCAACGAAAAAAGCTTGGGCAAGTGCGATCGCCGAACCAGCAAAAGAATTTTCTCTTACGCAATTGCCGATTCTCTCTGGCAAAATCCCCGATGGCTTACGTGGGACACTCTACCGTAATGGCCCAGCACGGCTAGAACGTGGTGGTAAGCTTATGGGACACTGGTTTGATGGAGATGGGGCAATTCTCGCTGTCCATTTTACCGATGCAGGAGCCACCGCAGTTTATCGCTACGTGCAAACCGTTGGCTACAAAGCAGAAACCGCCGCAGATAAACTCCTCTACGGCAACTATGGTATGACTGCACCAGGAGCTATTTGGAATCAATGGCTCAGACCAGTAAAAAACGCTGCGAATACTTCAGCGATCGCACTTCCAGATAAACTATTAGCACTGTGGGAAGGTGGTAAACCCTACGCCTTGAATTTGCAAACTTTAGAAACCTACGGCGAAGATGATTTAGGAGGGCTAAATAATGGATTAGCCTATTCTGCACATTATAAGCGTGACAATCAAACAGGGGAGATTTTCAACTTTGGTATCACTCCAGGATTAAATGCCAAACTAAATATTTATAAGAGCGATTCCACTGGCAAAATTATCCAAAAAGCAGCATACTCTCTTGATGGAATATCAATAGTGCATGATTTTGTTTTAGCAGGACAATATCTTGTATTTTGCATTCCCCCGGTGCGGCTGAATTTTTTTCCTGTACTGCTAGGAACAAACTATAGTGATGCACTAGAGTGGAAACCTAAACTAGGAACTCAAATTTTAGTCATCAATCGCCAAACATTATCTCTAGTAAGCCGTAGTGAAGCCGAACCTTGGTTTCAGTGGCATTTTGTCAACGGTTATCTAGATGCTAGTGGTTCACTGATTGTAGATATTGCTCGCTACGAAGACTTTCAAGTAAACCAATATTTTAAGGAAGTACCTACAGGGAAAACTCACACCCCTGCTCAAAGTACACTAACACGAATACATCTTCAGCCCCAAACCGCCAAAGTTACGACCATTGAGCAAGTCTTAGACCGACATTGCGAGCTACCAACTGTACCGCAGCAAAACGTGGGACAAGCCTCTCGCTATACATATTTTTCTTCATTCCAAAAAGGAACAGATATTAGCCAAGAACTAGTAAATGCGATCGCTCGCTTTGATTACCAAACCGAAACCCTTGTCGAAGCAAACTTCAAAGAAAATCTCTATCCTTCAGAATCACTATCTGTTAAAGATACCCAAAACCCTAATCAAAGTTGGGTTTTAACAGTAATCTACGATGGTAATTCTCATAGTAGTGAAGTTTGGATATTTGATAGCGATCGCCTAAACGAGGAACCCGTCTGCAAACTTGGATTACCGAGTGTCATTCCTCCTGGTTTCCACGGCACTTGGAATCCTGCATAAAGGAAAATTTCTAGTTTTGTCCAGTATGGTTTAATAGATATCTCCGAAAAAGAATGTAGAGACGTAGCACTGCTACGTCTCTACAAGGGTTGTGGATAATGCATATTTACTTTCTGGAAATGTCTAATCAAATACGATTTATATCATGTCCGCCAAATTACTTACGGTATGTCATTGCGATCGCAACGAAGTGGAGCGAAGCAATCACCAGGACTCTGCGTCGCGAAGCGTGTCCGAAGGACTTATGCTTGACTCCGTACCCTTCTCCTTCGGAGACGCTATTCGCGTTCGGGTTCTCCAACGGAGTACGCAATGACAAGTGTTTAACCGGACATGACATTAGCTCGACTTTATCCATTTTTTTCGCAACGCGATCGCTATCGCTGAAACCTGTGTGGGATAGTAGTTTTACTTTTTGAACTTGATCTATGCTCTGTGACGTAGAAAAAGTATTTGCCAAAAAGCCACGATTTTTGCCAGATAAAGAAACCGAGTTCTTAATTTTGGATAAAGTCGAGATTAGAGGTTGTTTGAAAAGTGATATCTGTTTTGCCCATATCACGTAAGCTGATAAAAATGTAAAATTAATAAAGATTAAATAAAGTCAGGAACGATCGCCCCAAGTCGGGGGATCTCGCGCCAAGAAAGATGAAGATTAAAAAAAAAGAAATATTCTGCGCCAATCACTGACGGTTTTTCGCTACAGTGGACGGGCTGTAAGCTTAGTATGGACTACTAGCCGATCGCTTACTATTCTTTTGGCTGGTTTAACAATAGTTGCTGGTCTTTTGCCGGCGGCAATATCTTACATCAGTAAGTTAATTGTTGATGCAGTGGTATTTGCATCTCAAGTTAACTCACAAAACAATGGTTTTGTCAATATTTATCCTTCTCTATTTTATGTAGGATTAGAAGCGATCGCTGTAATTCTCCTCGCAGGTAGTCAACGGGGAATCCTCATTTGTCAGTCGTTATTGCGGGCGCTAATGGGTCAGCGCGTAAATGTACTGATCTTAGAAAAGGCGCTGACACTGGATCTTAGGCAGTTTGAAGACTCAGAATTTTATGACAAATTGACCAATGCCCGACGAGAAGCATCAGTTCGTCCTCTTTCGTTAGTAAATCGTACCTTTGGATTGGTGCAAAATGCCCTTTCCCTCATCACCTACGGAATTTTGTTAGTAAATTTCTCAGTTTGGGCGGTGATAGTACTAATTTTGGCAGCTATGCCTGTATTCATCGCCGAAACTAAATTTGCTGGAGAAGGCTTTCGCTTGTTTAGTTGGCGTGCGCCAGAAACTCGTCAACAAAACTACTTAGAAAATCTCTTAGCAAGGGAAGATTTTGTCACAGAAGTCAAACTCTACCAACTGGGAGAGATGTTACTAGGACGTTATCGCCATCTGTTTCATCAACTCTATGGCGAAGACCGCGATTTGACTCTGCGCCGGGGATTGTGGGGATATCTCTTCAGTTTAGTCAGTACCGGGGCTTTTTACCTAGCTTATGCTTGGATTGTCTTGGAAACAGTTCGAGGTAAGATTTCCTTGGGAGATATGACAATGTATCTCACTGTGTTTCGCCAAGGACAATCTACTTTTTCTAATGCCCTCACTTCTATTGGAGGGATGTATGAGGACAACCTATATCTATCAAATCTCTACGATTTTTTAGAAGAGGAAGTACCAAAGTCTTGGGGTAACGCAACCATTGGTTTAAATCCTCAAGATGGTATCCGTTTTGAGAACGTATCATTTACTTATCCAGGAAGTTCCAAGCCAGCGTTGAGAGATATTTCGCTACATTTGAAACCGAGAGAGAAACTGGCAATTGTCGGTGAAAACGGTTCCGGTAAGACTACCTTAATTAAACTCCTGACTCGACTCTACACCCCCGACTCTGGGCGAATTTTTTTAGATGGCTTGGATTTGCAGGAATGGGATGTGGATGTGCTGCGTCGTCGCATTGGTGTAATTTTTCAAAACTTTGTCCGCTACCAATTCACTGTGGGGGAAAATATTGGCGTGGGGGATGTAGAACATCTCGAAAACAAAACTCGTTGGCAAACTGCTGCTGAAAAAGGCATGGCGCAATCTTTCATTAGCCAATTACCCCAAAGCTTTCAAACTCAACTTGGTCGTTGGTTTAAAGGAGGACAGGAACTTTCGGGGGGACAGTGGCAAAAAATTGCTTTGTCTCGGGCTTTTATGCGATCGCAAGCAGATATCTTAGTTTTAGATGAACCAACATCAGCAATCGATGCCCAAGCTGAGTTTGAGATTTTCAATCATTTTCGCGCTATTACTCAAAATCAGATGGTACTTTTGATTTCTCATCGCTTCTCGACGGTACGGATGGCTGACAAAATCTTAGTTATAGAAAATGGCAAAGTTATAGAACAAGGAACTCATGAAGAATTATTACAGCTAGGCGGACGTTATGCCAAATTGTTTCTGTTACAAGCAGCCGGTTATCAATAGCTAAGGTGGCTAACAGTTACTTTTAAAATCAACATCAGCAACATTACTTCTGGAACCGTCGCTACCTGATAGCGGTTCCCATTCAAATGTGGTGCAACATCATCTCGTAAGGTGTAGGGGCAATTCATGAATTGCCTCTACGGGTGTACCTCACATAAATGAGAACCGCTATATACTTTGACCTATATGGTAAAGTCATCATTGGTAACGTCATGCTACTCGACAAAAACCTGATTAGCGCGATCGCAACTGATGATACTCCCATTTTTAACGATGCACAAACAGTCAGAATAAATCGTATTTGTGCCTGTTGCGGAAGTCCTCTAAATAATGCCCAATGCCCAATGCCCAATTCCCAATTTGTTGTTTCGCCAACTTGGTTATTTGAACATCTACAAGATTCGCAAGTCGTTATTGTGGATTGTCGCTTTTCTCTAGCGGATCCACAATTAGGACAACAACAGTACCAAACAAGCCATATTGAAGGGTCATATTACCTAGATTTGAATCAGGATCTTTCCAGTCCAGTGGGTAAACATGGCGGGAGGCATCCTTTACCTAACCCCAATGATATAGCTAAAAAATTTGCAGCCATTGGGGTTAATTATCAAAAAACTCTGGTTGTAGCTTATGATGATTCGCGCTTTGCCTTTGCTGCTCGTTTATGGTGGCTGTTACGCTATCTTGGACATCAGCAAGTAGCAGTATTGGATGGAGGCTTTGCTGGATGGCAAAAAGCTGGATATCCGGTTACGAATGCCGTTCCTCAACCCCGAATGGGTACGTTTTTAGCTGAAGTACAAACAGAAAAAGTGGTAGATATTACGGCCGTGAAAAACCGGAAAGATAGCCACAATGTAGTATTGGTAGATTCGAGAGAAAGCGATCGCTATCGAGGTGAACGAGAGCCAATTGATAAAATTGCCGGACATATCCCCGGTGCAGCCAACTATCCCTGGCAAGAAGTTACAGACTCGAATGGCTACCTACTACCTCCATCAGAACAACGCTGTCGGTGGGAAAAGCTAGAAACAGCCGAAGAAATCTTGGTTTATTGCGGTTCTGGCGTTACTGCTTGCGTAAATTTACTGTCTTTAGAATTAGCTGGTATTAGCAAGGGTAAACTTTATGCTGGTAGCTGGAGTGATTGGATTTCCTATTTATAGTGAGGAGTTAGGAGTTAGGAGTGAGAAGTTAAGAATTAAAACTCCTAACTCCTAACGTACAGACGCGATTAATCGCCTCTCTCCGATCAAAACCGACCTAATTGCAAATTATAATTAACACTGAAGAACCAGCCATCAAAATCAATATTTTCGGCGCTTGAACTGCCTAAACTCACTCCAGCCTGAACATTCATATTAATGGTATCGGATATTTGGTAATTTAAATGCCCGAATATCCGATGAAATTGGTCTTCTCGATCGCGCTGGGTAAAGTCTGATAAGTTCACCTGGTAGTCAATACCAACCTGGAGAGGCTTTTGCAAGTAGTAGTTCAGAGACACCCAAAAGGAATTGATGATTCGATCGCGACTTGGGGGGTCAGCAAAATTTACACTCAATTCGTAAAAGCTTTCTAGCGTTAATTTTGGAGTTAAGGGATCTCGCCGTCCTAAAGACAGTTGTAGGGAATTCTCATTTAAAAAGCCATCGCCGTCTTTAAAGCTATTAGGGCGATCGCTATTGCTGGCATAAAATAACTGTTGGTTGCTAAAACTGATATCCCCGTACATTTGCGGGGATAGCTGCTGGTAAAGATTGAGATTGAATATCACCTGGTTGTAATGGTATTGTGACTGATTCATATAACGAATCACATTGCCATCAATTGAGCCGTTTAAATAAGTCTTAGATCCCAAAGGGAAATATGCAGAGGTTAGTGTCAGTCCAGAAAAAATTAAACCATCTTCTATTGGACTATTCTTTGACGAAAAAATGTTATTTGTCTCGAAGTAACCTACATGGGCTTGTAGATAGCCTATGGGTTTAAACTTCACTACAGGTTGTTCTGTCTCTGGTGGTGGCTGCTGTTCTAGAGGTCTTAACCGCACACGCAACCCCAATTCGCGATCGCTATCAGAGTGAGATGGCTGTTTTGGCGATCGCAATAGCTGCATTAGCCTCTCTAGTCTTTGGGACTGATTTATTTGAGGTGGATTCAACAATTGCTCTTTTGAGTCTGGAGGAGATATAGGTAAAACACTTGGCTGTGATTCTAGTTGTGGCGCTTCATTTTGCTTTTGACTATCCCCAGGTTCTCCGGTTTTGTCTGGGGCTGGAGTTGTTTGGGGTGTTTGCTGTGCCACATTTAACGGCATCTGGGAGTCAAAAGGATGCGACTCACTAGACTGCTTGCACAAAGAGTTAATTACCTTTTGCTTTAACTTCTGACACCGCCAATCGGTTATATATTGTATGCTTACTACATTTTTAGAACGCCAAATATTTGTATTTGCAGATTCTACCGCATCTACTCTAATGCAACACCAGCTTCCACCACTTGATGCTAAAAAAATACAAAAAAACAAACTCTTCCAGTTATTGAGTCGCATTTGGTTAGATCGCGTCAATCGTATTTGGCAAATGTATACTTACAAGCTATGTGGAAAGTTCCAACTCAGGAGATGCAATTGAGTGCATCTATTTTAGCTTTGTAGGTATATACTGAAGCTACAAACTAAAATTACCGTCTTTCGGATTTTTCTCCAGATTTTTTGCAACCCTGAGATGATTCAATTATGCTCCCTATAAATAAAATAAACATATAATTCATTCGCTGCCAATTTTATCTATTAGTATAGATAATTTTCCTAAATAAACTCGCCATAACAATTATCAGCAACTTAAACCTTTTAATTTTTTAGTATTAGTTGAAATCTCGAAGTTATCAAGCTATGTTTTATAAATCGTTTCCATTGTTAGTGATTGGTTTATGGGGAATTATAGTACTGCCTTTGCCAAATAGGGTAAGTGCTATAACTCCTTTAACACGAGCAGAAATTCAAAACCTCCGCAACTTGGTACAACTGATACCCAGAGACAGGCAGAAGAAGCGTCCTGCACGCAAATTAGATGCAATAATTCCTGGTGATGGGTTAGCAACTGGTCGAGCTTCCTTAGCGGAGTTACGCTTTAACGATGGCTCTTTAGCGCGAGTTGGGGAACAGGCTATATTTCAATTTTTACCAAAGACTCGCAGCTTTAGATTGTCAAACGGAACAGCATTACTGCTGATCCCACCAGGTAGGGGGCAAACACTTATACAAACGCCAAGCGCAGTAGCAGCAATTCGTGGTTCAGCATTATTTGTCCGCTACAACAAACAAACAGATACCACGATTGTGGGTGCGCTGACAAATAGCGGCATTGAAGTTTCTAACAAGGAAGCTTCTCAAACTCAGGTGCTGCAAGCCGGACAGATGATGGTTATAGTTAAAGGCAAATTTCAGGGCTTATACGATTTTGATCTCAGAAATTTTTATAAAACTAGCGATATGGTTCGGGGACTTGATCTAACTAGGCAAAATCTTACACCTACGGCCGATCCAGCGATCGCTAGCGTTCAAGCTGAAACTGCTGCGGCTTTGAACGCACAGTTGCCCATAACTGGCGAGGGAGTAGTTGAAAACCCATCTTTTGCAGAGCTAACTACTACTTCAACTTCATCTAGCAATGAGATTATTACAAATGATTCTCTAATAGAGCCTATAAAAGATAATTCTCTATCAAATTCCTTTGAGGATATAGGACAAATTCTATCAAATACTGAGCATCATTTTGGGAGAAATGGTAGTAATAACCCTGGTGTCAATTCTATTAGAATCCCAACACCTCCAAGTCCCCCAATTCAGCCGACAACGCCCGTTGTTGGTTCGGGAACTCCAACTATAACTCCTCCAGAAACAACGCCCGGTGGCGGTTCGGGAACTCCAACTACAACTCCTCCAGAAACAACGCCCGGTGGCGGTTCGGGAACTCCAACTACAACTCCTCCAGAAACAACGCCCGGTGGTGGTTCTGGAACTCCAACTACAACTCCTCCAGAAACAACGCCTGGTGGCGGTTCGGGAACTCCAACTACAACTCCTCCAAACGTTAGACCGGGGACAAACTGAGCCTAGACCAACATTTTGTAGACTGAGGTTTTCCAACGTAGCAGGAACATAGATTTATATCCGACACTAGAGACAGAATGATAACAAGTGTTAACTACTGCCTTTGGTGTTACCAAAGCAAAAAGTAATATACCCTACGACCACAAACATCTGCTAACGCTAGATTAAATCAAGGACAGGACTTACACAGGGCTGACCGGATATCCTTATATAGTTCAATAAAATTCTGTGTGTAAGTTCCCAGAAACTAACTTTTTGCTAGAGAGAACATAAATTTATGACTTTTGATTACGACCTGTTTGTACTTGGTGCGGGTTCTGGAGGTTTGGCGGCTTCCAAACGGGCAGCTAGCTATGGAGCAAAAGTAGCGATCGCGGAATATGATTTAGTTGGTGGGACTTGTGTAATTCGTGGTTGCGTTCCTAAAAAACTTATGGTATATGGCTCTCACTTTCCTGCACTGTTCAGTGAAGCCGCGGGCTATGGCTGGAAAGTAGATAATGCACAGTTTGACTGGGAATATTTTATTACATCTATAGATAAGGAAGTTCGACGACTATCGCAACTACACATCAGCTTTTTAGAAAAAGCCGGAGTGGAACTAATTTCTGGTCGCGCCACATTACTAGATTCCCACACCGTAGAAGTTGATGGACGCAAAGTTACAGCAGACAAAATTTTAATTGCTGTTGGGGGTCGTCCCGTCAAACCAGATTTACCAGGGATGGAATATGGCATTACCTCTAACGAAATCTTTCATCTCAAACAACAACCAAAACACATTGTCATTCTTGGCGCTGGTTATATTGGTACAGAATTTGCCTGTATTATGCGTGGTTTGGGTTCTGAAGTCACACAAATTACCAGGGGTGAAAAGATTTTGAAGGGGTTTGATGAAGACATTCGCACAGAAATTGAAGAGGGAATGACAAACCACGGAATTCGGCTGATTAAGAATAATGTGGTAAAAGCAATTGAACCCGTGCCAGAAGGATTTAAACTAACTTTATCAGGGGAAGACCAAGAACCAGTAATTGCCGATGTGTTTTTAGTGGCAACTGGCCGAACTCCTAATGTAGATAAACTAGGCTTAGAAAACGCTGGAGTTGATGTTGTCGCTAGTTCTATCGAAGGGCCAGGATACACAACCACAAATGCCATCGCAGTGAATGAATATAGTCAAACTAATCAACCGAATATCTTTGCCGTTGGTGATGTCACAGATAGAATCAATTTAACTCCCGTCGCCATTGGCGAAGGTCGCGCCTTTGCAGACAGTGAATTCGGCAATAACCGCCGCGAATTCAGTCATGAAACTGTTCCCACAGCCATATTTTCTAACCCAGAAGCCGCAACAGTAGGTTTAACAGAAGCCCAAGCACGCGAAAAACTCGGTGATGGCGTAACAATTTATCGCACTCGCTTCCGCCCCATGTATTACACTTTGACTGGTAAGCAAGAAAAAACAATGATGAAGTTGGTGGTTGATAGCAACACTGACAAAGTGCTAGGCGCTCACATGGTGGGTGATAGTTCAGCTGAAATTATCCAAGGTGTAGCGATCGCACTCAAGATGGGCGCAACTAAAAAAGACTTTGATGCCACCGTTGGTATTCATCCCTCAACAGCCGAAGAATTTGTCACAATGCGGTAATACCAACTCTTGTACAGACGCGATGAATCGCGTCTCTACTCCTAATTCTTGTACAGACGCGATTTATCGCGTCTCCTAAAGCTTTGCAATATATATATCTTCACGGTTTCGCTTCTAGTCCTAATTCTGCAAAAGCACAGGATATAGGCGATCGCTTTACCCAAATTCATACAAAGCTAAAAATTCCCGATTTGAATGCTGGTGATTTTTCGCAGTTGACAATCACCCGTCAGCTTGCTCAAGTTGCCGCAGAATTCAGTAACGATTCTACACCAATAACGCTAATTGGCTCAAGTTTAGGTGGTTTAACCGCCGCCCACTTAGGACAGCAATATTTACAAATACAACGTCTTGTGCTGCTAGCACCAGCTTTTGGGTTTTTATCCCATTGGTTGCCCAAGCTAGGCGATGAAGAAGTACAACGTTGGCAGCAAGAAAAATATATTATGGTCTACCACTATGGAGAGAAGCGATCAATTCCTTTAAGTTACGATTTTGTTACAGATGCTGCCCAATACCAAGAAAAGCTTTTACAACGTCCTATCCCCACCCTGATTTTGCATGGGAAAAAGGATGAAGTTATTCCCATCGAAGCTAGCCGTGACTTTGCGCGTTGCCGTTCTTGGGTGGAGTTAGTCGAACTTGACAGTGACCACGCTTTGGGTAATGTTATGGAAGAAATTTGGCAGACAATTCGCCTCTTTTGCCAGTTACCTTGAAGTTGTAAAATATTAGACTCATACCTAACCTAATATTTTTCAGTAAGTAAGTCGGCATGAAAATTTCAATGTATGTCATTGCGAATGTAAAGAAGTGGAATGAAGCATAAGTCCTTCGGACACGCTTCGCGAACACAAAGGTCTTATCAGTAGGTTGGTTTAAATAAACCTAACTATGTAACGAAATATAAAAACCCTGAAGCCCTTGTGATTGCTTTACTTCGCTTTGCTGTATTCGCAATGACATAGTTATAAATTTTCCCACCCACCTACTTAGTTTTTACATTCTGTTACCTGGTTAGGTTTATTTGTACTGACTTACTCAATTGACTTAAAATCCAAAATCCAAAATCCAAAATCCAAAATTGATATGCTTCCCTTCATCCGGTCAGATTTAGCCCAATTTACCGCCTATAAACCCCACCCCAGTAGTGATACAGCTGATTCTGTCCCCATACAGTTAGATCGGCTGGATACAAATGAAAGCCCTTATGATTTACCACCTGAGTTAAAAGAGAAACTAGCTTGGACGTATCAGCAAGTAATTGAAACAAATCGTTATCCTGATGGTGGACATGAAACACTTAAGGATGCGATCGCAGAATACGTCAATGAATCAGCCGCCCTCCCGCTATCCAATACTGCTGCCAATATTTCTGTAGGCAATGGTTCAGATGAACTAATCCGTTCTTTATTAATCGCCACCTGTCTAGGAGGAGAAGGTTCAATTTTAGTTGCCAATCCCACTTTCTCCATGTACGGAATTTTGGCAAAAACTTTGGGCATTCCTGTAGTGGCGGTGGGGAGAAATGAAACAAATTTTGAAATTGACTTAAAAGCTGCACAGTCTGCGATCGAACAAACTCAAAATCCCCCCATTCGCGTAGTCTTTGTAGTACATCCCAATTCGCCGACAGCCAATAGCTTAACAGCGGCAGAGTTGACATGGTTAAGAAGTCTCAGTCAGGATATTTTGGTAGTAATTGATGAAGCTTACTTTGAATTCAGTCAAACTACCCTAGTCGGTGAATTAGCACAGCGCCCAAACTGGTTAATATTACGTACTTTTTCTAAAGCCTTCCGACTGGCATCTCTCCGTATTGGTTATTGCGTTGCTCATCCCGAAGCGATCGCCATTTTAGAAAAAGTTCGCTTACCTTACAATCTCCCCAGCTTTTCCATAGCAGCAGCATTACTTGCTTTACAAAACCGCCCACTTTTGCTAGAGTCAATTTCCCAAACCCTGAGTGAACGAGCCAAACTCATCGAAATCTTATCTCAACAACCAGAATTACAAATTACCGCAAGTAATGCTAACTTTATTTACCTACGCCTGAAACTAAATGGCTTAAATTCAGAAGATGCGGCATTAAAAACTCTCCACCAGAAACTTAGGACAATGGGCACTCTTGTGCGACACATTAGTGGAGGATTGCGAATTACTGTCGGGACAATAGAAGAAAACGCCCGTACTGTTAATCGAGTCCAAGCTGCTTTGGCAGATTTAGAATTTTAGTCAGTAATTAAAGCGGTTGTCCATTTCACTGCCCAAACGACGTACTATTCCTACTGTTTGTGGCAGCACACCGACTAAAAGAGCAAAAGCAACATCCGGCAAAAGAGCCACTATTTCTGGTGGAAAGTATTGTTCAAATTGATCGAGAATTTTCTGAACTCGCTGCCCAGGCACTGGGTTTTCTGTAATTTGTTTGATCAATCGAATCCACTGTCGCCTAATCAAGTAAGCCTTCTGGCGTTCTTCATTAGATTCAGGAGTTAATAAAAACTGATTAGACAGATTACCTATGGGCAGTGCCCTTTGGCAATCACAATCGTAATCCCCACCTACAGCAGCCCCAGGCCCAGCAAACTCTGCATGGTAGCGTTTAAAGAGAATTAATCCATTCCGCCTACGACTATTGACGATGAAAACTTCTCCACTGTGTAAACGTGTAAGGATATCCGAGCCTTGCGATTGCTCAGTTCCGTCTTGCATGACAATAGAGTCAAGGAAACGAGTTTCAGGGTAATAAGTTGATACCATAGAGGTTTGATAGCGCCGATGCTGTTCGCTATCCATGTTTTTTAAACTTTCAACGAATTTGGTAGTAGTATGCACTTTTAAAACAGAATTAGCTCTTATGTCAAATCAGGTTTTTGAATTGTTTTCTTATCAAGAGTCTTTTGGTCAATTTAACTAGGATAGTAATAAATACGCATTGTTTAGTAATCGAGTGATTATATTTTATGAGATATAACTAGATTTGTCCCCAAATTCCGAGAGTGTTTTCTTAAAGTTTTTATAAAGATGAATATCTTAATTACAAAGTTCTTATGAGGGATCGCTGATTTCCTGATATTAATCGGATAGCCATATTTTATTTTAAGAAATTTACTTATCTATACAAAGTACTCTAATTTTGTTTTTTTATTATAAATTAAACAAGACAAAAATTTCCATTTAAGTGAAGTTTTCTAAAGTTATATTTTGATTAATACAAGAAATAAGAATATCCGTAAAAATCTAAATAAAATATATCCTTCAAGAATTATTATTAAAGCTATATATCCAGCTATTTAGCTACATTTAGCTCATATTAGCTGATTTTTCTGACTAGGTTAGTTTCTCCTCTGAGTACCTATATAGATTGTAAATTTTCTCTAAACTAAACTAATTACAATATCAAAATTGCCAAAAATTTAGATAGTAGAATCTGTACTCAAACGTTTGTGTAATAGCATCTGGCTTGAGCGTCCTAGTAAAAATGCATTCCAATTCGATTCTACTTTATGCACTCGATATCCCACCTTGAAATAAAGTTGTCTTGCCTGATGGTTATTTTCCAAAACGTGGAGATATAAGTCTTGAAATCCCCACTCACGAGAGACTTTTTCACAGCTAGTCAGTAACCCTGAAGCCACGCCATGTCTACGATATTTTGGGTGAACCGCTAAATTAGATAAGTAAGGAAAACCCATACCAGCTTGGCTCCACGAATCACTGTAACGTACACCTAATTCCACACTTCCTACTAAATTATTAGCGACACCATTAGTAGCTTCAAAGGCGACTAAACAAATATGACGAGGTGGAGGTGACACCATCCGATGTCTTAAATCTTCGTAAATACCCAGACGTAGCAATGGAAAAGCCCATCCCCACATACCCTTTTGGGAGTGAAAGCTTTCAGCAATAATTTGAGCAACACCGATTAAATCAGCAGATGTAGCTGTGCGAATTTGAAATTGGCAGCAAGCTGGATCGATTGGCTGTTGCTGGCATGGATAAAAAAACCGATATTTCAAGGCTAGTTTAGTATTGATTTTATTGAACGAAAATTTTCTCAAGCCCCTCAAACACTATTTAAACTCAGTAAAAACCTTATATCTACCCGGCAGACTCAACTGACATTAAGATTGCTAATTAGCTTGTGCTGGTGGAGCATACAAAGTTTTACACTTTAGTTTCGGGTTTTATAACATTTTTGAAAGAGTCTTAGAGGTTACAGCTTCATAAATCTACAATCTTTAGGTTCAGTAGGTTCAGGTGCATCTCTTGCTTTAGATAGGGGGTATATTTCAGTCTGCTTACCACAAAAACATCTGTCAACTGGCACAGGTTAAGGTAAATGGGCAGAAAAATAGCATAACCTGCCAATAGGCAGCAACTACAAAATTGTTAGGTAAGTACACCAACGGCAAATTCTGGTTTTAACCCCCCTTACTTGCAGTACTGAAATTGTTTTTGCAATTGCTGCTACGTTAACACGACTTTGCTACCTTGCTACTAAGTCATAGGAACAAGCTGTACAGCCACTGGGGTAAGGATCTGCAAGGTTCACTAATTTCATAAGACCCAACTTTTCAATTACCACCACTTGTCTTAATGATAGTTCTAATTGCTAAATTAGAAGGAGGTGTTTGTCTAATAGTATACTTTGGCTGTTAAATCTTATTATTTTGATATTTCTGACTCTACCATGACTACCATAAATAAAATTTACCTGCAAGTGTTATTACAACTGCTCCGTGGGGAAAACTTAATATGCAGCTTCATCTGGTTTTTTCAGCTAGCTATGAGCGCTGTATGTAGTATCAGACCATTACTCACAGGAGATGGAGGAAGATTTGGCTAGCAAGCATCGACTTTATACCCTAAAACTGACTATGAAAGCAATTAAACTGTACCAAAACAAACGGTAATAGGCATAAGCCACTGAGATGAATTACTGTGAGTAAACCCTCCCACACTCAGCAGTCATGTAGCCAAGCAGCCCTATTAGTCGAAATGCTCTGCTCTTACCTGACTCAGAAAAATCCTTACCTGATCAGATTATTCTTTATCCGACTGCCGTTGCAGCAGGAAAGCGGTGCATGAAATCCCAAGCAAACAGTAAGCCTAAAATTTTGGTTGTCGATGATGAGCCAGACAACCTTGACTTGCTTTACCGCACCTTCTATCGCGACTATAAGGTGCTAAGGGCAACCTCTGGCCCTGCGGCCCTCGATCTGCTAGCTCAAGAGGGAGAGGTCGCGGTGATCATCTCCGATCAGCGAATGCCGATGATGAGCGGTACAGAATTTTTAAGCCTGACAGCAACTCAATATCCAGATATTATCCGAATTATTTTAACTGGCTACACCGATGTCGAAGACTTGGTGGAAGCAATCAATGCTGGCAAGGTCTTTAAATATGTTACTAAACCGTGGGAAGCTGAGGAACTTAAAGGAGTGGTACGCCAAGCTTTGGATACCCACAACGTCCTCAAAGCCCGCACCCGTGAACTTACTCGCACACTTCGACAAGAGTCGCTGCTGAATACCGTCACAAATACAATTCGTAGTGCTTTAGACTATCGCCAAATTTTGCAGGCAATTGTAGATACAGTGGGCCATATGTTAGAGGTGGATGTCTGTCTGTTGCGTCCCTTCCAAGATGAGCAGTTAACGGATAAAGGATTTATTTATCAGAAGACTCTTTCTGAAGAAGCAGGGGAACACACATCAGCAGAGGGACTTCCCCTCTCTCCCTCTAACCCTCTGCCTCTTTTAGCTCAGACGGTGTGGGAAACCCGCGAAGTCCAGGTAATTCATGATGTAACTGATGATGAGCGCATTCACGGTGATACACCAGAAATGCACCAACGTGGGGAAGCTTTTATTGCTGCTAACATTTGTTCTAGTTTAGTTGTGCCATTGATCTGTCAACAAGAACTGATGGCAGTGCTGGCACTACACCAGTGTTCTGTACCTCGCTTTTGGGGAGAGGATGAGGTGCAGCTAGTGTTGATGGTAGCGGATCAGGCAGCTTTAGCTTTGTCTCAAGCTTATGCTTACGAACAAGTACGGGCCCTTGCCAAGCGAGAAAGCTTAATTAATACGATTACTAGCGCGATTCGCTCTAGTCTAGATCCCCAAGATATCTTTGCGGCGATCACTCAACAACTGGGACAAGCCTTACAAGTCGATGGCTGCGTCCTGTCTTTGTGGACAGAAGAAGATGAGTTTGTTGAGTGTGTGGGTTTGTATGACAGTTTTCAAAATTTGGAAAATTTGCGGCACAGCCCAACCCAGGCATCGCTACCCCCAGACAATCATTCAAGCAGCAATCATCACTTAACAGCTCCGAGATTGCCCTATTCTGAAGCATCTATACAGGAGAATCCAATTCTTCAACAAATGCTACAGACACATGAACCTGTGGTAATTGGGAATGTGAGCCATTCTCCCTCAGATGTGCAGGGTTTTGATTTGCCGTTAAAAATGCCAGCGCGATCGCTTATGTTTGTACCATTGTTGGCTGATGGTAGATGCATCGGTAGTATTACGTTGCATGAAGGCAAAAAAGTACGCCAGTGGTTGCCGTCTGATATCGATTTGGCGAAAGCAGTAGCAGCTCAAGCAGCGATCGCTGTGCAGCAGTCACACTTGTATGAAAAAACTCGCCAACAAGCTGAACGCTTACTGGAATTAGACAAACAAAAAACCGAATTTTTCCAAAATATTTCCCATGAGTTTCGCACACCGATTACCTTGATTCAAGGGCCTTTAGAGTCGGCGGTGCTGGCTGGTGAAGGATTATCTTACTCTCAAAGTGCGATCGCTCTGCGTAACTCCCGCCGCCTCCTGCGACTGGTAAATCAACTCCTAGATTTACAACGCCTGGATGCAGGGAGAATGCAGCCGAGTTTCCATCCCTGCGATTTAGTCGAATTTGTCAGCCAAATTGTCGAATCTTTTCGTCCCTACTGCGAGAAAAAGAGACTGCATTTGGCCACCCAGTTAGATGAATGCTCTCTGGTGTACTTGGACATGGAAAAATTTGACAAGGTGATTTACAACCTGCTGTCAAATGCCATGAAGTTTACTCCCGAAGGTGGGACGATCAGTGTCAGACTAAAATCTGAAGGCGATCGTTGCATATTGCAAGTACAAGATACGGGAATCGGTATTGTTCAAGAACAAATTCCCTACCTATTTGAGCGCTTCCGTCAAGCTGAAGGTTCAGCAAACCGATCCTATGAAGGCAGTGGTTTGGGTTTAGCCTTAGTTAAAGAATTGGTAGAATTACATGGTGGCCAAGTCACTGTGGAATCAGTTTACGGTCAAGGTACTACCTTTAGTTTGTGGCTTGTGACTGGAAATGCTCATTTACCAAAACCGCAAGTCCTAGAAACAACTGTCGAATTGAACACGAGCCGCGCTAGCGTAGAATTAGCTGATTTAGAACTGGTAGAGCCAACAACAGAGAATATTGTAGATATTACAAGAAACTTCTCCCCCAGTATTGATACTCAAGACTCAGCATTTAAGACTCAACACTCAATTTTAGTTGTAGATGATAACCCAGATTTGCGAACCTATGTGTCTGAGATTTTCCGTCGTAACGGCTATCATGTACAGACAGCTCGTAATGGTTATGAAGGTCACAGCATAGCTAAGGAAATTATACCCAACTTAATTGTGACTGACTTAATGATGCCCTTGATTAGCGGACTTGAGATGATTCAGATGATCCGCAAAGAAGAGAAGTTAAAAGGGATACCAATCATTCTGTTGACAGCAAAAGTTGACGAAGAAACCCGCATCGAAGGTACAGAACATGGAGCGGATGCTTATTTAGCAAAACCATTTAACGATCGGGAACTTTTGGCGGAAGTTCGCAATCTCTTAGCACTAAAGGAAAACGAGCGGCGAATCGTGGAGTTAAATACTTATCTAACAGAATCGGTACTAAAGCGCTTTTTGCCGGCTGCATTGGTGCAAAAAGCTGCAACCGGAAATTTAACGTTAGATTTACGCCCAGAACCACGCTTAATTACAGTTTTGTTTAGTGACATTGTGGGTTTCACACAGCTATCAAATACTCTGAGATCCCGGCGAGTTGCAGAGTTGCTAAATGAATATTTAGAAGCCATGACCAAAGTTGTCTTTAGCAATGGCGGCACTGTAGATAAATTTATGGGAGATGCTATTTTAGCTTTATATGGAGCGCCGGAAGAACTAACTCCCAACGAACAGGTGCGTCGTGCTATTAATACTGCAAGAGCAATGCACCGCTCACTAGCTGACTTGAACCAGCGCTGGCGAAACCAAGGTGTATTCGATGGTGACAGACTTACTAGCGTCCAGTTTCGCTGCGGTATCCACCAAGGTACTGCTGTTGTGGGGATGTTTGGTAGCGCTGAACGGGCTGATTATACTGCCATTGGCCCAAGTGTGAATATTGCTGCAAGGTTGCAAGCTGCTGCTGTTCCTGGTACTATCCTGGTTTCTGCTGCTGTGGCGGATTATTTGCAGGAAGAAGAAATTACCAAAGGTAGTCCGCTAGAACTTAAAGGAGTAGATGAAACAGTCTTGACCTTTGCCGTTACACCAGAGGTAATGGTTAATCGTTAAAATTTAGAATCGCACTTTAGAGCATTAGCAATGAATAAGACTGCCTAATTGATCTCCAGTTTGTATAATATGACACCATTGGTTGCAGATAAAACCCCAATTCCAGCCAAAGTCTGGAGGCGACACAGTGACCCACCAATTTTGTGGATCTCTGTCGTTATGGGTTCAATCTCTCTGCACTTGCTGGCCTTCTGGATGATCCGCTCATCTCAGTTTAGCCGTTTGTGGCAGCAGTCAAATCAAGCTAATATTCCAATTGAAGTTGTAGAGGTTTATTCTGAGGCAAAACCAAGAAGCAGAAAAGTTGCCTCTGAACCAAAGCTAGTCTCGCCCAAGCAACCATCCACAATTCAAAAGGTACAGGCAGTAAAGTTACCAAAGCAAGTAGTTCTAAAAGATAAGTTAACAGCAAAACCTGTTCCTAGCGGTCAAGATAGAAGTGCAATAGCATTGACAAATAATAAAAATGCGATCGCTCAACAACGTCAGCGTCAACAAGAACTTGCTCAACAACGTCAGCGTCAACAAGAACTTGCTCAACAGCGTCAGCGTCAACAAGGACTCGCTCAACAGCGTCAGCGTCAACAAGGACTCGCTCAACAACGTCAGCGTCAACAAGAACTCGCTCAACAACGTCAGCATCAACAAGAACTTGCTCAACAACGTCAGCGTCAACAAGAACTTGCTCAACAGCGTCAGCGCCAACAAGAACTTGCTCAACAGCGTCAACAAGAACTTGCTCAACAGCGTCAACAAGAACTTGCTCAACAGCGTCAACAAGAACTTGCTCAACAAAATGGTTCACCCCTACAGGAACCACGCACTCAAACAGGACATGCTCCACGAACTGAAAATGACGGAACTACTGCACAAACTCACACGAGAGGGGGAATAATAGTTAGCTGGATTCCTTTAACCCCATCTCAACAGACGATATTAATGAGAACTGATTTACCGAAGGACATCAAATTACCTGAACTTGCACAAAGCACAAAACAAGATTCTACAATTTCAATCCCAGGAGACACTGGACTGAAGGCGGGGAATTTTTTATTTAGCTTAATAATTGAGGCAAATGGTGTATGTTCAAAGGCTGTATTATTGCCAGATCAGAATATATCACCGGACGAAAAGGGTATATATGAGCAATTCGCCTTTCAGGAAGTTTGTCAAAAAAATAGATTTAATCCTGCCTACGAACTCGCCGATCAGACAAAAAAACAAGCAAGCAACCTACTTGTAAGGTTTAAAATCCAACCTGCCAATTCCAACTAGATGCTTGAATTTTTCCAAAAGCTGTGTTATACTTAATAAGTTGGAAATTTGCGGGTGTAGTTTAGTGGTAAAACTATAGCCTTCCAAGCTATTAATGCGGGTTCGATTCCCGCCACCCGCTTAGAAAAAATTCTGAAATGTGCTTGTAGAGTGCAGTTTAATCAAGCCTATTTTCAGACACCTGTTTTGAAAAATTGTACTAAGAATCCTGACCAACTAACGGTAACAGCAAGCGGCTAACTACCCGATTATCTGGTAATTGATAGAAATTTAACTCTCCTCCTAATTCTTCCATAAGGTTTTGGCAGATCAGTAGATGTAAAGCTGGTGGTTGGTCAAGTTTGGAGGGAGCAAGCACATCTTTAGGTGAATTTTGATGTAGTTCTGTGAGTAGCTGTGATTCGATCGCACCGTTGTATGTAATGGACAGTTCTAAGGATATCTGATGTTCAACGCTTGCACTTGCAGAAGACTGCTTTGGATTTACGGGTTTTGACGCAGCATCTAAACGGCGACACCAAATGTCAATTCTGCCGCCGATTTGAGAACGGTTACAGGCAGTAACCAATAATTCATGGATAATTAATTCAATTTTGACAATATCACCAGCGATCGCCATTGCGGATTGAGAGCTTGAACTAGGAACACCTCTAGCTAACGAGGAGTTCTTTGACGATTCTTGCTCATCAATTGGTTGTCCTAAGCCATGTACACCAATCCACAGCTTTTGTTGTTTGAGTAAAATTTCGATCCGTTCGAGCGATCGCTTCAGTAAACTGGCTATGGGCATAGTTTCCCAACTGAGATGTAGCTGCCAGTTTTCAAGTTTTAGCATACCACTCATGGAGGTGGCTGTGTGGTCTAATTGTCTGAGCAATAGCTGGTAGCGCATTTGAGTCAGTTCATTAGCAGGAATACCTAAATCATGTATTTGTTTTAGGGATAGCGCGGTGATTCGTTGGATTTCCTCTAGGCGACGATGTTTGTACCAGTTGAGTTGTCGTAATTCGTCTGTTGTAGACTCTAGAAGTCGGTTAATTTGCTTTTGACGACGCCACCAAGCTAATAGAGAAATCAGAGTTGCGATCGCATTGAGGTTTTGTTCTGACCAGCGACGCTCTTGATAGTCTGCTAACAATACTACACCTGTAATTTCATAATCAGCATTCGTACGTAATGCCATCACCAAAATTTGACCTTTGTCTGGAGTATTTAACCATTTCCGAGTTTCTGAGGGTAAATTATCCACCTTTAAAGTCAGGTAACTCTCCGTAGCAAGTGCCCACTGAATTAAGGCTTCAGCCTGGATAGAAATAGATACATCGGCAAAAATCCCAAATTGAGTATTGTCAATCACTCCAGGGATAATTTCTGCCCAACTTTCACCAGGCGACCAGGATAGCAGTAGTGCTAGAGGACAACCCAGAATCGATGCTATTTGTTCGAGTGCTGTACGTTCTAAATGCTTTTTCTCGACCTCGATTTTGCTATTCTGAGTTTGTGTCAGGATGTTTAAGCACTGCTCAAATGCCTGGGAAGTTTTTTGCTGCTGGGTAGTGCGGTTATGTAATTGCCACTGACGAATAATGACACCAATCTGTTGACTAACAGCCCAAAGTAATTGCTTTTCCAGAGTTGTCCAAGAACGATGGGTTTCGTGAGTAATGACTAAAAGTGCTGTTGGTATATGACTTTGAGTGCATTTACAAATAAGTAGCGATCGCACTCCACTTTCTAGTAAAGACGGCCGCCAGTTAAAAAAGCGTAAATCTTCATCTAAGTTCTCAATTTCCACCGCTTCCGTTGAACGTTGCAAAAGCTGCCCATCTAAGTCTTTGAGAGGATTCAGGGTAAATGTCAACGGTCGGCGATTATGGGGCTGATTTTGGTAAATAAATTGATAATTATTTTGCTCAGGATCGTACTGCAATAGCAGAAAACGGGTGGCTGTTAGTCGAGCTACAACTCTTTTAGCACAGCTGTGTAGAGTTTCGTGGAGGTCATGTTCGCTATAAATACCTTGGGCAACTTGACTAGTTAGTTGGGCATCCTCTTGAATCTGTTTGATAGTGCTTTCCATGCTTTCGTTAGGTGCAATTAGGGAGATTAAACCAGCCACACCCTGAACGAAATTTTTATCTGCCTCTGTCCAAATTCGAGGTTCACTGCTTTCTACCGCCAGAAAACCGAGTAAGTTCTTTTGCCAGATAATCGGAGCCGCCAGGAGCGATCGCACCTTCAAGCGTTGCAGCAATTTTGCTGTAAAATGGCTTTTTAAAGAACTACGGGCATCGCCAATGGAGACAATTTGATTAACTGCTAAAGCATAATAAAAGTCGCTCAAGTCTTGTACAGTCATTCCCGGAGCTTGCTGAGTACTGGAATTGCGATCGATTTTCACCAGCTGATTGCTCATCCGACACCAAAAGTAGCGCCCTTCCCGCTCAAACCAGTAAACGTTTGTCCGACTGGGGGAAACAAATTTATGAGTTGCTTGCACTCCTGCTTCCAGTCTTTGATTAAGGTTACTGAGGCTGCGTAAATTTTCAAGTAATTCTAATAATGGTTCATCGGTTCGTTTGGTTTGCTTCTGCTGCTTATGCATCTCCTGTTGATAAAGCACTGCTCCCAATTCACCTAAAACCATCATCAAACGCGCTTTTGCTTCTCCTGTCAGTAGGTAGCCCCACCGATCTGAACCTAGTAATAGCAAACCCAAGCAACGGTCTTTATAGCGAATTGGTAAAATAATCGTTCCTTGGATGTGCAATTTTTCGGCAATTGTTCGCCATTCGGCAGCGCGAATTTCAGTTTGCAAATCAGCTATGCCCAAGGGATGCTGTTCAATCACTACTTGCTCTAATAAATCCCCAGGACTGAGAACAACCCTTTGGTATAAAAAGCTTGTGTCGCGATCCGGTGTAATACCGCCTTTGCCGAATAATATGTGATTTAGGCGATCGTAAAGAGCGATCCAAATCAGTCTATAGTCAAACTGTTCCTTAAGATAAGAAATAGTAGTTTCAATCAGAACGTCAACATCATCTTCTTCTCTGAGGGTCTGGAGAACGCGCCCCAAGGAGAGGATCTGCTGTTCGGCGGCTATAGGTTTTTGCGGCTGCCCCATCTGATTTATTGGTTAACGTAACTTGTAATATATAAGATGCCCAGAAAAGAACCCTGAGTAATATTGCCACAAGTGTTTAATTTTGAATATGAACAGCTTAATAGGCGGTTAAGCTAATCGTCATTTTAAGTTATACCTCCGTGTCTTTACTTATTTAACTCTTTCTAGCGATTTGAACTATTTAAAATAGCTGTCTCCTGAATGTTTAACTCAAATTAAATAACTTTTGCATGAAGTATCTTTTATGACCAATCGGGTAGTTTTCTTGAAAAGCAAATACAGTGTAGCCTTGAGATTCATAAAATTCCTTAGCTTGAAACTCTAATGTCTCAAGATGAACCCCTACACAGTTTTGCTTTTGACCTTCTTTTTCAGCAATTTTAAGGATATTGCTGCCAATCCCTTTGCCGCGTAAGTCTTCTTGAACAACTAGGACTCTTATATAAAGCCAATTGCAACCGATTTCACCCAGAACTCCACCAACAATCAAGCCTGATTCATCTCGTGCAAAAACTGCTATCGGTTGCCACTCAGATGACGTAAAAAAATGTTGATTGAACTGGCAATCATTTGGATGATAGTCATCCGCTCTTCCTTAGTTACTTCCTGTTCTACCTGAACTGTAATCATCCTAATTTTGCTTCTAGGTAAGGTTTTAATCGATACTCTTGACCCACTTGTACAGAATTCCAGAGTGAGTTGTGACTTATGACTTCTGAGTTATTCTTTATAAAAGCTTATGGATATTTATAAATTTGCAATTAGTCCGCTTCTTTTTAATTTGGTAAAAACAGACCCAGAGTGGTTACACCAGCAGACGATTCGCAGTTTTAGCTGGCTATCGCAAACCCCTGCAAGTTGGGCAAACCAACGCTTAAAAAAATCCCTCTGTCTGTACGATTCCCGCCTTGAACAAAATTTGTTTGGGCTAAACTTTCCAAATCCTGTAGGGTTAGCAGCTGGCTTCGATAAAGATGGAGTTGCTGCTGGTATTTGGTCTAACCTGGGTTTTGGCTTTGCGGAACTAGGAACTGTAACTTTTCATACACAGCCAGGAAATCCGCGTCCCCGTTTGTTTCGCTTGCCCTTAGATAAAGCTGCTCTCAATCGCATGGGCTTTAATAATCTCGGTGCAGCAACAATGGCGGCCCGTTTGACACAAAAAAAACAGGAGTTAACCCAATCAATACCCATAGGGATAAATTTGGGTAAATCGAAGGTAACTCCCCTGGAAGAAGCTGCACAAGATTATCTCGATAGTTTTCGCTTACTCAAGGATTTGGGAGATTATTTTGTTGTTAATGTCTCTTCTCCTAATACACCTGGGTTGCGATCGCTCCAAGATGCTTCTATGCTCAGTGCTATCTTAAATTTATTACAACAAGAAAATAATTCACATAAACCCATTTTTGTCAAGATAGCGCCGGATTTAGAATGGGTTGCGATCGCTGAGATTATTTCTTTGGCTAAAACCTACCAACTGGCGGGAATTATCGCCACCAATACCACCATCAGCCGGGATGGACTGAAAACTCAGGTGATTGACCAAACTGGCAAATCACCTGAGCAAGAAGCTGGCGGAATTAGTGGGGAACCATTGCGCGATCGCTCCACTGAGGTAATTCGTTTTATTTGGCAGCAAACCCAAGGACAAATTCCAATTATTGGCGTTGGTGGCATTTTTTCCTCGGAGGATGCTTGGAAAAAAATTACTGCTGGTGCTAGTTTGATCCAGGTTTATACAGGCTGGATTTACGAAGGCCCACTGATGGTAAGCCGGATTCTAGGAGGCTTGCTTGACAAACTAGAACAAAACGGATTAAATTCCATCAACGAAGCTGTGGGCTTAGAAGTAAAAAATAAAAAGTAAAAAGTAAACCTTTCAAGTTCTTTCTTTTGCCTTTTAACTTTTGCCTTCTTATTCTTCCTCCACTGGAAAAAACTCTTTAGTTTTTTCCGAGTATGACCAGGCAATACCATCAGGGTCTTTACTGCGACTCCATTCAGGAAACTCTGGATCGTTTCGTCGTTTATAAACCGTGCTGGAATAGACATTTAGCCGTTTGGCAAGTTCAGATTGAATTAGAGAGCCAAAAATTAACTGTTTTTCCAGCGATCGTTTAGCTTCCTCATGTATTTGCTGTGGTAGTGATTCGGTTTCTAGTTCTTCCTCCTGTGTATTTGGTGGTGGTGCTAGGAGCGATCGCGCACTTTTAGTAACTGCTTGAGCAGGAAGCTCTTTGACAGGCTCGCTACTGTCAAGAATATTGCCGAGAATGCTGGCAGTTATAAAGTAATAAGACTGCCCTGCATCTTCGGAGTTGACTATACTCGCACCAAATTCTGAGGCTTTACCATCCAAGTAGCGTTTTGCCGTTGTTCCGGGAAAATTGCCCTTGATTGCCAAGTCCATTGGTGTAAGTCTGCCCTGATTTTCTCGAACCAATTGATGAAAAATTGGGTTAACTCGCACAGTCCACTGTTGCCATTGATATTCCTGCCAAATCTTGAAGCCAATTACCAACACAATTAGCGCTAGTAAAATTCTCCAGGTAGCAACCAGGAAAATAATCAAAAACGAGATGGGCAAAAGTAGAACGAGAAAAGCCTTGCCGTTATCTTCTATGGGTTTTTCACTCATGCCGATTTTTGCCAAGTGAATTTTTGGAAATAATATTATATATCTTGGCAAAAATTGTGACACTTTTTTGTATCTTTTGGCAAAGTTGCGGCAAATTTGTCGGCAAAATCTTTCCTGGGTAGGTGTTATACGCTTATCTAAGATTGGTGTGCGATCAGGCAGAAGTTTTTTCAAGAGAAAATAAGAGGGTTTTGACAAGAGCGATCGCAATACATCTCAGATAATATCCCCGCAAAATTCTGAGTGACAGCTTGCTTGTACATTCTCTTTGCAAAACAATAATTCTAAATTAGCTTGTCAGCCCCTTGACAACAAATAATACATACACTACATTTGTAATACGAGTCAACTTTCATTAGGGAGTTAGCTTTCACCAGTAGCGGATAGCGATGGTTTAGCCCGTACTGAAATTTCAATTTTGAATTTTGAAATTTATATGTGGTGGGTAGCTCAGTGGATAGAGCGCCTAAATATCCTTATTCACACCTTGCCTGAAAAGGCCGACGAATTGAGGGTTATCGCATACCAAGCGGGAGGTCGCGGGTTCGATTCCTGCTCCACTACACCAATTAATTTTAGATTTTGGATTTTGGATTGAATTTAAAATCTCAAATCCAAAATTTTATGTGGCAGGTAGCTCAGTTTGGTAGAGCGCCGAAAAACATCCTTCTTCACACCTTGCCTGAAAAGGCCGACGAATTAGGGTTATCGCCTGTTAAGCCGGATGTCGCAGGTTCAAATCCTGCTCTGCCACCTTTGATTTTTGCCCGCAAGGGCCGGGAGATGGAGCGATGAATTACAATTTTTTCACCAAAAAGAAAACAACTACACCACAAAATCAACCTATCCCCGGACGGGAAGCAGAAATGGTTAAAGGACGTTCCGGCGGTTGGATGTTTGATGCTGGTATTTGGAAGATGCTGCGTCGCTGTCTTTTGGTTGGTACAGCAAAAAGCACTTACTACGCCGGCAAACAAGAATTAACTGAAGATTTTGTCACAGTTGTAAGACTTGCTGTTGCCGAAAATCCCAGCCGTGTAGCAGAAGAAATTTTGTATGCTAGCGATGGACGCGCCATCAATAATAGTGCGCCAATATTAGCTTTGGTACTGCTGTCGATGGGTGAAGCGCCACAGGCAAAACAGGCTTTTGGTGAAATCTTCCCGCAAGTTGTTCGCACTGGTAGCCACTTCTACGAATGGCTGAACTACACCAAATCTCTGCGGGGATTTGGCAAAGTAGTGCGGGAAGCTGGTAAAACTTGGCTCTCAAGGGAAGATGTCAAGGGTTTAGCTTATCAACTCTTGAAATATCAACAGCGTCAAGGCTTCTCTCACCGAGACGCGTTGCGGTTGTTTCATGTCAAACCGCCTACAGAAAATCACCGCCAATTATTTGAGTGGGTAGTTAGAGGCTGGGAAGAATTGCCAGCAGACATTCCCTCAGAGGCGTTGGCGCAGATTTGGTGGTATGAGTGGCTGAAGCGGAATCCAACCCAAACCCCTGAAGCTATTTTGCAAGGACGCTTAACCCACGAAATGGCTGCACCTGTGGGCAAAATGGACAAGCTTGCTTGGCAGCTGCTATTTCAGGAAATGCCAATAGGCGCAATGCTGCGTAACTTGGGTTCTTTAACTGAACTAGGTGTATTGCGAGCCGATCAAAATGCTAACTTGCTGCGAGTGGAAGAAGTTCTTAATCGCAGAGAACATCTGCGTAAAGGTCGTATTCATCCGATTGATGTTTTGAAAGCACTCAAAACTTATGAATCTGGTGGAAGATTAGGACACAGTAAGAAAACTTGGAATCCAGTTCCTCGGATTGTGGACATCTTAGAAAAGGCAGTTGAATTATCTTTTGATGTCGTCAAACCCACAGGTAAAGTGTTTATGCACGCCGTAGACATTTCTGCTTCTATGGGTAGCTTGGTTGCAGATATGGGACTGAGTTGTTGTGAAATTGCCACCACAATGGCACTGGTGACAGCAAAAGCCGAGAAAAACTACATGATTCGCGGCTTTTCTACAGAATTCCGTGAATTAGGTATCAGTGCCAAAGATAGTTTTAGTTCTGCGGTTCGCAAAGCTAGCAACCAAAACTTCGGCGGAACGGATGCATCTGTAGCCTACGACTGGATGATTAAGAATAAGTTCAAAGCAGATGTAGTCTGCTTTTGGACTGATTCAGAAAGCTGGGCAAATAATTATCAACATCCTTGTCAAGCTCTTGCTCAGTATCGGCAAAAGATAAAGCACGATATAAAAGCAGTGTATATTTCTCTTGCACCTTACCAGATCACCCTTGTCGATCCAAATGATAATCTGTCATACGATATTGCCGGATTTGATCCAGTAGCACCGCGTATGATACAGATGATTGCAAGTGGCGATATTTAATTCACTTTAGTTTACAAACCTGTTATATTACTTTTGTTGATACCTGTAAGCGAAGGTATTATGACAGGTTTTATTGATTGGGATACACTACCTCTTGGCACGAAGCCTGATGATTTAATAGCTAGAGAGCTAAATGTAGCCAGAAGAAAGGTATGTGCAGAAAGAAATAAAAGAGGTATAAAGCCATTTATTGGCAGAGTAATTAGTCAAGAAGGATTAGGTCTTAGATCTATATATGAGGCAATGTATGATGCCGTACTGCATGAACAAGGCATAGAACATTCACATGAAGTACCTGTACCAAATACAAATTTCAAATCAGACTTTAAGATTAATGATACTTTTATTGAAATAGCAGGAATGCTAAATTTCAATAAGTATAAAGAAAAATATTTAAAGAAGAAAGCTGCTTACAAACAGCTAGGTATTAATGTAGTATGGCTGGAAATTGAACAATTAGAAATATTATTTATTAACTGCAATTTGCTGATTAAATTTAGAGAAAATACAGGATGCAAACTTTGTGGATATAACAGTATAAAGCTCGTCAAAGATATATGCCATAAATGCTATTGTAAAACCTGGATAAAAGCGACAGATCATGAAATTGGTATATGTGGATTTTGTCAAAAACAATTTCCTCAATACAGCCGAGATAGTAAATTTTGCTCAAGACAATGCTATTGGAATAGTATGAAGTTAGATTTACCTTCTATAGATTGGCTTGAAAGTGAAATCTCCGCAACAAGCATGTCAGAAGTCGCTGCTGAACTAGGCGTTAATTATTATACATTACACAAAAAACTTTACAGAAATAAAAAACGTAAAAGAGAATAGAATTTTGTGGTAGGTTCATTGTCGTAGCCTTGCCAGGTGAAGAAGCAGAGATTTTTGAATTTGACCGTGCAAGGCTAATTCATGTCTGGCATCAATGGCTTCATCGGCTGAATTTTTTCTTCAGCGCAGTTGCTGCCCAGAAGTGCGATCGCATACCCACCCGAAGCGATCGCAATTCTTTACAAGCACAACCCGAAAATTAGAAACAACATAAAATAGCGATCGCTCATCATTTATTCAACTACCAAATGGTTAATTAAACAATGTCCCCAAGAAGTTAATAATTGGCTTCCAAAAAATACCAGTTAGCACATAAGGAGCATATTGTAAAAGCGGTAAGTTTGACTCCTTTGACGGTTTTATTGGTAAACACTCCAAGAGAAAAGGTACTATACAGGTAAGCCCATAAGCAGTTGCTAAGGCTGTACTCAATTTAGGTTCATTTCCTGGTATGGGGCTATAATAAATACCCAGTATAATGAAAGAGATCATTAAAAACTGCTCCCATAAAAACCAGGATTGGGGCGATAGAAAATAAACTAACTGGATAAAGCTTTTGTTGTCTATTTTTTGTCGCATTCCCAAAAGGACAGCCCAAGTTGCAGCCCCAACAATACCATCATCTTTTAGCCCATAAGTTCTTTGAAAGCGTTTAACGCCTCTTTCAGTTTCACGACTAAAATACCCGTCAGGTTCTTTTTTGAAAAATCCTTCTTCATTGAGAATAATTTGTAGTTCTTTAACTGCATCCTGTAACTTTGGAGACATACTTTTTTGATTACGGTAAAGCTTTGGGTAGAAAAGGCAAGACCAACTCAGTGGCCCAACTATTCCATCTACCTGAAGATTATTAGCTTTCTGAAATTTTATAACAGCCTCTTCTGTTTCTAAGTCAAATTTACCACTAATAGTTGAGAGAAAACCCTGAGCTTCCAGTCGCTCTTGCAGTTCATTGATTGATTCCTGTGCAGAGTTGGGTGAAAAACCTCGGTATAATATGGGACGTTTATTGAAGACACAGACTTGTCTTTCTTCTGGAAAATAACGTCGGGATTGTTTGAGTCCAAACAAGATGCTTAGGAAGTTGAGTGCTTTATTTGTCATACTTTTATTGGGTAATTTGTAAAAAAACTGTTTGGTAAAGTTTTAGAGATTAGAAGCGGACATTATCTGGAACAACTTCTTACCTACTAAAGGACAAAATTGACTTAGAAATTAATTTACTAAATTCACTACTAACAGCCAATTACAAAGTTAAAAAATTGTTAACGCTTTGTCGAAATTTAGTTAGTTAAATGCTGTGAATCCGATCTGTCAAAATTTTGTCCGTTAAAATATTGTTAATACAACATTTAACAACAGACTAATAGGTAATATTTATGTCAGATCAGTCAGATGGTGGGAATCTGTCTAAAACTTGGTATCAAAAGGTTTTACACGACTGGGATATAGATCGTTTACTGACTGATTTAGAGTCTAGAATTCAAGAGCGATACAGGCAAAATACTAAGAAAGACCTGTTACTTGGGTTGCTCTGCGGGTATAGCTTGACGAAGATCGGTCAGGATTTGTACAGGGATAACGCTAGTGTGAGAGTAGGATTGAGCAATATCTATCGAGATATTGAGAGTTTGACAGGAGAAGCAGATAACAGCGTCAGGTCAAGCAACCTTATTTACATTCTAGAGAGACATGGGTATCGCAGAGGTGTTGCTGCATCTCCTACCAATAGCCGCTCTATTCCCCACAATCTGCCATCACCAACCTATACAGAATTTATCGGTCGAGAAGCCGATATGAAAAAGCTACTGGAACGCCTTTCGCCAGAACATGGCGCTCATATGATCACGGTGCATGGTATTGGTGGCGTAGGTAAAACGGCGCTGGTGTTAGCAGCTGCTTACCTATGCTTAAAAGCCAGTAACGAAAACTCTTCTGACGCACCCAAGTTTGATGCGATTATTTTCACTTCAGCCAAACAACAAGAACTTATTCCCACCAATAGTATAATTCGGCGGCAACAGGGCCAGCGTAACCTGCGTGATATCTTTCGGGAAATTGCCAATGCTTTAAACGACCCGACAATTATTCAATCTCCTCCTAATGACCAATTCGATCGTGTACGCCAAATTCTCTCGAAACGGAGAACATTGTTGATTGTGGACAATATGGAGACTATAGAGGACAGGGATGAGGTTATTGAGTTTTTATATAATCTGCCCATTTGCATTAAAGTAGTAATTACTACCCGTGAACAAATTGCCTTACTGCCCATTCGTTTGCGAAATTTACCTCTTGATGATGGTTTGCAATTGATTGGACAACAAGCTGAAGAAAAAGGTATAACTCTCAATAATGAGGATTCCAAGCTACTCTACGATCGCACTGGCGGAATCCCTCTTGCTATTGTTTATGCCATCGGTCAGGTATCCAGTGGCTACTCTTTAAACTCGGTATTGGATCGATTAACTTCGGCTACAGGTGATGTAGCTCGTTTTTGCTTTGAGCAATCAGTCCAAGTAATTAAGGAACAACCACCCCAGAAGTTACTAATGTCACTGGCGATTTTTCCTAACTCTCCTATACTCGCTGCTGTGGCTGAGGTTGCTGGACTAACAGCTGCTCCTGATGCTGTAAATAATGGCTTGGCACGTTTGCAACAACTTTCCTTGGTGAATCTTAACCCAGAGACTAAGCGATTTGAGATGCTCTCTCTAACTCGTGAATATGCCTTAGCAGAATTAGCCGCTTACCCAGATTTTGAGAAGGAAGCACGAAGGCGCTGGGTGAAATGGTATCTTGATTTTGCCCACAATTATGCCGGAGAAGATTGGGAAAAGTGGATACATTACAATAAATTAGAACCAGAAGAAGGAAATCTGCGGGCAGTACTTCATTGGTGTGAAGACCAAGAAGACTATGAAGCAGTTAGAGATTTATGGCTTCTCTTAAGCCACTATGCAAATCTCTATGCTTATTGGGACGATCGCCTAGATTGGTTGCAATGGCTCATAGAACAATCAGAACGGCGTGGTGAATGGTCTTCTTTTGTAAAAATCATCGTCCGCAAAAGCTGGCTACTAATTCGGGAGTGTTCCTCTGTGAGTCTGAAAGAAGCAGACAAAATTTTGCGACAGACGTGGATTTTGCGTGACCATGCAGATTTATGCGTTCAGGCTGACTTAGCTGAGAGTATGGCTAGGCTGCAAATCAGACAGAAGGATTATCAAGATGCCCGCCACTGGCTAACGGTAGAAGAAAAATTGGTGATTGAAGCGAATCTAGAGGAACGACAGCACATCCGCTATTTTATTCCCGTTCTTTATCATCAGGCTGAAATTCTTTATTTAGAAGGTGAATATCTTTTAGCAAAAAAGCTCTTTCAAGAGGTGATGAAAAGTGCAGAAAAAATTAGTTGGCATCGGGTGATCAATTCTGCTCAAAATTGGCTGACTGATATTGCAATTGAACAAGGCGATCGCGATGAAGCTCAAAAGTTATTAACACAAGGTTTAACTGTAGCTGAAAGCAGCAAAAATAAACGGCGTTTAGCTCGCTATCAACGTTCTCATGCCCGTTGGCAGAAAAAGTGGGGAAGTGCAGAGAAAGCCCAGCATCTGTCAACGACAGTTATTAATAGTTTTAAGCACTTGGGCATGACACGGGATGCACAGGAGATGCAAGTTTTTCTTGATTCTCCATAATTATTTGCAAAGAAAGGAGCTACGACTGCATAAAAGTGCGATCGCAAACACTTACCTCTTATAACCTAGGGTGGGCTTATTTACTAATGCCGAAAACCTTGATTTCGATACTTATAATACTGCCCACCCTACGGTGATTGCTACTTACAGCTATTTTCAGGTAAATAGCTGTAATTATGAATTACTATCAGGTCTTTTCATTCTATTGATTTCCCGTTGTAATTCCTCAATTTGACGGCGCAAATTATCTGTTTCATTTTCCGAAGATTCTGCGGCAACATTTACTGAGCCAGAAGCAGGCGATCGCTGATAATTTCCCCGACGAATTTGCTGGTATTCTTCAGATACTGCCCACGCCCGTAAGTAATGCAAGCGTTCTACGGGGAAAGGATGGCTTAACATCGCCCCCTGAGCGCCATTGTAAAGCAAAAATTTATATATCTGATTCAGTCCATCCTCATCCAGTGCCTGATAATTTTCTGACTGCTTGATAAACTCTTGTAAACTGCATTCATTGGCATATTTGATACTACCGCCAGAGAGTTTCATCATCGTTAACATCACGGGATTCAAGTCATCCATCACCAGTAGCGCGGCACGATCTGACGATAACTCGGCTTTCCGTCGCCATTCAAAAAAGGCGTAAATCAAGCCTTGTGTTACAAGATTACCGAGACCGAAGGTCAATTCTCCCAAGGCAGAAGCAGCACTCATCGCCCACATCGCCATTTGAATTAAAATAGTATGACCACATTTAATATGCCCCAGTTCATGAGCTAGCACCGCCCGAATCTCAACTTCATCTAGCAAGTCTAATAACCCTGTATTTATGACTATGTAAGGATTCTCTTGCCCCAGTGCATAGCTATTTGCTTGGGGATCTTGTGAGACAAACAGTGCGGGTTCTGGGTAAATGTCCAAATCTCGGACGCATTCCCGAAACATCTGGTAAATAGTGGAATACTGACGCGGCCCGACTTGGATGGTGTTACCCATTAGATAGACTAATTGAGGGCGTTCGTAAATAAATTCCACAAATTTACGAGCGATTAAATCAAATCCCGGTAAATTTCGTAAAGCTTGCTCGGCTTGACGATCTAGTGGATGCCTGAAGGCTTCGCTGGAAATTCCTGTGTAAGTTGGCATAAATTAGGGAATTGGGAATTGGGAATTGGTCATTAGTTTTGGACTAATGACAAAGGACAACATAATAGAAATGGGGCAATTGGAAGATAAAAGTCACTTTGTATGGAATTAAAAGCGTGTGATTGAGGCAGAAGTTCATTTGTCACTACATAACTTTTTGCGATCGCAAGCGGGGTTCCCTTCCTGGCCCCATCATTTGACGATGGCACGGTTGGTAGCACGCGCCTTGCGCCTGGGACGTAGCGCCCTCATTCAAGTAGGAGCGGTTTGTGGCTATCAAGGGCGATATCGCACTAGTTTTGTAGCATCAGCCCTAATGTGGCATGGCCCTGTAATTATTGTTGCTCAAGAAGCTGTGCAACAACTTCTACTGCGGGTAGAAATTCCCCGTCTACAGCAATGGCTACCAGCCAACAAATCGATTAGAACAGGTGACGCTTGGCCTGGTGCCCAGTTCCAAGGGCTACTATTAACCTCCCCAGAAGCTTGGTTAAAAGGACAATTGGCTGGTGGCGATCGCTTTCCCGAAGGCATTCCGACAATTATTGATGGGGTAGACGATCTCGAAGATTGGGTGCGCGATCAACTTACCCAAGATATTCAACCCCATGACTGGGATGAACTCATGCTGGCTTGTCCAAACGAAGCTGAGGCAATTAGCGAAGCACGGATACAACTGACACACGAACTTTTTCAGCATCCTGTCAATCCATATCACTGCTACCTAATTTCCCAGCCAGAAATAGAGATTTTAAGCCGTCTTTATACTGCTTTAGATCCAGCAAACCTCCCAGATACTTGGAAACATTTCTGGCAGCAATTACAAACCCTCGACGAAAATCTTTTCCTCTCTGCCTCCCCTGCTCCCCCTCCCCTCTTCTGGGCGACTATAGCCCATAGACAAGGTTTATTTTCTTTGCACTACGCCCCAATGGAATTAAGAGAAATCCTTTCACCCTTGTGGCAGCGACAACCAGTAGTTTTAATTGGCAGTGCTATAGAACCAGAAACTGAGGCTCCTCTTTTTCGACAGCGCCTTGGTTTGGACGATTTAACTTGTCTGAAGTTTTCTTCGGAGAGTCAAGCGGAAGCAATTCAACTGTATGTACCCTATAAATTGCCCCTACCTAACACACCAGAATTTCAAGCGGCATTTATTCACAAAGTCCGCACACTGGTTTGTCTGAGTGCTACAGCACCAGGATTAACGGTTGTTTTGGTGGGGGATGTCCCACTCAAGGCTCAAGTGGCGACAATTTTGGCTTCAGAGTTTGGTTCGCGGGTGCAAGTAGAAAAAACTTGTTTAGATGAAAATGGTATTTTGATTAGCGGTTGGGAATTTTGGCGAGAACATCAGCGAGTCTTGCCAGCACCTCATTTGTTAATTATTGCTACTTTACCTTTACCATCTTTAGAAAATCCTCTGGTAGCTGGTAGGGTAGCTCTTTATAAGCGATCGCATCAAGATTGGTTTCGTTTATATTTATTGCCAGCAGCCTTAAACGAATTACAAAGAGCGATCGCGCCAGTCCGAGAAAGTCAAGGCATTGTTGCTTTACTTGATAGTCGTGTAGTTAATCGTAGCTACGGCGCTCAAATTCTCACTGCCTTAAGTCCTCTCGCCCGCATTAACTATCTCGACCCCAGCCTGTTTACTAATACCGATGAGGAAAATTCCGCTTAAAGGCCCAATACCCAATGCCCAATTGTCTATAACTATGATTCCTGCCAAGATAAATTTAGAACCTAAGTAAAATTTGAGTTGCTGATTATGGGTGAAGCAAAGCGTCGTAAAACCACACAAGGGGAAACATACGGTCAAGAGACTCGCATCTTGCCTTGGGTTCCCATCACAAAAACTCAAGGTGAACAATTTGTCACTTGGACAACTCGTGGTGCTTGGATAGGTATTGGCCTTATGGTTGTAGGATGGGCAACCATCCGTTTTATCGGCCCAGCCTTCGGCTGGTGGCAAGTAGTCTACTAAATCCTGCTGTTAATCTTCAATTCAGGAAGTATAAAGAAGCGATCGCTTCTTTATACTTCCTCGATCATTAAAATCCTAATAGGGCTGCTTGCTGCTAACAGCTAAAGTCTACTGAAGTAGACTAGAGATTTTTGGGGATATTTAGTCATCTTCAGATGACTTTTGCTATTAGCAAGGAACTGAAGTTCCTTGCGGGACATCACTTTTGCGTTAAGTTGACACCAATGGGCACTGCCATGCCCCTATACCTTGCGATATAATGTTGTACCGCATCTAAATAGGAACCGCTATAGTATTAACCCAGCAGTTACTCTTTCCAACTGGAATTTTACCGCAGGTTTGGTCAACTTATGCTCCATGTCTTAAGTCTATCTTTGTAGTATATAAAGATAAACTGAAGACCTGAGATTATGTCCTCCTCTAAAAAACCCCTTAGCTACCCATCCAGCCACAAAAGCAATCAAGTCGATAACTACCACGGTACTTCAGTCGCAGATCCTTACCGTTGGTTAGAAGATCCTGACTCTGAAGAAACAAGGACTTGGATTGAGGCACAAAATCAAATTACTTTTGGCTACTTGAGCGAAATTCCTGCCAGGGAAAAAATTAAACAGCGCCTCACCAAACTTTGGGATTATGAAAAATATGGTATCCCTTTTAAAGAAGGCGAACGTTACTTTTATTTCAAAAATGACGGACTGCAAAATCAAAGTGTCCTCTACACTCTAAAAACCCTCGAAGACGAACCCAAAGTTTTACTCGATCCCAATAAACTCTCAGAAGATGGTACTGTTGCTCTTTCAGGATTGTCCATTAGTGAAGATGGTAAACTTTTAGCTTATGGTCTATCTACCTCTGGTTCTGATTGGCAAGAATGGAAAGTACGCGATGTTGAAACTGGTGAAGACCTGCAAGATAATCTAAAGTGGATTAAATTTTCTGGTGCATCGTGGACACACGATCGTCAAGGTTTCTTCTACAGTCGCTACGATGAGCCGAATGAAAAAACTCAATTAGAAGATGTTAACTATTATCAAAAACTCTACTATCATCAATTAGGAACATCTCAGTCAGAAGATGTACTAATTTATCATCGTCCTGACCAAAAAGAATGGAGTTTTGGTGGTGGTGTTACTGAAGACGGTCACTATCTAATAATTTCTATTTGGCTGGGTACTGACTCCAAAAATTTAGTTTTCTTCAAAGATTTAACTAACCCTAATGCTGAAGTCTTAGAATTAATTAACCAGTTTGAGGCAGATTATAGCTTTGTTGACAATGATGATAGCGTCTTTTATTTCCGCACGGATTTAAATGCACCACGAGGAAGAGTTATTGCAATTGACACTAAAAACCCTGCGCCAGAAAATTGGCGAGAAATCATTCCCCAATCCGCAGAAACCTTAGAAAGTGTAGGCGTACTCAATAACCAATTTGTTGCTGATTACCTCAAAGATGCTCACAGCCAAATTAAAATCTTTGACCTCAAAGGTACGTTTATTCGTGAGGTAGAACTACCTGGACTTGGTTCAGCCGGAGGTTTTGGTGGAAAGCGTCATGATACCGAAACTTTTTATAATTACACCAGCTTTACCACCCCAGGAACTACCTATCGCTACGATATGATAACTGGTAAAAGTACCGTTTTACGTCAGCCAAAGGTAGATTTTAATCCAGATGATTACGAGACAAAACAAGTTTTTTATCAGAGTCAAGATGGTACTAGAGTACCAATGTTTATTACCCACAAAAAGGGTATTAAATTAGATGGAAATAACCCCACTTATCTCTATGCCTATGGTGGTTTTAATGCCTCAATGACACCTAGCTTTTCGGTGAGTCTGTTGGTGTGGATGGAAATAGGTGGGATCTATGCTATGCCCAATATTCGCGGCGGTGGAGAATACGGCGAAGAATGGCATCAAGCAGGAATGAAGGATAAAAAGCAGAATGTGTTTGATGACTTTATTGGCGCTGCTGAGTGGTTGATTGCGAATAAGTATACTAAAACTGAGAAGCTAGCGATCGCAGGTGGTAGTAACGGTGGCTTATTGGTAGGTGCTTGCATCACACAGCGTCCCGATTTATTCGGTGCAGCAATACCCGCCGTCGGCGTAATGGATATGTTGCGGTTCCACAAATTTACCATCGGTTGGGCTTGGACTTCCGAATATGGTTCAGCAGATAATTTAGAAGAGTTTCCAGCGCTGTATGCTTATTCGCCACTACATAACATCAAACCAGATACAGCTTATCCAGCAACCTTAATTACCACAGCCGATCATGACGATCGCGTTGTCCCTGCTCATAGTTTCAAATTTGCCGCCGCTTTGCAAGAGGCTCATGCAGGTGATGCGCCAGTATTAATTAGAATTGAGACTAAAGCAGGACATGGTGCAGGTAAACCCACGGCTAAAATTATCGAGGAAGCCGCAGATAAGTGGGCTTTTTTGGTACGTACTTTGGATATCGCCTAAATTGTAGCGACTGTCTTGAAAGTCAAGCGATGGCGAACAAAAAACTGGGATTGGGAATATTGTCGCAACCGGGGAACGCTGCGCTAGATTCGGTGGTGGCTGGTACAGGCACAAAGACTTTGCATTGATAGCCTTGTAGCCCGCACCAGCCACTCCTGCGGTGTACCAAATCTTCCCCAGTTGCTGGATTTCGCTTGTGGGCAAAAAGGAGCATGAGAACATTACCCCAATTGAGCGATCGCTTAGGGGACTAGTTAAAAGTATAAAAAGGATAGTGTGACTAAGTGTTAACAATTGGTTTGGTGTTGTCAAAAATGCGCCAAGGCGAATTATCTCGAACCATTGTATTTAGATGGATTAGGGGATGCCAGAAAATTCTTACAAAACCCAACCTACTGCTCTTAACTAGTTTGCATCTTTAATAATATTTACTAATAAATAAACAGTAACGATTATCTCCTGTCGGCTTATAACTCAACTTATCGGCAATGACGGACATAATTTTTAAACCACGCCCACGTGCTTGCTCATTCTCCTCAAATTCCGATGTTTTTTGCAATTGCTGCTCTAAGTCAAAGTGTTCGCCTTGAGACCAGATCCGAATTTCTATATATTCATTTAACCGCACAGCTTCTATCTCAATAGGAGTTTCAAGAGGTAAATTTTTGTGGGCATGTTCAACAATGTTAGTAAAACCTTCTATCATCAGTGTTTGACACTGCCACCAAATTTCTTTATTGGGAATAGGTGGTTGATTTATCTGCTCGAACCAAGATAATACTTGATGCGATACTGTGAGGTCTGTGTTGACTTTTAGAGAAATTTTATTTTTCACTTCTTAACCAAGAAAATATTTTCAAATCATCATATTCGGGAATTAATTTATTTAATTTGAGTATTTTCACTATACATTCTAAACTAAATTTCATATAAGTTTAATTAGAGTAATTACTTCTTTTTAATTCCTACTTAGTAAAGTTTAACTTATGTTTAAAATTCTGGTTATTGATGATGACCCTATAGTGCGGACAGTACTGAAAAAAACACTCGAAAATCAGGGTTATGATATCAGTATCGCCAAAAATGGCGAGGAAGGAATTACACAAGCACAATTATTACGTCCTGCTCTGATTATCTGTGACTGGATGATGTCTCAGGTAGATGGGCTAGAAGTGTGTCGTCGAATTAGAACAGATCCAGAGTTAGCGACTACTTTTTTTATTCTATTGACGGCAAGAGGAGCAGCGCGAGGAGAGGAGGAAGATCGAGTTAGGGGACTTGACGCTGGAGCAGATGAGTTTATCTCTAAACCAATAGAGATGAATGAATTGAAAGCACGGGTAAGAGCAGGGCTAAGATTACACCAGCTAAATCAGGATTTACAAAGTCAAAAAGAAGCTTTGGAGACACTAAATCAAGATTTACAAACCCAAAAGCAAATTTTGGAAGCAGAATTAGTTGAGGCTGCCGATTATGTGCGATCGCTTTTACCCTCTCCCCTTGTTGGAGCAGTAACTACAGAAAATCTGTTTATTCCCTCAGCACAGCTAGGGGGCGATTGCTTCGACCATCATTGGATCGACGAAGATAATTTGGCAATTTATTTGTTAGATGTATCAGGTCATGGGGTGGGTTCAGCCCTCCTATCTGTATCTGTGCTGAATGTTTTGCGATCGCAATCTCTCCCAAACACTAACTTGTGTCAACCCAGTGAAGTCCTAAAAGCACTCAACCACGCTTTCCAAATGACGAAGCACGGTGATAAATACTTCACAATCTGGTATGGAGTTTATCACCGCCCTAAACATCAACTTATTTATGCCAACGCCGGACATCCACCAGCTTTACTCTTATCTAAGACCTCTAAAACAGGCATCCAAGTTAAACAGCTAAATTCTTTAGATTTACCAATTGGTTTTTTACCCGATGTTCAATTTGAGGATGCTGTTTTGGAGATCGAAGAGAACACCACTTTATACATTTTTAGTGATGGTGTTTATGAAATTAATCAGTCAAATGGCGAAATTTGGGGAATTGATGCTTTCATTGACTTGCTAACTAAATATAGCTGGGAAAATACCTGTAATTTAAATCAACTATTAGCGAACATTTTCACCTTAAATGCTCAAAATAATCTTGATGACGACTTCTCTTTGGTAAAAGTTAACTTTGGTTAGTATAGCCAAATATGCACATCCAAATTTTATATTATCTAACAGCCTATTGCGTTGCCAATATTTGGCTATTGAATTCATCTTGATCCGCAAAGGTTTGAAAAATTCTATCCATTTTAGTCAGTTCAAACAACATCCTGACTTGAGCGCTGATGGAACAAACAAAAAGTTTAGCATTAGCATTTCGCGTCATTTGCATTGCTGATACTAAAGCACCTAAACCAGAGCTATCGATAAAGTTTACTCCTTTCATATCAATCAATAAAATCTCAGTTCCGTTTGCCAGAGCATCGCTTACTTCACGACGCAGTTCATTACCTCTAATACCATCTAAAATCCCAGATAATTCTAGTATTTTCACGCTTAAACTCATTGTTTTGTCCTATTATTTGCTTGAGAAAGATGTATTTATATTTTGGCACTGACATCGGGTAAACTGCAAGATAGATAGCAATATTTTTGTGATTATTATGCAATCAACTATGTTGAATTGCTTGTCGATTATTAGCTATTGCAGTAAAAAAGCTAGCATCTACACATTGACGAGAGATTTCAAAAGCTTCAAAATAGCCATCTTTCTGACCTAATTCCCGTGCCCAGAAACGAGATAAAACTAGTATGGCATCAAGTTGCATAAATGCTTTATTCATCTCTGATTCATAACAACCAATAGCTGCCACTTTTTCCTCAATTACAGAAGTAATATCCACAAAAAAGTTTGGTTCAAAACCACGTAAAAAAACAGGCGGGGCTGAGTACCACAAAGTTATGTTTTTGCGGGTAGCAACATTAGAAACTGCGATCGCACATACTTCATGATCTCTATGTCCATATTTTTCCGGTTGTGGTGCATGAGTAATAATCAAATCCGGTTGCCAACGTCTAATAGCTTCTTCAGTAACTTTAATTACTGCTTGGGTTGAAAAGTTATACTCCTCAAGCGCATGAAATTCGTAAGTTGCGCCGATGATTTTACCGGCTGCATCCGCTTCTTGATGACGAGTACCCTTAATAGGTGAACTAGAAAGACTGCCATCAGTCAAAATTAAACAACGAATATTCCATCCCGCCTTGGACATCAGACTGAGAGTGCCAGCAGCAGGTAGAACTTCATCATCAGCATGAGCATAAATTGTTAAAACAGTTCGTTGACCAAAGTTTTTTGAGTCTAAATTAGTGTTCATTGCTGTTTTTTTTGAGATTGAATTTAGAAGTTTTTCTCCTTGTCCCTGCATACCTCTTAGACTTCTTTCGGAGGTTGCCAAACAGATGCACGGATGATAGCCGACAAAAGTAACAAGTTATAGATAGCCCACGCACTATTGAGTAGGTGAACCCAAGGATTATTTAAATGACCAATTGCAAAGCGGTAAAGGCTCCATAATATCCCCAAAATAGTAAGGATAAAGACAACTAGCTGTGGCCAAACTAGCCGGAGATAAATACCAGATTGCCTTTGCTTAGGTGTAACTTGAAAATTGAGTTTTTGTCCTGTAAACACACTCCATACGGCTTGGATCAGCAACGGGAATAAAGCGATCGCATATTGTTCAGAACGCCAAACTTCTCTAGCAGGAATGCCCCAGGTAGCCGCTAAGAACGTGAGACGGTTGATAATAAAAGCTGGGAAAAAGTGGATAGCAAAGTCAGACCCGTAGGTTTTAACTGGAACAATGTCCGTAAAAAAATAGATAATTGGACAAGAAATAAACACCACAGTTGCAAAACCAGAGAAATAACTATACATCGTCTTAAAATATTGCAACCTCTGCCAAAATGTTAACCCTGATTTTGTCAGTGGATTTTCCCTAACTAGCACTTGGATAGTTCCTTGTGCCCAACGTAGTCGCTGTTTCAGAGTAGAACTTAAGTCATCTGGTGCTAAACCTTCTGCCAAAAGTTCATTGTGATAAATAGATTTCCAGCCAGCACTGTGCAGACGCATAGCTGTGTTCATATCTTCTGTAATGCTATTACTTGATACTCCACCAACTAAATCAAATTCATCTAAACGTTTTTCATCTTTGGCAAATTCATCAGCAAAATTTTGCAGTCCGACACTCACTAATGCCTCACGTCTCAATATCGCATTTGTGCCCGTATAAAACGCAGCATTCATGCCATCTTTACCTTGTTGAAGTGGCCCATAAAATAAATTTGCTCGATGTCCAAAAGGATCGCCTGGGGGAATATTGTAAAAATCCTGGCGAGTCTGTACAAAAGCAATTTGATTCTGTTCGTATTTTCCTGTTGAAAGATTATAGATATAGAAATAAGGCACAACTCGCTTGAGAAAATTTGGCTTGGGAATGTGGTCGGCATCTAAAGTAACAATAAAATTTCCTGCCGTTTCTCCCGAAAAAATTGCATAATTGATGTTTCCTGCTTTAGCATGATGGGCTACGCCAGGTGTTTTGGGACGAGCAATGTAACGAAATCGGGAGAGTTCCACCAGTTCTAATTCTTTCTTGCGAATAGCTTCTTCTAAGGCTTTGTGTTCGGTAGTGAGGCGATGGCTAATACTTTGATCGGTCGGAGGTAGCCAAAGAATAAACTTTTGTAGACTTTGTACAAATTTGGTAGTCAACTCGTTAGCCACTGGTTCTGATGATGATGTTTGCAACCATTGTTCTGCGGCTTGAGTATTAGGTGTGAGACTTTCCAGTTGCTTCAGGCGTTCCAACAAATAAGAGTGTTCTGCATCAATCCGATTTGCTTCTTGTTGTAGTTGTGGTGATTGCAAATCTTCAATACACAATCTTTCTGTCATAGCCCGCATATTAGCCGAGTTACCATCATCTAGGACATAAACGCGTAACTTTGTCGGCGGATAATCCAGTTTCAGAGCAGCTTTGGCAGTTTCTTCGACAATTTCTGGAGGCTCGTTGTAGCAAGTTACAAATACATCTACTGTTGGCCAATCGGATCTCGCTAAAGGTGGGATCATCTGGTCTAGAGACTTAACTTGTCGGACTAAAGGTCGCCATAACCCAATCACAAACATCACACCGCCGAAATAGCTATAAATTTCTGCTATCAGCAAAGGAATAGAAATCCACAGTGCATCAAAATTGATGGAATTGTTAATACGCCATTGCAAATACCAGATCCCAAAAATTACATTTATTTCTGCCAGGTAGCGAAATAACAGTGTTCTTTTTTTGAGTAATGAGCGACTGTTACCAGAAAAGTTTGAAGAATTATCATTAATAGAAACTGAAGCCATCTGAGTAGTATTTTAGATTTAGGATTTTATCAAGAAGAATTCAGGAGTCAGAATTCAGTATGAATTATGTATGAGTGGGTGATATCCCAATATTGCTGATTTATGGTTACACACAACATCGATTGCAAAATCACCTTTGCTCTATTTAACTCATCTGCATTCCCTCAGAATCAGTATTCCCTAATTGAATTCATTATTAACAACCTCTTGCTAGAGTTGGTAAAAAAAGGCGCAGGGATAAGATATATCCCTGCGTTTGTCGATCTCAGTGTCAGTTACTACCTGAAACCCAGTAACTTCCAGAACTATCAGAAATTAACTTGGTTTGTTGTGTAGCAGTTTTGGGTAGACCTCGCCCAGAATTTCCCTGAGCAACTTCTTGCCACCAAGGAGATTTCATGTTAGCGGTCGGACGAATTAGGGGTTGTTGATTTATCACCTTGTAGAGTAAGGATTGCAAAATCATACTGTTGGTGCTGCTGGTGAAACCAACTGCTGTTTTACCTGTGGCTTCATAGAAGCCCTCATAAAATCCGGCTAAGGGATTGTATAAGTCAGTTGTTCCTTGCAGTAACTCTTGACTATACTTGTCTTCTGGAAGCAGGGCATGATAGGCAAAAGCAACTGCTGTACTTACCAATCGCCCCTTTGCTACAGTTTGTCCGTCATCCCCCAAAGCTACCCAAGGCTCGCCTTTTCCAGTAATTGTGCTGTGGACAGTGTAAGGCTTACGATCGATCAAGGTGGTAGCTGAGGCTGTGAGGGTGCTGGTGCGACGGTAACGTTCAGCTTGCGCCTGAAAGATTGGTTCAAAAAGCGATCGCATTTGTGGATCTAATCCAAACTCCAGCGCATAGAGTAAGAAAGGATTGCTAACTGTGTATTGGTTAACTTTGGAGTTGGTATCTGTACGGCGGCGTTGAATTGGTACTTTTACTCCCTCTACTAAGGCAGTTTGATATTCACCGCCAACAGCAGAATGTTCAACATTAAATCCCCATAATTGAAAAGCACGGGCTGCATATTCTTCATATCCCAGACGGGTTTCAGGGTTGACACGGATCTGCGATCGCCCCTCTTGCTCTTTGGTAACGATCGCACTGGAGAGAATACCATCGCGCACCACGCGCAAGTATGACCAATCTAGGACAATTTTATCTACCGCAGCCGTGTATTCTGGATGACAACTTTTTAAATTGTAAAGCGCTGCCAGCATTCTCCCTAAATCTAAAGCTGACCAGCCGTTACCTTCTGGGGCTGGATTGCCGCCATAATCTATTGATTGGAGCGATCGCGTATCATAACCTCGACCGGGCAATTCTAAACTAAACAGCGGTAACTTTGTCAAGGCTGCTAACAGATGGCGGGTGTGTTGGTCAAATTCCTTGGGGGTAATTATATCGAGCGATCGCGCTGCATGGAGGGCTGCGAGATAATCTCCTAAGCCCCAGAGAGTTGCACCTTTGAAATCACTGCGATCGTCAATTAGCCCATTCTTGGAATGATAATTCGCTTGAAAGTATCGCCAAGCCGCCTCTGCATAACGCCGTTCAATCACCGTCAGCGATCGATTTAGTTTCAGGTTAGATGACGATTCGGGACTATCCACCGGTGGAATAGGTGCAACGGCTACTTCTACAATTTTCGGAGTATCTGTAGGGGTTGCAGTGGGAGGCGTAACAGGAGAATTCGCTTGATTGGAGGGTGTTGTAGCCGGAGTTTTAATAGGAGAATTTGCTTGATTGGAGGGTGTTGCAGGAGAAGTATTTTCACTGGGCTTACCAGTAGACACACTCGCAGAACCAGAAGCAATTAAAGGGTGATTTCCCTTAGCTTTGTAGTATAAAATCTCCAAAATCAGCCCATTAGTATTACCTGTCAAAGCTTTATTGGGTTGTTTTGATTCTTCATAGATCCCAGCATAATAACCACTATCATCAGGACTGCGGAGATCCTTGACAACATCAAAAACTTTTTGGGCATAAGCATTATCTGGAAACAGATAGTGCCAGCCAAAAGCCGCTTTGGTACTGATGCTGCGAAACTGGGGATAAGGTTGATTGGTATCGGTGATTGTTGCCCAGTTTGCACCGTTGGCGTAGACGGTGTTGTAGAGAAAATAAGGCGCTTGATCGATATTATCTTCTGTAACAGCAGTTAACTGCCCTGTGGTATCATAACGCCGTTTTTGGACATCTAAAACCCTAGCAGCAAAATCAGCTAATTCACCTTGTAAACCAAACTCAATCCCATCAAGGATATAAGACTCACTAACAACGTAATTATTAGCGTTGGTGCTTTGAAAGTCACGGCTATCAACGGGAATTTGCACACCATTAATTTCGACTAACTTAAATGGTTCTAAAGCAATAGCCTTGGGTGCTGCAAAACCCCAAAGTCCATAACCTCTAGCGCCGTATTCTTCGTAGCCGAGTCGTCCTTCTTGCACCAGTAACGTTTTGTTATCTGGGAGAACAGTAGCGCCAAAAAGTTGTCCATCTTTGAGCGATCGCGCCACTTGCCACTTTGCGACAATTCCTTTAAGCCAATCATTATATTGCGGATGACAGGTACGGATGACATCAAAGGCCGCCAGGATTCGCCCAACATCCAAAGCAGACCAACCAAGACCCCGTTCAACGGGATTGTTGCCATAATCAACCATTTGTCCGTTAGCTGCGTTGTAGACTTTATTGGGCAAAGTATCCTCAAATAACTTCAAGCTACTGAGAGTCGTTAAAAATTTGTTGAGACGAGTATCAAAATCTTTTTGGTCAGTAATATTCAACCAGCGTGCAGCATTCAACGCCATCAGGTAATTACCCATATCCCAGAGTGTACCTGAAGGATAACCCCCAGTAGAATTGGTAAATCCTGTTGCTGGCTGATAGTTTTTGACAAAATACTGCCAAGCACCGCGAGCGTAAGTTTGTTCTTCAGGGGTCAGAGGGGCTGTAATATTGCTACAGCTATTGGAATTTTCAGATAAGACTGGTGTCGGGATGTAAAACAAAAATTGCAGAAATGTTCCAATTAGGAACAATGCAATCCATCTCAACAGCTTTTGTTGAGGGGGTTTGTATATCATGATGCAAAGAAGGAGTTAGGAGTTAGGAGCGCATAGCGCGTCTGTACAGTTATATTCCTAAATCGAGATTTATGAGGTCTATTCTTTGTATTATGGCTTTATCTATATCTATATCAGTTGAGTAAAGTACCAACAGTATAAATACTGAGCTTTACTTTTTGGGTTACTAATGCAGGAGTAGAATTTATCAGAAGATTTGCATCTATAACAAATCAGCTTTTTAATATTTCTATTTTAAAGGCGATCGCCGATCGTTATTTTGATTTTTAATTACTTTACCAGGACTAACAAAAGAAATTCCTTGCTGAAAGTCAGTACCAATCATAACTGCTTCCACTACAGGTTCAGATATTTCTGTTTGAGCTACCCACTCGACAATAAAATTTGCCCCTAAGCCTCCACTGGTGTCATTTCTATTCACAAAAAAAGCTGTAGAAGCTAGTGCATCAAGTTGAATAGGACGCTCCAAATACTGTTTAACTAATTTCCCCTCTGAGTTGTAGTAGCGTACAGAAGTAATGACAATCGGATTAGTCAAATCTGTATTCCGAATACTGAGCGTAACTGCTAACTCGAAAACCTCTTGTCGATTGTAATGATAGATATGTGAATAAACAGGAACATAAACAGTTTGGCCGCTTGCTATCTTAAAATTCTTATCCAGCGTCACTATTTTTGGAACTGGGGTTGGTTGAGTGGCATCGGGTTGTGACTTGGGTTGGATATTGGTTGATTGACAAGATGCAAGAATAATAACAGCGATCGCTAAATAAATATGTGAATACGGTTTCATCAAAACTATTTATACCTATTTTTTATACATCCTTAGCTAACCCCACTGAATAAGAGTACTCCAAGTAAAAAAATGCCCAATTGTCATTGCGAGCGTTCGCAACGACGAGTTTTGGATCATTTATTTTTTGGAACACTCTAAATAGTTTCGGTAGAGACTGCGCTCAACATCTTTGTTCAATAAAATCAATGACTTGGTGTAAAGATCCTGGTTTAGTCACAATTAGCACAGTTGAATAGGGTTCCAGTATTGTACTACCGTTAGGAATCATCAAATCTTCGTGAGGATGGGGTTGATAACCAATAATTAGCGAACCACTAGGAAATCGGGAATCTTGAGCGATTTCGGCAACACTACGACCAGCAACATAGCAATTGTTTGGAATGGCAAGTTTCAGAACTTCAATTTGCCCTTGCTCAAAATGCATCATCGATTCTACTTGGGGATACTCAATGGCATTCACCATTGTTGAAACTGCTAGTTCCACAGTACTGATGATATGGTTGGCTCCAGCTATCCGCAGCGGTTCGGTGAAATCTGGGTGGCGCATCCGACTAACAAGGTGGGGAACACCATAATGTTTTGCAAGAGTTACCATTGCCAAGTTTAAAGCATCACTTCTCAGAGCCGCTGCCAAGGAGCCAGCTTTGCGAATCCCGGCTTCTAGTAATACTTCTGTACTTACAGCACTTCCTTCAAAGGCCATTGCCCCGACTTGTTCGCGGGCGTAGCGGCAAGCGATAGGATCAATATCAATTACGGCAACAGTATGTCCTAGTTCTACCAGTTTTTGGGCTAAACTTAAGCCCACTAAGCCCGCTCCACCTATTAGTACATACATGGCTGTTGTTGACGCTCTTTGATTTTTTACCTCACTTTATAGGTTATATCGTTTCTTTGTGAAGCTGCATATATTTACCCCCCGATGTGTTGGGGGGACTTATTATTTAAAATGGTATTTTTTGAGCAACTCTTTAACTTGAGCGGACACCAAAGGATGTGAATCTTTTTGTAACTGGGGTAAGATTTGCTGGAGAACGCGACGTGAAACCATATTGAGATATGCGATCGCAGCTTCTCTAACAAAGCCGGTTGGATGACGTAAACTCACTAAAATCTCAGAACTGGTAAGTCTGGTGCGAGTCACTTGGGCAAAATGAAAACAGCAAGCTAGACACCAGTCAGAAAGGAAGTTACCCAACATCAGCAATCTGTGGAGGCGATCGCTAACTATCATACTTTCATATTCTACGATCTTGGCTTCTACAAGATGTTGCAATTTTTCTGACTGCGGTCGGTTATCTAAAATATTCAGCAACAGAGACTTTGAAGACAAAGTTACGGTATGCTCTAGGATTTCTAACCCCCGCGCTAAGTTTACCACTGAGAGCGATCGCAGATTAAATGCTGCGGCTTGCATCTTTTCTGGTGAGTAAAGCAGTCTCAATAACAGTAGCAGCCGCTCTTTGACATCCAATTCCAATTCTAAAAGGGCGCGTTGCAATAACTCAGAGACAATAAAAATCCTCTCACTTGATTGATGATTTTCTTTTTCCTCTAATGTTTTTAAATCTATATATGCGGCGTAAATTTCGCCTAAAAACTTTAATTCCTGCTCAATTAAATTTTCTACCCGACTTTCATAAAAGCGATCGACCAAACCTCTAATTCCTGGTTGCTTATGTATTTTTAGTAGACTGCGTAGTATGTGATCCCTCGTAGTCCCCCAAGATATTTCCAAGTTTTGCCATAAAGTTTCTAATGCCTCTTGAGTACCAATTTGAGCAATAGTCCGCCAAGCATACATCCGCACTACTTCTGGTTTGTAAATATTGGTAGCTAACCGCAACAGCATTTCTATGGATTCATTCTCTAGTCGTACTAGGGCTGACATGGCTGTAGTCCGGGTTGATTTGTAATAAAGTGCTGCTATCAGTGCCGAATAGTACTCTTCTAAATGGGTTGCTGCAATCATTTCTAATACAGCACAGCGCACCCGTAACGACTCATCTTGTAATAAATTGGGGATGTGAATCCGCAATGCTTGCAAATAAACAGCTTCTCTGAGCGCTCTAACTCCATTTACCCGTTCCCGTTCTTGCTTATGAGTCAACATTCGGCGCATGGTTTTGGTAGCTGCTACCTTTTGGATGGGCGTTCCCTGACGTAAGACTAAAGCGGCGGCGGTGGCGCGAATGAGTGAGTTTTGCCGGGGGTTGAGGTATTCTTCTAGGATGCTTAAATTAGGATTTGGTTCAGCTAGCCAAACGTAGCGTAGCGCCAAGGCGAAAACTTCAGGGTTAGTATCTTGAGGTTGTTCTAACAAGGGACGGATGGCGGATAGATAAGCAGGATTTGCACCTGCTATTAGCATGACTTCCATGCTTTGGCGTTGCAAATCTGGGGTTAACTTGACTAACAGAGGCGCTAAAACTTCCGCGGCTCCTTGAATGTCAATTTGGGCTAAAAGTTCAATACAAGAGCGTTTGTCTGCCTCGCTACCTTTTTCTTCCAAAGCTTTAACTACGCCTTGCTTGAAGAATCGTAAGCCGACATTGGTTGCACTCAAGTGACCCCGTGCCACACTCAAGACTAACAGTTCAACGTAGCGCGATCGCAATTCCCAAACTACTTTTAAACAAGTGCCAGCGATGAGCATTGTTTCTGCTACTAACACCCACTTTTGCAGGGGTACGGGTACAAAGTACCCACAAAACAATATGGTTGCAAAAATTAATGCTCCTGTCAAACCTGTAGCGATCGCTTCGGCGGTTCCACCAGATAAAGTCTGCATCCGGCTGCGAATTGCCTCTGGAATCGGTTGGTACAGGATGGGGCCGCTACTCATCACAAAGGTGTAGCGCAGAAGTTCGTCGCAAAATTTGACCATTATCAAACCCCAAAAAAAGCTTTGGGATTGGATGGCTGGTATTAAATGCAAAACTACCAGTATTCCTGGTAAGGCAAAGCCTACAGTGATTGGTAAAAGTGTGGCTGTGAAAAATACCCCCATCCGTTCAATCAGTCGGCTGGAAATAAACCACTGCAATAACAACTCACATAGTCCCAACATTCCACCAAAAAGACCCAAAAAACTGGCAAGTTCTCGGTCGCCTAAATTGGATTGGAGTTCGCGCAGATATTGAAAATCTATTAACAACCCAATGACTTGTAATAGACCGACAAAGGCAAATAATTTCCAAACATAGCGCTTCAGGGGACTTTTAATGAAACGCTCTCGTGAAGCTTGTTCTTCAGGAATTAGTCTTTGTGGGGTTTCAGGAAAAGCTGCTCGATAGCGATTAGTTAAATAAAATAAAATCCCCGATCCTAATAAAATCACTATACAGGCGATAAAGATGATCTTATTTAGGGTGGTGTATTGTACTAGCCAAGGCAAACTAAAACCACTAATTACATCTGCTACCAAAAGACCACTACTCACTAGTGGGTAAGTGCGCTTAATCTCCCGAATATTAAATATTTGGTTAGCGACGATGGAGGTGTTGAGGTCATTGACCACATAAAGGGCATCTACCCATAACCGGAGCAGAAAGGCCGAAATAACTGCCAGGTAGGAAATATGCGATCCCCAACGTAATATAACTAATAAAAGTAATGGCATCAACATACAAGGTGCGATCGCCACAATCACCCGACGTAAGGGAAAAATCTTTTGCAGCCAAGAGTATAAAAAAACCAGTCCTGCACTCATTGCGGCACTGGCAATATACATCCACGGCAATAGATGAGTCCCATATTCATCCAAAAACAGCGCTACCGTACTGTCCTCTGCCCATCGTAATCCTACACATACAGTTGTGTAAAAAAGAAACATTATCTGGGTTCGTTCACTCTCCTCTGGCCGGAGATTAACCCACTGTAGTAGTCGTGGTAGAGCAACTTTATTTACAGCCAACCAGTGATTTTTCAGTTCCATGCAGTTTTATTTTCTGGTAGTATCACCGCGTAATAGTAGGGTCAGGTTAGAGAGATGAAGGATTTTTCCTTATCCCCCTATCCCAATACGGTTCAGTTAAGGCTAAACTCTCAGTAAAAGTCAGTTTTTTTAACGAACCGCCAAGAACGCCAAGGACGCAAAAAGAAGAAAGAAATGCTTAACTGAAGCCCCCTATCCTCCTTGTCCCCCGTGTCCTCCTTGTCCCCCGTGTCCCCGATTCCCTCATCTCCTGGAAATAGCAAAAATCCTGAGTAACTGAGTATTATGTTTCCCACTCAGCCTTCAGGACTATCGATTTTAGATAAATTTAAATGACCTCAAAGTTTGAGTGCATCTTGCATCCAAACGAAAAAACCCCTGACTTCTAGCCAAGGGTTTTTCAAACATGGTCTATTAAACAGTTAGAGGATTATTTTTTAGGTGAGATGAGCATCATCATGTTTCGCCCTTCTTTTTTAGGTGCTTGTTGAAGCTCGCCAAATGGCTCCAAATCCGTTGCCATTCGCTTGAGCAAATCTTCTGCTAGGTCGCTGTGTTGAATTTCTCGACCCCGGAACATGACAGTCGCCTTGACTTTATCACCATCTTTCAAAAAGCGCTCTGCTTGCTTAACACGCACATTGTAGTCGTGTTCTTCTATTTTGTAGCGCATCTTAACTTCTTTGACATCAGCCGTATGCTGCTTTTTCCGGGCTTCCCGCGCCTTTTTCTCCTGCTCAAACTTATATTTCCCGTAGTCCATAATTCGACAAACTGGCGGGTCAGCTTTGTCACTTATAAGCACCAAATCTAACTCTTTTTCTTCTGCTAGCTGTTGTGCTTCGTGTGGGGGCATAATTCCCAGTTGGGCACCGTCAGTATCAATGACCCGAATTTTCGGGAAGCGAATTCGTTCGTTAATTTGGGGCAGATCGCGAGTTCTTTTCTTCTCAATCACAGGCATTATGATTAGTGGGAGCTCTTAATGAAGGATTTGGTGTGGTCTTGATTGTTATGCCTCAGAGGGCAATATACGGAAATAACTCAGGACTGAAAACATAGTCTACAGCTCTAGAATAGCTAATCCATAAAAGAGTTGCGTCCTTAGTATTTGTCATTCTACTAACTTCGAGAGAATTTCTCTGCAATAGTTAATCTAAATTACACAACCTAGACTCATATTAAATATTATTACAATTATTTAGCAATACTTTTGGCGATCGCACTCAGGCACATCATCTTTACCAGAATGTCAAGCTCAAAGATGCAAGAGCCTAGCAAAATCAATGTAAGTATTATCTTATACCAATTTTATATGAACCTGTATATATATAGACGATAATTTATCATGGGTTATTAAAAGTTTTGAAATCTGGTAAAGTTTCAGTGGCGCTGAACCCTAATTTCAAAAAAAGGAGAAAAATATGCAATTTTTCAAGATTGTCCTTGTTGCTCTCGTATTAATAGTGAACCTAGTAATTGCTCAACCATCTTGGGCTGGCAAGGATTTTACTAAGGGGGCTGACTATGCTGAAGTAACTCAGGCGCTCAATCAACTTCTAACTGTAAAGGATACACCAGAGCAAGCTGGTTATACACCTGAGCAATTCCAGCAGCGACTGGCACAATTGCAGTCTCAAAAAAATGTCATAGAAACAGCTACAAAGCGGGCACAATGCCGCAATGAAACAGGAAAAACCTTGGCTGTTTATGCCAATAAACCAAAAAAATCTCCAACCCAACTTTACTTCCTGGGCGCAGGAACAATCAGTGATGATGATTGGGATTGCGATGGCATTTACCTACCCGCAGGTTCTCAAGTGGTTCTAGGCCCCAACACTCAACCACAAGAACTGACTGAACCAATTGCCGTTAAGTTTGTCGATGGTACACAATCTATTGCTAGAAGCAATCCAGCTACTGGTGTAATTGAATTAAATGTTGAACCTGCCAAAGTATTCAAGGCGGGTGAGAGTAGCTGGTTGCTCCCAACTTTCTCCCAAGCAGATATCGATACACAAATTCCCACCCCACAACTTATTGACTAATCTCATTTAGATAATTCTAAGTCCCCCCTTTGGGGGATCTAAAAGTATTTGATATGTCACTAGCAACTTTTAAAACATTCTCCAAAACCAAATATTCAACCATTGAACAATCAACTTTTAATTAAAGAAAAATTACAATCCAAGCTTGAGAAGATTCAAGCTAAGGGCGATGGCTCTCCCGTTACCGACTTGACACTAGACAAAACCTTAGTCGAGGAAATTGAACAATTGACGACGGAGCTAGAGAGCGTCAATCCTAATCTTAACCCTCTGATAAACGCGACTTATTTACTAGAGGGAGCTTGGCAATTACAATACTCCACTGCTAGAGAAATCCGCTCTTTAGTTTCTCTGCCATTGGGATTGAAGCTGGGTGAAGTTTATCAAGTGATTGATGTTGCAAATAAATTGTTTTTTAATCTAGCTAAGGTTAAACATTTTCTGGGTTTAGTATCTGGATATGTTAAAGTGACAGCTAGCTTTGAGCCAGCCAAAGAAGATTTAGAACCTCTGACGAACAAACGCCTCAACGTTTATTTTGACAAACGCTACCTATCGATTGAGAAGATTGTTGGCATTAATACCCCCCAACTCAACCCATTTAAGATTGTCCCAGCTAATAATCCTACTAGTAGAACTGCCACACTAGATATTACTTACTTAGATGAAACCTTAAGAATTGGGCGTGGAGGAGATGGGAGTTTATTCATTCTTAGTAAATCATTAGATTTACCTGAATTTACCTCATCAATGTGAAATTGTTCTCGCCAATGAATGAATATGCTTCTCTCAATAACGCATCTTTTCACCAAGGTAAAAGTAAGTTCTGCGATGGTAGAACTGAAAACATTAAATTTAAAGGTAGGTTATGGGATAGACAAGTTTTAATTGTTATGGATGAAGATATTTTAAACTTATCAATTCAACCAGGAGACTTGCGAGAAAATATTGTGGTTACAGGTATAGGATTTGATAATTTTATTCCTGGCTCTCTGCTAACTTTTGAAAGTGGTGCGGCAATTCGTCTAACTTTTCACTGCGAACCATGCAAGCGAATAGCCCACTTAGTCGAATCATTAAAGAGCATCCAAGGTAAGAGAGGAATTTTAGGCGTAGTGGACTTTTCAAACATCCTCTTAGACTATAAAGGGTATTTGATAAATTGTGTTAAGCAACAACAAAATAAGTTAGAAACGGAAGGAGTAAAAGTTTTATCTGAGGCAGATTTATTTAAAAATTTAATCAAAAACTTTATAGATATTAAAGATTATTTATGAGAAGATAGTACTCTCTATTTAGAATAGATATTAAATTAAATGGACAAAATAATCTCTAACTTTTGATTTGTTTAGATGTAGCTTCCATAAAATCGAGAAAAACTTTTATCAGCTTATGGATTCCCTCACTACCTCCTGCAATTAAACCTCCCGTCAGCAATGCATCTAAACAACGGAAAACAACCACTTGGATTGGATTATCTAAATCAATAACTACCAGTGGCTCGATTGAGCGAATACCGATTGCGCTCATTAAAAGACCGAATAAAAGGGATGTCCATAGAGCAATTATTCGTGTATCAGATTTATAGGCTGTTCTTTGACGCTCTTTTTCATTTAAGTCATCCATTTGGGGCTTGAATATTTTTAATGATTGTTGTTGATTTTGGGTAAAATTTTGGATAATTTGCTGTTCTAAACTCATTCCTTCTGGCGGTAATCCACTGACTTGATTTGATTCTAAAGAAGGGAATTGTTTCTGTTGGGCTTCCATCAGTCTCATCTTATCGGAAATTAGATCCTTTTCTTGCTGAATACTAATATCTAATTGTTCGATGAATGGCCCACGCCAAGTAGTTATAAAAACTTCTAAAGAACGCTCTAGCAACAGAGAAATAAATAATAGCAATGTGAGTATCTGGATAATATCATTAGCTCCAAATGGTTTTAAAACAAATGGTTTAGATGATAACCAAGTTGACAAAGTTACTACTAAAAAGCTAATAATAATTAACACAATAAATAGAGGAGATTCTGGAGAAAGCTTTTGCAACGTATCTAGACTCCTGTTTCGCATCACAATATCTAACACAGCTTGGAGGTGAGAATTACACCTGCTGAGTAACTTAACAACGTTAATTTGATGGAACAGTAAATTTTTCCCCGTAGAATGGGCCATGCCAAAGTAGGAGCGATGTCTACAACGTGCTGTAGCCAGTAATCTGATGGTTCGTGACACTAGAGCCATAAAGTAGTGTCGAACTGCGCGGAACTACTTTCGATGGAGCGATCGCACTTTTCTCAGAGAAATATTAAAAGGTATATTGGGAAAAGGGCGCTAAAGCAAGCACCAACTGAAAACCCCTCCAAGCTTGGAAGGGTTAAAGTAATTAATTTTTTGCGCTGGTGATTAGGGAGAGACAGAAGCTTTTCCTCCTTAATGAGCTAGAGATACTGCAACATCAAAGGGTTTGGGTGGGGTAGCTGATATTTGTAGAATAAGTGGCAATACGGTTCAGATAAGTACTTGTACAGAATTAATTACACAATGTCATTGCGAATGAAGCAAAGCGTAATGAAGCAATTCGCTTGCGGTTGGGATTGTAACTCTTAGAGATGCTGTTCGCGAACGCTTTGCTCGCAATGACTGTAAATATTTTTGTCCAACTACTTAAGCCCAAAACCCTGATGTAGAGACGCGATTTATTGCGTCTTCAAAGACCGATTATTTACACCAATAACCCTTAACCCAAGCGTATTGGAATAAGTAGGTAAATTGTTAGATTTGATCGCTATAGGTTCGCCACTATTATTAATAGCTGTTTGAGCGCCACCAATTCCAGGCAGTAAAGCAATAGAAGCAACAATGAGTACAGAATCTATCAAGATGGAGAGTTTCATAAGATTATCTTTAGTTAGAGTAAAGTGCAATTAGTATTCTTGAGTAATAGAATCTTATTTTTTATCCATCTCAACTTCCTGCACTCAGATCGCCCGATTGGTTGATTTATTCCTCATCCATTCGGGTGAGCTAATCGATTGCAAGAACTGAAAAATTGAACCTAACAAAGGCAAAGTTATATAGGAACAACTCATCACTCATTCTCGATTGCGATCGCTCTTGGGGTATTGGCGACAGTTGCCAGTTGCACTGTAAATGTAGAACCTTCATATAATTTACTTTTTACAGAAATAGAACCGCCACAGCGCAGCAGCAATTGCTGTACTATTGTTAACCCCAAGCCAGCACCACCATAATCTTCAGTTGCAGCTGCACGCACACGATAAAACCGATCAAAGATTTTGGGAATCTCGCTTTCGGCAATACCGATACCTGTGTCGCGGAATTCTAATTGGACATAATCGCCTTGAAAACGCGCACGCACCCATACTTCACCCCCATTAGGGGTAAACTTAATGCTGTTGTGCAGCAGATTAATTACAATCTGCCTCAGCCCACCACTTACACACCAAATAGATGGGAGTTCAGCCGGTACGGTGTAGGCTAGCATAATCCCCTTTTCTTGGGCTACAGGTTGGTAGGTACTGACTACTCCCGGTACAATATCTGAGAGCCGCACAGACTCCAAAGCCATCCCCTCTAAATTACGTTCTAGTTGCACCAGTTCTAATAAACCAGTAATTAGAGAATTTTGCTGATCGCACTGGGTATTTAACATTTGTAAATAACGTTGTCGCTGTGGAGGTTTGAGATTAGGAGAATTCAATAATGAAAGTGCTGTCTTCATGTGCGTCAGGGGTGTACGCAGTTCCTGACATAGATTCTTTAGATATTCATCTTGGAGTTGCTCTTTGTTGTGCATTTCTTGATTTAGCTGCTGCAACTTGGTAGTGCGTACTGTCATGATTTGACGGTTAATTTCATCCTGTCGCAAGAGTTGTTTGGCGAACAGTTGATTCATCAGTGTGGATTCGGGCACAGTTGGACACATAAAATCAGCAGGTAAAATTGGCGATGATTCTGGTGCAATCGCTCGTTGGATACCATCTAATACCTGCTGAATTATTCTCCCCTCAACAGTACTTATAATCAGCAATGGCTGATTTTTAGTTGTATTTACCTTCGTAGATGTCTGATTTTTGCGTTTTTTAAGTGGTCGATGAGCCAAAATTAAACTGCAAAATTGGGGTGATAACACCATCAGAAAATTTTCCCGTCGTAGTTGGCTATCTGGTGGTAGGTGAATGGTGACATGATGGGATGAGGGGGATGAGGAGGATGAGGGAGACAAAAAAGTATTTTCTTCCCCTGCTCTCTCATCTCCCTCATCTCCCCCATCTCCCGTTCTCCCACTCTCGTTAATCTGGCAAGTATAGATGAGACTAGACGCACCCACGGAGGATTGATAACGTGCTAATTCTGATTGCCAAATTTTTTCTGGTGGTAGCTTCACCCATAAAGTGGCTGCAATTTGCTGCTCAATTAGTAAGTCAATTTGCGCTCTCACCAGCGATAGCAGAGTAGCAGGACTGAGGGACAATGGTTTTGGAGGCACTTGCACTCCCATAACCAGTTGATAAACAGACAGATCCTTAGCCAGAGAAACATTCATGAGTCAAGCACAAAAAGGATGAAGCAAGAAATAATTCTGTCTTCGATTTTCACCTTTATGCGTGCGTTTTTTACAAAATCCCCACGGAAATAAATATGGACTATGAAAAATGGGGAGTGGGGAGTGGGGAGGATGAGGGAGCAGGGGAGATGGGGGAGCAGGGGGAGCAGGGGGAGAAAGAATAATTGAAGAAGGCATCTATGCTGAGGGCAGAGGGCAGAAGGAACTTTTTCGTTGGGGATTCAGACCCCAACCAATTGTAAGCACCGTATAGACGGTGGGGTTTTATACCCAAGTTCGGTTCGGTCACAGGCAGAGGGAGGAGGCAGTATTCCCTTCTGCCTTCTGCCTCCTGCCCTCTGCCTTTCTTGATAATTAATGCCCAATTCCCAATGCCCAATTCCCAATGCCCAAATTAACTTTGTATGTTTAGTCTTTCTTGTAAAGCGTCACGTGCGTGTTCTCGGTCGTCAAAATGGATTTTTTCAGTACCGAGAATTTGGTAGTCTTCGTGACCTTTACCAGCAAGCAGCACTCCATCACCTGGTTGTGCTTGTAAAATAGCGGTACGAATAGCAGTAGCCCGATCGCAAATTACCATTGGTTTTACTGTTGGGGCAATTCCTGCCAACACGTCTTCTAAAATCCGTTCTGGGTTTTCTGTGCGGGGATTATCTGATGTCACTACTGCCACATCAGCTAATTCAGCAGCAATTTTACCCATTTTTGGGCGCTTAGTGCGATCGCGATCGCCTCCACAACCAAATACGCAAATTACCTTTCCTGGTATAAATGGACGGGCAGCTTTCAGTAAATTTTCTAAGCTATCGGGTGTGTGTGCATAATCTACAATCACGCTAATATCTTGCTCTGTACTAATCTGTACCCGTTCCATTCGTCCGGGAACTCCGGGAAATTCAGGTATCACAGATGCAACAAACTGCAAATCTAAACCTAAGTGTAAAACTGCTCCTACGGCTGCTAAAAGATTTTCTAAATTATATTGTCCAACTAGGGGCGATCGAAAAGCTACGTCACCCAATGGTGTATGTAATGTACCACTCACACCATTGGGTTCGTAACTTAAATCGCTCATCCATAGATCAGCGCTGTTGTCGTTGACACTATAACTCCAAACCTGTGAGGAATCCAACGAAGCAATTAACCGCTTTCCGTAGGAATCATCAGCATTAATTATTGCCCGTCCCTTAAGATAATCAGGGCTAAATAACAACGCTTTGGCAGCAAAGTAATCTTCCATGTCGCTGTGATAGTCGAGATGGTCTTGAGTAAGATTACTGAACACTGCTACCTCAAATTTACAACCCAACACTCTACCTTGGGCCAAAGCGTGGGAACTTACTTCCATCACGCCGAACTCACTACCAGCATTTACAGCCTCTGCTAGTTGCTGTTGTAGTTCCACTGCGAAAGGCGTAGTGTGGGTAGCAGTTTGCTCAAAACCTGCCCAACGAGTGTAGAGAGTTCCCATCAAAGCTGTAGCTAGATTCGCTTTAATCAGCAGAAATTCAATTAGATGAGTAGTTGTAGTTTTACCATTTGTACCAGTCACGCCTACCAGCTTGAGTTTTTGCCCTGGATAACCGTAAAAAGCACTGGCTATTTGGGCGCAAGCTTGAGTTATGTTACTTGCACTGATAACTACAGCCTCATTTGTAGGAGGATTTTTTTGTGCAGCTTCGGGAGAAACGATCGCAGCGACAGCCCCAGATGCGATCGCACTTTGCCAAAATTCCCCACCATCAACCCGCGTTCCTGGCATCCCAATAAACAAATCTCCCACACCACAAGCATGAGAATTCGTCTTCAAACCCCTAACTTCCACATCTGGATGGCTAGGCAATTGCTCAACACTGTCTACCGCTGTTAGTAATTCCCGCAATTTCATGTTGTGAACCTCGTCACATTCTTAATCTTGCGCTTATTCTGCATTATTTTTTTCTAATTGGCTAAATACTTACGCAACATTTGCTCCAACTGCTGCACACTAGCACGAGGAGAAGGACGCGGCAACGGTACTTCTATAATCTCTTCCTCCGCGCCCTCTGCGCCTCTGTGGTTCGATAAATAAATTACCGGCACTTCATACTCATATTTAGCAAACCAATCTTCACGAATCGTAATATCCCTAATTTCCAACTGTAGAGACGCAAAATTTTGCGTCTCTACAATTTGTTCTAGTTTTTCTTGCAAGCCTTCACATAAGTGACAGCCGGGTTTACTGTATAAAATTAATCGCATTGGTTATTTTAGTTGCGGCAAGAGGTTATAAGGTTAGAATAACGAACCGCAGAGGCGCAGAGTCCGCAGAGGAGGAGAGATGAGAAGAGAGGGGTTTGATGTGGGTGAGTATGTCGATCAAATGGCGTTGTTGTTGGATTTGCAGTTAAGAGATGAGTATCGTAATAGGGTGGTGACAAATTTTAAGAGAATTAGAGCGATCGCAAATTTTGTTAATGAATTTCCTTTAGCTGAAGAAGTTGAAGCTGCACCTATATTTGAACCATAATAGCTATATTGAGGTTTTAGTATAAGTAGCGACATTAAAATGTCGGCTGAGTATACAGTTGGAAAAATTATTGCTTCTAAAGAAGCTGCTAGAAATCCTCAAGATGAATTTCTACCTTTTTGGTTTTTATTCTCTTGTATTTTAGATTTAGGTTTTACCTTTACTTTGCTACAACTAACAAAAATTATGCGGACTGCGATTACTCAAAAAGCTAAGAGTACTCCAAGTAAAAAAATGCCCAATTGTCATTGCGAGCGCTCGCAATGACGGGCTTTGGATCATTTATTTTTTGGAACACCCTAAAGGCGCTATCTCTTAATATTTCAGCATGAATCTTGATTCAGCCGATGCCATAACAATATCAACTGCTATCCGCGAAGGTAAAGTTAGCGCGGTGGAAGTTACCAAGGCTGCTTTAGCACGAATAGCAGCGCGAAATCATCAATTCAACTGTTTTACGACTATAACGGCTGAGACAGCCTTAATCGATGCAGCACGCATTGACAGGGAAATTGCCCAAGGTCATAATCCTGGAATCCTCGCTGGTGTACCTTTTGCGGTGAAAAATCTCTTCGATATCGCTGGTTTAACAACTCTGGCGGGATCGAAAATCAATGCAGAAAACCCAGCAGCTACCCAAGATGCAACCGCAGTCGCCAAACTGAAACAAGCCGGTGCTGTGCTGCTTGGCACTTTAAATATGGATGAGTACGCTTATGGATTTGTGACGGAAAACTCCCATTATGGTGTTACTCACAACCCCCATGATTTACAGCGAGTTGCTGGTGGTTCATCGGGTGGTTCGGCGGCGGCTGTTGCTGCTGGGTTAGTACCTCTGACGCTGGGTTCTGATACTAATGGTTCAATTCGCGTTCCGGCGGCGTTGTGTGGCGTTTTTGGTTTCAAGCCAACATATAGAAGGTTATCACGTGCTGGGGTAGCTTTATTCTGTAGTAGTTTAGACCACATTGGCCCTTTTGCGCGTTCGGTACAAGATATTGCTACGGTGTTTGATGTGCTTCAAGGAGAAGATGATCGCGATCCAATTTGTACAAAACGTTCGCCTGAATTGGTTTTACCACAACTTAAACAAGATATATCTAATATCAGAATTGCCATTGCAGCTGATTATTTTACCAAAGGTGCAAAACCGGAAGCTTTAGCAGCTGTGCAAAAAGTTGCTGATGCTTTGGATATCACTGAATACGTAACCATACCAGAAGCACACCGCGCCCGTGCAGCCGCCTTTCTGATTACAGCTAGCGAGAGTGCAAATTTGCATTTGGAAAAATTGCGATCGCGTCCCCAAGATTTTGATCCAGCGACACGCGATCGCTTTTTGGCTGGGGCGTTAATTCCTAGTAGCTGGTATCTGCAAGCACAACGGTTTAGAAGCTGGTATCGCGATCGCGTTCGAGAAGTGTTTCAAAATGTGGATGTAATTATTGCCCCAACTACACCAATTTCTGCACCGCTAATCGGTCAAGAAACTATGATTTTGGACGGGGAGGAAATTCTTGTCCGTCCTCATTTAGGACTATTTACTCAGCCATTATCTTTTATCGGCTTACCCGTTTTATCAGTACCAATTCAGCATCCAAATGCTTTACCTTTAGGCGTGCAATTGATAGCAGCACCATATAATGAAGCTTTAATTTTACGGGTTGCAGCTGCGTTAGAGCTAAAGGGTGTAATTTCAGCACCAATAGTATAGTTATAGCAGAATTTGCAATATTTATTAATAGATATAATCAAGCGATCGCTCACAAAGTCAGGAGATAAATATGTACTTAACTAATTGCAAATCCTGTATATTGCCTCACCAAAGGTTCATGAAATGCCAAAACAATATCTTCTTTGGGGACTCCTAAATTAACTAACTCATTAGCAATGCCAATCTCAGTACCATCATGCTGTATCCAAATTTTGTTGTCCTTAATGTCGAGATGCAACACGCACCCATACATCGGCGTGCGATTTTTCCAACCTGTATAAACAACCTGATAATGATCCCCTTCCGTGTCAAAGATTAGTTCTGTTTCCACTTCATCATCCGATGGACTTCCTTTGGCGTATTCAGTTAATAAATGTTGGACATATATGCGATATTGTTCTATTTTTTCCATTCTAAAATCACCTCATTGTTAGAGGATGTTTGAAAAGTCCTCTTATCGGTATCAAAAGTTTTAGATCCCCCTAAATCCACGCCACGTGCTTCAAGTCGGGGAACCCGCCCAACGCAGTGGCTCCCCTTAAAAAGGGGGACTTTGACTCCGGTTCCCCCCTTTTTAAGGGGGGTTAGGGGGGATCAAAAGTGCCTAAAGTTACAGAGAAATACTTTTCAAACATCCTCTTAGAGTCATAAACTAGCAAGCTGAGTTGAAAATGCTCAATAACGGTTTCCACAAAAGCAATATTCTCTCTACCATGACTTTGGTTTGACAGCACAAACCTATTGTGCGATCGCACGAGCAATTGTAAATATTTGGGTAAATCATACTATACTTCCTCAAAAACAGTCGGATAAATAACCTTACCTTTATACTTTTTTTCATAGCTTTGCAGTGTTTTAACGATGAAGACATCCTCTATTCCCAAAATAGTTTCTGTATATGAGATTTATCTTCGTCAGTCCCTGCCTGTATAATTTTAAGCAAAGTTTATACCTGCGCTAAGTAATTGCATAAAAATCGGTATAAAGAGAATTTACTTGTAAGTTAATATGTGCCAATTAAAACTCGATACTGATACCTTACTCAAGGACGAAGGACATTATACATCATAAATTTATGTTGCAAATAGTACGGCCTGTAGCTAGCGTAAAGTGGACAATTTGACAATCTTTAATACTCAAACTACTTGGCGTATAGTCATAATCTGTCCGCACGCAACCAGAACGCAAGACACTTAATATATGGTTCGAGAGCTAGAAAGAAAACGTCAGAGTGCAAAGTTTCCCGAAACAGCACCGGCTGCTAATCCCGTATTTTTTAGAACCTATAGCCGCCGCACAAAGGCGGGACTAAGGGAAACATGGGATGAGGTATGCGATCGCACCCTACTCGGCTTAGTCGAGTTAGGAAAGCTCACTCAAGAAGAAGCTGCCACACTGGATAAGATGCAGCGCAACCTGAAAGCTATGCCCAGTGGACGCTGGCTATGGGTTGGTGGCACAGACTGGATAACCAAGCCCAAGAACTTTTCCGGCGCTTATAATTGCACCTCCACCAATCTCCAAGACTGGAGTGCCTTCGGATTGATGATGGATTTGGCAATGATGGGCTGTGGTACTGGAGCCGTCCTAGAACCACAATTTATTAACAAGTTGCCCTCCATCCGTAATCAACTCAATATCACTGTAAAAGGTGAAATTGGCAGCACTCCTGTGCAACAGCGACGTGAATATACTGAAACTCATATAGAAGGCAATAACGTCACTATTCACGTTGGAGATAGCCGTGAAGGTTGGGTTGAATCATATCAAGCCCTATTAGAACTCTCCACTAATGAACAATTTTCAGCAGAAGTTAAAGTATTAGTTGATATCAGTGATGTCCGCAAAGCAGGAGAAACTCTCAACGGCTTTGGAGGAGTTGCTAATCCTGTAAAATTGCCTGGACTGTATCAACGTTGTGCATCTATTCTCAATAAAGCTTTAGGACGACAATTAAATTCAGTTGAATCTTGTCTATTAATCGATCAAGCTGCTGTAACAATTGTTGCCGGAAATATTCGTCGCTGTCTACCTGAAGATGCTTTAGTTCATACTTCCCAAGGTCTTGTTCCCATTTGCGATGTCCAAGTGGGCGATCTAGTACAAACTCCTTTAGGATTTCGGCGAGTTGTTGATAAATTCGACCAAGGATTTCAGGATGTCTATGAAATTGAAACTAATGCGACTTACCCAAGAGCAACTTTAAACCACAGACAAGCAGTGCTGACAGATGCTCAAGGGGGAATTACCTGGAAGTCCATTGCAAGTCTAGCTGAGGGCGATCGCCTCCTGCACAACACACAAGTTCTACCTGGCGCAGTTACTCATCTACCCCCTGATTTTACTGAATCTCGACCCTCAAACAGTCGTACAGCTAAATCCTTTGTAATTCCCCAATTGACATCTGAGGTTGCTTGGCTAATTGGGTTAACCCACGGTGATGGCTATGTTGCTCTTGGTCGCAATAAGTATGATAAGCCTTATGGCCGGGTTGAATGGGCAATGAACAGCTTAGATACGGAACTCACAGCTAGAGTTCAAGTCAAAATAGATGCTGCTTTAGCATTATTTGGATTAACTGCTACTCATGGCATCATCAAGGGTGAAAACACTGCCAAATCAATCTGCTCATCTATTCGATTAGCTGAGTACTTCCATTGCTACATTAAGCAGCCGAATATTCCCTTAGCAGTTCCTCGTTTTATTTTGCAGGGTTCAGTAGATATCAGGGCGGCTTACCTAGCTGGATTAATGGACAGCGATGGTGCTGTAAATAACCGACCTCCTCACTTAGTTACCTCAGTCTATCGGTCATTTATTAGACAAGTTAGTGCAGTTTTATCCAGTTTGGGTATTGCTGGCAGAATTAGCATTACCCGTCCACAACAGTCGGGATGGCAAGTTAAGTACAACCTCACAATTCCGGCATTGAAAGCGCGTTATAACGCCCTTATTGCACCTCACTCAGTTAAAGGGTGTGTAAAACAAGGATTGAAAATGTATGGTTTCACCGTCCCTGGTACAATCATGCGGGAAGCTTACAGCTATAGCGAAATGCGAGATATGGGATTTCAAGGATCTCGCACTGTTGATGCCAATTATGAACGCTATATCGTTGAAGCTGATGTCTCACTAGATATTCCAGTCACTGTTAAAGGGCTGGGGAGTTACGATCATGTCCACACTTACGATATTGAAGTCGAAGAAGCTCATTGTTTCTATTGTGATGGCTATCTGACACACAATAGTGCTGGCATGAGGCAAGGTTCTAGCGAAGATAGTTTGTTCGCCGATGCTAAAGATAACTTATGGCAGCAAGATGAAAGTGGTAACTGGCGAATTGATCCAGAGCGTGATGCACTCAGGATGGCAAACCATACCAGAGTTTTTCACCGTAAGCCAACCTTAGAAGAATGTCTTAATGCTGTCCGCAAACAATATTATAGCGGCGAGGGAGCGATTCAATGGGCTGGTGAAGCCGTCGCGCGATCGAACATTGATTTGCTGCCAACACAAGCTTTGAAAGTTGAGTTTTTACAAGCTTATGAACAGGGAACAGCAAAAGAGTGGTTAAAAGAACGCCATTCCAATCTTGATGCTAATGAGTTAGAACATCGTTTGCAGCGATATGCTTTAAATCCGTGTGGTAATTGATTTTGCCTCACGTTAAAAACCTCGCAAAAACGGGGAAAGCTGAGATGCTAATCCCGTGGTAATCAAAGGAATTAAAAAGTCTTTGACACCGTACAGCGTAGAGAGTGAAACTAGATGACATCAGAAATTTGTGTCTAGAATATAATCTCTCCAAGAGTGCGGGGGTGGATGTGAAAAACACTTTTATTATCTGAAGTCACATCTGCAAAAGGTACGCGGAGCTACTGCGAATAATTAAGCAGTAGAACTAGGGGATAAAAAGCCTCTAGGGTAACAAATCTGGAAATCATCGGCAGTAATTTTCACTGCAATTTGTCAGAGGTTCACCTTAATCAAATCGATCCACGTAACTACAAAGAACAAGAAGAAGCTTTCACTGCTGGGGCGTTATCTGTTGCGGCACTTTTAAATCATAAATTCTTAGAACCACGCTATCAATACAGCCGTGAATTAGATCCGATTGTGGGAGTTTCTTTTACAGGCTTATTTGATTTCTTTGTCCATGCTTTTGGTGTTGATTGGCTGCGCTGGTGGGAAGCCGGAAGACCTGCAACTCCACAAGGATTGGCTTTCAAGCATGAGGAAGAAAAATATCTCAGTTCTTGGAAAGATATTGTACATCGGGTAGTTTGGGATTATTGCGATCGCCACAATCTCAAACGTCCAAATCGCTGTACCACAGTCCAACCCAGTGGCACTAAGGCTTTGTTAACTAATGCTAGCTCAGGATGGCATCCCCCCAAAGCTCAAAGATTTATTCGTCGCATCACCTTCGGCAAAAATGACCCAGTAGCTTTAGCTTGTATTGACTACGGTTACAATGTCATTCCCTCTCAATCAGATAAAGATGAACAGGGCAATTTGCTCAACGATCCCTTTGATTCACGGGTGAGTGAGTGGTTAGTAGAAATTCCTGTTTCTGTAACTTGGGCTGATTTACCAGGGGCTGATGAAATTGATGTTTCTAAGTTTTCAGTCTTAGCCCAATTTGATTTTGTTCTCCAGGTTCAACGCTGGTATGTGACTCATAATACATCAGCTACTTTGGAACTACGTTCTGATGAAATCGAACCATTGGGACAGAAGATATACGAAACTATCCAGAATGATGAAGGATATATTTCAGCAGCCCTTTTAGCTCGTTTTGATGACCTGCAATCATTCCCACGTTTACCATTTGAACCAATAGATAAACCAACTTACGATCGCTTAAATCAAGAGGTGAAAGCACGGCGGAAAACAGATGATTTCTGTGCAGTCTTAAGCCGCTACGATTTAGGTGAAATGTCAGAGGCTGGCCCTAGTGGTTGTGATTCTGATAAATGCATGTTTCCCGATCAGCAACCAAGCTCATAAGGTGAAATAACACCAACTTAGGGTAGGCACTATTTATCTATTACAATAAAAAGCACTGGTTTAAATTCATATTAAACCAGTGCTTTTTATATGAATTTAAATTATCCCTTTTAACTCAATACCCTTGGTTTAAGCGCTACTTGTACAAAATCTTGGGTTTTGAGACGCGATAAATCGCCGTCTCTACAAGTGTTTTGGTCTTATCTGAACTGTATTGCCTTTTAACTTCTTTCTTTCTTCGTGTCCTTTGCGTCCTTTGCGGTTCGTTTTTCTTCCTTCCTTCTTATACTTAGGTTTAGCGCATCTTCATACAGAATTGGTAACAGTAGTTATTTTGCTATAGAAAAGCAACACAAAATTTCTCTACACTATTATCTTGGCAAAAGGAGTCCGCCAATGAAAGCTTACGAAATTCAAAGCAACGGCGGGATTGATGCCCTCGCATTAGTCGATCGCCCTGAACCAAAACCAACTGCGGGACAAGTTCTCATTCAAGTCAAAGCAACATCCCTAAATTACCGCGATTTGCTCGTCGCTGAGGGTGCTTACGGCGCTAGACAGAAATATCCGTTAATTCCCCTATCTGACGGTGCGGGGGAAGTCGTGGCGGTGGGAGAAGGTGTGACACGGGTGAAAATAGGCGATCGCGTCGCTGGTATTTTCTTCCAAGACTGGATTTATGGCTTTTTAACCAAAGAGAAAATGAAATCCGATCTCGGAGGCGGTATCAATGGAATGCTAGCTGAGTATGTTGTATTACACCAAGATGGGTTAGTGATATTGCCTGACTACCTATCCTATTTTGAAGGGGCAACTTTACCCTGTGCAGCAGTCACAGCTTGGCATGGACTGGTGACAAAAGGCAATATTGACGCAGGTGATAGTGTTTTATTACTCGGTACTGGCGGAGTTTCGATTTTTGCTCTTCAGTTTGCCAAAATACATGGTGCTAGAGTGATTATTACTTCTAGCAGTGACGAGAAATTGGCACGAGCTAAACAGCTTGGTGCTGATGAGACGATTAACTACAAAACAACGCCAGATTGGGAAAAACAAGTTTACCAATTAACGAATCGCACAGGTGTAGATCATGTAATAGAAGTAGGCGGTGCAGGGACTCTGCCAAAATCATTACAAGCAGTCCGCATTGGGGGACGGATTAGTTTGATTGGCGTATTGTCAGGTAGAGGAAGTGAAATTGACCCCATGCCAATACTTTTTAAAAGTTTAACAGTTCAGGGCATTTATGTTGGCAGCCGGGAAATGTTTGAGGCAATGAATCAAACGATGCAACAGCATCAGATTAAACCGATTATCGATCGAGTTTTCCCATTTAATGAAGTCCGAGAAGCTTATCATTACCTCAAAAGTGGGACTCACTTCGGGAAAGTGGTTATCAATCTAATTCATAATTAAAACGACTCTAATGATGATTTGCCATTCTCTACGATAAACTAAGTTAGCTGTAATTAAACTAGCTTGTCTTCATAATGGTTTCTACTTTTCCCAATCCCTCTTCTGTTGATCTATCTCGCATCCGACTGGCAATTCGCTCATTGCAACCGCAATTAGTAGAGTGGCGGCGGCGATTGCATCAACAACCAGAGTTGGGTTTTCAGGAAAAACTGACTGCTGAGTTTGTCTGGCAAAAGTTGCAAGAATGGGGAATTGAACATCAAACTGGCATTGCCCAAACTGGGATTGTCGCCACCATCAAGGGTAACAAACCAGATCCAAAATCCAAAATCCAAAATCCAAAATTGCCAGTTTTAGCGATTCGGGCAGATATGGATGCTTTGCCAATCCAAGAACTTAACGAAGTGCCATACAAATCGCAGCATGATGGAGTGATGCATGCTTGTGGACATGATGGACATACTGCGATCGCATTAGGTACAGCTTACTATCTCCAGCAGCATCGCCAAGACTTTTCCGGTACCGTGAAAATTATCTTTCAGCCAGCAGAAGAATCACCGGGTGGCGCAAAGCCGATGATTGAAGCTGGAGTTCTGAAAAAGCCTGATGTTGACGCGATTATTGGCTTGCACCTGTGGAATAATTTACCATTGGGAACAGTGGGTGTCCGCGCTGGGGCGTTGATGGCTGCTGTGGAGTGCTTTAATTGCACAATTTTAGGCAAAGGTGGACACGGCGCACTACCACATCAAACTGTTGACTCTGTTGTAGTTGCTGCCCAAATTGTAAATGCTCTGCAAACCATTGTCGCTCGGAATGTGAATCCTATTGATTCAGCTGTGGTAACGGTGGGCGAACTTCATGCTGGAACCAAGCGAAATGTGATTGCTGATACAGCGAGAATGACTGCTACTGTCAGGTATTTTAATCCTAGTTTGAAAGGCTTTTTTAACCAGCGTGTCGAGCAGATTATTGCTGGAATTTGTCAAAGTCATGGTGCGAGTTATGACTTAGAATATTGGTCACTTTATCCACCAGTAATTAATGATATTAAGATAGCGGAATTGGTGCGAACTGTAGCAGAAGAAGTGGTAGAAACCCCGTTGGGTATTGTGCCAGAATGCCAAACTATGGCTGCTGAGGATATGTCATTTTTCTTGCAAGAGGTTCCTGGTTGCTATTTCTTTTTAGGTTCTGCGAATCCAGAGAAAGATTTGGCGTATCCTCATCATCATCCCCGGTTTGATTTTGATGAAACCGCCTTGGAAATGGGCGTGGAAATATTTGTGAGATGCGTAGAGAAGTTTTTTAGTTGAGTCGATGGAAATTAGATGTTTTTAATTCAATACAATTCAGATAAGCCCAAAACACTTGTAGAGACGGCGATTTATCGCGTCTCTAAAGACCAATTATCTACACTAATAACCTTTAGCTAAACTGTATTGGTTGTTAATCAAGTTAAATTTAATTGAATTTTTATGAATAAAAATTCAATTAAATTGATTAGGACTTACGCAAAATATCTCTCAAACTCTGATTTCTCTGTGCCCTCTGTGCCTCTGCGGTTCGTTATTCCGTAACTTGTGCGTAAGTCCTATTGATGATTGCAACACATCCTTGGATAAAAGACGCGATTCATCGCGTCTCTACAAATGGTCTATTTGTTGCATTCTTTTTTCAAATTGGTATAACTATATAAAAAGCCGGAGTTTTTACCTCTGGCTTTATCACTTTATAGTTGTTCGACACGTGAAATTAATTATTTTCCTGCCCGTCTAACCAAATAAATAAATCAGCTATAGACGAAATTCTCAAAAGCAACCTTCCTAATGCTTCTAGCTTTTCCTTGTTTAAAACTTGAACTCTCTTAATAGTGAAGCTCTTATGCTTGCTTCAAAAAATATAATATGACGCGATCGCAGAAGTTGTGTTATAAAAACGGGCAAAGTCTTACAAAATACCAAAATCTTTACTATGAAGCTTTTTCGTTAAATGCGTAATTACTATACCAATGGCATCAAATGCTACTGTAACCAATCAAACTTTAGCGTTTAATCATCAGTAATCTTTAAAAAATAGAAAAAATAATGTTAAGTATCCCTATTAACCTAAATTTACCTCGTAAACCCCATTTAATAACTTCCTTACCTGGGCCTCGCGCTCAAGCAATTGTACAACGCGATCGCGCCGTCACTTCCCCTTCTTATACTCGCGATTACCCCTTAGTAGTATCTCGCGGACAAGGCTGTATGGTGGAAGATGTGGACGGAAATATATTTCTAGATATGACCGCAGGTATAGCCGTTACCGCCACCGGACACGCCCACCCGGAAGTCGTCAAAGCAATTCAACAACAGTCGGCGCGTCTGCTGCATATGTCAGGGACGGATTTTTATTATGAACCGATGGTAGAATTAGCGGAACAATTAGCGATTCGCGCCCCTTTTCCTCAACCACAGAATAACAGTGCATTCCCCGCAAAAATATTTTTTACCAATTCCGGGGCAGAGTCAAACGAAGGAGCAATTAAACTAGCTCGATATTACACCAAGCGATCGCTAATTGTGGCATTCTTAGGCGCATTTCACGGACGCACTTATGGCGCAATGTCTCTCACGGGTTCCAAAGCAGTGCAGCGAGAGAATTTTGGCCCTTTAGTTCCTGGGGTAACTCATATCCCCTACGGCACTCACGCCAGCTTAGATTACTTAGAACAACAGCTATTTGGGACAATTTTACCACCGCAAGAAGTAGCAGCGATCGTAGTTGAGCCGATTCAAGGAGAGGGTGGATATATCGTACCAGAGGATGGTTTTTTAAAACGGATTCGGGAGATTTGCGATCGCCACGGTATTCTGATGGTGGTGGATGAAGTACAAGCGGGAATGGGGCGGACTGGTCGCTTATTTGCGATCGAGCATTGGGGTGTGATGCCTGATATTATTACTACTGCTAAAGGTATCGCCAGTGGTCTGCCATTAGGAGCAATACTTGCCAGACCAGAGTTAATGACTTGGCCTCCCGGTTCTCACGCTACCACCTTTGGCGGTAATCCCGTAGCTTGTGCTGCTGGTATTGCCACACTACGATTGCTGGAAAGTGGTTTGATGACCAATGCTACCCAGATGGGAGAATTTTTACAAGCTAGTCTTACCCAGTTACATCAAAAATTTCCGAGAGTATCACTGCCACGAGGTAAAGGTTTGATGGTTGCGGTGGATTTATTGGATGAACAAGGTAATCTAGATCGTGAATTGCGCGATCGCATTATCCAAGAAGCATTTTTACACGGTTTATTATTGTTAGGTTGCGGTAAAGCAGCAATTCGTTTCTGTCCCCCTCTAGTTATCGATAGCGACCAAATTCAAATAGCCCTTCAAATTATTAGTGAGATTTTAAATTTTTAAAAGATAAGAGGGAGTGGGGAGTGGGGAGGATGAGGGAGACAAGGGAGACAATGAGAATAACCAATGCCCAATGCCCCATGCCCAACAATACCCAATGCCCAATTCCCAATTCCCAATACTTATGAAACCCGAAATAGCCCTTAATTTATGGAAATTACTTTGGCAAGAATACAGCACCAGAGTAAATCATGCCCGTACCTACCAGCAAATGATAACTGCTGCCGGTGGGACTGTCGCCAACGACCACATCGCCTTTCGGTCTTTGCGTTTATTAATAGATAGTCCACAGGGTGAAGTTAACTTAGGAATTGACTACCTCGCACAACTTGCCGAAGCTTTGGGTTACGTTGCTGCTGGAGAGTATAATTTTGCTCAAACCCATTTGTACGCCCGTCATTATCGTCATCCGCAACAAGAGGAATTTAACTTACCTAAACTCTTTATCAGTGAGTTGATTGTCGATGAATTGCCTGTTAATATTGCTCAACTCATCTTTAAAACAGTATCTTCAATTCCAAACGAACTGACCTCACCTGTTAATTTTCTCAAAAAAGACGAGAACGTTGAAACTATCGCCAAACAACTCCAGCAAGTCTTTACCCGCCCTTGGCTACCTCCCCAGCGTTCTATTGTCGAAGAGGTGAATCAGATTACTCAGTATGGGGCTTGGGTGTTGCTGCACGGATATGCTGTTAACCACTTTACAGGCTACGTTAACGGACAAAACACCCCAGAATATCCAGACATTGATACTACCGCCACTGGTTTGGCTAACCTGGGTGTACCAATGAAAGCAGAGATAGAGGGAAATATTGCTTGTGGTTTGCGGCAAACTGCAACTCAAGCTGTAACAGAAATGGTGACAGTGTTAGATAATAACAGTGGCGCAGAAATTCAGATTCCTTGGACTTATGCTTATTATGAAATTGCCCAGAGGTATCTAATAGAAGTGGAGCCTCAAAAACAGATCCTTTTCGATGCTTTTTTAGGAAGTAATGCCCAGCAGTTGTTTGAAATGACTCGTCTATCTAAATAAGTACTTGTACAGAATTAATTACACAATGTCATTGCGAATGAAGCAAAGCGTAATGAAGCAATTCGCTTGCGGTTGGGATTGCAACTCTTGGAGACGCTGTTCGCGAACGCTTCGCTCGCAATGACTGTAAATGTTTTTGTCCAACTACTTAGCGATCGCAATCCTGATTTGATACTTTTCGTAATATCTCTGTATTCCGCTAAGAGCGATCGCATTTCCTAGAGAAAGTTGAAAAGGATTGTATCTGTAGGTTTATTCTAGAAACTGGGTCGTACATTCCAAATGCATATATATCCAGAAAAATTTTTATGGTGTACTTTTATGGAAAATCAACTAGGAATTGTTCTAAAACTGCTTTTAATCTCAGCCTTGTTATCGTTATTGATTAAGTATGCAGCACCAAGTCTATCAATTCCGGCGACAGGAACCAACGCGCTAATTATAGTATTGTTACCGATTGTGATTATAGCGATCGCGCTACTGTGGCGATTCCAAGCACAAAAACAAAGTTAACTCAAACCCTCTACGCACAAGTGACTAAAATCAGCTAACCTAGCTGAATTACAAGAAAATTGCATCTCGCCCACCGTTGGGAGTCAGCCTGTGAATCTCGGTCAATGGATCGGCTTAATCGCCATAGTTCTTTCTTTATACATCCTGTGGCAAATTCGGGAAGTGCTTTTGCTCATGTTTGCCGCAGTTGTGTTAGCCACCACCTTAAATCGGCTAGCGAAACGCTTCCAACGCTTTGGGATGAAGCGTGGATTCGCCGTTCTCCTAGCAGTAGCTATCTTTTTTGCAGGGATTGTGGGTTTTTTCTGGCTAATTGTGCCACCCTTTGCCCAGCAGTTTCAAGAACTAACGAATCAGGTTCCAAAAGGATTTGAGCGGTTTAATAATTTCCTTGACGCTTTGAGAACTCGCATTCCTAACCAGTTGGTTCCCTACATTCCAGATATCAACAGCCTCATCCAACAAGCACAGCCCTTCGTCAATCGCTTACTGGGAAATTCCTTCGCCTTTGTATCTGGCTCTTTGGAAGTTGTTCTCAAGATTTTGCTAGTGTTGGTTTTAACAGGAATGATGTTAGCCGATCCCCTTGCTTACCGCAAAGTCTTTGTGCGGCTTTTCCCTTCATTCTATCGGCGGCGGGTAGAAGGAATTTTAAATAAGTGCGAAGTTTCTTTGGAGGGATGGATTACAGGCGCTTTCATTGCCATTTGTGTAGTAGGGGTGATGAGTTTGGTTGGCTTATCAATTTTGCATGTCAAGGCAGCACTAGCTTTAGCGATTTTAGCGGGATTTTTTAACTTGATTCCCAACCTGGGCCCAACGATGAGTGTAATCCCAGCAATGGCGATCGCTTTCTTGGATGAACCTTGGAAAGCGATCGCTGTCTTGATTCTCTACTTTATAATTCAACAAGTTGAGAGCAATTTCATCACGCCTGTTGTCATGGCGCATCAAGTCTCATTGCTACCCGCCATCACCTTAATTGCTCAACTATTTTTCGTCACTTTCTTTGGCTTTTTAGGATTATTTCTAGCGCTACCCTTGACTGTTGTTGCTAAAATTTGGTTGCAAGAAGTATTGATTAAAGATGTTTTAGATGAATGGGGAAATCATCAAAAAGAGACTGAGTTGGTGATGGTTTCTGAATCTCCCGAAGGAGATGATAATTGGACAGCAGATAGTCCCGATGTTAATCGGGAGCGACCGATTGATGATGATATTTTGCAAAAAGAAGATTAATTAATCAATTCTAGGACTTACGCATTGACAGGAAAGACCAAGTATAGATGATTGGAAAAACCAATCCGTCGTAGGGGTTACTCATCTGATTTTTTTGCTAATAACACTTGTAAATCAGTGCCTTTCTAGTAAATTAAACAGCCTTGCTCTCAGCAAAGGCTGTCTTTTGTGCTTTATAAAAAAGTAAAGGTTCAAAACCTTGTCCGCAAGTAGCGCGAATAAATCCTTGTATCTTAAGGTAGGTAGAAACCCCATCCCAAGTGTCTGGCTTAGTTTAATCCCCCTGCTTCCCCTGCTCCCCCTACTCTCTTCATGCCCGTGAAAACTTTTTGCGTAGCTGTCCCAATGGAAACTCTATAAACTGGTGAATCGCATAGGCTAATCCCAAAGAAATTAATAGAGAAATTCCTCCTTGTAGAACTTTATGCAATTGGGGTAAATACATCTCAACAGCTAAGATCACAGTATTATGTACAAGATACAGCGAGTAAGATAGTACACCAATAAAGCGCATCCACTTTAAATTTAGGATTGCGAATAATCCCCAATTGGGAAAGCGAATAGCAGTAATAAAGATTGGGTATAACCCAATTCCCTGTATGGTAAAAGCAAAGGTTTGTTTAAAATCAAGTGAGCGATATATAAATGTGAAAAGAATCAAGCTTAGTCCTGCCGGCAGAAATAAATACTTCCACACTTTATTAGAATAGTGCTGTGCATCTAGCATCGGATTACCATTTACTGCCAATGCACAGCCCAATAAAATACTATCTAGCCGCGTATCTGTTCCATAATATGTACGATCAAAAGATGCTCCAAAACCATAAGTGAGAACACACCGCCAGAGTAAGACAGCTAAACATAATACCCAAAAAATTAGCATTTGTCTGCGTGAACTTACATGCCGTTGACGTAGAGTTATATAAAGCAGTGGAAAAAGGAAATAAAAGTGTTCTTCGACAGCTAGAGACCAACATACCCAACTACCGACAGTAACATTATTCTCGCTAACAAAAACGCGATAATAGTTGCCATAGTGCAGACACTGAGCTAAGAAGGGCGGTAAGTCAATTTGCCCCTGAAGTAATCCCAAGACAGTTAAGCCAGCTCCTAATCCCAGCACGAAATAAAATGGCGGCCAAATACGCAGGATTCGTCTGAGATAGAAGAGCTTAAAATCAAAAGTCTGATAGCGATCGTACTCTTGCCTAAGAAGAGTTGTTATTAAGTAGCCACTGAGAAAGAAAAATACTGTTACACCGAAGCCTGCTGGAGCAAGGTTTTTAAGTCCTGTATGGTATAGAAAAACAATTAGAAAAGCAATAGTTCTTATTCCATCAAGGGATGGTATATACAATCTTGAATGTGAATTTGCACCAGCCGAAACATCTGGATTAGTTATAGATGAAGCTGGGGAAGATTTTTCCAAGAATCTTTACTCCTTGAAGGTGCGACAGAACAGACTTAAAAGTGGATGAGATAAAGAATCCAGTAACTCATCTTATATACCGCATTTTTACAGACATATTACGTTTTTTTACCATCATTACTATACGTCATTGCTTGTAAGGAAAAAACTTTTTCTATATCATTGACAATCAATGATATAGAAAAAGTAAAACTACTGTCCTACAAAGCTTTCACCGTCAGCTTGAATGTTGCTATAAAAAAGGTTACTCCGAGATAATCGGTTCTGCTGCAATATCATCTAAGTGGACGCTGCCTAACAAATTCTGCCACTCTGCTTTTAGTGCTGCATCTTGAGGATTTTTCTGACGTAGTTGCGCGAGTATGGCCAGTGCTTCGTACCATATCCCGTTTTGGGCATAAATAGCATAACGCTTTAAAAGTTCTGTTGTTTCTAGCTCTTTGACTGCGGCTGGATTCAGTGCGACTCTTTTTATTACCCCTTCGACGTAAATCGGGGGAAAATTCTTATCTCGATCGCAGTAAATGGTGAAAAACCACCGATATTGTTTGTCTAGTGCCAAGCCAGGAGAAGTAGTAGGTAGAGACACGCTGATGACTCCTGGTTTCTCTGGTAGAGCGATCGCTTTTTTGTAAATCTCGTTAGAATCCAGATCTTGCAGCACAAATTCAACTGGATAAGGAAAATCTTTGGTATATGGCACATAGAAAAACCAACTTGGGTGTTCTAGCGTTGTCTTTCCCCAGACATTGATTGTTGAGTTAGCTTCCTCAGTAGAGGCCACTAAAGCAGTCAGGTTTAGTTTAGTAAATTCACATTTAGTCTTTCCGCGCTTCGCTCCACCCCGGACGCGACCTCCAGGAGGGGGGCCGGGTGGGATTGCGGGTTGATTAAAGGTTATGACTTTATTATGGGTTGTTTTAGCATCAGAGCGTAGGCGTAGCCTGGCGTAGGCATCGCTAAGTGAAGAACCAAGAGTTGGTTCCGCTATTGCTGGAGTCAGACTAGCAAGTAAATTGGTACAGCTAAAAATGGCTACTAAAAACAGTTTGAGCGGTTGTGAATTTGACTTCATAAAAATCCTTTGTTAAATATATAAACTTTGGAGATTTATCTCAAAAAGATCCTCTCATTGCCCACTCCCTACCCGCACTTTTGTTGTTGAATTATAAATTGACATCAAGGCAATCGTGGCTACCAGGGATAAAGCCGATGGTATAAACGGCACCCAAGCACCCGAAATTAACAGACCAAAGCAAACTACATATAAAATACCAGAGGTAAAACTGACTACCAATGCTAACCAAGGGAAGGAAAGCTTTCGCCAAGCCAAAACTCCCCCTATCAAAGACCAGCCCCAAATCCAGATAACCTCAACCCACAACGACCAAACCCGCAGCAATGGCCGCCCATCCTGGACTGCACTGAGGATCTGGCTGACCATTTGGGCTTGTACTAACACTCCAGGCATTTGCTCCTGAAAAGGAACACCATAAGGTGTAGCCCAGGTATCTTGAGAATCCCCTTTTGCTGTTACACCAATCAAAACAATCTTGTCTCTGATCGCACTGGAGTTAACCGTACTAGATAAAAATTGGGTTAGCTTCACCTGTTCGACTATTTGGTTGGGAGAGCGGTAGTTAAGTAAAATTTGACCGCCATTAGCATCAATATGGTGATAACCGCCAGTGCGAGGCTTCAGATTGGGAAAAATAGTTTTACCGAGTTGTAAATTCCCTTCAGGAGTGAACTTTGGTTGAATTCCTAAAGGTTGCAGATAACGAAAGGCTAGTTGTAGACTGAATGCAAAGCGAGCAGGACACAACGATGTCGCCTCCTGGTTCATAAACAGCAGATGCCGCCGGATAACTCCATCAGAATCGTGAATAAAGTCACTGAATCCTAAATTGGTTGTGGGGATTTCTGGTGGTGGCTTAATACCTATGATATTTGCTGTGCTATCACTCCCTTTACATACGCCCACCAAATTCTGAGTTTGTTGAAGACGAGTAATTAAATCTGGTTGTTTGGCTGGAAAATCACGGTAGATATCTAAGCCGATGGCGCGGGGTTGGTATTGATTAAGTTTTGCTAGGAGTTTGTTGAGAGATTTTTCGGAAATGGAAGCTCCAATTAAGGACTCATTATTTTGTCTTTGAACCGCCAGATCGTCATCGTCAATTGTGATTACCAGCATTCGGGGATCGGTTCTCTCTAAAGGACGCGATCGCATCATCTGGTCAAAGGCTGGAATTTCTAGATTTTCTAGCAATCCCACTAATCTTACCCCAGAAAGCAAGGCTGTAATCGCCAAACTAGATAACAAAGTTGTTGTCAATCTGCGTCTGGTAGACAAAGCTAAATTTGGTGGTTCTTGAACTTTTGTAGACCTTAATTCATCCCAAGTAGGTGGTATCTGCGCTGGATTTTGGCAAATCATTGGTAGCCAAGTCGCGCAGGGAAAGCGATCCTCAAGTCCTTGCAATCTTTCCCGGGCTTGGCGGACTGATTGATATAAAGACTCACCACCAGCAAAACCTTCGAGAAAATACTTTAAGAACTCCTTGGCAACCTGATCTGGGATTGGTTCGCGCATGATAATCATTTGAGGAATTTGCAAGTCAGCGAGTTCTCGCGCTAATCCCAATCCATCACAGGAGTTGAATATTGCTAATTGCAACCCGTTTTCAATGGCTTTTCTGAGAGCGTACTTTAATTCGCCAATAGTGAGACTATCGGTTTTATTCAGGTAAATTCGTCCGCTTTCTCCATTTTTGTTACTGGAACTGTGCCCAGCAAAGAAGAGAATATCCCAGTTTTTTCCCCAAAGCTGATCCGTTAATTCCTTGCGCGGCGGTTCTACCAGAAAGCTGACTTCTGCGTTATTACACTTTTGCAGCAAAGCTTGATCGGCCTGGGTGTCAATTCCCTGACTATTGCCCACAATTGCTAAAATGTTGACTAATTTATTTAAAGGGCGTGGCTTGGGAATGCGATCGTAGGATGGTGAAGAAAGAGCGATTTCCGCCTTGGGATAACGTTCTAACAAATCCCATAGATGCCAGGGTAATAGCTGCAATTGACTATTTTCTGTTTGCAAAATCACCCGCACTTCTTCTGTGGATGACAATCTTTCTAACCATTTTTCCCTCAAAGGGCGAAACTCTTCTGCTCGCAGCCAGGTATTAAAGCGGGCTCGTAAAATATGGGAAGTGTTTTCGCAGTCTTGAACCATTGATACATTCGTCACCTGCATTTTGTCAGCATGGAGGCGATAACGGCTGCCTATCTGTCGGTAACTAGACTGCCAATGACTGTAATAGAGCGGCATTTCGGGGAATGAAGGCAGCCTCCCTGTAATTTCTGTTGCAGCCCGTTCGTGTTCTTCACCAATTTGGAGGGTGACAGCAAACCCTTGCTCAAAACTACCCTCTCCGAATTTCAGAACCACTAACTTACCCATGACCGTCACTATCTCCCTGTGCAAAATCATGCCCTGTTCTAATGTCTCATAACAATCTCCACAAGCTTTTACAGACTTTTTGCAAAATCCCCAAAAGTTGGATGAATTTTTAATTTTTAATTTTTAATTAACCAATTACCACTTAATAAATTACCGACAAAGAGGAAGATAGCTAGGTATTTCAAATCCGAAAATGTTCGGTAATGCTGGTATCATTAATGGCTACCCTAACGCTAAATTGCTCTGTAGGTTCACCGCGAAACTGCAATTGAATGTAGTTATCTAATTTTCTTGATTGAGCATCTAAAAATACTGCTCCTGAACTATCTAGAACGGTAAGATGAACTCCGGGTGGTAAGTAGATTTGATTCCCAGTGGCGTGCAGTTGAAGATGAATACTGGTTTGTCGATCCTTTTCTGGGCTGATTTCCACAATCAACATAACGGGTTGGTTGAGAATTTGGATACCCAAATCAATCAGTTTTGCCCGTTTGGTAATTGATTCTGGTTGGTCAAGGACGTTGAGTTCTAAAGTTTTAGGACTCCGAAAGGCATAAGCGGGTCTAAGTTCGGGTACGCTCCATAGGGATTCAATAGTCTGCCAACCTGTTTCAAATATACCAGCAAACCACTGACTTAAATTCACTTGGGATTGGCGCAGTTGAGCCAGGTGATCGATAAAGGCTTCCAATGGTTGCAGTTTTTCTAAAGGCAGTGTTTCAGTTGTGACACTAGGGATAAAACCAAGCAGCTTGGCTTCTTGGAGTGATTCATCAAATTGAACTACTAAATAACCCACTCGTTCTTCCCAGGTTTCTGGAGGAATGGCACATATTTGTTGATGCAAATGGACGGGGCGACACTCCAAACGACCAACTGATGGCACTTCTAAGTCGGCGACATTTCCACTAAAACGCATGATAGGGTTCCAACTATCACTAGCTTGGAGGTTAGTAGGAATATCCATCATTTCCAAGTAGTCATTTACCACCCATACAGCTAGCGTATTCAGCCGAACTTGCTCTGCTTTTTCAGAATTTGGCTGTTGGTTAGCAAATTCCTGGGCAGTTCTGCGAGCTGATTGGGAAATCGGCAATTTTAAAACGAAATCGTCTAGCCTATAGGTGGAGTTATTCATAAATCAGTCCCTAGTAATCAATGCTGCTATGTACATATCATCAGCATTCACTAAATTTATGCCACAAAATAGAGAATGATTATTAGAAAAATATAATTAATGGTTGGGAATTGGGGAGAAGGCGATGCCTTCGCTCTACGCCCTAATTTATATTTATATTCTGCAACGCCTACTTTTAGATAATAGACATAGGAGTGAAAAAGAATGTAGAGACGCGATATATCGCGTCTCTACAAGGGTTCTGCATCACGCATATTTAATTTCACCAGATGTCTAATGTATTGGCAGTGCGATCGCACCGATGCGATCGTTCGGGGATACACTAGCTGTATGGTTATACGGAGGTCATCGCCTCATTGCAGAAAACTGCATAATTAATGAATATTTGCTGATTTGTGATTTAAAGGTGCAGTTCTATTAGATACTCAAATAATCAAGATGAATAGCACCCTATGACAATCAAATACGCATTACACAGTTGTTTGCACTTTGGACTGGCAGGGTTGGTAAGCTACTTAAGTGCAAATCTCTTCACTGCTAAAATTCAGGCACAGCAAAGTAATATCGTACCCGATAAAACACTTGGGGTTGAATCCTCGCAAGTTATAGGTAACTATCAGGGACAACCCATAGAAGTAATTACAGGTGGTGCAACTCGCCAAATTAATCTTTTTCACAGCTTTCAAGAATTTAATATCAGCAAGGGACGTGGGGCTTATTTCTTCAGTCCTAGCGCAGAGATCCAGAATATTTTGGCACGGGTGACAGGTAATAACCCTTCGGAAATTTTGGGGAGACTAGGGACATTTGGTAATTCTAGCCCAAATTTATTTTTGATAAATCCTAACGGGATTGTCTTTGGGAAAAATGCCAGTTTAGATGTACAAGGTTCATTTGTGGGGACGACTGCAAACGGAGTCCAGTTTGGCAATCAGGGAAATTTTAGTGCGACAAATCCCCAAGCAGCACCATTGTTGACTGTGAATCCTTCGGCGTTGTTATTTAATCAGATTAATCAAAGTGGGGGAATAATCAACCAATCCCAAGCACCCGCAGGAGTAAACCCAATTGGAGTGAATGTTACAGGCTTAAGAGTACCTAATGGGCAAAGCTTGCTATTAGTTGGTGGTAATATCAACTTAGATGGGGGTGGGCTGGTAGCTAACGGTGGCAGAGTCGAGGTAGCTGGTTTAGCTGCACCAGGAAATGTGGGACTAAATGCGACAAGAAATGCATTAAGTTTGAATGTTCCCAATGATGTGCAGCTAGCTGATGTCTCTGTCTCAAATCAAGCATTTATTAGTGTTTTTGGTGCAGGTGGGGGAGATATTGCCATTAATGCCCGTAATTTTGAGATGTCTAATTCATTTCTTTATGCTGGTATCGGTAGGGGTTTAGGGAATAGCAATACCCAGGCTGGTGATATTAAGTTAAGTGCAACGGGAGCGATTTCCCTGAAAAACTCCTATGTAGAGAACAGTACTTTTGGGATAGGAAATGCCGGCAATATATTTATCCAAACACCTGATGCAGTCTCTCTTGAATACAGTTCTGTTTTTAGCAACATAGAAGCTGGGGGAATAGGTAAGGGTGGAGATATTAACATTACATCTGGCTCCCTTTCTCTAAAAAATAAATCACAACTGCAAACTTTTATCCGTGGAGCAGATACTAATCTAAATCGACCTGCTGGGCGTGGAGATGCAGGTAATGTCAATATAGATGTGGATGGTGCTGTGAATATTACAGGGACAATAAATGGATCTCGTAGTATTATTTACAGTGCTGTGTCTCCGGGAAGCACGGGGAATGGCGGTAACATCAGCATTAAATCTGGCTCATTGCTACTAAACGATCTTGCTACGCTTGCGACTAGTACGGCTGGAACTGGTAATGCAGGTAATATTTTTATTGAAGCATCTGATTCTGTTTCTCTTGTCAATGGTGTGATGTCTAGTAGTATAGGTGCTGGCGCTGTTGGTAAAGGTGGCAATATCAACATTACTGCTGGATCACTTTCTTTAGCTGATAATTCTCAGTTGTTAGCAAATATTGAAGATGCAGCAAATAATCTTCCTGGGGGACGCGGAAATGGAGGAAATGTCAATATCAATGTTCGAGGTAATGTCACCTTTGCTAACGCCACACCTGGAATTATCAATGGAATTCAGGCTAACGTAGGCAAAGGAGCCGTAGGTAATGGCGGTAAGGTTGCTATTAATGCAGACTCCTTAGAAATTAAAAATAGTTCATCAATCGAAGCTAGAACCTATGGAAAAGGTGACTCTGATAGCATTATTATTAATGCCCGCGATATTAGCTTGGACAGTAAAGATGAAAATACTTTTTTTAGTAATATTAATAACGGCGTAAGCTTTAGTGGCGAAGGGAATGCAGGTGATATTCAAATAACAACTGATACCTTTAAATTAACTAATGGAGCTTATATTATTAGTGACAGTGTTGGTAAAGGAAATGCAGGAAATATAACTGTAGATGCTCATGATGCAATTAATTTGGATGGTTTTGGAACTCGCAAGTTTAATGGTAGTGTCTTCGATTCATCAACTGGGTTAAAAAGCCAGTTATTAACTGGTGGTATGGGTAGAGGAGGAGATATTCAGGTGACAACAGGATCACTCTCTGTCACCAATGGCGCACAAATAATTAACGGTACAGATGGACATGGTAATGCAGGTAACATAACTATCAATGCCCGCGATAATGTCACCTTTGCAGGTTTTGTAAGTCAAGAGCCACTATTAAATAGTCAAGTATCTAGCACTGTGGGTTCTAATGCTTTTGGTAATGGTGGTAATATTCACATTACCGCAGGTACACTGCTATTTCAAAATGGTGGTTTGATTCAAGGAATTAGCAGTGGGCAAGGTAATGCAGGTAATATTTTTCTTGATGCGAAAAACACTATTACTTTTGAGGGTATAGCTAGCAGTGGTTTAGCAAGCAATGCAAGCACTTCTGCATATAAAAATGGCAATGCAGGAAATATCCAGGTGAAAACTGGTTCGCTATTCTTAACAAATGGCGGTCAAATATCAACTGCCATACTGGGAAAAGGCAATGCTGGCAATATCACGATTGATGCCCGCGATGCTGTGAAAATAGATGGTGCCATAGGTACTGGTTTGACAACTATTTTATTATTTAGCGGTGAAGGTAAAGGTGGAGATATTCAAATCAAAACTGGGTCACTTTCTGTAAGTAATGGAGGACAAGTATCGAGCGGGACTTTTGGTGTAGGTGATGCAGGAAATATTCTAATTAATACAACTGACGATATTAGCATCACGAATAGCTCTACAGTGGGCGCATTGACTGCTGGGCGGGGGAACGCCGGAAATATTTCAGTTACTGCTGGCGGTGTTATTTCCCTTGATGGTCTTGGTAGCGGTATAAGTACTCAAGTATTTAATGGGAATTCTGGATTAGTTACTGAAGGCAAAGGCGGCAACATTGATATTAATGCCCGTGCTTTGTCTATAAGCAATGGCGCGGCATTCATTTCCAGTACTTATACCAAGGGTGATGCTGGGAATATTGCAATTAATACAACTGATGATATCAGCATCAAAAATGGCTCTCAAATAGAAGCAGCTACTTATGGACAAGGAAATGCAGGTAATGTCAAAGTGATTGCTGGTGGTGCTGTTTCCCTTGATGGTTTTGCTTCTAATGGTTTGGTTAGCGCGATCGCTACGCAAGTAGGTACAACTGGTATAGGTAAAGCTGGAGATATTAATTTAAATGCCCACTCGTTATCTCTGAGCAATGGTGCGGTATTATCTTCCAGTACTTTTGGCAATGGCAATGCAGGAAATATCGCAATTGATACAAATGATATTTTTCTTGCAAATAACAGCTTTATCAACAGTACTGTGGCTGTAGGGGGTATAGGTAAAGGTGGTGATATTTATGTCAACACCAAAACTTTGGCTTTAGAAAGTGGTTCACAAATTGGCACATCTATTTTTAGACAATTTGGAAATTTTTCTGGTGGCAGAGGAAAAGCTGGCGACATTCATATCAATGCTTCTGATTTTGTGACACTATCAGGTAGTGGCTTATTAGGCTTTTCCAGTGGTTTATTTACCTTAACTGATAGAGGAGCATCCGGCGATGCTGGTAACATTACAGTTACTACAGATAACTTTCAAGTCGCAGACGGTGCAATAGTCAATGCCAGCACTTTTAATAACAGTCAAAGCGGTGATATCACAATTAATGCCAACACTTTTAAAGCTCTTAACGGCGGACAAGTAATTACAAATACTCGTGGTGCTGGAAATGCGGGTAATATCAGACTCAATGTTAAAGATAATATCACTATTGCTGGTAGCGATCCAAATTTTGCTCAACGACTCACACGCACTGCTGAAGGCATCAAAAACACTGGCTCAACAGACAGAGTAACCGATGTTATCACTAATGAAGGAGCCGTAAGCGGAATCTTTGCTAACACAACTGTTGGCTCTACTGGACAGGGAGGCAGTATATTTATTGACCCTCCTAATATTACCCTTAGAGATGCTGCAAAAGTATCAGTAAATAGTGAAGGTACTGGCAATGCAGGTAATATCACGATAGAAGCAGGAACTTTAACAATTGACAATAAAGCTGCAATTTCTGCTCAAACTGCTAGCAGTGAAGGAGGAAACATTAACCTCATCGCCCAAAATTATTTACTCCTACGTAATGGTAGCCAAATTTCTACTACCGCAGGGACAGCCCAAGCCGGAGGTGATGGTGGTAACATCAATATAGATGCTAAATTCATCATCGCTATCCCTAACGAAAATAGCGACATTAGCGCTAACGCCTTTGAAGGGCGCGGTGGAAATATCCGAATTGACTCGCAAGGTATATTTGGTATCGAAGCACGGACAAAACCAACGGAAAAAAGCGATATTACTGCGAGTTCTGAATTAGGGGTTGCAGGTGTGATTAGTGTTAATGTACCGGATACCAGTTCCATTCAAAATAGCTTTACCGAATTATCTCCAGTCATCGACACCAATACACTTATTGCCAATAGTTGCATTGCACGCGGTACTAAACGACAAGAAAACTCTTTTACCATCACAGGTTCTGGTGCTTTGACTCCCAATCGTCCTGGGGTTTTGGTTTCTACCTATACAACTGGTGAGGTTAGAGGTGTTGAAACTACGTCTCGTCCTTGGAAAAAAGGCGACCCAATTATTGAACCACAAGGGCTATATCGGCTGAATAATGGACAGATGTTATTGAGTCGAGAATGTTCAAATTGATCGAGACTTAAGTAAGTCAGTACAAATAAACCTAACTATGTAACAGAATGAAAAAGCTACAAAACCTTTGCGTTCGCGAAGCGGCGAGACGCTTTGTCTGCGGTTAAATAAATTACTTTTAAACCGCAGAGGCGCAGAGAACGCAGAGAGAAAAAAGAAATTTTTCGAGTCACCTTGAAAGGGCTAGTTTTATTATTTTTTCAGGCAATCTAAATATGATTTCTATATAGTGATTTTTACAAATCAAAAACTTGTTGTGCGGTTAGGTTAAGTTTCGGAAAAGTGGGGGAGACAATTAAATCATTCCCCCTGAATAATCTCTTGACATATTCTCCATCAATTAGTTCACACACAAAAAAAGCAGGTTGTTTAGGGTTGCCAATAAAATCGCGTCCTCCCAACCCGGCATAATCTACAATCCAGTATTCGGGAATACCCATTTCTTCATAGTCGCCGAACTTGTCATAGTAATCATCACGCCAATTGATACTAACAACTTCTACTATTAATTTGACTGAAGTTGCATTTTGAATAACTGATTCGGTTGACCAACGTGTTTCACTACCAATAGTTTCTTGATTAAGAACAATGATATCCGGTTCGTAACCTGACTGATTGCTATTAGGTTTAACTATCGATTCTCTAGGTATAAACCAAATATCACCTTTGGCTATCTCTCTAATATTTATAAATAGTTTTTCAATCAGGTAGCCTGTTAATTGGGAATGCTTGCCTCTGGGTTTAGGCATCTCAACAATTACCCCATGATGTAATTCATAGCGCCGTTCTGAGTTCTCTGGATACCATTCGATAAATTCATCGAAAGTAAATGTTTTTGCTTCGGCTTGGATTTGACTCATCAGGTTTAATGAAAGAGCATTTCAATTTTACCAATATATAAAGAAATATTAGCGCTGATTGACTTAATATCAAAATGGCTGATAACGGATTGAAAAATTAAAGCCATTATCTTGTAGTGAAGTACCGCGATCGCTAGTATCCACAAATGGTATACCATAATCTGCACGCAATACCAAACCGTTAATAGGTTGCCAGTTTACACCTAAACCCAGGCTAGCAATAGTTTGGGGGTCGAAGTTGCTACCGCGATTGTTCCAAACTGTCCCAATATCAAAAAAGGGTATTAGCTGTAAAGTTTCCACATTCGATGCTAGGGGAATACGAACTTCTACACCTCCAACTACCCCATTATCAGCAACAAGTTCATTTTGACGATAGCCGCGCACTGTATCCACTCCCCAATACTAATTTTTTCTAGCGACAGTAAGGAATCAGGAGTAAGTTGAGTGTTAACTTTAGCCAGCATCAAAATGCGGGGAGATAGGCGTTGTACCCATTGAAATTGTCCCACCCAGGAGAAAAAACGCCCATCAGTACCACTATTGTTGACGGTTGCATCAATTGCATCGATGCCAAAACTAAATTGCGATCGCGCCGCTAAAACACTGTTAGCATTACGTTGTAACCAATCTTGAGAAAAACGGATTACCGTAACTCTGGATTTCCCATCTTCAGGCCCTTCAGTAAAGGAGAAGGGAATATCATTGAGGATGAAAGTTTGACTGCGCCGTAAATCAAATGCTAAACCTAAAGCAAATTCGTTGTTTGGTGTGTGAGTTAGGGGTTGACGGACGTTAAAAGAAAGGGTTTCCGCTTCGCTACGGATATTTAAATCACGAAATTTGCTTTCAATAATCCGGCTATCACTATTACTGTAGCGGACACCAATGGTTCCATCTAGGGCGTTAAAGGGGATAGAATAATTGATATCGTAAATGTTTAAACCTTCACTAGCGGCATATTCAGCACTGAATTTATCCCCAAACCCTAATAAATTATCGTGGGCAATAAATACAGTCCCTTGTTCTGAACCAACGCTAGGTGATTGGTCATTTGCAAATATTACCCCAGCGTGGAATGCTGGCGCTTCGGTAATTGTTACCTGTAAAATATTGTTACCTGGGGTGCTACCTGCGGTTAACTCGGCATTGACTCGTTTAATGGCAGGGTCAAGTTGTAATAATTGCAACGCTTCTTCGAGATGTTTTTGATTTAAAGGCTTACCTGCCAAGCGTGCAATCCGGGAACGCACATAAGCAGTTTGCAATCTTTTTAACCCTAAGATGGAAATTCCTTCAAGTTCGCCTTCCACAACTTGGATTTGCACAACACCGCTAGCAATATCTTGATTGTTGGGAATAAATGCACCACTGGTAACATAGCCATTATCAACGTAGAGTTTGGTGATTTGCGATCGCAGTTGCAATAATTGCTCAAATGTGATCTTTGTATTTTCTAATGGTTGTTTTAACTTGATGATTTCATCTTTTAAAACAGAATAGCCTGTAACTTGAATTTCTTTGACAAAAAAACTTTCGCCGCTAGGAAAGGTGGTATTAGGTAGATTTTCCGGTTGGGGTGATGGGAGTATAGGAACAGTTGGTGCTGGTGGAGTGGGAGGAATATTTGGTGATGGTGATGGTTGAGGAATGGTTTCTTCCACTTTTCCCGGAATATTGGGGGGAATTGTGATTCCAGATGGGGGTGTCGATTGGGCAAATGCTGCAAGTTGAGTGATGCTGATGCAAGAAAATAAGATGAAAAAAAGCTGTTGAAACCGGAGGTAGAAACCCATTGTTTATATTATGGTTTGTAAAAATTGTCAAATATATTGTCTAAGTTTTTGCAAGTTGTTATCAGGTATCTAAGAGGCTAAAATACTCGTATATCGGACTTGTATTTACAGCTATTTTCAGGTAGATATACCACGCGGTAGGGGCACAGCATTGCTCATAGGTCGTCAACTTAAGCTAGGAATAGCTTAACTGTTGGCTTCATCACCCACCTTGAACTAAAGTTTTTTGGCTTTTAGCTAAAGTCTACTGAAGTAGACTAAAGATTTTTGGGTATTTAGTCATCTTTAGATGACTTTTGCTATTAGCAAGGAACTGAAGTTCCCTGCGGGACATCATTTTTGCGTTAAGTTGACACCAATGAGCATTGCTGTACCCTGACGACAGATGTAGTTCAAATACATAAAAACTACTGTAAGTAATCAAGCAGACATGATGTTAGCAGAACCTCTAAAATTGTGTTTTTAGACTATAGCTGAGAACACAATATAATTATTTAATTAAAATACCATAATAGTTCTCTTGATGATTGCACTTAACTGCAATCATCAAAGACCGATTTAGAAATCTTCAATTAAGATTATTGATAGTCGCCTCCATGACCATAAAAAGTTATTCCATAGGTGCTGCAAAGATTAGCCTGATGCATGAGATCATAAGTACCATCGCTATAAATGGCTTTTACATCATACATACATTGATTGCTATTATTGCTAAATGTAATTGTGTCAAATGAACCACCAACAATATCTGAATCAAGAATATTACTACCCCAATATTTAGACTTTGCTGATGATACATACAGTTGAGTTATTTCTAACTCATTGTTGTTGTAAACTAAGAAGTCGCGTTTATCAAATGCAAAAGCATTTTGGCTAGTTAATGGTACTATTGGTAAAGCCAAAGTTGTTGCTAAAAGTGTATTGCCAAATAATTTGGTAAGCATAATAAACCTCTCAATCTGAGTAAATAAAAATTACAAAATTTTCCTCAGAAACGGTTAAGAAAGTTGTTTTTTGATTGATTAACCGTTTCTTTAATACTCAGATTAGGGGAAACAACTAGAGAATGCATTCACCTTTTATGCATATATAGATGCAGAGTTTGGATGGTGCGATCGCATGATGGTGCGTGCTATTGTACAGAAAACTGCAACGCCAGATTTTTCCAAGATGTGAATTTATATTGCTGAACAACTTCGACTCAAGATCAATTGCCCATTGGGTAATCGATACAATCCTTGCGGTTCAATAATTGGGTCGCCTTTTTTCCAAGGACGCGATATAGTTTTGATACCTCTCACTTCCCCAGTCGGGTAGGTAGAAACCAAAACCCCAGGACGATTAGTAGGCAAAGCACCAGAACCTGTAATAGTAAAAGAGTTTTCTTGTCGCTTAGTGCCACGTGAAATGCAGCTATTGGCAATAAGTGCGTTGGTATCGATGGCGTTCTGTGATAATTCGGTAAAGCTGTTTTGGATAGAACTGTTATCGGGTGTATTTATATTTGTTACACCCGCAATTCCTAATTCTGAACTTGCAGTAATATCACTTTTCTCTGTTGGTTTTGTCCGTGCTTCGATACCGAAGATACCTTGGGAGTTGATTTCGATATTTCCACCTGTTCCTGTAAAGGCATTAGCACTGATATCGCTGTTTTCGTTAGGAATTGCAACGATAAATTTTGAGTTGATATTAATGTTACCGCCATTACCACCTAGTTTTTCTGTTCCGGCGTTGGTAGAAATTTGGCTATCATTGCGTAGCAGCAAGTATCGAGCAAGGTTTAAGTTGATATTACCACCATCAGTTGAGGCTGCTTGAGCCGTTATTTGACTTTTATTGAGACCTAAAGTGTCAGCTTTGATGTTAATATCACCTGCAATCCCTTCACCTAAACTACTAGAACTGATTGTTACACCATCTCTTATAAAAATATTTCCCGCTTGAATATTAATATCCCCACCACGTCCAATTGCACCAGCACCAAGTTTGGTATTTATAAAACTATTCCCAGATATTGTTAGTGCATCACTCACATTAATATTTACAGTACCGCCAATACCTTTACCAAAGTTGCTGGCAATTACTCCAGCCCCATTGTTAAAAAACAATGACCCAGCCGTAAGAGTGATTTTTCCACCATTCCCCTGTCCTCTATTGCTAGTAGTTACTCCAGCGCCATTGGTGAAAAAAACCAATGGCGCAGAGATTTGGATATCGCCACCATTGCCCACTGCCCCTGATTCTACATTGGTGAATATCCCACTGTTTGTACCTATAAAAGAAATGCTTTCCTGAGCTTTGACAGATACAAGTCCCGCATTTCCCTCACCTCCGGGATAGAAACCCGCTTGCAGTTGCGCCCTATCAGTTAAGGAAATTGTTCTCGCAGAGAGATCAATATCACCAACATTTCCCTTAACTAGCTGTCCTTGAGGACTACCAATATTGCTTTCAACCAAACTATTATTATTGAGGGAGATATTGTCTTGTGCTTTTACTTGTATATTACCTGCATTTCCCTGTCCGATATTGCTGGTAGTTATTACAGCATTATTGAGTAAGAATGACCCAGATGTAATAGTGATTTTTCCACCATTCCCCTGTCCCGCATTGCTGGTAGTTACTGCTGCGCCATTAGTAAAAAAAACCAATGGCGCAGAGATTTGAATATCGCTACCATTGCCCACCGCCCCTGATTCTACATTGGTGAATATCCCACTGTTTGCACCTGTAAAAGAAATGCTTTCTTGAGCTTTGACAGACACGAGTCCCGCATTTCCCTGACCCCCGGAATAGAAACCTGCTTGCAGTTGGGCTCCATCAGTTAAAGAAACTGTTCTCGCCAAGAGTGAGATATTACCAACATTGCCCTTAGCCGTCTGTCTTTCAGGACTGCCAATATTGCTGAGAATAAAACTTTTATTGGCAGAGATATTATCTTGAGCCTCTAACAGTATGTTACCTGCATTCCCCTGTCCAGAATTTGAGGCTTTAACTATAGTGCCACCAGTAAAGAATAGAGAACTACCTTTGATATTGATATCTCCACTATTGCCTACGCCTTTTGTTTCCACATTATTAAAGATGGCAGCACTTGCAAGGGAAACAGCATTTTTTGCACGCACTGTTACATTCCCTACATTCCCAATTCCAAAAATTGAGGCAGAAAGTAAAGCACCATCAGTAAGTGAGAGTGAAGCAGCACTGATGTCGATGTTGCCACCATTACCCATACTTCCCTCTGCCACTGTGCTGAAAATGGCAGCATTTGCAAGGGAAACAGCATTTTTTGCACGCACTGTCACATTCCCTGCATTCCCAATTCCAAAAATTGAGGCAGAAAGTAAAGCGCCATCTTGTAATGAGAATGAACCAGAATCTATAGTAATGTTACCCCCATTGCCTTTTGCTCCTGGGAGTACAAAATTTCCAATTGCACTTCTATAACCTGCAACTTTGATGTCTCCCGTAGCATTAAGGGTAATATCTCCTGCAAGAGTTTCAGGTTTCTCTAAACCCGCCCCAATACCAGCAGCAAGGATACTACCGCCTAATATCTCTAAATTTCGAGCATTGATTGCAATATTACCGCTACCAGCACCTTGCACATATAGGGACGCTTGATTAGTAAGGGATACATCCGCTAAGGTCACATTTTCAGGGAACTTCAAGTTAAGATTATTGCCATTTAAACCCAGGGCTACAGTTCCTGCTTCTGCTAACCCTCCTAAGTCAATCTTCCCATCAGGAGCAAATAACATTCCCCCATCTAGATTGATGCTACCGCCGACTAAAGCCAAGCTTCTAGCAAGAGGAACTATTAAACTACCGTTATTTTGAATTGCGGCATTTTTATTAATTTGATTAAATAACAATGCCGAAGGATTAATAGTTAATAAGGGTAGTGCTTCTGGATTTGTCGCGCTAAAAACCCCCTGATTCCTAAACTGAATCCCGTTTGCTGTTGTCGCCACGAAGGAAGCTGGTACATACAAACTGGCATTTTTTCCAAATACAATCCCATTGGGATTTATTAAAAATAAATTAGGATTGGATGTAACACCAGCAGCATTGGAAATACCAAGAATACCAAAAATATCTGAGCGATTCTGACCTGTAACGCGAGCTAGAATATTTTGGATATTGTTGCTAGGGTTGACAAAATAAACATCTCGACCTTGGCCAACATTAAACTCTTGAAAGCTATGAAATAAGTTGGTTTGGCGAATTGCTCCACGATTAATTACATCAATTGGTAAACCAAAACTATCAAAAGATACAACAACAGAACTTTCAGTGCCAAGACTATTGTCGGGGATGATTTTACTCTGAGCAAAGACAGGTTTTTCAAAAAATGCGATATCTATGATAAGCTCCGCTAACGCAGTGAAGCATCCGAGCAATGCCACTACCTTTAAAGACCAAATCAAACTATCTTTCCAGTATATTTGAAAGTCTTTGGTTGATTTCATTTTTAATATTTGGAGGGTATTAATACTTAAATCATCATTCAATAATATCAGCAGAAGGCTTAGTCTCAGACAGTAATTAAATTAAGTTTGCTTAAGAAATACAACTGCTACACTCTAAATATTCATAACAATCCTCAAACCCACAGGAACCAAATCTCCGACTTCTTTGAGAAGTTGGGGATCTGCTGGTTACAGACTTTAACTACTTCCGGTTCCCAGATAGAAAAAATAGCAGTGGTAAATTGCAGAAAACTGCACACTTTAAAAAATTTCAGTTTTTTCTGCTGATTTCTGGTAATTTAAGCTAAGTACATATTTTATTTATGTGTATAAATATGAAAGCGAAAAATAAATATCTCAAAATATTAACCTCTTTGCGTTGGTGGATGCAGATGTTGCTGAAGGTGGGAAACATCTGTAAGAGACTAATTTATTTCTCTACTCAGCCACAACAAAAACCAAATCGGCATTACAGATTTATTCAAGTATTATTTTTGACAACTGTAATAACATATCTTTTGTTTGGACAAGTCGTATCTGCACAAACTCCAAATGTCACTGCATTAGTTGAACAAGGAGTTAAAGACTATAATGCCGGAAATTTTCAGAATGCGGTAAAACACTGGCAAGATGCATTAAATCAGTATAAAAATAATCCAGCAGCTACAGCGGTTGTAAATGAAAATTTGGCGCGTGCTTACCAACAAATAGGAGAAAATAAAGCAGCGATCGCATCGTTATCAGCAGCAATTAGTGACTATGGCGCTGTAGCAAATATCCAGCAAGTAGGACGCATGAAGTCAGAGCTAGCCCAAGTTTACAGCAATTTGGGACAACCCCGCAAAGCGATCGCACTTTTGTGTGGCAAAATGGCCGATAAAAATCAAAAGATAGAATGCACTCCCGAAAGTGCTACACAAATCGCCACAAAATACAACGATAAACGCGGTCAAGTTGCAGCCTTGGGAATTCTTGGTGAAGCATATCGCTTAATCGGCTATTACGACCAAGCAATTAAATCTTTGGAGATAGCACAACAACTTTATCCAGCCTATGACTTTTTGGTGTTAAATAGTTTGGGCAATGCTTACAAAAGTCGCGCTCAATTGCGAGAGTTACAAGCCGATTCTGCAAATAAAGCTGGCATTTATAGTAAAGAAAATGAATTTACTCAAAAGTCTATAGAAGACTATAATCAAGCTCACCAATATTTCCAGAAAAGTACAAAACTCGCCAGCGACCAAAAAGAATCTTTAGCAGAGATGCGAGGATTGTTAAATCTAATTCAGTTGGGTTCTCAGACAAATAAAAGCAAAATTATTAATCATGAGGAATTTAACAAAACCGTTAACGATGCTTTGAAGATTCTGGAAATTCTACCCGATTCAGCGACAAAAGTTTATGGAGCAATTGATTTAGCATACTTGCAGTCAGATGCTAAAGGAACTTCAACCTTTACTTACTGTCCAACTAACTTGATTTTACCAAATGCAGATGTATTAAGTTTGCTACAAAAATCAGTATTAGTGAGTCAAAATTTACAAGATAATCGTCTACTTTCTTATTCTAACGGTGCTTTGGGTCATTTCTGGGAATGTAGTCCAGATAATGAAAAAGCATTAAAATATACGCAAGCTGCTATCATCGCAGCAGATAACAAGTTGAGTGCAAAAGATAGTTTGTATTTGTGGGAGTGGCAAGCAGGACGCATTTTAGATCGACAAGAGGGAAAAAAAGAAGAAGCGATCGCATCCTATCAACGAGCATTTGATACCCTAGAAGATATTCGCAGCGATATTTTAACCGCCGAAAGGGATGTACAGTTTGACTTCCGCGATGTCGTGCGTCCATTGTACCGGAGATTGGCCCAGTCGCGTCTCGATTTGCTAGAAGTTGGTGCAAAGTCTACGACAGGCTACGTCTACGCAGATGAACGACAGGCGAAGGAATTATCAGCAGTAGTTAAAACTATCGATGCATTGAAATTAGCAGAATTACAAAATTATTTTGGCAATGATTGCATTTTAAGTGCCTTGAACCCTAAACAGGTGGGAGAACTCCTGAAGGATAATAGTGTCGCCTTTAAAAATACTGGGTTTTTGAGTTCCATAATTTTAGATGGCAAAACCGGGATGTTATTGCAGTTACCCAATCAACCAACTAAATTTAGGTGGATTGAAGACTCCAATCAACGAGGTGAAAGGAAAATAATTAGCAGTGATACCCTACAGAAAAAAATTGCCGAGTTTCGCACAGGACTAATTAAAGGAAAAGAAGAATTTAGCTACGATCCAACAACTGCGGCACAGCTTTATGATTGGATAATTCGCCCCTTTGCTGATGATATAAAACCGGAGAAAGTCAAAACCCTGGTATTTATTCAGGATGGGTTTTTACGTAGTGTCCCAATGGCAGCACTTTATGATAGGAAACAACAGAAATATTTAGTTGAAACCTATGCTATTGCTACAACCCCCAGCTTACGACTTACCACATCCAAAGCGCGCGATCGCAGGACAGAAAAGGCGTTAATTTTGGGTTTAACCCAAAAAGCCACAATCGACGGTAAGACTTTTGATGCGCTTTTTGCTGTTCCTGATGAGGTTAATGCAATTAAAAGTATATTTCCTAATCATACCGACCTGATGGATCGGGACTTTTCTCCTGAAAGTTTTCAGAAAACACTTGACAAAACCACATATCCTATTGTTCACATAGCTAGTCACGCTCAATTTGGGATTATTCCTGAAGACACCTTTATTGTCACAGGCAAAAACCAAAAACTTACCATTAGCCAATTAGAAAACTCACTGCGAAACCTCAACAGCAAATCGGATAGCGTCGAACTACTGACATTGACTGCATGCGAAACCGCAGTTGGCGACGATCGGTCTACACTAGGATTAGCAGGAGTTGCATTGCAAGTTGGGGTTAAAAGTGCGATCGCATCTTTGTGGAGTGTCACAGATGAGTCAACATCCGAATTAGTCAAAACCTTTTACACCAACTACCGCAACGCTGGCATGAGTATTGCAGAAGCATTGCAAACAGCCCAAATTAGAATGATTAATGCTAAAAAATTACCGCCATCTGAAGGGATAAACCCTAGTTATGACAATCCTGCGTATTGGGCACCAATGATTGCGATCGGTAATTGGCTTTGAAAGTAACACATCACCTCGGATCATATCATGTCCGCTTGATTACTTATTAAACTCGAATAGCCCCACCCCGCCAAAGCTATGCTTTGTCTCCCCTCCCTTTACTAAGGCTACGGTGTATACACAAGTCTGAAATAGCTGATTAACCGAGGCTTTACCCCACCCTAACCCTCCCCGTATGTATTGGGGAGGGAACAAGATTTTCCGGTTTCCCCCCTTTAATAAGGGGGGATTAAGGGGGGTAATTCGACTTGTGTGTACACCGTAGCCTTAGTAAAGGGAGGGGATTAAGGGGAGGGGTGAAATGACTGTGGGAATCATAACTAATTACCCGGACATGATATCATATCCGTTTAAGACTTATCATGAAAGCCTCAGGGGGAAAGAGAGTTTTCTGGTTTTTGCATAGATGCGATCGTCATAATCTTGTATATATTTGCGATCGCTTCTGGTGGTTGCTTCACCGATCTCAACCTCACTAAAGGCGATCGCTAAAAGACATCATGAGGTACTATGTCAAACAGGTAGCTTGTCCGCCAATATGGGCGTTACCCTGAAAGCGCAGTTTCAGTTCCAGAATCCCACGCTTTCATGCCTTGGGAGCGTCAAATTAACTCAGCGTGACGAGCATCCTTGCCAAACCAACAAGGAAGGTTCTACTTTTATGATTTTATTTGGCAACTCATCTTTTTACTCGTAAAATCGAAGACAAGATCAAGGTCAGTAGAAAAGAGTCCCTAAATTAATGAGTACGTTAATCAATCAGGGTGGAAGAGTTATCACGAAACCTCAGATGCTAGACCGAATAAACGATATCGGTTGGCAAGCTCACCAAGGTAGCGTTGCTGCGATTATTCAGCTATTGAACGAAAAACTAGCTAAGTCTGGAGTCAGAACTAGAGCCATTTTTTCTGATGGTGTCTTACAACTTCTGTGCGAGGCGGCTAGGGTTGAGCAACTTGAGCAAGCTTCTCTCGTAGAACAAATCCAGCAAATTCTTGAGTCCATTGCCCCGCGTCACATTCGCCGAGTTAATATCAACAGTCGGATTGTTCGAGAACAACAATTACTGTGGTTAAAAGAAATAGATAGCGATCGCGACAACCAATTACTTTGGTCACAGGAAATCGCCTTAATTCAGCCCAACATTGTAAAGCAACTAATTAAAGATTTCACAGAAGCTCAAGCTGAACTAGGAAAACCAAATTTCCCTAAAACTCAAGTTTCTCGTCCTTTGGTACTTATCAACAAAGAAAAACACAACAATAAACCTAAAACCAAGATATTAGCAGCAGTTGGTTTATGCTCGCTATTATTGCTTAGTTGGATTGTTTATGCCCAGTTAGGTAATAAATTGAAAAACCTAATGCAACTAGAAACTTCCAAATCTTTAACTACAGAAAAGACTAAAGAGACGAAGCCTCAAATAGCACCTCATGTTCCTAACAATAGCTTTGATCAGCCATCTGACGATCCATTTGCAATATCTGTGCGAATTGCAAATCTTGCTTCTACATCTGGGAAAACAGCTACAACCTCAACTCAGTGGTTAGAGATTGCTGCTAAGTGGCAACGGGCTTCAGATTTAATGAGTACGGTGCCACAAAACCATAGCCGTTATCAGGAAGCTAAAATTCGGACTCAACTATATAAGAAATATAGTGAGGCGGCGCAAAAAGAAGCAGATAAGAGTAAATCGTAGTCCAGTTTTGGGTGAAATCGTAGCGTTTTTAAACGCACTAGCTAGCAAAATAAGTGTATAGGCGTTTCGCCTTCCCGTAGGGTAGGAATACGGAGTCTAGCCAAATTTAATTCGCTACGAATTAGTTAAATACTGTACTTATTTTTCATTTCTTAAGAACCACTGCAAGCAAGAGCCAATTCTTCGCTCAAAATCAACTATATGTTAGTATTTCCAAAGCATAACGGGAACTAAGGTTAGGACTCAACTATTTAACAACGCTATAGATGTTATTAGTTATGAGTTTTCTGCTCAACCAAAATATCCACTCTATCTTGCATTTCTAGGTCGTATATCTCCAGACAAGGAGCGACATCATCATTAAAAGCTACTAACTATCAGATATAAAAGACCGCACGCAGCTACTCAACTTAATTGTTGCAGTGATTATTATTTATTTTTTTCAGCCCAGAGCGAAGATATTTAGCTAGGAAGTTCTTTTCGATAATATAACTAGTTGTATGGTTTTGAGGAATGAGATGTAGTACTTGTGCAATTAAATCGTTTAAGTCTGATGGTTGTTCACAGGATAAATATTGACCAAGCCAGATAAGGGCTATAACTTGTGCTTTTTCTTCTGAAGAAAAATCGTCTACATATTTATGTAGTACTCTGACTGATGTTCTTCCTGTCATTTCAAAATCTTCTAAATAATTAGACAATTTGTCTAGAAAAGTTTCTGGTATATTTACTTTCCCAAACAGTATATCTGATGACTTTGGGGAATAGATTAATTCAGCAAGCTCAATGATTTTATATACTTTACTAATTAATAAAAAATTCATATTTATCTTCAAGCTAAAATCATAGTGAATAAGGCCGAATATTGATCAGCACTTAGAGGTTGTTTGAAAAGTGATATGTTGTGATTTTAATCGAATTATTACCCCCTTAATCCCCCCGATATAAAGGGGGGAAACAAGAAAAATTCGGTTTCCTTACGCCACATGCTTCAAGTCGGCAAAGCCGCCTAACGCAGTGGCTCCCCTTTATAAGGGGAGGGTTAGGGTGGGGTAAAAAATATTTGATACATCAATCATGACTTTTCAAACATCCTCTTAATCTGTACTTCATAGAGTATGACAGATGGGTGCTTGAGATTAGGTATTGCTCAAAGTTTGAAATGTATAAAATAAGTTCATAGTGTTTGAGTTTATTACAAAAATTAATATATGTAACAGGATCTCACTAGAGCTAGAGTATTTTTTCTTAATTGTGTATAACCTTAACCAAGGAGGGATTTATTACCATAAAAAAAGCTCTAGGATAAAAGATGTTAATAAAAATTTGAGTTCTTGATTTTAGAAGTTTTTTTCCTATGGTCAAGCGATCGCTCGAAGCATCACTCACTGGGATTCAAGAGGCTAAAAGAGCGTTTGCTCGCAAGGGTTGGACACAAGACAATCTAGCAGCAGAAGTCAACCTCAAGACTAGACAACCAATTTGGCGGTTTTTCAGTGGTCGTCCAGTTGAGCGTCATACCTTTATTGAAATTTGTTTGATTTTAGAACTAAATTGGCGGGAGATTGCGACTAATCCCCCGGCAGAATTTTTGGGAATAGAAGAATACGCCCAGCCTCCTGTGGTGGATATTGATAAATTAGTGCAAAAAGTGCGATCGCAACGCTTTGAAAAAATTCAAGACCAGTGTGGTATTTTGCAGTTATTAGATATTAGCCGTCCAGTTGCGATCGATGACATATATATAGATGTAAATATTTTGGAGGAGATTGCTAGCCTTCAGTACTTAGAAATCAGCGATCTGCAAAACCTTGATCCCAAAGAATTTGACCGTTTTGGTTTAGGTGAGGCTGACGAAAAACAAATACCTGGTACACAGGCAGTTGAAAGATACTCCAAGCTCAGGGTGCTAGGCAAACCAGGAGTAGGTAAAACCACCTTTTTGCAATATCTTGCCATTCAGTGTAACCAAAACGCATTTACGGCAAATCAGGTGCCAATCTTCATCACCCTAAAAAATTTTGCTGAAGAATCTATTGTTACCAACGAGTTCAGCCTATTAAAATACATCAGCCAGGAGTTCCTTACATCTGGAATTTCCGATCCTTCAGTAATTGAAACTTTACTTAGTGCAGGCAGGGTATTACTGTTACTTGATGGTATGGATGAAGTTCTTCACCAACAAAGCAATGCTGTCTTAAGCGAAATTCGCAGGTTTTCAGAGAAGTATCACACAAATCAGTTCGTGGCGACCTGTCGAACAGCAGTTCAAAAACTCAGACTCCGAGGCTTTACCGATGTTGAAATTGCTCCCTTTACCTTAGAACAAATCCGAGCCTTCGCTCAAAAATGGTTTGTGGCCTTTACCAAGACCAACATTCAAGATGGTCTGGCCAAGTCCGTTGAGTTTATTCAGAAGTTGGAATTAGCTGAAAATTGGCAATTTCGCCAACTCGTCGTCACCCCCCTATTTCTGCATCTTGCCTGCTGGGTGTTTCACGGTCAAGAAAAATTTCCGACTAAGCGGACTGACTTTTATAAGGAAGGTTTAGACCTTCTATTGGGCAAATGGGATGAAGCCAGAGGCATTGAACGGGATGAAGTTTACCGAGGGTTTTTATTACCACAAAAGCTCAAATTATTGAGTCAAATTGCCGCAGCGACATTTGAGCAAGGTCAGTACTTTTTTGAGCAACGCGTCGTTGAGCAATATATTGGTGACTATATTCAGAATCTCAACAACGTGCCAATGGATGCAGAGGAACTGCAAATCGAAAGCGAAGCGGCGCTCAAAGCAATTGAGGCTCAACATGGGCTATTGGCAGAACGGGCGCGGGGAATTTTTTCCTTTTCCTATCTAGCATTTCAAGAATATTTCACAGCGAGGAAAATCGTTGCCAGCCATAACTTAGAGGCATTTGGGCAAGCGCTCTCTGGTCTGGTGAATCATATCACCGACCCCACTGGCGCGAAATCTTCTTGTTAACCGCTACCATGCTCAGGAGTGCAGACTCTCTAGTACAGTTGATGAAGCAACAGATTGATACACTCGTTGCCGAAGATGCTTATTTACAAGAGTTTTTGACCTGGGCTAGCCAAAAATCTCGCAGTATTCCTACCCAATCAAAAGATGCGACAGTTCGAGCATTTTACCTGGCCTTGAGTCGGACTCCTCACATAGCTTCCCACTTTGCCCTAGCCAGCAGCCTCGACCAGGGGATGTTTCTGGATGCGGCATTAGATGACCTGCTGCTGGAGTGTGCAATTGATGGAAACCAGGACTTTGCTCACATCCACGCCTGCGGAGAAGCTATGAGCAACATTTTGGGTATTGTTCTGGATGTAGGACTCCATAAATCCCTGCAACAACTCTCTGACGAATTGCCAAATTCTGGTCAAAGTCAACAACGGTTTGAGCTATGGTCGCAAACGAACTATTCAGCTTGGGCTGAACAGGTAAAGAAGACGGTGATTAATTATCGCAATATTAACCACGAGTGGCAATTTAGCTCTGAACAAGAGCAAGTGTTGCAACGCTACTATGATGCCAATCAACTACTACTCGATTGTCTGCATAGCAATTGTGAAGTGACAGCTGCTATTAGGCAAGAAATTGAAGCTACCTTATTGTTGCCTCAGAAGGAACTTGAGGATAGGGAATGGCAATAATTCTTTTGGTTAATTCCTGAAAGAGGTTTGGATTGCAAAAATCATCAAGAATTAAGTGTTGTGTCGTAGTTAATCAACTAATTCACAAAATCAAACAACACCAAATCATAGTACAGAAGCAGAATGTTTCACCTGAACCATGCAAGTGATTCTCTCGTACTTTTGATTTAGACTACCCGGTTATTGAGCCTCCCTTGTAGTTACGGTTTTTTCAATCCCGCTTTGCACTTAAAATCTTAATCGCAGGTTTTGTTATGAATTTAACTATTGCCTCTCCTTTCAAGGCTACGGTGTACACACAAGAAGCCTTTGGTGAAGCAGTTAGTAACAGAAACAGTAAAACTGCTTAAATATTCTGGGAGAAGATTATGAAAACGGCAAGAAATAACCCACTAGATATACGCTACATTAGTCTGAAAGTAAGAGAGTTAATTAAGCAATACGCTGTTGTAAATAACTGTACGCAGGATGAAATGTTAGAGCGTATTGTTTTAGAGTGGAACAGCCAACAAAGCGAGAGCGAACGACCATCAGGAGACGAAGATGAATAGCTTTTTGTACAAGCCCTTGGCTGGCGTAATAGGTTTGAATCTTACTCCCCAACGCTAGTAGGGAAGGGGCTGTTCTTGTTAGGTTTGGGAGACTTTGATGTTACCAAAAATACTTTTCAAACACCCTCTTAGGTATATCCATATTTCTTGATAAACCAAGTTTTCACAAATTGAGTCAATATACAATAGCAAGTTAAGATTAAAGCTAACCAAAGAAAATAAACGGCTGGCAAAGGAACAAACCCTAAATCGGCTCCAATTGGAGAAAATGGCAGATACATTCCGACTGCCATCACAGTGGCGGTGATCAACAGCATGGGCAAAGAAGCCCGACTCTGGAAAAAAGGAATCTTAGGCGTGCGAATCACATGGACAATCAGCGTTTGAGTCATCAGACTTTCGACAAACCAACCTGTTTGGAACAAAGCTTGATTGTCTACAGAAGTCGCCCCAAATACAAACCACATCAAGGCATAGGTAGAATAGTCGAAAATAGAGCTAACTGGGCCAATGAAGATCATAAAGCGCCGGATATTATCAACTTTCCATTTCGGCGGCTTGATTAGGGCTTCTTGATCCACATCATCGAAGGGGATGCCCGTTTGCGAAAAGTCGTAGAGAAGATTATTGATCAATATCTGCACTGGCTGCATCGGTAAAAATGGCAGAATAGCACTCGCACCCAAGACGCTAAACATATTGCCAAAGTTAGAGCTAGTACCCATTCTGATATATTTGATGATGTTGGCAAAAGTCTTGCGACCTTCGATTACCCCAGATTCCAGGATTAATAAGTTTTTTTCTAACAAAATGATGTCTGCCGACTCTTTAGCAATATCGACTGCCGTATCAACCGAGATGCCCACATCTGCCTCCCGCAAAGCAGCTGCATCATTGATCCCATCTCCCATGTATCCTACAACGTTGCCGTTCTTTCGCAGCACCTGTATAATTTTGGCTTTTTGAGTCGGAGAAAATTTAGCAAAAATAGTTGTGTTTGCAGCAGATGAAGCTAATTCATTATCTGATAAAGATTCAATATCGCTACCTAATAAAACATTTTGGACAGGTAAGCCAACATCTTTGCAGATTTTACGAGTAATGATTTCATTATCCCCAGTTATAATTTTTATATCAACTCCATTGCGTTTGAGGGCTTTAATCGCTTGGGCTGCGGAATCTTTGGGCGGATCGAGAAACGCAATGTTACCCAACAGAACCAAATTACTCTCATCGGGAATCGCGTAATGTGATTGATCCGTTGGCATCACTTTGTATGCCACTGCAACTACCCGTAACCCTTCAGAGTTTAGTTTTTGTTGTAAATCGGCAACCTTGGTGCGGACTGACTCATCCATTGGCAAAACCTTGTCATCAACTTTGAGTTGAGTGCAGACTTTTAGGACTTCTTCAACCGCACCTTTGCAAATCAGGATATGCTGTTTTCCCATTTCTTCGACGACAACAGACATCCGACGACGCACAAAGTCAAAGGGAATTTCATCAAATTTCTGGTAGTTTTTCTCAATGTCTAAAGATTCAAGTTCTTGATTGTGAGCGAGAACGGCGACATCTAATAAATTTTTTAAGCCAGTCTGGTAAAAGCTATTGAGATAGGCATATTTGAGAACATCTGTACTCTCTTGACCGTAGGGATCTAAGTGCCTCTGCAAGACGATTTTATCTTGAGTTAGAGTGCCTGTTTTGTCAGTACACAAAATATTCATGGAGCCAAAATCTTGAATTGCATCAATGTTTTTGACAATCACCTTTTTGTTAGACATGGTAATTGCACCCTTGGCCAAATTGGCTGTGACAATCACAGGTAACATTTCTGGAGCCAATCCCACAGCCACAGATAAACCAAATGTGAATGCCTCGATCCAATTGCCTTTAACCACCCCATTGATCAAAAAGACTAGTGGAGCCATGACCAGCATAAAGCGCAACAGCAGCATAGTTACGCCATTCACGCCTTTGTCAAAGCTCGTGCGTGGTTTGCGTCCACTAACGGTTTTAGCCAGTGATGCTAGATAAGTATGACTACCCGTTTCGGCAACAACGGCTGTTCCAGAACCACTGACTACCGCCGTACCCATAAAACAGAGATTGACTAACTCTAGTGGGTTTTTCTCCTTGTGATCTGGGAGTTCTGGGTGTTTTTCAGTGGGTAGAGACTCCCCGGTGAGGGTTGACTGACTGAGGAATAAATCTTTGGTAGCAATCAGCCTGACATCGGCTGGAATCATATCTCCGGCTGAAAGAAAGATGACATCACCAGGTACCAGCAACTTTACGGCAATTTCTTTTCCGGCTGTGATTCCCTTATCTTTTTTCGGTGCGGCACCCTTGCGGCTCACCGTTGCGGTTGCACTCACCATTTCCCGCAGCTTTTCGGCGGCTTTGTTCGACTGAAATTCTTGTGAAAAGCGCAGCAAACCACCGAAAATCACCATCGCAAAAATGATCAAGGCGGCTGTCGGACTCCCAGTTAATAGTGAAATCGTCGCCAGAACAATGAGTAAAAGCGAGAGGGGATTAGTCACCGTTTTCAGCAGTTGAATATACCACGCGATCGCTTTTTGACGGGCGATCTCATTTAGCCCGGATTTCCCTAACCTCTGCTTGGCTTCAGTCTCAGTCAGCCCCTCCAGGGAAGTGTCAAATAAGTGCAGAACTCCATCCACATCATGTTGAGCGATATCGATAAGCGCGTTGGATGCATCTTTAGATGAGCTAGATCCCGTTTTAGGCTTTTTAGATGAATTGGGAGACTGGCTTAACGTCTTCATAAGGTAAGCTCCAAAACGTGGAGAGTTGGGGATTCATCGGTTTAATTTTTTGGGTTTAGTCAACTGATTTGCGTTAACTTAGGGACTGACAAGAAATAATTGTTAGCCTACCCTTTAAAATTGGCAAAGGTATTGTTCTTGAGGAAGATTTTCTATGACAGCAAGGTTTTATTTAATTTGCGATACTTTGGAAGTTATTGGTCTAAATTTTGTCGTGCTAAGGCTTGAATCTCAGTTCGCAGTGCGGTAATTTCTGCTTGCAGGGCTTGAATTGATTTTGCACCTGCCAGTTCTGCTTGATCATTCTCGGCATCCTGATCAACAAAAAATACTGCTAGCGTTGCTGTTGCATAACCACAGACCGCGATCGCATACAGTGCTAGTAAAAAGCATAATACCCTTCCTTCTGCCGTCTTTGGAAAGTAATCAGATCCCATCGTGGTCATCACCATTGCTGTCCACCACAGGGCAGTGCCATAGTCAGTTATACCAACAGTACCAACAGAAAGTTTGTGTTCAAACGCATAAATTCCAGTTGCTCCAACCAAGATGACGATTGCAGTTAATCCCACCACATAGCGCACTCCTCGACGCTGAACACTTGTTGCGAGTAACCGCATTCCTCTATTGGTTCGTGCCATAACTCCCAACAAATGTAACCCACGAACCACATGAACTGATTGCAAAGACTGTATGACTCCCACAATCCGAAAGGTTCGCACAGCCGGGATAAGCAGAGAAAAGACGATTAACCAGTTGTGTTTGAGGTAAGAAATTTTGCGGGGAGCGACAAGAAATTTGATCCCAAAATCCACGATAAAGGCGATCCAAATGATGATGGCGATCGCTTCTAATAGAGGATTCAACCCCCAAACTAGCTCAACAATAAAAAGTCCTAACCAAGCAAAGCCCAGCACCAGCATCGGCGTTTCTAGCCAATCTTCCAACTGTTGCAGCACTTCGCTGCGCTCTTGATCTAACGCCGGCTTTGACTGTTGGTTCAGATCGCTCATAACGAGTTCGATGAATGAGACTGATACACTTTTAACTGTGCCCGTAATTGGGCAATTTCAGTCGTCATATCTAGCACCATTGCCGCTCCGACTAAGTTCAGCCCCAAATCTCGACGCAAGCGTTGAATCTGAGCAATTCGCGCAATCTCGCGGGAATGTAGCAAATCACCGATGGGTTCGATTACGCCTAACTCAACGTAAAACTTCACAAGGGTAATCGAAGTCTTAGTGATCAACGCAGCATATTCAAAGCTGTAAAGTTGTTCACCTTCTAGTGAAACCACGGTTTTTGAAAGGCTGAAGGTCATAATTTTATCTCCTCTAATTGGGTACGTGGGTTAAAGCTAGTGTTTGCCTGGATTTTTTCGTAATATTCTTGCTCGATCGCACTCAGGTCTTGCGGGGTGACAATCTGAAGTTTGGCAAATAAATCACCTCGTCCCCCTTTTGGCAATGTCCAGCCTTTGCCGCGCAGTCTTAGGGATTGCCCCGATCGCACCCCTTTGGGAACTTTCATTGTCACGCTACCATCGGGGGTAGGCACGCTAATTTCTGCCCCTAAAACCGCTTCATCAGGGCGAATTGGAATGTCGCAAACGAGGTTATCGCCCTCAAATCGATAGAAGGGATGAGTTAACACCTCGATAGTTAGATACAAATCGCCACGCTGTTGAGAGAACGGACTAGGACGACCTTTACCCTTGAGCCGAATTCGACTGCCTGGTTTTGCACCTGCGGGAATGCGGACGTTGATGGTTTCGTCATCGAGTTGCAGCCGCTTTTGGACACCGTGAAATGCTTCGGAAAATGTAAGTGCGATCGCAGCTTCGGTATCCGGTGCGGGAGCTTGAGAACGAAATCCACCATTAAAATTATCAAAGCCACCAGTGGAGGTTTTACCTCTTGATCGACCCAGCAGATCGTTGATAAACGAATCAAAATCGCCGTACTGATCGAAGTCGGTTGTACCAACATTAGTGGAACTAGGTGGCGGCGCTTCAGTGTAACCAGGGTGATTCCAGTGCTGACCAAAGCGATCGTACTTCTGCCGCTTCTCTGGATCAGAAAGTACCTCATTCGCTTCATTTAGTTCTTTAAACTTTGTTTCTGCGTCTTTGTCTCCAGGATTAAGGTCAGGATGATATTTGCGGGCAAGTTTGCGATAAACCCGTTTGATTTCTTCGGGGGTTGCGGTTTTGCTTACTCCCAAAATGGCATAGTAGTCTTTAAAGTCTGTTGCAGTTGGCATCACTGACCTCTTGATTGCGGGTTATTCTGCGGTGGGTAGTAAGCTACTCCTGATTATCACAATTTTTCATGTCCAGTTTCTCCTTAAAAAGGAGGACTTTGAGAAGGTTATTCCCTCGGATGTATTGGGGGGATCGGGGGGATATAGATACAAGCGTAGACTTTTCAAACATCCTCTAATGATAATCCTTTAAATCAAGGGGGACTTACTCCTAAGATTGTTGATCCTACAACTCCGGCTCTATCATATGAATTACCATCTGTTTGGGCTGGATGGCTTGAATAAGTTGCAGTTCAAGGGTCAGGAAAAGTTACGAAAGGTAATACAAAATGACAGTGTTAGATAGTGAAGAGGTTGTGATAGTTGTCCGCCATAAAGATAGAATCTACTGGTTCCGTTGTGATAGAGATTTATGGGTTCTTGATGTAAACAAGTGGCGCGCTGAGTTCATTATGCATGGATATAATGTTCCGGAGTTTAACGACTCATTCAGATTTAGTATTCATGTAGTGAATCAAGAGAATGCTCAACAATTTCTTGATTTTATGTCAAAGTATCAGGTGAATAAGGACGAGTTGAGTCTAGCATTGGTTCAGAGATATTCGTCAGCCAGATCCTGGTGGGATGTAAAGGATTTATTTCCTATTATGTTTGTCAACTTTGACAACTGTGAGGTTGGTGCATTTTATCCGGATGGTGTGCCTATGGAGCGTTATTTGCCAGATGGTTGGAAAGGAGAGTTTGTCGATTTTGCAAATGAATATCCTGAGGATATCTTTCCTATTGAAGAAAAGTTTTGGATTAAAAAAGGGTGTGATCTTCTTGCTTTATTAAACAAAAGAGGTGCTGAACAGTCGTAAATATTGCTGCCAACTTCTATTTGGAGATCAAATCAAATTTAAAGGGTAGGTCTGCTCGTTTGGTAAAAAACTTTTACCTCATCAATTTGTTTACTTTTAGTCTAAATATTTACGAGATTAGGCGAGTTTAATTACAAAAAGTGATCGTTCGATCAAGTTGATGGAAACTAGAGTTTTGTGAACAATATAGAGTTGCTGAGTTATTCAAGATAAGACGAGAACAACATTGAAAGTGCAAAACTCCCGATAAACGTCAACGTTGATAAGTTTGTATCTTGAGTTTGATGGGCTTCCGGCAGAATTTCTTCAACGATCGCCACCATTAAAGTGCCTGTTGTAAATGCAAGTACAATTAACTTGGGCAGATCAGATTGTCCGCGCAATCCCCAATAGCCCAGCGTCGCGCCCAGCCAAACAGGGATAAGAAACGCCGCAAGTAACCAAAATCGCTGTGTTCGCGGCATATTTTGACTCTTAAACTCTGCGTTGGTGACAAATCCTTCGGGAATGTGAGCCACAACTCTCCCCGATGCCAGGACTACCCCTAGATGAGGTGCGATCGTTAAACTGGTGCCAATCATTAAGCCATCGCCAAATAAGTCAATGGCAATGCTCAGAAAAATCACCCAACTAACGGTATTATGATCAACACCACGCAGTCGATTTTTGCTTAACTTGAGAAGCTGATTAATCCAGACAAAAAAAGCTCCACCTAAAAACAACGCTAGAATAGCTGCCCAAACAGGTTTAGCGATCGCAACTCTTGGTATTAGTTCAGTAGATGCGATTGCCAACAACACGCCAGCAGCAGCGTGCAGTGCAAGTCCTAATGTTTGTTTTGATGATGGTAAGGCTTCAGCAATCATTGCTCCCATGAAGTTGCTGACAACAGGCAAAGCTGATAGTGTTAGAGCAAATAGAAATTCTTGCATAGGTCAGGCTCCGCTAATCCGAATACCATTTCTTTGTGAGGCTGCGCTAAACCCTTTTAACTTCTTTCTTTCTTTCTTTGTGTTCTTTGCGTCCTTTGCGGTTCGTTTTTCTTAAATAGGATTTATTGCATCTTCATACAGAATTGGTAAAAAATACTCTTTGATGTTTAATCGTTCTACCGATAGATTGCATCATCGATTGTGGCTCGGAAAAATTCGCCCTCTGACTTAAACCGCTCAGTGCCAAAGTACCATCCAATTTGTAGACGAGTCGGAATAGTGTAGCCAGAGAATGTGCGTTCTTCCTCCATAATTCCACCGAAGTCCATATAATGAAACTCAGAGCCATCAAGGTTATTCCAGCGCGGCAGCTTGAAAGTCTTGAGCCGTCCCGTTTGATCGATGGTAAAATCTAGTTCGGCTCTCTCACCTTGCACTACAAAACTGGAATGTAAATGTGATGAATCCATTGTTGTCCATGACACATCATCACCACACAACGCAGATGGCAAACAGATTGACTCAGACTGAAGACGACCAACAGCAGACCGCGTAATATCGGAACCCGAAGCTGTCATCACCGGGAAAATTCCTAAAAGTTTCCATTGCATTGCACCTACACCGTCTATAATTCGATCCGATCCCACAATTGGCAAACCATTCATCCATGCCGTAGCACTCCAAATCAGTCCATGCTCCCAGCAAATAACTTGCTCTGCTTTGAATGGAATCCAACTCTTCAATTTAATTTCGCCGTGCATCTGCAATCGAACCGCAGATGCAATTTTGGTTCCAGGAGCGATCGCGTGTTCGAGATATCGTCTTGTTGATTCTGGCAGGTGAGAGAGTTCATCTGAGTGGAATACACGATCATTAGATGTCGCAGAATTCCATAGCGTATTGAGAGAAATCTGTTTAGTCATTATTGCCGCCAGTATTTTTAATTCAGAATTTGATAGATTGTGATGATAAAAATGATTGCAAAAATAGATGTATAGATCGACTTAGTATATTTGGCTAACCAACTTGGAAGATAAATATCAAAATTGTCCTTTTTTGAATTTGAATATTTTCGGGCAAGCAGATTTAATGGACAGTGTAATTTAAAGGTTAGTAGAGTTAACCCTTCTATAAATACAAATCCATAACCAATCCAGAGCCAGAGATCGAGTTTATTTGCGATTGCGGCATAAAGCATATAGAAAATCACAAAGTTGAAGAATACCCATATCAACGTGTGAATAATTTTAATCAGCGTCAATTTGGTTTCATTTTCCATATTGGTTTTAGTGTGACGGATGGTTGTTCTATTTCCTGAATGAATTGATTGAATACGATATAAAACGTAACAGTAAATTTTGTAAAGAATGCCAAAAATTGATCGCAGGTATAATAACAGAGATAGCCATAAACCAGATTTAAAGTTATGCGATCGCCTTTTCCCATCATCTCAAGGCGCGATGTCTACGACGGGCTACGCCTACGCCTAAATCTGCAATATCTCAAACAGCGATCCAATACGGTTCGGTTAAGGCAAGAGACGCGATAAATCGCCGTCTCTACAAAGGACTGATTATTGTAGAGACGGCGATTTATCGCGTCTTTGTGATTTAGGGCGTATCACCAAAAAACCTTATCCGAACAGTATTGAACAGCGATCGCCTAAATCCAGAATATTCCAAACAGCGAACTGACAGATCGCCAAAAAATGATGGTCTAGCATTTTCCCTAATCAGTTAAGATAATCTTCATCAATCTTCTTTCCTTTTACCCTTCTCCTTGGAATTATGACGCAGGATGAGTTATTACAACTGATAGATCGCGCTGTAGCTGAGGGTTGGCGAGAGTTAGACTTGTCGGGGCAAGAGTTGACTGAGTTACCTGTGGAAATTGGTAAGTTGCAGCAGCTTGAGTCTTTGATTTTGGGAAAGAAGATTGAAGGTTATGAAGGAGTAGGAGGCCGCGTTCTCGAAAAGGTTTCAGGCAACAATTTAAAAACGCTTCCTCTCGAACTATTGGGTTTGCCTAATTTGCGGAAGTTGGATATTAGTGGCAATCCTTTAGAGAGCATTCCCGATGTGGTAACGCAAATACTACATTTAGAGGAACTTATCTTAATTCGAGTAGAGCTAACTGAAATACCTGATGCGATCGCTAATTTAACCAATCTGACGCAGCTTATCCTAAGTGGCAACCAAATAACCCAGATCCCAGAGGCAATCGCAAATTTAACCAATCTGACTGCGCTTTCCCTCCTTAACAACCAAATTACGCAGATTCCAGAGGCGATCGCAAATTTAACCAATCTGACTATGCTTTTCCTCCATAACAACCAAATTACGCAGATTCCAGAGGCGATCACAAATTTAACCAATCTGACAAACCTTGACCTTAGTAACAACCAAATTACGCAGATTCCAGAGGCGATCACGAATTTAACCAATCTGAATTTGCTTTTCCTCTATAACAACCAAATTACGCAGATTCCAGAGGCGATCGCTAAATTAACCAATCTAACAGAGCTTTACCTCTTTTCCAACCAAATTACGCAGATTCCAGAGGCGATCGCTAAATTAACCAATCTAACAGAGCTTTACCTCTTTTCCAACCAAATTACGCAGATTCTAGAGGCAATCGCTAAATTAACCAATCTGACGCAGCTTGACCTCAGATCCAACCAAATAACCAAGATTCCAGAGGCAATCGCTAATTTAACCAATCTGACGCAGCTTGACCTCAGTTACAACCAAATAACCGAAATTCCAGAGGCAATCGCTAATTTAACCAATCTGACGCAGCTTGACCTCAGTTACAACCAAATCACCAAGATTCCAGAGGCGATCGCTAATTTAACCAATCTGACGCAGCTTTACCTTAGTAACAACCAAATAACCAAGATTCCAGAGGCGATCGAAAGTTTGCCAAAATTAGAAACTCTAGATTTACAGGGAAATCCGCTTCCTATTTCACCAGAGATTTTAGGATCTTTTGATCATGTTGGTTCAGTTAAAAAAATTTTCAATTATTTTCAATTACTCCGTAGCGGTGAAGTGCGTCCACTCAACGAAGCCAAACTCTTGCTCATTGGACAAGGCAGCGTCGGCAAGACATCCCTCATTGAGCGACTAATCCGCAATAAATATGATAAAAATCAACCCCAAACCGACGGACTCAATGTGGAAACTTGGAACGTCCAGGTCAATAGCAAAGACATCCGCCTCAATGTTTGGGACTTTGGCGGACAGGAAATTTATCATGCCACCCATCAGTTTTTTCTCACTAAGCGCAGCCTCTATCTCCTAGTCTGTAATTGTCGCACCAGCGAAGAAGAAAACCGCATCGAATATTGGCTCAAACTAATCGAAAGCTTCGGCGGACAGTCCCCCGTGATTATCGTTGGCAACAAAAAAGACGAACAACCCCTCGACATCAATCGCAAAGCATTACGCGAAAAATATTCTAACATCCAAGCGATTATCGAAACCTCTTGCCAAGACAATATCGGCATTGATGAACTCCGCGCCGCTATTTTGGAGCAAATCGGCAACCTCAAAGAAGTCTACGACCTTTTACCCCTCTCATGGTTCGAGGTTAAACAACAACTCGAATCCATGCCCCAAGACTTCATCAGCTACAACCGATACATCGGCATCTGCCACGAAAACAAGATTCCCGAAGAACAAAACCAAGATCAACTCATCGATCTCCTCCATCGACTTGGCTTAGTTCTCAACTTCCGCGATCATCCCATCCTCAAAGATACCAACGTCCTCAAACCCAACTGGGTGACAGAAGGCATTTATGCGCTCCTGAGCGATGAAAACCTCAAAACTCAAACCAAAGGCATTTTCACACCCGCCGATCTCATCCGCATCCTCAATCCAGAGCGCTACCCTACTAAGCGTCATGGCTATCTGATTGAACTGATGAAAGAATTTGAGCTTGGCTTTGAATTAGCTTGTTACCCACCACAATTTCTGATTGCGGGACTTCTGCCCAAAGACCAACCAGACGAAACAGAACTAGAAGGCGAAACCCTGGAATTTCAATACCATTACAAAGTTCTCCCCGAAAGCATCATTTCCCGCTTCATCGTCAACACCCACGAAAAAATTCATAAGCATATCTATTGGCGCAGTGGCGTAATGCTGCAATATCAAGAAAACAACGAAATCTACAACATCGCTCGGATCAAAGCCGATCCCGAAGACAAAAAAATTTTTATCACCATTAGCGAACGCAAAGAAACCCGTCGCTTATTTCTCGGCATTCTCCGCGATGTCTTCCAAAAAATTCACAAAAGTCTGCCTAATCTCGAAATCACCGAATGGGTTCCCGTCCCCAACCATCCCAACCACCCGCCCCTTGACTACCAAGAACTCCTCGGACTCGAATCAATGGGTGAAAGCACAATCACCATCGGCAAACTAAAATTAAAACTCGATTTGCGTCAACTACTTGATGGGTATGAAGATATAAGAACTCGACAAAGACAACAAATAGACAAAGAAATTATTGAATCATTCCCCATTAAGGAACCAATTATGTCAGAAAGCATCAGAAACCAAATATTTGTTAGTTACAGTCATCAAGATGCAGAATGGTTAACAGAACTGCAAAAACAACTAAAACCCTATATTCGTGCAGAAGGTTTGATCGTTTGGGATGACACCAAAATCAAACCTGGCGCAAAATGGAAAACCGAGATTGAAAAAGCATTAGCGACGGCTAAAGTTGCTATCCTGCTAGTCAGCCCTAACTTTATAGCCTCTGATTTCATCCACAAACATGAGCTACCCCCCTTACTCAACGCAGCCGAAGAAGAGGGATTAACCATTTTCTGGATTCCAATTAGTGCAAGCTCATACAGAAAAACCGACATCCAAGAATACCAAGCTGCTCACCCTCCAAGTAAACCCCTCGACAGTCTAAGTAAGGCAGAATGTAACCAAGCTTGGGTGAAAATTTGCGAAGAAGTCGAAAAGGCAATAAAATAAAACCTATTTAAATATTGACAAAATCCAACTCAAATGTTGCGCAAATAGGGAGCAAATTAGGCATAGAACTAAAGCTTCCGCCTGTTAAATAGACTTTTCTAACTCCAGGGCGATCGCATGGCTGGAAATGATACCCGCTTTTGACTTGATGAAAATTGAACTAGCGATCGCTATTCATCAATTAATATTTAAACCTAACCTACAGCAAACTCAGTATCAGAGCGCACCCTAGCAGGTTGAAAACCTAAAACTATATCTTCATGTGGTACACCTAATTTTAATAACTCATAGGCAATTCCATCTGCCGTACCATCATATTGAATCCAAATCTTGCCATTTTTAATATCCAAATGTAGCAAACATCCATAATCCCTGATATCATTCTGCTTCCAACCCACATACACCAATTGATAGCGATCGCGCTCCGTATCAAAAATAGGTTGAGCCTCAACATCTTTTGCCGATTTCATCGAGCGATCGGCTTTTGCTTGGATTAGTTGTTGAATATATTGCCTGTAAAGAGCTACTTTATCCATTGTTCAATCGTCTCCTTTTCTAAGTCATAAACTAAAAGCTTAATTTGACTGCGTTTTACCACACTATTAATAAAAGCTAAGTTAAAAAAGGTTTGATAAACAAAACGAGGTACTGCTAAATATAAAATTCGCTCTGGATCTTCATCTTCTAAAGCATAGCGATAATCTAAAAACTGTCCATGCGCTAAATGAAAATCAGAAATCCTTGAGGGACTAATAAAACTTTTCACCTCAACCGCAATTTTATCATTTCCCCTTTCGGCACCAATAATCTGTTCCGCCCCAATGTCTATATACATTTCAACTCCACCTATACGCAATTCGTATGGATCGTGAGTTATTTGCCATCCGTCTTTTTCAAGAGCGCGTTTAACTTGCTCGTGATACAAATCTTTTGCCATGTTATGGTTTGCGTTGAGGAACTTGAGCGATCGCTAATAAATCACGGCACTAGAATATTTTAGCTAAAATTTGACGGACTCAAAACTTTCAGCGCGTGGTCTGTCCCATTAATTTTGTGGGGCTGCTAGATCCCCCACTTCTTCAATAAGTGGGGGATCTGAACACCACTAACCTCTTAAAACTTTTGGGACAAATACAACAGAAGTTAAGTGATATTTAGGTACTTCAACACGATATTTGGGTACTTCAACACGATATTCGGGTACTTCAACACGATATTCGGGTACTTCAACACGATATTCGGGTACTTCAACACGATATTCGGGTACTTCAACACGATATTCGGGTACTTCAACACGATATTCGGGTACTTCAACACGATATTTGAGTACTTCAACACGATATTTGGGTACTTCAACACGATATTCGGGTACTTCAACACGATATTCGGGTACTTCAACACGATATTTGGGTACTTCAACACGATAGACCTCTCAAAAATAAAGAACCCCACCCTAACCCTCCCCTTATAAAGGGGAGGGAACTATATTTCTTGTTTCCCCCCTTGTAAAGGGGGGATTAAGGGGGGTAATTCGGTAGCCTTCAAGTGAAATTAGGGAATAAATATTAGATTTAAGCGTAAACTTCACTTTAGCTTTGGTGGTTTTTACTCAGGGGAAAAGAATGACAAATAGCTAAAGTATAACTACAAGTCTGTAGTAATTTTTACATAAGTTTTTGCAAAAGAGGCATTTATGGCGCGACTAAAACCCAGTTCTACGGTATTAGATAAGGCAACGCTACGGATATCGGGGATGAGATCGATTAGCAAAACGCTTGAGTTTGACGATAGCTTGAATTTAGCGGAGTATGAAAGGCGGATTCAAACCTTGCAAACAAAGCTATCGAGCTACAATACAATGCTTTCTACGGTTGATGAAGCGGTAGGGCAGATTGAATTGCTAGAGCAGGATTTGAGAAGCTACTCGGAAAAGATGTTGATGAGTGTGGCGACGCGCTATGGTAAGAACAGTTTGCAGTATATGCAAGCAGGGGAGGGGGTAAACCACGCAAGAGTAGTAAGCGATCCGTGGGAAATACTGCGCCAACAACGACGATCGCAGCAGTGATGACACCGAATACAGATTGGCTTCAATACTGCCGACCCCATCTATGTTCAAGCTTTCCAGACTCTTGACCTCCAAAACAAACTCAATAGGCTTGGTCGGATCAAAAGAGGAATCATTTGCAACGCCCAGATACAGGATGCGATCTTTCACGCGACTCTCTAAAAGCGGAAGGATGTTGTCTTCAGCGCTAATAGTCAGGGACTCTTTTCCCGTCTGCTGCACCCTGACCCTACCCACGGATTTAAAGGAAATGGATGAAAATCCAGCCACTTCTCTAGATTCGGTTTTGACGATTCCAGATCCTCTGAGCTTACCCAAGTTAAAAGAGCAGCCTGCAAACATACTCAAAGCTGCCAAACACGCAGCCAAACCGTATAGCTTTGATCTCATTGTTTCCCTATTCATACAATCATTTCCGTATAAACCAATCAACGGGGCGGCGTAGTGAAACTGGCGACGGATAACTCTTCAAATAACCCGATCGCAAGATAAATTGAATATTTTCGCTAATCCTAATTGATTGATTTAGAGTTTCTCTCGTTGAGGCTTTTTTTAATATCTGAGTCATCGGATGAATGGCTATACTCTTTTCCCGCACTTTTAGGAAAAGTCTTTGCATTCGTCTGCCAGCTTCCAGCAGTGTTGCCACCGAATTGTCTTTACTGGTAATGAGAATCCAACCTGCCGATTCCGACACTTCCTATTTAACTTTATCAAGCCCTGTCTCTCGGAAATCCTTTTTCATCACATTATCTTTACTGTAAAAGTTCCGCACCACCCAACCAGAAAATCCTTCTATTTCCATGCTTGCCGTTGTCAGCCCGTCACGATATTTCTCAGCATCCTTACTAGAGAATCTGATCCAGTCGGCTAACTCTTGCTGCGCTGGGTTGCGATGCCTTTGGCGAGCGTAGCTATCGCATTGAAGGCGGTTCGTAACGATAGTTTGTTCGTTTATAAATTGACTTTATTTTCTGCTGACGGGGTGATGTCCGCTACATTTGAATTTGCTAAATTATCAATATTTACTGCGGAAATTAGTCCACTCCAAGAATGCCTTCGATTGATATCTATTAAGTCAATATTATGCATCAAAGTATTATTGTTTTTTTCTGCATTCTCATCTCCAATATTTGATGTATAATTTCCAGTTCCGCAATTAAAATTCGCAACTTCAATGTTTATACAGGTTAAAGCGTTCTTATTAAGATCATATTTTTCACGAAACTTAAAAGTACTGGCTAAACCTGCTGTAATTGATGCAACAGCAGAAGAAATTGCTGGATATATATTAGGAAGGGGAACAATTAACAGTAAAGGTGTGATTCCTGTTAATACAATAATTGCCCATTGAGATGTATAGTAACAAGACTTATTATACTTTTTTTCTTGTTCATACTCATCTATTCGAGCTTTGGCAACATCCTTGACCGTTGAAATATTTATAATAACATCTCCTGTAGTCGAGTTGTTTGCAACGGTCGCAATGGAATGTGCCGTATTCTGTTGTCTATTTGATTTATGCCAAAACCAAGACATTGTGTTACTCCTCTAATAAACTTTAATAACCTATTTCAAAGTTCAGTCAAAATCAAGTCTTCTAGTTTTAATATGCTCGTGGTGTTGCGGCACTGACAGCATTGCTTCAATGTGAGGATTTGCCCATTCTGCGGCTATTTTCAGAAAATCAAGATCGTCATTAATACAACCGAGCCTTGTGTAAGTCACCGTTGGATATTGACGCTGCAAATATTGAATTGCATCTTCGACATCAAGAATGGTTTCATAATTATCTGTCACCCAGCCGAGGGGTTTAAACAGAATGGTTTTAGCACCTGCTGTAATCAAGCTTTTCGCGGCTTGTTTCAGATCGGGTTGTGACCAATTGATGAAAGGTGTGTCATGATTCACCCAACCGATGGAGACTAGGGGATATTGATGTTGCAACTGTGCTTGGACGCGATCGTAAAGGGCTTGTCCATCAATCACCCCAGTTAACAATCCTTGCGCTTTTTCTGGGCCACCGTGAACCGTTAATATAATACCAATTTGAGACTGAAAAAAGTGACCAATAAATAGCTGATTCAGAGTTTCCTTAATTCTACGCGCCATCAAATTAATGTAGGCAGTCTCAGTCGCAAAGGCTGGAATATATCGAATTGTTTTGAATGGCGAATGTTGAGACTCATTTACAGATGCAGTTGCAGCAATAACTTCATTGACTTGCTCGACAGCTATTTTGCCCGTAAATGCAGAATCGACCACAAGCATTGGATAAATCAGCAAATTCTGAAAACCTTGCTCAATGATATCTGCTACAACTTCTTGCACAAAGGGTTGACAGAAATAAAAGCCTTTGAACACTTGCACCCGATTTCCCCATTGGTGTTGTAACTGTTTCTCAATACCAAAACGTTGTTTTTCAAAAATCTCATTTTCGGGTGATATGAAATGATCGTGCTTAACTCCAAAATTGTACAAATCTTGAAGTGCAAGAAACCAACCAGCAAGAGGGTATAGCCATTCTGGAATCGGCACAAACTGAGATGCAATGTACTTCGTTGCAGCTTGGTTGTAAACACTCAGAGCGCGGTAAGATTGCACTTCACCATACCCTGCGAGCAAAACTGCAACACGTTGACTATTTTGGTTTTCGACGGGTTGCGTCGCTTGAAATTGATGATTAATAATCATTTTTTTAAGCCTAAGTAAATTGTTTTTTAAAAGTATGCCGTAGATGAAGCAGTGAGTTCAGGTTAAAAAAATTACCGAAAAACGAGCTATAAATAAGCCCTGGCGACTAGAAGTCGCGGCTACACAGGCAAAACCTGCCTACGCAGGTTAAAAAGCTTTAATTTTCTCTTAGTCCACGGAGGTGGACTTTGTTTGTGTAGCCGCGTTCGCGTAGCGTGCCGGAGGCTCTATTCCATTCGCCCAGGCTTACTCTAAAGCGCGGCGCTGTCCTGAATGCAGAGTTAGCATCCAAACTCCATCAAACAAAAGATTGATTCCAATGAAAGTGCCAATCAGCCAAACTGCGTTAAATGGAAAGTTAGACCAAATGAAAATACCGAAAATAATGCCGATGATTCCGCTTACAAGCATTAATCCCCAGTTAGGTGAAATCCGGCGCATTTGAAATGCGATCGCCACTTGAATGATGCCTTGCACAAAAATGGTAATGCCCAACACCAATGTCAGGGCAAGCACCCCTTGAAACGGATTTACCACCACGAGAATTCCAGCCAGGAGATACAAAAGACCTAGAATCAGCTTCCCGATAACTTTACCTGCACCTTTTGATTGAAAGGCATAAACAATTTGAGCAATTCCAGCAAAGATGAATATCCAGCCAAACAGTAAGGTTGAAGCAACGCTGGCAAAGAAAGGAAATGCAATTGCAATGATGCCCAACACGATCATCAGAATAGCGATCGCGGTTGTCCACCTAGAACTAACAACTTGCTCATCAATTTCAGACTCAATAACTCTCATGTTCATCTCCTTTTAAATTTATATAAAAAATTTGATGGATCAATGTTGTACAAATTGTGGTATTGATTTAGGATTTGTGATATCAATCGAGCCTTGGCTTAACCCAACCAGTTGAGCGACTCGCAAGGCAGAAGTTATAGCTCCTTCATGCAAGCCATCACCAAGATAGGCTCCTGCATGGTAGGTGTTGTTCTCGCCATTAGTGGCAACTACTTCATCTCGGTATTGAAAAGATTCAGTGGTATATAACGGGGTGTGATGTTTTTGAATGTGAATAATGCGATCGCTAGCAATCAACTCCTCTAGTTGGAACGAGAGAAAATAATTTGGTGGCGATGAGACATCACAAATCTGATTCAGGCAACTGTTATAACCCCATTGGCTTTTTGCCTGAAAAAAATCAAATTCTGAGGGTTGTTTGATGCCATAGGGGTTGTATATGGAACTATCTGTATGAAGTAAGGTAGTCGCATAATTGGCTTTCCAGGCAGAAAACCGTTTAATTTCGGCATCAGTTGGATCTGCTAATAGCGCCATCACTTGGTCGGGTGGCGTAGCAAACACGACTTTATCAAACTCCTGAATTTCACCCGTCCTTCGCACAATTTTCACAGCATCCGAGCTTCTGGAAATCCGGTCAATATCTGCATTCAGCAAAATCTCACCCTGAAATCGCGCCAGAATTTTTTCAATGTAAGAATACACACCGCCTTTAACCCTGACCCAATTGACTGCAACATCGTTGCGTAAGACAGGCATTGCCAATTCTGCCGGAAAATCATCAATCAGTTCCAACGGCATCGAATAGCTATACATGACTAGCAATTTTAGCCAAGTATTGCGAGTACAAGCACGTTTCAAGTATTGCGACAAAGGCTGATTATAGAAATCTTGCAGGTGAGCAAATTTTATTCTTAGCCATAATCCAGCAGAACGAGCATAGAGGGTATCGAGGCGCAAATATTCGATCAGGCGGCGGATACCTGTGAAGTTCTTCTGGATTGCGACTCCCGATAAAAAGTGGCTGCCATCTTTGAAAAACATCGCTGAACCCATATTTACAGGTTCTAATTCCACCCCTAACTCTTCCATGAGGGCGATGAAATTATGGAACACAGTTGGAAACTCTAGTACTCCATTTTCCAAAATTTCATTACAATCGGATTGGTTCGGCTGAACGTTCTTGTTCAGTGTCCGAATATGTCCACCTAAAGTAGATTGCCGTTCAAACACAGTGACATGATGCCCTTGTTTATCGAGCAGGTAAGCTGTCACCATGCCACTGGCTCCCCCCCCAACGATCGCGATTCTCATGATTTACCTCTCAATTAATAGATATTGATGTATCAAATATTTTTTTACCCCACCCTAACCCTCCCCTTATAAAGGGGAGCCACTGCGTTGGGCGGCTTTGCCGACTTGAAGCATGTGGCGTGAGGGAACCGGATTTTCTTGTTTCCCCCCTTTATAAGGGGGGATTAAGGGGGGTAATAATTTGATTAAAATCACAACATACAACTTTTCAAACAACCTCTTAGCCTAAAATCACGTCGCCCGATAACCGTTGATACAGCAGTGCGCCTGTCCAAAATGTGGGAGCAAAGCCCGGATAGCCAGATGAGGCATTGCAGAAATAGAAATGGTTGAGTGAGGTTTCGTGATTCAGTCGTCCCATACCCATATTTTGTGGTGTCAGACTGGAGCCGTAGGAATTTCCATTGGGACACCAGCAAAAACGCTCATTGGTAGTAGGACTACCTGTGATATGGAAGACCATGTATTTTCTAAAGTTCGGTACATAGTTTTTTTCCACAACATCGAGGATGGAGTCTAAGATTTCTTGCTTTTTCTGGTTGTAAGCTTTGCGATCGACCTCCCGTAATTCCTCGAAGTAGTTGTAATTGGCAACGGTGAGGAATTCCACAATCTGGCAGTCTTCTGGGCAATCCCGACTTGCTGTAGTTAATAAAGTGGGTGTTGTGATGGCAAAACTAGGATTAGAAAAGTCATTGCGATCGTACATCTGCGTGAAGGCTTCATTTAGATCGTGATGCCCTGTATGAAAGAGATTCCACTTGCCAAATCCATATTCTCGGAGGTCGATATCTTTGACGACGCAATAAGCCATGTAGTTAGATGGCGAATATTCATAGTTGAGTTTTCGACGCACACTTTTAGAAAACTGCGATTCCCCGATCATCTTGGCGGCTTTTTTGGGGTCAATATTGCAAATTACGGTGTCGCCTGTAAATTCATGGGTTTGATGGGTGGTGAGATCCATCGCCTGAACTCCCGTAACCGTTCTGTCTGTGACTCTAAAATTCGTAACTTCATGGTTGAGCAATACCTGTCCCCCGTATGATTCGATGACATTAACCAACGAATTAATCACATATTCAAAATGCTGGGTTGGGTAAAATGCGCCCGCTTGATAGCCTCGAAACAATATAACCCAAGCATAGAAAGAGAGTTGATTTGGCGGCAGCAAAAAATCAGGCCATTGCAGGGCTAATAGGGTTTGAGCATCTTGGGGTAGTTGGAACTTGTCAAAGACATCCTGAAGTGTGCTGTTGAGATACTGGACAGTAGAGAATACCTCATTTGGATGTTTTAGCAGTTCAATTGGCTTGATCGGTGGAGAGAGTTTTTTCAAACCTGCACCAGTCTTTTCCACTTCGTTGACAAATTGGCGAATCAGATCGCCATGAGCCGGAAACAGATCAAACAATCGCTGGATCAGTTCTTCTGGCTGCGAGGGAATATCCAACTTATGCTCTGGCATTCGCATGTGATCAAAGCCGTCCGAGTCATAACGTTCAAAAGTTACTTCTCGCTCTAACTCTAGTTTTTTGAGTACCCGATTGACGGTTTGCCCTTCCCCGCAGTCCCAAACATAGTGAAACTGAGCGTTAAACGTATACTTTTTAGCCATTGTAAACGTATGCCCAAAGCCTCCGGGATGCTCATGGGCTTCGAGAATTTGCACAGTCTTGCCAGACTTTGCCATCAAAGCGCCAAAGACTAATGCTGATAAACCACTACCGACAATCAGGTAATCCGGTTTCATAAGAGAGTTCCTCGAACAATAAAAATCTGAGTTCTGTCCCGTTGAAACGCCCGTTAGTCAAAAGAGGCAGGGGAGCAGGGAGCAGGGGGAAAGACTGAGACGGAGAAACATTACCTAAACGCTTTGACTAAAGCCTTAAACTCGACTTGTAGTGACTTGTCATGAGGCGAGATAGGTGGGATTTGGCGATCGATACTTAGGAATTCATATACTGCCATCTGAGCAGCTCGCACTGAATACTCAACTGTAAAGACGACATCATCAGGAATTTCAACAAACTGGCTGATGAAAGCGAGGTTCTTCGAGCTACGAGGGATCGGCAATGGTCGATCGCTACGTAAACGAGGCATAAACATACTTGTGATGTACGGCATTCTGCAAGGAATACAGTTTGCCGATTCCACGATGTCCAAATCGAATCGTAAATGACCGCAGAGTTCTCGCAGAATTTCTTCACCGTTGCACTCGCTCATTGGCTTAGGCACGAAGTTACCCACGCGATCGCCAAAAAGAGCATATCCCCAGAAGACTTGTACATCAGCAGGCTGATTTATAAAGTGGGGTTGATAGGCGAGGACGATAGACATCAGCCAATTTGAGTCTTTAAACGTAATCAGCCCGCCAGTCCCCGGTTGATTGCCGCTAAATTTGGCGATTTTATCGAAGAATGCAGGGTTTTTTAGTGTCACCGTGAAAGACTCCCAGAGAGACTGGGCAATGCTGCTATTGAAAGCAGCCGGATTCCCAAAATCTGGGTTTTCTGCTGCCAGCTTTTCCCATAAAGTCCAACTGGTGCAATCCTGTTTAGTCAGCTTCTTAGGCGCACTTGTCATCGACCCCAAACTTGAGGCATCAGTCATCGAGCCGTTTTGTAGAAAAACCAAGTCGCTATCTTTAACCGCGATGGTTTTGCTTTCACCACTCTGCTGATAATGAATGCCTGTCACTACTAACTTCCCCTCTACGGTGGTGCGATCAATATCCGTCACCTTGCAATCAAAGAGGAAATGGACATTTTGGGCAGCAAGCCAACTCTGTAAGGGAAGAATCAATGAATCGTACTGATTGTAGATGGTGCGCTTAACCCCTGCAAGGGTTTCAATCCGAGAGAATTCCAGCATGAAGCGATGCAAGTAACGCTTGAATTCAACAGCACTGTGCCACGGCTGGAAGGCAAATGTAGTAACCCACATATACCAAAATTCAGTCTCGAAGAATTCTGGGGAAAGCCAATCTGTGATACAACTAGCACCCAACTCAGTTTCACCAGCTTGGGTAAGCCTCAGTAACTCTTGACGATTTTTCATGGAAAAACCCATCGAACTCACAGGGACTTTCGCCCGTCGGCTGTCAACCAGACGCGCCATAGAATTTGACTTATGCTGCTCATTGAACTCCATTGTTTCGTCAAATACTGTTTTACCCGGCGAACTCAGGGAGGGAATCGACTTGAAAAGATCCCAAGTGCATTCGTAATTTTCGGTCGTTAACATCCTTCCCCCGCGCATGGAATAGCCATCTGTAGCGTTCCCGGCTCCATCCATACTTCCGCCCAGGAAGGGCTTTGCTTCTAGGATAAAAATATTTCCGCCAGGGAGTCCACCGTCTCGAATCATGAAGGCGGCGGCTGCCAAAGAGCCGATACCACCACCTAACAAATAGGCATTAGATTTTTTACCCATATCAACTAAGTCCCTGCAAAGCTTGGTTTAATCGTGTCTTAGGTCTTTTGTGAACCTAAATCTAAAGTTCTTGACGTGTTGGACGGATGATCATTTCGTTCACATCAACATCATCGGGTTGCTCAATGGCGTAGGCGATCGCACGCGCAATCGCATCTGCATCAATAGCGATCGCATAAAGTTGATCAATTCCTGCTGCTGTGTCTTTATCGGTAATCGTGGTAGTCAGTTCAGTAGCAACGGCTCCTGGTGAGATATTAGTCGAACGGATTTCGCCGTTTGACTCTAGTCGTAACCCTTCAGAGATCGCTCGCACTGCGTACTTAGTAGCACAGTAGATTGCTGACCCAGGAAACACCTTATGTCCGGCCACTGACGATAAGTTGATGATGTGACCAGACTTTTGCTGACGCATAATCGGCAACACGGCAGCAATTCCATAGAGAACGCCCTTAATGTTGACATCGATCATCCGATCCCATTCCTCCACCTTTACTTGGTCGAGGGGAGAGAGCGGCATCAAGTCAGCATTATTAATTAGCACGTCGATCCGGCTGTATGTACTCAAAGTTTCCTTCGCCAAGGCTTCCACCTGTGAGCGATCTACCACATCCGTCACTCGATAGGTTGCAGTTCCTCCTAATTTAGCGATCTCTGCAACCAAATCTTTCAGCCGATCTTCGCGGCGGGCGGCTAGCATCAGTTTTGCTCCACTAGCAGCAAGTCGCTTCGCGGTTGCCTCACCTAAACCACTGCTGGCTCCGGTGATAATTACTACTTTGTTTTGAATAAGAGACATATTGATTAATGCAGGTTATAAAATATTGGCTGCTGTTTTATCTAAACTCAGCATTATGCAACCATATCAACTAGCTTGTAGCTGAATCAAGGTTTTTCTTCCAACCGCGTCACTAATCCGAACCGCTATCATCACACCGTTTGAGTTCTGTCCCGTTAAAACTTCAGTTGGTGAATCGATTGTGTGAGCGTAAGTCACTTCATCTTTACCCACTTCAATCACCAAATCATCTCCTTTTCCGGGGCGATCGTAAACCATTGCCATTAAAGGTGCGTTCTGAATCAGTTCTGCATCACCGAGTTCTGAATCGATGATTTCGATTGAAATATGCCGTCCACGATTACCACTTGAAAACAGATCAAAAAATTCACCCCATCGCTCACGCGGCACAGATTTGTTGATGTCAATTTTACTTACCATGATGATTCCTTTAGAGTACTCCAAGTAAAAAAATGCCCAGTTGTCATTGCGAACGCTTCGCTCTCTGCGAGACGCTACGCGAACGCAATGACGGGTTTTTGATCATTTATTTTGTGGAACATGCGTTTCTCCTGCTACCGGTCTCGGTTGGCAATGCCTTCTAGAAGAATCGACCCAATACTGCGTAGGTTTTGGAATTTCTTGGTTGAGGCAAGCTGTTCTTGAGCAGGGGGAGAAATGGAGGCTGGCGTTGAGTTTTTGCTTCCCCTGCTTATCCGAGCAGTATTGAGAATCGACCTACCCCATATCACTGTTGCTTTACCAATGGAGAGGTGTCTGTGTAACGAGGGGGGAAGTAGCCTTCAATGAGATCGTACTGACCTGCGGTTGTGGTGCGATCGGTAATGAAGTCCAGTAGGTCTTTGTTCACTTGATGCTTCAAAGTCGTGATCAGGGCGTGCGATGCTCCGGGATACACCTTAAGAATGGCGTTGGGAATGAGCTTGGACGACCGGTAAGCATTGCCGATGGGAACAATCTGGTCATCATCCCCGTGCAGGATCAGAGCCGGAACATCGATTTTTTTCAGATCCTCAGTCGTATCGGTCTCGGAAAATGCCTTGATACAGAAATACGCGGCGGGGAAACCGCAGAGCATGGTTTGGAGCCAAGTCGAATTAAGTAGGCTTTCCGAGATGTCTGCTCCAGGACGATTGCCCCCGAAATAGATCATCACCAGGTCTTTGAAGTATTGGGAGCGGTTGGTAATGACTGCCTGCCGATAGCCATCGAAGACTTCAATGGGCAGTCCGTCAGGATTTTCGGGTGTTTGCAGCAGCAATGGCACCGTCGCGTTGATGAAAACGACCTTGGCAACGCGCGTTGTCCCGTACCGCCGCGTATAACGCGCCACCACTCCCCCGCCAGTGGAATGACCAACCAGCATGGCATCCTTCAGATCGAGCCTTTCCATCAGTTCGGCGAGATCATCGGCGTATGTGTCTATGTCGTTACCCTGCCAGGGCTGGCTGGATCGCCCATGACCCCGGCGATCGTAAGCGACACAGCGATAACCCTGGCTGGACAGGAAGAACATTTGATCTTCAAAGGAGTCCCCGTTTAGCGAATATGCATGGTTGAAGACAATTGGTTTACCTTTCCCCCAATCCTTGAAGTAGAGTTCTGTACCGTCTTTGGTAATGATGGTGTTCATGGTGTTCTCTTGAGTTAGTGTTCCAGTTCTTCTAACTGAGTTGAATGTCTACCAAGTTTGACCGCCAGTGGCGAGAATCCGTTGTCCGGTCAGCCAGTGGGAGTCATTAGAGGCGAGGAAGACAGCGATCGGGCCGATATCCTCCGGCTGCCCGACCCGTCCCAGCGGTGTGCTCTTGATCGCCATGTCGTAGACGTCGCCTTCGAGAAACTCTTGCGAGCCTTCCGTTACCACGAAGCCTGGATTGAGGCTATTGACACGGATATTACGAGAGCCTAACTCCTTAGAAAGGGAGACTGTGAGAGAGTCAACCGCCGCTTTGGTGGCGGAGTAAATGGCGCTATTGGCGGGCGGCATCGAGCCGACGGCAGAACCAATGTTAATCACGGAGCCACCCTCAGTCCCCATAAGCGGGATGGCTTCCTTGATCGCCAGGAGAAGACCAAGTACATTGAGGTTAAACTGGCGGTAGAATTCTTCTGGTGTGACCTGCTCGATGGCACCGAAACTGTAAACACCAGCGTTATTGATGAGAATGTCAAGCTTGCCATGCGTTTGCTTGATTTCACCGAAGGTGCGAGTAATGTCTTCCAACTTCGAGAAGTCACCCTGGATGGCTGTGGCTTTGCCGCCGTCAGCCGTAATGTCCGCAACGATTTTATCGGCACCGGACTGGCTAGTGGCGTAGTTGACGATTACTGTGGCACCAGCGGCTCCGAGGTGCTTGGCGATCGAGGCACCAATGCCCTTAGATGCTCCAGTGACCAGTGCAATCTTGTTTGCAAGCTTGCTTGTGGTTGTTTTGTTCCTGGATGGATCGTCGATCACTGCTGGCGGGGAAAGTGTTTGTACGGGTGAAATAGTCATGTTTCCTCTTTTTTTAATCGGTGAAGTGATACTAAGTGGTGGCATTGCAAAAGTTGTTGCGTCTATCAAATCACAGTGCCAACCCAGTCAGTGGTTTGTTGAAAGTTTGCAAAAAGTCTGAATTAAATCAGACTTTGTTCGAGTCAGCCCAATAGAGGGTATTAAGAGTGTTCCAAAAAATAAATGATCCAAAACCCGTCATTGCGTATTTTTTTACTTGGAGTACTCTTAAATATCTTCAGAAATTAAATATGCGTTATCTAGAACCCTTGTAGAGACATAGCACTGTTACGTCTCTACCTTCTTTTTCACTTCTATGTCTAATCTTGGCAGGTTAATAATTCAAAGCCTTAGACAGGAATCGAAATGCTCATTCCATGACTAATTCTGTCTAGCATCTGCCTCGCCTGACTGACATCTTCGTTGCTGCCTGTCACAAGGATTATGAACTCACCTGCTTGGATTTGAGTTTCGTACTTCAGTATCTCGTGCTTGGGGATTCCTAACCCTCCTAAAGCACCTGCGAGTCCTCCGACAGCAGCAGCACCAGCAGCACCAACAAGTGTTCCTTCCAACCAACCCGCCAATACTCCTGCAATGGGGCCAGCAATGATGATCGGAGCGACTCCGGGAATAAACAGCACTCCAGCCCCTGCTAAAATGCCAAATAAACCTCCGACGAAGCTACCCCAATAACCACCCCCTGCGGCTCCAGCTTTGGCCGTATCTTTCCAGGTGAGAAATCCCCGCACATGTTCAGTGGTTTGGTAGTCTTTGCCAATAATCGAGAGCTTTTGCATATCGAAGCCTGATTTTCGTAGCTCCAATACAACCCTTTCTGCTTCTGCATGGGAGGGGAAATGAGCAACAACCGTATGTGTATATGTCATGAATTTGTTTCCTTTATCTATGTCAAGCTCAATTCATAATTATTAATTCATAATTAAAAAGGGTTTATCCCTAATGCTTATACAAGCAACAAGAGTTTTTTTAGGGTCTGAAACAGTCTTTAATTACGAATTACGTTCGCGGAGCGTGCCGGAGGCTCTATTACGAATTATTTTTATCGTGTCTTACTTCTTTGTAGTTACTGTTGCGGCTTCAGCATCTAGTCTGGCGGCGATCGCTTCCAAGGTTGCTTTTTCTGCCTCTTCAATGGTGGCGATCGCTAGGAAGGTCGCCGTAGCTGCATGGTTTTCAGCTTTATCTGCTCGATGTTCGAGTTTCTTTACTTTGCGACCCGTTTTCCATTCCTCGACATGGGACTTCACTTCAGATTCTTTTTCCTCGAATTGAGTTTTGAGCTTTGCCCGATAATCATCGAATTCTTTTTTCTTAGCGTCTAGCTTTGTCTTCGCTTCATCAATTTGAGATTCAATCTCAATTTGAGTTTTTTTCGGCGCAGATTGAATACTTTCTCTCAGCGATTTTACCCGATCTTCAACCGCTTCTAAATTGTCATGAAGATTTTTGGTGAAGTTATCAATTGCAGTACTCATGATAATTGCCTTAGTATGTTGAATTTCTGAAATTTGGCTAGATTATTCATCAAGCTGAGATTGAATTTCAGCTTTAGTTTGTTTTGCCGCACATTTAATGTTTACAATTTTTGACTAACATAACCTCTACCTTTGGAACGGTTTAGTAGAATTCATACAATTTATACACTATTTAAACCCTTGACGGCACCTATTTTCTATTATCAATAACCAAGATGAAAAGGTGAGATTTTTGTAATCAACCAAATAACCCTAGAAATCAAACATCAGTTTGTCATACTTTAAAAGTACTCCATTTAATAAAATTCTAATTACTAATAAAAATAGAGAAAATCTTGAATAAAAATGCAAAATGCAGAATCAAACATAATTCAATTATGTGAGTGCAGTAGGGCTTAGGGCGTATTTTCAAAGTTTTAGATCCTCCTAACCTCCCCCCTTAAAAAGGGGGGCGAAGAGTCTCTTAAAGTCCCCCTTTTTAAGGGAGATATAAAAAGTTAGAAGGCTAAACGAGCAGTTTGAAAACACGCCCTAGTTCATTCTGGTTACTGACACCTGAATTCTTTCTGATAATTTTCCAAAATCTTCAAATCATATAGACAGTTTTTATACCCCCTAATCAATTATTGCATTCTGAAATTAGAGGTATCAGCTATGACCATTGCCCTAAAACCGAAGGAACTAAAGCCTAAAGAACTAAAGCCGAATGGACTCAGTAAGCTAAAAGCAAATAAATGGCTACTTGGTTTACTGATATTGATTTCCATAATTGGCGTTAGCTATCTCGCTTATTACCAACTGGTTGTAGTGCCTCAACAGCAAGCAAAGCTGAAGATTCAAACGGCTTTAGTTAAGCGGGGCAATCTTACGATCGCGGTTTCTGCAAATGGAACTGTTGAACCCGAACGTTCAGTTAATGTAAGTCCCAAAACGTCAGGGATTCTGAAGCAACTGCTAGTTAAAGAAGGCGATTCTGTACAACTTGGGCAGGTGCTTGCTTACATGGATGCCTCGAATCTTCAGGGGCAATTACGGCAGGCTCAGGGAAATCTGGCGGCGGCTGAAGCAAATGTGCAAAAATTACTCAATGGGAATCGAACTCAAGACATCGCCACAGCAAAGGCACAACTGGCTGAACAAGACGCAAATCTCCAAAAATTACTTAATGGAAATCGACTCCAGGAAGTTGCCCAAGCCCAAGCCCAGTTAAGGGATGCTCAATATGCCCTGCGTCAAGCTAACGATGATCTTAAAAGAAATCAACAACTCTATAACTCAGGTGCGATCGCTCTCCAAAGTCTGAATACCTTCCGTACTAGCCGCGATCGCGCCCAGACTCAAGTCAAGCAAACACAAGCAGCTGCTTCATTGATGCGATCGGGAACTCGGCCAGAAGAGATTACTCAAGCCAAGGCACTCCTCAAACAGAAACAGGAGGCTCTATCACTCTCTCAAGAAGGGTCACGACCGGAAGACATTCAGCAAGCCCGCGCCCAAGTAACGGCGGCTGAAGGAGCGGTGCAAATTATCCAGACAAATATCAATGATATGGTGATCCATGCACCCTTTAGTGGGATTGTCGCCCGGAAATTTGCCGATCCTGGCTCATTTGTCACGCCTACTACCGCAGGTAGTTCGGTTTCTTCTGCTTCATCGTCTTCCATCTTGGCTCTCGCATCCACGAACCAGATTGTTGCCCAGGTTGCAGAAGCGAACATTGCCCAAATTCGGATGGGTCTAGTTGCGACAATTCAGGCAGATGCCTATCCGGGGAAAACTTTTACTGGACAGGTAACGCAAATTGCGACCCAGTCTGATGTTGTGCAAAACGTGACCAGCTTTGAGGTGAAGACATCAGTGCCAGATCCCCAACATCTGCTGCGATCGGGGATGAATGTAACTGTGGACTTTAAAGCCGGAGAGTTAAAAAATGTGCTGGTGGTGCCGACTGGAGCGATCGTTCAACAAAACAATTCTCAGGGCGTATTTGTGGCCAAGGGCAAAGGCGATTCTGTCTTTGTGCCGATTGTAGTTGGGATAACGGTGAATGACAAAACCGAGGTAAAGTCTGGCTTAACCGGAAACGAACACGTCTTACTCAGCTTTCCACCTGGAACCCGTAAGGTTTCTACACCTAATGGCAGACCTTCATAATTCGTAATTCGTAATTCGTAATTAATGCCGTGTGCAACTTTCTCTCAAACCTAACCCCCAACCCCTTCCCTACAAGGGAAGGGGAGCAATAATCAAAGCCTCTCTCCCTGTGGGGGAGAGGTTTGGAGAGGGGTTCTAAAAATAAGTTGCACATCGCGTTAATTACAAATTATTTAAGAGCCATAATGAAAAAACTTACTAATTTACAGACAACGAATCGTCCGCGCCGTCCACGAAAGGGCAAAATCTCTTTCAGTGAAGTTCTGATCATGTCAGTCGAAACGCTTTTGGGCAACAAACTGCGGACTGGCTTGACCATGTTGGGGGTAATTATTGGCATCTCCTCAGTGATTGCGATTACCTCCGTGGGACAGGGTGTGCAGAAGTCAACGGAGTTACAAATCCAAGCCTTGGGAACAAACGTCATGGTAGTCACGGCGGGGGCAGCCAGAACAGGCGGCATCAGCCAAGGCGCAGGTTCAGCCAGCACACTAACGTGGGAAGATGCTAAGGCGATCGCTAAACAAGTCCCAGCCGCTAAATCGGTTTCGGCATTCTTACAACGCAATTCAATTCAGATCGTCCGGGGCAATACCAACATTGCCACTACCCTTTTAGGCACGGATTTGAACTACCCAACCATAAAAAACATTCATCCCCAAACGGGACTCTTTTTTAGTCAAGGGGATTTGGATGCTGGCCGCCCTGTGGCGTTTCTTGGTTCCACTGTGCGCGATGAATTATTTAACACAAATGAATCCGTGATTGGGGCTGATTTACGGATTCGGGGTAAGCGCTACACCGTGGTAGGAGTGGCGGAATCGAAGGGAACGGCGGGTGGACAGGATCTCGACGATGTGATTTATATTCCCCTAACCAATATGTCTGCCCAAATTGTCGGTAATAACGCTTTAACGGGTGTAGCAATTAATGGATTTTGGTTAGAAGCGCTTGATGGCGATCAACTGAACTCGGCTCAATTTCAGGTGACAAATATTCTGCGTCTACGGCATGGCATTCATCCGTCAGATGTCGATGATTTTCGGATTACCAATCTAGTTGATATTATCAGCACTTTCAGCAGCGTCATGGGTTCATTTACCTTGATGATAGGTGCGATCGCAGGTATTTCTCTGATTGTCGGCGGCATTGGGATTGCCAACATCATGCTAGTTTCGGTGATGGAACGAACGCGAGAAATCGGCATTCGCAAAGCTGTAGGTGCAACCGGCACAGATATTTTAAGGCAGTTTTTGACTGAAGCGATCGTTATCTCTACAGTTGGCGGTGTGATTGGCGTGGGATTGGGCATTGGGTTCGCGTTTGCGGCTGCAACTGTGTTCAAATTTCCGTTTATTGTGCCGTTGTGGTCGATTGGGGCAGGGTTTAGCCTTTCCTTCGTTGTTGGTATTTTGGCTGGCGGCATCCCAGCGCGTAATGCTGCCAAATTAGATCCGATTTCAGCACTACACAATGAGTAATCACTATGGCAAACATGATTTTAATGGAGGGCATCACGAAAACCTATCACTTGGGAGAATTGGATGTCCCCGTTCTGAAGGAAATTGATTTATCGATTGAAGATGGGGAATATGTGGCGATTATGGGGGCTTCGGGTTCAGGGAAATCGACACTGATGAACATCATCGGCTGTCTGGATCGTCCTACGAGTGGACAATATATCTTAGATGGTAGAGAGTTGACGACTCTGGATGATGATGAACTTGCAGATATCCGCAATCAATATATTGGTTTCGTGTTTCAACAATTCAATTTGTTGCCTCGGTTGACGGCACTAGAGAATGTCATGCTACCGATGATTTATGCAGATGTATCCCGATCAGAACGAATACAATCCGCGACTGTAGCCTTAGAAAAGATTGGGTTGGGCGATCGCTTAACAAATCGCCCTAGCCAACTTTCGGGAGGACAGCAACAGCGAGTAGCGATCGCTCGTGCATTGGTGAATCATCCCGCCTTAGTATTGGCGGATGAACCAACGGGGGCTTTAGATTCTAAAACTTCTCACGAGATTATGAATTTGCTGACGGAATTAAATCAACAGGGAACTACGATCGCAATTGTCACCCATGATGCGTCGGTAGCAGATCAGACAAAGCGGGTGATTCAAATGCAGGATGGCGTGATTGTTGAGAGAGCGATCGCTGTGATAAGTAAGTCGGCGTTAAAAAATCAACCTATGTAACGAAGTGTAAAGTCATCAAAGAGCCTATCAAAGTACATTAAGTAATGTAAAAAATCTTCAGATGAGTTCTTCGAGACGCTACGCGAACAAATTAGGACTAAAGTCCTTACTACAAACCTTGAATTATTCACGCCGCTCTACTTATTTTTTCTAACGAAACCAAACCATTGTCTTCAAAATCTATCTCAAGATGATATTCTTCCATCATTGCAGTTCCCAGTAAAGGCTTATAACCAGAAGCTAAAACAAGGACTATCTTTTCTACATCATCCCAAACAATAGTTGCTAAATGTATAGCTGATAAAGCTTCGCTACCGTCAGCTAACTTTATAGGTGTACTGGAATACGAGGGAAGATTCATTGCACTTACTGCTTGAACTGGTAAGGTAAGATAGCCGTTGAATCCAGTATCCATAACAAAATCCAGGGAAAAATTTGGTTGTCCAGGTAAACGAAAAATCACCGGAGCGATCACCCTACCATCAACCAATCTTCCGTAAATCATTCAACTGTACGCTCCATAGAAGCACCACCAAAACTAAACGCAACATCATAACCAATTCGCATAGTAAATAATCTAGCGTTGGGATTCTTCTGCTTTAACCTTAATGCTGATTCAACACCACTTTTATCAATTCCATATTCGCCTGTTTCAGCATCAATTACAATCATCTTGCCAATATTATCACCATGTTCAACCTCTGAGCGAATCCCCTGATCGTAAAATTGTTTGGCTCTTTGAGCAACTTCTTCTACACTCCAAAAAATAGCCTGCATAATTACACCTGTTTTTAGTCTACTGTTTTTCTATAATTCTCATTGTAAGTTTGTCTTCAAAGCCTCTAACATGATATTGGCAGCCTCTACTGCATCACAGGAAGACCAAACGGCGTATGATGCACCAGATTTTATCAGAAACGGTAGCAGATCAGACAAAGCAGGTAATTCAGATGCAGGATGGGGTGATTGTTCAGAGAGGGCAAAGGTACGCGGCTTTGAGTTAAAGCTTGGGATATTGAGGCAACAGCGATGGGCAAGCGCGGGAATTAGATTGCGAAACATGTGAGAGGAAGTCGGGAATCCATGCAACAGCAGAACCGTCGGATTACTGCGAGAGCCAACTTCTCGATAGAAGATATCTAAACAGCCTTCAAAAGTTCTGGATCGATAAACAGACAGAAGGGAATCAAGCGACCTTGTATGCTGCGTTGGCGTAGCCTCTCCTTTGGAGAATCGCCACCCTCAATCAGATTCGCGACAATCCGCAACAGGCCGCGCAGCCTACCCCAGACCGGTAAGCAGCCCGGCGGTTCGCTGTCATGCAAGCTTCAGAATACGCTCGGCATTGCGAAAGCATATTCGCTCTCGGTCTGTTTCACTGATCGGCGCTTTGTTGATAAAGTCCGCCGCCTCTTGACTTGACTCGTATGGATAATCAACAGAAAACAGAATTCGCTCCGAACCGAGGGCCAAAATCGAGCAGAGAAGCGGCGGAAAGGAATCGACACCACTCGTTGTGATAACGATATTGTCCCTAATGTATTGAGATGGCTGCTTGGCGAGAGCCTTGCTGTGCGGCACGATCACATAGCGGCTATCGAGTCGCCAAAGGTCAAAGGGCAATCCCTCTCCCATGTGCCCGAGTATGACTGTCGTTTTTGGGAACCGATCAAAAACACCACCCACAATGAGTCGCATCACGTGGCTGGACGTTTCGGTTTGCCACCCCCACATGGGTCCCGCTAATTCGGGATAACCGCTCAGTACGACAGGCTCAACCTTCGGGTTAGCGGGATGTAGGTAGATGGGTACGTCCAGATTTTGTGCCTGTTCCCAGACTGGGAAGAATTTTTCGTCGTCGAGGTATTCACCATTGGTGTGGCCATTGATGAGCGCTCCCTTAAAGCCGAGTTGCTGTACCGCCCGTTCAAGTTCGCTGGCAGCCGCCGCAGGATCTTGCATTGGCAAATGGGCAAAGCCCGCGTAGCGAGTGGGGTGTCGCTGAATAGTTTTTGCCAGAAAGTCATTTGTTTCTTTCGCCTTTCGCACAGCGACTATGGCGTTAGGTTCGACCTGCACACCTGGCGTTGTCGCACTCAACACCGAGATATCAATACCCGCCTTGTCCATCTCCTCCAACCTCAAGCCATCGAAGTCGGCTAGGCGTTTTTTGAAATCCTCCATTGCTTCTGGGGTCACGCCTTGCTCGGAGTTTGCGGAGTAGGGTGCGAGCGCCTGTGTTAGGAAGTGTTCTTCCAGCGCTATTTTCTTGATCTTCTTTTGTGGCTGAATGAAGACGCGGTTAAATTCCATTGGACACCTCTCTTATTTGGTTGTTTAAAAGCTAAAAATATTTCCTGTAATTGATTCTATTTGGAGCCAAAGACGGAATGTGCAACGCTTCTTAACACAGCCCAGCCTTGTCGATCGCTTAAGTTAATTGATTGCGAAACCGCCGAATGCTCAATGCCAGTAGCACGATCGCAAACACTAACAGAATCAGCACTTGAGACCATAACTCTGCAAACCCCACTCCTTTCAATATCACGCCACGACAAACTTCGATGTAGTAACGCAGTGGATCACAATAAGACAACCACTGCATATAGGTTGGCATGGAGGAAATGGGTGAACTACCTCCAGACAAGAGTATGATCGGTGGGCTAATAAAGAACGAGATCAGCTGCGCCTGTTGCTCGCTTTTGACATAGCAGGCAATCATGATGCCAATACTAATTCCTACCAAAAAATAGAGTACTGAGATACTAAAAAAGACTAGAAGATTGCCTCGAATCGGCAAACTGAAAGCAATTTTTCCGACCATAAGTGCGATCGCAGCATCGAAGGTCAGCAGAACCAGTAGGGGCGCAATTTTTGCCAAGATGACTTCGGTGTTAGAAGCAGGTGTCATCAGCAGTTGTTCGATTGTCCCTGCTTCTTTCTCACGCACCACTAAAGAAGCGGCGGCTTGAAGACCAATCGTAGTTAGCAAAATGCCAGTGGTTCCAGTTACAATGAACCAAGAACCTTCTAAGCCGGGATTGTAGAGGATCGTTGCTACAAGTTGAACTTGATTGCGTTGTAGGGTTGCGTTAGCTCCTGAAATCGGATTTGATGGGTTTGATGGATTAGATGAGTTATTCGTGGTTGAACTTATTCCATTAGTTGCGGTGATCCCTGTGCCTTGATGACGTTGATTGCTAGCCAAACGTCGAGAGTTGTAGTCACCCACCAACTGACTCAAATAGCCAGAAGCAATACTAGCAGTATTGGCATCTACAGCATCGAAGAGTGCCTGCACTTGTGTCGGGCGTTGACGGGCAAGGTCGCGATCAAATTCCGAGGGGATGGTGATACCCACAGTCAGATTGCCCTTCGCTAAATCTGCTGTCATATCCTGCTCATTGGCGTAGTACTGAGCAATATCAAAGGCACTGGTTTGACTCAACAGTTCAAGAAATTCTCGTGAAGCCCGACTATGGCTATAGTCGGTGATGCCAACCCGCAAGTCTTTAAACGTTGGGTTCAGCGCAGACCCGAACAGTAGCAGCAGCAGCGTAGGCGGTATCAAGATTTGAATCAATAACTGGCGATTGTGCAGAATTTGCGAAACTTCTTTGCGAAAAAGTGCCCAAAAGCGGCTGCCTAAAATGCGATCGCAGAAAGTTCTCATATTTCTACCTGCATCTTCCGCAATTTGCGCCATGCCAGAAAGAAAAATAAGCTTGACAACGCGGCTAATGCCAGTATCGAACTCCACACGCCGATCCAACCTACGCCACGCACATAAGCATCGCGTGTGAGCAAAATGTAGTAACTGGCAGGCACAAGCGCGGAAATCCAGCGAATGTAGATTGGAATATTAGAAATCGGGTAAATATACCCAGAAAATTGCATAGATAGTAAGAAAGCCGTCAAGGAAACAAACTGAATAACGGCACTCTGAGTGGCGGCATTAGCACCCATAAAAATACCCCACAGGACAACGCAGGCAATATACAGTGCCGACCCAATGATGAGAGGTATCGGGTCTCCAGCAAACCATAGCCCGAAAAAGCCCCATGACTCGACATTGGTGAACAGCACTTCTGCCATGCCCACTAACCAAAAGGCAGCGGCTTTGCCCAATAAATACTCTGCTCCCGTCATGCTAGAGGCATAAATTTGAGTAATCGTATTCTGCTCACGTTCTTTTGCGGTCGCTAGCCCTGCCAGTAATGCTGGAAACAGCGTCACTGTAATTGCCAGTGCTCCGGGTCCGATGTATTGCAAAGTTTCCAGACCGGGGTTATACCAGAGCCGGGTCTGTAGGGTTACTGGAGTCGCAGAGGAGGGGCGTGAATTTTCAGCGATTAGATTGGTGGTGGATGAACCGGGCGATCGCAGGTTTTCGGTGAAGGCGTTGGTCGTGGCTCTAGCATAAGCCCGCACAAGGTTAGCCGTATTCGCATCAGTGCCATCCACCAACACCTGCACTTGAGCTTCTCGCTCAGGTCGCCGCAGATCGCGCGCGAACTCTGGTGGAATAATTACCCCAGCAGCAGCCTGTCCGGTGTCCAGCAGCCGAGGCACGTTAACCGTTGATCCTTGGGCAACCAGTTTAAATTTGTTGGTACGCTCAAAAGTGGCAATATACTCGCGGCTGATACGGGTGCTATCTAAGTCTTGAATCGCAATGTTGATACGGTTGACAGCAAGGGAGGTCGAAAAGCCAAACACCAAGAGTAGCACCAAGGGTAAGCCTAGTGCCATGAGCAAGGTCAGGCGATCGCGTCCCAATTGAGTCAGTTCTTTAATGATTTGAGCAATGATGCGTTTTGACCGGATTGCCATAAGGATTCTCCTAATCTGTGGGGACATCAAGACCGCGTTGCCGCGCTTGATCCACCACATTAATGAACACATCTTCTAAAGAGAACTCAATTTCACGATGGCTCTGTACGTCAACGCCATCTTCCTTGAGCCACTGTTCGACTTGAGGCACTTGCGTTTGGAGATCATCTAGAACGGTGTGCAAGCGATCGCCAAAAATCGAGACTCGCCAGCGATCGAATTGTTGTTTGAGCAGGTCTGAAGCTTGCTGCAACGGGGCACACTCCCACTCGACTAATTGCCCCGGTTGAGCATCTTTGACTTGACGCGGAGATCCTTGAGCAACCAATTCTCCCGCTACCATAAAGCCCAAGCGATGGCACTGCTCCGCCTCCTCTAAGTAGTGAGTGGTAACTAAAATCGCCATCCCATTGCGAGCAAACTCATTGATCCAGCGCCAAAATTGCCGTCGTGCCAGGGGATCGACACCCGATGTGGGTTCATCGAGAAACAGAATCTTGGGTTCGTGCATGACTGAGGCACCAAAGGCAACCCGTTGCTTCCAACCACCAGGGAGATCGACGGTCATCATATTGCCTTGACCTACCAGATCGCTCATTTCTAGCACCCATTGTTTTTTGGCGGGACGATTGCCAAGGGGAATGCCATAAACACCGCAGTAAAAATCCAGGTTTTGGTCGATGGTTAAGTCATCATAGAGCGTGAATTTTTGCGACATATAGCCAATTTTTTGACGCACCGCCGCACTGCGTAATGCGCCCGTTGCACCTGCAAGCGAAACCTTGCCAGAACTCGCGGGCAACAATCCACACAAAATTTTAATCGCAGTTGTCTTTCCGGCACCGTTAGCGCCTAATAACCCAAACACTTCACCATATTGAATGTCTAAGTTGAGGTCGTTAATGGCATGGAAATTTCCAAATACTTTGTTGAGATGTTCTGCCCCGATCGCCGTTCCCGTAGATTTTGCTTGTCGATCAATACGCGGATATTCGCCAGCCGCCGCATCACCTTTGAGATCACGTAGCCTTGAAACGAAGGTATTTTCAAGCGTGGGCGAATCAGTATTAATGTTCTCGACCTGGATCTGCTGCTGTTCTAAGATTCGGTAAATATCCTTCGTGGTTTGCTGAGGTTGGGCAGTCAGCACATCAAGGTGATCGCCAAAGCGTTGCACATCAGAAATAGTTTCTCGAAAATCAACATTCTTAGTGAGCATATCTTCTGCCTGATCCAGTTGAGCAACAGGCAAAAATACCTCTAATCGCTGCACTCCTAAGCTTGCCTTCACCTTAGCGGGCGTGTCACTCTGCTGAATCTTGCCCTCATACATAAAGGCAATGCGGTTACAACGCTCCGCCTCGTCTAGGTAGGGCGTTGCAACCACGGTGGTAATGCCTTCTGTACTCGAAAGCTGCGCCAAAATATCCCAAAACTCTCGCCGCGAAACGGGATCAACGCCTGTCGTCGGCTCGTCAAGCAAGACCACTCGTGGATTGTGGATCAGCGTACAGCACAAAGCAAGTTTTTGTTTCATGCCGCCCGAAAGTTTTCCGGCTAAACGGTCTTTAAAGCGGGTTAAGTCTAGTAAACTAAAATAGCGATCGCTGCGAGTCTTAAGATCAGCATCACTCACTTCTCGCAAGCCTGCCGCATATTTCACGTTCTCTAAAACACTCATATCTAGGTAAAGGCTGAAGCGCTGAGTTAGATAGCCCATCTGGGGGCGTACTTCTCTCGGTGCCGCTCCCAATACTTCAACAATGCCGCTAGTTTGGGGCATCACGCCCGATAAAATCTGAAAAGTGGTTGTTTTGCCTGCACCGTCGGGACCAATTAACCCAAATATCTCACCGGGAAAGACATCTAGATTGATCCCTGCGACGGCTTCATCCGCGTGTTTTCCGTAGCGGTGGCTTAAATCACGGATGGAGATAATCGGTGCATTTAGGCGCTGAGTCTTAGCCCGTGCGGGAAGTGTTTGTGTCATGGCTTAAAGATGAGAAGAGGAAAAGGGGCAGGGGGCAGGGAGCAGGGGGGAACTCTATAAATAAATTTAGGGGCTTGAAACCCTTTTTGCAGGGGAAAGAGCGTATCTTTCTCCCCTGCTCCCTGCCCCCTGCTCCCCTGCCTCTTGGTCAGGCATCAGCGTAGACGATCGCTTCGGCTTAGATTCTGGTAGAAGAATCCGCCCGTCCGCAGGCATCCCTTGCTTTGCTTTTCCCTGTGCGTTGTTGTTGAGAGTGAGTTCGACACCAAATACCTGCGTCACCCGGTCTTTCTTGAAATAGGTGTTCTCTGGAGTAAAGCTTGCTTTGGGATCAATCCGGCTGATCGTTGCTTCCAACGGCTGACCGGGAAACGAATCAAGATAGACCTGTGCCGATTGTCCCAGTTTGACCTGACCGATTTTCCCTTCTTCGACAAAGCCACGCAGGTAAAGCTTCTGCTGATTTACCAGTGTCAAGAGCGGTGCGCCTGCGGCAACAACTTCGCCTGGTTCTATCGATCGCGTAATTACATCTCCCGCGATCGGACTCTTAATCACCAGATAATTCAAATTTGCCTGAATCTGTGCTTGGGTTGCTAAAGCATCCCGGACTTCGTGCTGCGATACCGCAGTGTCAGTCTTGGCTTGGTCAATCTGTTTCTGCACCTGAAGTTCCGCCGCTGCACGAATCGGCGTGTTCTGTTGCGTTGCCTGTGCTTGAGTAAGTCGTCCGCCGGCTGACTTTACCTGCTGTTGAGCCGCAGAAACCTTCGCCTGGTTCGCGCCCAAAATAGCATTATCATCATCAAGCTGCTGTGCTGCTACTGCTCCTTCGGCATACAGTCGGCTAGTACGGCGTTGTTTTGACTGTGCCTGCACTGAATTAGCTTGAGCTTCAGCTAAATTAGAACGCGCCTGATCAACTGCATTCACTGCTTCTAGTATACGCCCCTGACTGTCTTGAGTAGATTGGTTGGTCGTTAAGCTGGCTTGTTTAAGCTGTGCTTGCAATACAGGCAATTGTTGACGGGCACTCTGCAATCGTTCTTCGGCAGCACGCACTCGTGCGATCGCTCCCTGCAACTGAGCGCGTAAGTCAGAATCATCAATTTGTACGAGGATTTGACCGGGTTTTACAGTATCGCCTTCTCGCGCAGAGACTTGGGCAACTCGACCACCAATCTTGGCAGAGACATCAGTTTCGTAGCCTTCAATCCGTCCACTCAGAGATAGTGCTGGGGCATCAGGACTGTAAAAAAACAAACGGTAAACGCCATATCCCACCCCTGCTAGCAGTAAGACGGCACCAATGACCCAAATCGGTTTAGGAATCTTCTGCCAGGGTTTCTGTTTCTCTTTCTCTTCTACAGAGTTAGGTTTAGTAGGCTGCTCTGCTTGGGCGGGTTCGCGCTCCTTAACAGCTTCGTCAGGTTTCTGCGAGTCATTTTGCGGATCAGTTTGGATTTGCGTCATCACAGTTGCCAAGATAAAGAGTAACAGAATTAGATAAAGATGTTAATTGACCTATTGATTAAACGAAAATCAAAAAGCAACCTAGTGTTCCGTCAGTTTTGACATAGTGAGCGCTAGAAGTCAGGTTTCTTTGAGGAACCCGACTTTTGGGCAATCTCTAAGCTGCTTGTCATCTAACTTGTACGAAACCATCGCTGAGAGTCTTATGAGCAGAATATTAAAACGCAATAGAAGATCGCCCTAGTCTGACTTCCTCCTGATGTCCGTCGATCGGTGGCGAGAATGGTCACGCTCACCAAGATGTCTACGGTTTTGCAGCAAGTTCCAAACCTTTATATAGCTTTAGGCAACCCACAAAAGTACACTAACTTTCTGTCGATTAACTCTCGAACTTCGCAAATTTTCTGATTAGCTCCCTGACATATCATTAAAACAGAAAACATCAAATATTTCTTGTATCTTACTAGGTAAATAAGTTCAGTTTTGTCTAACACTTTTGAATGTTTTATGAGGATTTGTATAACTTATACATAAACTAAAACATTTACTGAAACATAATATTTGACCGTGAAATTTTATACTTATTTCTTGTCAAAATAAGTGGGCATCAATGTATCGGCTCAATAAGTTGCAGTAAATCATTTAGAGATTTTCTTGGATAGGTTTTTTTGATTTAGATTGAATAACTCGTTGGGGTCGATTGAGAAACTTTAACTGTTCAAACCAAAGCAGAGCGATCGCACCACCCCCCAAACAAATTGCCAAGTCGATTGGGTGTAAGAAGGAGAAGCTAAACAATTGACGCAAGAACGGGACATACAAGACGATCGCTAGAAAAGCCAGTCCCCCACCAATCACCCACCAAAGGGCATTATTGGGAGATTTCAATATTTTGAGGCTGAGGCGCGATGAAGAACCTTCGCTCAAAATTAGTCCTAAATTTGCTAAAATCAACGTCGTAAACGTTAACGCACGGGCATCAAGTTCGCCTTGTCTGCGATATAGTGCAACTATAAAGATGACGAGAACAATTACTAAAATCCCCACCCCTTGCAGCACTGCCAAACCCAAAGTTTTCCTGCCAAATAATGGTTCTTTGGGGTTGCGGGGAGGACGCTGCATCACCCTTGCTTCTGCGGGTTCGGCTTCTAAAACGATGGAGCAAGCTGGATCAATAATCAAATGCAGAAATGCAACGTGAACGGGAAGTAATACTAACGGCAGCTTAAACAAAACTGGAATCAAAGACATCCCAGCGATCGGAATGTGAATCGCTAGCAGATATGCCATTGCTTTACGGAGATTATCAAAAATTCGCCGTCCCAATTTCACCGCTTGCACAATGGACGAAAAATCATCATCCAATAACACTAACGCCGCCGACTCACGGGCAACATCTGTGCCTCGCTGTCCCATCGCAATCCCGATTTGGGCAGATTTGAGAGCCGGGGCATCATTCACACCATCCCCAGTCATGGCAACGACTTCTCCCTTGGATTTCAAAGCATTAACCAAGCGTAATTTTTGTTCGGGAACGGCTCGTGCAAAGATATTTGTACTTTGAATCCGTTGTTCGAGTTCAGCGTCACTCATGAGATCCAATTCTGCTCCCGTCAGAATGGCTCCCATTTGCATCAATCCAATCTGACGGGCAATAGTTTGAGCCGTTCCGGGATAATCACCCGTAATCATAACTACTCGAATACCTGCGGTATAACATTCTTGAATTGCCGCCGCAACATTTGGACGCACTGGATCGGACAGTCCAACTAATCCGATAAATTGAAAAGGAAAGTCATGTTGCTCATCGGGTAAATGATTTGGATTAAGGGACGGATGAGGCGGTAAAAATCGCGGTGGCGCATCAACAAGAGAGGCTTTGGCAACGCCTAACACACGCAATCCTTGATTGGCCATTTCACTGATTTGGGTTGCCATAATTCTCTGCTGTTGAGGTGTGAAATGACAGAGATCCGCGATCGCTTCCGGCGCTCCTTTGGCTACAATTTCATACTCCTTGCCATCGGCTGACTGCCAAACGTGAGACATTGCCAATAGATGCGGTGAGAGCGGATATTCTCGCAACAGTATCCAATCGTTGTGCAGATGTTCGGTATGTGCGAGATAGCGATCGCCTAATTCCTTAAATGCTTTCTCCATTGGATCAAAAGGATCTCTCTGACTTGCCAGAATGCAGAACTATCTCTGTTTGAGCGCCCACCGCTTGGACTTGAGCAATTCTCTGTCCCTGAACCACCAAGGTTCCAGAATATACAAATGGCAACTCATCTCCCCCTGGACGTGCCATTTCCACGGTACCGGCGGCGGCAATTTTGCGAACAGGTAGTGATTCCCCGGTTAATAAAGACTCATCGGTTGAGAGATTTGTGCAAGATAGTACCATTGCATCGGCAGGAACGCGTTCGCGGAGCGTCTCTGAAAGAGAATCGCCTTCTGCTAACACTAAGACATCTCCCCGAACGACTTCTCGCCCTGCAATCCGTTTTCGCTCACCATCCCGAATCACCAAGGCGCGAGGACTGGAAAGGTCGCGCAAGGCTTCTAGGGCGTGTTCAGTCTTCCCTTCCTGGTAAAGGCTAATCCCGGTAATGAAGAAGACGAAACCCAGCAAAATCAGGGCTTCTTGTAGATCGCCTAAAATCCAATAGATGATACCACCACCGACTAGCAAGAGGAAGATCGGATCTTGAACGGTTTCCCAAGCGAACGATAAAATACTGCGAGAGCGAGCCGAGGGGAGTTCATTGTAGCCATCCTGTTTGAGCCGAGCGATTGCTGTCGCAGACGGCAAGCCGTACGCCTCTTGCTCAGATAAGCCATCCACGGTATTGAGATCGACGGTGGAAACCATAATCCCGCTTTTTCCTATGAAACATAAAAATGCGTAACAACTTAGATTGGTTCTTGCTGACTGCTAACTCCATCAGTGGTGCGTCCACTTATCTCACTCTCGTGGATGCGGTAGATTGCGATCGCTTCTGAATGTCCCTCAGCATCAATCCAAGTTCTATTGATCGCAGGTGACAGCGTTGGATTGCGCTCTTTGATCAAGTGCATTGCGCGATCGATGTCTGAATGCTCGGTGAGGCGCGAGGCTCGACCATTCACAATCACGCTGCGCCAATGAAGGGGGCTGTGAATTTCTTCAACCTGTAGGCAGATTTCTGGATTCGCGTCAATATCATGAGTCTTCATGCCCACCGTTGTAAACAGGTAAATGTCCTCTTCTTCGAGATAATAATACATTGGCATCACGTAGGGTTTGCCCTCGTGTACGCAGCCAAGATGACCGTATCCTACTTGGTGTAGTAGTTCGTGTATTTCTTTTGAACTCATTTCATCAATATCTAACATTAATATTCTCCTAATGATTCAGTTGATTGATAGTGTATTAAAGAGAAATATTCCCCGCATTACATCAGTTATGAGATTCTGAATTCTGTTAGCGATAGCGGGGCGTTTAGCCCATCCTGACTCCTGAATTCTATTCGATAATTATTTGGACATTAGACCAGATGCTGCAAGCGACTCAGACGCTTTGAGTAACTTTTCATCACCTCTACGGCAAACATGGGTGTTTCCTGAACGGCAAAGAGAAACTCTTCCTCATTAAGGAAAACCAGTTTGGTATCTACCTTGGCGATCGCTGTATAAGTTCTATTTGTAACTCCTACAAGTACCCCGACATCAAAAACTTCACCCGTCTCAATGGTTTCTACAATCTTGCCATTGACTAATATATCTACCTCTCCTTCGAGAATCCCATACATTTCACCACCAGGCTGTCCTTCTTCAAAGATGACTTGGCCTGCTGAAAATACTTTAGGGTCGGATTGTTTTTGAAAGATACTGACTGTTAATACAGGACTTAGCATTAGAGCAACCCCAAATTCTTTGTTTTTAAACGAAACCTTTATATAGCTTTAGGCAACCCAGAAAATTACACTAATTTATGTCGATTAACTCTCGAACTCCGCAAATTTTCTGATTAGCTGCCTGACATATCATTAAATCAGAAAGCATCAAATACTTCTTGTATCTTGCTAGGTAAATAAGTTCAATTTTGTCTACCACTTTTGAATGTTTTATGAGAATTTGTATAACTTCTACATCAACTAAAACATTTACTCAAACATAATATTTGACCGTGAAACGTTATACTTATTCTTGTCAAAATAAGGGGACATCAATGGATACACAAAAAAGTATTCGGATTGACCCGCCTGGTGGAATTGCTGGAGCAGTGATTGCAGCTTTGTGGATCGCGATTTGTTTTCATTGCTAATCTGATTCAAATTCAGCGAACTGATGAATTAGGGGAGCCGAAGATAAAACCTTGCTTAATTCTTTGATTTTTCCATTTTTGGGTGTAAAGCTTGTGACTCAGTTATCCTGAGTTACTTTGTCACTGGAGTTTAGACTAAGCAATGGAAAATGACCCAGCAGGGCTGAGTTAATCAGAGACTTAGCAAAAGTATGAAGAATCTTGGGTATTAAACAGCAACAGATGGTTCTTTAGGTGGTCGTGCTACTGTTTTTTTAACAATGGGACATCGGTTTTTACGGTGACGCTTCTTTCCTTGTTGCCAACCGGGAGACTTTCCGCGAGGTTTGGGTGCAGAGGTGGGAGTACCAATGGCCGCAAAAACTCCACCTATAGCTTGAGCAACTCTTCCAGGGGTCAATTTATCTAGAGACTTCTGCCAAGGTAAAGGATTGTCAGTAACGATATCGCGGGCTAACCACAATTCCCAAGTCATCAGAGGCATGAGGTCACTCCACCGTTCACTTTGCTTAGGAGTACCAAAGTTTGGTACAGTCCAATGTAGACGCTGCTTCAAAAAGCGATACCAGTGGTCAATGGTAAAGCGACGCAAGTAAAGACACCAAACTTCTTCTAAGGGTGGCATTTCTTCTCCTACCCAAGCCAACCACAAAGGTTTGGACACTCTCATGTTACCTTGCGCGTCCAGACGTTCAACTCTGATGATTAACATTGGACGTGTAGCAGCCTGACGGAAGTGTAAATCTTTCCACAAGCTCACACGCACACGTCCTAATTTTGGGTCATTTATTTCTAATACAGATGTTGCTTCATTCCATGTTGTGGGCTCATTCAGTTTAAATTTATCACCATGCTTTTTAGGTCGCCCCTTTCCCGAATAAGCTTTTGGTTCACCCCATAAACACAGATTTGAACGCAACCGAACGAGAATATCTGCTGGAATATTCGCAGTTTTTAAGATAAAAGGCGCACAACCATATTCACTATCCCAAACTGAAATCGGTCTGGTAGGCAAATATTTACACACCTGTTTGAGTTGCCAAATTGCTTTCCCAATAGGACTTTCGGCACTTGTGATCCGTTCATGTCTTAATGGTAATGCCCAACTTCCCTCATTTTCAGGTATCCAGGCAATTGTGCTATATCCTTGACCAATGGTAATCGGTTTATTTCCTGCTATGGATGTGCCACTATGCTCATAAGTTCGCTCTTGCAACCTGACGGCATCTGGGCGTGACCAGTTTGTGTGATCTCCTGCTAACAATGGTCGTCCCTCTGCGGGGATTTGTTTGATATATAGCTGCATCAATTTCTGTCGCTGTGGCCTACTATCTTGTAGTGCCTCATAGATACTTGGCCACTTCCTTCTAAATACTGGCGATAGGGACAATTCTGCTAGGCAATAAACATTTCTAGTTAGCAATATGGCATCTGTCAACTCAAAAGTTGCATCGTGTGCTCTGCCTAAATATTTGTAGACTGCTTGACGGAATTCTTCTAATCTGGCACGTTTCATCTTGGCATCTGAGTAATGGTAGTTCGTTTCTCAGCTTCTGCCAAAAGGGGGCCTGTATTCAATCAGACACCCCTTTTCTTCTTGCTTATTATATGATAATGATAATCGAATAAGGGGGGTGGGAGAGAAACGAGCGACGCTCGTTTCTCTCCCACCCTTTTCATGATTATCATTATTGTATTATTTTCTGAGCAGGTATACTACACAATAATTGTTAAAGGTCAGGATGCTTTAAGGCTGACAAGATAATATTTTTAACCTCTAATTCCTTTTGATTTGCGTTCTCTCATATCGCTTTTAGTCTAAACTCCAGTTGTCAGGCGTTTAGTCTAAACTCCAGCACTTTTGGCCTATTACCGCCAAATTTCGAGCTATAGCCTCCCATGCTCACCTCACCCTACTAGGGGAATTAGGTAATTTTCTCTTTGGTAAATGGAAACAGCAATGTCATCAAATAGAGCTATTCGAGACATTTCGCCAAGCACACTATAGCGCTCAAGCAGTTTATCAACTAACCTTTACAGTTGCCGAAGGTTTAGCAGCAAAACACGGAATTAAACGAGAGGTCTTTTTATCCCGTATTCAAGAACAAATGACCTTGAATGAAAAATTGCGCTTTCAAGGTTCAGCCAACCGCACAGAAGTAGAAATTGTCAAAGCCCTGCGAAAAGCAGTCTCCAAGATGGATTTATCTCCTTTTCCCGCACCCTCGCAGACATTTGTGCGATCATTCTAACCTCTCACCGATGGTGCTAACCAGTATAATAGCCTGGATATTCTTTAAAAAAATTCGCCGCTAATCACTCTTTCTTTAGCGTCCTTTGCGGTTCGATACCCTAACCATGTCCACTCAAACCACAATCCAAAGCATATACACCGATGGCGCTTGCACCGGGAACCCTGGCCCAGGCGGTTGGGGAGTTGTTGTTTACTTCAACGATGGCTCAATCCACGAAATGGGCGATGCATCCCCTCATACCACTAATAATAAAATGGAAATGCAAGCTGCGATCGCAGCCCTCCAATTCCTACAAACATCTCAACAAACTGAACCAATTACCCTCCATACCGATAGCGAATACCTGATTAACTGCGTTACCAAGTGGGTGAAAGGCTGGAAAAAGAAAGGCTGGAAAAAGTCAGATGGTAAACCCGTCCAAAATCAAGAGCTTTTAGAAACTCTTGATGAACTCAATACCCAACAGGTAAAATGGCAACACGTTAGGGGACATTCTGGTAACATAGGTAACGAACGTTGTGATGCGATCGCTCGCACCTATGCTAGTGGCAAAATCCCTTCTCTACAACAATCAACTCCCACAAATTTTTATAAATCTTTACCTTCCACAAATGAACTAAATGTAGCAAAAGTAGCTGATTATGAAAAAAACTCTCGAATAATTAACCAAAGTCCGCAAGAAATCAGTACTTCTGCACCACAAATAACCGTTATGGAACCATCAACTGGGCCAAGTGCGGCCGCAATCGAAGAAAAACCTCCAGAAATGAGGGTTTTACAACTCCGCAGCTTGGTCGAAACTCTGCGTATCGCTGACGAAATTTCAGAAAAAGGCTACTTAATTACCAGTTCTGAGTTAGCAGACTTGATGGATGTCCACGCCAGCGCTGTCACCAGTAGGGGAGATCAATGGCGCTGGCGAAACTGGATAGTGTCACGGGTACGCCGTGAAGGAAATCAAATTCTTTGGGAACTAGAACGCGGGGATCGAGTGGGAAGTGAAGAAGAGTAGGGAGTAGAGAATGGGGAATAAGGGAGACAAGGGGAATAAACCAATGCCCAATGCCCAATTCCCCACTATACATACTTGCGTCCTCGCCACTCGCGTGGCTTGTGGAACGCAGATAAGAAGATTCGCAGGACAGCTAGGGGATCGGCTAAAGGGGAAAGCCAGAATAACCAGCCGCCTTTAGCACTTTTGCGATCGTAAGAAGGTGCGATCGCAATTAGCATCGCAAAGCGAATCACCACCAAGAATAAATTCAGTCCCAGCACAAGAAGTAGGGGAATGGGTAGAGACGCGATTAATCGCGTCTGTAGCAAGTACGAGAGTGGGGGAGAAATCAATAAAAAAGTGAGGAGAATTAAAAGGGGTAAACCTTGAACAGATGTGAGTAGCCATAAATCTCCCCACAACTGCGATCGAGAAGTTGCATCTTTAAGATCGAGACTCCGCCCCCATTCCTTCCACGTCTCCATCGCCCCTTCATACATCCTTACTTTCAGCACTTTTGCGCCATCTAAAAAGCCCACTTTATAACCTTGAGCAGCAATATTTCGTGCCAATGTGACATCATCACAAAAAGAACCACTCGCACTGCTATAGCCACCCACAGCAGCTAAAACGGAGCGGCGACACAAAAAACACTGCCCATTTGCCATCACCCGTTCAGGCTGCTCTGCATTGATCCCAGCAGGATCAAATCGGTAAAGCAGAGTCATCAACAAAGCTGGTTGTAGCCAGCACTCCCCTGGATATTTGAGGATAAACTGAGGTGAAAGGGAAACTAAGTCGTAGCCTTGTGCTTCGGCTATCTTCACCAAACCCGCAACTAAGCCACGATGGGGTTGAATATCAGCATCTAGCCCTAAAAACCACTGACTACCCTCAGAACTATATAGAAAACCGTTATGCAACGCCCAAGGTCGCCCCACCCAACCAGAGGGTAAAGGATCGTCCGTCATCAGACGAAAACGCGGATCTTTTTGCTGTGTCGCTTTTACTAAGTCTGGTGTACCATCACTGGAGTTGCTATCTACAACAATAATTTCCCGAACTTCATAGCTTTGCTGACTTAAACCAGCTAACAGAGGGCTAATACGAAGCGCTTCGTTCAATGTGGGAACGACAACACTAACCTTACCCAAAAGCTCCGGTGTTGGCTGTTGTGGTTTTATTGGTCGCAGCCGTCTTGGCCCCTTTAGCAAACGCGAAAACAGAATCGCCGTTGCTGGTACTTGGATAAGTAGGAATAAAAGGGATATGGCACTTTCTAATATTAAAGCGTTGTCTACTGTTGTCAAAATACTTATCAATTAAAATTGCGACTATACAAAATAATGGGAATTGGGAATTGGGAATTGGGAATTGGGAATTGGGAATTGGGAATTGGGAATTGGGAATTGGGAATTGGGAATTGGGAATTGGGAATTGGGAATTGGGAATGGGAATGGGAAACTGGTTAATTCTTCTCCCCCTGCTTCCCCTGCTTCCCCTGCTCCCCCTGCTCCCCCTGCTCCCCCTGCTCCCCCTGCTCCCTCATCTCCCATTCCCCAATCTCTAGGCTATTTCAAGGCAACTTCAACCTTGGCTATTGATACTTCTTTGCTTACTGGTTCAACAGCAACTTGAGTGGGTGTGGTTGAACTCCTTAACCACAGTCCCACGGCGGGAACCACGCCAAGCGATAAGCCAAGCAATACAGGGATGGAGAACCCAGCGGCTAAACTTAATCCGGCGGCGAAGGCAAAGTTAGTTAAATAAACGACTAGGGGGAGATTGAGTTGCGATCGCTCTAATTTAATTGATGTATTTCTCCACAATAATCCTGCCACACTCATAAACAGGGCGCTAGTACCAAACCAACCTGCATAATTCTGGTAAGGTGTCCCAAAGAAAGCCCCTGGTTGTTCCCAATACCAGAAAGGCAGAGAAGTTTGACTCATAGCTGGCTCAAGGGCAAAATCCCAGCAAGTGAAGAGTAAAGCACCAACGGCTATAGCCGCAATATGGCGACCCCAACTAGGTTTTTGTGCCACTTGCAAACCAGTTCTCGCAATTAAATAAGATGACAGCCCAACATAGAACCAAGACAAAGGAATTGTGAAAGGAACTAGCCCCGCAATCTTATAACCCAAGCCACTCAAGTAGCTATAATCACCAAATGGAAAACCTGTACTAGTTCCCAGTAGTTCACTTCCCAAAGAGATAAACATAGCCGGCAGCATAAATGCTAGCCAAGTTCCCAATCCCAACGTCCGGTAGGCATAAATAGAGACAGCTATTGTCCCCAAGATGATATCAACTACACCGCCACCTGCCATACTTAACTGTACGGCAGTTTCTCCAACCTGCGATAAGTTGAAAAGTATTTCGGCATTAGGTACGACTAGTAGCATCCCTACCAGTCCAAAGGCTTTTGACACGATATGACCAATGAGGCATACGCGTTCAGCAATAACAAGTTGTCTCATGATAATTCCTTAACAAGATGTGACACGCGGCTACTCGGCTGCTAACAGTTTACAAATGTTTAACAACATATTTAAATACTTTGTGCCGCAATTCTCTACAAACTTGTCTGGCTTTCTTGGAAAGAGCATAACAGCCTATTGATTGAAGCTATAAGAAATATGATGATAAACTTCCTAGTATAATGTATATAGTCCAAATCTACTTAACTTAATCTGGAAAAAGTTCTGATTTTTGTCCCACGGAGTACCTACACGATGAAAAACTCCTTCTATCCAGGGATCTCTTTGAGGAAATAAGTAGGTCGGCGTAAATAATTATCGTTGGGATAAGGCAAGGGGCAGGGGGCAGGGAGCAGGGAGCAGGGAGCAGGGAGCAGGGAGCAGGGGGCAGGGAGCAGGGGGCAGGGGGCAGGGGGAAAGAGAGTTTGAGCCTTGTTTACTTTTCTTTACACAGTTTGGTTTTATTGTGCCGACTTACTTATAACTATTTATTATATTAGGAATCATATTTGATTTTTGAACAAAATTAGGTATTTTAGGGGAGCCAGTGCGTTGCGGTGAATCCATTGCTGTAGGGGGGTTTCCCAACCTAGGCGACTGGTGAAACCGAAGGGAGGTTCAGCAACTGGCGTTGTTTTAGAACGCAGTTCGTAACGCACCATTATCGAGGGTTTGGTGCGGTACTCTCCGTGCTAACACAATGCCAGTTTCGGCAGTTCCTTCTGGGGGAAACCTCCAAGATTGGACTGCCTCAGACTGGCTCCCCTACTTATCTTTTCAAAAATCAAACCGGAATCCTATAGTATTCCTATAGATTAAGTAAGCTCTAAAGTGAAGAATGACACATTTACCCTAGAAAATCACACCAGACACTAGGAGGTATACCTTAATCTAGAAGTTGTTCATCGACTACTTCTACTTAATGACTAACAGACGGCAATTTTTACAAGGGGTAGCAGCACTTTCTAGCTTATCTTTAGCTGGTTGTGGCTGGAGGCTTGCCGAAGTACGTGCTAATTCTAATACCTCTAGTCAACGAGATCAACTTTATATCTTTACCTGGACACAATATACTGACAACCAATTATTGAAAACCTTTAGCACCCAAACTGGCATGAAAGTGCTAGCGGATGTGTATGATTCCAATGATGTCATGCTGGCTAAATTACAAGCTGGAGGCGGTGGTACTTACAGCATCATCTATCCATCCGATTACATGGTGCAGAAGATGGTGAACAAAGGTTTGTTAATAGAAATCGATCGCGATCGCTTAATTGGTTTAGAGAATTTATTCCCTCGGTTTGAGAATCCTAGTTATGACCCCAATAATCGGTATAGTATCCCTTTTAACTGGGGGACAACAGGTTTACTTTACAATTCTGAAAAAATCAAAGATGCACCGCAAGACTGGGATTACCTTTGGCAGAACCAAAAGCAGCTTAATCAACAGATGACTTTGCTTAATGATGTTCGGGAAGTGATGGGTGCAACGTTACGGATGCTAGGTTATTCTTACAACTCAAAAAATGAAGAAGAAATCAAACAAGCTTATGAAAAGTTGAAAGTGTTAAAACCTGCGATCGCCCGTTTTGACACCGACGCTTGGCAAAATCAAATTCTGGCAGGAGATTTACTATTAGCAATGTGCTATTCAGCGGATGCGGTGAAAATTTGTCAAGAAAATCCTCAACTAAAATACGTGATTCCTCGGAGTGGTTCTTCATTATGGACAGACACTATCGTAATCCCTAAAGCATCTCCCAATTTAGCTGGAGCCTATGCTTGGATTAACATGATTCTGCAACCAGAAATAGCAGCCCAAATCAGTCAACGCCTTAGTATTTCTACGCCTAATAGGGCTGGATTTGAGCAATTGCCAAAAAAAATCCAAAACAATGGTAATTTATTTCCCTCAGAATCGCTTTTAGCCAATTGTGAACGTGTTGCTCCTGTAGGAAACTTTGAAGAAGTTTACGATCGCTATTGGACTCAATTAACCAGCAGCTAAAATAGACGCACAGACGCGATTAATCGCGTTTGTTGGAGAGACGCGATTAATCGCGTCTGTACAAGAGTTAAGAGTTATAAGTGATGAATGTTGAAAAAAATGGGATTTCCCAAATAGAAGAATTGCATCGACTGCGAGGAAATTGGCTGCAACCTTTGATATTACTCGCACCATCGGGGATTTGGTTATTACTTTTGTTGGTGCTGCCAACTTTGATAATTTTTGAGTTAAGTTTAGTTGCAGACATCCGTCCAGGAGATTTGGTTAATCCTAACGGATTTCAAAACTATATCCGAATATTTGATCCGCTTTACGTGCAAGTAATCGTGCGATCGCTATTTTTTGCATTTGGTACCACAATAATTTGTTTAATTTTGGGCTTCCCCGTCGCCTATTGGATTGCTCAAATAGCGCCGCAACGTTGGCGGAATTTGCTGGTATTAGCCTTTGTCTTGCCTTTGTGGACTTCCTCATTGCTTCGTTCTTATGCTTGGATTACAATTCTTCGTCCTACTGGTTTATTGAACAGTTTACTCAGCACCTTCGGCTTGCCTACTTTAGAATTACTTAACCAGAGTCAAGCTGTATTTATTGGCATGAGTTACAGCTTGTTACCCTATATGGTTTTGATTTTATATGCTTCTCTCGAAAAGCTAGATAAGCGGTTGCTAGAAGCGGCGGCTGATTTAGGTGCAAATCCGGTAGAAACTTTTTGCCAAGTAACCGTACCACAGATTTTTCCAGGAATTGCGGCTGCTTCTATGCTTGTATTTATCACAGGTTTAGGGGATTTTGTCGATCCAGAATTACTTGGTGGTGCTTCTAGTATGACGGCGGCGCGGTTAATTTATAACCAGTTTCTTGGAGCAACCCAAAATTGGGGATTTGGTTCAGCTTTAAGTATGACGTTGATTTTGCTTGTTAGTGTTGCGATCGCACTTTTAATTAAATTTGGCGAACCTGCACCCAAACGCTAACTTTTCGTCACTTATAATAAAGGCATCAAACGCCAGCGAGACAACGGTTATGCTCTCACCCGATCTCAAAAATGCGTTACCAACTACTGACGAACTTCCTTGTTCAGACGATACGCCAGTCGATAACGAAGACCAAAACTTTTTGCCCAATATTTTACTCTTCTTACTCAACTCCATTTGGGCAAATCGCCTGGATTGGTATTTCGGAGTAGATATGGCACTGTATCACACCACAGGGGTAAATCCTAGAGTACCTATAGTGCCAGATGCTTTTTTAAGTGTAGGAGTAGAACGGAAAAAGGGAGGTAAATCACGCAAAAGTTACGCGGTTTGGGAAGAAAATGGGATAGTTCCAATATTCATATTAGAAATGGTATCCCACACCCCTGGAGGGGAATATGACGAGAAGCTAGATATATACAGAAAACTTGGTGTATTATATTACGTAATTTATAACCCTGAGTTTTGGCTACGCGAGCAACATCAACCCTTTGAAGTATATAAGTTAATAGATGGAAACTACCAATTACAAATAGGTGAACCCTATTTGATGCCAGAGGTGGGGTTAGGTATTGGGCGACACCAAGCTGTAATTGCCGGGATACAACAGGAATTTTTATGTTGGTACGATCGGCAAGGAAATCGCTATTTGACAGATGGAGAACAGGCACAACAAGAGCGATCGCGGGCTGAACAAGAGCGACAAAGGGCTGAACAGTTAGCGCAGTATTTACGTTCTCTAGGTGTAGATCCGAATCATTTACCTGGTCATTAAAGCGATCGCATTTCCAAAATTATCAACAATTAATTACTAATTCGTAATAACACAGCGTGAGCTAATCTGCATCCTCTACACGTCTTGTATAAAGTGTCAAGAGTAATTACGAATTACGAATTCTTAATGATTTGTCGTCATCAGTAAATGGTTTAAATCCTCTGTATTACTATTTATTAAACCCTTAATTGTAGAAAGAAACTCATTTTCTAAATAAGGCTTGGTTAAATAAGCCTTTGCACCCAATTCTTGAGCAAGCTGACGATGTTTTTCAGAACTGCGGGAAGTGAGAATTACTACAGGTATTTTTGCTAATTTTGGATATTGGCGGAAATTGCCCAACAACTCAAAACCATTCATTCGTGGCATCTCTAAATCGGAGATGACAACTTGAATTTCTGGATGTAACTGCAACTTTTCTAAAGCTTCTATACCATTTTGAGCTTGTATTACTTGATAGCCAGATTTTTGGAGAGTGAGAGAGATCGTTTGGCGCAAACTAATTGCGTCATCTACTACTAAAACAAATTTTGGTGATTTATTATCTGGTTCTTGAGAATAACTCGGTTCGGTTTCTATAGTATTTGTAGGAGTAGATGCAGTCAGCAATGGTTTAGATGCAAAAGTATCTCCCGATATCGTCAAAGCTTTTTTATTTGAGGGAGAAGCTATTGGTAGCGCCATGATATCAAGTGTTGTTTGTTGGAGTTTGTTAGACTCTACTAGCAAAGCAGCATCAATCACTAAGATGAGATTACCATTGGCTAAACTACTACAACCATAAATATATTTTGGCGGTGCGATCGCATTTCCTAAAGGTCTGATTACCAGTTCTTGTTCACCAATTATTTGGTCAACTTCCAAAGCAAACATTCCCTGATTTCGTCGGAGCAAAAGCACCGGATTTGTAGCTATGCTTGAGTCGTCAGTATTGGATATATTGTATGCAGTAGAACTATTCAAGAATGAATCATTATAATTAATCAATTTTGAAAGTTGACGGAGGCTGACCATAGTCTCATCATTGTCTGTATTCCAATGCAAGACTTTTTTGCCTTCAATTTCTTTAATCTGCTGCTCGGAGGGAATTAATATTTTTTCGATACTATCCAAAAGTAGAGCATAAACAACACCTTTGGCTTGAACTAGCATTAATTTTTCTGTAGTCATAGAAAAAGGAATTTTGAGTATAAATATTGTTCCTTGATTGGGTAAGGATTGGACTGAAATTGAGCCATTAAGTGCATTCATCTGAGTCCGCACAATATCCAACCCCATCCCGCGCCCTGAGATTTCACTCACTTTATTAGCAGTAGAAAATCCTGGTGAAAATATCATATCTAAAAGTTCAGGTTCAGCCAAATTAGAAGCGTAACTTTTAGTTTTTTCTTCAGTTTGTATGGGATAGAATTCAGCAGCTTTTCTGCGAATTCTATCTAAATTCAATCCCTGACCATCATCCCGAACTTCGATTACAGTTTGGCTACCCTGATGATAGGCGCGGATTTCGATTAACCCTTGTTCTGGTTTACCAAGTTCCCGCCGAAGTTGCGGAGCCTCAATACCGTGGTCAAAAGCATTACGTACTAAATGTAACAAGGGATCGTAAAGTTTTTCTGCGATCGCTTTATCTACTAGTACCTCAGTACCAGTAAGCTTCAATTCTACAAGTTTGGCATAAACATTCCCAAACTTATTTACCATGTGAGGGAAGCGATTCAGGATATTGCCCAAAGGCGACATTCGTGCTTCTACTAAGCTATCTATAATATTGAGAGTTAAATTTTCTTGTTTGTCACTAATCTGAGCAGCTTGTGTTACAAGCAAGTCAAGAGATTCTGTGGTTTCTTGTAGTTGCAGTGTCTCTTCTATTGCTTCATGTAATGTCATGTGAAATTCTGTATATACATCCATTTCTAAAGAATCAAATTTCACTGCAAAATTTTGCGTTTGTTGTGAGGCAATATTTTGTATTTGTAATGGTAAATCACGTAATTCATTTAAAGTTCTTTGGTGTCTAGTGATTTGCCGGATTAATTGATCGATAATTTCTTTTACTTGTTCATCTTGTAAACTACGCCGTTTTTGGTAAATCAACAATTCTCCAGCTAGATAATTGAGGTGTTGCAGCCTCTCTGTATCTACTCTAATAAATGAAGGTTGGCGAAAATTCTTAGTTTGAATATACTGTGATTTATCTTCTATTTCCTTGTTAATTTGTGTAGCTAAATCAGGCATAACTTCAATAGCTGTTTCAGGAATATCTATAGCTATCTGCTGATTAACAGTTAATGAATCAAGCCTTTCTGAATAATCATCAATCGGAGTAGTTACCACTTGCTCTGTAAAATTTTGAGTAGCTTCTTCTCCCCATATTGTTTCTAGTAGGTTATCAGTGGTTTGATAAGATACAGATTTGGGTATTTCTTTAAGAACTAACAGTGTTTGTAACTTATGACTATCAAGCCAATTTATCTCTTTGGTAGTAACAGGAGGATAGTTTTTATATTCTTGTGCTAACGCATAAATTCGATTTTGTAATATTTTAATTACCGAAAGGTAATTCTCAGATTCTTTAATAGAATATTGAAATTTTGTAACTGCAAATAAGATGATTAAAATAATCCCATGTCGATAAATATAAAGACTTCGACTATCTTCATCATCTTGGAGAAAATCAAGAAATTCTTCGAGCCAATTTTCGATATAATCAATTAGATTGTCTTTTCCTAAGCTGGGAATCAATAAAGTCAAATTGAGGTCTGCCTCTGGTATTTGCATCTTATGATTAAACCAGCCATAAATGTAGCGAATTACTTTTAAATAAAATTTGGCAGTTGTTGGCTTAACACATTCGTTTTTATTTTTATCTGATGTAGTGAGAAATTGGTAAAATTGTTCTTCATTGATAATAAATGCGTCAGCAGATAAATTATTTTGCAATTCTCCAGATAACTCATTACTTGCCACTATTGTGAGTTTTTTTAAATCTAGAGAAGGTTCTCCGCCAGATGTGCGATCGCCTTGTAATACAAATTTTTGTGCCTGTTGCAAATCTGCAAGGGCAATTTCTGCAATTTGTTGTACCTGAGTGGGATTTGCTTGCAGTGCTGACAGAATTGTTTGGGCAATTTCTCCCAATCCAGGTAAATTGAGAGATTCTGCTAAACCGAGAAATACCTCAGCTTGAGAGTGTAATAACTCGATAAAATCGTCATTATTTGGTGGATCGTTAACAGCTTCAGCAATACTGTTTAGACGTTGTTCTACTCCCACTTCAAAAACGGACTGCACAATATCAAATCCCAATTCTTCAGAAGTAGGAATATGAGTCTCAGCTCCAAATGCATCACCCAGATTTTCTTGTAACTGTGTAAACACTGAAGTTGCTCGATGAAGTAGTTCTTCATCGTTAACAGTGCTACCTATTAGCTCAGTATTTAATGCTATGCTAAGACACTCATAAGCTTGGAGTAAAAGTGCTTGTAATTCTGCATTAACTACCACTTTTGGATTATATAGAGCTTTAAATACATCTTCTAAAAAATGGGCTATCATCTTAATTACTTCTAGCCCAACATTAGCAGCACCACCTTTAAGTGTATGAGTAGCCCGCATTAAGTTATGAACTTTAGCAATACTATAATCTTCTGATAAGCTAAATAGTTCTTGTTCAATAATTTGGACTAATTCTGGTGCTTCAGCCAGAAAGTAGATGTATCCTTGTTCACGAATTGCAGCGTCAGTAATCATATTTTAGATTTTAGATTTTGGATTTATTCCATAAAGGTTTGATTGATGCAATTGCGCTCATATTTTAGATTTTGGATTTTGGATTTTGGATTTATTGCGTAAAGCTTTGATTGATGCAACTGTCATTGCTAGAATTTCGGTGTTTTCTAACATCAAGTTGCTCACTTTTTCGAGTGGTAATAAACCAACTTCAACAATAAGTTCCATCCAATAAAGACTTTCATCGGCTTTTTCCTCTACCAAGCTGAGTTTAGCAATGATATCGGCGGTTGATTTACCACGACAAGCTGACCGATAGTTAGCTCCCACAGATGTTGCTGAACGGATTAACTGCTTGCCAATAACATCTGCCGTTCGGCTCTGTGGAGTGGCTCTCTACTAAGCGAATTACTCGCAATGCTAGCTGCTTTCTTCTCCGCTTAAAATCCTCTTCATTCATAATCCAAAATCTAAAATCTAAAATTCATTTGACTTTAAACCTACTAGCAGTTGTTAATAGCTCTTGCGCCATCCCTGATAAATCTTGAAACACAGTAGCAATTTCTTGAGATTCAGCAAAAGTCTTATTAGCAATTTCTGCTACATCTTGCATTGATTTGGTGACTGTTACAGATTGCGCCATTTGTTTTTGAGTCGCTGCGGTAATTCGCTCGATTAGCTGACTAATTTCGGCAGTTGCAGAAACGATCGCATTCAAGTTTTGGCGAGTATCACTCACAAGATTTGTGCCTTCTATCACCTGCTGAATACCAGTTTCCATTGCTACTGCAACTTCGCCAGTTTCTGCTTGAATCTCCTGGACTAATTTTTCGATTTCGATGGTTGCTGCTGCTGACTGACGAGATAAAGAACGGACTTCATCAGCTACAACTGCAAAGCCTTTGCCATATTCACCAGCACGGGTGGCTTCAATGGCTGCATTCAGAGCCAGTACGTTTGTCTGTGTGGCAAAATTACCAATCAAATTCACCACTTTGGAGATTTTTTGCGAAGATTCACTGAGGCGTTTAATCTTTTTGCTAGTTTGAGCAACTGTTTCACGAATTCCTTGGATTGCTTTTACAGTTAGGTTCATCGCAGTATCACCAGACTCTACTGTTTCATTGGCTTGTTGAACTGCTAATTGCACTAACTCCGCATTCGCCACCACAGCTTGAGTAGAGTCCACCATCTGTTGAATTTCGCCTAATGCTGCGGTAATTTCCTCAGATTGTTGTTGCGCCAGATTATTCAGTCCCGCTAGTGAAGCCTCGCTATTGGTAGAAGTTTGAGCAACTTGTTGAGCAGCCCCCTGTACCTGAAGAACGATTTGCCGCAATGCTTGCAAAGTATTGTTGTAAGCATCGGCGATCGTGCCTAGTTCGTCTTCTGTAATGGGTGCGCGTACCGTTAAGTCACCGTTGAGAGCAGGTCTAAGGGCTGTTAGGAGTTGAATAGATCGTTGTTGTAGTAACTCCTTGGCTGCTTTTTCTCGTGCTAATGTTTCTGCTAATTTTGCTGACTGCGCTTGTACTTGTTGCAAATATTCAGTGTGTTGTAGTGCCAGTCCTAACTGGTTGCCAATGCGTGCTAACAAGGTGACTTCCGATTCTTCCCAATCACGAGTTCCAGAATTTTGATACGCTGCGAGCAATCCCCACAATTGTTCTCCAGCAAATACAGGAACAATTGCATAAGCTTTGACTTCAAATTGCTCTAAAATTTCAATGTGGCAAGGAGAATGATCTACCTGATAGATGTCATTTACAACAAAGTTTTCATCTTGGGCATATCGACCTCCTTGAGTTTCTTGCAAGTGGGTATCTTCCCAGACAGTTTTGATATCGGGGCCTACCAGTTTTACCCAAGTATGACCTACTGATTCTGCGACAAATTCGCCAGTCCAATCAGGATTGAAGCGGTAGACGGCAACGCGATCGCATCGCAGTAATTGCCGTACTTCTTGAGTGGTTGTTTTAAAGATTTCTTCTACATCTAAAGATTGTCGGATGCGGTTACTAATCTTGGTGACAGCTTTCTCTTGTTCTGCTATCTGAGCTAGTTTTTCAGATTTCAACCGCACTAATTCCAAATAATCTATCTGTGATTTAGCTAGGCTAAATTGTAAGCTAGTCTGAACCAAAAAGTTCACTTCCCAAGTTTCCCACTCACGAGGGCTAGAATTTTGATAAGCTGCCAGTAAACCCCACAATTTATCCCCGAAGAATATAGGAACAATTATGTAAGCTTTGGCTTCAAATTGCTCTAAAATCTCAATATGGCAGGGAGCAAGCCCTACTTTATAGATGTCATTAACGATAAAGTTTTCACCTTTGACATACCTACCTCCTTTAGTATCTTGTAAGTAAGTATCGTCTAAAACGGTTTTAATATCAGGGCCCACCAGCTTTGTCCAACCAGTACCCACAGACTCAGATACAAATACACCACCCCAGTCAGGGTTAAAGCGATAGACGGCGACGCGATCGCATTTTAGTGATTGACGGACTTCTTGAGTGGTTGTTTTGAAGATGCTATCTACATCTAAAGATTGCCGAATGCGGCTGACTATTTTAGTGAAAGCTTTTTCTTGTTCAACTATTTGAGCTAGTTGTTCAGATTTCCTATTCACTTGTTCCAGATATTCGCTTTGTGAGATAGCCATACCAAATTGCAGCCCAATTTGAGTTACAAAGGTTTCTTCCCAAGGTTGCCAATCACGAGGGCCAGAATTTTGATAAGCTCCCAGCAAGCCCCATAATTTTTCTCCAGCAAATATGGGGGCAATGATGTAAGCTTTCATTTCATACTGTTCTAAAATCTCAATGTGGCATTGAGCATGACCCATTTTATAGATGTCTTTGGCTACAAAGGTTTCACCCTTGGCATAACGTCCTCCTTGGGTGTCTTGTAAATGGGTATCTTCCCAAACCATATAAAAATCAGGGCTGACCATTTTTATCCAGCCATTACCCACTGACTCAGCAACAAACTCGCCACTCCAGTCAGGGTTGAAGCGATAAACACCGACGCGATCGCATTTTAGTAATTGACGGACTTCTTGAGTGGTTGTTTGAAAAACCTTATCGACACTTGATGCTCGCAGAATTTTGTCGATGACTTTAGCTACCGATTTTTTTGCTAGTATTCGCTGTTGTTCTTCTTTTTTGAAGTCAAAGCTCTGCAACTTGTAGACTAGTTCTGTTGCAACTTGAGATAGAAGACTAATTTCTACTTCTTGCCACTGCCGCGTTGAGTAGCAATTATTTACTGTCAGCAAACCCCAGACTTTACCTTCTACTACAATCGGTAAACTCAAACTAGCTTTAATTTGAAATTTATCCAGTAGTTGTTTTTGATAAGGAGTAAGTTGAATCTGATTGATATCATCAATAACTACAGGTTCTATATAATCTTGATTAGTATATAAGCCAAAAATAATTCCAGGGATATTTTCACCTAAAGTCGGTGTCCAACCTAGTGTTCTAGATTCTGCTAAAACATTGCCCGAATCAAGGGAATTAAACTGATAAATTAAGGCGCGATCGCAGCCAATTTTTTCTCTAATCTGCGCTACAGTAATTTTGAGTAGTGTATCAATATCTGCCGCTTGACGCATATGAGTTGCGATATCTTGCAACTGTCGCCGCCAAGTTCTAAATTCCTGAGCGATCGCATTTAATAAAGATATTTCATTGCTAGCAATATTTGCTATATCAGCTTTCCCATTCATATTTTCCACTTCAGGGATTAGATGCTCAGTTTCATGGCTATTGTTATACAAAAATGTCATTTGATTAACCTCAAAATTTTGATGCGGAATAATTGGATATTGGACTGAGTAAGAATGAACTATATTTGGTTAGCAAGGACTAGGAAGTTTTAAAAAAATACACCTAATCACCCCATGTCAAATGTTCAATTATGAATCTTCCAGATTTGGGCTTGGATAATCGTTATAGCATCCAAGTTAAACATCATTTCTTCCGACTCATTAATAAAATATCCCTCTAAAAAAGGTGATATTTTAGGATAAAATAATTCGGCAGTTGGAGGTTTCATTTGCTGAGTATCCAACCATTCAATATCTATAAGCTGTCGCACTAAGAGTCCCAAATACTTACCTTTATTCTCAAGAACAATCGCCATCATTTTTGAAATTAAATTTGCTCCTTGCGAAATTGGACTATAGCCTAACATTGCCTCTAAATCTACTAACCAAAGCATCTCACCACGCCAGTTATAGATACCCAAGACGCTACTGGGCATCTGAGGAACACTACATATTTCTGGTAATGACACTTGCAAAACTTCTGTGATGTGTTGTAACGAAATTACGGCTGTGTCCCTTAATCCCAAATTAAAACTTAAAAACTTTTGCTTGCTTTCCAAAGTTATCGATCCTTAATCCTTAATTATTGCTCTTTAGCCACTATTTGCAGTTGTTATTTAATCTGGCATAGGTTCTAAATTAGATAGAAATAGCGATCGTACTTGTGCTAAATTGTTACTTGTTAATTAATTGCTTCACAATTACTACTAATTCATCTCGATCAATCGGTTTTGATAGATAACCTTCAGCGCCCAACATATTACCCCATATCTTATCGACATCGCTATTTTTTGTAGAACAAAAAACCACAGGTATTTTGCTAGTGCTGGGGTTATTTTTCAGTTCTCGACAAATTTCAAAGCCACTTTTACCTGGTAAAATTACATCGAGAAATATTAAGTCTGGCTTATTTTTATCTATTTTGTCTTGAGCCTCTTCACTGCTTGTAGCGCTAATCACAGAATAACCTGCCTGTTGCAAGTAACGGCTGATTATTTCCATATCTGTTAAGCCATCTTCAACAACTAAAACAGTATTCATCGTAATTACCCTTTAATTTTTTTAAGTATGTAACCAAATTAGAAATACAAATTCTAAGTAATTTGTGAACAAAGATATAGAAGGGACTAGAGACTAGCCCATTTCTCATAACCAATGTTTCACAACTCAAATAGAACTGCTATAAATACAGAAAATTGTATTTGTCTAATTTTGATTCAATCTTTATGTATTAACCTCAGAAGAAGTACGTAATGAGCAGAGCTTAATATATATTTTTGTAAATATAATTTAATTATATAAAGTGATAATAAAAGTATTATTCGTCAGAACTCAATAGTAATTTTGTAGATATAATGGATAAATATATACGTTTTATACCTATATTAAATCGTAACCGTTCAGGGGGATAGGAGAGGGGCAAGAGGAAAACTGTATTGCAGAATAGCCGGAAGCGCTGTATGGACGATATATGAGACATCTCCAGAAATTAAATATGCTTTACTTAGAACCCTTGTAGAGACGTAGTATTGCTACGTCTCTACATTCTTTTTTACTGCTATGGAGATGTGTGTACACGGTAGCAGACGGCGCGGGGTTCTTGAGGTTTAACAAGTAATCAAGCGGACACGATCCGACAGCTTAAAAGCGATAGTTGCGATCGCGCACCCACATACTAACTGGTACTGCCTTACCTTGTGGATCTACCTTCGCCTTCACCACAATCGGGGGTACTTGTCCTCGGCGGGCGCGTTGGGTTTGTAAGTCGTTCCGAATCTGCTGTCGTTGGTTTTCGGGGATGTAATATGTTTCTAAGCCGTAGTTCACCGAACCATCCTGATAAACACCTTTTAAGGCTACCTGATTGGCTCTGAGAGAATTGGGGCGATCGCTACTTACTCGTAACGGTCTCCAAGCTCTAGGAACACCGCGACCAGAGAAGAGTTGCTCTTGCAAAGTCACGTAGATGGTGGTTCCATCAGGTAATCTTCTGCCACTTCCCCGACCTTTGCTGACTAATGTTTGCCAACCAGGTAGTCTGCTCAAGTTTGAGGTACGGGATATGTTGTAATCTAAGTCTAAGGTGTTGCCTTCTAACACATTGTTAGGGTCTACAGGTACGGTTTGCAAAATCACTGTTTTACCTGTCACATCTGTATAAACGGCTTGGGCTGGTACTGCCATAATTAACCCTGTTTGCAGCGCCAGGGGAGCTAGTAACCGCCAAAAAGGTAAGGGCTTATTCGATTTTTGTTCAGTAGCAATCAAATAATCCCGAAAAGTCACCTTACTGGAGAACTCAGCTTCGGGAGACAAGGTTTTATTTTTAGATTCAGAAGAACTATTAGTCATGAGCGTAGTCCTAAAAAGCAGAGGAATTGAGGAGGTTAAACGAGATTAGGACTGACGCAGAGAAACTTGAAAAACTTTGATGTACAGAGAGTTCTCAATTTTGGATTTTAGATTTTAGATTTTAGATTTTTTATTCAATCCAAAATTCAAAATTCAAAACCTAAAATTACACTACTTCTTGCTAGCAGAGCTAGAGCCACCAGGTAAGCGGCGTTCAAACCACAGTCCAGCGCTAATTAAAGCGGAACCGCACAAGATAAAGACTAGGGACTTGAAAAGTAAGTCGGTATCGTACTCTTGCACGCGACTGATAATTTGTAGTGTTACTAACAGCATACCGCCCCAAAAGGAACTTCTGTTACTTAATTTCAATCCTTCTTGAATTAGTCCCCAGGCTAATGTTGCGAGAAGTACATTGAAAATAAAAACACCAAGTTCATCAATCCGGCTGATAGTTTGATGCCAAAAAGGTACTATGGCAATAAAGGCAAGAAAAGTACCAATAACAGCAGTTGTGAAAATCACTTCGCGGCGCGGAGGATTATTTCTTTGACGCAGTAGAAACAACCATTGCAATACCGCCAAGCCACTGAGAATCCCCAAATCGATGATCGGCAGAGACTGGAACAAGTTTGTCAAGTTCGTTGGCTGATTATAACCATAATTTGGAGATTCCCAAACCCAACGAAAAGACAAAACATAAAAGACAGCACCAAAGCTAACCAACGCTAAATTACGAGCCAGAGATTGAAACAATCTGTAATTTATGGTTGGAAACAGTAGATCGTCATAACTCCAGAATAATGCAGATGGGAGTGCAAAAGCAAAAGATGCCACCCAAGGGGCTATATCAGCATAATTCAGCAGTGGGAGAGGATTAAGGTTAGCTTGTAAGGAACTAGCAAATACAAAGGCTGCTAGAGCAAAAATCCAACGCGAACGGCAGAAGTAGGCTAAGGGGACAAATACCAACCATGCCAACAAAGGTAGATGCTGCACCACTAGGCGCGACCAAGTTAGCTCTCCTGAAGCGTACCATAAGTCTTCTAATCCCGTCCAATAGCCAATTTCCACGAGGACAATTGACAGAATTCCTAAAGAATTTAAGGACAAGCCGAAGGCCATCACCACAACACCCAACCCCCAAGCAAGAAAAAGTTGGGAAGTTGAACCGACGATATTGAACATCTGGGCCATCAGCAGTAAATTTGCGCCGAAAATGAAGGCGCTTAAAATGAGCAAACCTTCTCCCAGTAAGCGTTTACTTTTTTGCGGCTTTTTCCCTTCAGGTGTGATCCAGGTGTAAAAACCGGTAATAGCGATCGCAAAAAACAAACTCATCATCAGAATAAATTTGACTTCTCGCGATCCTCCTTGCCAGTTCCCTGATACAAAGGTAATTATGCCTAAGCATAAAAGGATGCTACCTATAGCGATCGCGATCGCTTTATTGCGATCGCGGACAGCAGCTTCCAGGTTTTTAAATTGATAACGTTCTGCTATTTGCTCATACAGCGAAGAACTAATTAATCCTTCATCCCTCCATAATTGTGCTTCTTTGCGTAACTTATGCGGAAAACTATCTAAGAACATGACCTTCTCCGGTGCAGTGGGGTAGCTTGGCCATTGCGTTCCCAATGGCGGTCATTATATTTTGAGTATGAAGCCAAAAGCCTTAATTACATTGTTCTTGCATAACAGTTTTATTTTGATTCAGATACAACATACTAATTCGTAATTCGTAATTAAGGAACTCAGGTTACAGATGATTGAAAATTGGTATTGTATATATCTATATGGAAAAACCTTCTAATTTATTACTTAAAGTCTCGCGGCGTTTGTTCACTAATTTAGATGAGCAAGAAAAATTTATTGAGGCTTTAATGAATCCTCAGCTTTTTTCACCTAGTATTCTTTGGTGTCAAGCAAAGCCAGAGATTTCGCCTTTGGCAGTAGAAACACCAACCTCTTGGCAACCACAATTTATAGACCGCTTATCTCTGGGAGAAAAACCCGGTCAGCATCCTTTGCATCAACAAGGATATTTCTATTGTTTAGATTTTTCTTCGGTGTTTGCAGCTAGCACTTTGTTAGCTATTCCCCAATCAGTGAGTTTAGTTTTTGATATGTGTGCCGCACCAGGAGGAAAAAGTATCTTCGCTTGGAAAGCTTTAAAACCTGACTTAATCATCAGTAATGAAGTAATTGGTAAACGTTTGGGAATGCTAATTTCTAATTTTAAGCGTTGTCAAATTAGCCCTAGTGCAGTAGTTAATAGAGATTCAAGTATATTTGCCCAAATGTTTCCCGGCTCTAGCAATCTAGTAATAGTAGATGCTCCTTGTACTGGACAATCTTTACTTGCTAAAGGTGAAAAAGCACCCGGATGTTTCCATCCAACTGCTATCAACAAAAGTGCAAATCGGCAAAAGCGGATTATAGCTAACTCCGCCAAACTTGTTTCACCACAAGGCTATCTTGCCTATATGACTTGCACATATTCACTCGAAGAAAATGAGCAAGTTTGCGAATGGTTTTTGGAACGTTTTCCCCAATTCCAAACGATGGAAATTAGTAATTTATCTAAATATCAGTCGTACTTAACTACAATCCCTTGTTATAGAATGTTCCCTCAAGATAGGTTAGGGCTGGTGCATTTACAGTCTTGTTTAAAAATACGAATGAAGAGAAAGATGAGTATAAGGAAGTGGATTTTAATGCAATATCTTCACTGTATATCTACCATTTGTGAGTATTGATCCGAGAGCCTAATAGGAGCTTTTAAAATTTTATTCGCTCATTATAGGCTTCCGTGTTCTAATCTTTTAGTATACTTACGAAAGTTAGGTTTCAGTAAAAAACTCAAAACCAGTTTTGACAAGCTTTTTGAGAACAAAGAGAGAAATAAACTTATGGGACTTTTCGATCAAATTCTTGGTGCTGTCGCTAATCCCAATCAACAGGGCAGTTTAGGTCAACTAGGAAGTATTGTTAACACTGTACAGGAGTTGAGCCAACAGACAGGCGCAGATCCTTCCACCATCCAATCAATTTTATCAATAGTGGGTGGTCAAGTCCGGTCTGCTCTCCAAGATAAGCAAGCCACAGAGGGTAATGAAGCCGCACAAACTTTAGTGAATCAGTATGCTGGTACTTCTGCTAACTCCGAAGCCGTAGATTCGTTATTTTCTCCTGAAATACAACAGCAGGTAGCTCAAGTTGCTTCCCAAGGCACTGGTTTGGATGCTGGTATAGTTCAACAATTACTGCCTCTAGCAGTACCTTTGGTATTAAAGTTTTTGCAATCAGGTGCCAATGCTCAAAATCCCCAAGCTGGCGGAAATCCTGTACTAAATTCCTTCTTGGATGCTGATGGCGATGGTGATGTCGATATCGCTGATGCCATCCAAATGGCTAGCCGATATATATAGCGGTTCTCATTTATGTGAGGTACACCCGTAGGGGCAATTCATGAATTGTCCCTACGATGCGGGTCTATTTACCATCAATGAAAAACCTGAAACAGCGTGTTTACGTTAACTCATATCACAAGGTATTTGTAAAGTGCGTAATTCCTAAATTTTTAACTTTTAATTTTTAATTAAAAAAAGGTCAACAGCCTAGCTAATTACACGATGTCATTGCGAATGGAGCGAAGCGAAATGAAGCATAAGTCCTTCGGACACGCTTCGCGAACGCAGGGGCTGGGATTGTTCGCTTCGCTCGCAATGACTGTAATTAATTCTGCATGGTTACTTAACTCCAGGAATATCATTTGAAATCATACAAGCGATGATCGCAGTTTCTGAAATCCCTTTTCGTAGCCGACTCGGAGAGAAACTTGAACTTTAGTTCAAGGCAGGGAGAGGTTTATCACCTACGTGTGCCAATATCATCACATAAATGCTTATCGCTTTCATTCACATTGGGGTTATTTTGCAAATAATCGCGCACCCAAGCACAACCCTTAACCATTAAATCATCCACATCAAAATTGAGATTCCACAACTTCACGGTGTTGTCATCACTGGCAGAGGCAATGGTTTGACCGTCGGGGCTAAATGCCACGCCCCTAACCGAATTGCTATGACCTTGGAGAGTTTGTAAGAGTTGCCCCTGGCGATTCCACAACTTCACCGTGTTGTCACCACTAGCAGAGGCAATGGTTTGACCGTCGGGGCTAAATGCCACGCCCCTAACCGAATTGCTATGACCTTGGAGAGTTTGTAAGAGTTGCCCTTGGCGATTCCACAACTTCACCGTGTTGTCAGCACTGGCAGAGGCAATAGTTTGACCGTCGGGGCTAAATGCCACGCCAAAAACCGAATTGCTATGACCTTGGAGAGTTTGTAAGAGTTGCCCCTTGCGATTCCACAACTTCACCGTCTTGTCATAACTTGCAGAGGCAATGGTTTGACCGTCAGGGCTAAATGCCACGCCAAAAACCGAATTGCTATGACCTTGGAGAGTTTGTAAGAGTTGCCCCTTGCGATTCCACAACTTCACCGTGTTGTCACCACTAGCAGAGGCAATGGTTTGACCGTCGGGGCTAAATGCCACGCCCCAAACCGAATCGCTATGACCTTGGAGAGTTTGTAATAGTTGCCCGTTGCGATTCCACAGCTTTACCGTGTTGTCATAACTTGCAGAGGCAATGGTTTGACCGTCGGGGCTAAATGCCACGCTATTAACCGAATCGCTATGACTTTGGAGAGTTTGTAAGAGTTGCCCCTTGCGATTCCACAACTTCACCGTCTTGTCATCACTGCCAGAGGCAATGGTTTGACCGTCGGGGCTAAATGCCACGCCCCAAACCGAATCGCTATGACCTTGGAGAGTTTGTAATAGTTGCCCGTTGCGATTCCACAGCTTCACCGTGTTGTCATAACTTGCAGAGGCAATGGTTTGACCGTCGGGGCTAAATGCCACGCTATTAACCGAACCGCTATGACCTTGGAGAGTTTGTAATAGTTGCCCCTGGCGATTCCACAGCTTCACCGTCTTGTCTAAACTGCCAGAGGCAATGGTTTGACCGTCGGGGCTAAATTCCACGCCCAAAACCGAATCGTTATGACCTTGGAGAGTTTGTAAGAGTTGCCCCTGGCGATTCCACAACTTCACCGTGTTGTCTAAACTGCCAGAGGCAATGGTTTGACCGTCAGGGCTAAATGCCACGCTATTAACCTCATTGGTATGACCTTGGAGAGTTTGTAAGAGTTGCCCCTTGCGATTCCACAGCTTCACCGTGTTGTCATAACTTGCAGAGGCAATGGTTTGACTGTCGGGGCTAAATGCCACGCTATTAACCTCATTGGTATGACCTTGGAGAGTTTGTAAGAGTTGCCCCTTGCGATTCCACAACTTCACCGTGTTGTCATAACTTGCAGAGGCAATGGTTTGACTATCGGGGCTAAATGCCACGCTATTAACCGAACCGCTATGACCTTGGAGAGTTTGTAAGAGTTGCCCCTTGCGATTCCACAGCTTCACCGTGTTGTCATAACTTGCAGAGGCAATGGTTTGACCGTCGGGACTAAATGCCACACTATTAACCTCATTGGTATGACCTTGGAGAGTTTGTAAGAGTTGCCCCTTGCGATTCCACAGCTTCACCGTGTTGTCATAACTTGCAGAGGCAATGGTTTGACCGTCGGGGCTAAATACCACGCTATTAACCTCATCGCTATGACCTTCTAGCCGGTTACGTTCCTTGATTCCATAAAGCACCTGCTGGAGTGTAGCTACTGCTAAAATGCGGGTATCTGGCTCTACATTTTTATTTGATGTTTTAAGTCGTTTTCCTACCTTCAAACCTACTACTAAAGCATCAAGTTCTAAATGTGATGCCATCAGGTTTTGTGATTTGAGGCTATCGGCGATAATTTCGGCATTTATCCGACGTTCATCCGCATCTGCTTCAGCAGCGATCGCTTCTTGTCCTTTAACCTTTGCCAAATCTCGTTGCTTTTCAGCGTCTGCCTGTCTATCCTTAGCTAATTGTTCAGCAGTTTTTGTTTTATCAAGGGCTTTTTTTAAGTCTGTTCCCCTTTTTTCAGCTAATTGTTGTGCAGACTTTGCTAGTTCCTCTCCTTTTTTAGCTCTTTCACTCTCTTGATTAGCAATGCGCTTTTGCCTTTCTGCCTCCCGGCTTTGTTCCTCTGCTTTTTTTTGCTGTGTTAGCGCATTTCTAGCCTGATGCTTTGCCTCATTGCGTTGATTTTCTGCATCTAGACGCTGCTGTTCTTCGCTATCGCGGGCATCTTGGGCAATCTGACGTTCACCATTCACATACACAGCCACTCCCGTCATTAAAACCGAGAATACTACCAGTATTGCCACATAAGGCAGTGCAGGTTTAAGCTGTTCCCACCTATCCCGCAAGTTAAACGGCAAATTTTTATTAATCCACTTGTCATCAAATACTTGCCGATAGATTTGATTCCGCACCCGCAAAACATTATTCTCTCGCCGTACCACGCCCGATAGCTTCAAGTGAGATTTAGCTAGAGACTGCTCCTCATCCACAACCGCCCGCTTACCCTGGCGAATCTGGCGGTAAATAGTCAAAACCTCCGGGTTTGGTGCGCGTTTAGTCAGCATATCGCGGACAAACTGCAAGTTATTGTCTTGCTCACTCATCGCGCCAAAAAATGTGCCGCTCACTATTCTGTCTACATTGGCTGCGGATAAGACTCGATCCCCCCTAGCCCCCCTTTTTAAGGGGGGAAGAATAGAACTCTTGCTAAGGGTTGTTGAAGAAATCTCCAAACCTGGAAGTTGATTGCCCCCCTTTTTAAGGGGGGTTGGGGGGATCAAAACCAAGGCACCACAAAGACGCTGTGTTAAATAAGGATGTCCCCCCGTCCACTTCAACACCTGGCCTAATACCTGCTTGGCTTCATCGCTGGGTAATCCCAAGCCTTCAGCTAAGGGTAAGGCTTCGTCAAAGGTAAAATCAGTTAAATCTACACGCTGTCCAATATTAAAGGGTGTGCGCTTGGCATCGCTGATTAAATCGCCGGGAGTCGCTACGCCCATTAAAACAAAAGAAAGCCGCCCCAATTCAGGATTAGTGGCACGGGCAACATAGAGATAACGAATGGCGATAAAAAAATCATCGGTAAAATCTAAGCTGAGGGTAGAGTCAATTTCATCGACAAAAATCACCACTTGCCCCTCAACCTCAGTCAGCAAAACCCTCTCAAAAAACTGTGTCAGCCGTTGCGATACTCCCAGATGCTCGTGTTCTTGCCACCAACTCACCACATCTGTATCAAACATCAGTTGGTCTTCTAGCTTCACCAAAAAGCCAAAATACCACTGTTCTGCTGTGACACTTGCCCCCAATTCCTGGAGGTCAACAATTACCGAGGAAATTTCCTCATCCGTTAGGGTTTGCGCCGTGCGTACCATTAAGCTAGACTTACCCATTTGGCGAGGTGTCAGCACATAAGCAAAAATTGCCGACTGGCATAAACCGAGCAATTTTTCATCAGCTTGACGAGGAATATAAATACCACCGCCAGCCTGTACCGTCCCGCCTACGGTGTAAATGCTTGGATTAGCCACGAATATGCTCCCGGAAATAATCAGCGTAAAGTTGACAACGGGGAAAGACTACCCGCCCTTCCCGGCGCACTAAACCCGCACCCCGCAAGCGGAAAAAGGTGCGCTCATCTTCACAGGTGTTCTGGCGAATTATTTGAAACATACCTTGCACTAACTCTTGTTTGTTATGCAGCCGAAAAAGGTGATTACGCAAATGATTACCAAAGGGGCCATTATCTGCGATCGCATTGGCAAATAATTCGGTAGGATGGAAGCGATCGCTAGCAACTGAGTAAAGTGCAAGGCGTACTAAGTAAGGATGTCCACCTAGCAACGCGATTAATCGCTTTTCTTCATTAGCGTTGAAGGGTGAACCATGACGGCGGTTTAAATCAGCAACCTGTGCTGCTGTAAAGTCTTCTAAATCAATTACTAATCCAACATTAAAGGGGGATTGGTTGAGATTATCAATTAGCTGGTAGGGTTCAGTGGAAGTAACCAGTGCTAAATCCAGTTGCTTCCAAATGGGAGTAGTGGCGCGGCTATTGTGCCAGCTTCGCAGCATTCCAAAGAAATCAGAGCGAAAATCAGTATCAAAGACTCTTTCAACTTCATCCATTGCTAAGACAATGGGATTGCCAAACTCCTTGAGCAAATAGCGACTGACATAGCGGGTACAACGCTGACTATTACCCAAGGGCATATTCCAATACTCATCAACTTTATCTGTCATTTCCAGTTCGTCAGTTAACCAAGTACAGAACTGGCGGAAGAAAAGGTCAGCATTAGTTAAGGCAACTTTATCAAACAATTGGAAATCCAGCAAAGCAACCCGCTTTCCTGCATTCACAGCAGTATTAATTGTGCGGATTAACAGCGAACTTTTGCCCATTTGTCGGGGGCCTTTAATTGTAATTGTCACACCTTGCCGCTCAATAGTCTCTAAAGTAAGTGCATCAGATGAGCGTTCCACGTAAAAAGTAGATTGTGATTCCATTGTCCCTTCGGGCATTTCCAGCGAGATAGGCTGTGCTGAAGGAAAGGGATGGGGGAGGAGTGACGGCTTACTTATCTGGAGTAAGTCTGCTTTTAATTTTTCTTCACTGATAGCCAATGTACCGCCAGAGATAGCCTGTAACAACTCTGCAATCAAGCGTGGTGTATCTTCTGCATCTTTCCAGAATGCCCAGTTAATGCCATTTAAGTAAGCACTCAAGGGATACAAGAATGGTTCTTGATATGCAAGACGCACTGGGAGAATTATCGGTCGTCCTGACTGGGATTTTGCCAAGTGGTGTGCTGTCTCAATTTCTGCCACCACCATCTCGCTGCTAGTTGATAAAGCTGAAAGGAAGCTAATAAAAAAATCAGCTTGGCGGATTTCGGCTTCAATACATTCAGCCCAGTGTGTGCCAACAGACATAGTTTGGTCGATAAAGACTTTGTGTTGCTGCGATAGTGCCTGAAAGACTTGAAGCGCTACCGGCTCATCTGGGCTAGCGTTACGTTTGTAGCTGATGAAGATGCGTTTAGCCTGTGAGTTTAACATTACTATTAACCTTGTCTTCCTTCAGCTTTTTGAGTGGAAAAGCTTATCTAGTTGTGAGTCAATCTTGTACAGAAGGTGGGTAATTCTGTAATTCGTCATCCAAGAGCAGTTTTTGCCTATTTCGAGGATTCGCTGAACAAATTAAGATTTTATTCACAGCGCTATCAATTAGTTACACTCTACTACAGCGCAGTTGCAGGTAATTACCGACAGCATAAAAAAATTGCTCACGGAGTTCAAACACTCGTTAACGGAGCTAAAATACTCGTTAACGGAGCTAAAATACTCGTTAACGGAGCTAAAATACTCGTTAACGGAGCTAAAATACTCGTTAACGGAGCTAAAACACTCGTTGACGGAGCTAAAACACTCGTTAACGGAGCTAAAACACTCGTTAATGGAGTTCAAACACTCGACGACGGAGCTAAAATACTCGTTAACGGAGTTCAAACACTCGACGACGGAGATAAAACACTCATTAGACATCTGATAAAAAATTAGGACTTACGCAAAATACCTCTCAAACTCTTATTACTCCGTGTCCTCTGCGCCTCTGCGGTTCGTTATTCCGTTACCCGTGCGTAAGTAGAGACGCAATATATCGCGTCTCTACAAGGGTTCTGCATAACGCATATTTAATTTCTGGAGATGTCTAATAAGTAGTAATGCAAAATTAAATATACATTTGTCATTGCGAATGGAGCAAAGCGGAATGAAGCAATCCCAATATCTTGCGTTCGCGAAGCGTGTCCGAAGGACTTATGCTTCGCTAGATTTCATTCCGTACCCTACGGGAAGGCTCCGCCTACGCAATGACATAAATATTTTTGCATACGCACTTAAAGGCGTTGTTGAATCAAGGTATGAACTTGAATATAGAGACGTAAAACTTTACGTCTCTACAAGGATTTTTCACCGCAATCAGCAACGCCCCAATAAACAAACAAAGTCTGCCTACGCAGACTTTGTTTAGGTAGCCACAGACTTTAGTCTGTAGGCGCTTTCATATTTTTTAAAAGATTGAATGACTCATTTTAATCAACTTCTTTGACTGTCTTCTTCACTGCATTACCTGCATCCTCAGCTGTGCGCTGAACATTTTTACCAGCATCCTCAGCCCCACGCTGAATATTTTTCGTCAAGTCTTCGGCAGCATTTTGGGTATTATCCTTGAGAGTTTCAAATCCACGCTGAGTCCCTTTAACAAAACCTTCCCGGACTTCATTAGTTGAACTGCCAATATCTTCACCCAGATTCTTTACTCTTTCACCAAGTGATGTACCTTGCTGAAAATTGCGGCCATATTGTTCTCTGCTGTCAATCCCCTTTTGCTCAATGTTTCTTTGAGCATTTTTTACTAGCGCTTCAGCTTTGCTATTAGCTGCCTTTTCATCTTTAGCTCTGGGATCTACATCACTAAAATTATTTATCCCACCAGTGGGAGAAGAGAGAGGATAATCTTTTGTAGGATCGTATCGTTTGACATTAGGTGCTTGGGAACCTGGCTGTGGTGGCTGTGCCGCTACTCCCGGAGCGCCGCAAGCTTGTGCCATAAATAGAAACATTCCTGCTAAAAAAACAGTTAAAATTCTCAAGGGACGAATGTTTTTCAGCCAAGTCATTGCTTTTTTCATACTTCTCACTCCTTGCATTTTTGTGATTAAGTTAAATTTCAACCAAGATGGCATTTGGAATTACTTTTTATCCCAAGCATTCAGAAAGAATCATAACTTTGCTTAATTTTATGAAAAACTAAATAAGTTTTACCTCTAGCGCAAGTCACATTTTAATTAGTACAAAAGGAATAATTTTATCTAACTAGAGGAAGATATAAACTAAAATAATATGATTGTGGTAAAAAGAATTAATTGCGTATGCAAAAATATTTATGACATTGCGAGCGGAATGAAATCTAGCGTACCCTACGGGGATCTTGCTACGCGCAGCGTCTCCAAGAGTTGCAATCCCAAGACATTAGGATTGCTTCATTCCGCTTTGCTCCATTCGCAATGACAAATGTATATTTAATTTTGTATTACTACTTATGTAAACCTGCTTGATACTTCAAAATCTTTGGATACAGCAGATTGCGAGTTGGTGAGGTACAAAAATACCCCACCCTAACCCTCCCCTTATAAAGGGGAGGGAACTAGATTTCTTTTTCCCCCCTTTATAAGGCTACGGTGTACACACAAGTCTGATCATCTTATCCACATCGTTTTGATCCCCCCTAACCCCCCTTAAAAAGGGGGGAACTAGAGTCAAAGTCCCCCTTTTTAAGGGGATTTAGGGGGATCAAGCCACATTTTACTCAGCACAGAGATGTGTGTACACCGTAGCCTTTATAAGGGGGATTAAGGGGGGTAATTCACCGTAGCCCCAAGCAGTACTTCATTTACTTGCAAAGTGCTGTATATAGCTGATGTGTCATAAGATTTGAGGTATTTAGCCCTTGTTACTCTACCGTTAAATTACTAAATTCATGAAGCAGTTTTTACGCTGGATAATTTTGGGGGGGACGCTGTTTTTTTTAGGGAAAGCTCTGAAGGATAATTGGATTGGAGTGACTGCCATCCGCATTGATGGGGTAGGATGGGCAATTATAGCGATCGCTACTGGGGTAACTTTACTAGCACATACTTGGGCAGGTTGGATCTGGACTTGGATTCTGCAAGAGTTAAATCAATCTGTATCATCTCCCCAATTTATTCAAGTTTACCTAAAAACGAACATCGCTAAGTATTTACCAGGTAATATCTGGCATCACTACGGGCGAATTGTCGCCGCCAAAAATGCTAATATTTCTGCTGGTGCAGCCACCTTAAGCGTTTTGCTAGAACCGTTACTCATGCTAGCGGCTGCTTTAATCATCATTCTTCTATGCAGTAGCCAATTTACAACAGCTAATACTAACCTGGTTCTGCAAATACTGCAATTCCTGAGTTTAGCTGTAGTTCTTTGTGCGATTCATCCCCGGTTTTTAAACCCAGTTATTCGCTTTTTATACAGATTGAAAGCAAAAAAGTCTGCTGCTACAACTCAACCAACTATTCCCTTCAATCTGAAAAAGTACCCCTTACGCCCTTTGTTAGGAGAATTGGGCTTTATGGGACTACGCGCTACTGGGTTTATATTAACTATGTCCGCACTGGGTTCATTAAGTGCAAATCAAATTCCTTTGTTGTTAGGGGCTTTTAGTTGCGCTTGGCTGTTGGGGTTTGTGATTCCGGGTGCGCCTGGTGGGTTGGGTGTGTTTGAAGCGACTGCATATCAACTTTTGCAACATCACTTCCCATCTGCTTTAGTGTTTAGTGCGATCGCTCTATATCGCCTCATTAGTATTCTAGCTGAAATTGCGGGTGCTGCTCTTGCTTGGTTAGATGAACACCTGGCTAAATCATGAATCAGGTGATACTCACTTTTGTCTATCTACCTTCATCTGTGAAAAAACCCGATAACCATCTAAATTTAACTGCGGATTACTGCTTTGTTCTTCTTCCATCTTAATCAAGTTATACTCTACATTCTCTGCATAAATTGCAAACGTGATATTAAAAATTTCCATAAAGTTGATTACACCTTTACATTCATCTTCAGGATAATTTTCGTAAAAACGAATCAAGTGAGCAATCCGAGTTTCTAAATGTCTACGGGAATTCGGACAAATTAAAATAATCTTTAGTAGTATAATCACCAATGTTAAAGTATGACCCCGACTAATCAATAAGATAAACAATGATGAAGGCTCTTTAGCATTTTCTATTGTCAAGGAATCAATCACTCGATTACAGGTTCTCAGAAACAATTCTTTAGTGATAGTTTCCTGATTGCAATCTTTCTTCCACAATGATAAATTATCTATAAATTGCTGCTTCCAAGTCTCGACTGATTCTTGTTTAGCTATAGAAAGAAATAGATATTTTTCGAGATTAATTTTAAATTCTTCTAGGGTCTGATTTTGAGTTTGCTTGATAAATATATGGGCTATATTCTCATGACTAAAAATACCTCTTTTTAAGACAATTGCTTTTATTAAACGCAGAGCCTGATCTCCTAAAATACTAGGATTTTTATAGCGTGTTGCGCTGGAAATAGCAGATTGAGAACGAGCAATATACATTGCCAGTTCAAACTTAAATTTTTCTTTTATCTGTTTAGAAAGCTTTCTAGCAGCCTCCTGTTGCTCTATGGGATTATTCTTATTAATAGATTGATCGATTAATAAATAGGAACTATAGCGATTAGCCCAATGACCTTTAAGTGATTCGTCATATTTAGCAGCAAATAATTTCAATTCTTGGTAGTCTTTGCTTTTAACAAAATTCTCTAACCAGCTTTTACAAAGCTTGACTACTGGAGCATTATTATCCTTGATCTGGAGACTTTTGTTAACAAATAGATTAACTAATTCTTGGATGTATTTGTCTTTACGGTTAGTTTTCCAATTATTAACTATGATGTAGCAACACCGCTTTAGTGTATTACATAACTCCTGCTCATTATCATCTAAAAAAATACTATATATTCCTGGAATATAATCGGAATTCTCGGAATCAAGACCATCTATAAATAAACCTTTGAATTCTCGTAAAACATCATCTGGCGATAATTTCTTGACAATTTCCACGAAGAAGCTATAAACCTCTTCTTGTACACTTTGGATGTTTAGCTGTCTAGAGTTAGACGTAACGCTATGGGGATCTTCCTGACTAATTGATAAACTATTAGCGTTCATTTCAGTTATCAGGACAAAAAGGCTTCCTGTTCATATTATTAACAGCTTAACCTTGGTGAACAGTAGCATCAATCTATTTTTCTGAAATTCAGTCATCTTTTTACACAAATTTGATAAAATTTGACCATAAATAAAGTATTAAACCCAAATTGTTCAATACTTCATCAAATAGTCCAGTGAAATTACTTGGTTTCATTAAGTTAGATACCTTCTTCTTCGTCTGACTAGTACCGCAGGGCGGAATTAAAAATTAAAAATTAAAAATGAATACAGCATGAGGGTTTCATTGATTTGGAATGGGTGGTTTATTTCCGCCGCACTGTACTAGCTATGTCATTCTTTTATCCATAATTCTCTAAGTGTGATTTTCCGCTCGCTTGTCTTTAGTCTAAACTCCAGGAGACAAGGAAATGCCCAATACCCATTCAACCCAATCGTTCCTGCAAGCATTCTGCAATGCGTAGTGCTGCTCCCATTTTGCCCATGCGTCGCCTACCGTTTTCGGCAATAATTTGCAAAATATCAGGATCTTTAAATAGGGACTGGACAATCTTGGCAACTTCTGCTGGCTGCTCGACTAAAATCAAAGATGAGCCTAAAAGACGACTTTGAGCTTCAGCAAAGGCAGGATTATATTGGGGCCCGTTGCCGGGAATTGCGATCGCAGGTTTACCTAAACCGATAAACTGTTCTGTAGCTGTACCTGCCATTGCGATCGCTAAATCTCCTAAATGCAAGCAGTCATTATAAGCTTTTTGGGTCAGCAATAGATATGCATTTCTTTGTTTAAATGTCAAGATATTTGGGTCGGGAAGTTGGATAGGACATACAGATTCAGTGCGCCAGCCTTGAGATTGGACACTTTGGGATAAAATGTGAGAGTCTAAACTAGGAGCGATCGCACCTAAAAAGACTACCTTGCTAGAAGTGTAAAAGATTGAGCCTCGCTCCTGGAAACTTGCCGTCAACGCAGATACGGCAATCATAATTGTTTCCCAGTTAGCGTATGCCTCTGGCGGACGGGAACCAGGCAGAAGAGTCACTACAAAAGGTCGAACCGTCTCCTGCTGTTGACTATCCTGACTATAAAATTGTTGGCGTGAAAACGTAGGTTCCAAACCATCCATCATGGGATTACCCAAATTCAAAGCGGGAATTGGCCATTGTTTTAATGTTTCTGTCGTCAGTGCATCTCTAGGAAATACCGCCTTACAACGGCGACGACTCATTAACCAACGTTCCCAAGGATGGTAAACTGAACCAGAAAAGTTTTCCCAACGCGCATCTTTGGATTTCCGTGGTAATAATCCAGCTTCATCTTGCACATAATATTCAGATTTTGCTGTACCCACAAAAGCATAATTAGCGCCACTAAAAGTTGCCAATAACAGTGGGACAATATCTCCCACAGCTAAAATTGCTCTTTTATTACCTAATTTTTTTTGAGAACTCACCCAACGGCGAATAGCTTTAATCTGGCTGAGGGTAAGTTGTAATAAACCACCGCGGACATCCCGCGCTAATTGGCGGCCATCCATATAAATAAAGCCACCAGAAGGCATAGTGCGGACTGAACCAATAAGAGGTATATCTAACTCTTGGTAAGCACGTCCTTCACCCACCAGAGGTAAAGCAAATATCTCTGGTGGGTTTGATAGTCGTTGCAGTTCTTGCAAAATCCGAACTGCAATTACATCTTCCCCATGACCATTACTTAATATAAGTAACCGCAAAGGAGAAGTTACAGCTTGGGAGTTAGAGGCTAGAGATGAGCGGTATACATTACTCATAAAAACAAAATATCAAAATTAACTGTCTGTTTGGATAATAAGTATAAATAGGGAAATTGGCAAACAAACTGGAAACTTTGTGCAATTCATAGCGTTTACCATCGTTAGGATACCATTCGATAAATTCAGTGAAAGTAAGTAATTTGGGTAAAACTTGGATCATGATTTTACCTCCATATATATTTTATAATATTATGAGCTAAATTTTCGTTTTTAGACTTTGTTACTAACTATCTAACTATTTATTTACAGTTTTTGATCAAGCAATTTATCTGAAAGCGGCAATAGAATAAATTACTATTTTTTATTTTGGCTTGGTAAACACCGACTGCTTAAGAGATGATAGCATCTGTACGGGATGCGCGAAAATAACTTGGATTAGTCTACACTGATTATCAGGTAACAGATTCATTGGGAAGTTTAAAAGAGCCACACCCAAATCATATAGTAGGAAAATAACTGATGTCTGATTTAATTAACAAACAAATCATTCTTAAAAGTCGTCCAGTCGGTGAACCAAAAGAGAGTGATTTTGCTTTAGTAGAAACACCAAGTCCCGAACCCGGTGAAGGCGAAGTTCTGAGTCGCACCATTTATCTATCTCTTGACCCTTATATGCGTGGTCGCATTAGTGCAAACGAGTCTTATGCTACACCAGTAGAATTGAATTCTGCGATCGTCGGTGGTACAGTCAGCCAAGTAATTAAATCAAATCATCCTCAATTTCAAGTAGGAGATTTTGTTCTGAGTAATAATGGTTGGCAAACTTATGCTGTATCTAAGGGTGAGACACTACGTAAACTCAATCCCACTCAAGCACCTTTATCCTATAGTTTAGGTGTACTAGGTATGCCTGGTTTGACTGCTTATGCTGCATTGCTTGATATTGGTCAACCCAAAGAAGGTGAAACTGTCGTGGTTTCAGCTGCTTCTGGTGCTGTTGGTGCAGTAGCAGGTCAAATTGCCAAAATTAAAGGTGCTAGAGTCGTGGGAATTGTCGGGAGTGACGATAAGCGAGACTATATAGTTAAGGAATTAGGTTTTGATGTTGGCATTAACCGCAAAACCCAAAAACTTGATTCAGCGCTCAAAGAAGCTGCTCCTAATGGCATTGATATTTACTATGACAATACAGCAGGTGTGATATTAGAAACTGTGTTGCAGCAAATCAACCTTGGGGCAAGAATTCCACTAGTAGGTTTGATTTCAGAGTATAACGCCACATCTACTCCATCAGGGCCTAATTTAATGCCACTGCTAGTCAAGCGGGCCTTGATTAAAGGTTTTCTAGTTGGTGATTATCAAGATCGGTTGAATGATTTTTTACATGATGTTTCTGGATGGTTGCAATCTGGTCAACTTAAGTATAAAGAAGATGTAGTTGTTGGTTTAGAAAACGCTCCTCGTGCATTCATCGGTTTACTTCGAGGTGAGAATTTTGGCAAGTTGATTGTTAAGGTCAGTGACGATCCAACAGCCAATTGAAAAGCATATCACTGAACAGAAGGGAGCAAATTGTTGAAAATCAGCGTCAGCAGTAGATAATTCAACTAAAGTTTTAGGTCTAACTAAATGCACAATAATTTTCGGAATAAGCTGCCACTACTGCTGACATTCTGCTTATTTACGAGCTTTTTGCCTGCCTCTGGTTCAGTTTTATGCCCAGCCTTTGCCTCTGACAAATACTATAGAGTAGCCAGAAGTTATAGCAGAGATGGACGCACAGGAACCGATGGTAGATCGGGTAGAAGTGGTGAAAACCAAAACGTTTTTGTCAATGGTTCACCTGTTAATCTTGATTTGTCCGGTAAAGATGGTGAAGACGGAGAAGACGGGGAACATGGCGATCGCCCTGACTGTGGTTATCAACGCGATCGCAGTCATGATATAAATGCACCAAATGGTGGCAATGGCGGTAACGGTGGTAAGGGAGGAGATGGGGGAAATGGCGGTTCCCTCACAGTTTATTACAGCAATTTGGCAGACTTACGAAACATTTCCGTTCGGGCAACTGGCGGTAAAGCTGGACGCGGCGGTAGAGGGGGTAACGGTACGGAGGGTTGTCACTGTCACAAACGAAGGTGGGAAGTGAAAACCTGCAAAGGAACTCCCGGTAGCCCTGATTATAAGTGTACTGATAAGGTTTATCGATGTAGTGACGGTAACGATGGGCGAGATGGTAGTGATGGTAACGATGGTAGCCAAGGGCGCTTAGGAACTTTAAGTATTGTCAATAGCAAGGAAGCTTTGGCAGCCGATCGTCCAACTGTACAGCTAGCAATTTCGGAACTGATAAACAAACCAGTAAACCTCTCGAAGAACAAATGGAATCAACGCATTGGGGCAACTTCTCTACTTGCGCCTGGTTCTGCGATCGCAGATGATTACCTTGAGTTTGAACATCGAAGAGAAGAGGCTTTTCAAATAGTTTGGCAAGAAAGACAACCCATCACCAGTTTTGGCAATCAAGCTGTAACAGTTAATTTAAGTGACAACAAACAAGTCGAAGTTACTTTTGCTGAAGATTTATGGATTGATGGTAGCATCAAAAGTGAGGCTAACTTAACAACATTTACCGTTGACCATGCCATTCCCAAAAAAGATGTCACCCGGTTAGCTGTCGCAGAGTTTGCCGAAGCAGGACAAAACCTCAACTTAAAAATAGTTGATTTGGCAGCAAAATCTGATGCCATTAATACTCAGTTTCGCATCAAACTCTTAGCACAGGATAACTTACACGGTTTTTCTGGCTACAAAACTGAATATGAAGGGGATATTCCCAACGAACTTGTGACTCGTGACTACAACCGTTTTACTCTAGCTTTGGGGAAGCTGAAAATTCCTGATGACGCTTTACGCCCTGGTGTCAACGTTGATATTGAAGTCGTAGCAACTCGTTCCTTGGGAATACGTTCTGCCAAGCAAACTATTAGCTGGCAGGGTGCAATCCGCAAGTCTAGATAAAGTTTAGGAAGATTTTTTCCCATCTGAAACCATTTGCGACAAAATATAAGCTGCAAAATCTAGTAACTGATCCAGCAAAAAGCCAATGATACCAATGTAGAGGATTACCTGGATTATGTAATCGGCATTGCCAGCCTTATAAGCTTCCCAGAGGGTAAACCCAAGTCCTTTTGGGCCTGTTAACATTTCTATAGAAATAACTATAAACCAGGCTACCCAAATACTAACTTTCAAGGCATGAAATATATGAAATATAGCAACTCGAAAGTTATTATTCTGTCTCTGAAAATGTCGCATACCGATTGCCGTATTAATAATCATCGTCCAGAGAGTTCCGATAAAAACTACCGTAGTAGCAGCCGATTCGCTCTCTTGAAACACTATTAAGGCAATAGGTAGCAAAGCTATAGGAGGGATACTATGTGGTATCTGGAATATCAGTCTAAACAACTGATAAACCATGCTATTCATACCTATCAGGTATCCGATAAAACTACCTAACACGGCGGCTGGAATGTAACCCACAAACAACCGTTGTAGGCTAGCTAAAATGTCTAAAAACATATATTCTCTCTGCCTCAGTTCTCATGAAAAACATTTAGAAAATACTGTGGCAACAACACTAAATAAATGAGATAAAACTGTGTTCAATTACACCTTCTCTTTGAAAAATGCAAGATTTCTTATATCTTCTCCTTGTTGATAATTAATCAAAAAAATTAGGTATTATTACGATGTGTTAGTAGTAAAACAAAGAAGAGGTAAACCTTGACTTTAGTAAACTTTATCAGAAAAATAAATCCTGATTAGTAAATTCAATACAATTTTCAGATTTTACTTGCTAGATGATTGTAGTAATAACAATATCTAGCCTCATGAGACTTCAGGTTTTCCGCCTTGTCTTCGGGAGTAATCTCAGATATAATTGATGTAAATTAAATATGAATGTCTAAAATTTTTAACATTAGACAAATTAAAAAATTTGTTATTAACAACACAAAATTTTTATAAAATAGGAAGACTTACAAAGACATTTATCAAGTACAACAAAATTATTATCAGGGAGCCAGTGCGTTGCCCGGATTTATCAGTGCTGAAAAATCAGGATTTCCACTTTTAAAATATTAACTCTATCAGCGTTATCTCAATGCAAACAAGAACAGAAAGATGATTAGCATTTCACCTAACGCTACGATTGATCGTACCATTTCAATTAAGAGGCAGGGGGAAACGCTGACAGGTGTAGGTATTTTACAAATGTGGCTTAAATGAGGTTTTTCCGTGGGTTGACAACTCAAATTTTAGTCTCTGATTTTCCACCTAAGAAGGAAATTCAGCTGTTTTAACAACATTTAGAACTCTGTTTGAGAGTGCCCACTCATGCCTACATAAAAAACAAACCTACACCTATCAGTTATTCCCTGCTCCCTTGCCTCTTTTTCAATCGATACTTCTAAAAATTACCCCAAGAGCCGACATCACCAAATCTTTTGAACGATCAACGTTGTAATCTAATGGAACTTCAGCCCCAAAAAAGCCAATAATTTCCTCCCTATCCTTTGCCTTAAATGTAAAAGATTTTCGCTCTGACTCTAAACTGTGAGCCATAGTACCAAAAATCTGGTGTTTCTGATTTTTTGTTGTCAACTTCAACTGAAGGATATGAGTTGCACCAAACCAAATACCATAATAACCAGAAACCTCTTCGAGGTAATCGCCTTCTGGAATTGTAAAAACATCTCCTTTATTAGGTTGTTTATTACCGTATTCTCTCGACCACTGGTTAAGAGTAGTGTTGTTTTTGTCAGTAGTCGCATAAAAAACTTGCAAACCATCTACGATATCGCCGTGGCGGACAATTACTTTCTTCAGAGAGTTCACACCATTCAGCACATCAGAAAATGAGTCAAAGCCACTGGTTTGATGCTGTGACAAGTTATGTTTGTCTACCGTATCTGAGAAGCCGTCAAACTTCTCTGGCGCATATCCCCGATAAACTCCTGTAGTGCTACCTACGAGTTCGGCTCTGCGGCACTTCGTTGCTTCTATGATCTTTTTGGAACAAATAACCCCAGAGCGCAAAGCTCCTTCCATGTAGCCAAAAAAGGCTAGACAGGTATGTTCCCCGGCGAAGAAAAATCTATCGAGATAAGCCTGACTCAGAAAATGCCCAATCTTACAAACTTGGTTGGGTTTAGGGCAAGAATATCCCCTTGTGTCCATTTCTCTTTAGGCCAATCGATAAATTCTTGGTTGATGAGGTTACTCTCATAGTCTTCATACACTCGACCGAACGCTTCGTTAAAATAAGTCGTCGGTTCGGGTGATGCCAAAGCTTTGCTTGCTGATTGACCACCTGCGAACAGATTCAACCCAAAGCCGTGTCCACTGGTTGCCATTTGGTTATCAGTAGATTCCCAAATCATGCCCACTTCATCTGACATACAACTGGCTGCCAGACCTTTCTTAATCCAAAACCGCTCATTGACAGCAGTTAGATATTTAATGGCTTGTCCCATAGCCATCTCATAATCGGAGGGAAGCTTAGGAGTAATGGAAATATGTTTCCATGTGGCGGGAGGAATGGCAAAAATAACGTAGTTTCCCTTGTATTCTTTATTGTCTCCTTTGAAGATAGTACGAACGGTCACATTGGCTGAATCTTTGGAAATATCAATGTGAGTCACGGGTTCATCTGTATTAACAGACCAATCTTCTTGCCCGTGAATTTCTTTAACAACCTTTTGGATTTCCTCAACAAACTTCTGTGCTAAAGCTTGATTCCCACTATCACAACGGAAGGTTTCTGACAAAGTCCAGTAATCTTCAACTCCACCACCTTTGACTGCTGCTAGTAAACCAAGGTAACTTTGCTCTGTAGTTGGGGAAGTCTGGTCATTACTAAAATGCACCTCTAGAGTGTTTCGTAATAACAAATCACCCGCACACCATTCATCTAACTTATCAGCAACAGAAATGCTATCCCACTCCTTAGCTTTAGGATGTGTCCAAGGTTCGTAGGCATCTACTTGCTCTGCATCTTCATTGATTTTTTCTTCAATCTTCCCTATTTTGTCGAAGATTCTTTTTTGGATTTTGCGAGAAATATTAGAACCATTGATGTAGAGAGGTTGTTCTAATCCTGCTGCCAAGAAATTAGCTTCTGAGGAAATTACGCTCAGTCCCAAGCCAAATTTTCTCGCGTAGTGAATCCATTGATGATGATTTGCACCAATTAATTCTGCACCCGCCTCAACAATGCGTCCTGGAGCAATGTTGTCTTTACTATGAACCCGTCCTCCAACACGCTCTCTTGCTTCCAAAACAGTGACTTGAATGCCTTGAGTTGCTAATTCATAAGCTGCCGCAAGTCCTGCAAATCCTGCGCCAACTACGATCGCTTTGACATTTTTGAGGCGTTGTTTTTGCTCGTTATCTAAGCTAGTCAACTGTTCTTCGATTTCAGACAGTCCTGCCTGAATTTTCTCATATTTCTCGATGCCAGATAATTCAGTACCAAAGCTCCGGTGAAGTTTGGCGAAAAGCGATTTTGACATAGCAACATTACTCCAAGCTTGTTTGACAATCTAAGTTCTACAACTAACAGTTCAATATCATCTGAAAAATCAAAATTTTCAGGTTAATTCAGGGACTGAAACCCCTAATTATTTTATGGGTCAGCCTCTGAATCAAACTCAGATTACTTTTGATTTCTACCCTTCATATATCATTTTGAAAACTGTTCCTCTGTCTGCTGCTTGGAAAACCACTTTAAATCCATCTAAATGTACTGTTCTTTGTTCTCCTTCAGATATTTGACAGAGTTCTGTTCGTACATCATGAATGTGATCTATTATCTCTTTTCCTTCGCCATCAGCTTGATCTTCAAGCCAATTTTGGCTAAAGCTTACACCTGCTTGAGGACGACCCATTTTGGGATTATCTAGCAAAAAGCAAACATCTATATTTTTTTCCTCACAATGATATACAGCAAGAGCTTCAACTCCCAAACCTCGTGAATGAAGTGAAAAAGCCGTGTAAGAAGATTCTTGCCAGTGTTCTTGTTTGATTTCCTTTGCTGTTTGTCCGCTAAGAACTTGCTCGGAGGGAGATATTGTCCATGCTCCAGACGAAGGTTTTCCTGTATTCTCTTTTCTTTTCCAAGAAAATGGAGTGCAGTTAACAAAAACACCAGCCATATTTACCGCTCCATCACTAGAAGCAGCATCGGCAGCTTTATGAGCGGCCTCTGTTCCTGCTGCAATTATTGCAGCATAAATCGTTGCAGTAGATTCGGCTATCATATTTTTTACCTCGTAGTTATGCAGTGAATTCATTAAGGCATAGACATCTAAATTATTTTGGTTAAAATTTGATTGTCTGCCCTTTGTCTCTACATTATTAAGACGATTGAAGAAGACAATTTGTGAATTAAACTTTAGATAAAGCCCATTTTTTACAATTCTGCGCTTGCCTTGGCTTCCTACCAAATAGGTGACGCTACCTTCTGAACCTGCTGCCACTAGCTTATCCTGTAACCAAAACTTTCCTTGTTGTCCAGGCAGAATTTGCTTAGGCGGAGCAGAAATTCTCCCCATATTTTCCACATCTCTGGATTTTCTTCTATTCTCTGCACCACCAGACAAGAATTCCAACAACTTTCAGTTTCTTCATCAAATTGTGCCAAAGCCAAAATCGCTGCTGGGGGCAATTCACACAGCGTCGCCTCAACGCAGCGACAACCATCTCTCTTTATTTCTAACTTCCCATCAGAGATTCCCGCAACGGGAACTGACTCAGAGTGCTGCACCGATCGCACTACCTCCCTCGGTTCTTCAGCAACAACAATCTCCACTTCTTCCACTGCAACAATCGGTTCAACTCTAGTATTCCCCTGGGAAATTTCCCCAATTGCAGCCAAGGTTGGCGTAAGTGATAAATCCTTATGAGTCCTATCCTCGCCAATAAAATATTCCCTCAACTTCTCTCGCAGAATTGCCCGCCCTTGCGAGATGCGCTTGCAGACATTCTGGTAGGATATATTTTGCTGTTGAGCAATTTCTAAATAAGACAATTCCTGATAAAAGTGCAGGATAAACGTCTCGCGTAGTCTTGTGGGTAAATTAGCGATCGCACGGCGGATCGCAATCCTTTTCTCGCTAGTCTCCATTGCAACTTCTGGCGTATCGTCCAATGTTACTAGCCTTTGATCCTCAACAGAAGCGTATATTTCTATATTCTCAACTCTATTGGCCCTGCGATCGCATTCCCGATGAATATCTACGCAGAGATTATGAGTCAGTCTTATTAACCAAGCTTTAAAATTAGTAATTTCCCCCGCATACTTTTGCACCTTCTCCCAAGCCTTGAGCATCGCTCGACTTAACGCATCTTCAGCATCAGTAGGGTTTTTCCCCATCCATCTAAGACAACAACGGTAAAGTTCATCTCGATACTGCTCCCATAGCTGCCAAAAAACTGAACTTATATTTTCAGTGCAACTACGCAAAGATGAAATTGCAACTACTTGAGTACCCAATATTACCCCTTTGGTAGATGATTTGTGTCTCTTTTTCTAAGTAAGCAAGCGAGTGCAATCGACCGTTAACCAAGCAGCGCCTAGTTTACAGCAAAAAGCTTTCGATACTATGTAGGATGTCTAATTAGAGAATTCAGATATTAACTGGGGGCAATTAGTGCTATTTCAACAGAGTTGTCAGGCGCTACTAACCTTCAACTAACCACTTTAAATTTAATAACTTGCTTGTTGGTTCAGTATAATTACTGCAAAATATATAATTACTGTAAAATAAGTAGTTTTACAGTAATTTTAGAAATCTCAGTACATCCTTTTTGTGCAGAAATGAGAAAAATAGGGAGAAACTAAGTACTTAGATAGATGTATTATCAATAAGACTACGTAGCCGCTTACCCGTTGCATAAATTTAGCGAAGATCGTGAGACTGTCAATAACTGTTCGGTTAAGGCAAGAAACGCGATAAATCGCCGTCTTTACAATAATCAGTCCTTCGTCCTGACGGCGATTTATAGCGGATTTATATCTATTATTTTTATCAAATAACCTTAACCGAACCGTATTGGTGAGACTGTTAGTCAATAGACATCTCCAGAAAAGATTTAGTTACCTTAAATTTACATACAAATATCACGGAAATTAAGCCTCTCTCCGCTTCGGGGAGAGGTTTGGAGAGGGGTCTTTACTGTCAATGCGTAAGTACTAATAGGGTCAAAACAAGAATTTCAGTCTACTTCGGTGGACTTGAGCTATTAGCCCAGAACTTAAGTTCTGGGCGGGATGTGGATCAGTGCAATACTTTAACTGTGACAAAATATTACATAAATGTGGGTAATGCCAAGATTTTGCCTATGGTATGATACAATCGCACCCAAATTACTTACGATATATCATTGCGATCGCAACAAAGTAGAGCGAATCAATCACCAGGACTCTGCGTTCGCGAAGCGTATCGGAAGGACTTACGCTTCACTCCGTACCCTTTGGGTTCTCCAACGCAGTACGCAATGACAAGTGTTTAACCGGACATGGTATGACTCAACACTCCTGAACTTGCTTGTACCAGTGCCTTTGCGATTATTTCCCTAGATTCCGCTTCATTTGTTCTAACTCATCTTGAGTTTCCCAGCTACGGAACTTCTCTTCTAAATCATCAAACCCACTAGAATAACTGCTAGTTTTATTTGACCAGCCACTGGTTTCAAAACGCTGTTGAGTTTGCGCTTTATCACGGGCTGTTTGTGCTTCTGCTGCTTTAGCTTGCACCTCCTGTCGCCGTTGCTGAATTTTTCGTAGTAGTTCCTGAGATTGGTTAATGCGTTCTTTCAGCCCTTGCATCTGTCCCCAGCGCTGATTTCCTTCGCGCAACAGGGCTGCTTCTCGCTCAAGAGCCGGAGTTACTAAATCTTCTCTACCAGCATTTTTGGCTTTTTGAACCCGGATATGCCACCGTTGAATTTCTTGAGCGGTAGAGAGAATATCTTCTTGCGATCGCTTCTCTTGTAATTGTAAGTCTGCGATCAGCTTTAATGTGTCTTCTTCTTGCTCACGCAGCTGTTCTAGCAGCGCCTCTAACTCCAAATGTGGATTGTTACGCAAGAATTCTTCTAAACGGTTTTCTAAAAACCGACTCAAATCATCAAATAAGCCCACTGCTAGAACTCCAGAGATTGGGTGCGTGACTATTTTATTGTAGTAGTCAGGTGGACTTCTGGGTGTTAGTTAGATTTCAAAGTTGGGAAGAATGTATTTGGTGAAACTACGCAAACAACGCTGACTTACAAAATAAGGCTTTAATCAGTATGAGTTCTGATTTTCAACCGCCACCTAAGAACTTGTCTATACTAGCTTCTGTAGGAGGAGTAGTTACGGCTGTAATCGCGATCGCAATTTTAAATGGTTGGTCTAAGAACCTTTCCCAGACTTCTATAGAAAAATCTGAAATTTCAACATCCGAAACTGCTTCACGCCATTTAGTACAACCAAATAAACCCCAAAACCCTATCTCTGGTGCTAAAGCAGCTGAAATAGTTGCTAGCCTTGATGCTAAATCTGTAGTTTTGCCAGGTCAAGCTATTCCTAAGAACGAACTAACAGTAGCCATAATTCCATACATTGCTCCGGGAGTTGGAAAACTGACCCCAGAGGAAACGACAACTGCACGTATTGCTTGGTCATACTTCCAGCGCAACTGGAATGATGAAACTGGTTTGGTAAATTCCGTTGATGGCTTTGCCTCTGTCAGTATGTGGGATCAGACCGCAGCGATCGCAGCTTTAGTCAGTGCTAGAGAACTCAATATCGTCCCTGCGGCTGAATTTGAAGCCAAAATGAGCAAAATGTTGAAAACACTGGCATCGATGCCTTTATACAAAGGTGAATTACCCAACAAGGTCTATAATACCAAAACCCTCGTACCCGTTAATTATGGACAACTAGAAAAACGCGAAGAAATTGGTTGGTCAGCCATAGATTTGGGTAGGATGGCAATCTGGTTAAAGATTGTCGGGGCTAAGTATCCAAAAATGCGATCGCTTTCTACAGAGGTTTGGCAACATTGGCAAGTCAAGCGTCTTACCAAAAATGGTCAAATGTATGGTACTGCGGTCATTAAAGGTAAAGAACAATACAACCAAGAAGGTCGCTTGGGCTATGAGAATTATGCTGCTTATGGTCTGAAGCTTTGGGGCTTGGATGTTAAGCAAGCCTTAGATTATCAGTCCCATGCTGCCTTTGTCGATCTGTATGGACAGGGAATTCCTTACGATCAACGTGATTATAAAAACTCTGGAGCCAATAACTACGTTCTTAGCGAGCCTTATATTTTAGATGGTATAGAAACTGGGTTTCAAGCTTTGCCTAAAGCCTATGGCGATCGGATTTTAGCTGCTCAAGCAGCGCGTTATGAAGCGACAAAACAATTAACTGCTGTCACCGAAGACAACTTAGATCGCCCTCCATACTTTGTTTACAGTAGCTTATTTGTCAATGGAGAACCTTGGGCAACGATCGCAGATACCGGAGAAAAACACAACGATTTACGATTTCTCAGTGCAAAGGCTGCGATCGGCTGGCACGTACTTTACAATACTACTTACACTAGGCAGTTATTTGATTTTGTCCAAGCTAACCTTAACTCTAAAAATGGTTGGTATAACGGATTTTATGAGTCTCTGCGTCAGCCAAATAAAACTCTCACCGCTAACAATAATGGGGTGATTTTAGAAAGTTTGTTGTATAAACAAATTGGACAACCGCTTACTGTTTGGGCAGGAGTAAAAAGTCAGAAGTAAAAAGAAAGGGAGTAGGCAATAGGGAATAGGGAAAACTAGGTCTTTAACGTAGTGGGACGTTCGCGGTAGCGTCTCGTGACGACTCTCACCGCTAATTGCAAGCAATGTAGCGGGAGCATCTAACCTCGCAGCGAGAATTTGCTGATTCACAGGTCTGGTATTCCAGTAACCTCCACAGCCAGCAACGATCCGTCCAGACCGTTGTTTGTACAAGAAACCAAAGTTTTGTACAACCCAAGGTAATTGATTTTACGCAACCAACCTAACAGATAAAATCTGTATTTCTGGATGCAACCCCATATCAGTTTTCAAGGTTCAGTCTGTTGGCTTAGGATGAGAGTTTTCCGGTCTTCGACTCCAACAGTAGACTACTGACTCGATCTCTTTAATTATACCCCGAAATCCTTGCTACACAAAGGTTTTAAACTATGAAGATTACAAAAAGATTGGTAAATACAAGGGTATCGAACCCTTGTATTTACCCCGGACTACCCCCATCCCGCCAATTGGAATACCAATGTGGCGGGAGTACCCCGGAGGCTTAGATGGAGAAGTATGGCTGTGAACTACCCCAACTTACCGAGTACGGTTGAAGTTGGGGCTTCTGTAATCAAGGGGGAGTGCCTAAACTTAGACTTTCGCCCAAGAATAGGACTTACCTCCCCTCCTACAGCAGAGACGGCTGATTGCTTCTCTACGAGACGCTGCGCGAACGCTCCACTTCGTTGCGATCGCAATGACATATCGTAAGTAATTTGGCGGACATGATATTACGCAAAAAGACGCGCTGTAGGGGCAATTCATGAATTGCCCCTACCATAGAATCAGGGTTTTAGATATTGTTTGCGTAAGTCCTGTAGTTATCAGTTGTGATTTCTCATTTTGGAATCATGACTGACTGGTTGTATTTGAAGAATTACGGGTTAAAAGACCATCTTCCATTTCTATGATGCGATCGGCTATATCTAAAATGCGGTTATCGTGTGTCACTAATAAGATAGTAGTCCCCTGATTTTTGGCCAGACTCTGCATTATTTCCACAACATCACGTCCTGATTGTTTGTCTAATGCTGCTGTTGGTTCGTCTGCTAACACCAGTGGGGGACGATTTACTAAGGCGCGAGCGATCGCAATTCTTTGTTTTTGTCCACCAGAAAGATTATCTGGATAGTAATCGACTCGTTCTTCTAGACCAACAGACCCTAGCATCGCTTTTGATTTAGCTATTGCTTCTGTTTGAGAAATGCGATCGTTCAATTCTACCGCCATTTGCACATTTTGCTTCGCTGTCAAGAACCCTAGCAAATTGTGAGCTTGGAAAATATAACCAATATTGCGCCGCATCTGCACCAGTTTGTTTTGACTGACACCAAGGAGTTCTTCACCTAAAAATTTCAAACTTCCCTCTTGTACAGACCGCAAACCACCAATTAAGCTCAGTAATGTGGTTTTACCTGAACCTGATGGCCCGGTCATAATTACAATTTCACCAGAATATATTTCTAGGTTGATATCAAATAATATCTGTTTTCTCAGTGCGCCCTTGCCATAGTAGTGATTGATATTTTTAATGGCAATTACAGGTTCTTTTTCGATCATGTTTTTGTTAGCTATAAGTTAAAATTTTCAAAATCTAAGTGTAGTACCAATCAAGAATCAAGTTTTCTTAACCATCAACTATAAGTCATGTTTATTAATAATATCTTTTAATTAATATTGACTTAATTAAAAGATATCTGCTGGATCGGCTGAACGTAATTTTCGGACTGCGATCGCACCGGAAATAATGCACATAATCATGGTTAAAACCAACACCATTACGGCACGTTCAAAACTCATGAAAACTGGTAATAGGGTTGCATCTCTGGCACTGCTATACATAAATAAGGAAAAAATAATCCCAGGGAAATATCCTAAAACTGCTAATAATAAAGCCTCTTGAAGAATGACCGTCAACAAATAGTTTTGTGTATAACCTATTGCCTTGAGAGTAGCATATTCAGCTAAGTGGTCTGCAACTTCTGTATAAAGGATTTGATAAACAATCACAGTCCCAACAATGAAACCCATGACAGTCCCTAATGTGAAAATAAACCCAATAGCTGTACTATTTGCCCAATAATTCCGTTCAAAATCAATAAATTCTTGCTTAGTTAAAACATTTACTTCTTTAGGTAAATAGTTTCGTAATTGTTGGGCGACAACTTCAGCATCTGCTCCCGGCTTTAATCTAATCAGCCCAATATCAATTAATCCTGCTTGACGATTATTAAATATCCGCAGAAAGTTAACATCGCTTGTAATTAAATTTCCATCTGCGCCGAATGATGCACCTAATGTAAATAGTCCCCCGACTTTAATTTGCCGCCTTCGTACTTCTGCTGTTACAGTTTTACCTTGGTCATAATTAGCAGCTATAGGGCCATATTCTACCCTAGAAGAACGGTCAAATAGAACGACATCAGGCAGTTTAAGTTTATCTAAATTCTCCTGAACCCCAGGTAAGTTAACTATGTTAGTTTCTGGGTTCATTCCAAAAATCAGGATACTACGAGGACGACCTGTTACAGGATTTTTCCAGATTGTAAAGTCTAAATATATAGGATGTACTGATTGGACTGCGGGTAAATCTAATGCTTTATATAACCTTCTTTGAGAAAAGCTCCTCATCGCCAAAACAGCACTAGATTGACTATTGATTAAAACAATATCGCCCTGTAAGCTGTTATGAAATCTAACGTTACTATAATACAAAGCATCCCGAAAGCCGAGTTGCATAAACATCAAAATATCAGCGAAAGCAATTCCTGCCAAAGCTACAGCTAGACGAGTTTTTTCTCTTGTTAGTTGTAGCCACGACAGAGGGATTTTTTGGTTCATGTTATGCTCATCCAAGCACAGGTAAAATAATTCGTAATTAAGAACATCTCCAATTCAAGATATCAAATCAGAAATTGGTATTACTGTTCGCTCATAACTTGATTAGTTATTAATTTCGACAAGAACTTTAGCGTAAGTTAAACCAGAAACTTTCTGACTATCTCCTGAAGGCAGAGCAATTTTTACTTCTACAACTCTGGCATCTACATCTGCCGCTGGATCTGTATTCAGCACGTCTTTTTTACCAATTTTTCTGCCAATTTCGGTGACAGTTCCCTTTAATTCGCCGCTAAATGCTCCATTATCACTGCTGACTGTGGCGTTTTGACCAATACGCACTTTACCAATACTGTCTTCGGGGACTTCCGCAATCACATACATTTGACTGGTTTGTCCAATTTCAGCAATCCCATTTGCACCGATGGCTTCGCCTGACTTGGTATAAACCTTTAAAATCTCTCCAGCGATTGGTGCTTGAACGTAGCTCAATCTTAGTTGTGCTTCGGCTTTTCTGACATTTGCGATCGCATTACTAACTTGGGCTTGCGCTACTTGCACATCGGTAGGACTAACGTCCATAATTCTACTCAGTTTGGCCTTTTCTTCATCAATTTGCCTTTGCAAAGTTGCTAAAGTTTTGTCACGGTTAACCTTGGCTTCGATTAGCTGCTGTTGCAAAGTTGCTAAATTTTGTATTTGGTTAGCTCTAGCCTCAGCCAGTTGCTGGCGTACAGTGGCTAATGTCTGCTTTAGGGTAGCTTGGCTTTCAGCCACTTGCTGGTTAGCAGTTACTGCACTTAAGCGTCTAGTATCCCGCTCTTGCTGAGAAATCGCGCCTTCTTTGTATAAAAAATCATAGCGTCCAGCATCGACTTGAGCATTGCGTTGTTGGGCTTGAATCCGTGTAAGGGTTGCTCTGAGAGTTTCTTTTTGCCCACTGAGTTCAGCTTCTAGGCGATTTACTGTTGCTTGTTGGACGAGTTTATCTCCACTTAACTGGGCTGCAATCCGCGCGATCGTTGCTTGTTGACCATCCCTTTCGCCAATATACTGCGCTTGTAGGCGAGCAACAACTGCTCTTTGGGCTTGAATATCTCGTGGAGATCCAGCCCTGACTTGCGCTAAATTTGCACGAGATTCTTGTACCTTGGCTTTAGCCTCTTCTAGTCCGGCTATTTGGGTATCGCGATTATCTAAAATTGCTACAATTTGGCCTTGCTTTACCTGTTCACCTTCTCTCACCAAAAGTTGCTGAATTCGTGATGATGGCGATAATCCTGATGATGGGGCGGATAATTTAACAACTTCGCCTCGCGGTTCCAAACGCCCTACAGCACTAATGCTATTGGTAGATGGCATTACGGGTACAGGTGTAGTGAGTTTTCTCAGTTGCTCGATTTTGGCTGTACCTAATATTCCAGCAGCAATTACTACTGGTACAGCTACAGCGATACCCCACCAAATCTTAGGTTGTTCTTGATTAAGTGCCTGTTCAGTTGGCTTTGGCTTTTCAGTCACCCTTGACATAATATGTTGCCCATTTACCTGAATTGTGCTGATGGAAGTAAAAATAAAAGGGTTTTTAATCAACAGCCAGCCGCTTAGGACAAACAACAGTGGTTTAAAGCTGGGTATGTTTTAAATCTATTGCGTGATAAACACTCAACACTATGGTTTTGCAAAATGGTGTTTCTATAGCGATGTCTTACAAGAGGCTGCACCAACGGGTTCGGGAGTGACGCTGCTGCGTCGCTAACGCAATCGACGGAAACCGCCTAGACTGTGACTCCCTCACCACTTTGCGTCTTTAATACATTGACCTTTTTCCAAACTTCTCTTTTTTTAGGAGAGAGGCTTTGAGGCTTATTTACTCCCCTTCCCTTGCAAGAAAGGGGCTTGGGGTTAAGTCTGTATTGAAACCAAGAAGCGCTATAGTAGCTGGCTATTCAATAACTCTGAGTATTATTGAGACATGAGTGCAATGAGAATTAGCAGAATTTTCAAGCAATATGAATCTAGATATAGAGACGCGACATATCACATCTCTACACAAAATCTCAAAATGGTATGATGCGATACTGTACTGCTACATCCATTACGGCTACAGTTAGCCACAAATTTGAAAAGAAACATCAAAAATAGACTGTTGCCTTTTTTGGATACAATCTTGCTACAAAAGTTAGTCTTCCTTAAGTGAATGAATGATTAACTAACTAAAAACTTCAGTATTCTTAACATCAGAGTTTCCTTAACTTTCCGATCAATGAGTTAGCTGTCTCTAGTTGCTTGCACCTACCAAGACAACAAACCATTTTGTGATATTTGCTTCAAAGACCTGACTATTCTCCCTGTTACTGTTTTGGGACTCCATTAAACTCTCGTTGAATGAATTCTACATTTATCCGTTACGCGAAAACGTAACAGAACCTACAGATAGGGAGATGAGGGGATGGTTAAGTTGGGAGGTCGAATAAAACTGTGGTCATGTAATGTTCTGCCCAAGCTGAACCAAAGGCTTTTTCTAGAACTCGGCGGGTTTTATCGTTTTGCTGCTGTTTGGTGCAGTAGTTGTGTTGTCCGGCGAGATTTTGGGTCACTTGTTCAACTGAAACGGGACGTGAGGCGATCGCTAGGGTACAATGAATATCTAAAAATTCTCGCACCCGTGCAAGAAACATTGCTTCTTCTTCTGGAGAACTGGGGCGGACAAAGATACAGAAATCAGAAAAAATATTTCCCCATTCTGGTAATTCACGGGGTTGGGAAAAGTTAAGCACTGTTAACTGTGTTAGTGCAGTAGTATAAGATTCTGGTAGGGTGCGCTCTAATTGGATTGGTGAAAGGTCTGCGATCGCTGCACTAATTTGACCTCTACCCCCAACCAAATCGCAACCAAACATTGGCAGGTTATATTCTGGACGCGGAAACATGACGCAGTGCAAAATATCCAGCATATTTCCGATTTTTGCCAGTTCCAAGTGCATTTTCCGAAACTGGGGCGTTTGATAGCAGCGATTTTCAATTGTCAGTTTTTCGCCTTCTAATCTACCTTCCACATACCCCAACTCATCAGGCAAATGGTAGGGCGATAGATCCAGGTGCTGATGCCAAGCTGCCTCAATACAATCAGCTAGCTGACGAATTAGGGGATGTTGTTGTTCACGCAGCGAGGGCATAGAAGTAAATGACATAAGCTAGTTGGGAATGCGATCTAGTGGCCAGTCTACAGCCTGTTGTGTCTCACTGTTCTAGCTCGCAATATTAAGCAAAGACTTGGGAATTGGCTATGGGGCATGGGGCAAAGGACTATTGCCATAAATCAGTAACATCGTATCCCAATTCTGCGAGCATCTGCCGTAGCAAGGGTAAACTGAGTCCGATTACATTGCTGTGACAGCCTTCAATTTTTTCGACAAAGAAACTACCAAAGCCTTCAATTGCAAAGGCTCCAGCACACTTGAGGGGTTCACCTGTGGCAACGTAGGCTTGAATGGCGCGATCGCTCATTTGAGCAAAGTAAACTCTTGTAACTTGAGACTTGACTAAAGTACGGTTTTGCTCAAGGTCAATTAAGGCGTGACCTGTATACAAATCGCCAAAGTTACCTTGCATTATCTGCCAACGGGCGATCGCATCAGTTGTATCTGCTGGTTTGCCGTAAATTTCACCATTGATAAATAAAACTGAATCACAACCCATAATCAAAGCCGATTCAAACTGCGGCGCTACAGTTTCCGCTTTGTACTGGGCAAGAGTTTTGACCAATTGCGCTGGTTCACTTAATTCAATTTGCGACTCATCAAAGTCACTTGGTCGAACTATCGGTTCAATACCAACAGTTTGCAGCAAACGGCATCGGGCTGGGGAAGCTGAGGCAAGTACAAAAGGTGGAATTTTCATGATATTTCTGACAAAATTGGTAATTGGTAATTGGGCATTAATTATTCCCCTTATCTCCCTTATTTCCCTTATTTCCCCACTCCCCACTCCCCATTAATAAACAGAAAAAGAATTGACAACCTCATCAATCATTCTTTTAACTCTCTGCCAGCGTTTTTCAGGAATTGAGGCGTTGAGGGTAAAAAGCTTACCATGACTAACAGCGACGCTAGCGATGTTGTGGCGTTGCTGTTGATTAGGGAGTTTAACCTCATACTCTAAAAGGTAGTATGTTTTACCGTCTACTTCTCGTTGTGCGGCATTGACTAATTCAGCTGAACGACCAGAGTCAGGAGGCGCAAGAGCAGCTTTGCCCAATTTATATCCTACTTCTGTTGGCGTTCCCAGTTCTGATAAAGTTTTGCCTTCTGGAACTGGGCTAATCACAACAGAAACATTTTCAGACACCTCAATCAAATCGTGAAAAACCACATCTGGCCCATTGGCAACTTTAACTTGCAGCCAGCCGTTAGGATATAAAAACTGATAGCCATCACTAGAGTCTACAAAGCTTTTAAGTCCAGCCGCAGCTGCTACATCAGAATTACTCAGGCTAAAGCTCAACACCAATAGCAAAATTAATACAATTCGTTTCCACATTTCTACAGATTCCTTTGGGCTGGAGATAACACAAGGCTTGCATGATTTCTCGTTATTATTCTCCCACCAACTGGCACGCTTCGGATGACGCATTAAATGATGCTCAAATGTCAACAAATACTCCCTGATGTCTCACCTTACTGATGAAGTGCTGTGGAATGCGTAAGCGTAGATTGTCGTAGACACCGCTTACCCACCTCGGAATGAATTCCAAGGCTAATAGCTTAAGTCACCTCAACCTGACTGAAATATTTTTAAGTATTGTAGTCAAACCAATATTTGGCAATTATCATAATATCCAATCTCGCGCCTGAACCATAACCCGCCATAGGTTAGAAACCTACGGCTAATAGCGAAAGTCATCTCAAAGATGACTAAATCAATAGTAATTACCATCGAGAATACAAAAAACCCCGACTTGATAGCCGAGGTAGATGGGAGAAGTCCAAATGTCGATGAGATATAGCGATACCGAAATCTGCTTTTTTAGCTAACACCACTTAGATAATTAAGTTTGGTTTTTGCTAACTTATATAAATAAATATAACAATAATATTACAAATAGTCAACTAAGCTTGACAAAGAAAGGCTAATAGCTTCCATAAGAGCTACTTATCAGGTAAAGTATGGAACTATTTTTCGAGGTGTAGTAGATGGAATAGGGAAAATAAAACGATTACTGGCTAAGATAGTGGGATGAAAATGAGAACCGATATGCTTTAGAGGCAGAAAAACTGAGTGATTAGGTGCATAAATCAAGGTAGTCAGAATAAAGCCAGAGATTTGAGAAGCTAGCTACTAGAACGCTAAAGTCTTTACAATTCCTTTGTTACCTCAAAAAGTATTTCTCGACCTATGACGAATCAAGCTCCTATCCCGGTTATTGTCAACGGTGCTGCTGGTAAAATGGGCCGTGAGGTAATTAAGGCGGTGGCGCAAGCGCCTGACTTAAACCTAGTGGGTGCAATTGACCACAGTTTGGAACATCAAGATAAAGACGCTGGAGAGTTAGCGGGTTTAAGCGAACCTCTGGAAGTGCCGATTACCAATCAATTAGAACCGATGTTGGGTTATGTGGCTGGTGACAGACACTCTCCTCCAGGGGTGATTGTAGACTTTACTCATCCCGATTCAGTTTATGACAATATTCGTAGTGCGATCGCTTACGGTATTCGTCCAGTTGTCGGCACTACTGGTTTAAGTCCAGAACAAATTCAAGATTTGGCAGACTTTGCCGATAAAGCTAGCACTGGTTGTCTAATTATTCCTAACTTCTCCATTGGTATGGTGCTGTTACAACAAGCCGCCATCGCCGCCTCCAAATATTTTGACCATGTAGAAATTATCGAACTACATCACAACCAAAAAGCTGATGCTCCCAGTGGTACTGCCATTCAAACAGCACAGTTACTAGGAGAATTGGGTAAAACTTTCAACCATGCTCTTGTAGAAGAAACGGAGAAATTACCAGGAGCAAGGGGTAGTATAGCAGATGAAGGGATTAGAATTCATAGCGTGCGCTTGCCGGGACTGATTGCCCATCAAGAAGTTATTTTTGGCGCAGCAGGACAGATTTATACTTTACGACATGATACGAGCGATCGCGCTTGTTATATGCCAGGAGTTCTACTAGCGATTCGCAAAGTCTTAGCGCTAAAGTCGTTAGTATATGGATTAGAAAAGATACTTTAAATACACTATTCGGCATTCATCACTCAGCACTCATGTTAGTACCACTGACTCGCCAGAAATTTGAACAAGTTATCCCCCTAATTGCCACTGGTTTGCAGTACAAGTACTATTGGGGGAAATTCTCAAATTTTTTGCAACGGCTGTTAATTTCTGTAGTTGCCGTAGTTGCCATCTTACTTATAACAGTCGTTTTTAGGCTTGCGTTTGCTTCCATAGTATTTGTGCTGGGCATAGTTAGCGCTTTTTTTTGGTTGTGGTATCCAGTGTTTCAAGCAAGTATGCGGAATTTGCAATGCCGCCGTTATAAATATGGCGGCTTTTTCCGTGGTCGAGTCTTAGATTGGTGGATTACAGACCAGTTAATGGGTAAAACCGAAACAGTCAACAGCAAAGGCGAATTGGTGATTATAGAAAACCGAGAAAAACAAATTAACTTAGAGGTGGGTGATGAAACAGGATTTACCATTGAGTTTGTAGCACCATTACGTCCCGCCCACAAAGTTATTACTCGCGGTCAAATTGCCGAAATGGTAGTACTGTCAAATCGCGCAGATTTGAGCAGTATTGAACAATTCAGTGATATATACATTCCCAGTCGTGACCTGTGGATTAGCGATTATCCTTATCTACGGCGGGATTTCTTTAACGAAGTCGGTCGCCGCTTGCGTGAAGACCAACAACAAAAACCGCGTCGCCGCCGGCCGAGAGTAGAGGAGTAAACTACCCCAACCGAAGACGGACAGCGCTTCCCAATTTATCGGGAATAGCCTCCAACTCCATAGTTCTATTGGTCTGATATCTCTCCAAGGCGTTGCTGATCTGGTAAGATAAGTCCCATCTTAACCATCAATGCCACAAGCGAAAAGTGCTGTCTTGAGGTCTCCCCCGCCGCAGGATGCGCGAAGCGCTGTAGAGGAGCAACTTTTAAAGAGAGCGAAAACCAAGCTAATAGGTATATGTCGCAAGAGAAAGATTTGGGTCTTGGGAACCAGGATTCCTGACAAGAGGAGGGAATGTCAGACCAAAAAAACTACGGAGTAATTGATGGCTATTCCCGATGAATTGGAAGCGATCAACTTCAGCATTAGGCAAGTCTGAGTAGTTCACAGAGAGCATCCCACTTTAATGAGTTTCCCTTTAAAACGATAGGTAACTCGCCCACAAGCAAAACCTGCCACCTTAGATTCTACATAAGTCCGCGTAGGGGGGTTTTGTCTATCTAGCCGCGATTTCCAATCGCCAGATATTTTTTCTAGAGTGGGATGCTTCTTTAAAAACTCCGAGTCTGCAACAATATCATGAGGCCCCTTAACACTTACCTTAGAAGTATTAATGTAGATATTATTATCGTAAATAACGTTTTGGCTTTTGGTTTTACTATTAATATTCTTGCCAGGAAAAGCATAAAGAATATTATTTAAAATCCTGACATCAGATGACGTGTAGGTAAATATTTGTCCTCCCTTAAGTTCTGGAGTCTGATTATTTAAAACAGCTGTGTTATTGACAATATCAACATGATCGCTTCCAATTGTATGAATACCTGAACCACCATTATTAAATGTAAGATTGTTTTTAACTAAAGTCCGTCCTGTATATGCACCCAATTTTGAGTTACCTTGATCGTTTCTAGAACTATCAATAATAATACCATTCCCATCTGTAATCTTTCCGGCTGCAATCCAAGGGATATACATGCGATTGTTATAGACCTTATTGTTGGTAATAAACATCTTGTATCCACGGTTGTTGTCAGAATTCCAACTACTCAAGAACCCAACGCCACTGCAACCATAAATACTATACCAGGCATTATTGAACACCACATTATGATCTATTGTCACATAATCAGCCTGTGCTGCTCCGATACCTCCTCCTCCACAGTCATGCACTTTATTATTCAAAATCCGAATATGATGAACATGACCATTGGTTCGTCCATCCACATTGATGCAGTTTCCATTGGTCAGTGGATTTGTTTTGTTAGTCTTCTGACTCATGGCATAATCAAGGCTGATATTGGCATTGTTTCCGACAACCTCCAGCCCGTTGATCTCAATATATGAAGCTCCACCCAAGACCGTAATCCCGTTCCATGTATTGTGCTGAATTTTTGGGAAATGACCAGGATATGCTTTATATCTAATCCATGCATTGGCAGTTCCAGAACGTTTAATATATAAAGCACTTCCAGCTTGACCTATATTTTTGTAGACTCCATTCATAATCAATACTGTATCGCCAGGATTGGTAAGGTCTGCTGCCTTTTGAATAGTCCTAAAGGCGGATGAACTAGAGAGTCCGCTATTATTGTCGCTTCCAGTACCACTCACATAGTATGTTTTCGGAGTCGCCTTAGCGCTGATTAGCTGGCGGCTAGATAGGCTCATTTCCTTGTTAGTGGATGCCTGAAAATTTTCAACTACAGAAGCTTTTATTCTTTCTCCCCCAGCCAAAAGACCTAATACTACGGGAATTGCAAGATATGCGCTTAAACTGAAACCTTGAATAACCACAAGAAAAGGCTCCTTTGTCGGCAATACTTAACAAAAATATCAGGATATTTAGTAATTTTAAATACTCTTTTGGATACAGAATACAATAGAGCCGACTTTCCTAACTCCCCCGATTTCCATCTTGTCCATAGGCTTGCCAAGCCAAATCTACCAATCCATCAACGATCGCAGCGGCAACAACTGCATTACCTTTGCGACCGTCAATGATAATATGGGGCACTAGAGAGTCTTGTAAGCGCCTCTTTGCTTCATCAACATTGACAAATCCGACTGGAGTCGCAATTATCAAAGCAGGTCTAATTTCCTCAGCTTCAATTAAATCTACCAGTGCTGTTAGCGCTGTTAATGCTTGACCCACCACAAAAATACCCTCTGGATAACGCTTTGCTAAGGTTTCGATTCCCCATGCTGCCCGAGTTTTTTCTTTTTGAGGGCGTGTCAGAGCTTCCATACTGCAATACACCGGATTGGCAAAGGTATTTTGAATCTCGTAGGCAATACCTACTTGTACCATTGGGACATCTACCACAATCGTGGTACGCGCAGCTAGTGCTGCTGCTCCTGCTTGCAAAGCACGCTCAGAGAAACAAATCAAAGACTTATACTCAAAGTCAGCCGTCGCGTAGATTACCCGACGCACAATCTCATACTCTGCGGGTGAAAAGACATGATTTTCAATTTCATTATCGATGATTGCTAAACTTTGAGCATCAGTTACGTGCCATTCCATTTTTGTTGAGCTTCTGAAATATTTAGTTTTCAGCTTATCAGCTTCAGGGATTTAGGAGTAGAGACGCGATTAATCGCGTCTCTACAGGAGTTAGAAGTTAATTAAAAACTCATAACTCAGCACTCATAACTCATTGCTGGAAGAAGACCGACTGAAAACAGGAGATAGGTAGGCAACCAAGACACCGATAATAAAGCCAGAGATATTGCGAACTAGAGGCAACCAGTCGCTTGTGCGTGTCACCACCGGCCCAATACCAAAGGCAATAAATAAGATTCCCCACAAAGGTGAGAAAATTAAAGCCCATTGCCAAGCAAAAACTTGTCCTTTCTCGCGGGGTTGGGCTGCAAATCCACAAATCACCCCACCAATAATTGAGCTAATCAAGGTGAGAATCCATTGCTCTCGCGGCAGTCCGGGAACAACATTGCAACCACCTTTGAGTAAACAACCTTTAACCGATTCTAAGGCTTGCAGAATGGCTTGGTCTTCCCCTTGTTCGCGGACAAAGTACAAATTACCGAAACGGGTTTGTAGTTCTATCCAGAATGTTCTGGGTAAAAGTTCATAAACAGCATCGCCGACGCTGAAACTAAGGATGTTACCGCCACGAGAATCGGCAACTAGTAAAATGCTTTTGTCATCCAAACCCCAATATTTGATAACTGCCCGACCTGGAGTGCGGTCATATTGGGTCAATACTCGCAATTTCCAGCCCGTATCGGCTTCAAACTGTTCTAAATCTTTGACAAGCTTTTCTTCTTGCAGCACAGGCAGAGATTTAGCTAAGTCTACAACTGGAGTAAAGGTGTCAGGGAGTAACTCAGGATTGTCATAAGCCAGTGCTGGGGGAGAATGCATGACCCAAATTGACCCAGCCAGAAAAAATACTGCAATAGATAAGAGAATTCGTCGCCAAAAACAAGATTGCATGGACGTTTTTATACAAATATCAACGGTAGAAGTGAACAAGTTGTTTTAAAAGAGTACTGGAAAAATGATAGTTCTTTACACTTGTTTACTTTACTCTAATCTAAGGGATCAAAGCAAAGGGTTTTTAGGAACTAGGGAATGGGGAGTGGTATTGATAAAGTTTTAATTCTCCCCTGCTCCCTGCTCCCTGCTCCCTTGCCTCTTTTTCAATCTTCGTCATCAAAATTGGTTTCCCAGTTAGCAGAGTCGTTGTAACCGTCATTAGCACGGTATACGTCTGTGTTTATCCGGCGATTTTCTTGCCTTCGCACTTCTCGTTCTCGCAACGTTAGTAGTGATTGTTCATTGCTTGGCAAGCGATCGCTATTTCGTCTCGTGGGTTTTTGGCGTGTGAAGTTTCTCCAAGCAGCTTTTGCGCCAACAAAGATGCTGCGTGTACCGACTTGCAGATTTTGAGCTTGAATTCTTGCACTATCAAGACTTTGATCGACTTGTTTGGCGACTTGACTGGCATTTTTTACACCTTCACTAACATCATCAGTTAAGTCAGTAATTTCCAAACCAGTCACACGGATAGCTTCTAGAGTGGGTGGTAATTCTCGTGAAAGTGTATCAAATAGCTTTTCTGCACTGCGAGCAGCGCGTGCTAACTCCTGCAAAGCCGGTATTGCTGCCACTAAAACCGCAGTCAAGCTTGTGGCGACTAAGAGTAAGGAGAGTCCCAACCAAAACAGGGGATCAATCACGGTGATATCATTTATGAGCGTTCTAATTGCTGGGGAAGAGAATCGGGATTTTCAGGCGATGTTTGCCGCTTTAAAATTTGGCTTTCTCGCTGACTGGCATCTACACCTGCTGCGATCGCTTCTCGTAATCTATCTAAAGTCTCATCCCAGTTTCGCAGTGCGCTAGCAGAGAGACGATCTGCCTGGATTTGCACACTCGTTGATAAATCTTCTGCCAATTCTGGGATAGCATTAGCAGATTTTTGCAAAATTTTTCGTGTTTCGCGCCCTGTGCGGGGAGCCACGAGCAAACCAGTCAAAGCACCGATGGTAGCTCCCAGCATCAAACCGCCAATAAATCCTCCCGAACGGTTATTAGACATATTGTTGTTTCTCTCCTTACGCCTATTTTAAGTGGATTTTCTCTCTTTGTAAGACTCCACCGATTTTATTCAGTTAATCTTTTGTGACAAAATATCAGCTAAAAAAGTTGCTTTTATTCATTAAATATCAAAATCATTAATTACTTATAATTAAAAAGTCCCTGCATTCCCGTCTTATGCCATCCCTGCGCTCTACGTCAGTCATAATTATAAATGTTCGCGTGAACCTGACATCACTCATTTTGCAATATTCCTTTTCCCGGATGTTAACTCTAGTCTCCGAAAATAACGCTGCCAGATTTGCCGCCCTTGTAAAAGTAGGCTTATAATTTGCTGCATTTGTTGAATTTGCATTTGTAATGTTTGGTTTCTCTGCCGGAAGTTATAAATATTCTTCTGACTAAGATAAATATTTTCCGGTGCTTTATTTAGTGCTGCATGAGTACAAATTTCATAGAGGGTTAACCTATCTGCTATGTATGCTAGCTGCTGCTTAAGTTGCCATACCCGCCAAGCCACATAGAGTAGTATTGCTGAAATGAGGGTATTAACGAAAATAACTAAAATCACCATTGTTTATCTTCACCAATATCAGTTTTGACAAATTTTCCTATGTAAGTTGGTAGGCATGATGAAATGTAAGATGTCATTGCCAGCAAAGCAATCCCAGAGGTTTTGCGATTGCTTTGCTTCGCTCGCAATGACATAACATATTATATTTATTTATATCCATCTACTTACTTGACAAAGAATTTTAGATTTTAGATTTTTTGGGTACGAACTAAAAAAATCGCCAATTGCCAATTTTGTAACAACTATATGGCCACACCTCGCAAAACCACAGCTACAATTGCCTTAGATTCACGACTCGGTTTGCGAAATCAACCCGTATGCTCAATAAGCCCCACCATTACTACATTCCACTCCTTAACCTGATAATCGTAGTCAATTTACGACCTTTATGGTACGTAAACACAATGGCATAGCCCTCTTCAACATCCGGTGAGAGAACTACACTACAATCCTTACCGGAGACTCCCCAGCATCGCCTTTATTATTGTGCTGTTACCTCTAGCATTTTTCTAGTCAGGACTTACGCAAAAAAGTTCTGAAGTAGCGGTAATTCATGAATTACCGCTACGACAAATCAGGTTTTTGAGACAATTTTGCGTAAGTCCTGCTAGTATGTCGCGTGAAGCTCACTAACATTTTGCATCGAAAAACCTTACTGATGATTTAGCAAGCAAAAATTGCTGGATTTTGACTGGGGAAAGTGAAAGTTGAAAAGAAGAGAGTCTATTAATTTCTCTTCTCTTATACAATTCTCCCAGATGAAGGCTTGTCCATTTTCCTTTAACCTCTTCTTTGTTGAAGGCTTTTCCCTAGTATTTTACTAATCCGTTACTGATAATGATTATTTTTCTATATCCAGTAGGAGGTGAGGATGTCCAAAAAATTACCATCAACTAATTCTTTCCCAGCTATTATTGTTGCTTTGACGATTGGATTTGCTGGGTGTGGAAATCAAACTGCAAGAACTACATTTACTCAACCTACTACCCAGGTCAATGAGAATCTTCCCAGAGTTGTAGCAACAACAAGTGTATTATGTGACTTAACCAAACAAGTTGCCGGGAATACAGTTAATCTCACCTGTTTAATTGACCCTAGTATCAATCCTCATTTTTATAAACCAAAGCTGGAAGATCGTAGAGCTATTGAGCAAGCTAATCTCATTCTCTATAATGGCTATAATTTAGAACCAAATCTGATCAAATTAATTAAAGCGACTAAAACCCCTGCACCGAAAATAGCTGTCGGTCAACTTGCGGTGTCTAAGCCACAACAATTTCAGAAAGGCAATAAAAATGTAATCGATCCTTATCTTTGGCACAATACTAAGAATGCGATCGGGATAGTGAAGGTAATTAATAGTAACCTGGGAAAATTAGCATCTAGTGATGCTGCGACTTATAGCAACAATACCAAAAAAATCACAAATGAACTCACTCAACTAGATAGCTGGATTAAGTCAAGAATTGCCAGTATTCCTGTCAAAGAACGCAAGTTAGTTACAACCTCTGATGCACTGGGCTATTACGCTAAAGCATACGGTATTTCATTAGCAGGGGGATTACAAGGGATTAGTACTGACGAAAATCTAACAGATGCGAAAGAAAAAAATTTGGTTACAAATATTAAACGGGCTAAAGTCTCAACAATTTTTACTCAAGCGGCTAAACCTAATTTTCTTGAATCTGTAGCAAGAGTTGCTGGGGTTAAAATTTCTCGCAGGAGTTTATATACCGAGGGACTTGGTGAACCAGGAAGCGAGGCTGACACTTATCAGAAAATGATGATTGCCAATACACGTACAATTGTAGAAGGCTCAGAAGGGACGTATTTAATGTTTGAAGCTAAAGCTAATCAGTAGTTATTTAATCCGAGCGTCCGCATTTTTTGTAATCGAAAAAACGCGGACGCTTGGTCTATTTTTTCAATGTAAAAATGCAAATGCTATTTGTCTTTTAATCTGATATCAATAACAGTTGCATTAAAGTTGTAGTTAAAACCTTCCAACTCAAATGGCATTCCAATTTTAACTTTACTGTTACCCAGAACTGGGCCATTCTCTGTCACCTGAGCTTTGCCGTCTAAAGTCAAAATCAAATCTGTACTAAAATTGTTAGTTTTTGGATCTGGCAATTCTTTAACAGTACCATCAGGTTGAGAAACATTGACTGTTCTAGGTAGCTGTTGAATAGATTTAATCTCAATCTCCCCATAAGGCTGATTGCGGATAATCACATTAGTTTTCCCGCCTTTTTTTAATCCGTTATTGAATAATTGTTCAGGATCACGGACATTCAAACCACGAACTACTAAGTCTACTTCTATGGGTATTGTTTTTGCACCGACTTGAGCAACAGAACCAGAAGTACCAGGAAAGATAAAGATGCCAAATATAACTAGCAAAATTACCAGTGCAGCACCTAAATCTAAGAGATTGATTTTGCCGAACAAGCGACCTTTGGAATCTAAAATAGCCATAAAAAATTTTCCGAGGTAATAGCGAAGTAATTGATTGTAGCAAGAAGGTTTTCAATGGGAATGGTAATTTTCCCTATTTGGTAATAACTCAAAATGGCTGGGCATTGTGGTTATGCGACAGTTTATCATGAGTTTCGTAAGTTCGGAGGGGTGATAGCTAACTCTGAAACTTTTGCCCATTAAGACTAATGCACCCAGAAAGTAATATCTAGTGTTTAAGCCGATCTCTAGAGGGAATCCTTAACCCTCTGTAATTCGGTAAATTTGCCTAAACATTAGCTGTATAACAACTCCTTTGGTCTTAAGTTGATAATGCAACTTAGAATACTCTAAATCCGTCTGATAATTTGTCCCATCATTTTATGTCCTCCCAAAATAATATTCAGAGCTAATTATGTTCAATTGGAAAATTTTCGTTGCAAATTCCCGAGTGTGGCGGCGTAGGTGGTTTTATCCTTTAATTTCAGTGGTAGTTGCCCTGAGTCTGTGCCTGAGTACACCCATGCCTGGAAGGGCTTTAGATTTCTTACCCCTTCTACTCCAAGGAGTTCAGGCATTTCAGCTTTCTAATATCTCCCCTAACCAAGAAGTCGATCTTGGTAAGCAGATTAATCAGGAATTAGTTGGCAGTCAAGTGCGACTTTACCGCAATCCCGAAGTTAATCGCTATGTCGAACAAGTTGGCCGACGTTTAGCAGCCAATAGCGATCGCCCCGATCTCCCCTATACTTTCCAAATAGTTCAGGATAACAGTATTAATGCTTTTGCTACCTTGGGTGGCTATGTTTATGTCCACACGGGTTTACTGAAAACCGCAGACAATGAAGCGGAACTAGCCAGCGTCCTTGCCCATGAAATTGGTCACATTGGCGGGAAACATGTAGTCAAACAGATGCAACAAAAAGCACTCGAAAGTGGTCTATTAACAGCAGCTGGCTTAGATAGGAGTACGGCAGTGCAACTTGGTGTCCAGTTAGCGCGAGACTTGCCCCGCAGTCGGAAAAATGAATTTGAAGCCGATCAAAGAGGACTACGAACTTTGACACGTACTGGTTACTCCCAGTCTGCAATGGTTTCGTTTATGAAAAAGCTGCTGAACAAGGGTGGTTCTGCACCGACATTTTTGAGTACCCACCCCGGAACTAGCGATCGCATTAATGCCCTCAGAAGTGCAATTAACTCTCAACCTAGTGATGGAAGTTATGGCTTGGATAATGCTAGTTATAAAGCTAATATTCGAGCATTAGCAAGGTCTTGAGGAAATTGGGCATTGGGCAAAACAGTTACCTTAGCGATCGCGGGGCGTTTCGCGGTTCCCATTTCTAAGTAAAGAAGTGAGATTTGCGACTTAGGGCTTACCAAAGCGGAAACTGGAAACAGCTACCCCACCAAAAAATGAATCCTCATGATAAATGCGATCGCCAGACTCTGCTTCTGCGGCACCAACTGCTACTAGGAGCGGGATCAAATGATCCTCTCTGGGATGGGCTAGGCGTGCTGATGGCGCGTTACTCCAGTGGAGTAGTTTAAGGTTTCTCTCCTCGGACTTCGATCCGCAAACAGTATCAGTCAGCCACTCATCAAACTCACGGGAAGGGATACTTGCCTGTGGCCCCATCTGCCTCAAATTGTGATAGCTAAGTCCACTTCCGATAATCAGTACTCCCTCTTTTCTGAGAGGAGCGAGTGCCCTACCTGCTGCCAGATGAGCTTCTGGATCGTAGTCTCTACGAAGCGAAAGCTGAAGCACTGGGACATTTGCTTCTGGGTAAGCCACTACCAGAGGAGCAAAGACACCATGATCGAACCCACGGGAGTTGTCGGAACGCGTCTGCAATCCTGCCTTTTCCAATAGTTCTTGTACTCGGTGGGCTATTTGCGGCGATCCTGGAGCAGAATATTTGATGTGATATGTGTGTTCGGGAAATCCAGAGTAGTCGTAGAGCATCCCAGGGGCAGCACTCGCCATCACGGTGAAGTCGCGTTCTTCCCAATGACCAGAAACGATCAGGATTGCCTTGGGGGTTATGCCGATCTCTCTCGACATTTGTTGCAAAGACGCTTCAAGTTGCTCAAATCCTGGCATCTCCTGCTTTAACCACGGCCAGGGGCCGCCCCCGTGGGAAATAAAGTAAGTCGGGAGGAGAATTTCATGGTCAGTTCTGTTTGTCATCATGAGTACTTGCCCTTAATTTTTTGATTGATAAATGCGATCGCATCGCCTCGAATTCCTTACTTACAAAAATAACTAATGGGTTGTAGTTTTACCCTCCTTTGAGAATTGCTTGGACGATTTGTCCGCCAGTCGGAATCTGGCAGAGATAAAGTATCAGAAGCACAACGCCAATGCTAATGTGACCGATCCGCGCCCATGCTGCCCCACGTTGCAGAAAAGGCGCAAGGCTTGCTGTCAAAGCAATTAGCACCATCATTAAGATTCCAATTTTGCCATGCGTCCCGTTAAACACTCTCCCGGTATTAATATAGGTAACGGTTAAACCAAGGGCACTTCCCAACACTAACAATACCGAGCCAACTTGGTAATGTTTGAGTCCCACCTTATTACGAACCAATTCTTTGCGAGTTTCAGCATTGACGGATTTGAGGCGACTCGATTGCCAACCGAGATAAGCAGTGTATAAATACAGTCCCAGCACACCCCACATCAGAGTAGGATGCAGAAATGAAATCAGTTTTGGCATAAAGCTCTCTTTTGTCTGTTGTGAAAGATAAATGTAAATTAGTGCTAATCCCTGAAACAGCAATGGCTGGGAAGCGCTAAAGGTGAATTTCAGTAGCAGCATAATTGCGATACACACGATTGTATTTCACCTTGATTTCTGAAACAATTAGTTAATTTGAAACTCATTGTTGCTGAAATGGAAACAATTCAAGGTGATTTGGCAGACTTGCGATCGCTATGTGCAGTCATTGAGCATGGTAGTTTAACCCGTGCCGGTCAACTGCTTGGGGAATCTAAAGGCTCGGTGAGCCGTCGCATTACTCGCTTAGAACAGCAGTTAGGGGTGAAACTGCTAAACCGTTCGTCGCGGGCTGTTTCACCTACTCAGGAAGGGATGGCGTTCTATCGGCGCAGTGTTCAAGCTTTAGCTCTATTGGATGAAGGAGCCACCGAACTGCGGGATGCACGCCTAGAACTATCAGGGCCATTAAGAGTGACGATGCCTGTAGATTTAGGGTTATCTGTATTTCCGCCCTTAATCGCTGAATTTTCAGAGCAATACCCCAATATCAGTGTAGAAATTTTACTGACTGAGACGTTCCTTGATTTAACAACACATCAAATTGATATTGCTTTTCGAGCCACAAACACACTTTCAGACTCAGCGTATATCCTGCATCGATTAATCAACCTATCAGTACAATTATTTGCTAGTCCTAAGTATTTAAAGCAACAAGAAACTCTTGACACAGTGACGGATCTAGTTGATCACCGCCTACTCTTGCATCAGCGACTATTTGGTAATAAACCTATTAGATTTACTCAAGGAAATAGCAGTCGTCAAGTTAGTTTGAATGCCAGTATCATAGCGAACGACTTTGCTTGTCTCAAACAAATGGCGCTCTTAGGGGCTGGTATTGCGATTCTTCCCACTCTCATCTGTGAATCAGACTGGAAATCGGGACAATTGGTGAAAGTTTTGCCCGAATGGTCTATTGAGAAGCAATCTTCTCTTTACCTTCTCCATGAGGGACGGCGATTGTTGCCAGCTAAGGTGACTTGCTTTCGTGATTTTATTTGCGATCGTTTTGCTGCAATCAGTTGCGAAGTTTGACCATAACAGTAAACGATTGAGTCATCGAGTAGTACCGAAAATTCAGTTAACAGCACGCTTATAAATTCAATTCTTATTGCGGCGATCGACTTTGATTTTGGCTGGATCAACGTTAATTACAAGCTCTTCTAAAGGGAGGGTACGGATATAATTTTTAAAAATATTAACTTGATAAACCAAGTGATTTGTGACATCTAATCCAGTCAACCAACCACTCCGAGGATGATAAGCACCAGTATCTATGTCTAGCCATCCCTGTCCTTGTGCCAGTTTACCAGGAGAAACACCAGGCAGAGTAAAGGTAATGGTGTGACCGATAATAATGAGCTTATCTGGAAAGTAGGGTTTTTCAATGCTGTGGAATTCCTCTCGTATCCAGCATAATTGATCGGCAGTTTGTTCTGTAACCAACTTGGTAGGGTCAACACCAGCATGAGTTAACCAAATATCTCCTAAGTCGAGATATGTAGGTAAACTCTGGAACCAATCTAGATGGTCATCAGGAATTGTAGCCTCGTGGTAACTGGCAACGGTAGCTTGCCCCCCACTGCACAACCACGCTTGCATCGTCGGCGAGGAAGTTCTTTCGTTGGTCAGAATGTTTAATAACATCTGCTCATGATTTCCCAGCAAACATGGATAGTTATGTCGCTTGACAAAATTAACTACTTGTGAGCTATGAGGGCCGCGATCGATTAAGTCTCCCAGAAAATAGATTTGATCGTCCGACGTGGGGGCGATCGCCTCCAACAAAGTCATCAAACCTTCATAGTGTCCATGCACATCCCCAATTACAATTCGTCTGGGGCTAGTTTCGCTCATTGTCTCTTAGCTTCAATAGTTTGGCTAATACTTCTGCTACAGTTTAAGCTGTCTGCTTTCCGTAATGGAAGGTAAAAATACTGAATAAGTTTTATTTTAATTTAATTATTATCCCAAAAATAAAATATATTTCTGATGAAGATAGGGTAAGTAGTGCAGTTTTTCCTACTAAGAAAAAAAATCAGCAAATTTGACCTGCATTAGCTTAAAATCTAATCCTGTTGCTGTATTGCTAATTTTCTAACTCAAAAATGTCTAAGAATTTTTCTGCTGATATTAGTTCGCGCATCTGCCAGCACATGAATGACGATCATGCTGATGCCATAGTGATTTATGCTAAGGCTTTTGGTGGTGTAACAGATGCGATCGCAGCACAAATGCTGTCAATTGATTCACAAGGTATGGATTTAACAGCCCAAGTGAATGGGGAAACTGTGCCAGTTCGCATTCAGTTTGATCGTGTTTTAGTGGATGCGGAAGATGCCCATCAAACTCTCATTCGGATGGTGAAACAGGCGCGGGTGAAGGAAAAGTAGAAGTTGGGAAATGAAGTATATAGGTATAGCGGTTCCCATTCAAATGTGGTACATCATCTCGTAAGGTGTAGGGGCAATTCATGAATTGCCCCTACAGGTGTACCTCACATAAATGAGAACAGCTATAGGGGCACAGCACTGCTGTCAATACGGTTCGGTTAAGATTATTTGACGAAAATAATAGATCCCAAATCCGCGATAAATCGCCGTCAGGACGAAGGACTGATTATTGTAAAGACGGCGATTTATCGCGTCTCTTGCCTTAACCGAACAGTATTGCACTTGCTTCAAGTCGGGAAACCGCAAGGGCGTAGTGGCTCCTCAACCTACCCATAAATTTATCAAAGCCTTATAATTCAAGGAATCTGATTTTTATTTACGAATTACGAATTATTTTTTTGCTCCTGCGGCATAAAGCTTGGGTTGGATAATTTCAAACTTCCAATCGGAAGAATAATCAGGCAACTCATAGCCAACACTTTTAACATGAGCCAGCATCAACTCATCTCGCTGATGCCAAACGGCAAATATCTTTTCTCTGCCATCATAAAGCGTTTCTAGGTCAATTTGGTAAACCTCATTTACCCGCTTTAGTTTCAAACCCAACAAATTTAACAGTCGGCTGAGTATTTTTATTGCCGAAATCTGCTCTTTCTCCCCGACTAAGTTAAGACCTAGCGCTCTTTTAATATGCTTACTATGCTGAAAAACAATATTTTTAAGCATTATCAAATCTGGATTATTCTCGGTAAACTCTCGTTCTGCTTCGAGAAACTGAAGCATTCCCAACGCTCTCATCGCCTCAACTTTGAGGGTGTAAGTTTTTAAATCTGGTAGAAAAACTTTCCCTTCACCCCAAGACAATTGCTGATGCCATTCTTGCTGATCTCTGACATGAAAATACTCGCTTTCGTGAGTTAGATAATAATGAATTAACAGTTGACGATAATATCCTTGCTCGTCCTGCAATTTCAGCCAAGGAGTAACCTCTATACCATACCTTTGTCTAATAACATATTTATTGATTTGGTTCCGTTCTCCATCAGTTAGAGAATGTTTTACTAATAGCTGCTCATATTCTACATAATCGATATCTTTAGCATTAGCTACAGACGTTGCTACTGATAATTGATTTTGCTGTTTAATATCCTTAATTTTACGCTTAATCTCTTTAGCTTTTTGACGACTGTGTGCCCAATCTTTTTGAACTTTAACAATTTCTAAAATTAATCTTCTGCGGGTAACTAAATCATCAGCGTCAGTTGCCAAAAATGCCAGACGTAAATCTCGAATAATATTATTGTGAACAGCATTACTTCGCATCTGAATTTGATGCCCATCAGTAATTAAACCATCTTGCATTGATTGACGGTAGAGGCGGATAGAAGCATTTACCCGTGCAGATAACTTAGCCCAAGTTCGCAAATGAATCGGGTCATGAACCAAAGGTAAATCCACATCTATTTTATGTAGTGGACTAAGTAAAGCTAAGTTTTCTTTTTGATTTTCCTGATACCAATCAGATAGCAAGCGATAATTTGTACTACCACTACCAATTAAGCCAATACCTCGTTTAGCACACCAGACAACACGCGGCACATCATCCCGTACTCTCGCTAATGCTTGTCTTGCTTCCGAGTCAGGAATTACCCCTTGAAAAATGCCATAAACTCGGTCGAAATGTTGGACATCAATACTAATTCCCGTACCCAGGCTAGGAGTAACAAAAACGCCGTCATATTCAGATATCTTTTGATTAATCGCAGCAATAAAATCAACGGCTGCATGGCCAGGTGTATTTGTAGTGTGACTACTAACTACCAAGGTTTTAGGAAATTGCCGTCGTAATTTTTGTAAGCGTTCTTTGAGATAACGTTCAATTGTTTCACAACTATAACGCCCTGCACGACTATCAGTAGTAACATAACATTTACGTCCAGCAAGTAAGTCTAATTCTAATTGGTGAATTAGCGGTGTTGGGTTTGGTGAATCATAAAAAGTTACGTCCCAGCCATGCTGAGGCTTCCATTGGTTAAGAACTACCCAAGGTGTTAATTTAATTCCTGCTAATCCTTGCAAATATTCCAGAGAAACATCTGATAAATCAGCATCTTGGGCAATTACTAACCCCCCTGTTGTTAAAACTGTGGAAATTAGTTGTTGGAATAATCTTAATATTTTTACCCGCTTGTTTTTACAAGTATTACTATTTAGTAGATGCCACAAAGACTGCTCTACTTCATCTAAAATTACTATTGCCCCGTGCCAATTTTCCGGGTTAAGTTTCCAAATTGAATCAACGCACAATCCAAGGGATTGTTGAGGTGAGAGTGAGCGGAGGATGGGAGGAGCGGGAGTAAGTGTTTTGTCAATCCTTTTGTCTCCATCTTCTTTATGTGTTCCCCATTGAATCCCAATTTTTTCACACAAAAATCGTCCTAATAGAATTCTATGAGTAATTAATAAAACGGGTTGATTTCTAATTTTTGCTTGCTGGACAACGGTTTGCAATGCTGTCGTTTTACCTGTTCCTTTGGCAGATTTTACTCCTACTAATCCAGAAGTTGGGAAAGGGATTTCACCTATATAAGGGCGATTCAATGTGAGAGCAGCAGGAATAGTTAACTCAGTGTGGGGTTTGGTTTGAGCAAGATAAATTTCTAAATCAACGCTTTGACGATAAACTTTCTCGAAGCTACTTGCACCTTTGGCAACAATAAACTCATCAACCCCTTTTTCGATTCCTGGGAGTTCAATGACTTTAACAGAGCAATTTTCTTGCTGGAATAAACAACCAAGTTGAGAAATAGCATTATTTACAGCACCAATTGTCTTAGGTTGAGTTTCAAAATCAAAACAAATATAAAAGCTCCGCTTTGTAATTGCAAATGCTGCTAAGTCGGGAATCAACTGACGACGGGTAACTTTACCAAATTCGTCTTTAACAACCCGATAACCACTGGTAATTCCGGGAATGGCAATAGCTGCATATCCTTGTGTCAAAAGCGTTGCTGCTTTTTTCACACCCTCGCAGAGAATGAGGGGAATGTTATGTTGCATCACCCATTGCCAAAAGCCTCTAGCTTCACCATCAGCAGTAATGGTGATATTGTCAGGCATGACCAGATTGTAACGTCCAGCGACTTGCTGCCATACTTGCAGCGTTACCCGCAAACAAAACACCCGCGTTGGCGTGCTGGGAGGATGCTCGTATTTGATGGACTTACCATTGTGATTCTGTCGGGGTTGGTTTGGCTTAAAACATCCCCATTCCATCATCTGCCAATTATTCAAAGGGTCTAGCCCGGAACACCACCAACCACCTTCAGTAATATGAGCATAACGCTGCAACCATCCAGCTTTCACCATTCCAGTATTAGTGCGAGGAAGTAGCTCAGAAATCAATAGGTACTCATAAGCTGTTACGCCTTGGAGTGACCTAAAGTTGAGTTGCACCAGGTGTAAGTCTATACCACTACCCTTGACTAATTCCTCAAGGTGTTGGGGGTGTAAATAGTGGAGATGCATAGGGAAAGACCTGAAGGGAAGACGATGAGATTAAAACATTAACACGCATCTGATTTTTTTCTATAAGAGATATTGCGAGGCTTTTATGATGCTTTTTTTACTTCGTTGTGGGAGACACATCGGTTAAGACTCTAGTGGGTTATTCTGCCTATTAGATCCCCAAAGTAATAATTTTGTATTGTGATATTTGTTCGATTTTAATTTTTATTTATCAGTAAATTTCGGTGTTAAGGAATGCGATCGCTCCAGTGGTTGTCACAAGCATCGCTATAGGGTATTTTTGAGTCATAAGATGGAAAACTTTACAAATACTCATTGCGTGTAGACTTGACAAAAAGCAAACTGATGTAGCAAGATTCCTTTAAGTCCCTTTCGTCCCACATTTCGAAGTGGATAGGAGGCAATGCATGATTGGCAGTATTTCTTTAACCACGATCGCAGCAATTTAAATCAAGGCACTTACCGCATCTTTGAGCCGGAGTGGAAAGCAGAGATTCTCCACTGGTTCAGCCAGGAAGATGTTGCTAAGGAGCAGAAGGAAGATTTTATCCAAGCCTTAATAGATTTTGATGGCGGCTGTGGCGATTTTTATCGGTATCGCGCCTATTTTTTGGCGGCTGAGGCTTTATCCCAGTTTCCAGAATGTAGCTTGGGTGATGCGATCGCTTCTCAAGTGCTGAAATGGAGTTATGCTTACTTTCGGCAAGATAAAAGCGATTGGCAGATACTACCAAAACCATTGGTGAAGACAGCGAGAAAAACTCTGAAATTAACCGATAGAAAACGGGTTATCGCGGCTTTTGTTTATTTGGTTCATTCTACTGAAAGTCGCACAATTCTTAGACTTGCAGCCGAAAAGTTAGGAGAACTCGATCCAGGTAATAAAAGTGCGATCGCTGCTTTGGCACTGCTAACACCAGTTGTTGAAAATAGAGAAACATTCTACCAGATAAGTCAAAATCCTGGGGAAATACCAGCTGGTGATGAAACTGCGATCGCCACTCTATCAAAAACACTTGCAACTTCTGAGTCTGATAACGATCGGTTGCAAGTGGCTAGAAGTCTTTTACAAGTAGACTCTAATAATCAAATTGCAATTCATGTTCTATTGGAGCTAGTTCAAAATCTGGGTCAATCCCCAAAACATCCAGATTATGCTCAGTATATCGCGGACGGAGCAACTAGAACTCTATCGCAAATCGACCCCAGTAATCAACTTGCAATTAATGCCTTAGTTCAATTAATTAAAACTGCTAAAGATCATTCTTACCTTAACTTAGCAGTAAAAGACTTGGGACTTCTGGGTGTCGGGAATGAAGCTGCATTTAGAACTTTAATTGAGTTAATTACCTCGACTAAAGATTATTATATAATATGCGATGCAGCCGAAAGCCTAGTAAAAATTGATCCAGGTAATAAAATAGCGATCGCCACTCTATTAGAGAAGATAGAAACGGTTCAGGATCAATGTTTTTGTCGGAGAGCCGCTTTTCACTTGGGAGAATTAGATCCTGGTAATAAAGTGGCGATTAGCACATTATCCCAGCTACTTAAAACTACTCAGAGCGAATTAGATTCCTTGTATGTAGCCAAAAGCCTAGTAAACATTGATCGTGGAAATCCCAAGGCGATCGCTACTTTATGCCAAATAATGCAAAGCAATCCGTATAAAGATAAATCAATCTTGATGGATGCAGTTCAAAATTTAGAACAACTTGATCCAGGAAACAAATTAGTAAAAGAGAAGCTCAACGAAGTTATCCCTACTCTGCTCCAATTTATTCAAATCTTTCAACAAGATGATGACAATAAAAACTGCTTCAACAACAACGCCACCGTTCAGCTATCCTATGAATCCTGTCTCTTGGATATAGCAGAAAGGTTGACAAAAATACTCCAAAGTGAACATCTACCACAAGTAGTCATAACTCTAAAGGACTATCTAGGTAAACAGTTCTACAAAAACAGTTCATATCGCTACGAAGCCGCATTTAACATTATCTGGCATTGTGCCGAAAATCTCACTTACCCAGATTTCCACAAAGCAATCAACTAAACAACAAGCGCAGAGTTCTTCCTCCGCGAACCTCTGCGCTTCCCTTCGCGTTCCTCTGCGTTAAAAAACAATCTCTTGACTCATCCTCTCTTCCAACACATCCAATAACCCATCCACATCCTTCCCAACTTCCTCAAAACAAACCGGTGGCGCTGGTTCCGGTGCAAACTGAATTAACTTAATTTCCCCCTTCCCAATCCCAATCATCACAACTTCCACATCCGGCTTGTGATTCTCCACAATCCCCAAAATTTCTTGCAGCCGATTTTCAACCCTAATATTTAAATTCTCTATCTGCTCTTTCGGACAATAAACAAAATGCGGCGTTGGTTGCAAATCAATACCAACAGTACCCTGACTGTCACCATTTGCTAACCACAACCCCCAAAACAGCGCCGCCAATTCTTGCTGATTTGCTTTCACAAATTTATCCAACTGGCTACGCCACTTACTATCACTTGATTCTGGTTGACTATTACCAAAAAACATAAATAATTTCTAATGAAGACACAAAACAATGGGCGAAATTCATCTCAAACCAGACTGTACGCGCCAGAGACTAGAATAAATCCCATCTTTCTCCAGCAATTGCTCGTGGGTTCCCGACTCTACTAATTTCCCATGTTCCATGACATAAATGCAATCGGCATTGCGGATAGTGGAAAGACGATGAGCGATCGCAATTGTAGTTCTATCGACTGTAATCCGTTCTAGCGATCGCTGGATTGCCGCTTCTGTCTCATTATCCACTGCTGAGGTTGCTTCATCTAAAATCAGAATGGGGGGATTCTTCAAGACTGCGCGAGCGATCGCAATCCGTTGTCTTTGTCCACCAGATAACTTTTGTCCTCTTTCCCCCACAATTGTCTTATAACCTTCGGGCAATTCAATAATAAATTCGTGCGCTTCGGCAATCTTCGCCGCCGTGATAATTTCTTGCTCTGTAGTCTCAAAGCTGCCATAGGCAATATTCTCTGCTACAGTGCCATGAAATAAAAAGACATCTTGACTTACTAAACCAATACAGCGACGCAAATCTTGTAAATTTAAACTTTGTAAGTCAATACCATCAAGAGTAATACTTCCTGTTTGCACTTCATACAACCGCAACAAAAGTTTGACTAAAGTGCTTTTACCAGAACCCGTTGAACCGACAATTGCAATGGTTTTACCCGCCGGAATATCCAAAGACAGATTTTTAATTACTGGAAATCTATCTTTATAGGCAAAATAAACATTTTTAAATTGCACTTCGCCGCGCACTTCATCCACAGGTAACACGACATCACCGGTATGAATGGCGATAGGAGTATCTAACAAATTCATGACTCGATTAGTAGAAGCCATTGCCCGTTGATATTGGTCAAAAGTTTCGCCTAACCTTGTTAAAGGCCACAGCAAACGCTGGATTAAAAATACTAATACGCTGTAAGTACCTACAGACATTTTTCCCGAAACTGCTGCCATTCCACCATATAAAAGTAATGCTGTAAAACCAACCAAAATCAGCATCCGAATTAACGGTACAAAAGCAGCAGAAAGAGTAATTGCTTTGGCATTACTGCGGCGATAAGCGTCACTATCTAATTCTAAACGAGAGGCTTCATAAGTTTCAGCAGTGAAACTTTTAATAGTAGTTATTCCACTGATATTGTTTGACAAACGCGAGTTAAGAAAACCTACCTTTTCTCGGACATCAGCGTAGCGAGGTGCAAGCAGTCGTTGGTAAGCAAAAGAACCCCAAAGAATAAACGGCATGGGAGACAAAGCCATCCACGCGACGCTAGGAGCCAAAATAAAGAAAGCTGCGCCAATAATTAGAACAGTTGCGGAAACTTGGATGATATCATTGGCTCCCCCATCCAAAAACCGTTCTAATTGGTTAATATCATCACTGAGGATAGACATTAAACCGCCAGTACTGCGTTCTTCAAAATAAGCCAATTCCAACTCTTGCAAATGTTTATAGGCATCCAAACGCAAGTCATGCTGAATATTCTGAGCCAAATTCCGCCAAAGTCGAGCGTAGGCGTACTCAAAAACAGATTCTAGTATCCAAATGATGACGGTGAGGAAGGAAATAATCAAAAATTGTGTAAAGACATCGCGTACCCCTAACTGGGCAATTATGGAATCCTGCTGTTTGACTACTACATCCACCGCCACGCCAATTAAGCCGGGTGGTGCTAAGTCAAAAAATTTATTGAGGATGGAATAAAAAGTCGCTAGCCAAATTTGTTTACGATACTGATGTCCATACTCAAGCAAACGCTGGAGAGGATACGTTGAACGTTTACGCTTTCTTGATACTTGATGAGATTTTAATCCAGTAGCCACGGCTTTTTGCGGTTTCGTGCAGTTGATATTACCACAAAACTCTGTTCTGAGTCTTGAGTCTGAAGATGAAAGACTTAATTTTAGACAGAGCGGTTGATGATGTGCTTAGAAAGTATTTATAAAGTAAAAATAAATTCTTGTAGGGTGTGTTAAGCGCATATTTCGATATAATTTGTCGCGAGAAATACAATATGAGCGCCTAACGCACCGTGTTATATAACGGTGCGTTAGAGGATGTTGGAAAAGTCCTATTGTTTGTAGCAAAAAGTTTTAGATCCCCCTAAATCTCCCGATAAATTGGGGGACTTTAACTCCGGTTCCCCCCTTTTAAGCTATCGTGTATACACAAGTTATCAAATCACAACCAGTCTGTCGAATTACCCCACCCTAACCCTCCCCTTATAAAGGGGAGGGAACTAGATTTCTTGTTTCCCCCCTTTATAAGGGGGGATTAAAGGGGTAATTCTGAGATACAAGGGTAAAACAAACTTGTGTATGCACCGTAGCCTTTTTAAGGGGGGTTAGGGGGGATCAATAGGTGCTTAAAATCACAGCTAACTACTTTTCAAACAACCTCTTAGGCTAAAGCCGTAACACACCCTACTTTTTGATTTACTTTATAAATGGTTTCTTAAACCAGTAATTTATAAAAGGATAAAACCGATCAAAATTAGGACTTACGCAAAATTGTCTCAAAAACCTGATTTGTCGTAGCAAATTAAGCTTGGCAATCCCCTGCAATGTCAATGCGTTGCTTTACATTGTCAATGCATCGCCTTGCATTGTTAACGCATCGCCTTGCATTGTGAATGCATCGTCTTGCATTGTGAATGCATCGCTTTGCATTGTTAACGCGTTGGGTTGCATTGTGAATGTTACGGGATTACGAGATGTTTTTTTATTGGAAAATCTCTATTAGGACTTACGCAAAAGGACACGCTGTAGGGGCAATTCATGAATTGCCACTATATTGTTTGCGTAAGTCCTACTAATGATAATTATAATCTTGACTTTTTTCAGAGATGTCTATAATAAAGGGGTTTTTACCCGTAGGCTCTATAAAGCTTCTGATATATGCTTAATTGCCCGTATATCATAGTGTGCAACAACAAATTGTGTATAAGAGTTAAAACTGAATATGTCAATCTCTAATATCCTCAAAGAACCACAGCTTTTACGTCTGAATCGCTGGTTTAGTGGACTGCGTGGCGATTTGACAGGAGGACTAACAGCAGCAGTAGTAGCATTACCTTTGGCTTTAGCTTTTGCAGTAGCCAGTGGTGTCGAACCAAAGGCGGGACTTTATACCGCTATTGTGGCGGGAATTGTGGCGGCAATTTTTGGTGGTTCGCCGGTACAGATTACAGGGCCAACAGGGGCAATGGCTGTAGTTTTGGTGGGAATTGTCGCTAAGTATGGCCTTGAGAAAGTTTGGATTGCTGGGGTGATGGCTGGGATTATCCAGATTGCCTTGGGGGTTGCCAAACTTGGACAATTAGTAAAGTTTATTCCCTATCCAGTGACGGCAGGGTTTACTAATGGTATTGCCGTAATTATATTTTGTGGTCAATTAAATAATTTCTTTGGTTTACGAATACCACGTAGCGAACACTTTTTGCCAGGACTTTGGCAAAGTTTAACTCATGTAGAAGCTCTAAATTGGGCTGCTGTTGGGTTGGCAATTGTGGTGATGGCAGCCAATATTTTATGGCCGAGGATAAATACAACAATACCAGGTTCTTTGGTGGGGTTGGTTTTGGCAACGGGGATAGCAACTTATTTTCATCTGGATGTACCGACAATTGGCAGCATTCCGCAATCTTTACCGATGCCCCAAGGTATTCCCCACTGGAATGATTTTAGTGTGATTCGAGAACTGATTAATCCGGCTTTGGCTTTGGCGGCACTAGGAAGTATTGAATCGTTACTGTCGGCAGTTGTAGCTGATGGGATGACAGTGAGCGAAAAACACAATAGCGATCGCGAACTAATTGGTCAAGGATTAGCTAACATTATTGTGCCATTTTTTGGCGGTATTCCGGCAACAGGTGCGATCGCTCGGACTGCTGTTAATGTCCGTTCTGGTGGCAAAACCCGATTATCTGGGGTAATTCACGGCGTTGCTTTAGCTATTATTGTTTTAACTTTAGCACCCCTAGCTGCACAGATTCCTTTAGCGGCACTGGCTGGGATTTTAATGGTAGTTAGCGTGCGGATGATTGAGTGGGAAGCCATTGGTTTATTGATGCGTGCTACCTACTCCGACTTTGCGGTGATGATTCTCACCTGGCTAGTAACAATCTTGTTTGATTTAGTTCTCGCTGTAGAAGTAGGATTGATTGCAGCCGGCGCATTGTTCATCAAACGGATGAGCGATTTAAGCCTAGTTAAAATACCTGAAACTGAAGTATTTCCACCCGGTACTCCTCTGGAATTAGGTAAAGAAATTGCGGTTTATCGGGTAGATGGCCCGGTATTTTTTGGTGCTGCTGAACGCTTTGCAACCTTCCTCCGCGATGAACCAGAAGTTAAGTATTTAATTCTGCGATTGCGGTTTGTGCCAAATATGGACACAACTGGATTAGTAGCTTTAGAGGATATCTACCACGACTTGGAACGGCACAATTGCCGCTTAATTCTTACAGGTTTACAACCCGAAGTCAAACAACTATTAGAACGCACAGGATTGTTAGAAACAATTGGATTATCAAATTGTTTTGAAACAACGACAGATGCGATTTGCTCTATCTCTCCTCAAATTCGAGAATGTTCTCAACCTATAGCGGCTGATTTGAAAACAAAAGAGTTGATGGAATTAAATGACTGAGAATACTTTGCCCTCTTAGAGGATGTTTTAAAAGTGGTTGGCTGTAATTTTAGGTACTTGTTGATCCCCCTAATCCCCCTTAAAAAGGGGGGAACCGGAATCAAAGTCCCCCTTTTTAAGGGGAGTCACTGCGTTGGGCGGGTTCCCCGACTTGAAGCACGTGGCGTGGATTTAGGGGGATCTAAAACTTTTTGCTACCGACCAGAGGACTTTTAAAACATTCTCTTAGGAGAGAGGTTAAAACTGTACCTCATGCTTGTCGAGAACCACTATAACAAAGGGTTTTAACTTGAACATAAGCGTATAGGGGCTGGAGCCGCTGACTAAAAACTTTTAATTAATGAGCCGATCGCCTTTACCAATTCTTCAGGATCTACAGGTTTGGAAATATGCTGTTGAAATCCAGCAGCGATCGCTTGCTGATAATCCAGTTCGCCAGCATAAGCAGTTAAGGCGATCGCGGGAATTGTCCCACCTTGCTCTGGTTTGAGACTTCTAATCTGTCGCATTAGCATATAACCATCCATTTCTGGCATCCCGATATCGCTAATAATCAAATTTGGTTGGGATTGACTCAGGGCAGTTAAAGCTGCAATGGCTGAGGCTACGGTAGTGATAGTTGCACCATATTGCTTCAGCATGAAAGGCAAAAACTCTCGCATATCTGCATCATCATCTACCACGAGAATCTTTAAGCCAAACAAGGGTAAAGACTGATTTCTCTGAATTGAGGAGTTATTTTTTGTATCTTTGATTCCTTTGCTTTCATTCTCTAAGTAGGGAAATCTAACGATGAAAGTTGCTCCTTGTGCTTCGCCCAGACTTTCTGCTTGCACAGTTCCCCCGTGAAGTTCTACAAGATGCCGGACGATCGCTAATCCTAAACCTAAACCGCCAAATTTTCGAGTTGTAGCACCATCTGCTTGCCGGAAATAATCAAAGACATAAGGTAAAAATTCCGGTGCAATCCCTTTCCCGGTGTCAGTTATGCGAATTTGTACCTGTGAGCCAACCTGCTCTAATTTAATTTTTACCTGTCCCCCAGTAGGAGTAAACTTAATGGCATTGGAAAGGATATTCCAAATGACTTGTTGTAATCGATTGCCATCGCCTAAAACTAGCCCAACACCAGATGCAAAAATTGTCTGAATCTCGATGGACTTAGCCTGTGCTGATAAACGCACTGTTTCGATCGCAGCTTCAATAACTGATACCAAATTAATCTGCCCGAAATTGAGATTAAGTTTACCTTGGAGGATACGGGAAACATCAAGCAAATCTTCAATCAATTGGGTTTGTAACTTAGCATTGCGCTCAATGGTTTCGAGGGCGCGATCGGTTGTTGCTCGATCGAGTTTGCGGGTTCGCATCAGTTTTGCCCAACCCAGAATCGGGTTGAGCGGTGTTCGCAATTCATGGGAGAGGACGGCTAAAAATTCATCTTTGATGCGATTTGCTGATTCAGCAGCGTTTCGCGCCGTTAGTTCGGCTTCGTAAAGGTGGGCGCGAGCGATCGCTTGGGCGCATTGTTGAGCAACAGCCAAGATAAATGCTTGATCTTCTCCATTAAGTTCTTGAAGTTTACAAAACCCTACAGTTATCCCTCCAAATGCCAAACCCTCCACCATCAATGGAATAGAAATCCAGGCATCAATTTCATATTGGGCGTAAGCTTCAGCTAGATGAGGGTAACGAGCTATTCTCTTTTGTTTCGATTCAGCCCAAATAGGTTGTCCAGTTCGCACAGCTTCAGCTAAAGGCGAAGGTGAATCAATGGGAAAATACCGCCAAGCTTCTACCAAATCTTGGTTATATCCAACCGCCCGCACAATTTCTAGTTCAGCTTTATTTTCATTTAGCAAGGCGACGAGGGCACAACTGGCTCCTAAAGCAGCCATACTTTGCTCTACAATGACTTCAGATACTTGGATTGGTGTCAGCGATTCTGAAAGAGCAGATGTGATCGATTGCAGACGGGCAATGCGCTCCAGAGCTATTTCTGCTGTTTTTTGGGCTTGCTGTGCTTCTTGGTAAAGGCGAGCATTATCGATGGCGATCGCGGCTCGGTGGGCAACATCTTCGGCTAGTGATAAGTCAGCCGTGCTGTAACGACGTTTTGATTCCGCAGTAAAAAAGGAAATTGCCCCAAAAATTTTTTCACGTGCCATTAGGGGGAAAAGTATACAGGACTTTAAACCAATTTCACGTATAATTCTTAGATGTTCTGAATTTGGGATGCCTTCTACTAGAGCAGCATCTGAAATTTCAGTTACCATTTCAGCAAGTCCAGTACGCAATACTTTTGGCACACCTGTAGGTTCATCCAACTTTCTCGGATAATACTGATGAAGTTGCCAACCGAGTTTAACTTTCTCTGGATCTCGGTGGGCAACTGCTACCCGATTAATAGATTGGTTGTCTTGTAGCAGATCAACGCTGCACCAATCGGCGAAGTAAGGTACAACCAAGTTCGCCACACTTGCTAACGTCCTTTCGTAATCGAAGGAAGAAGCAAGGGTTGCACTGACTTGAGCTAAAAACGCTGCTCGTTGCCGATCGGCTTCTGCTTCCAGGCGGGCGGTTTGCTCTTGAATTAGTTGGATACGTTCGGCTTCAGCTTGTTTGCGATCTGTGATATCAAGCACAACACCACTCATGTATGTGGCTTTATCTGCTTCGTTGAAAAAGGCTTTTCCCCGACAGGCTAAGTAGCGGATACTACCGTCATCCCAAATAATTCGATATTCTAAATTATGCTCTACGCCTTCGTTAATCGCTTGACTCAATGATTGAGCCAGCAATGGGCTATCATCTGGATGCAGACGAGCTAAAATTGCTTTTGAGGTTGGAACAAAGGTTTCCGGTGTTAACCCAAATAGTTGATAAACCTGCTCATCCCAGTCAAAGCGATCGTTGGCGATATCCCAACTCCAAACACCGATTTTACCAGATTTTAATGCCAGGTTCAGCTGTTCTTGGCTATTTTCTAAACCTTGATAAAGACGAGCATTTTCTAGAGAAATAGCAATTTGAACTGTCAAAATCTTCAGTACAGAAAGTTTTTCCTGCGTAAAAGCACTGGGAATAAGATTATTTTCTAAGTATAGAATACCAAGTAATTTCGACTGGCGTGCGATCGCTAAACAAAGTACAGATTTAGGTTGTTTTTGGATTATATACTCATCCCCCGAAAACAGATTTTGCTCAGTGGCATTTTGCAAAATCACTGTTTCTTGAGTTCGCTGAACGTAATTTAGCATTGATTGCGGAATAACTTGGGAAATTTCGCCCTCAAATACGGTTCGAGAAACATTGAGCTTTTCCGCTTGGAGATTAACTTTAGCTTCTACTTCAATTACCAAATTTTGCTCATGTTCAAGCAACAAATAACCGATTTCTGCTCCTGCTTGTTCGATAACAATCTGCATTAATGTCTTCAACAACCGCGAAAGCACAATTTCGCTAGATATAGTTTGAGACGCTTTAAGTACTGATAAAAAGTCTAAATGTTCGCCTGTGCTGAAAAACGTTTCTTTAGAGACAAGCTGTTGTTGTGGCAATAGCTGAGGATAAGATTCTTCGAGATGCTTAACTTTAGCAGATGCTTCCCAACGCAGATATGCGTTTTTAGCTTCTTGCAAGTAGGTTTTACCAATTAATTCAAACTCTCGCTCCAAGTAAAATTTAGCACCTAACTCATTAGCCAAAGCTTCATATTGCACAAATCCCTGCTCTCTAGCTGAAGCAATTGATTGCTCATACAAGCGCATTGCTTCCAAATCTCGACCTTGAATTTGAGCTATTTCAGCAGCTACTAATTGAGACTTATGTAAGAAGTTTTCAGGGCAGTGATTAGCCCAGTATTGCAATTTTTGCTGATGGGATTCTAGGGTTTGCAAAAATTTTTCTTGCTCTTGAAAAGATACTTTTGGATAAAGAGCAGTTAGAGTCAATGAGTAATATAAGATATAATCTGTTTCAATGGGTAATGCCAGTGTTGTAACGGGAAACGTGGATATTTTTAATGCACAATTGAGTGCTTCCACATCCTGTCTATAGGTAAAAAAGATAATTAATTTAATAATATAATAAAAAATAATTCCACTAACAAAACCTGCATCTGTAATAATAGATAAAGCATATAATTCATCAAATTCATCATTACTTAAAGTTAGATTTTGGTGAGTGAGTCCGCGCAGATTCATCAGTAGCATCTGCTGTAGTCTGATTGTCTGATAAACAGCCTCATGCTTAGACTGGCGAGCAAATACAACGTATTTTTCTAGAGATTTATATGTATCTGAAAGTGGAGAGCCTAATTGAATAATTTGCCATGAGCCTTGATAGCCATTGTAGTTTGCCATCGTTATATCACCTGCTTCCACACAGCCAATAAATCCCCGTTCTAAAAAGGGAATATCAGTAGCAATATGGTTACGCCAAACGTTAATATGGCTTCCATGAATGTGTAGAACAACTCCTCTAAGTTTCAAGTCATGTAACTTTTCATTTAATTTAATTGCCATCTCCGAAAATGCATAGCCTGTAGGAATATCATGGAAGATGGAAACCAACAACATGGCGTACATACTATAAGCAAAACAAGAATCTTCCGTATTCCCAAACTTGAGTGAGTAGTTAACTGCTTTAAGTACGACTAAGGGAAAGAGATGAGGTCTACCAAGATAAGTAGGCGGGCCTAAAGTCGTTAACAAACTAATTACTATTTTAATATTGGGGTCTTCGATTACTAAAGCATTAATTAAATCAGAGACTTGTCTATTATTTAGATTAGTTAATATCTGTTTTTTTTCAATTGCGATCAGCGCTTCGCTGCTGCGCTTCGCTATCGCAGCTTGCACTTCCTCGTTTGGATCGGGAAATGTCACCCCAAAAAGTTTTAAAGCTTCTAATCCCAATATCAGCGCCTCTTCATACCTACCTGCAACTTGATATAGTCTGATTTGCAGCATATAAATATTGGCTTTGTCAATATGAGATTCTGCTTTAATGAATAGTAATTTAAATAATTCTTCCGCTTGTTCTAAATTTCCTGTTAAGAATTCACACTCAGCTAATTCTCTAAATAAAGTAAATGTTTGTTCATATTGTTCAATCCAGGCATCCTCAACTAAAAGATTCATGGCAACGCTAAAAAATCTTTTAGCAAGAGTATAGGCTGTAGATGCTTTTGCCTTCTTACCAGCAATTAAATTCAATCTTACCAATTCATCTTTTTCTGTCTGTTCAATAATCAAATTAACCGCAAGATTGAGTTGATTAACTAAATCAAAAACTTGCTCATTTACTTGTTCATAACTAGCATTTTTCAGTAAAATTCTCCCAATTGTCAGGTGAACTAACGACTTTGATTCATCAGCAATTAAAGCATAAGCAGCCTGTTGAACTCGATCGTGATAGAAACGATAGTTTTTCTGGGCACTTTCATCTGACTCTATCGGGATAATTAATCCTCTTAAAATCGCTTCAACAAGGGCATTTGCTGTTTCTTCAATAGATTGTTCACCAACAATTGCTAAAACTTCTAAATCAAAGCGATTCCCAATACAAGAGGCTAATTTAAGCACCTGTTGAGTTGCTGCTGGCAGTTTTTGGATCCGCCCAATTATCAAACTGACAATATTATCTGTAATGCCTTGAGTTTCAATCTGAGCAAGATCCCATTGCCAGATTCGATGCTGGCGATCAAAATTCAGCAGATTTTCTTGATGTAATGTTTTCAAAAATTCATTGGCAAAAAAAGGATTTCCATCAGTTTTTTGAATAATCAATTGAGCCAGAGATTCTACTCGTTCTGCTGAAGTATGTAATGTATCAGCAATCAACTGATTTACATAAACAAGATTCAAGGGAGTAAGGAGAATCTCAGTTATTCTTGCTCCAGACTGGCAAATCTTCTCCATCATCAAAGTCAAGGGATGGACAACATCTATTTCATTATCTCGATAGGCCAAAATGAAGCAGAGATAATGGATACTAGACCCAGTAATGACGGTTTGAATTAAATTTAAAGTAGCGCTGTCTGCCCACTGCATATCATCTAAAAAAACAGTGAGTGGATGCTCTTTTTGAGCAAAGACGTTGATAAAATTTTGAAATATCAAATTGAATCTGTTTTGAGATTCAGCAGGGCCCAACTCTGGTATAGGTGGCTGTTCGCCAACGATTAATTCAACTTCTGGAATTACATTGGCAATTAATCTACCATTGTTTCCTAATGCTGCTTGGATTCGGGTTTTCCAATTAGCAAGTTGCTCTTCCGGCTCAGTTAAAATTTGTCTAACAAGTGTTTGAAAAGCTTGAACAATGGTGGAGTAAGGAATATCTCGTTTGTACTGATCGAATTTACCAGAGATAAAAACCCCGCGTTGTCGCACAATTGGTTTGTGAATCTCCTTTACTAAAAAAGATTTACCAACCCCAGCATAGCCAGAGACGAGGACGATTTCTGGTTTTCCTTGGCTAACAACTCGCTCAAATGCTTGGAGAAGCTTGGCAATTTCTGGTTCTCTCCCATACAATTTTTGAGGAATTTGAAAGCGTTCTGAGATATCTTGCTCACCCAAAACAAAGGATTGAATTTTTCCAGTTGTCTCTAATTGTTTTAAGCATAGTTCCAAATCAAATTGTAAACCTAAAGCGCTCTGATACCTCTGTTCTGCAACTTTCGACAGCAATTTGATGATGATGTCACAAAGCATTTGGGGAATATCAGAGTCTAGCTTTTTTGGGGAAGGCGGAGATTTGGCAATATGACAATGTACCCACTCTAAGGGATCTTTGCCTTGAAATGGTAGCTGACCTGTCAGCATCTCATAAAAGGTAACTCCCAGTGAATAGAAATCACTGCGATAGTCAATTCCTCGATTCATCCGCCTGGTTTGCTCCGGTGATATATATGGTAGGCTGCCCTCAATGCTACTGGAACTGCTAACCATTTGCTGCTGGTAGGGAATGAAAGCAGCAATTCCAAAATCGGCAATTTTAACCTGATTAGTTTCGAGGTTAATTAAAATATTTTGTGGCTTAATATCTTTATGAACAATATGATGATCGTGAATTTGTGCAAGTCTACTGGTGATTTCAATAGCAATTTTTAAGAACGCAATAGGTTCTTGAAATTGGTCTAGTAACTGGTCGAGCGATCGCGCCTCAAAATCCTCCATAATTAAATAAGGGATTCCCTGGTGCATCTCTAAGGCGTATACCTTGACTGCGGCGGCGATATTTAACCTTTGAGCGATCGCATACTCATGTTTTAGTTGTTCAATATTATTGGGTGTACACTGTTCTGGATGCAGCCCTTTGATAATTACCGGACATTGTTCTTTAACCTTGATTCCCTTGTATATGACTGCTTTTACCCCTGCTTTTAACAAAGTGACAATTTTAAATCCGGGTAATGCAATCATCATGCCAAAATACTCCAGCCGTGTTTCTTCAGGGATAATCCGAGCTTACTTGTATTTTAGATACATTTCCTGGGGCAGATGAAATTTAGATGATATTTAGGTTCAGATCGTCACTTCTGCTGACTCTATATATAAAAATAAGCTAAAATTCAAGCAGAGTAAGCATTTCCCGCTCATAAACTCCCCATGTTTGATAACCTGCAAACCCAAATCTACCAATTAGAACAATTTGCCAACAGCCTCGTTTCTAACCAACTGACACACCTTAGCGTGGTAAGCGTTGGGATCATCTTTGCGGCTGGCTTGCTCACCAGTCTTACACCTTGTATGCTTTCTATGCTGCCAATTACTATTGGTTATATCGGCGGTTATGAAGCCAAAAACCGCTTGCAAGCAGCTGCCCAATCAACTTGGTTTGCTTTCGGATTAGCAACTACATTAGCCGCAATGGGTATTATAGCAGCTTTTGTGGGAAAAGTCTACGGTCAAGTGGGAATTGGTTTGCCGATTATTGTCAGCATTATCGCCATTCTCATGGGGCTGAACTTACTAGAAGCGCTACCTCTGCAATTTCCATCCTTGGGTGAAACAAATTGGATTTCGCCAGATTTACCAGCAGGATTGCGTTCTTATTTGCTGGGGCTAACTTTTGGCTTAGTCGCATCCCCTTGTAGCACGCCTGTTTTAGCCAGCTTGTTGAGTTGGATTGCCAGTACACAAGACTTAGTTTTAGGTGCTGTTTTGCTCCTTTCTTACACAGCCGGTTATGTAGCACCATTGATTTTGGCGGGTACTTTTACAGCTTCAATTAAAAAGTTACTAGAATTGCGTCGCTGGTCTGGTTGGATTAACCCAGTTAGCGGGGCCCTGTTGGTAGGATTCGGTGTATTTTCCTTAATTTCTCGGATTCCCCTCGGCAGTTTTTAATATCAATACCTTTGTTAAATTTTACACCTAATGACTTTAGAAGATTCAACGTCTCAAGAATTAAAATGGTGGGCAGTGCCTGGGAAGTTCCTTCGGCAGGAGCTTTTGCCCGTACTAACCAACTTAAAATTAGCGATCGCACTCCTGCTATTGATTGCAATCTTTAGCTCTACCGGTACTGTCATCGAGCAAGGTCAGTCACCCGCATTTTATCAGGCTAATTACCCAGAACATCCAGCTTTATTTGGTTTCTTAACTTGGAAGGTAATTCAGATAGTTGGGTTAGACCACGTATATCGTACCTGGTGGTTTCTGGCATTACTCATCTTATTTGGCACTAGCTTAACTGCTTGTTCTTTTACCCGGCAGTTACCAGCCTTAAAAACTGCCCAACGCTGGAAATATTATGAAGAACCACGGCAATTTCAAAAATTAGCTTTAAGTGCAGAACTAGATAATGGTTCCCTGGATTCTCTCAGCCAACTATTACAGAAACGCCGTTATAAAATTTTTCCAAATCAAGAAAAAGAAAATCTCCTTTATGCCCGCAAAGGAATAGTCGGACGCATCGGCCCAATTATCGTTCATATTGGCATTGTAGCTATTCTGCTAGGGGGAATTTGGGGGGCGATGACTGGGTTTCTAGCACAGGAAATGGTGGCTAGTGGCGATACATTTCAAGTCACAAATATTGTAGATGCTGGCCCTTTGGCAGCCAAAGTCCCGAAAGATTGGTCTGTGCGAGTAAATCGTTTTTGGATTGACTACACTCCATCTGGCGGCATCGATCAATTTTATTCAGATATGTCTGTCTTAAATCAGCAGGGAGAGGAAATTGACCACAAGAAGATTTTTGTTAACGAGCCTCTGCGCTATCATGGCATAACTTTCTATCAAACTGATTGGGGAATCGCAGGTGTTCGCGTCCAATTTAACAACAGCCCGATTTTTCAATTACCAATGGCGCAATTGAACACCAACGGACAAGGGCGCATTTGGGGAACATGGGTTCCTACGAAACCGGATTTGAGTGAAGGTGTTTCTTTGCTAGCGAAAGACTTGCAAGGGATGGTATTAATTTACGATCCGACTGGCAAACTCATTGATACTGTCCGCGCAGGGATGTCCACCCAAGTCAATGGCGTAAAACTGAAAATTCTGGATATCATTGGCAGCACCGGCTTACAAATTAAAGCCGATCCAGGCATCCCAATTGTTTACTCAGGATTTGGATTGCTAATGCTGGGTGTGGTGATGAGTTATTTTTCTCATTCACAAATCTGGGCATTACAAAAAGGCGATCGCTTATATGTTGGTGGTAAAACTAATCGCGCCCAAGTTGCCTTTGAACAAGAGGTTTTAGAGATATTAGATCGGCTGACTTCACAGCCAAAAACTGAAGAGAAAGAGACAGCCATTGAAGTTTAAATATAAAGGAACGCAGAGGATTACTTTGCGTTTCAAAGTTATTTCCTCGTTTTACCATCTACAGATTGGAAAATTATTGAACATTGGAACTAAAGTTTTGTATATCTGCTCAACCTCAATCTAAGCGCCGGGTTTGGCTTCTACCCGCGATCGCTATGTTGTTGAGTATCGTTTCTTGTACTGCCGATAATAAAAAAATTAAGCATATTTCTCTTGTTGGTGCTGGCGCAAGTTTTCCCGCACCTTTATACGAACGCTGGCTTTCAGATTACAATCAGCAAAATCCCAATGTGCAAATTAACTATCAAGCGATAGGAAGCAGCGCTGGAATACAACAGCTAATTGAAGGTACTGTGGACTTTGCAGCTAGTGATGTGGGAATTACAAGTGAACAAGCAGCTAAGATAAAAAAGGGAGTAATTGCTTTACCCATGACTGCTGGTTCCATAGTCCTAGCTTACAACCTCGCGCCAGCCCCCCAGTCACCTCAAGTCAATCTACCAACAAGTTTAAAGCTATCACGCCAAGTTTACGTAGATATCTTTCTGGGAAAAATTACGAACTGGAATCATCCAAGAATAGCTGTAGCTAACCCAGGAGTAAATTTACCCAATCTACCGATTCAGGTTGTACACCGAACTGATGGTAGTGGAACTACAAGTATGTTAACACAACATCTAAGTGCTATAAGTCCAGAATGGAAAAGCCAAGTTGGAGCCGGTAAAGCTGTAGCCTGGCCAGTGGGAATTGCTGGAAAAGGTAATGAAGGTGTTACCGCCTTAATTCAACAAATCCCAGGAGCTATTGGCTATGTAGAATATATCTACGCCAAACAAAATAAACTTCCTATGGCTGCCTTGGAAAACAAATTTGGTAATTATATTACACCGACACCAACATCTGTAGCTAAAACATTAGAGTCAGTGAAATTACCCGCCGATAACTTGATTGCTTTTATCAACGATCCTACGGGTTCCCAGTCTTATCCCATCGTTACTTACAGCTGGTTTTTAACTTATCAAGTATATCCAAACCGAGTCAAAGGTGAAGCACTGAAAAAATTTATTGATTGGGCTTTGATTGATGGGCAAAAATCTAGTTTGGAACTCGGATATATTCCTTTATCTAAAAAAGTTGTGCTTCAAGTACAATCTGCCGCAAATAAAATTGCAGAATAACTAGTTTTTAGTTTAGCTCGTGTGCGCTTATAGCGTTTCTCGTTTGAGTGATATCATGTCCGGGTAATTAGTTATGATTCCCACAGTCATTGCACCCCACCCCTTAATCCCCTCCCCTTAGTAACTACGGTGTACACACAAGTCCTTCTGACCCCCTCTAACTCCCCCTTGGCAAGGGGGAGAACCGGATATTTCACCCTAATACATCGGGGGGATTAAGGGGGGTAAATCCAGGATTTGGGCTTCATTACCAAGATGTGTGTACACCGTAGCCTTAGTAAGGGGAGAGGAGACAAAGATTCAATATTTCACACCCTTTTTATCATATTTTTTGCTATCAAAGCAAATTTAAATTTTAGAATTAAAGTTTAGCGATCGCTGACGTAACCGTTCAAGGCAAAAGTAAAAAGTTAAAAGGCACTCATAAAGAAAGAAAAAGAAAATGGTTTGAGAGCAACTAAATTTATTTATGGAACGAAGTAAAACATTTGTTACTCGCGCTACGTGTCTGGTAACAATACGTCCTTAATCATTTCCCCTGAATTTATTTATGGGGATTTTCTTTTTACTTTTTAAATACAGCACTCTGATAAAAAGCAGTATTTACTCTGATGATAGCTGTAAAAAAGACAGCCATCATAATTATTGATGCATCACTCCTTACACCAAAGTATCGGGGATGAAGTAAATAAATGTGCGGAAAGAATCATTAGAATTGAGGAGTCAGAATCAAGACGTTAGCGGACTCGCTACCGTTATACTATCCGCTTATTCAGTGAGAATACTTAACTTAATTCTCGCCAGAGAAAACAGGTAACTTCTCTAGCTTTGCTCCTGACTCCTGAATTCTTTTTTGGTAAATTAAGGAGAATGGTTTCAGTGAAGCAAGTCGTTATTGAAAACTCTATTATTAATCTAGTCTTTTCAACACAACAAATATTAAACAAACCTCTCAGTATTATCTCTGAACTGCGACCTCTGGCATTTGGCTTTGTTCTGGCAACAGTATTGTGCAATTATCAGCAAGCGAAGGCCCAAACTGCTAATCCTCAGACCTTACCGCCTGGTCGATTAGAAGAACTTCCAATGACTCCCTTACCTGCGGATGTATTGCCAAAGCCATCAGAAAATAATCAATTGCTCCCTTTACCAACAATACCAGATCGGTCAATTCTCGGACAGGATGAATCTAATACTAAATTTCGGGTCGATCGCATTGAAGTAGTTGGTAGTACAGTTTTCAACCCAGAACAGTTTGCAGCTATTACAAACCCCTATGTAGTAAGAGAACTGACATTTGCAGAATTATTGGAAATCAAAAATGCGATTACCAAGCTCTACACTGATAACGGTTATGTTACTACAGGGGCATTGATTACACCGCAGACAATAGAAGCTGGGACAATCAAAATTCAGGTGATTGAGGGCAGTCTGCAAGAAATCAAAATTATTGGTAACAGACGATTACGTAGTCAATACATTCGCGATCGCATCCAACTTGGTGCTGCCAAGCCTTTAAATGTACCACGCCTCCTAGAAAAACTACAATTACTCCGCCTCGATCCGCGGATTCAAAACCTGTCAGCCGAGTTGCAGACAGGCGTACATCCCGGAAGCAATGTATTGCAAGTTGAGGTTCAAGAAGCAAACACCTTTAAGCTGACAGCAAGCCTGGATAATGGGCGATCGCCCAGTGTCGGCAGTTTTCGCCGGGGGATAGATTTGCAAGAAGCCAATTTATTAGGCTTTGGCGATACCTTAAGCGTGGGATATACCAATACCGATGGCAGTAATACAATTAATCTTAATTACGCATTACCAATTAATGCCCACAATGGCACTGTATCCTTTGGCTTTAGCCAAGGATGGAACCACGTCATTGAAAAACCATTCAGCGTTCTTGATATTCAGTCAGATTCCCGATCTTATGAATTAAGCTATCAGCAACCACTGGTGCAAAAACCAACCCAAGAGTTGGCCGTCGGGCTGTCATTTTCGCGCCAAGAAAGCCAAACTGAGTTGGGTATTGATAACATTGGGCCCTTTCGACTCTCCCCAGGTGCAGACGCGAACGGAAAAACCAATATTTCAGCTTTGCGCTTTTTTCAAGAATATACCCAACGAAGTAACCAATATGTATTTGCGGCGCGATCGCAATTCAGCTTTGGCGTAGATTGGTTTGGTGCTAATGTCAGTAATAATGAACCAGATAGCCGCTTTTTTGCATGGCGAGGACAAGCGCAGTGGGTGCGACAATTAGCACCAGACACTCTATTTTTAGCCAGAGGCGATTTCCAATTAGCAGCAGATTCTTTAGTGCCCTTGGAGCAATTTGGGCTTGGTGGACAGCTAAGTGTCCGGGGCTATCGCCAAGACGTATTACTCACAGATAATGGCCTGTTATTTTCGGCAGAATTTCGAGTCCCCATTGTCCGCGCTGATAAAATTGGCGGGGTACTGCAACTGACACCCTTTGTTGATGTGGGTAAAGGCTGGAACGTTAAGGGCGAAAATCCATCACCGAGTACGCTTGTTAGTACTGGGTTAGGGCTGTTGTGGAAACAGGGTGATGACTTATCAGCCCGCCTAGATTGGGGCATTCCTCTAATATCGGTAGATGGTGAAAAGCGATCGCTCCAAGAAAATGGGTTGTACTTCTCGGTGCGCTATTCGCCATTTTGAGAAAAACGATTGGTTGAAAACTATACCCTTTTGGGAATCTTCAAATACAAAGTATAAATAAAAGCTTGGCTATGAATGCGACCTCTACTTGCTTAGTTCAATAGTGCCGTTGATGGTAATGTTACCTTGGAGCGGCTCTGCTAAAGCTCAGGTAACTCCCGATGGCAGTTTAGACATCTCCAGAAATTAAATATGCGTTATGCATAACCCTTGTAGAGACGCGAAATTTCGCGTCTCTACATTCTTTTTCGGAGATGTCTTTTAAAGACTACTGTTTCCCAAACTGGCAATAACTTCACCATTACCAACGGCGATCGAGTTGGCAACAACCATTAACCTGTGCTGCTGTTCCCAAAATTTAATGATGCGATTAATCATGCCCGGAACGGGAACCATAACTTGAAATCAGAAGAAGAGGAAGTTTTTAGTGATGAAAGCCGTAGCTTTGATATTTATATTAATAAGTGGATTCTTAACTCCAGGGATAATGCGATCGGCTTTAGCTCAGGTAACATCCGATGGCACTACAAATACTATTGTCAACCAAAACGGTAATAACTTTAATATTCTTAATGGAATTGAAAAAGGTAATAATTTATTTCACAGTTTCACTAATTTTTCTGTACCTGTGGGTGGTACGGCAAGCTTTGATTTAGGGAATACACCAAATATTACAACTATATTTAGTCGGGTTACAGGTGGAAATATTTCTGATATTCAGGGATTAATTCAAACTCTCAACAGTAATCATCCTGTGAGTTTGTTTTTAATGAATCCGGCAGGGATTGTGTTTGGTAAAGATGCTTCATTGAATATTGGCGGCTCATTTATCGGCACGACGGCAAGTAGTATTAAGTTTGCCGATGGGACAGAGTTTAGTGCCTTAAATCCAACAGCAAAGCCGTTGCTGACGATGAGTGTACCCATCGGCTTACAGATGGGGCAAAATCCGGGAGATATTACCGTGCAAGGAAATGGACATCACCTGACCAGCGGATCTTTTACTCCCGCAGATCGCAGCCAGAATCCCAGTGGGTTAGAAGTCGGGGCTGGTAATACACTGGCGCTGATCGGGGGTACAGTTAACTTCACTGGTGGCATTGCAGCCGTTAATGGTGGCGGGCATTTGGAAATAGGCAGTGTCAGCGATGGGCAAATCAGACTCAATCCCACGCTGGTGGGGTGGGTGGGGGACTACTCAGGGGTGCGACAGTTCAACGATATCTATCTCGCCCAGCGATCGCTGTTAGATGCCAGTGGTAGCAGCGGCTCGATCCAATTACAAGGACGGAATATCAACTTCACCGAGGGTTCGGTAGCCTTGATCCAAAACCTTGGTACACAACCGTCTGGGGGGATTACAGTCAATGCCACCCAGACCCTTAACCTGACGGGGAATACACCTGATGGAAGACAGGGCAGCCTCATCGAAATCGACAACTTAGGAACGAGTCAGACGGGCGATATTACTATCTCCGCCGCCCAGCTATCCCTCCAAAATGGTGGACAAATCAATAATCGGACGTTTGCTCAAGCACCTGGTGGAAATATAAAAATCAATGTTGCCGGCTTAACCAATATCGATGGCTTTGCTCCGGCCAACCCAGGCAATGGGTCGTCGTTGATAACAAGCACAGTTAGCTCCGCCAACGCTGGAAATATTACGGTCTCAACCAGCAACCTGAGCATTCTCAATGGTGGCACTTTGGTCTCTACAACCTTCGGATCTGGACAGGCTGGAACGTTACGAGTCAATGCACAAGACTTAATAGAAATCGCCGGTAACAACTCCATTACATTGTCACCAAGTGCCTTAGCTTCATCGACTATTAGCTCTGGAAATACCCAGAACACGTTCATCAACACGTCCAGATTAGTGATTCGAGATGGTGGCTTGCTAGGGTCTGGCACCGCTGCTATGGGTTCAGCTGGTAGCGTGACAATTAATGCTTCAAAGTCCGTCGATATCGAGGGTAGATCTGCCGGATCGATCCTACCTAGCAGCATTTCTTCCAGCGCCCAGATTCTCGATCCAGCCACTCAAGCTGCCTTTGGACTTCCTGCCATTCCCACGGGGAACGCTGGTTCCCTAACCATTAACACACCATCATTAAGTATCACAGATGGGGCTTATGTGACCGTCCAAAATGATGGGCCAGGTAGAGCAGGAGATTTGCAAATTAACGCCAACTCTATTTTTCTTGATAATCAAGGCAGCATCACCGCCTCAACCGCCTCTGGAAACGGGGGCAATGTCAAATTAAACTTGCAAGATTATCTCCTAATGCGTCACAATAGCCTGATTTCTGCCACTGCTGCGGGCAACGGTAATGGTGGTAACTTATTAATTAACGCACCAGTAATTGTTGGGTTAGAAAACAGCGACATTGTTGCCAATGCAGTTCAAGGAAATGGTGGCAATATTGAAATCACGACTCAGGGAATTATTGGCTTAGAATATCGTCCTCAACTTACTCCAAATAGTGACATCACCGCCAGTTCTCAATTTGGGGTCAATGGTACAGTGCAAATTAACAACATCGGCGTAGACCCCAGTTCCGGTTTAGTCGAATTGCCCGTAGAATTGACAGACCCATCACAGCAAATTGCCACAGGCTGCGCGGGCAATCAAGGCAGCCGCTTTGTCGCAACGGGGAGGGGTGGTGTGCCGCAAAATCCAACGCAGGAAGTCAGGAGCGATCGCCCTTGGTCTGATGTCCGCAATCTGAATGCATACCACCAAACTGACACAATCACAGCACAAATTCCAACATCCCCAGAAACCATTGTCCAAGCTACTTCTTGGCATCGTAATGCTAACGGCAAAGTTGAGTTAGTTGCAAATAAATACTCTGCTCAGGTGCAACAATTATTAACTTGTGCTGCTATTTCTAAAAATTAATTACAACTCTTAATAATGTTATTAATAATACCATTTATGGGAAAACTAAATTTTATGGAGTATAAAAGGTAACTGACTGATGGGTGTGACCTCTGCTTGGTTGAGTTTAATTAGTGGACTATTGACAGGTGCAATGTGGTCTGGTTTTGCCGATGCCCAAGTCACTCTCGACGGAACCCTCAACACCACCGTCTCCCAAAATGGTAATAACTTCACTATTACTAATGGGAATCGTGTTGGTAACAATCTTTTCCACAGCTTTAACCAATTCTCGATTCCTAGTAACGGCTCTGCATTCTTTAATAATGCCTCAGATATCCAAAATATTTTCAGTCGGGTAACAGGGGGAAATATTTCCAGCATTGATGGTTTAATTAAGGCAAATGGTAGCGCCAATTTATTCCTACTCAATCCCACTGGGATCGTGTTTGGTCTAAATGCCAAACTTGATATTGGTGGTTCATTTTTAGGTAGCACAGCGTCAAGTATCAAATTTGCCGATGGAACAGAGTTTAGTGTCGCAAATCCTACGACTTCGCCATTGTTAACGATGAGTGTGCCGATCGGTTTACAAATGGGTCAAGCTTCTGGAGCTATTACCGTACAAGGGACAGGACATACGTTGACAATTTTAGATAGTTTGGGAGCTACCCCGTTTGTGCAGCCGACTCATCCCGGCTTACAAGTTAAGCCAGGTAAGACTCTGGCATTGGTCGGGAGTGATGTTACGCTCAAAAATGGAGTTTTAGGAGCCGTTCAGGGACGGTTAGAAGTTGGTAGTGTAGCTAACGGGGTTGTGAGTCTGGATACCACAACTCCAAGCTGGGGATTGGGCTATGCAGACATTAGTGGGTTTGGGGATGTGCGACTGATGGGGCGATCGCTGTTGGATGTCAGTGGCATTAATGCAGGTTCAATACAGGTGCAAGGGCGACAAATCACTCTGCAAGATGGGTCAGTGTTGCTGTCGCAAAACCAGGGTTTGCGGACAGGCGGCGAGATCCGAGTCAATGCCTCACAGGGATTACAAGTGAGCGGCACTACAACTAATGGGATAATTCGCAGTGGTATTAATAGTGAAACTCTTGGTTCTGGCGCAGGTGGCAAGATCGTAATTACGACTCCCATCCTGCAAGTGCAGCAAGGGGGCAACATCGGAGCAAGAACTTTTAAGCAAGGGGTGGGTGGCGATATTCAGATTGCGGCAAGTCTGCTGCAAGTGCAAGGAGTTTCTGCTATTAATCCAGTCCAGGCTAGTAGCATTGCAGCTACTACCTTCGGGGTTGCCAATAGCGGAAATGTTACTGTAACTACCAAAGATTTGCAGCTATTCGATGGTGCAACCGTAGCAACTAGCACCTTTGGAATAGGCACAAGTGGACAAATTAGTGTAACATCTGACACTATTAATATTAGTCGTGTAAGTCCGCTCGGCGCTCCCTCTGCTTTAGGCACTACGAGTTTTGGCAATGGCAATTCAGGCAGATTAACCATTAACACCCGTACCCTGACTCTGCTTGATGGTGGCGCACTGCCAGCAAATGCTTACGCGAAAGGCAATGCAGGTAACATCATTGTAAATGCTTCTGAATCCATCGAAGTAAATGGCTTTACGGATATACTCCAAGATCGTAACCGCAGCACCATTAACTCTTCAGTGCAGATTCCCTCGCTCATTTTTCGCCAGCTATTAAAACTCTCTGATTTACCTAGTGGTATGGCAGGAACAGTAGAGATTAATACCCCAAATCTGACCTTGGCTAACGAAGGTGCAATAATAGTCAAAAATGTAGGTACAGGACAGGGCGGCGTTCTGATGATTACCGCGGATAAAATTCGACTTAGCCAAAATAGTCGATTATCAGCTGAAACAGTCTCAGGAACAGGTGGTTACATTAATCTACAAACAAACTTGTTAACGCTACGGCAAGGTAGTAGAATTTTCGCCAACGCAGACAATCAAGGTGATGGTGGCAACATTAAAATCAATGCACCAATTATTCTGGGTTTAGAGAATAGCGATATTATTGCCAATGCAATAAAAGGAAAGGGTGGCAATATTCAAATCACGACTCAGGGAATTATTGGGCTGAAATATCGTCCTCAACTGACTCCTGAAAACGATATCACTGCCAGTTCTCAATTTGGTGTCAACGGTACGGTTCAAGTTAATAACATTGGTATCGATCCCAATTCTGGATTAGTAGAATTACCAGCAAATGTTACCGATCCATCGCAGCAAATAGCCAGTAGTTGTTCTGCAAATCAAGGCAGCCGCTTTGTCGCAACGGGGAGGGGTGGTGTGCCGCAAAATCCAACGCAGGAAGTGAGGAGCGATCGCCCTTGGTCTGATGTCCGCAATCTGAATGCATACCGACAAACTGGTAATATTACGACTCAAATGCCAATATCTCCAGATATCCTAATTCAAGCTACTTCCTGGCATCGCAATGCTAACGGCAAAGTTGAGTTAGTAGTAAATCAACCAACCCAGATACAAACATCTTTAACCTGTGCTGCGGTTTCAAACTAAATAGTGACGATCGTAACTATCACTGCTGGTTATGTTAGCAATAATACTATTTAGGGAACTTTAATAATTAGGATATGAATAGTAACTAACTAATGAAAGCTACCTTGCTTTGGTTGAATTTGGTGAATGGAATCATGACAGTTGGAATGCTGTTACCTTTGGGGCCAATACTTCTGGGGAATGAATCTGCCAACGCCCAGGTAACTCCCGATGGCAGTTTGAATACTACTGTCTCCAAAACTGGCAATAACTTCACCATCACCAATGGCGATCGAATTGGTAACAATCTCTTCCACAGTTTCAGCCAATTTAGCGTTCCCACCAATGGCTCGGCTTTCTTCAACAATGCCGCAGATGTGCAGAATATCTTCAGTCGTGTAACTGGAGGCAGTATTTCCAACATTGATGGTTTAATTAAGGACAATGGTAGTGCTAACCTGTTTTTGCTCAATCCCAATGGGATAATTTTCGGTGCAAATGCTCAACTGAATATTGGCGGCTCGTTTATTGGGACGACTGCTGACAGTATTAAGTTTAGCGATGGTGTTGAGTTTAGCGCCATAAGTCCCCAATCTGCTCCATTATTGAGTATCAATGTTCCCATTGGTTTACAACTAGGCAGCAATCCAGCACCGATAGATGTTCAAGGTACAGGACACTCCTTGGCTATTACTAGTGGGCTAGTTCTAGCTCCCATCACACGGATTCCCAGTTCGACAAAATTGCAAGTACAGCCTGGAAAAACCTTGGCGTTGGTGGGTGGAGACTTACATCTCAATGGAGCAACCTTGAATGCCGAACAAGGACAAGTAGAATTAGGCAGTGTGAACGGTGCAGGACTTGTTAGCCTGATACCAAACCCACGGGGCTATACATTAGGGTATGGAGATATCCAAAACTTTGGCGATATTCAACTAGCAGCGCGATCGCTATTAGATGTGAGTGGGATCAATGCTGGTGGTGTTTATATTCAGGGTGAACAAATTCAATTTACTGATGGATCTCTGGTACTGGCGCAAAATTTAGGCAGTCTCCCTGGTGGTGATATTCGCCTCCAGGCGACAAAAGCCATTAATCTCATAGGCACAACACCCGATGCCACAATTCGGAGCGGGGTTCGCAATGAAGCTCTGGGTAGGGGAGCTGGTGGAAATATCAGCGTGATTACTCCCAGCCTCACCCTCAAAGCGGGAGCGGGGTTAAGTAACTCAACAATCGGGTCGGCTCCCGGTGGCAATATTCAAATTGAGGCGATGGCGATTGATTTATCTGGCTTCTCACCTATTAATCCTAGTGTTATCACCACCATCAACAGTACTACCTTAAGTATGGGGAATGCTGGTGATGTCGTCATCAATGGTAATAGTCTACTAATATCAAGCGGCGCTTCACTGTCTTCGAGTACATTCGGCAGTGGGTCTAGTGGTAAAGTGACAGTTAGCAACAATAATACCACAGTGACGGGAGAAAACCCTTCAGGATTTTATAGTAATATCGGTATAATTACATTTGCCACCGGAAATGCCAAAACCTTAACCTTGAATACCGCCAACTTGCAAATTCTGGATGGGGGAGCGGTTCTCGCCACAGCATTTTTTGTTGGGAATGGAGGAGATTTGAGCATTAATGCCACTGAATCGATTACAGTTAGCGATCGCGGCAGGACAAATAACAGCAACATTAATGCATCCACTATTCGACCCGATCCCCTATTGCGGCAGCGGTTTGGTCTGCCAGATATACTGATGGCTAATGCAGGTACTGTAAGTATTATCACCCCAAAGTTGATATTGACCAATGGTGGAACGGTCAGTGTCACCAGTCAAGGTAGTGGCAATGGTGGCAATGTGAAGATTAATGCAGATACGATCAAATTAAATCATCAAGGGTTTATCCAAGCCCAAACAGAATCCGGTAATGGTGGCAATATTACCTTAGAAACCACAAACCTGTTGTTTCTAAGGGACAATAGCCTGATTACCTCAACAGCTAGCGGTAATGGTAATGGGGGTAACATCAATATCAATGCACCTATCATTGTTGGATTAGAGAACAGTGATATTGTTGCTAATGCAGTACGAGGTCATGGTGGTAACATCCAAATCACTACCCAAGGCATCTTTAGTCTGAAATTTCGCGATCAACTCACACCAGATAATGATATTACCGCCAGTTCCGAGTTGGGCGTGAATGGTAATGTGCAAGTTAATACCATTGGTGTCGATCCAAATGCTGGCTTAGTGGAACTACCAGCAAATGTCACCGATCCATCGCAGCAAATAGCTAGTGGTTGTTCTGCAAATCAAGGCAGCCGCTTTGTTGCCACAGGAAGGGGTGGGATACCGCAAAATCCAACGCAGGAAGTGAGGAGCGATCGCCCTTGGTCTGATATCCGCAATCTGAATGCATACCGCAAAAATAACACAGTCACAATCCAAATTCCTGAATCCCCACAGATGCTTGTCCAATCGACAGGTGTGCGTCGTCGGGCTGATGGAAAAATCGAGTTAGTTGCAGATAAACTTTTTACACAAGTTCAACAACCATTAACATGTGCTGGGATTTCCAGATAACATGATACTGTATTCAATTAAAAATTCCTTAAACTGAAGGATAGTTTTATGTCCTACAGCGAGTTTAATCTAGCTAAAGCCAAACAAACTTTTGGCTTAACTACGTTTGAAAAACGCGATATTTTCGCTGCGACTGCCGAACTAACTGCCAGTAACTTACTCACAGAAACTCTCAACTATAATCTAGCGATCGCTTTGGCTAGCAATAGTGAAAAAGCACGTTCTGAATTAATTATTGCCCCAATTTTAGTCGATTTACGCCGACAACTAAAGGAACAAATTAGTTTATTCTCTGGGATAGATTTTACTGTTGACGATAGCAAAGGATTAAATGGCATTTGTGATTTTATTATTACCAAATCTCCAGAAATTTTGATTGTAACAGCGCCAGTAATTACTGTTGTAGAAGCGAAAAAAGAGAACATTAATGCAGGTTTGGGTCAGTGTGCAGCAGAAATGGTAGCAGCCCAAATTTTTAATAAACAAGCGGCAAGTGAAATTAAAACAATTTATGGTGCAGTCACAACAGGTAGTATTTGGCAATTCCTGAAACTAGAAGCACAAATATTAACGATTGACTTGAGTGAATATTATCTCAAAGATGTGAATAAAATTCTCGGTATTTTAGCTAGTGGCATTTTTTCAGAAACATCAGCAACAAAGATATAGCAATCCTAAATCATTTATGAAAACCTGCATTATACAAGCATTAAACTGTGCTGAGGTTCCCAAAAGTTAACTGTGGCACATGACCACCACTTTTGAGTCAGTTTCTTTTACAACTTGGGCTATCTACTGAGTCGCGGTGGTCTGTGTCAGATGGGAAACGGATTGAGGATCGTGAACCGGAGAAGTTTGCTCAACTGATTCATCTGTAAAGCAAAGCTAGTTTAGGGTTTGATGTTCTGGTTGAGATGGAAAATGTTTTCAGGATCGTACCGCTTCTTCAGCTGCACCAAGCGATCGTAGTTAGCTCCATAAGCCGTTGCAACGCGATCGCCCTCTTCTTCGGTGAGGAAGTTCACATAGGCACCAGCAGATGCATAGGTCGCAGAAGCTTGGAAAAACTCACGTGCCCACGCAATGCATCTCTCATCGTCCGCTGCATCATCCCATCTTCCATGCACATTAAGCACAAACTTCGCATCTCGATGATAATATGCCATAGCATCCGCCGAGACACGGTTGGATGCTCCGGCAATGAATCCGATGAAGATTTCGCACTGTGGTGAGGGTAGCTTACCTGCAAATTCTGCGATCGCATCTAATGCTCCATCCCGTAACTCTGTGAAATTATGAGATTTCCAGTAGTTCCTTGCACCCCGTGTCAGCAAGGGGTCAAATGCTTGCTGCCATTCTACGTATGACTGAGTACCGATGTGTTCTCCATAAGCATCTCCAAAATGGCGCAGAGGTTCGATCAGTTTCTCACCCTCTACAATATCGCCTACATAAAAGACAGGCAGTACAATGACCTCTTTGCCATGCACACTTTCAGGAAGAAAAGGCAATGGCGGAGCCTTGCGAAGAACCACCCACACATTGAGTTCTTCAGGGGCTGATTCAACAAATTGCCGATACTGTGTCAGAACCTGTTTTACTTGGCTAAACGGAAAAACAATCAACCCAGCCAATATTTCCGGCCCCACAGGATGGAGTTCAAATTCAAACTCAGTGACGACACCAAAGTTCCCGCCGCCACCTCGAATTGCCCAAAAAAGGTCAGCGTTTTCGTTTTCGCTGGTTCGGATCTTATTCCCGTCTGCTGTGATCGCTTCCGCAGAAACAAGATTATCGATCGTCAGTCCGTACTTACGAGTCAACCAACCGAAACCGCCCCCCAAGGTAAGACCTGCAATACCTGTCGTTGAATTAATTCCGACTGGAGTTGCTAACCCATGTAGCTGTGCTGAAGAATCAAAATCGCCAAGTGTCGCACCTGGTTCGACATAGGCCCGCCTCTTCTGAGCATCAATACGGACATTTTTCATGGTTGAAAGATCGATCGTCACGCCGTTATCACACACCGCATTCCCTGCGATGTTATGTCCAGCGCCCCTGATTGATATTTCAAGCTTGTTCGCACGCGCAAATGCGATCGCCTGGGAAACGTCATTGGCTTCTGCACACTGGACGATGACAGCAGGTCGCCGATCAATCATCGCATTCCATATTTCCCGAACTTCGTCATAGCGTGGATCGTCTGGAAGCACCACATGCCCCTTCACATTGGTTTTTAGTCTCTCAATAGTCTCATTCAGCAATGTTGTCATAACATTCCTCTCTATTCCTCTAAAGGAAGTACACAAGTCAGTTAAAACTTTTACCTTTCTAATTTTCCTGCTGTTTAACGGCTCTGTTCACCTACCGTTAGAATTATTGACTTTTTTTTAATTAAAAATTAAAAGCTACCAGCATCATTTCTGTTGCGCCTTGGCTAACACGTTCAAATGCTTACCAGTACAGTTCTACTGACAGATTTATTTTTTCTTTGAAAACCCTTGCTTACCCAGCCAAAAAAAGCTATCTCTGAATGCAAGTTGGTATCATTGTGCGAAACTACACTAATCTGGTAGCGATCGAGTTACGATCTTGTCACAACCTTTTTTGATTTGAGAAGTCCTATTCCAGAATTTTCTGGTTAAAATAGTATATCTGTTCTACTCAAATTCCAAAACCAACACTCCTTAAAACCATATATTTAGATTAGAGGCATTAGAGGCAGAAATGGCTATCAACACCGATACTTCCGGCAAGCAAAAAGCGCTGACAATGGTGCTAAACCAGATTGAGCGCAGCTTTGGTAAAGGGGCAATCATGCGCCTGGGGGACGCTACCCGGATGCGGGTGGAAACAATTTCTAGTGGAGCGCTTACCCTAGATTTAGCATTGGGTGGTGGTTTACCCAAGGGACGGGTAATTGAAATTTATGGGCCGGAAAGTTCTGGTAAAACTACAGTAGCGCTACATGCGCTCGCCGAAGTACAAAGAAATGGCGGTATTGCTGCCTTTGTTGATGCTGAACACGCCCTTGATCCTACTTATGCTGCGGCATTGGGTGTAGATATTGACAATTTGCTGATTTCCCAACCTGATACTGGCGAATCAGCTTTGGAAATTGTCGATCAGCTTGTTCGCTCTGCTGCGGTTGATATTGTAGTCATTGACTCAGTCGCAGCACTGGTTCCCCGTGCTGAAATTGAAGGGGATATGGGTGATATTCACGTTGGTTTGCAAGCGCGGTTGATGAGCCAAGCCCTGCGTAAAATTACGGGTAACATTGGTAAATCTGGTTGTACAGTAATTTTCATTAACCAGTTGCGGCAAAAAATCGGTGTTACCTACGGTAGCCCAGAAACTACAACTGGAGGTAATGCATTGAAGTTTTACGCTTCGGTGCGCTTGGATATTCGTCGAATTCAAACCTTGAAGAAAGGTACAGATGAATTTGGTAATCGCGTTAAAGTCAAAGTCGCCAAAAATAAAGTAGCGCCGCCCTTCAGAATCGCGGAATTCGATATTATTTTTGGTAAAGGGATTTCTACCTTGGGTTGTATTGTAGACTTGGCAGAAGAAACTTCCATTATTGTCCGCAAGGGGGCTTGGTATAGTTACAATGGCGATAATATCTCCCAAGGACGAGACAACGCCATTAAGTATCTAGAAGAAAAGCCTGAATTTGCTGAGGAAATTAAGAAACTGGTACGTGAAAAGCTCGATAAAGGCGCTGTTGTTTCTGCTAACTCTGTAGCTAAAGCCAGTGAAGAAGATGAAGAGGAAGATGTAGATTTAGAGCCAGAAGAGTAAGGAATTTAGATTTATTAATCTACTTGAGGGTAAAATTTCTTTAAGCTCGATATCCAAAGGCTGAAAAAGCTGGAGAGACGCGAAAGCATATAGCGGGACGTTCGCGATAGCGTCTCGTAGAGAAGTATAATTTCGCGTCTCTACACTATCCGCTAGATGAGAATTTTAGTCTTATCTGAACCGGATTGTGCTATTTACGACGACGAGTAATCATTTTATTGCGTTTATAGTTGCAATAGTGTGAAATTAGGGGTACAAGAATATTGTGCCCCTAAAAATTGTTTAGACTTCACACAATTTTTTATCAAGAAAGGCAGAGGGCAGAAGGCAGGAGGCAGAAGGAATACTGTTTTCTGCCCTCTGCCACGACCAGAGGGAGTAAGGGTTTAAGACCCCCACTGAACTTCGTTTCAGTGGCCCCGATTAAGGAGAGGTCTGAATCCCCTTCTTAATTGTCCCTTCTGCCCTCTGCCTCCTGCCTTCTGCCTTCTTCAACTAGGATTTTATGGGATTTGTCTGCTAAAAAAGCGGTCTAAAATTTCTGATTTCTGTTCTGAACTAAAGTTGTCATAATGATGTTCAAACTTCTCAAATAGCCGAGAATCTCTGAAAATCTCTAAATTATCATCCGCTTTTCCCGCTATAGATTTTTGTTTATCATGTGAAGAAGCAAGTATTTCTACTTGATTGTTATTCTTGTGATGCACAAGCTGCATCAATAACTCCATTGCTACAGTTGGCAAAACGCGGGACTTGTAATTTACGAAAAAATCAAAAGTCATATTGCCTAGACGGATGCGATCGCCATCTTTCAGCTTGATTGGCCCAAAAGCGCGATCGCCATTCACAAAGGAGCCATTAGTACTGTTGAAGTCTATAAAGTAGAAGCCTTGATCGTCAATATATTGAATAGCCGCGTGACGACGAGACATATAATTATTAGCAATGCAAATACCACTGTTGTGATTACGACCTATTGTCCATATCTGTTGTGGCTGTCGTAAACTTTGAGTCTGGTTATCACACAAGTTAGTCATCAAATAAACGGCAGCAGTATCCACTACACCATGTACGTAACATAACTTCATCTTTCTCAACAACAGTTGAGATAGGTTTTCTAGTTGAAGAATTTCATCTAGAAGACTGCTGTCGTGTTCATACAACTTGAGGAATACCTGATATAAAGTTAATCTCCGTTCTATTTCTGTTTGTGCAAAGTTAGCCATGATATGTAAACCTTGTATGACCTGATTTCGGTTGTGAATATTCTGCTTCAGCCTACAATCAGGGATAATTAATTAGTTTTTCACTTTCTGCTGTAATCTGAAAAATTGAGTGGCTTAAGAGCATTAGATTTTACAGCTTTTAAGTGCGAAATTTCTTGTTGTTTATAGTCACAAAAAGCATGAAAATATTTATGTAAAACTATTGTGATGCTTTATTATTTATTGTAAATAATCATTTGTTATTTGTAACAGATAAAAATCATAAAGATTTGATTAAGAATTACCAGCGATCTGCGTATTTTCGCTATAGAAGCGGGTAATTTTTAACATTTGCAAAAGCAATTACTATCTATCGAGCCACTCAACTGTAACAATCCTGAGTCACTCCTGATAAATTAAGATCCACTACTTCGTAAACGTTGTCGGGAATCTGTGGGTTGTAATTCTCACAAATCAAATGGGATTGCTATAAGTAATCGCACAGAATTATTTACCGAAGAAAGGTAGAGGCAGTTCTTGCTGAAGGCAGAAGGAATAAAATATATACAATGCGTCCTCTGCCACTTTCTTTTAAAGCCCCTAAATTCATTTATGAAGAAAGAAGAAAATATATATTTCGAGATGCGTAGCGCATATTTACTGCGCTCAATTCTTGAATCCCTTAAATTTATTTATGGGGATTACCTGCCAATACTGTTCGGTTAAGGTTATTTGATGAGAATATATAGATCCCAAATCCGCGATAAATCGCCGTCAGGACGAAGGATTGATTATTGTAAAGACGGCGATTTATCGCGTCTCTTGCCTTAACCGAACAGTTTTGGAATAAGAGTTAAGATATCAAACTAATAATGAAATTGAATCCTTGTGAGCCTTATAAAGTCAAATTTAAGACTTGATCCTTTCTAAGCTTACTTCAAAAGTAGTGAAGTAATCTGGAAGCCAGAGCAAGACACTGGCTTCAAAATCTAAACTTTCAACTTACAATAAACCTCGCTTACCATTAGGGCGGATAGTCATCCAATTTGTTTTTGCTAGTGCTAACTGATCGTCAGAAATTTTGGCACTGGTGAGGTTAGCACCACACAAATTAGCTCCTCGGAGGTTAGCATTGCTGAGATAAGCATTGCTGAGGTCTGCACCTCGCAGGTCTGCCCCTTCTAAATCAGCATGATTAAAGTATGCTTTGCTCAAATTAGCATCCTTAAGATTTGCTCTAGCGAGACTGGCTCTGCCAAAGTCACTATTGTGAAGATTAGCTCCCTGGAGATTGGTTTTTTGTAATTGTGTGGAATGGAAATTTGTTCCTGATAAGTCAGCACCTTGCAGGTTCAGCAAACTTAAATTGTGGAGAGCAAAATCTCGTCTTCCCTTTTGATAGGCAGTCAACAAACCTTGGCTATCTAACTTACGCTCAACTTTAGAATTTTGAGCTTGCGAACTATTACTGTTGCTGTTAGCTAAAGTAGTTGATTTGCCCATCGCAGAACCTTGGTGTAATCCCGCGGCTTCTGCTGCCTTGGCTCGTCTCGCCCGAATTGCTGCCGCTACCTGTGCCACTCCTGCACTTGTAACAGCAACAGAAGAGTTGTTACATAAAACGGCAGAATTTTCTAGATGGTTGTGTGTTCGTTCTTTAGACCCAGTATCTGATTTAATCAGTAAACCCTTTGCTAAACTTTCTAAGTATGGTTCTATTTCCAATGCTCTGAGAACTTCTGTCGCTGACTGATAGCGATTACGTACAGACACCTCTAACATTTTTCGCAATACACCACTCAAGTGATCGCTCACTTGCACAAGATGCTCCCACATCATTTCGCCAGTGTTGGGATTGTAATCTAAATCTTTAGGAGTTTTGCTAGTTAGTAAAAAAATGCATGTCACCCCCAGAGCATAAATATCACTGGCATAGACTGGACGCATAGCCATTTGTTCTGGAGGTGCAAAACCAGGAGTACCAATTGCATAAGCAGTTAATGCTGTTTGTCCTGATTGACTTATCGCTCCTTGGGTAACTTGGTTTTTGACGGCACCAAAGTCGATAAGTACCATTCTGGCATCTTGAGTACGGCGAATTAAGTTTGCTGGCTTAATATCACGGTGGATCACCTTTTGCTCGTGAATATATTGTAGTAGTGGTAGAATCTCGCTTAAAAATTGCTTGATTCCAGTTTCGCTCAAGATGCCGTTAAGTTTGACCTCCTCCTGCAAGGTATCACCGCTAATGTATTCTTGAACTAAGTAGAATTGTTCATGATCTTCAAAATAGTCTAATAATCTTGGTACTTGGGGATGATTGCCAATTTTACCTAGAGTCTTGGCTTCTCGTTCAAAGAGTTCTCTGGCCATCTGTAAAACGTGTGGGGCGCTTCCTGATGGGCGTAATTGCTTGATTACGCAACTCGGTTCTCCGGGTAAGCCTTGATCGTTGGCTAAGAAGGTTGCTCCAAAGCCACCTTGACCTAATGGTTTGATCACCTGATAGCGATCGCGCAACAGTAGTTGCGAGCCACAAGACTGACACCTTTGGTTATATACCAAATTTTCTGGATTGGGACAGATAGGATTTAAGCAGTAGCTCATGCACTGTCAACTCGCTGCACGAATAATCACGGGGAGCGTTACACTCTCTTTTAATTATTTAGACATTAATTAATTCTTGCCAGGTAATTTTTGCTGGAAATCCTTTGAAGAGTTCCTAAAGTTTAGCTGAGATTACGTAAATAATTCACCAGAACAAGATAACTTATTATACTTACACTTAAAAACAGTATTTGAGCTACTTTCTTATGGGTAGTATTGTTTTACACTTATACAACAGCATTATGATAAGGGCTGTGTATCCGTAATTCAAAATCAAAAATTAGTATTAAAAAAAATTAGTGAATTTTAAGTCCTCACCAAGAGATAACTTCCATATTTTTTATATCTAGTTAACATACTTTTATTTATTCTCGCCTACTTTCTTAGAAGACACTCCCCAAAGCCAGTTGTTCTACTTGGGGAGACACGCCAATGCTTCACTTGGGGATACTCCTTGGCGCTAGCCTTTCCCTTTGGGAGAAGACCGCATTGGCTCCCCATCGCCCTTGGCATCTCCCCTTGGCAAAAGACTACACTGACTTCCTTACAGAAAATCCCTGTATAATTTTGGATATCCAAAATATGGAGACAATTGACAATTGGCTCCATTAGTCCTTAAGAGACTATTAACTGGCTTTCATGTTCACACTAATCAGTTGTTCGATCAGTGCAAAGACATCACTGCGGCTGAGTTTCTCTTTACCATTAGCAAGGGCATCAAGAGTGCCATTAGCCAAGGTTAAGGGAATTTGGCAAAAATCTAAAGCTGGACCGGTAGGAAGGTCTTTGGTATAAGCTTCAGCCAGGGTTAGGTTGCGTCGCGCATACTCTTGCATATTTGCTGCACTCCAACCCTCCGGGAAAAAGTCTACCCCACGCCCCAAGTCTTCAGTATGGTTACGCAGGATATTAACTGCTTGTAAACCCCGACCAAACCCAATTGCCTGGGTACGGTTCGTTTGCGTTCCATCGTACCAAGTCCATAAGTCCGAAAGTAATAATCCCACTGCACCTGCAACCCCAAAGGTATATCGATCCAAATCAGATTCTGTATAAATTTTCCAGTTTCTTTCTGCCCAGTAAGCCATTCGGTCTGCCATTGCAGCAGTCGCATCCCAAATACGAGGTGCAATGGTTTCTGGTGCTAGCAGCGACCATTCTCTAATCCTCACAGTGACTTCTTCTAAGGTATTCTCATACCCACTAAATCCTGCGAAGAAAGCATCTACTGCAAAGCCATCAACTCCTGCCTGTAATGTCAGGCTAATCGTTCTTAACAGCTTTGCTTTAGTAACATTATCTAGTTCAGGATGATCTTCAATTTCATCAATAGCACGCATACACAAATATGCTGATGCTACTGCTTCTTGCAATCCTGGCGGTAAGATACTAATTGGGATATAAAATGTTCGGCTAGTTTCTTTGAGGATTTGCAATGCATCTCTACGTAAATTCATGTTTTCACTCCCCGATTGATTTTTGCACCACATGAAGTTTGCAGTTTTTTGATGATACTGGATATAGTTTTGACTAAACCTTAAAAACTATAGACTATAAGATACGCTAGTATTTCATCTGAAAATTAATAGTTTTTGGTGTTGCAATTAACAAAACTCTCAAATTTATCAAAGTCTAATCCAGTATATAAGGTTTTGGTTGCAAAAATGTGTACGGTGTCGTTTGATATAGCTTTCATCAACTTTTAGTGTATATACAAATAATTATGCTAATATTTGGTAAATTACCGCGAGATTGTTCCATGAGCAAGCGCCCATTTTATGGATTTGAAAGCATTTTAAGTCTGCGTTAATCTGACTAACAAAGTATAAATATTGTATATATAAAGACAATTCAGGAAAAGCTGGTAACGGATGACGTAACTCTACTGGCATGGCATACATAAATTGGTGCAATAGAAAAATTTGGTTATAGTTCTAAACTTGAATTTTCCAGAAATTTTTAATCCACTATTTTCTTGTATCGCGCCAGTACGTATCTTTAGATGTGAAAGACAGCTTGTGAAAGGGTTAGGGTTAAGTGAAATTGGACATAGAAGGCTACGATGCGTGGGTTAGGCTATACCTAAGTTTGGTCGGTTATAGTGGGAGGCTCCTGGCTGTTAAAGGTGACATAAAGTGACAATAGTTCAGAACAAGAAGTTCCCGTATACAAGGCTTTTGCTATTAAATTGCAAAATTGTAAGGGCGTAAAGCCATCATTGGTGTCAACTTAGGGAAAGAAATATAATCTAGAAGCATGAACATAGATGTTCCTAATTATACGCCATTCCAAAACAACGTTCTGCGTATAAAGGGAACCCAGACCTGTGGCAGTAAAAATATGTACTAGCACCGATAATCGAAGAAAAAGAATTATTTCGCTGCTTTTACCAAATAATTGGAAACCATTAGGGTGAAATGAAAACCCTAAAAGATCGTGAAAATCGATACGCAAAAGAAAAGATTCTAATTTTATTATTAATGAATCATGAAAAAACTGATCGAGAGATTAGTAAATATTGAGATATTGCATATCCAAATATTAGGAGCATTAGATTATATAGCGGTTCTCATTCAAATGTGGTAGAACATCATTTCGTAAGGTGTAGGGGCAATTCATGAATTGCCCCTACGGGTGTACCTCACATAAATGAGAACCGCTATATTATAAAGAAATATGTGAATTTCAAAATGATAATGGTATGTAGTTAAGATCGCTCATGAATTAAACGAATTAGCCGATCGGAACTAGAAGCGTTATGAGCCACAATAGAAGTTGCCGATGTTTATCGTGCTTTGGTTTGAATCTTACCAGGAGAGTCTATTTAATTGGCTAAACAGCGACTCGACACACTATTAGTAGAGCTAAATTTATGTTCTTCTCGGGCCTTAGCACAACGGTTAATTCAGGCGGGGGAAGTAACTGTTAATCAGCAGTTAGTTGATAAACCTGGTACAGAAGTTGATATTACGGCTCAAATAAATATTAAGGAGCGATCGCCTTTTGTTTCTAGAGGTGGTGAAAAACTTTCTAAAGCTTTGTCAGTATTTGCCATTCCTGTAGCAGAGCGCATTTGTCTGGATGGTGGAATTTCTACTGGTGGTTTTACTGATTGTCTCTTACAAGGTGGAGCAAAACAAGTTTACGGTATTGATGTCGGTTACGGGCAAGTTGATTGGCGGTTGCGAAATGATTCGCGGGTGATTTTGCGGGAACGCACCAATTTACGGCAACTACAACCAGATGAGTTATATGGTGAGAATGACCAGATTCCTGATTTGGCGGTGGTTGATGTATCATTTATTTCTTTAACCAAGATTCTACCTGCTTTGTGGCAACTAACTCAAGCTAATCGAGAAGCTGTATTGTTAGTCAAGCCACAGTTTGAAGTTGGTAGATCCCGTGTGGGTAAAAAAGGCGTTGTGCGAGATCCAAACGACCAAGCTGATGCTATTTTCCAAGTTTTGCAAGCAGCCCACGGATTAGGATGGAAATACAAAGGCTTAACTTGGTCGCCGATCACAGGCCCGGCTGGGAATATCGAATATCTTTTGTGGTTGGCAATGGAAAGTGAAACACAATCACCTTATTTAGAGGTAATTAAGCAAATCACGCAATCAGCGATAAGTGATTTACGGAAAAGTTAAACGTCGTAGATAAGACATTCTACGGAAGCTGGATGGCGATCGCAATAATTCTCCAAAGAGGTTTTATGTGGTTTTCCTTGCTGTTGATGAGCTTTTTCGGCTTGCAATTCTTCCACAATGTCCCAGGCTACGGCACAACCAGCAGAATTACTGCCGTCTAGCTCACAAGTTGCACGAGCTTCATTAATGGCTTCAGTAATAGCTTCTTGAAGATTTGCCGCGCCAGTAGTTTCAAATGATTTGAGGGTAGTTGTCATGATTCTTTCACCATTAATTTACGTAGATAGATATTAGGAAATAGTTCTATAATTCCTGTTCCCTCAATCTTGCATCCCAAATTGGAGATGTCAGTCAATTGTCAGAAGAGCTTGATAGAAGTTCATAAACACTTGTAAACGGTAACAAATTCTTAACAAAATTTATTTATTCTCAATATTTTATGCCTAACTCTTGTCGCAGACGATACAGAATTGTATTTTGGTCAACTTGAGAGAGAATTTCTTGAATGACGCTGCTAGCACCCAACTGTCCCCAAGTGCAGCCTTTTTCGAGATAGACTTGGGCGGCTTTGCCAACGGAGTATGCCCCATAGCCAGCGATACCAGCTTGAGCGATCGCACTGCCAGCAAAAGCAGTAATATTACTAGGATTATCACCACTGGTTATTGCCGCAGTAGTTTTACTTAAACCCAGAAGAAAACTACTACCTAATTCTCCCAGTAGCAAGCCACCAGAACTAAATAAAATCGTTTTTAAAATTTTCCCGGCTTCATAGCTAGTCATTGGTAAACCATATAATCTAGCTAAAGCGCGAATTAAAGCTAAATCAGCAACAGTTCCGCCCAGGATGTCTAAGAAGGCGATGGGATTGAGCATTACTGCCAAAGCTTTGTATTTGGTAAATTGCCAAATCATCTCTTCAGCTTGTTGTTCGCGGAAATCGATGGTTTTTTGAGCGATCGCGGCTTCTGCATCTCGTGCTTGAATCAGTGCATTTAAAGCCAGAAGTGATCGCCCTTCCCGATTGAGAATATTCAGAATTGTCTCTTTGAGTTCGTCTACTTGCGGGGGTGGTGTCTCCCATTCATAACTGACACGCCCATCAGGCCATTCAACCCGCACTTCCATTGGTGCTGGTTCTGCTGCCACCATGACAATTTCATCAGGTAATAACGGCTTTGCGTGAGGATTCCCCGCACCCAATTGTTGTAAATTTTGGTAAATCGCTCCCTGGTCTGTATCTGGGTAAAGGTCTATTTTGTTAAATACTAAAATCAGGGGTTTTTGCGATCGCCTTAACTCCAACAGTGCTTGATACTCAGTGCGTGTAATATCACCAGACACGACAAACAAAATCAAATCCGCCTGATGCACAACTTCTCGGGCCATATCCGCCCGTGACTCACCCTCAATTTCATCTAATCCGGGGGTATCAATTAACTCTACGAGGACTTTACCTCCTGACTGCCATCGCACCGAACGAGGCCATTGAGTGACACCGTTCAGAGGCCCAGTTTGCAGAATCTTATCTCCCAGCAAAGCATTTAAAACTGCTGACTTTCCCCGACTCACCAAACCAAAGGCAGCAATTCTAATCACATTAGAATCCAGCTTGTTGAGTGTGGAATTTAAAGCTTCCAATTCCGGTTTCAACAAACCCGCCAATTCCGGGTTAAATGACAACTGTCCTGACTTACGAAGATATCCATACCAAGACAGCGCTTGTCTGAGACTGGCGCGGGCGCGATTTAAATGAGTTTCTTGCAGATTACGCGAACTTGACATAATATCGTTATGCTATTTAACATTTTTTCCTACTACCTCTCGCACGCGATAGATAGGCCGTCCTTGGGATTCATGGTATGTACGCATAAGCAATTCTGCCAAAAGACCGAAGCAAAATAACTGCACTCCAGTTACTAGCAAGAGAACTGCTAAAATTAGCAGAGGGCGATTGCCAATCATTTCACCTAAAGCCAACTTGACAAAAGTCAAGTAAATTCCGATCGCTGCGCCCGAAAACATTGAAATTAAGCCCAACAGCCCAAAAACGTGCATCGGGCGGGTGAGAAACCTTTTCATAAACAGAATAGTTAACAAATCCATCAACACCCGGAATGTCCGCCAAATGCCATACTTACTGCGACCAAAACGACGGGCGTGATGACGCACGGGTATTTCAGTAATTCTAGCTCCTTCAATATAGGCCAAAGCAGGTAAAAATCGGTGTAATTCCCCGTAGAGATTCATATCTGCCAACAGTTCTGCACGATAGGCTTTCAACGAACAACCATAGTCATGAATATTGACGCTAGTGGTGTGGCGAATTAGCCAATTGGCAATTTTGGAAGGAAGTAACCGATTTACAGCACCATCTTGGCGTTTTTGTCGCCAACCACTCACCAAATCGTAACCCTCATCCAGCTTTGCTAATAACATGGGGATATCAGCCGGATCGTTTTGAAGATCGGCATCTAAAGTGACAATCGCTTTCCCGACTGCATAATGAAACCCAGCAGCCATCGCCGCAGTTTGTCCATAGTTGCGACGCAAAATCACCGCCTTTAAATCAGTGCGGCTTTGCGCCTCTTTTTTCAGAAAATCCCCGGAACCATCGGTAGAACCATCATCCACACAAATAATTTCATAATTTACCTGACTAGAGGATAAAGTAGATGCGATCGCCTCTAATAAAAGCGGCAAACTTTCCACTTCATCATGTATCGGTACCACTACCGAAACATCTGGGACAATTGCGGAAATCGCCCCATTTACCTCGCTCACCCCTTGCTCAACCAACCCACTCCTCATATACCTCAGCGTCCTCAGCGTCTCTGTGGTTCGTAACTCTTAAAAACCCTACCAGCCCCTCGCAGCTGCTGATAATAGGACTGACTAACCCCATCTCCCAGTTCCGAGAGAACATCAATCCCAATCCCATCTCGTCCCCGATCTTTCCCAGAACTATGAATGTAACAACCATCCGCCAAATAAAGTCCGACATGAGTTGCTTTTTCGCTAGTTCCAAAAAATACCAAATCCCCGGCAACTAATTCTCCAATAGTAATTGGTTGGGTGAATCCTTCCTGTTGATAGGCATCTCTAGGTAGCCAAATTCCCACCGAAGCAAACGCGGCTTGCATCAACCCAGAACAGTCATAATTTGGCCCAACTGTACCACCCCAAAGGTAATAATTGGATTGTTGCATCGCTTTTTGGGTAAAGGCAATGACCTCTGCTAAAAGTTTTTTAATCTCAGATTCAGAAAAGGTTGCAGCCTGATAAGCTACAGTAGCAGGTTGTAATGCATCAAAATCTGAAAGTGATACCCATCCTGGATAGTCATCTTCACACAAATACACCTCAACCGCTAAATTTTGATGATTTGATGTTACCCACAAATGTCTTCCAGATACAGCTTGAGTTGCTAAACACATACATTCAGGAGAATCATATAAATTAAGGTCAGCGATACACTGATACTCCCCTGATGTTAGATTTTGGATTTTGGATTTTAGATTAAAGGACATTATTAGAGAATGATTTTTTTCAATAAAGACGAACAACTAGAAAATATTGGTAATGGCATTTTAGATGCAACTTGGGCAGCATTTCCGACTTTAGCCCGGAATCAAATTGCTCTAACTTGGGTTGTTTACGATCCACCAGTGCTAGTAAATACTGGTGGGGCGCTTACTCCCAAAGCTTTTTGGGATCATCCAGTCCGTGGTTTTACTTATCGCGGTGTTGAGCGAATTTATCCCGCCAGTGTAGTCAAGTTATTTTACCTGGTGGCGGTAAATGAATGGCTAGAAAAAGGCATGACTCAAACCTCCAAGGAGTTGGAACGCGCCTTGCGGGATATGATTGTCGATTCTAGTAACGATGCTACTAGCTTGGTTGTGGATATTTTGAGTGGTACTACATCGGGGCCAGAATTACCAACGGGGCCTTTTGAAACCTGGAAATATCAACGTAATATCATTAACCGCTATTACCAATCATTGGGTTGGGAAGAAATGGAGACGATTAACGCCTGTCAAAAAACTTGGGGTGATGGCCCTTATGGACGGGAACGGGCATTTGTGGGAGAGTTGCTAGAAAATCGGAATATGTTGACAACAAATGCGATCGCCAGGTTACTCCATAGTATTGTAGGTGGAGTGGCGGTTTCCAGTACGCGATCGCAAGCAATGATGGCTTTACTCAAACGGACTCTGGATAATGTGTCTTCTGACGGCGAAGAAAATCAGGTGACAGGTTTCTTAGGTGGCGGACTTCCTGAAAATGCTCAAATTTGGTCAAAAGCAGGTTGGACAAGTCAAGTCCGCCATGATGCCGCATATATTGAGTTACCAAATCAGCGCCCCTACCTCTTAGTAGTATTTACTGAAGGTAAAGCTCAGGCTAAGAGTCAGGCTATCTTGCCCTTTGTTTCTAAACTAGTTGCCGAAGCGATTAGCAGTCTATAATCCAACAGCATAGATTAAGCATTTCTTTCTTCTCTCTGCGTTTTCTGCACGGCAGTTGCTTCTCCTGTCGGAGACGCTGCGCGAACAAGTCGGGCATTGCCCGCCCAACGCACTGCCTCGCCTCTGCGGTTCGTTAAAAAAATAAAGATTTTTAATCTTAACTGAACCGTATTGGTATATAGCAATCCTAAGTCATTCGTGAATCAAAAGATCCCCGACTTCAAGAAGTCAGGGATCTGAAGCTAACGCTCTTCACAAATCAAGTAGGATTGGTCTGTTTCAACTTAAATTCATCAAACCTCAATACTTCCGAATCAGGTTTACGAGTATCAAACCGATAACTACTTATCGAACCTGTCCCCGTATCAAAGATACTAAAAACCGTAATATCATTACTCGAAATATAAGGTATCGGCTTACCATCTTCACCCAGCAAAGGAGAAATTGTTGGCACTATCGGTTCTAAACCATTAGGATCGCCAAGCTTAACATAATCCTCTTGATATCCAATTGGCACTTCTCGCTTTCTGTCACCCCAAGCAGCGCCGTAAGTATTGCCCACATTAGATGTTTCTAGAAAGTGCATTCCACTGGGACTAACAAAACGGTTCCACAAATGAGAATGCCCATAAAATACTAATTGCACATTAGCCGCTTCTAATAAAGGTACAACATCGCGGATCAGATAATCTGCATCTTTCGGGTATTCGTAACGCACTGCTTTGATATTATTACCATCCCGTTCAATTATTTGAACTGGTTCTGTATAGGCAGGAACTATATTATCGCCTAAAGTATGGGGCGGATGATGGAACATCACAACTTTATATTTTGCTTGTTTAAATTCAGGGCTATTGAGTTCTGCTTTTAGCCAATTATATTGCTTGCTACCTTTAGCAATTGGTTCATAAATTAGCTGTCCATAACCCCAATTTTCAGGATTATTTAAATCCTTTTCGGCTTCTAGATATCTACCTTTACGCTTTCCATCTAAATTGGGAGTCCGCCACATATTTGTAGCGTACAGTACCACCAAGCGCGCATCACCAAAGGTAACTGCATAATACCTTTTTCCACCCTCCTTACTTTCTGGTAAAGAGAAAATTTCTTCATAAGTATTAGTATTAAAAGAATTATCTATTAAAGAATTGTCCTGGTAGATTTTTTGAGCGACAACACGGGGAATTGTATCATCAAATTCACCATCTAAACTTTCCGCCCTAGCAAATCGTCCCATCACCTCATGATTGCCAATACAAGTAAACATGGGTGCATTTTGAATTATCTGCCCACCAGTATAGGTTGTCTTAACACCGTCGTGTGTCATGTTATATTTAGCACGACCTTGTAAACCAGGAAACAAAGCACCGCCACCATTATCATCAAACCATTCTGAGGCGCGATCGCTAACATTGACCAAATCACCAGCAAACCATACTCCATCAACTCGTCCAACCGTTTCTACAACTTTTTGCAGATTTGCCGATGTCATCGGCTTTAATTGATGGTCAGAAGTGAGTAAGATTTTTAATGGTGTATCTGGCTTGGGAGTGGCGGCGAGGCTAAAAATATCACTACTAACGCTCTTCTTATCTTCTCGCACACTGGTAACACGATAATTTACCCGTATATTAGGAATCAACCCAGTTACCTCAGCTTCATGTCGCCAAATGTCACGCTGAACAGGTTTGTGATGCACTTCGCCGTCTTTAGTTTGGTTTGCAACTCTTGATTGCTGATCTTCACGAGTGCGACTGAGTTTGGTGGTATTTGCCTTAGCAATTAGTTTGAGCTTTTCACCGTAGGTTACTGTATGGTTAACACCAGCAAACTCGGTAAACCAAACTACTCGCACTGAGGTTTCAGTTGGCAGTTGCAAAAACGGGTCGGTGAGCAGTTGGGGTACTGATGTCATAATTGTTTGCCCAAATGAACGCACACTTACCAGAGTAAAGCATATAACCAGCACAAGCATAGCCACTAACGAGATTTTACGGCTGCTTTTGTGTCTAAGCATAAGTAATATACTAAATTTTCTAGGGTATTCAACAACTGAGCCAATATTATAATTAGCCTTTTTTGCAGACAGGTTTAAAAATTTATTTGTATCAAATACACCGTCAAGTCGCTTCGCTCCAATTAAAAATTAAAAATTATTAATTAAAAATTGCAATCAGTGGGGGCTTGTACCCAAAATTAATTAATTAAAAATTAATTAAAAATTATTCTTCTTCTTAATTTTTAACTTTTAATTAAAAAAAGGTCAAATACCAAGAGAGTCCAAAAAACTCTCAAGATTTGTCCTAAATAAAGTTTTCTATTAAAAGCGGGCGATGGGACTCGAACCCACGACGTTCACCATGGGAAGGTGACATTCTACCACTGAATTACACCCGCAAATTGCTGCTATAAATTTATATTTTCGGAGAAATTATAACACTATTTATAGCTGTTTTCAATTGACTAGAACATAGACTGTTTTTGCAACCATTCTTGGCCATGCTTAATTTAATAGGACTTACGCAAAAACTCTCTGAAACTCTTATTTCTCCATGTCCTCTGCGTCCTCTGCGGTTTGATTTTCCCTTACCAGTGCGTAAGTCCTGTTTAATTAAAGAACAATATCTTCACCTCGCTCAGTAAAGCGAACCTCTTTAATATTCCATTGGTCATTACTTGTTAGGGTTTTGCGGAGACTGCCAAACAGAGCAAACTGTTCACAACTAGAAAGAGAAGCTATTTGTCGCTTTGAATCAGGAGATATTCGTAAATCAACTGTAGCAATACCATTTTTGATATTGACACGATACCCAGACAAGTTAAAGTCGCTTGTATCTCGTTTTTCCAAAATTTTACTCACTACATTTGTCACTACTTCCTCAGCTAGTACTGAAACTTTTTCGGGAACGAGTTTTTGGCACTGAGAATCACTTGTGTATAGTGTAACGGTAGTAGTTTTGCTAGTGGCAGCCTTAAAAGTTGAGGAAGGTGTATTTTCTTTAGTAAGTTCTGGATTAGGAGATTTTTCTCTTAACTGAGCTACGCTAGGAATTTGGCTGGTAGTCTGTGACGATGAGCTATTCGTTGGTGTTGTCGTAGCGGATGGTGTTCCGATGTCAATATTACGAGCCGTGGGTTTAGAACTACAACTACTGAGGCTGACAACCATTGTCACAAAAATAAGGGGTAAAAAATATCTCTTGGTTGTGTTCATAAGTTTTGCTCATATAGTGATGTTACTGCTATCAACTTCAGTGTCAATGGTATCAATTCCGCATAAATTTGTGAATTTTCAGCCAGTCCATAAAGTGTTAACCCAAAATCTATTAAAGTCAAGGGCAACCATACAAAGAAATTAAAACATCCTCTGGCTCAAGGCTGTGATGCCATGCTAAGAAGATGTTCGTAAGGGTATGTAATTGGGAACAGACGATTATCTAACTAAACCTTCTACTATAGAGGATTTGCTCAGAGCGATCGCTGTCCGATTATAAAAGCAAGCTTTCTTAAGGTATTGATTGGTAAGCTACTAACTATCGAATGTCAGCAGTACGTCTTTTATTCACTTGTACCTTTGGGTTGCTGATTAAAAGCAATTACTAATTTTCACTACTTTTTTGCTTGGTAAATTGCTGCATTAATAATTGCACTCCCAAAGCCAACAAACCAATTGCTACTATACCAAATATCCCGCTTCCTAAAGCAACTACACCGACAACCAGAGTCCGAACAGCAGAAGAAATCTTGATTACCAATGGATTAATTGAATGAAGAGGTTTAGTAGCAAAATTTGTAGCGATCGCAATCATCAGCGAATACATTGCATATCCCATTCCTCCAGAAATTACCGCCCCAATTAAACAACGCAACGGACTAGCTGCCGCCTGTATTTTAGTATCCGTTGGTGGTGTTAAATTTTGGTCACTCATAGGATTTTAGATTTTGGATTGGGACATTAGGAATAATTTTTGTCTATTTCTATACTTCATTAACAAAAAAGAATTATTTAAACAGACGATGCCACTTTAATACCATGAGTGATTGTCCGAGTTACAAACAATTCTAAATCCTCATCAAGAATTGCTTTCCTTACTTGCAGCTTAACCTGTTCTGCTTGCTGTTGAGACTCAAAAAGAGCAAATACTGTTGGCCCAGAACCAGACATCATTGTTCCTAAAACGCCTTCCTGATTGGCAAACACTTCTCGCAACTGCAAAACTTGGGGATAGGCTGGCAATACCACGCGCTCTAAATCATTATGCAATTTTTGAGCAATTTCTCGCGTATCTTTATCCAAGATGGCTTTTACTATTGCTCCTGAATGAACTGCATTAGCACGCGCTGCCAAGTTATCGGTATCTCTAATATAAGAATGACCAAACTGCTGTCGGTAGGTTTTGTATGCCCAAGGCGTAGAAACTTCCAGACTGCGGTATTTCCCCAATACTATATATATATTATCTAAACTGGGCAGGGGAGAAAGTTGCTCACCCCTACCTGTTGCGATCGCAGTTCCACCAGCTACACAAAATGGTACATCTGAACCAAGTGTACCTCCCAACTCCTCTAATTCTGACTGAGTTAATCCCAACTTCCAAAGTAAATCTATCCCCACCAACACAGCTGCTGCATTCGTCGAACCCCCAGCCAACCCAGCCGCGACAGGAATCTGCTTATTGACGGTAATCTCCACACCCCCATATTTAGCAAAGGCTTGAGGAAATTGCCTCACCATTAATTCGGCTGCGCGGTATGCCAGGTTACTTTTATCTGTCGGTACTTGTGGATGGTTGCAGTGAACACGAATGCTGTCAGTGCTTATAGAACGCACATCAATTTGGTCTACAAGCCCGATACTTTGAAGTATCATAGCTAACTCATGATAACCATCGGGGCCTTGGCGTAGCCCGCCGGAGGCATCGCCAATGATTTCCAGATACAAATTGATTTTAGCAGGAGCAATAAGGCTGTAGGAAGGCATATTGAAAGCTAGAAGTTATAGGTTGCTAGTTGGGAATGGGTGAACTTCGGATTTTCAATCAAAGCAATCATCTATATCTATTCACTCTTAACTCCTCACTCCTCACTTTTAACTCCTAACTCATTTGCTAAGACTACCCATTGCTGAACACCGATATCTTCGGCTCTGGCTTGGGGATTTATTTTTAATTGTTCCAGTAAGTGGCTCAAGCGATCGCGTTCTACAACAGATTGCAAATTATTTCGTAACATTTTGCGCTTGGCACCAAATCCCAACTTTAAGAAAGTCTCTAGCTGTCGGGGATTAAGCGCTGGTATTTCTATTTTTCGAGGGCGCAATCGCACCACTGCTGAATCAACCTTTGGCGGTGGATGGAATGCGGCTGCTGGAACGGTGCAAATTAACTCACACTCGGCCAAATACTGTACCCGCACACTCAACGCCCCAAAGGTTTTTGACCCTGGTTTAGCATACAACCTTTCTGCCACTTCTTTTTGTACCAGCAATACTATAGAGTCAAATGGTTCGGGATTAGGGTTTGCGATCGTACCCAGTAGTTTCTCAATGATTGGCCCTGTAATATTGTAAGGAATATTGGCTACTACTTTATTTGGCTGTTGGAAATTGGGAAAGGCTACCAAATAAGATGGTAAATCCAGGGTGAGAAAATCGCCTTGCAGCAATAAGAAATTTTTAGTCTTACCCAGTTGCTTTGACAACAGTTGGCATAAGTCGCGGTCGATTTCAACTGCAATCAGAGATTGCACTAGGGGTAATAAACGACGAGTTAGAATGCCAGTTCCAGGCCCAATTTCCAGAATGCGATCGCCCTTTGCTTTGCCGGAGCGATCGCATTCTGTACACTCTGCTGCTTTAATAATTGCGTCGAGCGCCTTTTCACTTTTGAGCCAATGTTGAGCAAAGACCTTACGCGGTCGGATCATCTGTATTTATTGCCTAGTCTAGTTTTTAGCTTTTTCTCAAAAACTCATTATAAATTGTTAAATCCGTCTATACCGCTAGACTCACTGTAACGGATATTGAGCTAAGAGGTTGTTTGAAAAGTGGTTGGCTGTGATTTTAGGCACTTATTTATCCCCCCTAACCCCCTTAAAAAGGGGGGAATCGGAGTAAAAGTCCCCCTTTTCAAGGGGGACTTAGGGGGATCTAAAACGTTTTGCTACAGATAAAAGGACTTTTCAAACATCCTCTAAGGGACTTCCAAATAAAAATACTAATACTCAACTAATACTCAGCCTCTTCTTCTTGTCGTGTGGGCATCTTGCCGACTCATAGCCAAAGGCACTCATGTTGCCCACCCTAAAAGATTGGGTAATTCTATTTTGATTGGTTGGAAATCCCTAAGCGACTGCCTATCTTCGTCTTCTCGAAGAATTATCCACACAAGAAAGCTTCAGCTACTTCGTCTTTGCCTCCCTCCTGTTACTTAACCCATTCACCTGAAAGCAATACCAGTCAAGCGATTTGCCCTTTTAGAAAAAAAATAAATTTACCCCTTGACAAACTAGGGGACAAGTAGTTACTCTAGTTAAGTGGGAAAGCGAGAGAAGCCAACCACCACTGAACCTGAAAAACATAATACTTTGAAAGCTTAAAGAAAAAACCAATCCTCGTCAAAAGATTTTACTTTTGGGATTTCCCAAGAAGATGATCAAAATTAGTAACTAGGATTCCGGGAAATATTTTTTTTCGGAGCCACAAACTCGAAACACAACAAAACGGAGAGTTTGATCCTGGCTCAGGATGAACGCTGGCGGTATGCTTAACACATGCAAGTCGAACGGTGCTTTCGGGCACAGTGGCGGACGGGTGAGTAACGCGTGAGAATCTGGCTCTAGGTCTGGGACAACCACTGGAAACGGTGGCTAATACCGGATGTGCCTTAATTGGTGAAAGGTTAACTGCCTAGAGATGAGCTCGCGTCTGATTAGCTAGTTGGAAGTGTAATGGACTCCCAAGGCGACGATCAGTAGCTGGTCTGAGAGGACGATCAGCCACACTGGGACTGAGACACGGCCCAGACTCCTACGGGAGGCAGCAGTGGGGAATTTTCCGCAATGGGCGAAAGCCTGACGGAGCAATACCGGGTGAGGGAGGAAGGCTCTTGGGTCGTAAACCTCTTTTCTCAGGGAAGAACAAAATGACGGTACTTGAGGAATAAGCATCGGCTAACTCCGTGCCAGCAGCCGCGGTAATACGGAGGATGCAAGCGTTATCCGGAATGATTGGGCGTAAAGCGTCCGCAGGTGGCAATGTAAGTCTGCTGTTAAAGAGTCTAGCTCAACTAGATAAGAGCAGTGGAAACTACATAGCTAGAGTACGTTCGGGGCAGAGGGAATTCCTGGTGTAGCGGTGAAATGCGTAGAGATCAGGAAGAACACCGGTGGCGAAGGCGCTCTGCTAGGCCGTAACTGACACTGAGGGACGAAAGCTAGGGGAGCGAATGGGATTAGATACCCCAGTAGTCCTAGCCGTAAACGATGGATACTAGGCGTGGCTTGTATCGACCCGAGCCGTGCCGTAGCTAACGCGTTAAGTATCCCGCCTGGGGAGTACGCCGGCAACGGTGAAACTCAAAGGAATTGACGGGGGCCCGCACAAGCGGTGGAGTATGTGGTTTAATTCGATGCAACGCGAAGAACCTTACCAAGGCTTGACATGTCGCGAATCTTCTTGAAAGGGAAGAGTGCCTTCGGGAGCGCGAACACAGGTGGTGCATGGCTGTCGTCAGCTCGTGTCGTGAGATGTTGGGTTAAGTCCCGCAACGAGCGCAACCCTCGTTTTTAGTTGCCAGCATTAAGTTGGGCACTCTAGAGAGACTGCCGGTGACAAACCGGAGGAAGGTGGGGATGACGTCAAGTCAGCATGCCCCTTACGCCTTGGGCTACACACGTACTACAATGCTCCGGACAGAGGGCAGCAAGCATGCGAATGCAAGCAAATCCCGTAAACCGGAGCTCAGTTCAGATCGCAGGCTGCAACTCGCCTGCGTGAAGGAGGAATCGCTAGTAATTGCAGGTCAGCATACTGCAGTGAATTCGTTCCCGGGCCTTGTACACACCGCCCGTCACACCATGGAAGCTGGTAGTGCCCGAAGTCATTACTCCAACCATTCGTGGAGGAGGATGCCTAAGGCAGGACTGGTGACTGGGGTG